>NZ_JABBPN010000002.1 GCF_012933385.1 Paenibacillus lemnae
TGAGTTACACTCATCTTAGCATAAACGAACGCAGCCAACTAGAACTATTGTTACGGTTGGGATGGTCGAACCGTGCCATCGGAAAAGAGTTGGGCCGGCATCATTCTGCCATCGCGAGAGAACGGATACGTGGAGGCGCAGATGGAACGTATAGGGCGGAGCAGGCCCAAACGGCTTACATGGAACGCCGGTTGTCTTGTAAACCTGCGGGAAAGCTGACTTCGGAGCTGGCTCAAGAGCTCGAAGCAAAGCTTGCGCTAACCTGGTCCCCGGAGCAAATCGCCGAAGAGCGCCGCATGAGCGGAAAGCCCTTCGTTTGCTTCAAGACGATCTATCGATGGTTGTATGCCGACCACATTGCCGCCGGTGAAGTAAAGGTATTGCGGCACAAAGGGAAGCGTCGTAGGCCCATGGAGACACGCGGACGCTTTCTCGTAGGGAATCCGATTAGCCAGCGACCCAAAGAGATCCGCAAGCGTGAGTCGTTTGGTCACTGGGAACTCGACACCGTGGTATCGAGCCGTGGGAACAGCCGCGCCTGTGCCGCAACGTTCGTCGAGCGTAAGACAAGGCTCTATGTTGCTGTTAAGATGCCGGACCGTACAGCGCATTCCATGGAGATCGCTTTTGGCGTTGTAGCCGGTCAGTACCCGTTGGGGACCTTTCAAACGGCTACGACAGACCGTGGGAAAGAGTTCGCTTGCTACAAGCAACTGGAAACTTTTCATGGCGTGGATGTCTACTTCGCCGATCCTTACTCGTCGTGGCAACGTGGCTCCAATGAAAACAGCAACGGACTTCTTCGGGAATTCTTCCCGAAGGGACATGATTTTGCAACGGTTAAAGATGCCGGACCGTACAGCGCATTCCATGGAGATCGCTTTTGGCGTTGTAGCCGGTCAGTACCCGTTGGGGACCTTTCAAACGGCTACTCGTCGTGGCAACGTGGCTCCAATGAAAACAGCAACGGACTTCTTCGGGAATTCTTCCCGAAGGGACATGATTTTGCAACGGTTACCGATGAAGAACTGGCTCATGCCCTCCATCTCATCAACAACCGCCCTAGGAAATGCCTCGGCTGGAAGTCTTCTCACCAATCGTTCATGGACGAGGTGTCGCGCTTAGCTTGACAATCTGTCACAACAAAAAAAACATGGCGGGGGATTATTCCCTGATTACACCATGTCTTCATATTTTGGAAAATTCCAAGTATTTTGGATGCAATAGCGGTCGTAAGAACACTTGCCATCGCAGCATTTATAAAGGTAACTCTCAAACTACACGATCTGGGCCTTCATATACGTTCGTTCACCTTTTGGCACTTTCAAATATGGACGCAATCCTGCAAATCCGCCTTCATTTACATGAACGCCCGTCATCCACACGCCAGATAATCTGCCGTTTTCGGCATCCATGACAAGGGGAGGTGCTGGGATCTTCTCTTGATAGAGAGGGATGCCGGAGGCCAGATGCTTGATCTTGAATTCCTTCCCCAGCTCCTTCAAAGGGTGCGGACTTAAATATGTAGGCACCAGATAGGTCGAAACCGTCTCCATCTCCTCATTTGTAAAGAAGGGCTCTCCGCCAAGAAACGGATGAAGCAGTGTTATCTTCTCAAACTGGGACCAGATAATCATCTGCAGCATTCTCCCTGCTGTCACCGGCTCCAGTCCCGGAGGCTGGCTGCTGTTATGAAAGGACAACATGTTCAACGGAGACGGAGGTTCATCTGACGGCATAGAGAGTTCCATACCTACACATTTCCAGCCATTTGGACCCTTGATCCACTTTTGGAAGATCATTTGTCTCTCCAGTTTCAAGTTATCATCAATGACGCCAGCGCATCGTTTTAGACCTGTCAGCGAAGTCCACATGGATTCCGGCATAAAGGTATTGAGCAGATGCATGGTTTTGTCAAAAATATGCTGAATGAGCACCGATGCTTTTTCCAGCTCAGCCGCTTCTTTTTGTTCGTACTGAATGTGAGGAACGCTCACCTTCTTGTCCACGTTAGTTCGCCTCCTCCACCCTGTTACAGGGCTGATGATTATTTATTGTATTCAAGCCTCTCATGAAGGTGCATGTCTGCCTTAAACTTACTGCCTTCGCTAACATTCCCGGTACAGCAAAGGCCCTGAAATTACATCATATGTAATTCAGGACCCAGCCGTTTCTTTTATTCACATTTGATCTTGACCCACTGCCCTGCCCATGCCGAAACCTCATTCATTACAGGCTGCAGTGCTCTACCTTTATCAGTCAGCTCGTATTCGATTCGCACAGGCGTTTCCGGATACACATGCCTTACTAAAATCCCTTCGCTCTCCAGATCCTTCATTCGTTCTGACAACATTTTATCACTCATCGACGGAATGAGATTTGAAATATCCTTGAATCGTTTCGGTCCGCTCATAAGGGATTGAATAATCAGTCCGTTCCAGCGTTTGCCCAACAGTGCAAAAGCCGTTTCAAAATAGGGACACAACCCGGTTTTTGCAGCTTCCATATGCTTTCACCTCTTCACAGAGCATCGCAGCATGATCAATGCTTACATTTAGTTAGTAAATATATAGTACCACACTTTCATACAACTGAAAACCTTTACTTCTTTTTTTTGACATCCTTATAGCTGCTCTTATTCTTTATTACACAAATACGGCTGCCTTGAAGGCAGCCGTATTATTGCTTACTAAGATATTACACAAGCACTTCCAACGAACGGAGAGGCTGACTGTTGCCGAATACAGGCTTTGCTGCATAGGCATTCGTCGCTGCCCAGTGAATCCCGTTCGAGATCACTTTCAGTATTTCCGGATTGTAGTATGTCGGATATGTTTCATGACCCGGACGGAAGTAAAAAATGTTTCCTTGACCGCGTTTGAAAGTACATCCGCTGCGGAATACTTCCCCGCCTTCGAAGTTGCTGACGAAGATCAGCTCATCGGGTGTCGGAATGTCGAAAAACTCACCATACATCTCTTCATGATCCAAAACAATCTGGCTGTTCACACCAGAGCATATTGGGTGGGAAGGATTCACAGACCACAAAATTTCCTGCTCTCCGACCTCACGCCATTTCAGATCACAGCTGGTACCCATTAACGCTTTGAATGGTTTGGAGAAGTGTCCCGAGTGCAGAACGATC
This sequence comes from Paenibacillus lemnae, assembly GCF_012933385.1. Lineage (GTDB taxonomy): Bacteria > Bacillota > Bacilli > Paenibacillales > Paenibacillaceae > Paenibacillus_AQ > Paenibacillus_AQ lemnae. Next base: position 3,146 of record NZ_JABBPN010000002.1, read on the forward strand.
AGACCCATGCCTTCCTGAACCCGTTTCACAACCTTGCTGACGACCGCATCATCGACACGGTCATGAGCCATATGCCCCCACCACAGCAGGACATCGGTCAGGTTCAGTACGGCATCCGTTAAACCATGTTCCTGTTCATCCAATGTCGCTGTTCGAATATGAAATTCCGGACTTTGCAGTCCGTCTGCAAGCGCCTTATGAATGCCTTCTGGATACACAGCCTTCACTTCGTCATGTATCTTCTCATGAACGAATTCATTCCAAATGGTTACATTAAGCATAATTGCTGAATCCCCCTAATTATTGCAAATCCGCCTGTTCAGCGGTTAGACCCACCACATCTCACCCAGCGGCTCTTCAATCAATACCTGCTGCAAGTTTGATACCGCTTTGGAGAAACCTTCTTCTACGGACATCAAACCGTCTTCATGTTCAATACTTACAACATAATCATATCCAACCAGACGCAGTGCACTCATCATATCAGCCCACTCTTTGACATCATGACCGTAGCCCACACTGCGGAACTGCCATGCGCGGTCCATCATGTTTGCATAAGACTGCATATCTGTAACACCGTGCTTATTCACGTTCACAGGATCAATGGTCGTATCTTTGGCGTGGAAGTGATGAATAGCTCCTTCACGGCCCAGAATATGAATCGCCTGAACCGGATCAATTCCCTGCCACCACATATGGCTCGGATCCAGATTGGCGCCAATGACTTCCCCTGCCGCTTCACGAAGACGAAGCAGTGTTGCCGGTGTGTGAACAGAGAAACCGCCATGCAGCTCAAGACCGACTTTTACGTTATGGTCAGCCGCAAACTTTCCCCATTCCGTCCAGTACGGAATGACTTTGTTTTCCCACTGCCAATCCAAAATTTCTTTATAATCATTAGGCCACGGAGCAACAGGCCAGTTCGGATATTTGGCATCTTCATGATCGCCCGGACACCCTGAAAATGTGTTAACAACCGGTACTTCGAGTTTTTGTGCAAGCTCTACCGTCTTCACATATGCATCATGGAATTCTTTAGCGATCTGTTTCTGAGGATGAAGCGGGTTACCGTGACAGCTCAATGCACTGATCATCAGTCCGCGGGATTCCACAGCATTCTTGAAGTTGTTCAATGCCGTTTCATTCTCCAGCAGTTCCGCCGGATTACAGTGTGCATTACCCGGATAGCCTCCGGTTCCGATCTCCACAGCTTTCAATCCTTTTGAAGCTACATAATCCAGTGCATCCTCCAGTTTACGGCCGCCAAGCAGCACCATAAATACTCCCAGTTTCATAGAAACCCTCCTGATTCGTTGTTTGGTAAGTACAAAGTGATATGACAATTGCTTCATGTTGCCTGAGTCTCTAACACTACATCACATTATCCGGCCCGATAACTACTTACGTACAGTGTCACCATTGCTTCACCACATCATGCGAGGAAATGAACTTCCGCACGCAGCTATCCTACTTCCGTGACAATCCGACAGCGAAACTAAACCGCTTCTTTATAATTGTAGCATCGTTCTCCATAGTAATAAAACCATATACACAGGCTTCAACCCCAAATTAGGCTGTAACCTTAATTTTTAACGGACTCAGCAAGTTTAGGTGCGGGAAGCTGACCGAAACGGTACGTGCTCTGCAGAACAATATGGCGCCCTTCGAGCGAAGACTGCTGAAATGATTGCATAATCTCCAGGACATGGTACGCCATCCGGGCACTCGCGCGATGATCGCGATTTTCAGATATGGCCTCTGCCATATCATTCACACCCAGTCCTCGTTCGTTCTTGCCGCACTCGAATACCGGATCAAGGGTCTTCCACTCCTGAGATCCGTGAGCACGGATTTTGACGTCACCGTTGAAATAGTTCGGATCCGACAAACTTAAAGTTCCCTGCGTCCCATAAATCTCAATCCACGGCAGTTCAGACCCGCCAAAAATATCAAAGCTCGTGATCATGCTGACAATTGCACCGTTTTCAAAATCAACCGTACCTGCCAAATGAGTGGGCGTCTGAACCGTAATCGGCTTCCCGCTGTTTGGTCCGGAACCAACATTACGGTCCGGGATTTGAATATTGGCGGAGGCGCTGACTCTGCGGGCAGGTCCTAACAATTCCACCAGCGCCGAGATGTAATACGGACCCATATCCATCATCGGTCCGCCGCCGGCAGCATAAAAGAAGTCCGGATTATGGTGCCATGATTCCGGACCTTTACCCATATTGAACGCGGTGGCAGCAATAGGACGGCCAATCAGGCCTTGATGTATCGCCTGTTTAGCGGTTTGTACCGCAGATCCCAGAAAAGTATCCGGCGCACATCCGGCGCGCAGCCCTCTTCTGTCCGCTACCGTCAATACCTGACTTCCCTCTTCCAAGGTAATCGCCAGCGGCTTCTCACTATATACGTGCTTGCCAGCCTCCAGGGCGGCGATATCGACATTGGCATGACTAGCCGGGATGGTTAAATTAATGACCAGTTCAATTTCCGGGCTGGCCAGAAGTTCTTCAACTGTATAAACATAAGGGATGTTATACTCATCGGCGCGCTCTTTAGCACGTTCCGGCACCAGATCCGCACAGGCCACAACTTCAACCCATTGGCTGTCTTTCAGATTCTGAAAGTAAATACCGCTAATGTTTCCACATCCGATAATTCCCGTTTTCATTTTCTGCATGGGTGTCACTCCTTGAGACATATGCTCGTTATTCTAGTTACATGGTATTCCGAATCATTTTCATTTAAAATGAAGTATATGATCAAAACATGAACTATCTGGTCATTATTTTCCTTAATTCAAAAGGGGACTTTCCTATGCAGGAGACTTTGAACAGCCGCGTGCTCTCCGCCAATTTCTCGTTTCATCGAAAGCCTTTTATCATGGCCAAGCCGAACGGATTTGACCACTATCTGCTTCGCCTTCAAACGGATGGCCGCTGCCGTGCAGTGATTGACGGAAAGCTTTCATTGATCGGTCCCGGTGATCTGCTCTTATTTAATCCCGGAAGGCCTTATGAGCTCAAGATCGAGGATGAAGTGAATGCTCAAGGTGAGAGCATGGTGGAAAGCGGTGATTATAATATTTTTTTTCGTGGCCGCTGGGTGGATGAGTGGTGGAATTCCCAGAAACGTCCAACCCGAATGCGTGTGCCGCTGGATGATCGTTATTTAGGGCTGTTCCGGCAGCTGGTATTGGAAAAGAGAAGGTTAACTCATACGTATCCGGAAATTTCGGAGTACACGCTGCGTATTTTGTGCCTGGAGATTGACCGGCTTCTGTCAGAGCAGCCCTCCACAACTCCCAAGGCATATCTTGCTCACCGTATGAAATATTATATTGAAGAGAACGCCTCCTCCCTGTTCAAGCTGGACGATGTCGCATCACATGTCGGTATCAGCGTATCCCGGGCCGTTCACTTGTTTAAAGAAACGTTCGGGACAAGTATCATGCAATACACATTGGACGTCCGCTTGGATATGGCCAGGGAACGAATCATCTTCAGCCCGATGTCACTGGAGGATGTGGCGGAAACCTCCGGATTTGCAAGCTACACCTATTTTCACCGGGTTTTCCGTTCCCGATTCGGTGTTTCTCCTAAACAGTTCCGTGCACAGAGCCGAACATCTGAACTGAACTGATGTATAGACAAAAATGAGGGCATTCCCGGTATTGAAAACCGTGAGAATGCCCTCATTATTGTAATTCATGTACGATTGTGATCCCGGCGAGTAATGGCTTCGGCCACGACTGCGCCCAGATCATCATTGCCGAACAGAGAAAGCACGCCGAGTACCGTCGTATCCGGGATGTCCCCCGCTTCCTCCTTCGGTACGGTCAGTTCCAGTACACGGTTCAGCCGTTCATTGGCGGACTGATCCGGGTAAGCCTCCATATACAAATCTGCAGGGCTCAGACCTTCGTTGACACACCACTGGGCAAAAACGAGAATCATCATATCTTCATCCTGCCTGTAGCTTTCCACGATCTGCTCTTCCATCGATTTGTCCGAAGATGACATGGCAATCCTCCTCCTCATCATGTATTATTGCATTTTTATGTGAACGGGATTGCGCTTGGCCTGCTCTTCGATCTTCTTCTTCATCCATGTGCCAAAACCGATAATGGCGATAACCACAATGATTTCAAAACCGTATTTCACGATTGAGTTGGCGAACCAGTCATGAATTAGCGGCTCATCCACCAGCATCTTGGTCGCGGTCCAGGCCAGAATAGCGGCACCAAATGTAATAACGATCGGAAAACGGTCGGTCAGCTTCAGAATCACCGTACTTCCCCACACCATAATCGGCACAGAGATGGCCAGGCCGATCACGACAAGCGCGAAATCCTCTCCCGCTGCACCGGCTACAGCCAGTACATTATCAAGTCCCATCATGGCGTCGGCAATGATGATCGTGCGGATTGCCGCCCACATCTGGCTGCCGGCAGATATTTCATGATCTTTGTTATCAACCAGCAGTTTGTAAGCGATCCACAGCAGGGCCAGCCCGCCGATCAGCCGGAGCCCCGGAATCATCAGCAGCTTCACGACCAGCAGTGTCGCTACAACACGAATAATAATGGCCCCTACGGTCCCCCACAATATAACTTTCTTCTGATCTTCTTTCTGCACATTACGGGCCGCCAAACCAATGACGATCGCATTGTCTCCTGCAAGAACCAGGTCAATGACAATAATGGACAGCAGCGCTGCCCAAAAGTCCGGTGACATAAAATCCATGCTTTCTTCCGCCTTCTTTCGTTAATCTGATATATTCTCATTTGTCCCGGCGTTCCATGAATCAATGAAAAACGCCGCCACCTTAAACAAGGTAAACGGCGCACTTTTTATAATCATATAAAAAGACCTTTACCTCATAAAAGTACCAGGCAAAGGTCTCGCTAGCAGCATGATGCTGCCCGTAAAGCCGGGGACTGGATCATAATCCCGTAATGACGACCTTACAGCGTTATAGCTACTCCCCTTTGGGAACTATTCGATTGGACACATTATATCACATGGTGCTCCGGGTGGCTAAACATTTTTACCCCCATCAAACTTTCATTTTTTTGTTATGATAGATCTGCGTCGCAGAACATCTCGAAAGGGTTTATACATGAAAACATGGCTGACTCCGATCCTATACCTCACCATATTGTGCTTGATGTACTACTATCGAATTGAAATCTTTAACTGGCTGGAGCAGGACACCTCACTTCTGCCCGTCTTGGCCTTGAGCACTTTATTCGCGGTGTTTCCCATTGTGCCTTACAAAGCAGTCATCGCGGTGCTGGGTTATGTTTACGGCGGAACAGGCGGCGCAGCAGCCGCCTGGTTCGGTACTACAGCTGCGGCCGTAATTGTATATGCAGCAGCATCCCTGTACAAAGAGCCTGGCAGACGTCTGCTTGCGCGTTACCGAATTCTGGACTCTTTTTCAAAAAAAGCGGAACGCCATCCCTTCATCACCATCCTGCTTGCCCGCATGATTCCTGTCATCCCCCAAATGGGTATCAATATTTATGCCGGCGTGACCTCTATGCCTTTCTGGCTCTACTTCGCTGCAACGGGCCTGGGCAAAATTCCGTCCCTCTTTCTGTATGCCTATCTGGGCAGCGCATTCGCCGGGAAGTTCCTTTGAAACAAAACCGGACATTCTGTTGCTTTTTTGGTCTGCGGGGTAAAATAAACTATAATAGTAGATATGCATATACTATACCCCGATGATGGAGGGATAACATGAATCAATCACAACCTTACACCACAGAACTGGCGACCTTTGCAGGCGGATGCTTCTGGTGCATGGTGTCTCCGTTTGATGAAATGCCCGGTATTGAAAAGATCGTCTCAGGATATACCGGCGGACATACACAAAATCCGACGTATGAAGAAGTCTGCTCGGATACTACCGGCCATTACGAAGCCGTACAGATTACATTTCAGCCGGACATTTTCCCATATGAAAAACTGCTGACACTTTTCTGGCAGCAGATTGATCCGACTGATCCGGGCGGCCAATTCCATGACCGCGGCGATTCATACCGTACTGCAATCTTTTATCATTCCGAACAGCAGCGGCAGCTGGCCGAGAAGTCCAAGCAGGAACTTGCCGCCAGCGGACGGTTTGATCAGCCGATTGTGACCGAAATTCTGCCGGCTGCGCCTTTCTATGAAGCTGAGGAGTACCATCAGGGCTATTACAAGAAAAATCCGGGCCACTACAAACGTTATCGCAAAGGCTCAGGACGCGAAGACTTTATCGAGAAAAACTGGTCTGCTAAAGTAGACAAAACCGAGCTCCGCAGCCGCCTGACTCCTATTCAATATGAAGTCACCCAGAACAGCGCTACCGAGCCTCCTTTCCAGAATGAATTCTGGGATCATCATGGTGAAGGCATTTATGTGGACATCGTCTCGGGTGAACCTCTGTTCAGCTCCCTGGACAAGTATGATGCCGGCTGCGGCTGGCCGAGCTTTACGCGTCCCATCCGGGAATATCATATTAAAGAGAAGACCGATCTCACTCACATGATGATCCGGACGGAGGTTCGAAGCAAACAAGGCGACTCTCATCTGGGACATGTGTTCGATGACGGCCCCGGTCCGGAAGGACTTCGCTACTGTATTAACTCCGCCTCGCTCCGGTTCGTTCCAAAAGAAGATATGGAGCAGGAAGGTTACGGAGAATTCCTACAGCTGTTTAAATAAAATCAGAGGAGGAACACTTATGCCTTGGACTAAAAATGACTACCCTGCATCTATGAAAAATCTTGAGCCCCGTGTTCGGAATAAAGCCGTTGAAATCGCCAACGCACTGCTGGATGAAGGCAGTGAAGAAGGCCGCGCGATTGCCATTGCGACAGCCAAAGCCGAGGAATGGGCTGAAAACCACCCCAAGGACGAAGATGATAAGTCATAACACTGCAGACGGGTGTTCCCTATGATTTCTTGTTCCGCCATAATAAAGAAGCTCGCCCTGACCCGGGCGAGCTTCTCGTATTTTATAAGGTCTGCCCTTTCACGGCAGAAGGCTGTGCAGCTCGGGGTGTCCGGCTGCGCGGCAGCGTAACAGGTTTCTTCTCAATTCGGAAGCTCGTCGTCAGCGTAATAACTTGGCCGGCGATGGAAACCGCAAGAATGGTATACAGGGTTTCAGCCATCGGAAGATAAAACAGTGACAGCAGCAGCACCACAGCATCCATCAGGAAGAATACCGTACCTACCTTGAGTCCGCTCCATTCACTGATCAAGACTGAAATCGCATCGTCTCCGCCTGTAGCCCCGCCGTACCGCAGTACAATTCCGGCACCGAATCCGGTTGCCAGACCCGATATGACAGCTGCAGCAAGCAGATTGTCGCTCAGATCGATCACCAGAGATGAATAACGTTCCATCATCGCATAGAATACCGTAAACATTCCCGCAGAAATCATTGTATTGATAATGAATTTACGGCCTTTGACAAACAAGGCAATGATCAATATCGGAATATCCAGCAGAATCATACTTAATGCGGGTGGAATATCCCACATATATTTGCCCAGCAGCGCCAGACCTACAAATCCACCCTCAGATAAATGGTTCTGAAAGTTAATATGGTAATAGGTGAAGGCAAGCAAAAACGTTCCGAACATCATAGCTGACATGGTAATAATCACTGAAATAATATCTTGTTTTGTCCTCATACAGGCTCCCTCTAATCGTAGTGAATGGGTCAAACACAGACCCAATCTCTACGTCAGGCAGCCCGGAGGAGATCATCCTTCGCATTCAAGCTTCCTTCCTTTCGTATGAGACGGTCTATGTCTTGTGACATGATGACACTGCTCTACGAAAGGCGCTATGTGTATGAGAGATCATAACGTTTCCAAATCGTCCTTTGGGGATTCGTCCTTCGGGGACACATGGTATCCTGATCCTTTCTATCTTAGATGGTACTTATGATATATTATAACACACTTACCTTGTTAACTAAACAGAATGGAATAATTTGTAAATCAAACCTCCTCTATTATCACTGTATGTTCACAAACCTGAAATATTCCCTGTGACGCAAATCACAATTTCCCTCTTCAGCCCTCATTATACTGATAGTGCAAGGATTAAACGCTTATCTATCCTGATCCAGAGAGGGTTGAAATTCATGTTAAAACAACAAACCATTCATTTGATTAAAAATACCATACCAGTGCTGGAAACTCATGGTGCCGAGATTACCCAAATATTTTACCGCAGGCTTTTCCAGCAGCACCCCGAGCTCTTGAACATCTTTAACCATGCCAATCAGCGTCAGGGCAAACAGCAGAATGCCTTGGCCAATGCCGTTTATGCAGCAGCCGTGCATATCGATCATCTGGAAAATATTCTTCCGGTCGTGAAACAGATCGCGCAGAAGCACCGTGCTCTTCAGGTCCGGCCTGAGCACTATCCTGTTGTCGGCCAAACTTTGCTGGATGCGATGAAAGAAGTGCTGGGCGATGCGGCATCCCCTGAAATTTTGGAGGCCTGGGCAGAAGCTTACGGAGTCATTGCAGACGTGTTTATCAATGTGGAAAAAGAACAATATGCTGCCGCCGAAGCTGCGCCTGGCGGCTGGGAAGGTTTCCGGCGCTTTGTCATTGAACGTAAGGTGGAGGAGAGCTGTGTAATTACTTCCTTTTATTTAATTCCGGAAGACGGCCTTCCGATCGCTTCCTATGAGCCGGGACAGTATATTACCCTGCGCGTGCAGCCTGACGGCCAGGATTACAAGCAGCTTCGGCATTATAGCCTTTCAGCGGCTCCTGGAAATCCCTATTATAAAATCAGTGTCAAGCGAGAAGATGCCGCATCGGGCAGACCGGCCGGGACCATTTCCACATGGCTGCACGACAACGCTGTACCTGGCACCGTGATAGAGGTCAGCGCACCCGCCGGGTCATTTGTGCTGGATGGTTCCTCTGATGCTCCGCTTGTTCTCATCAGCGGAGGCGTCGGCCTGACTCCGATGGTCAGCATGCTTGAAACCGCCCTGAACCGCCAGCCAGCTCGTTCTGTGACCTACATCCATGCCGCTGTAAACGGCCGTCATCATGCCATGAAGGAACATATCCAAGACTTGACAGCAAAGCACGCGCAGCTGTCTTCCTACTTCATCTATGAGTCCCCTCAGGCTGACGAGATTTGTGACCAGTCCGGCTATATCAACACGGACTTTCTGCAGCATCATACGAATCCTAACTCCGATTTTTATTTTTGCGGGCCACAGCCCTTTATGGCTTCCGTGTATCGGTCTTTGAAGCAGCTTGGCGTCACTGACCCACGGATCCGCTACGAGTTTTTCGGGCCGGCCGGTTCCCTGGAAGCTTAAATTTCCCGGAGCAGACGGTTGACGGTTTCACGGCGGACGCCAATCAGCTGACCGATTTCTTCCTGATTCAGCATCTCTGTTAACGGCATGCCTTGTGAATAATCATCCAGCCAGCTCATAAGCAGTCTCAGTCGCTCGACCGGCGTACCAACGGTAAGGTGGTCGAGCCGCTGCTGCATAAAACGCACCTTTTCCTGAAGCAGCGCAGCCACTTCCAGTGGTTTATCCGGATCCTCCTTCAACTGGCGGTACCATTCCCCGGCAGGGATCCGCTCGACCTCGCTACGGATGACAGCGGTTGCCGTCCCATGTATTTCCTTAGGGCTGATTAAGGAATGGTGGGGAACAATTTCCCCGGAGTATAAAATATTGAACAGCACGACATTGCCGTTCTTATGCAGCCTGGTCACCTTGAACAAACCGCTGCGGATATGATACAAAAACTCTCCTCGGTCTCCCTGACGGAACAAAACCTCTCCCTTATGCAGTATCAACAGTACTTCCCTCCCTTTACCTTCATGATATATAAGAAACAATGTACACAGCATAACTTCCTTCATTTCCTGCTTGTCAGCCGGTATCATCTTCCGTTAAGATGGGTAAATATAAGAACATATGTTTTTATACTGTAAGGAAGTGACATGATGAGTATGCGCCGTTTGACGCCCCCGCCCCCTTCTGATGAGGATGAACAGCTGATCACCTCTCATGTGGTGTTCATGATCATACAGCATATCCTGAAACGAAACATGGAGATCCTGCCGCCTCTGTCTCTTCATATGTCACGACTGTATCTTCTGGATCTTGCCGGGATCGAGAAAGAAACACGTGACCAGCTCTGGACGGTTCGTCAGCATTTGCGTGTCCATGGAATCCGTATCCTGAAACAAGAACGTGTACCGGAGGGTATCCTGATCTCCTTCCAATGCCGCGGCTATCACAGACATCAGACTGTGAATTGGGAAGAAGTCCGCAGAGGTCTGCTATGTTCTATCCGGGAAACACATGCTGCACCTTCCCTATCCCTGAAATTTTAACATGAAAAACAGCAGTACCCCAGGGCACTGCTGTTTCAAGAAATTCAGGAATGTTCCTTAACAGGTTTATCGTTAGACTGCCCCTGCTTGTCATCCAGAACATTCATTTTATGATGCCAAGCTTCATAGTGATGCACAGCCAGACCGGCAAATGAGGAATGGCCTGTTCCCAGTGATGCGGCCCGAAGGGCTTCCTCATTCACTTGGGACTGACTTTTGCCGTAAAACGTCAAATGCTCCCCTTCCTCTGTGTCCGCCAACTCCATTCCGATCCATACGGACGTTCCCAGCTCATCGGCCTGCTCCAGCTCCTGCCGGGCCAGCTCATACATCTGCTCGCCGTCATCCCGGTAAGACATAACAGCTACCGAATCGGTCCGCTCCTGTATCCAATAGCCGAAATTGCGGGAGCCGTCCGGTGATGGAACGTTGTCCAGCCAGAAAGGCACAGCAGCGCTGAAGTGCAGTTCCTGTCTGTCCGCCTCCTGACTCCAGATTTCCATGTTCTCGCTCCACTCCGTAACTACCTGCTGTTCTTCCCGTTCCCATCTCTTCAGCACATAAGGCTCCACATCAAGCTGGAGACCCTGGAACTGCTCATCAGGTGCCGCTGCAGCATTGTACTGCTCAACCCAGGACAAGATCCTTACACCTTTGTCCTGATGTTCAATGTAGGCCCATTCCGGCTGACCGTCCAGCGCATGCACCTGAATGCCAGCCTGATGTGCCAAAGCGTTAAAACGGCGGTAATCCTCTTCCCGAACTTCCGACTGGATTTGCAGAAAAATAGTGGTAACCCCTTCTTTCCTGCTGAATGCCACAATATCTTCAGGGTCGTTCTTGATAATTCCGGCATCCCAGAGCCAGGTTGCCTTATCCTGTTTCACGGATTTGGGGGACAGTGACCAGACAAGTCCCAGGATCGCAAGAATGACCACTGCTCCGATCATCCATCGAATTTTCCATGATGTATTTCTAATGATGCGCAGCAATGGTTATACCAGGACAGCCTCTCCAGGCTCCTTCACATGCTGTACAGAATGACCGATCTTGTAAATATGCGGCTCTGCAAACGAACGGAAGGCATTACGTGTATCCAGAATCGGTACGCCCAGGGATGCGATCCCGCTGTAGTCCAGAGAGCTGTGGTTCGTGACCAGCACCATGCAGTCATATTGACTGAACTGGGTCAGATCGTATTTCACACTATGAACGGTCTCCCCCTGCTTGTCCATAAAACTGTGGGCATGAGGATCATAATAGCTTATATTTGCTCCGTTTTCCTTGTACAGATCATAGATTTCTAGTCCCGGAGATTCGCGCAGATCACTGATATCCGGCTTGTACGACATGCCCAGGATGAGAATGTTGGAACGTTTAATCGATTTAGCATATTCATTCAGGATCGTGGCTGTTTTGTTAATGACGTAGTAAGGCATGTTGTCATTAGTAGACTGGGCCAGCTCAATAAATTTGCTGTAGAAGCGGAAACCCTTCGCTTTCCAGGACAGATACATCGGATCCAGCGGGATGCAGTGCCCGCCAATGCCAGGGCCTGGATAAAACGGCATAAACCCGAATGGTTTCGTGGCTGCGGCATCGATTACCTCCCAGACGTCAATGCCCATGCGGTCACACATCATGGCCATCTCGTTGACAAAAGCAATGTTTACACTCCGGAATGTGTTCTCCAGCAGCTTGGACATCTCTGCAACCTTCGGTGAGCTGACCGGAACTACATTATCGACATACTGTTTATACAGCGCCTCACCCAGATTGAGGCAAGCCTCCGTGGTACCGCCAATGACCTTCGGTGTATTACGGGTGTTATAGCGGACGTTCGACGGATCCACGCGCTCAGGAGAGAAGCACAGGAAGAAATCCTTGCCGGCCGTATAACCAAGCTTCTCGATTTCGGCCTGAATCAGTTCTTCTGTCGTACCTGGATACGTAGTGCTTTCCAATGTAATCAAGAGACGCGGTTTCATGAAACGTTTGACCTGATCCACGACCATCGTAATAAAGGACGTATCCGGATCCTGATTTTCACTCAGCGGTGTTGGAACACAGATGCTGATGGCATCGATCACGGCGATCATGCTGTAGTCTGTTGTCGGCTTAAACCGCCCTGTTGCAATGCAGCTTGCCAGTTCTTCGTCTGAGATATCGGAGATATAGGATTCTCCGCGGTAAATACGTTCGATTTTGTCAGAATCCAGATCGATGCCAACCACGGTGAAACCCTGTTTTACCATTTCCACAGCCAGGGGAAGGCCAACGTAGCCAAGTCCAACAACCCCCAATACTGCTTTCTTCTCTTCGATTGCATGCAACAGTGTTTCGTATTCGTGGTTCATGTCATCTACCTCCGTTATGTTAGTCGAATTATTCTATCGTTTCTTGCATTATTACAAAATTAATGAAGGCAGCGGCGGATGCGGGCATCCAGCTCTACCGGTGAAAAAGGCTTGGTTACATAATCGTCTACGCCATTCTGAAAACATTGGCTGATCGTCTGCTCCACGCGCTTTTCGCTCAGCACGACGATTTTAGGCGGTGCCTTTACGTCCAGCTGATGAATGTGATGGATAAAAGGAAGACCATCGATACCATACAGATTGATTTCTGTCAGGACCAGATCGGGTTCCCACATCGGAATCATCTTCAAGGCTTCCAGTCCGTCCACCGCTTCCAAGGTCTCGTATCCCTGCATCGCTAAGCGGATCTGCAAAAATTCACGGACCGACTCGTCATGATCCACGATCAGGATGCGGCTGGCGTTCTCGGCCTGGTCATCAGTAAAAATTTGAATATCTGTAGTCACACTGAGACGAGCCGACTCAGCCAATGTTTTCAGCATTTGGGAGGACGGTACCTGGGACACAGACGTTAATGTCATTTTCGGGTCTGCATCAGGCTTGATATCCAGCAGATGCTGTTTCAGAAGCAGGGATTGATAATGAGCTGCATCCAATGCCAGTCCTGGAAACAGAACAGCCAGCGTTTGCGTGGTCTCATCCTTCCGAATCTCGCTGTTCACACCGGATAGGGTTTGAAGAAACCGATTGACATGACCTTCAAGATCAGGCAGGTTACCGGCACAATAGAGATACAATAATCCGCATGTGCTGTTTGGAAGCTTCCGTACCTCTTGCTCAATAAGGCTGCGGATATCACCTTGCTGTTTCCTTTGTAACGTTGCAGTTGGAGACATGATTCATTCCACCTTTTTCACATATTTTATATTTCAGGCTGCCTTATTCTTGTCTTTCCAGCTCTGCCGAGTCATGGTTCCCCATGAATTGTTGTTCTGAAGATATTGGATATGCCCCTGCACCCGCCATAAGACGCCCAGCTGATGATAGCCGACAAATTTGAGGGCCGAGAAGAACAGCATTTTGACGAGATCGGACAGCTTGGTGTACCGGCGGAATGCCAGTTCCTCCAGGATCAGCGCGCCCACGCTGAGGAGATATCCACTGGCCAGATTGACCAATCCAAAAACAAGCAGAATGTGCCAGTTCGTCATATCCAGCAGGACATATCCGATCAGAGCCAGAAGGCCTGTGATTCTGAAGTAAGGGTTTAAAGCTTCAAAAATAACGTTATACGGCATGGTCAGCATGCCCATCGTCTTGAATCGGGGGTTAAAGACCATATCCCTGTTCTCGATCATGTTCTTTAGATTTCCGCGTCCCCAGCGCTTGCGCTGATTAGATAAAATGCTGTAGCTGTCCGGAGCCTGTGTCCAGCATACGGCTTCCGGGCAGAAGGCAATGCGGTATTTCAGCTTGTTTTCCAGCATATACCGGTGAAGCTTGATAATGATGTTCATATCCTCACCGGGATAACCACCACGATAACCGCCGACAGCGATAACATAGTCCTTGCGGAACAGGCCGAATGCGCCGGAAACAATAATCAAACCGTTAATGCGGCTCCAGCCGATCCGCCCGCCCAGAAAGGCCTTCAAATATTCAATCGACTGAAACATCGGCCATATTCTCTTCGGCAGGGACACATCCTTGACCGCCCCATTTTCAATGACACAGCCGTTTGCGATCCGGACATCTCCGCCAATGGCGACGGTCTCTTCCGGATTCTCCATATACATCCGCGCCATGCGGATCAGAGCATCCTTCTCCAGCAGGGAGTCGGCATCGATGGATGAGATCAGCGGATAACGGGACATATTGATGCCGGCATTCAGCGAATCGGCCTTGCCTCCATTGTCCTTGTCGATGACCAGCAAATGCGGATATTTTTCATTGTGGTACACACATCGCACGTTCTTGGTTGGTATGGACCCTCGCACCTCCGGATTTGTCAGAGGCACCAGTTCGTATTCCTTGATCAGAACATCCATCGTACTGTCAGAAGATCCGTCATTAATGACAATCACTTCATAGGTCGGATAGTTTAGTGTCATCAGACAGCGAACATTTTCAATGATGGTTAATTCTTCGTTAAAGGACGGCACCAGCAGCGAAACGGACGGCACCAGTTCTGATCCGGACAAGGTATTGTATTTTGAAAATGACGCCCGTCTGAAAATATTCCGGATATCCTTGAAAGAAAACAACATAATTGCAAAATACAGCACGTTGACGAACATCACATAGTAGATGGCCACCATGCCATAAGTAAGTAAAATATCTCTAAGCAGAATAATCGCCTCCCACACCCGCGATCTGGACCGCTACTTTTTTCGGAGTCATCCCGAAGTAGCTTTCATAGATCAGCTTTTTCTTGTTAAACGACACAATCTGCTCCACTGCTTCATGTTCTTTCTCCTTCGCCATGACCTGCTCGATCCGGGAAAGTGCAATATCGCGTGCAGCTCCCGTGGACAAGGCCGCCTGGCACAGCTGTTCAAATCCTTGTTCACCCAATCGGGACAAGCTTTCCGCACTGCTATGGCGCACATGCCAATTTTCATCATGAAGGCCTGCTGTCAGCAGCGGGATACTGCCCGCCGCATGCAGGCGTCCCAGCGCCTTGGCTGTTGCTGCCCGTACTTCCCATTCCTCGTCCTTCATCAGCTGGGCGATCGTGTCATCCTTCATGACAGGGTTGGAAGCCAGATACAGCTTGACCGCCTCTGCGCGGACATCTTTCTGCTCACTGCCCACCAGACGATCCAGTGCGGGCACAGCAGCAGGAACAGCTTGTCCCCACATCGCAACCAGAGCAACCTTTACCAGTCCGGGATCGGAATCTTCCAGCAGCTTATGGAGCAGCGCTGCCGAGTCCAGCCGGGTTTCCAGCAGGATGTCTGCCGCCAGATGATGAATCGGTTTTCCAGAGGCCAGCAGTTTTGTCAGCATCATCCGGATTTGATCCGGACGGTCAGCGCTCTTGGCAATGGCTCTGGCGAAAATGATACTCTGCGGACCGTATGACGAGCTGTCCATCAGCTCTTCAAGAGCCGGGACGGCCTCCTCTGCCCGCATTCCGCCAAGCCTGTAGGCTGCTTCGATGCGGCGGCCGGCAAACAAGCTTTCAAGCAGTTTCATCTCTGCGGCTACAAAGCCCGATTGTTTGCAAAGCGAAACCAGCTTCGTTCGGCTCTCGCCCTTAAACTGTTCAATCCAATCGATCAGTTTATCCTCAATCACCCGGCGTTCCAGTTTCTTTAAAGGTCCCGGAGGCAGTTTGAGCTCAACATCGTCATACAAGTGGGATTGAATATAAACAAAATAATCCCGATGTTTTTCACGATAGGCTTCCATTTGTTTTTGTTCGGCATTGTGCTTAATTTTCATATGAAACAGCAGAATGATGCCGGCGGCAATCAGGCCAATGCACACATAAATGAATACGTAGGCCAGCGCAATATTTGAAAACATATCTCCACTCTTCCTCCCTTAGTTCGGTGTATTGGTTGTGCTGGATGTATCTGAATTTGGAAAATCAGGCACTTTCATGAAAAATTCCTGCATAGCATAATAGCTTTTTTTCAGACGTTCGCTGTACTGCACGGCTTCCCAATACTCCCACGTATACGGCGGGATCTGGTCTAAAGACAAGTTCATGCTGCTTGCGGACCCATTGCTGTCAGGCTTTGTATCCCGCTCATCCAGCCATGGGAGAAACCGAATGCCTTCTGACGCCACCGTCTTGAACGATCTGCGGTCCTCTAAAGCCGAGTAGTCAATAACCTGATGGGAACTGGGATCACCGAACCCGAGCAGCATCCAGGGAATACGCATTTCAACAACATTTCCTTGGGTTTCCCAAGCTGCCAGGGAGTTGAACTCTGATGATTTCACATCATTCGTTCCCCGGACCAGCTGACCTACCGTTTCATCCACAAATGGATGGGCAAACCGCGTATCCGGAGGAGACATCAGCAGGCTGATGCCCAGCTTCCAGGGCTCAAAGCTGGCCTTACTCCCTGAATCCGAATCTTTCTCTTCCTCTTCAGGGAGCATCCAGTACCCGTCCTTGCCATACAGCCGCTTGTGAAAGTTATAGGACGGGGCGATCTTCACTTGAGCATCTTCATCGGTGCCCAGCTGGATCAGAGTCTCGAATCCTCCCCCGGTGACACGTCTTCCTTTCAACGCTTCAAGCGGAAGGTCGCCGCCAGGCAGTGTATCGGATCCGATATACAGCCGCTGCTGTGCCGGGTCAAAATCTTGTTCCAGCTCCATTGCGATGTACACGTAGGCTTCATCATGTGTTAACCGCATACGCTTTACCCCTTCGGCACGGCCTGCCCAATCCTCTGCTTCGCCTTCAGGCAGCTTATCCCAATCTGATAGATCACCATCGATGACAAGCTGTTCTTCTTTGCCTGGCAGCATGGCGAGCACGCCGAACATTTTTTCATTCGTGAGCACGTTCAGCCAAAAGGCTCTGCGGTCTGCCGGAAGTTCCAGCGGCATCGTATTCCAGGTTTTCTTGAACCATTCATCCTGCCACATAAACAGGATCGCTCCTGCGTACCCTTCATCATAAATATCCTGTGTCAGCGAGACATTGATCTCTCCCTGCTCGTCTTCGTTATGTCCGCCCTGATCACGCCCTCCGGGTCCATGATGGGATATTCCTGTCGAGGATGGAACACCGTACTCTGTCACCATCAGCGGCATATCAGGAAACTTATTTTTCAATTTACGCAAATACGCTTTATACGTGTTGTAGCCTCCCTTTCCGTCCGAAATCGTCTGCAGGCTCTCATCGGTTCGGAAAAAGTCAGGATAGTACGGATATACATGATAGGCTGCGAAGTACCCGGCCTCCCAGTTCGTCGGCTCAACATGTCGGGCATCTACAGAAACCATATCTTCTTCGAAAAGCGGTTCACCGGGATGCTCCAGCACATCGGTCGTTACCCAGTTGGTGAATGTCATCGGATGCTGCCAGCCATACTGACTCTCCTGAACAGCCGTGTAATCAATTAGTCCTGCCAGCCAGCTCTCAAAAGGGCTTGCCTCTTTACTTGCTGAGAAATACTCGCCCTTGTACAGAGGAACATCTTTGTGCATATCATTCGTATTGCTTACCATCTCCGGGTCCCATTCCGTACCAAGATGCCAGGCCATCAAGTATTTTCCCGCATTGCTCGTAAATTTTCCGCTTGCCGATCCATGTTTGACTTCTACGGTTATGTCTCCGTAAACGGCGGATACTGCTTTTTGAATTTCTTCTTCAAAAGCTTGGTGGATGTTCTCGGCATAAGCATCCTGCTGCTCGATGAGCTGCTCTTCCGGAGACCAGATGCCCTGCATGAAGTAAAGCGGATCTTCAGGGCGGTCACGATTGAACTTGACGAGCGCGGAGTAAAACACGGGCTTATGTACTGTGTACAGACGGATGACATTTGCGCCCATTTCGTCCACTTGTTGAAACCACCGCAGATAGTCTTCTTCTGAAGCAGGAAGTTCTCCAGGGAAATGCCCAGGCACGGTTGCACCCAGATTCACGCCCTTCACGAACATTTCATGCCACTGGCCGTCTTCCCCATATTGCAGAAAGCCCGTCCCCTGTGTTTTAAACTTCAACGTGATGCCGTTTCCGTTATCGAAAGTTTTCATATCCGGCCTTGTAAACCCCATGATTGCAGCAGCTCCTCCGCAAAGGAGTATGAACGACACTGCTGTGGCCAGAATCCATTTTTTCTGTTTCCTCTTCATTCTTTTCTTCTCACCTTCTTTTGGATTGTTCTTGCCATCAATCCTCGAAGCGTCCACAGGAGTCATTCTATATCCGGTGTGTCCAATTCGCCATGCACCCAATTTACCAACTTTTGAGATAGGTATATTGGATATTTCAAGCGGCCTCAGGACACAATGAACGCATTCGAGGTCATCCTTGTTAAGCATCTTGATTCACAGAATTCACTTAAGAGAACCCGTTTCTTTTTCCAGTACATTGCTTCATGATTTGGCTGCAGACGCGCGGTACGCATCACATTGTCGTTCGAGCAGGCATGAAAAAACTGGGAAATAAAACAGGCGTTTTCAGAAACATTTCGTGAACAGATAGGTTAAACGCATAAAAATTGCTAAAGTTTCGCTCTCTTTTACATTCTTATCCATAGTTATTACAAAACTGATACCAAAGTATGACGCCTGAATGGCCTTAACCTCGTAACAACAAGGATTGTTAAAAATCGACAAATGACAAAAATAAGAAGAGAGTCCCGACTCGGGACTCTCTTCTTCTGTAATTTTATGACATAAATAGAATAATAGTTAGCTGAGACTATTTTTATGCTACTTCTTCACTGTTTGTCAGCCTAAATCAGGAGCATCGGTCAGCTCGATCTCAAGCTTATTTGTGTGATGAAGTTCCAAAATAATGAGTTCATTTGTTCCTTTACGCAGCAGAGGACCCGGTATATACAAGGTTTGCTGAGGTCCAGCGTTCCAATAACGGCCCAAATTAAAGCCATTCAGCCAGACTACCCCCTTCTCCCAGCCATCCAAACGCAGAAAAGTATCTGCAGTTTCATCCACTTCAAATCCGCCGCGATACATGCTTGGGCGGTCATGACGCGCTGCTGCTAACGACGCCTGTTCACTCCATGGAATGCTGCTCAGATCCTTAAATGGGAGAGGAGTTATCGTCCAGTCGTATAAGAACTGATTATCCAGCCGCACTCCTTCCGTAATCCCTTTGGGGTCTTTTAACCGAGGGCCGTAATTCACCCTGCCCATGTTTTCCACGAACAGATCGAGCCTGCCTCCGCCTTCCGGAATATTCAGCGGCAGCGACTGGGGATCCCAGCGTTCGACACATCCCTGATACACGCCATCCAGGAAGACCTGGGCACGGTCGTGCACCTCCTGGATGTGCAGGTTCTCTGACCGGGGGCCGGTTAGCGTTGTGGAATAGATGATAAAACCGTAATCCTGGCCCAGGCTTTCCATCGTCATCGTAAACGGAGACTGGACAGAAGCACCAAGATGATCCAAGTGATGTAAAAGGTCACTTTGTTCGCTCATTGTGACTTTGCCGTAATTTTTTTTCACAGAGTCAGAAGGGAGATCGGGCAGAGGTGGAGCCTTCGGGTCCCTGTAACGCGCGATGACTTCACGAAATGCACGGTATTTCTCAGTCACATCCCCACATTCGGATAAGGGCGCGTCATAATCGTAGCTGGTAATCGTCGGTTCGTAAACCTCCTGATTATTAGCCCCATTATAGAAGCCAAAATTCGTTCCGCCATGGAACATATACAGGTTGACAGAAGCCCCCGCTTTCAACATATCTTCGAGCACCTCAGCTGCACTGGATGCCGTGCGGGTATGATGTTCTTTTCTCCAATGATCAAACCAGCCGTTCCAGAATTCCATACACATCAGGGGATCTGACGGCCGATAGGTTTTAAACATGGTAAAAGCTCCGGCTGCATCTGAACCAAAGTTTACCGTTGCTGTGACATCCGGAATCGTGCCTCCCTGCAGCATACCGTCTGTTGGCCCGTCTGATGTAAACAGGAGGACATCGACTCCACGCCGAACCAACCCTTTCTGCAGATACGCCAGATAATTGGTGTCATTTCCGAAACTGCCGTATTCATTCTCGATCTGTACCGCAATAACAGGCCCTCCGTTCGTACTCAGCAGCGGAACCAGACGGGGGATCAGCTCGTCGTAGTAGCGGTCAACCTTAGCCAGATAAGCCGGATCACTGCAGCGAAGCTGAAGTCCCGGTTCACGCAGCAGCCAGGCAGGAAGTCCGCCGAATTCCCATTCTGCACAAATGTAAGGACTGGGTCTCAGAATGACATGCAGACCCATTTCTCCTGCCAAAGTCACAAATCGTTCCACATCTGCCATGCCCTCAAAACAAAACTTTCCTTCCTCGGGCTCATGCAAATTCCAGGGCAGATAGGTTTCCACGGTATTCAAGCCGCATGCTTTCAGCTTCAGCAGCCGGTCTTCCCAGTACTCCGGGACTACCCTGAAGTAATGGAGCGCACCGGACAAGATTTGAAAAGGCTTGCCATCCCAATGATAGTCACCGTCAATTACTTCAAGTTTTTTATAATGTGTCATGTTTGTTTCGCCCTCCAGTTACTCTGTTCTCATGCCCTTTGATCATCCGCGAAAAAGAGTCAAGTTTCCATCTCCAAATGGAGCGTCTTTCATCCCTTTTGTGCGGCGCTGAGCGCATGGTATACTGGTAATGGTTTTTTAAACCGATGATGTACACGCCTGCGCGGATGATGTGCTTGAGAGGAGTCTACCATTCGATATGTACAAATTCCCTAAAATGATGAATACACTTCAAGTTAGCGGTTGTCACTTTGACACCAAGCCGTCTGGCTGGCATTATCCAAGGCATCATCATCCCCTGTTCGAGTTGGTATGCTGTCTGGAAGGGGACGTTCAGCACGTGATACAGCGGGATACAATCACCCTAAAGCCTGGCGATTGGCTGCTGATCCGAACCGGCGTCAGACATGAGTCCAGCAATTCAGCAAATAAACCGTATAGATATTTTAATATCCACTTTGACCTGGATGATTTGAATATCCGCCGGATCTTGTCGTTGCAATCCTATCGTGTAGTCCGTGCCGATCAGGCGGAGAACACCCGGCTGCCGGCTTGCATCAAGGAGTTATCCGCCATTATATCCCGAAGCCAGCCTCCTGCACCAGGCGATGATGAACAGAAACTGAACTTTGAAGACCAGATTTTGCTGCAATCTACAACACTGTTGATCCTTCATGAAGTACTTCACCTTTTGAAGCACGCACCTGATAAAGAGGCTACTCCTTCGACGGATCCGGCTGGAGCGCTATCCGCAGCTAATCTCGCTCATACAATAGAAGAACGCTTAACTCAACAGATAGACGAACGCGTCCTCATCGCCGAAACTGCACGTGACCTCAGTATCAGCCGCAGCCAGTGTACCCGTTTGTTCTCCAAGGTATATGGCCTTTCTCCCCGGCAGTATATAAGCCGCTATAAGCTGAATGCCGCCAAAGAAATGCTCAGCACCTCCAATCTCACCGTCACGGAAATCGCCGATCGACTGGGCTTTCGTTCCCCCAGCCATTTCTCAAGACAGTATCGCCGTTGGACGGGGCAATCGCCGACAGAGTATAGGTCCAAATAGTAGAGCTCATTACAAAAAAACCGCAGACCTCGTGGTTAATCCACGAAATCTGCGGGTCGGGTTTCCTCATGCATCACGTTTATCATGTGTCATGTTTATCATGTATTCGTCTTACAGTTTTACAATCGATCCGGTATCCTGGGATTCAAATGCGCCCAGAATGACTTTGAGTGAGCGAAGTCCTTCTTCACCAGAAATGGTCGGAGGTGTTTTGGTGATAATGGATTGGACAAAATCATCGATGACGCCACTAGGTACCTGCTTCTCATTTGTAGCCATGGCGCCTACTTTGTAAGTTTCCACTGTACCGTTTGTCAGCTCCACTATCACTTCATCGCCTTGCCCCGTACCGATTTTAACAACCCCGTTCTCACACCAGAGAACCGTTCCGTTGTCGCCGCCCTTATAATGCGTCCAGCTGGCCATCAGTGTTCCAATAGCACCGCTCTTCATACGAACGATGCAGGTTGCATTATCGTCCACATCGGTATCTTCTTTATGGATCGTACCGATGAATCCGGCAACCTCCACCACTTCATCATTCAGCAGGTAGCGGATAAAGTCCGACTTGTGGACACCAAGATCACCCATCGCTCCCATCAAAGCTTCATCCTTACGGAAGAACCAGCTGTCTCGTCCATCGAGGCTCCAGCCTTCCGGACCAGGATGACCGAAGGAAGTACGGAATGTCAAAACTCTGCCCAAACGGCCGGATTCCAAAATCTCCTTCGCTTTCACATGTGGGGGCATTAGACGCTGGTTGTGGCCTACCATCAGGTATACATTGTTCTTGGCCGCAGCTTCAATCATCTGCTCGCCTTCTTCGGCGGTAACCGCCATCGGCTTCTCAACAAGAACATGCAAGCCAGCATTCGCTGCTGCAATCGTCATTGGAGCATGCAGATAGTTTGGTGTACATACGCTGACCGCATCAAGCTTCTCATTCTTCAGAATATCCTCATAGTTTTCGTACGCTTTGCCGCCATATTCGGCTGCTACCTCTTCGGCTCTTTGCTTATTAGGGTCCGCGAAAGCGACCAGTTCCACGTTGGGATTGGAAGCATACTCCGGAATATGTCTGCGCTGGGCAATAGCACCGCAGCCAAAAACTGCTACTCTAATTTTGCTCATCGGATTCGTAATCTCCTTTTTAATGTACTGAATTTAAACTGCATTTCCTGCCTAATCTGATCCTATCATACACGGAATTCAGTGATAAAGAACATACCCTAAATGCTTAAAACATGAACTATCTGACTGAGTTTTTGTTAGCACACCCACATTGATTTCTTAAGAAATTCTTTAGAATTATACTACCGGAAAGTAAAGAATTAACCTCTACACTATGATCATAAACACCAATACGACATATCAGATCATACTTAGGAGGATTACCATGATGTTTACGCATAGATGGATGTTTGCAAAAACATTTTTCAACCACCCTGGACAGATCGGGAGTATTACACCGAGTTCCCGTTTTCTCGCCCGTCTCATAATGAAATCTGTTCCTTGGGAACAGGTATCTTCGATTGCTGAGTTAGGCTCCGGTACAGGTGCATTGACTAACAGCATTCTGGAACACATCAATCCGGACACCCGCATGATTCTTTTTGAAAAAGATTCACGGATGCAGCAAAACCTTACCCGTACTTTCCCGGGGATCCCGGCCTACTCCGATGCCCTTCAACTCAATCGGAACATCCAACAAGAAGGCATCTCGAATCTGGACTGTGTGATCAGCGGACTGCCCTTTTTCAATTTCCCGGAGACTGTCCGTACACAGATCCTGGATGAAATTGTTCAATCTTTAAGACCTGGCGGTTATTTTGTAGCTTTTCAATATTCTTTACAGATGCGAAAAGAGCTGAACAAGAGATTTCATATCGAAAAAATCCGGTTCACGCCGCTAAATGTCCCGCCTGCTTTTGTTTATGTGTGCCGAAAAGAGGCAGCGCTGTGAACACGGAACAATTATTACAACTCATCGAGCACTTTGGATATGCTGCCCTGTTCTTTTCCTTGTGGCTCGGCATTGTCGGCATGCCGCTTCCG
Organism: Paenibacillus lemnae; assembly: GCF_012933385.1. Lineage (GTDB taxonomy): Bacteria > Bacillota > Bacilli > Paenibacillales > Paenibacillaceae > Paenibacillus_AQ > Paenibacillus_AQ lemnae. Next base: position 27,175 of record NZ_JABBPN010000002.1, read on the forward strand.
GATGAGGTGATCGTGATGACAGGCGGAGCCGTAACCGGATTGGGTTACTTGGCTCCGGTGCCCGCCTTTATTCTGACCTATCTTGGTGTAATTAGCGGATTGAGCCTTGGCTATGTACTTGGCAGGTCTGTCGGAGCGCCTATCCTGACGAAGCTAGGCAACAAACGAGGAATGACCCGGCATATTGCCAAATCAGAAGGGCTGATTCGAAAGTACGGCGGCTTCGCATTATGCATCAGTTATTTTTTCCCGATTGTCAGACATGTCATTCCTTATCTGGTTGGCATTAATAAAATGCCGTTCCATCGTTATGCAACCATCTCCTATCTCACAGGTCTGGTTTGGACGGCCATTTTCTTCTCACTGGGAAGTTACTCATCGGCAGCAGCTGCTGAACTGGGTTCCACCATCTACAACAGCAGCCTGAAAGTATTGGGCATCGTCTTGATTGCCGGTACTATAATTGCTGTATACTATAAACTCAGAGGTTATAAAAAGAAAGAAGGAGCTTCTTCATAATGCAATCAACACCCGTCGTACTCATCGCTGATGATGAGGCAGAAATTCGTGACGTCCTGCATGTTTACTTACGTAATGAGGGTTATATGGTGCTGGAGGCCGAGAACGGTCTGGAAGTCCTGCAAACCCTGGAACAAGAAAAACCGGATGTCATTATTATGGATGTGATGATGCCTCAAATGGACGGTATAACTACATGTATCAAAATCCGGGAGCACTCTAACATACCTATTATCATTCTCTCCGCTAAAGAAACACAGCTCGATAAAATTACGGGATTGTCTATCGGTGCAGATGATTACGTTACCAAGCCGTTTCATCCACTGGAGCTGATGGCCCGGGTAAAAGTACAGCTAAGGCGGCACAGCGACAAGAAGGATGACCAGAAAAGTACAGATATACTGCGTATCGGAGAACTGATGATCGACATCCCGCAGCATGAAGTGAGTATACAAGACCGCCAAATCAAACTGACACCGCTGGAATTCTCCATTCTCAAGCTGCTGGCAAGCCACCGGGGACAGGTATTCAGTGTGGATCGAATCTACGAATCGGTATGGAAGGAACCTGCGAGCTCCTCCGAGCAGACGGTAATGGTTCACATCCGAAACCTGAGGGAGAAGCTTGAAGTGGATCCGAGGCATCCGAAATATATTAAAACCGTATGGGGAGTAGGTTATAAAATTGAGAAATAAGTTCAGCTGGCTGAGGTTTAGCCGCCGCAGCATTCGGCTCCAGTTAATCTGGAGTTTTATTCTAAGCAGCACAGTGGCCAGTATATTAACGCCTGCTGCTGCACACATCCTGAACTCTAGTGGGCAATTCCATTTTTTTTATTCATATATTCCTATCATTGTTTATATTGTGAGCTTTACCGTGTGCATCTTTTTGACGACGCAAAGCAGCTTAAAGTATATTATACATTTGTCGGAAACATTAAATTCTATGTCCAAAGGGAATCTGCAGCAGCGAGCATTAGAGACACGTGAAGACGAGCTCGGCAGCATTGCTTACAGTATTAACCGCATGGCCCAACAGCTGGATGAGCAGATTCGCAAGGAACGTGAACTGCAGCAGGGCCGCATGGACTGGATCGCAGGATTATCTCATGATATTCGTACACCGTTAACCAGCATGATGGGGTATATCGGACTTCTTAAAACTGGCGCTTATGAGAATGAAGACGAGCAGCAGCGTTTTATCGACAACACGTACAATAAGGTCGTTCAGTTAAAAAGCTTGACCGATGAATTGTTTGAATACTCCCGGTTAACCGGAAGCTCCATTACGCTGGATTTGAGACAAATCGATATCAAAAACCTGTTATCTCAAATGCTGGTAGAATTTGAACCGCTTGCCCGCAAGCATGAGCTGGATCTTGAAACCGTAATCCCTGACGAGCCGCTGCTGCTGATGCTTGATCCTGATATGATTGTAAGAGCGCTGGACAACCTGTTCATGAATACTCTTAAATATTCTGTGAAACCCGGCACTGTAAAAATAACCCTGGCCTATGATCAGGATCAGGTCCGTATAGAGATTGAGAACAGAGGCGGTCCCCTGCTTCCGGAGTCTGTCAGCCGGCTGTTTGATCAATTCTACAAAGCCGATTCATCACGCTCTTCCGACTTGATTCAAACCGGAGCCGGCCTGGGCTTGTCCATCACCCGTACGATTGTAGAGATGCACGGAGGATCAGCGGATTTACATTATGAAGATGGGACATTTATTTTTAGCATTAATTTGCCTCAATCGGAAGCTTGAGGATTCACCTGATCAGCAGAAACAAAAAGGTCAAAAACAAAGTCCGTGGACTTGTTTTTGACCTTTTTTTGTTACTTGGGAATATGTTCTTTAGTTTTTGGTAGGGGCTGGCGGCGAGTACAAGTCAAAATCTTTAAGCGTCTCGCCTGTACGTGCTGACTCGAAAACGGCCTCAATCAGATTCAGCACACGCAGCACTTCATCATTTTTAACGATCGGCTCTGCTTCACCTTCAATTACGGCTGCAAAGTTATCAAAGAAGCTGCTCGGCTGACGGAACGGATCCGGCAGTGTACCTGTAATCGTCGCTTCTTCCGATGGCGGAGCCATCGTCTTGGTCAAACCTACGCCGGCTTGAATAGGCTTAGGCTCGACGTGCTCTGCATCCTGATTACGGGTAACCGTTCGGCCGCTTAACGACCAGTCATCAATCATACCGGTCCCTTCTGTCCCTTTGACATACCATCGAGGCAGTGTAATAAAGTTGGTCGTACCCACTTCAATTAAAGCCGATACGCCGTTCTCGAACGTAAGTACAGCCTCGAAACCGTCATCCACATCATTACCCAGAATATAGCTCAAACGGCTGTTCAGGCTCACAATGCGGCTGTCCACCATACTCAGAATCTGGTCCAGCAGATGTACACCCCAGTCGAGCAGCATTCCGCCGCCAAACGCCTTCATATGCCTCCAGTCACCCGGAATCCCGTTCGCACCGTGAACTCTGGATTCAATCCGGAACAATTCGCCGATGGTGCGTTCATTGTACATCTGCTTGATAGTGAGGAAGTCCTCATCCCAGCGGCGGTTCTGATGAACCATCAATACGCGGCCCGCTTCATCGGCAGCAGCCGTCATCAACTTAAAATCACCGACTGAGAGCGTGACCGGCTTTTCGCAAATGACATGCTTGCCCGCTTGAAAAGCCTGAACCGCCAAATCTTTATGCACATCATTAGGGGTTGCAATCAGAACGACGTCGACCGAATCGTCCTGAAGCACCTTGTCATAGCTGTCATAAACGGCATATCCATCTTCCACAGACACCTTTCGGCGTTCTTCCGAAGGATCGAACGTGCCCGTCACCTCAAGATAAGGATTGCCCTTGATCAGCTTCGCGTGGTAGCTTCCCATGCCTCCATATCCAATGATAACGATACTGTGTTTTCGGATTGTCATGTTTAACAGCTCCTTAAGAGATTAATTCTGATTCATATATACCGCTTTACCCGTCCGTGATGATTCATAAATAGCTTCCAGAATTTCCGATACGACACAAGCCTGCTCTGGCGTTACGACCGGCTCCAGATCTTGATCGATGGCTTCAATCCATCTTCTCATCTCGATATCGGCATCACTTTCCTGTTTGCCCGCATAGAAAGCAACGCCGCCTGCTTTCAGGTCGACTTCATTCGTATACAACCGGCTGTACTTCTCTCCGTTTATACGCAGTCCTCCCTTCATGTCCGCACCTGCCTCCGTGCCGCTCAAGCTGCACTTCGCCTCGTCCACTTCCAGGGAATTCAGCGCCCAGCTGGCTTCCAGTGTTACGGTTGCACCGTTCTCCATCACGATCATGCCAAAAGCGGAGTCTTCCACGGTGAATTTTTCCGGATCCCACGGTCCCCATGCATTCGCGGCATTCTCTTTCTTGGAAAGCTCATGATATTTCGTTCCTAAAACCACTCTTGGTTTATAATTATTCATCATCCATAGCGTCAAATCAAGTGCATGGGTTCCGATGTCGATCAAAGGACCACCGCCCTGCTTTTCTTCATCCAAGAATACGCCCCATGTAGGTACTGCTCTTCTGCGGATTGCATGTGCTTTTGCATAATAAATATCCCCAAGTTCGCCTTCTTCACACAGCTTTTTCAGGTACAGGCTGTCCGGTCTGTAACGGTTGTTGTAACCGATGGTCAGCTTCTTGCCGCTTTTCTTGGCAGCTTCCACCATTTCACGTGCGTCGGCAGCTGTTTTAGCCATCGGCTTTTCACACATCACATGCTTATCTGCTTCCAGGGATGCAATGGAAATTTCGGCATGAGAATCATTGGGTGTGAGTACATGAACAATGTCAATACTGCTGTCCTTCAACAATTCGTGATAGTCACTGTAGACTTTAGCCTCAGCACTGCCAAACTTGGATGCAGCTTCCTCTGCGCGGCTTTCCACGATATCGCAAAACGCGACCAGTTCAACGTTATCCAGCTTGCTTAAGCTTGGCAGATGTTTTCCGTTCGCGATTCCGCCACAGCCGATAATTCCGATACGATATACTTTACTCATGTTGATCATCCTCACTTTTTATAGGTTTAGTTTTATAGTTGCGATACGCTCCGGGTGTCATCCCGAACCGTTTACGAAACACAGCATGCAAATATGTCGCATTCGTGAAGCCTTCCAGTGCAGCAATCTGATCAATCGGCATGAGACTGTCCTCAAGTCGTTGACAGACGGCTTCCAGGCGAATGTCTTCCAATACCTTGCTGAAGGAGCTTTCGGGATTCATTTGCCGGAACACCCGCTGCAGCTGGCGGGGGCTGATGCTCAGCTTCTCTGCTACATTATCCAGCGTCAGGCTGGCCGCGTGATTCGCCTTCATATAATGAACCGCGTATTGATAGCGATATGAGAGCATATCCCGCACCGGTGCCTCTACACGAATGCCGTCGGAATCGTAAGCTCGGGCCGTTCGAAGCAAAATGTTGATCACCTGATGCTTGATCGACGTATAGTAGCCTGTATATTTTCCATCACAAACCTTATAGGCCTCCAGAAAACAAGCCATTGCACTATGAGTATCATACGCCGGCTTGAGCGGCAGGTTAGTCAGTTTCTCCATGCATTCTTCCGCTTCCGCAGCTTCCCAGGGATCGGCATCTTCGTTAGATGCTTTCGTGATGTCTACGTGCAGGCACAGCTCATCCATAGCTTCCCGATCATCTGCTTCCTGATAGTGCATCACCCCAGGACCGGTCAAATACATCATACCTTCTGACAGCGTATACGCCCGGTCTTCCAGAATCACTTTGCCCTTGCCCCGCGGAATATAGTGAAATTCGAATTCGGCGTGGTTATGGAAATCCATAATGCGGCCCGGCGGAAACGAAGTCAGATGAAATCGAAGCACATGGATCTCATAGTTTCCCCATCGTATCCGAATGTCGAGCCTCTCCAGCATATCCTGCTTCTCAAACATGATACTGTATGGAAACGAAGCCCCCTGTTTCAGATGCTCCATGGAATCATTAAACGCTCAGCTCGGTTAATGTGACTACACGCTTTTCAGCAGCTGAGATGTTGGAAGCTTCCATTAAGCGGGTCAGCTCAACCGCAGCGTCTACGTTTTCGGTAGCGTCTGTCCCACGCTGTACGTGCCCCACCCACTGGTGGAATGCACTTTCACGGTTCTCAGGAAGTGATACTTCCTTCCACTCGGAGTACTCTTCGCTGAGATTGCTTTTCAGCAGCAGTTTACTCTCAGGCGTCCCGTAAAGCAGAGTGCCATCTGTGCCGTGAACTTCCACGGTAAACGGAGAATGGCTGTTCACAAAACCTGCTTCAACTACACCGACCGCACCGGATCCGGTTTGGAGTGTTACTGCAGCGTTATCTTCCACCTCTTTGCCTGTAACATAGCCGAAGCTGGCGCTGACACCGGTAATGGATTCACCCAGGAACAGACGGGTCAAGTACATTGGATGGCATCCCAGGTCAATCAATGCACCGCCTTGACATTCTTCCAGACTGAAGAAGTGATCCGGGAGCCAGCCAGCAATTCCACCATTATGGGACAAGCGGGCTCTAACGTATGTAATTTTTCCGAGCAGACCTTGCTGCAGCACGTCCTGGATGGCCAGTGTGTAGCCGTCATTCAGCCGTGGTAAAGAAACTGTGAGCTTTACACCCTGCTCTGCAATCACGGAGAGGATTTCGTTTACCTCTGCCAGTGTGGATGCAATCACTTTTTCCGTGAAAATATGTTTGCCTGCACGTGCCGCAGCGATCATAACATCCTTGTGCATGTTCGTTGGTGCATCGACAATAACACCCTGTATCTCTTTGAGAGCCAGCATGTCGTCCAGGTTTTCGTAAAAAGGTACGCCCTGCTTTTCTGCAGCTTGTCGGCCGCGCTCCGGATTTTCATCCCAGACAGCCGCAATTTCTGTATCCGTATGCTCCTGTGCCTGCTTCGTATAGTCCCATGCATGTACGTGCCAATAGCTGATTTTACCGATTTTAATGGTCAATGAATTGGACCTCCATTACTATAAATTCGTGACAACCACTTATAAGGTATCACATCATTCATTATTTTTTTAGTAGAACTATGCGACAACATCTATATAATATCACGACATCCATGAATGTTTATTTGAAACTAAATAGAAAGCGGATGAAAACATTTCACCGGCGTGATGCTAAACATTTGGATGAATCACCCAATCGAATACGCTGCTGCCTCGATATGATATATAAGTTCCATGAAAAGGGAGGCTGACGATTGAATCGTTCAATAAGAAAATCAGACCATAATCGCTGGAAGTCCAAACGGGACGGGAGCCATAAAGATATTGAAGCTCGGGAACCTCTGTGTAGAGCATCACGAAAGGATAAAAAAGAAAATAAAAAAACTCGTAAACGGCCTCATTCTTCACGACCAGATTGCAGACTCCCCAAGGGACAAGCTGGAATTCCCGGTGTCCAACAGCCGGCCGGACCTTCAGCTTTGCCTGGACCACCAGGGCTGGCTGGACCGCAAGGTCTGCAGGGCATTATGGGCAGCCGCGGATTAACAGGCGAACCCGGACCGCAGGGATCTAATGGCCTAACGGGCCCACCGGGAGCAGATGGTCCTGCGGGACCTCCCGGGCCGCCGGGGGCAGATGGTCCTGCGGGACCTCCCGGGCCGCCGGGGGCAGATGGTCCTGCCGGACCTTCCGGACCGCCGGGAGCAGATGGTGCTGCTGGACCTTCTGGGCCGCCGGGAGCAGATGGTGCTGCCGGGCCTGCTGGTCCAACGGGACCAGCAGGTCTCAATGGAGCCGGGGCCATCATTCCCTTTGCTTCCGGCTTCCCTCCGGTGCTATTCACCCTTGCAAATGGATTACCCGATACCGTAGCCATCTCAGGTTTCGGTTTTTCCAGCCCTCTTGTGCTCCAAGGTGGTCTCGTAGTGCTTCTAAACTCGGGGTTTCAATTCGCTTTTAATATCCCGCGTGCGGGTACCATTACAGATATTTCTGCTTCATTTAGTGTCGCAGAAAATATTGCGCTAGATGGAGCGATTGTGTCCATCACCGCACGGTTATATCGCGGACTGCCAGACAGCAACACATTCTCACCCGATCCAATTGCGTTTACCATACTCGGGCCGCTGACCGGTGATGTAACTCTAGGCACCGTTGTTACCGGGAGCACGAATGGGATTGTTGTTCCAACTACTGTCAATGAGAGGCTTCTTATGGTGTTTTCAATCAGCGCAGTGGAATCAGAAGATGTTATTTCATTAGCTGGTTTCGCAAGTGCAGGGATCAATATCAATTAACTAAATGGACTGTAATATGCAAAAAGAGAGCCGTTATTATGACGGCTCCCTTTCATACTGTGACTGCCCCGGAATAGCCTGAACAGTTTGTCGTACATTCTAAATTATAACTTCGCTTCAACCGGCTTTTTCCACAAGCCCAGCACCAGACCCGATACAATCGAACCGATAAGGACAGCAAGCAGGAAGAGCAGCGCGTGGTTAGCCAAAGCAGCTACAAAAATCCCGCCATGCGGTGCGGGCACATTGATGCTCCACAGCTGCGTCAACCCGCCGGCAACAGCCGAACCTAGAATACAGGAGGTGAGCACACGCAGCGGATCTGCGGCCGCAAACGGAATCGCACCTTCTGTAATGAATGAAAGCCCCATCACATAGTTTGTAATCCCGGACTTTTGTTCCTGTTCCGTAAATTTGTTCTTAAAGAATGTGGTTGACAGTGCAATCGCCAGCGGAGGAACCATACCGCCTGCCATAACCGCTGCCATCCAGGCACCATCTGTGTTCCCGCTGGACGTAAAGACACCGATCGCAAAAGTATATGCCGCCTTGTTAAAAGGGCCGCCCATATCGATGGCCATCATTCCGCCCAGAACGAGACCCAGAAGAATCGCATTCCCTGTTCCAAGATTGTTCAGAACATCGATCAAGCCGGTATTGATCCAGCTGAAGAACGGTCCAAAGAGATAAAACATTACCGCACCGGTAATCAATAGACCAAGTACCGGGTACAACAGAATCGGCTTCAAGCCGTCCAGCGCTTTCGGCAGGCCTTTAAGAGCCCTGCGCAGGAAGATCACAACATAACCGGCAAGGAAACCGGCAGCCAGACCGCCAAGGAAACCCGAATTGGAGTTCAGCGCCAGCAAACCGCCGACCATACCAGGCATTAATGCAGGCCGATCACCAATACTCAGTGCGATAAAACCGGCCAGGACCGGAATGAGGAAATGAAAAGCTCCGTCTCCGCCGCCAATCGTCTGCAGCAGCTGCACGATAGGATGATCCGTTCCAGCAATCTGCTCCAGCAGAAAAGAAACGGCCAGCAGGATGCCGCCGCCTACCACGAATGGCAGCATGTGTGAGATCCCGCTCATCAGATCCTTATAGATCTTGCTTCCGACACTGCCCTTTCCTTCTGCCTTATCTGAAGAACCTGCTCCACCTTGACTGCGGTAAATAGGTGCATCTCCAGCCGCCGCTTTCGTGATCAGTTCTTCGGATTTACGGATGCCGTCACTTACAGGACGCTGCAGAACAGGCTTGCCGTCAAACCGTGCCATTTCGACGTTTTTGTCTGCTGCTACGATGACACCAGCTGCACGCCGGATTTCATCCTCGGTCAGGACATTGCTCGCCCCTTCCGATCCGTTCGTCTCCACCCGGATATCAACGCCCATGGCCTGTGCTTTTTTCTTCAGGGCATCTTCAGCCATAAAGGTATGGGCAATACCGGTAGGACATGCTGTAATGGCTACGACAAAAGGCTTCTCCTTACTTCCTGCTGCAGCCCCATCCCGTGATGAAGCTTCTGCAGAAGATACAGTTTGTTCTCCTGCCTTCTGTGCTGCTTTGGCCTGCTTGGCAGCCTCTTTCTTCCGCTTCGCTTCTTCTTCCTCTTCCTGCTTGGCATCAAATAATGCCGTAACCTCCTGCGGTGTTCTGGTATCCATCAGCTTCTGGATAAAGTCTGCATCAATCAAAAGACGGGAAAGCGCAGCAAGTGTCTTCATATGCATGCTGCCTGCCCCTTCCGGTGCTGCGATCATGAAGAACAGGTACGCAGGCTCCTCGTCCAGTGCTTCAAAATCAACGCCTTTGCTGCTTTTGGCAAAAACGACGGTCGGCTCATTCACGGCTCCGGTTTTCGCATGAGGCATCGCGATACCTCCACCAATACCCGTACTGGATTCACCTTCCCGCTTCCATATCATTTCTTTAAATAATTCAGGGTCATTGATTCGTCCACTGGCTGACAGACTCTCAATTAACTCGTTGATGGCTCCATCCTTCGTCACGGCCTGCAGATCCATGATCATGACATCCTGGATCATCAAATCTGTAATTCTCATTGCTGACACTCCTTTATTATCATTCTGTACTATAGCTCCTGAATGGATACCTGCGGCAGCAGTCTCTGGATCTGCTCCCGGCTTGCCAGATCATCGGCGAATGCCGTCGCACTTCCGCAAGCAACACCGGTGCTGAACGCTTCCAGCAGATCACCGGTCAGTGCCAGACTTCCGACAAATCCGCCAACCATTGAGTCACCTGCACCAACCGAGTTCCTCACCTTGCCTTTAGGAACAGAGGCATGGTATACCTTATCGCCGGTAAGCAGCAGAGCACCTTCGCCTGCCATCGATATCAGTACATGCTGAGCTCCCTGCTCCATTAGCTTCTGTCCGTACATAATCAGATGCTCCCGGGACTCAATGACGACGTCAAACAACTCCGCCAGCTCATGATGATTCGGTTTGATCAGCAAAGGCTTGCTGGGCAGCGCGTTCAGCAGTGCCTGTCCTGTCGTATCCATGACGAACTGCGCACCCTTGGCACGGCAGATGCCAATACAGCGGCTGTAGAAATCCGTGCCCAGAGAAGGCGGGGCACTTCCTGACAGCACCACAATATCTTCCGGTGTCAGCAGTACCGAGAGTTTATCCAGCAGCTGCTTTGCTTCTTCATCGCTGATCTCGGGACCCTGTCCGTTAATTTCGGTTTCATCACCGTGTTTTAATTTGATGTTAATACGTGTATCCTGCTGGATCCCAACAAAATCGGTTGTCATATCTTCTTCCTTCAGCCGGTCCTCAATAAACCGTCCAGTGAATCCGCCCAGGAAACCAATGGCGGTATTGTCCGCACCAAGCTGATGGAGAATCCGGGATACGTTAATACCTTTACCTCCCGGAAACTTCATATCCCGCTTCATTCGGTTCAGTCCACCAAGCTGAATATCCTCGACCTCCACGATATAGTCGATGGAAGGGTTTAGGGTTACTGTATATATCATTTGGATCCCTCAATTATTTTAGTTTTAGATGATAACTGTTCCAGCCACAGCTCTGTTAATGACTCTGTAATGAGCACCGCCTCATGCAGATCCAGAAGTTTGGCAAAAGCAACCTCACCGAATTTGCTGGAATCTGCCAGTACATAACTGACACTGGACAGCTGATGAGCCCGTCTTTTAACAAGTGCTTCTTCCGGGTCTGGAGTAGTATACCCCATTTCGGCATCTACACCATTGCTTCCCAGAAAACAGCGGTCAAAACGAAAGTTATCCATATTTTGAAGCGCAATGCTGCCAATGACAGCACGAGTACGAATCTTCATCTTTCCACCCAGCAGATAGCTGTTAATCTGCTTACTGACCAATGCTTCAATATGGGACAGACCGTTGGTCACCACGGTAACATGTCTGGCTTGTATAAAAGGAATCATTGCCAGCGTTGTGGTACCTGCATCAAGATAGATGTTCTCCCCATCCTGCACCTGTTCTGCTGCCAGACGGGCAATCCTGTTCTTTTCCTGAACGTTTTTTAATGTTTTTTCTTCCAAGCCAGGCTCCTGTGCTTTCTCCCCAGGCAGTGATGCCCCGCCATGAATCCGTCTTAACAGACCCTGCTCTTCGAGATCAACCAGGTCACGACGAACGGTAGATTCCGAAGCTCCCAGCAGTTCAACCAGTTCCTGCAGCTTTACTACCCCGCGCATTTGTAAGCGCTCTATTATTAATCGGTATCGTTCTTCTGTCAGCATTGAAATCGCCTCCACCATTATGTTACCACAAAATCATTCAAAAACAATCATTTTTAATCAAAAACTTTCAAAATTTCAATGATGCAGACGCAAAAAAACCGCTGTTTACACAGCGGTTCAGATTGCCGGATCATCGGACAAGCCGTTTCTTTCGTTACAATGTAACTATCTATTTTCGACGTTCGGCAGAGAACCAGTTATAGAAGTTCCTTCTTTCGTAATGAGGTATTCCATAATTTCTCCGCTCCAAAAATGAAACTTCAGCTGGACCGTTCCTTCCTCAAGCTCATCAAGAAATGCTCTAGTAAGTTTAATCTTCTGGGTCTCATATAGCGGTACGAAACAATGGCCGAACTCTTTGTATGAGGTCCAGTCACTCGGCCCTGCATGCCTTCCATCTGAATACATGGCTTTCATAGTCGCAAGGACATCGCCATTAAATTCGGTTGGTATGAGAAGCTCCTCAATAGATCCGGGAGCCTGTTGCAATTCCGGCGGATCATAGGATATGATGTGAAACTTCCAGTCTGCTCCACTGCTGAATTTTGCAGTCAAGACGGCTTGTTCCCCGTAGGAATCCTGCTGGACTCGCTGCAGCAGTTCGGCCTTGATGGTGAGCATACTACCCTCCAAAGCATAGTCTTTCCCCTCTTTAAGTGCAGCACCATCAAGATTCAGACTCTGGAACCTGCTGCCGTTTAGATGAAGGTTAATCAGCGAATCCTGTATTTTCTCATCTTTCCGAATAAAAATATTGTCGGTTTCGGCGTTTGCAGATCTCCCCTTAAAACCTGCTTTTATCACGGCATATAGATCTTCATCAGCCCACTTCAAGCCCCGTCTATCCAAATGCTGTCCGTTATCCCACAGCATCATCGTAAACCGCTTTTCATTGGCATAATGATTCACAAATTCAAAATACTTCAGCTTCTCCCCCTGCTGAATCGTCCCCAGAAATTTATCAAATCCCAGCAGCCCGTACTCTCCAACAATGACCGGAATTCCGTCGGCTTCAAACCGCTTATATGTACGGTCAAAGGTCTCTGTCACATCCCTTCGTACCGTATCATCGAAGGTTGTGCTTCCAAGATTCACACTGAACGGATAGTAACCGTAATAATGGATCGTAGCGATCAGCTTGTTATCATTCAGCTTTTTGATATTATCGTACAATGCGTCTAATCTCGCCTGAGATGCGGAAGCTGTTATGCCCGGAATTACGAGAGGTCTCATGGTGTTGTTACCGCCAGAACGGCGGACTATCTGATGGAATGAAGTATTCAGTTCCTCCAGCATGGTGAAATACTGTGGTTGGTCCCTGTTCCAATCTTCATCAAAACGGGGCTCATTAATACTTTCAAACATCAGCTTACTGGAGTGGTTCTTGAAATGGCCGGAAATCTGGGTCCACAGCGCCTGATATCGAGCCATCACCTCATCATGATTGCTTTCCATATGTTTGATCCATTCACCTGAATCATGATGCAAATTGATCATTACATATAAACCTTCATCCAATGACCAGTCTACGACCTCTTCAATCCGATCCAGAAAGACCGGGTCAATGAGGTAATCCGGTGCATTTCCGACCCGATGGTCCCAGGTGACGGGAATTCGAATGCTTTTAAATCCCTGGCCTGCAATGTGATGGATCAGTTCACGGGTGGTGGCCGGATTTCCCCATGATGTTTCCCCACCTGTCGCATCAAAGGTATTCCCCAAATTCCATCCAGGCTGCATATCTTCAACATAGGCCTGTATATCCAGTTCCTCTGTCGGTTGGGCAGATAACCAGGACGATACAATCAAAGCACCCACGATTAGAACGACAGCCAGCGCAGACAAGGAGACCATCCATCGTATTCTAGTTTTATACATAACATTCTCCTAACATTATATTCCTTTTTCAATTAGTATAATTTAACTTTTTTATTCCATCTATAACAAATTTCAAGTTTCATGCTCAAAAATTACACCTAATGAGAGGGCACTTCGTCATCGCTGTTCGAAAATCACGGTCCAAAAGCATGCATCACTTAAAATGGGCCGTCCCAAAAGATCCTTGATCTTGAGGGGCGGCCCATTTTTGCTTGTTGTGAGTCTATTTTACTTGCTATGTGAAAACGAATGACTATGCTCTTTTCGTTCCTGCTTCTGACCTTGAGAGTGTAAATACAATTCCTGATAAACGCCTCCCCGTTCGATGAGATGCTCATGCGTCCCCTGCTCCACAATACGGCCTTTGCTCATGACCAGAATCCGGTCTGCGTCCATAATCGTGGAGAGCCGATGTGCGATAACCAGTGTTGTGCGTCCTTCGGAAACAAGCTGAAGGGCATTTTGGATTAGCTGCTCGGTATGGGAATCGAGATTGGCTGTCGCCTCGTCGAGAATAAGGATTTTAGGCTGGAACACAATAATTCTGGCAAAAGAAATCAGCTGCCGTTCCCCGGCGGACAATCCGCTTCCCCGTTCTGACAGCAGGGTATCATAGCCATCACTCATCTTCTGGATTAAAGGATCTGCGCCAATAAATTCACAAGCCTGGATCACGCTCTCTCGTGATATGGTCTCATCAAACATTCGTACATTATCCAGTACGCTCCCCGAATAAAGATATGGTTCCTGCTGAACAAGACCGACGATACGGTTTAGATCAGCTTGTGCCAAACTCCTGATATCATGTCCGTCCAGCTCAATATTTCCCTGCTGAACATCATAAAACCGGCACAGCAGACTAATGAGTGAGCTTTTACCCGCTCCCGTCGTCCCGACAATACCAATCCATTCACCGGGGCGGATATGCAGATCCAGATCCTTGATCACAGGCTGTCCGGCAGCATAGCCAAAAGTCACGCTGTTGAAGTCAACACGCCCCTTAACCTCGGAAGGCTTGAGATGTTCCGGTTTTGAAGAATCCTGAATTTCAGGCTGGATCGCAAAAATATTCCAGATTCTATTGATGGCCACCGTCGCAGACTGCAGTGTATTCCACTGCTGGGTAATCGTATTGATCGGCTGAAAAAACAGTCGGATATACGTAATAAATGCATACAGTACGCCAAATTCCAGGGTTGTGCCCAATACCGCCTGTCCTCCCAGCCATGTGACAAATGCAATCGCCAGGTTATTTAAAATTTCAAACGACCGGTTAAACAGGACATTGGTCCGAACTTCACGGATATTGGCACGGAAATAAGAGTCATTCTTCTCCCGAAATTGCCGCTTCTGCTCTGCCTGCTGATGAAATACCTGAATCAGGTTCATGCCCGATAAATTTTCAGCGGTAAAGGCTACCAGCCGGGAAAGACGTGTCCGGGCCATCTGATACGTGCGGCGCATATAGGATCGGAAAGCAATCGTGATCCCGGCAATGATCGGCAGCAGGAGAAGACAGTACCATGTCAGCTCAGCATCCAGCTGAAACATCAAAAACAAAATAAAGATCAGTGTGAATCCATCCCGGAACAAGCTCAGTATGACCTGATTGAAAAACTGGCTGATCGCTTCCGTGTCACTGGATACATGCGTAATCAGGCTGCCGCTCGGCACACGGTCGAAATAAGACATCGACAATTTGGAAATGTGAGCGAACAAGCGCTTGCGGATACTCGCGACAATGCTTTGTCCTGCTTTTTGAAGCAAATTATTCTGGAGATACGTAAAAAACATGCTGGACAGCGACAATACAAAATAAATTCCACAAATCACAAGCAGACCGCGGTAATCATTTACACCTGCGAGCAGATTATCATCGATTGCGACTTTTACCAGATAAGGCTGCATCAGCTCTGCCGTGATGGCCATGAGGGTACACCCGATAAATGCCGCGAACGTCAGCCGGTGCTCCTTCATATAACTCGACAATGCTTTAAATGTAGATATATATTTGGGCTTGCTTTGAGGTTCGTTCAGATCAGCCTTTTGGTCCATCTCCCAATTTCTAATGGCTTGTGCCATGCTGACGCCTCCCCTCTTCCTGAATATCATGCAGTGTCCGGTAAAGTCCTTCTTCGGACAGCAGCTCATCATGTGTTCCTGACTGAACAATTTCTCCCTCGTCCATCACGATGATCCGGTCGGCATGCTTCAGGGCACTGATCCGGTGGGCAATCATAATTGTCGTTTTCCCTTGCCGTATTTCTCGTACTGTTTCCATAATCTCGGTTTCAGTCACGGCATCCACCGCACTTACACTGTCATCCAGAATCAGAATCGGTGCGTCTTTAATGATACCTCTGGCCAAGCTGGTGCGCTGACGCTGACCGCCGGAAAGCGTAACGCCCCGTTCACCTAAACGCGTCTCAAACTGATCCGGAAAATCAATAATATTATCGTAGACGCGGGCCTGCTTTGCGGCTTCCTCTACCTCATTCAACTCTGAATCCCGTTTATAAAAAGCGATATTCTCACGAATCGTGGAGCTGAACAAGAACCCGTCCTGGGGAACATAGGCAATGCTTTCCCTGAGGCTTTCCAAAGACAGGCTGACAATATCTTTCCCGTTAATTTTTATCGTGCCTTCTGGCGGATTATAGGTTCTCAGAAGCAGCTTCATGAGCGTTGTTTTGCCGCTCCCGGTTCGCCCGATGATACCGAGCGTCGTTCCATACGGTACCTGGAAACTGATATCCCGAAGCGCATACCTTGTTTTTTCCGCGGTTCTTCCCTCTTTTTCATAAGAAAAAGAAAGATGCCTCACTGTGATGTCAGCCCGGGAAAAGTCTGGCTCGGCGGGATGTTCCACTTCCTTGATATCCGGCTCCTCTCCCAGCAGCGCATTTAACCGGTCAAGCGACGCGCGTGCCCGCTGCACGACATTAATCACGTTTCCGATCTGCTGCAGCGGGTTCATCAGCATGCGGACATACAGCGTCAAGGCCACAAAGCTGCCCACGGTAATCTGCCCCTGGATCGTAAGATATCCGCCAAAAGCCAGCGCGATGATCAGGGAAGATGCGCCCAAGAAAGGAATCAGTGCCTGAAAAAAAGAGGAGACCCTGACCAGATGAAGCTGCTTGTCTCGAATCATTTCTACCTTTTGAGCAAAACGTTTCTTCATCACTTCTTCTACCGCGAATTTTTTCGTGACTCGAATTCCGCCGAACTGTTCTTCGGCCGATTCCGTCATCGCGCCCAGCGCTTCTTGAACCTGCTTGGAACGTTTCCGAATAACGGGGCCAAGCCACACGACAATGACAGGAATAAGCAGCAGCGGAGCGATACACGAGATAACAAGCACCAGCGGAACCTGGCTCAGCAAAAGCATGACCACGGTAGACACCAGCAGAATCGTAGCATTCGCCGTCTGATTGACCCCCATGGAGATCGATTCCCTGACCGTTGTCACATCATTCATAAAGTAGCTGAGCAGCTTGCCTACACCGTTGCGGGAGTAATATCGTTCACTTAACCCTGTAAAATGAGTAAACAGCCTCCGGCGATTCATGAATTCAAAATACCTTCCTGTATACATGACCAAATACTGCCCCACGCCGCCGATCACCGCAAAACCGACACCGATCGCAAGCAGAATCCAGCTGTACTGAAGAATATCATCCGATGACAGCACTCCATCTTTCAGCTCATCTGTGAACTGGCCAAGCACACGAGGAAAATTCACATGGATGATATTAGCGATGAAATGACAGCTTATTGACAGCACATAAAACACCCAGGTTTTCCTGAAAAAATCTTTCAATATTCGCTGATTATCCAACCGACCTATCACTTCCTATACGGGATTATTCAGGATGGCTTCGTAAACCCCGCTCCTTCCAGTTCTCTATCTATGCTGCACGCTATCTATTAAACATTCGGTCTTTATCCTCTGCTTCCTACCATTTTTGAAAATTTTTATAATCTTACAAACCTCTAACTACTCATCCCTTGTTCAATGAAGCTCGATATAACCCTTCTGCCAGCTGTCTGATGGTTTGATACCCGTGGAGCTTTTCCAGCCACTCCTGTGGTACGCCCGCTGCACCATAAAATGCGCCGGCAAGCTGTCCATACACTGCGCCTGTCGTATCGGCATCATCACCCAGATTGACAGCAAGCAGCGCACCTTCCCGGAAGGAAGAAGATTTGGCGAACGCCCATAGTGCGGCTTCCAGTGATTTTACAACATAACCGCTACCCTGGATTTCCGGGGGCTCGCTTTCCAGATACGATCCGTCTGCAATTTCCTGAATCCGCGAGGACAGCGGGTCATTTCCAAGCCAATCTGTAAATGCATCCCGCCCCAGAATCTGCTCCTTTTCCCACCCCAGCAGCGCACCCAGGATCATGGCACCGAACAAACGGCAGGCGTCCAGACATTCTATCGATGCATGCGTCGTTCTGGAGCTCAGAACACTGTAACGTACCACTTCAGCCGGGTTTGAGGCAAAATACATCGGTATGGGAGCAAGCCGCATAATGGACCCGTTGCCGGCAGCCATCTTACTTTCGCTTCCGCAGTATCTTTCCCCCGTTCGCTCGAAGTGCAGGATAGCCTCACGGGTTGCATTCCCGATATCAAAGCAGGTTCCCGTGCTGCTCATGTATCCTTCTCGAAACCACCGGGAATAGCGCTTCATCTGATCCTCTGGATCAAATCCGGGAGCCGACAGCAGACTGTCGGCTAAACACAGCGCCATGGAGGTGTCATCCGTCCACTGTCCTGCCTGCAGATGAAACACACCTCCGCCCGTCATGTCCGCTACCGGTTCAAACGTTCCCGGCGGACTGAACTCCACCGTCGTCCCGAGCGCGTCCCCTGCTGCCAGGCCGAACAGACAGCCGTAATAACGGTCCAATCTCTGCTTCGATTCCTCTAACATCTGCGATCCTCCTCTACTTCATCTGATATACCATTATATATGTAATAAAGCATCACGAGTCAAAAAATGACACGAGATGCTTCGATTCCCATACTATTACTCTGCCAGCTCGATTGCGAGCACATGTACATCATGGTTCCCTTTCGATTCCGGAAGATCCACAATTAGTGTCCCAAACGGCTGCTCGAATGACACCTCACCTGCGCCAAGCAGTGTCACCGATCGGACTTGATCTCCCGGCGTTAAAGAGCGGATAATAGCACGATGATCCTCAGGCCAGCGCATTTGGAAGGCATACAGTGTGTTGCCGCGCTGGGTGAACCGGTAATCGGAGGAGGTCCAGGACACCTGATCCTCTTTAAAATGGTCAATGACGACGCTGGAGGGCCCTTCTCCCGAAACGCGGAAAGGTCTAGTGCCGTATACGGCTTCGCCATTAATCTTGATCCACTTGGCCATCTCTTTCAAGATATGGGTGCATTCGTCATCCAGCGTTCCATCCGGCTTCTGCGGGATATTCAGCAGCAGATTGCCGTTCTTCGCAATAATATCCACTAAAATTTCAATCACATGCCCCGGTTTTTTGTATACCGTACGGACATTATAAAACCAATCTCCGACACATGTATCCGTCTGCCATGGCTGCGGCTTGATATCCGGCTCCTGACTGCGCTCAATATCCAGAATCCCGACGGAATAGATTTCTTGGCGACGATCTTTTTGATTGTATACAGCCTGGTTCTTCCCGTTATGCCGCTTTGCGCTTAGATTGTATAGATGGGCTACCGCGTGGAGACCTGCTTCAAAGCTGCCATCCGCCTCGGAGCTCTCATGCAGCCTGCCGAAGGGCAAAGCGCCATCTGAATACAGCAGATCCGGTTCGTACAAATCAATAACTTCCTTGATAATGTCGAACCACCGCTGATGCCATTCTGAATTCGTACTGTACCATGGGTCCAGATCCCAGTAGGCTTTATTTTCATTATAATGCTCCTGGTTGGCCAGATAGAGGTCCTGGAATGCAGGGTCATTGCCGTCATAAGGGATATTAGCGTACGGTCCTTCCTTGTCATGGCCTTTGTTAAGTGCATACCAGCTGAAAGTTGCTCCCAGATGCTCGGTCAGCCCGAACGGAAGTCCTCTTTTGACGGCGGCAGCTTTCCACAGGCCTACAATATCTTTTTTCGGACCCATGTTGACCGAATTCCAGCGATGAAGCTTGGAGTCATAGTTGAAGAAATTATCATGGTGCATGGCCTGGGCGACAAAATACTTGGCGCCTGCATCTACATATAAATCCATCAGGCCTTCGGGATCGAAATTTTCCGCTTTCCATAGCTGCACTATATCCTTATATCCAAATGTCGAGGGGGGTCCGTAATGACGGGTGTGGTAACGATATTGATCCGAACCCTCATGATAGATTCCCCGCGCGTACCAGTCACCGTACATTGGTACGGATTGAGCACCCCAGTGAGACCAGATGCCCAGCTTGGCATCCCTGAACCAGTCAGGACATTCGTAAGTTCTTAACGATTCAAACGTCGGCTTAAAGGGTCCCTCTGCAATATGTACTTTCATCATCATCGCACCTTTCATTAATAGAATGAACTTACACTTATGGTAACAATATCGTGTTATGCTCTAACATAGATAAACCTAACCGGTATTTGTAGAATACTAACCTCTTATGATCGGGTGATCCTATGGATAAAGAAAAAACTCGCAGTCAGTTAATTGAAATGTACCTTGCCAGCCTGAACGTTAATGTCACCGCTATGGGCTTTAATCGGGTTGGCCAGGATTGGCGGGAAATGAATTACCGGCCAGATTACAATAAGTTTTATCTGATCATGGACGGGGAAGGCTGGCTTCAAATTGGAGACCAGGAATTGTGTCCCAAGCCTGGACAGATGGTGCTGATGCCTGAAGGCATCACCCAGTCCTATTCCACGACAGTAGCACAGGATTATACGAAATACTGGTGCCACTTCACCGCCAAGGTGGGAAGCCTGAACCTGTTTGATCTCATTCAGATTCCATGGCTGCTTGATCTCGGGGATGATCTGGATAAACCGGTGAGCTTTTTTCAAGATATGCTTCAGGAACAGCGCAGCAAGCACTTATCTGCGTCCCTGAATATGAAATCCAGCCTTTTGCGGCTAATTGGCTGCTATCTGGATCGCGCCAGCCAGGTAAAACTCCAAAATCCTCACTCAGAAACATCAACCATCCTGCAGGCAACACTCTCTTACATTGATGATCATTACCACCGGAACATTACGGTGCTGGAGCTGGCAGAGCTCAGTCATCTACACCCCAACTCCCTGATTCGGCTCTTCAAAAAACACTTGGGTACATCGCCCATTCAGTATGTTAACCGCAAACGAGTACAACAGATTAAATGGCTGTTAGCCACGACGGATTTGTCCTTGGCCGAAATCGGAGAACAGTCCGGTATTCCCGATGTCTCTTACCTCTCTAAAGCATTTAAATCTGCAACGGGATTTTCTCCTACAGCTTATAAGATGATGCTTCAAACCGCTGAATAAAACGGCGTCAGACCAAAATCAAAGAAGTGGTGGTACAGGGCAGGACCCTGAATACCACCACTTCTTTGTGTTATCTCGTAATTTTTATTACCAGTATCTTCTGCATTTACGCTTTCTGAGCATCCACCCATGCGGTTTGTAATGCGGCTTTCTGTGTGGTTTCTTGTAGCAGTATCCCATATCAATCATCTCCTTTTCGTTTATATAATGCAGTTTATTCATTCTCTTATATTGAAGTGTGGATGATTGAGAAGGTTTCAAAGATTCCACTTATCGACCTCTGCCGGCCATACAGTCCCCTCTGTAATTTGACATGTGCGTATTGCTGTTTATTTTGTTAGTTCCTTAGCCTTGATGTTTAAAAACTGGTGATCAAGCTTTGTATACAAATCGAAGGGTCAATGCCATGATTATTGGAATTAGCGTTGTGGTCTTTTTTCTTTCACTCTGGCTGGTTCAATTATACGTATGGTTTTTTTGTCCGCGCTGTTTGTTGGAAATAAGTTCAGCAACTAAACGTTATTTACCACTTGCATATAGAACACATGTTCGGTATATAATGAATGAAGAAATGATGAACTACCGACAGGAGGCGGATGTAGCCATGAAGACTTCACCGCTGCAGACGGAAGAAGAGCTCCTGCTGGTCAAGGCATGTGCCGTTCTGCCGGTGCTGCTGGATAGCCTGGAACAGGATCTCCGCAGCATGCAGGCTGCCGGGGTGAACAGCCTTTACATAGAACGCTTGAAGGACCTTCAGAAATCCATCATCACCCGCCTGACCCAGCTTAAGAAAAACAGCCGCGCCCGCAGCATCATCATTATGGAGACCCGGCGCAAGGAACATTCCCTGCAGATTATATATCAGTGCCGCGGATATCAGCACCAGATGGAGCTGCAGTGGGATTTTGTAAAAGCCGATATGGAGCGGCGTCTGGCCGGAGCGCTTCATCTGAATCTGGAATAAAAGGAGATGCTTTCTATGCCGAAACCGCAGCGTGTTATCTTTCTGGCCGACTGCCAATCCTTTTATGCTTCTGTGGAGAAGTCGGCCCATCCCGGCTATGAGCACAAGCCGCTTGTTGTCTCCGGGGATCCCTCCCGGCGCAGCGGCATTATTCTCGCTGCATGCCCGCTCGCGAAGGCTTACGGCGTGACGACCGCGGAGCCGCTGTGGCAGGCGCAGCAGAAATGCCCGGATGTCATCGTCACAAAGCCGCGCATGAGCGCCTATATCCGGGTATCACTGCAGATCATGAGCATCCTGGAATCCTATTCCGATCTGGTCGAGCCGTTCAGCATCGATGAACAATTCGTGGACGTTACGGCGAGCCTCTCCCACTTTGGCTGCACGCCGGTGGAGCTGGCTCGCCATATCCAGATGCGGGTTCGAGAGGAGACGGGCGTGTATACGAGAGTCGGGATCGGCCGCAACAAGATTCTCGCCAAGATGGCCTGCGACAACTTCGCCAAGAAGAACGAGACCGGGATTTATGAGCTGAACGAGAAGCATATGGATGCACTCTGGGCCTGCCCCGCGAACAAGATGTTCGGAATCGGCTCCCGCACCATGCGGCATCTGGCCCGTCTCGGGATTCATACGATCGGGGATCTTGCGCACACCCCCCTGGGTGAGCTGAAGCGAAAGATGAAGCGATATATGAAAAAAAACTGCGATATCTGGAGCGAGGTGCTGTGGCGCACAGCCAACGGGATGGACGATTCTCCCGTTACTCCGGATGCATTCGACGGGCAGAAAGGCATCGGACGGCAGACTACACTGCCGGTGGATTACCACGCCCGCGAAGATATTGACGTCGTGCTGAATGAATTGTCCATGCTGATCTGTGAGCGTGCCCGGGCCAAAGGGTATATGGGCACCGTGGTGCATGCCGGCGCACAGGGGGCAGACTTCGACCGCCCGGTGGGCTTTTCACGGCAGATGAAGCTCCCGGAGCCCAGCCAGATTTCCCGGGAGGTATACAGCGCAGCCAAGCAGCTGTTTGACACTCACTGGGACGGCGGTCCGGTGCGCAAAATCTGGATCTCTCTCGGCGAGCTGCAGGACGATGATGTTTACCAGCCCTCCCTGTTCGGGAACAGGGATAAGCTCCGGCATCTGGAGCATACCATGGATGGGATTCGCAGCATGTTTGGGCCGGCCTCCGTCTACTTCGGTTCTTCTTTGAGAAATACGAGCCAGCTGAAGTTTTTAAACACGAAGATTGGAGGACACTATAAATGAAGAAGCTGACAGGCAACGGATTATGGGAATCCAGCCGCATGATGCTGTTTGAGCACAAGGATGCCATTATATCCAAGCAGGAACACAAGCAGATCCAGAAACGCCCCGTACTTGACGAACAGCAGACCGAGCGGATTGCGGAGAAGCTCAGTCAAGCTTACCGCAGCAAACAGCAGGTACAGGTGCTGGTATTTGGGGATTACGGCAGCAGCCGGATGCGGGGGATGATCTCCCGTATTGATCCGCAGCTGCAGCGCATACGCCTCGGGAACACCTGGATTTCACTCTCTGATATCCTGGATGTTTCCGGGGAGAACGAGCGATTCGCATCCGAGACTGATTAATCCTGCCGGTCTCTTTAATCTCTCCTACAGCAGGAGGCAATTCTGCGCACCAAAAAACCGACACCCGAAAGGGCGTCGGTTTTTCATGATGATACGCAGTATGAGTAAACTCAAACATTAACAGCACACAGACTTACCTTCCAGACAGTGCTTCCGCATGCCGCAGCAGTACGTCCGCTGCCATTTCCGACAGATGCTTGCCACGCTGCGCACGGACCTGATTTTTGAAGCTCTTTGTATTTCCGTTCTCCAGCTTTTTCGTTAAGCTGTTTGCGATGCCTGCATTGCGGATCTCTCCATCATTCCAAAACTGTTTAACTAGCAGGATCATGGTATTCAAGCTGGTGATCGTGCGGAATGAGATTTCCTTCACAGCGGTATTCCCCGCAAGGTCAGCTCCTTCCACAGTGAAGACATGCTCTCCAAGCGCAAGCAGATGCAGCGGGATGGACTCACCAGGCTGAATCACATTCCCGTCAAGCTTGATGGCCGTCCGGCTATGATCCGGACCCGATACGACATCGTTCACATGAATAACCGGTGTCCATTTGCCGAAGGCATTCCATTCATCTCCCTGCTCTGGCATTTCTACCATGATCTCCGGTCCGGACCGGTCGATAGAAACAGAAAGCGACTGAATGCTTTCTTCCTGCCCCGCAGCGTTGGTGGAACGGTAGTACAAGCTGACCGCTTCCCCTTCCTGATCCAGCATGATCGGCCCAGAGTACGGGAACCAGGATGTGCCGTCATAGCTGTAGACGGTTTCGGTTACTGGTGAGCCTTCACTCTCCGCTGTTAATGTTACCGTAACAGGCGCCGTATACCAGCCGTTCTGTCCATCAGGCTGTTCCGGGGATAACTTGGAGGTCGTCTGCGGCAGCTCGGCATCATCCTCCCGACCTGGCTTAGGGAGAGCCGGCATCATGGTCGGATCCCAGTTATCTGATCCCTTCATCATCAGTGGAATCGTATACAGATTCGCTTCTTCCGGTGTAAGCTGCTTCGACCAGTTCACGCGGTCTTCAGCAGCCGCGCCAGGCCCGCTATTATTGAACTCATAATATCTGGCGGTCTTCTCGTTATCCGGTCTTCCCCAGTTGTGCCAGCCTTTCTTGTGTATGATTTCTTCCATGTCTGTATTCATAAACAGTACCTGGGCAAACGGCCTCCATGGACGTCCAAGGTACACGTCACCGATTCCATCGATACCGGTGATCTTGCTGTTGATAAACAAGAAGCCATAAGCCTGACTTTCCGGAGTGCTTGCAGCGGTAATATATCCGCCTGAGCGCACATTATGAATAATGCTTCGGTCAAAAACGGCAATACCCGGTCCATAGATGAAATCCACGGCTCCCTCGATATAGCTGTTCTCCACGTATACCCGCTTGCCGGTATTGTTCACAAAGAACGTATCCTGATAACCGATCATACGGACATTGTTGAAATAGGCGCGATCTCCCTGAAGATCCAGCGCAACTGCCACACCTTGTGCACCCGCACCATTCGCAAACGTGATATTTTCAGCGGTAAAATCATCGGATTCCACAGCGGTAGCCCGCTCATTGAATCCGGTGCCGGTAATCCGGGTATACGTAATGATCGTGTCTTCCTTGTTTTCTCCAATGAAACTAATGGCATGTTTCGTTCGCGGAACGGTCACCTGCTCCTCATAAATGCCGCTGCGGATGTAGATTATGGTCCGGTCTTTATTTCCCTCCGGAATGGAATCCACCGCCGCCTGGACACTGCTGAACATTCCCGTACCGTCTTTAGCGACTACAATGATCTTGGCAGGCGATGCTCCCTGCGGATAAGACCCGACTCCCGGACCGTTCTCATTCACCGACTGAACCGAATAATAATACGTTTTACCGGTGACGACATCGGTATCTGTAAACTCCGGCCGATTGAGATCCGAAGCAATGACCCTGCTGGCCCCGTCCCTTGATTCCGAACGCTGAACCTGGTAAGAAGAAGCCCCCTCCACGGCCGGCCAGGACAGTTTGACATGGTCCTTTCCGGGGGACAATTGAAGTTGATCCGGTGCAGGCACCGAACTGGCCGGATACGGAATGACCCGTACGGCATTGGAATTCGCACTGGAAGCTGTACTGTCTTTGGCAGAAACTACATAGTAGTAGACCTTTCCATTCTCCAGTCCACTGTCCTCATAACGGGTATCTGTTACCTGATCGGCGATCACCGTATAAGGACCCCCGTTCGATGTGCTTCGCTTCACCTGGTAACTGGAGGCATTCCCGGCAGCATGCCAAGAAATAACTGCCGAAGCATCTCCCGCACTTCCTGTAATGCCTTCAGGAGCCGGAAGCGGGGCTTCGGGGCGTACCGTGATCACATCAGATTCCTCGCTTTCTCCTGCAACACTGGTAGCTGTCACCACATAATAGTAGCTTTTTCCGTTTACAAGACCCATATCGCGGTAAAATGGTTCTGCTGTCTTCCCTGCATTGATATAAGGCCCTTCTTCTTTTTCGCTCCGCTTCACCGTATAGGTTACCGCATGCTCTACCGGCTCCCAGGAAAGGTCTGCCTGAGTATGGCGTCCCAGTCCCTGCAGTCCGCTCGGAGCCTGCGGCTTTACAGCGTTCACAGAAGGCATGACGCGGACCTGATTGGAAGGGTCGCTTTCTCCCAATTCACTGACGGCGGTGACCACATAATAATAGGTAGTCTCATTAACCACACTCGTATCGGTGTACGTTGACTCCGCTGCACTTATATCCGCCGCCACGGTCTCATATGGCCCGCCACTTGTTGTACTTCTTTTGACGGTATAGGTAGAGGCGCCGAGAGTGGAGTCCCAATCCAGCTGGACCTTTCCGTTCCCTGGAATCGCCCGCAAGCCCTTGGGTGCAGGTGCAGGCTCGATGTAAATCTTAAGATTGTCAAAATAATACGTCCCTTTGCCGGTACCCGGCGTTCTGCCGAACAGAACACTGCCGAGTCCCAGGGTACTCATATCATCTCTCAGTTCAACTCCCGTGGCGGCAAGTACGTTGTTCATATAAATATCCATGGTGTTCGATGCTGCGCTTGCAATTACCTTCACATTATGCCAGCGGTTATCTGCCGGCAGGTCTGTCAGTTTCACATCCTGACCGTTCTTGTTCTTGTACACCAGGGCATACTCATCTTCCTGGACCGGCAGCTGAGGCTTGCGCACTTCCAGCGAAATCGGCGTCTTCTTCTCTTCCGGATCCTTGACCTGCAGCAGAATCGACGTCCCGGGCAGTGCAGGGGACATAAAATCCGTCTCTACGACAACCGTGCCGGTCTGCAGAGGGAAATCCACCATAAAGCCCGTGCTGCCCACGGCATTATCGTATACTTTCAGCACCTTCTTCGAATCATTGCCTGTAGATTCTCCAGGCACTTCCACTACGGTTACCGTATGATCGGCATCCTGCGGATCTGGAATAACCCGATATCCGTCAGGCACCGAGCCAAGCTCAAGGTCCTCATAATGATCGTTAACGTAATATACCGTCTTGGGGTCATTGTCGGTAACAGCCGTAATATTTACATTAGAGAAGGTTGATGTATTGTACTTCTCCGTCTCGTTGTTAGCCTTCGAGGCGTCCGCCACGAGACCGACATACGCTTTGTCCGGCAGATCGACGTTCACTGTCCCCACAGATGTCCACTGGTTACCGTCCGGAGAGATCATGGAAGTGAACGAGCTTCCCTCACGCACAAGCTTAATCCAGTATGGCAGCTGAAATTCCTGCTCCGGCTGAATCCTTGCAGCCTGTTCTCCCACAGCCGAACGACTCAGCGTCACGCCTCTTTTGCCTGTTCGGATGTATGGGACGACGAGCGATGCAAATGGGACATCCTCACTCAGACTCTCACGGAACATGATTCCGGCTTCCGCTTCGGAATTTGTAGCGGTAACGCTTTCAATTTTGGCGGTGATCTCAGCATCCCCGGTAATTTCCTGGTAAGCAAAATGAAAAGCATCCTTGGCTCCGCCAATATCACCCGCCGACTTGACTGTGATATTTCCAGGATCTTCGCCAAGCTGGGTATGTCCCGGAATTCCGGGGCTGCCTACATCGGCGGATGCCCAAGGCTCAATGCTGCCTTCCTTGTTTACATGAACAACAACATTGGTGGAGAACGCGGCAGTGCCTGTATCATCTATCGCTTTAACAGCCCAGTAATGGGTTCCATCCTCAGCATCGCTCCATTCGAAGGAAAACGGCAGACTGTCATCCTCCCCGACCTTCTCTCCGTTCCGGTAGAACTCCACCTTCGATACGGCTCCGTCTTCATCGGATACGGATGTTTCGATACGGACGTTGGAACCGGCCTTGACCACGGCATTGTTTGCTGGTGCGGTAATCCATGCAGAAGGATTGGCGGAACCGTTTCCTGTAATGGAATTCAAATACAGCTCCAGGTTCGTATATCCTTCTTCATTGACCTCATTGCGGTCGCTCGGATCATTCGGATCAAGCCCATGTGAAATTTCCCATTCATTCGGCATCCCGTCATGATCGTCATCGGCAAGTGTAGATACGACCGGCTCAATCACCGGATAACCTCCTACCTCATTTTGCGAGTTGATATGAGTTCCGGTGCGATGAATCACATCAGAGATAATCCTCGCATCAACAGCATCCCGCTTCGGAAGCGTAGCTCCGGCGTCCTGCATCACGGCTTCGTATGCCTCTTCGGCGGATTTGTCCGGCAGACGATTAGCGAAGACAGCGGGTTCTTCCAGCTTCACGTAATCCGGGTACTTATGTACACCGGCCCAATTGTCTTTCGTGTACTCCGGATATCCGTCCATTACATTTCCATCAATATAATAGCTTCCCGTCGTCTCCGCATTCATAAACCGGATGACCTCGGTTTCCGGACCGGGTTTGTAATAGTTGTTAATCAGATTGGTAACCGCCCCTTTGCCTCCGTAGGAAGCAAAGTATCCCCAGTTGTAGACCACATTGTTGCGGAAATCGTGAGAGTTGCCGACCGTGCTGTCGAAGGCAGGGTTACGGCTGGAATTGTGTGCAATCAAATTATGATGGAAGCTCGTGTTTTTGCCGCCCCAGATCCCGCCGTACCCATGTCTTCCCTTGACATGACGGCTGATATGCATGGCATCGGCGATCACGGACCACTGCACCGTCACGTTTTCATTCCCGTAAGGACTAAGCACCTCGTCAACAGACCAGCTGAACGAGGAATGATCGATGATAATATCCTTCTTGTACCGTCCGCCAAAGGCATCTGCCTCGGTCTCATTCATATCTCCAAGCCGGAAACGCATGTAGCGGAGAATCAGATTATTTCCCTCAAAGGATGCTGGATACCCGATGACCGTGATGCCATCCCCCGGAGCCGTCTGGCCTGCAATAGTAAGATTGTCGCCCCTGATCTTTAAGGGTGATTTCAGTTCGATAACACCGCCGACCTTGAAGACCACAGTCCGGTTTCCCATGCTGACTGCATCCCGAAGCGATCCGGGACCGGAATCGGCCAGTGTCGTCACCTCATATACATCGCCGCCTCTGCCGCCAGTGGTATACTTCCCTCCTCCTTCAGCCCCCGGAAATGCAGGCGTTTGAGAAACATTCATCGGCTTTACCGGTTCAGGACTCTCCTCAGCATAAGCCGCTCCCCCGGAAAAGCTGGTGCACAGCATGGCAGCGACAAGAACCTGTTTCAACCATTTAGCTGCTCTCACATTCATACCTCCCTATGATTTTAAGTAACCTTGCAGCTGAATATAAATATAATTGAATCACCCCCTTTCCTTGTTGTGTTACAACTAGCTAACTGATAATGACCTCCTTCGGATTCACTTCAGAGGAGATCATAATTTGATGGCCCTGACCGGCTTTCAGATCACTGCATTCAATTTGGCGGGACCGTTCTCCTGTAACCACCAGCAGGCGGTCATCCGGCGCGGATCCTTCCCCCCGGACATTTGCTGCTCGGATATTCTGGCTCTGGTGAAACGTAAGCAGCGGCGTCTCTTGAGTCTGGAGCACAATATCCTGCAGAATCAGGTTCTTGGCGTTACGGCATACAATCCCTTCATTACTTGTGATATTGAGCTGCTTCACTGTTACATTCTCCACAGGCATTTCCGGCAGACCATTGATAAGCAGCGCGTTCTCTGCACCGGTACATACAATGTCATGGATCATGATATCCCGGAACACCGGAGTTTCAAGAGTTACCGGCAGGATGGATTCCTCCTGGTACTCTCCTGAGCCGGCTTTGCCCTCATAATACAAGTTGAACGAGATCGCATCGCCTGCGATATGCCACATCCGGATCCGTTCAATATGGATATTTCCTACTACTCCGCCGCGTCCGCGGCAGCTTTTGAAGCGAATACCGATGTCGGTCCCGATAAAGGTACAGTCCGAAACGTAAACATCCTTGACTCCGCCCGACATTTCACTGCCCACGACAATGCCGCCGTGACCATGGTATACTGTGCAGTTTCGTATAGAGATCCGTTCACTCGGTTTACCGAGCATACGTCCCGCTTCGTTTTTACCGGACTTGAGACAGATTGCATCATCTCCGACATCGAACGAACAGTCGTCTACGGTCACGTATTTGCAGGAATCAATATCCAAGCCGTCTCCATTCTGGGCATACCACGGATTACGTACGGTAATGTTACGTATCGTAATCTGCTCCGATGCCCATGGATGCAGGCACCAGGCAGCAGAGTTTTGGAAGGTAGGGCCGCTCAGGAGTATTCGCTTACAATTTCTCAGGCTGAGCAGGCAGGGCCTCAGGTAATCTCTCGCCGGTTCATAATCTTGTGGAAGATCACTGCCGGTTTCTTCAATCCGGGCTACCATCTCCTGCCCATCCCGGGCAGCCGTGGTAGGCCACCAGGTGCCCTTCTCATCCACCACCCCGCCGGATTCAGTCAGCTGTTTCCACTGCTGATCAGTCAGCTTGCCTTTCTTGGCGGGTCTCCAGGCTTCGCCGTTTCCATCAAAGATACCGCTGCCTGTAATTGCAATATCCTCTAATCCTTCACCATCCAAGGGGGATTGGCAGCGGAACATCTGCCGTCCCTCATAGGTGGACATCAGGATGGGATAGTCTTCAAATTTCCGGCTGAATACAATAAGCGCACCCGCGGAAGCGTGCAGCTCGATCCGGCTCTGCAGCGTTAACGGACCGGTGAGCCAGATCCCTGCAGGAATGATGACCTTTCCCCCGCCTGCCTTGGTACAAGCTTCAATCGCCTGGTGAAATGCTGCGGTATTATCGGTTACACCGTCCCCCGCTGCGCCAAAATCGGAGATCGTGACCGAATGGTCCGGAATCAAAGGCAGGTCGGGGCTGATTGTTTCTTCTGTTAAGTTAAACATAAGTACCTCCATGGATTATGAGATCACAGCATCGACTTTAGCGGGAATAATGGTATATACTTCGCCTTTTTGAGCTGTGATTTCCGTAATAGAACCACGACGCTCGACTGGGACTTCTTTGCCCTGGGCATTTACAACCCTCACAGGCTGCTCTGTATAGAGACGGCATTTCTGACCTTTCTCCGAGATCACGACCGCTTCAGTGAGACAGCCGCCGTTCCACTTCATGTCGATCCGGAAGCCGCCTCTGGCACGCAGTCCCTGTACATTCCCATCCGGCCAAGCCGCAGGCAGTGCAGGAAGAAGTCGAACATGATCCAGGTGACTCTGTATCAGCATTTCGGCAATTCCTGCCGTTCCGCCGAAATTACCGTCAATCTGGAATGGAGGGTGATTGTCGAACAGGTTCGGAAGCGTCGATTTGGCCAGCAGCTGCTTCGTGTGTTCATACGCCTCTTCTCCATCTAACAATCGGGCCCAGAAATTAATGATCCATGCCCGGCTCCAGCCCGTATGTCCTCCGCCATTAGCTAGGCGCCGCTGCAGTGTGATTCGGGCGGCCTCCGCTAAGTCAGGTGCAGCATCCGGACTGATCGTCGTACCCGGATGAAGAGCGAACAAATGCGAGATGTGCCGATGCCCCGGGTCCTTTTCTTCATAATCCTCCAGCCATTCCTGCAGCTGGCCATGTCTTCCGATCTTCATCTTGGGCATCTGCTTCAGTGTTTCCATCCATTCTTGACGTGCATCCTCATCCAGGCCCAGCTCTTGACTTGCCTGGATACAAGCATCAAAGAGCTCGGTCAGGATCTGGGTATCCATGGATGGGCCGTAGCACAGCGTTCCGGATTCTCCGTTCGGCAGCTTATACCGGTTCTCCGGGGAAACGGATGGATTCGTCACGAGATACCCTTCCGGGCTCTCCACCAGAAAGTCCGTAAAGAAGAGTGCTGACTCCTTCATCGTCTCGTAAGCTCTCTTTAAGAACTCCGGATCGGGATTGAATCGGTAGTGCTCCCAAAGATGGAGTGCAAGCCATGCTCCGCCCATAACCCACTGTGTCGCAGGCGGATAAATATCCTGCGGTGCGGTGTCTGCCCATATGTCTGTGTTATGATGAGCGACAAATCCCCGGCATCCGTACATTTTTTGTGCCGTGATCCGGCCGTTATCCCTCATGCGTTCCAGAAGCTCAAAGAGCGGTTCATGACATTCAGCCAGATTGCAGCTCTCTGCAGGCCAGTAATTCATCTGGATATTAATGTTGATCGTATATTTGCTGTCCCAAGGCGGAGACATGGAATCATTCCAGATACCCTGCAGGTTGGCGGGTAAAGATCCCGGTCTGCTGCAGGAAATGAGCAGATATCTCCCAAAGTGAAAGTACAGTGTATATAATCCGGCATCGTCATCTCCCGCCTGAACACGTTCCAGCCGCTCATTTGCAGGCAGGGCGCTGCAGTCACCTTTCGAGGAATCTCCAAGCCCCAGCTTCACCCGGTGGAACAGTTTCTGATAATCCGTAGTGTGATCGTCTCTCAGAACGCTGTAGTCCCGGGCTGAGGCCTGTTCAAGCAGCTTGCAGCAGTGCTGCTCGGGATCATTGACACGGAACGTGCTGGCTGCCGCAAGAATAAACACAACCTCGTCAGCCTGATCCACCAGCAGATGCTCACCGATGACACGGACCGATCCGCTGGCGGTGATCGCCTTTGCTGCAGCGCTGTAAGTTAATCCGTCTTTTCCTCCGCAATCATTACTCATGATGATGGTGTCATCGCCATGCCGATGTGAAGCATCCATATGCTTTCCTTTTTTTCGTTCAAATCTTGAAACAAGACTCAATGCACCGGGACGGTCGGCCTGCAGCCGGATGACCATCACCTGGTCCGGATAGCTGCAAAATACTTCCCTGCGGAAGGCAACGCCTCCGTATTGATAGGTTGTGACCACCATTGCTTTATCTAGGTCCAGTTCTCTGCGGTAATCAGTCAGCTCTCCTTCCGGATGATCAACCTGGATGCAAAAATCCCCCGCGGTCAAATAATGTCTCTGGCTCCGGGGCGTCCCGGAAAAAGCCGTCTCCGACAGCCGATGCGCCTCCTTCAGCCTTCCTTCAAACAACAGCTGGCGAATGAGAGGCAGGTTCTGTAGAGCATCGGGGTTATTCCGGTCTCTCGGACCGCCATACCACACCGTATCTTCATTAAACTGAATTTTCTCCTGCTCGACCGTGCCGAACACCATCCCGCCCAATCTTCCATTTCCGATAGGCAGCGCTTCGTTCCAGTTCTGTGCCGGCTTGTCATACCACATTGATGTTTCTGAAGTTAGTGACATTGCGTCCTCCTGTTTATATGAATTAGAAATGACTTCGTTCTCAGTATAAAGGTGTAATATTACTCATTTCTTTAGATAAGGATGCTAAAATTGATATTAATTTTGCTTTATATGTCATTCTCCACTTACAGAAAGGGAGTGACTCTCAAAGCGGCACTTTAAGAATCACTCCCTTGTTTTCATGAATGTTATTGCTTTTTCTCGGCGATCTTCTTATCTCCCTGTTCTTTAGCCTGCCGGAGGGCCGTGTTGATATCCATATTGCCAAGTGCCAGATCTGTAATGAACTGGGTAGAGGCTTTCTCTACATCATTATCGTAAATCGTCTTGTACATGACCGGAGCGAATTCATTAAAGAATGCCGCCTCCAGATTCTTTCCTTGGTATTCCGCCGTACCGTACACTTTCTGTACCTCCGGGTTAGACAGTACCGGCATGACACCAGCTTTGGAGGCTTCCATCTGGAATTCGTCAGAGATTAAATACTTGATGATTTTCATCGCCGCATCCTTATTCTTGGCAAAGGAAGGAATCGCGAGATATGTTGGATAAGCCTGACTGCCTACACCCGGGTTTTCCTTATAAGTCGGGTAGGATACCATATCCCAATTGAAGTCTGCTCTTTGAAAGTTCGGATTGCCGGTATGATGCTGAATGCTTCCAAGCATGGCCGCTTTGCCATCATAGAAATCCTGAGAATCCGCAACCAGGTTTTCTTTCTTGGCCATAAACGCGCGGTAGCCTGGATCCTGAGCCGGTGTGTACAATACGTCGAAGACCGATTTCCATTTCTCATCATCATACGTTGATAATTGAGTTTCCGGATCTACATACGACAGACCGAAATTGTTGAGCTTAATGTGATGATGTCCTGAAAGGGCAAGCCCCACATAATCCGCGCCGTCACGGGTTTGGTTAAATTGTTTGGCGAGATCATACATCTCTTCCCACGTCATACCGTTGGTCGGGTAATCTACCCCGAATTTATCAAATATATCTTTGTTGTAGTAAATCACCA
Source organism: Paenibacillus lemnae (assembly GCF_012933385.1). GTDB lineage: Bacteria > Bacillota > Bacilli > Paenibacillales > Paenibacillaceae > Paenibacillus_AQ > Paenibacillus_AQ lemnae. The sequence goes on from NZ_JABBPN010000002.1 coordinate 61,473, forward strand.
GGTTGGTGTTCTGGAATGGAACGCCCCACAGCTCTCCATTCGCATTTGCTTTCATGGAATCGATCATCGACGGATCAATTCGGCTTAGGTCGACATCATACTTCTCCACCAGCTCCGTTAAATCGTACTGAAAGTCATTAACGGGTACGGTATTGAAAAAGCCGCCGATCGATTGGACGAACAAGTCAATGTTCTCACCATCAAGAATCAAATGCTCGATTCTGCGTTCCGATGTCACACCTTTATATTCGATCGTCACATTCGGAAACTTTTCGCGAATAGCATTCCCGAAGGTAGCATCATTCTGCTCGTTGCTCGATCCTCCGCCATTGGTGATAACAATGGTAACCGGCTCGTCAATCGTATCCGTTGCCGCCGCTTCCCCGCCGGAGTTTCCAGGAGCCGGATCGGACTTCGTATTATTGTTTCCTTCAGCAGCTTTGCCTCCGTCTGCAGGTGCAGATCCGGATCCTGTACATCCGGTCAACAGCGCAAATACCAGAACGATAACAAATGAAAGCAAACCCATTTTCTTCATATGCGTCTTCTTCATTTTACAAACCCCCTCATATCATTTGATAACGCTTACACTGGCGGATAAGAACTTGATTCCTCGACACCACCCTTCCCGTTTCATACATTTATAGTAAAAACATCCACGTACTTTTTCTATGCTGTTTATTGCTCACTTCCTCCCGGAAATTTGCATTCTATGCTCCTTGCATTTCAGAATAAGTGCAGGAATCCGTATGCCGAAGCAGTAGGTTTGCCCTAGATCTTTCCCATTCCGGGAGGGGATGTGTTCACTGTATGTAAATGCCTGAAGCGCTTTGTCCAGCAGCTCCTCATCTCCCGAAAAAAGATAAGCATACAGCACACCGGGCGTCACCATTTTGTCCGTTTTGGCGTTATGAATCCGATCCTGCCCGGACAGCATGGAATGCGTATATTCCCATGCCCCGATATCCTCCAGCCAGTTTAATCTGGCCAGGCGGCGTGCAATGGCTACGACCGCATGGCGGGCGCGTTCGTCATTCGTCGTCTGCACATACATGATCAAGGATTCCATCACGGGCGAACCGATCACAAATGTTCCCCAGCGGTCTTTGGTGGTAGGACGATCCATGGAACCTGTGAAATTTCCTTCAACAGGATCCTGCATGTCAAGTACCTGATCAACGAGCTTTGCCGCGGCCTCTAAATACCGGGCTCGGGGAAACGTATGATACATCGCCAGCATGGAAATGACCGGCCAGGTCATCCCTCTTTCCGTCGATTCCAGCTTTTCCCCACTCAAAATGTCCTGAGACCAGCGATCCGCGATCATGACAGCAGTATCTCTTGCAAATCCATCACCGGTGAAGCAGTAATACTCCGTCAGTCCCCGGATCCAGGCATGGGAGCCCAGCTTGGGAGCTTCCGAATTATGCTTCTCTGTGTGCTGATGTACTTTTCCAAGGCCCGGACCTGCCCCGCAGACATCGATATCCATCATGTGATGAATGTAGGGCATAGCGACCTGGTCGAACCATGACACGCCGGCTCCCCTTAAAAAATGAAGCATTCCCACATGCCCATAATCATACTCTCCGTTGTTCCACGATCCCGGCCCGGTGTACTGGTCATCCCCGAAGTTGCGGTCCCCGTATAGATGCATCGTTTCTCTCCGCTGCAGGTAGACGGCAAGTGATTCATCCACCGCTTGTTCATACTTAGCAAATTGGTCAGTCCGCGGGAGCAGATCGCCTAAGGCTCCGCTGTCCGCATACCAGCTCCATGGTGCTAAAGCGTGCATCGGTGAATGAAAGGAAACAGCCTGTTTGCGCAGGAAATCGGCAGAGACTTTTGCCCGATCAAATGACAGTAGAAACTCATGTGTTCTGGACTCCCCTTGCCGAAGCACATAATAATCCTCCCGCTGGTCTGCAGGCAGAAAGGAATCCCGGTCCTCATTCCAGCCAGGCAGAAGACCGATCCGCAGCCATGCAGACGCAGCTTCCAGGCTCTTCGGATATTTTTCGGTAAAATGCTTTACGGTAGTCATCACCGTGACCCGCGGAGTACGCGCAGCCATCCACCAGACCACGCCTTCCTCTCGAGCTGGAGGCAGAGTCGCAGATTCCCTCACTCCATCACGGGTCTCCTGCTCTGCCAGCTGTCTTTTACCCATTCGGGTTTCCTGCTCCGACAGCTGATACACACCTAGAGCCTCTGCTGGTAATATGGATTCACTCTCGCTGACAGCTCCATTTTCATTCCCCGCAGCACACCCGAATTCCCTGGCCTCTGTGAATGGAACCTCAAACGACAAATCCTCAACATCCACATGTCCTAAAGAAGCCAGCAGGCGATGGGTAATCCTCAGCTCAGAGCGCCTGTGGTAAGCTTCCAGACGAATATCATAGGTCAAACCTGAAGGGACCTGTTTACCGGTAAGATCGGTAAGATCCTTATCGATTTCATCCTTAACGATATAGTCTCCCTGCAGCCGGATTATGGCCGAGAGAGGACCATTCCGTTCGATCTCCATCTGTTGGGGGCGGCCGGGTACACACACTCTGCCGCCGGCAAGCTTCAGTTGAAATGATGGCGCACTGGACGGGGAGGCAGCAGGCTCCCATCCTCCGTCACGATATATCTCAATCATATCCAGTATGCGTCCCCCTCCTACCTGGCAGCGCCAGACGCCCGTATCGATCCTAACGCTCCCTTCCGGATGGAGTGAGGCAATACACGTATTCTGCTGCTCTTCAGGTTTATGAGCCTGGATGCCGTACAGCAGTTCATACTTCGATGAGCCTTTAATCCCGGTATCAGCAAGAAATTGAACCAGCACCCATTTGATGCTGACTCCATCCTGCCACCAGGCCAGCGGCGTGAATTGGGCGATGATTGATTTTCCAGATGCATCTTGCACCTGTAGTCCGGACAGATCCTGCAGCCCGCATTCTTCAGGAATTGGCACACCCGAGGCGACTGGTTCTTGTTTACGCTCCACTGGCAGCATGTTGGAGACGGTCAGTGGTATTCGCTGCTGCACATTCACCCACTCCTTTACTTCGAGTTACCCCGCTCTGTACTGGACCGGAATCCGCACGGTAAATACCGTTCCTTGACCCGGCGTGCTGTCCACATAAATCTTTCCTTCATGGGCCTCTACAAGAGCTTTTGCGATACTTAAACCCAGTCCGACTCCACCTGTAAACCGGGAACGGGATTTGTCAGCACGGTACAGCCGATTAAAAATGTAAGGCAAATCCTCCGGGCTGATCCCAATTCCGTTATCCGAGCATTCAATAAACACCTCCTCCGCACGGCATGACGCGCGCAATGTCACCTCCCCTCCGGGCGGGGTATACTTAATCGCATTGGAAAGCAAATTCGTCACAACCTGAAGCATTTTGTCCTGATCGATATCCGCATAACACGGCGTGTTGTCCGGATCATAGGTAAGCTTGATTCCATTTTTGGCGGCAAGAATCTGGAAATTCATACAAGCCTTGCGGCACAGCTTCAGAATGTCTTTTTTCTTCATCCGCAATCCAAACTGCGCACCTTCAGCTTCTGACAAGCGCTGCAAATCACTGAGAAGCCTCGATAACCGTTCCAGCTCCTCATACATTTTCTCAAGCCTCTCCTCACTGGCTTCGTACACTCCGTCCATAATGGCCTCCAGCTTTGTCATCAGCGAAGTAATGGGGGTCCTCAGCTCATGTGTAATATCCTCCATTAAGTTTTTTCGCCACGCTTCCTGCTTTTGCAGCTCGGATGAAATTTCGCGGAGTGTGACCGCCAGGCGCCGGATTTCTTCCGGCCCTTTCTCCGGGATTCCTCCGCCCCACTTCCCCAGTCGAATGCTTTGGGCATATTGATCCAGTCTCTTCAAATGCTTGGTCAGCATCACCGCAAGCAGATAGCTGATCGACAGAGACAGCAGCAGCATGAGTACGAACAAAGACTTTGAACGGCTGTCCAGCGTTTCACGAAAATCAACCATCGCGGGGCTTAATTCCTTGGATGCTTCCAGATAAGCCAATTGAATTACCCCGTGCTGCTGACCGTCGATGATATAAGGCACCTCTTCAACCGTGGGGAGGCTGTTTCGGGTTTCCAGATCCACCGAATCGTAAAGCACCTGCCCTCTATTGTCGGCATAACGAACCAAGACGCCGTACAGTCTTGTGATCCGGTCCAGCCACTGTTCTTCTTCATCCGTTAACTGCCGATCAGCAATCCCCCTCTCCCTCATATCATCCAGCAGTTTATAGCCTTGATTCCGAATCATCTGCTCATGATAATCGGAAAACATACTGTCCCAGTGAATGTTGTAAAAGACCGAAATCAGCAGAATAAACAGCAGAGAAAATAGAAAGAACGCAGTGAGCAGCAGCACATGCATCCGGCGAAAGAGAGCAGCAAGAGACCGGAGCAAGCCCCTCATGTGTCCGGCTGAACCGCAAACCGGTATCCCATACCTATAACGGTCTCAACATACTTCGGACGGCGGCTGTCTTTTTCAATCTTTTTACGCAGGTTCTTTACATGGACATCCAGCGAGATCCGGCCATCCTCCTGCGCCCTATACCCCAGTGCTTTATACATCAGCTCACTGCGGCTGTATACCTTCAGCGGCTCTTTCATCAGCACACTGAGAAGCTTAAACTCTGTATTGGTCAGCTTTACCCGGCGGCCTTCCACCACGGCCTCGGCACAGGAAAAATCAATTTTCAGAGCTCCATTGTCAAAGCTGACCACAGGAGAAGCTTCTTTAGCAGAAACTCTTCTTGCGACTGCCTTCACCCTGGCTACCACCTCTTTCACGCGAAACGGCTTGACGACATAATCATCCGCACCGAGATTAAAGCCGTGAATGATGTCACTCTCCAGCGACTTTGAGGTCAGCATAATCACCGGCACGTTGGATTTTTCACGGATCATAGTGCAGACCTTTTCACCTTCCAGCCCCTCCAGCTTCAAATCCAGAATCACAAGATCATGCTTTTTATAGTCGTATTTCTGAAGTGCCTCATGTCCGTTGCCTGTGGTATCGACTTCCCATCCTTCCCTTGCAAAATAAACATCCAGCACATTACGGATTTCGGTATCATCTTCTGCAATCAGAATCTGCATCACATCATCACCTTCCCATTCATGATCTGACTTTAGGAAGCAAATCCAGAGAAGTCAAAGTAACACATACAGCCGCTACTCCACCAACCCGGTGCGTTCGACTCCTTCCACAAACTTTCTCTGTGTAAACATATACAAAATCAGCAGCGGCAGGATCATCAGGAAGCCTGTGGCCATCTTGATCGAATCCTGGAACACGCTCGGTCCGCTCAACTCAGCCTCCGCCTCCAGCTGCTGGGAAATCGCTGAAATGCCTTGGGATAACGGCTGAACTTCACTGTTGTACAGATACATGCTCGGCAAATAATAGTCATTCCAGGTCCAGACGAAGGAAAACAGGAATACCACCACCATCGCCGGCCGGGCCAGCGGAAACATGACTTTAAAAAACACTTTAAATATATGGGCGCCGTCAATCTTCGCAGCTTCCTCGAGTTCCTTCGGCTGAGTCAGGAAAAACTGGCGGTAAATGATCACGAACAGGGCTCCCTTTAACCCGTGCCCGAATAAGGCGGGAAGAATAATAGGAATAGCGGTCTGCATAATTCCGAAGTGATTCGCTGCGATTATATTGGGAAGAATGGTGATCTGCGGCGGAACAATAAACGTAAGCAGCAGGCAGAAGAACCAAAAGTTTTTGAACGGGATTTTCAATCTCGCAAACGCGTAGCCGGCCACAGCGCATGACAAGGTCTGCAGCAGCGCTACCGTCGTGGACATGAGGGCACTAATAAGGAAACCCTTACTGTAATTCAGCATGTCCCAAGCCTCCTGGAGAACGCCGAGATAAATCTCATTCGGAATCCAGATGACCGACGGATTGGTCAAATCCTCCGCATTCTTGATCATGGTCGTAACCATGGTGAAAATGGGATTTAAATAAATGAATGCCGTATCGATCAGAAGCACGTAAAGGAACAGCTTGAACAATAAGCCTTTATCCACCTCAAGACCGAAGAGTACATGCTTCGTTTTCAGAAGGGGATTTTGCCAGCTGCTCTGCAGCAGGGAGCCGGTGCGTGTCCGGTTCATGTTCTTTTCCATCGTTATCCCTCCTTTCTTTCATTATTTCGTAAGCTGATAGGCTCTCGTGAACCGATGAAATCCAAAAAAGACGATCAGCAGAAACAGCAGAATGATGCCGAAGTATATCCAGACCAGGGCGCTGGATAACCCGTAATCGGATGTGGTTACCCGCTCCATAATCGGATTCCAGGGAAACGTAAACAAGTCGACGACCGTGTAGATCGTATTCAGGAATATAAACGGCACCATAGCTGGCAGTGTGATTTTCCAGAAAGACTCCCAGGGACTTGCGCCGTCAATCCGGGCAGCTTCATAGACCGATGCCGGTATGGTCTGTCTGCCGGCAAGACAGATCAGAATCTGCACGCCGGAATACCAAAGAATCAAAATAAACGAGTCCAGCACGCCCGAGATCGTAGATGACCATGCCGGAGGAAGTACAACACTGAGATAGGAATTCAGGTCGTACTGCTCCAGAAATCCCAGAGATCCTTCTCCCTGATCGTAGAATGTCTGAATCACTTCCCCCGTAGAAAAGATGACAGGCAGAAAGAATATCGTCCGGAATAAAGTTCTTCCCGGAAATTTGTAATTCAGCATGATAGCGACCAGCAGCGCAAAAATGACTATAATCGGAATCATGAACATTGCCTGCCGTAAAAATGGGATCAGGTCATTGTATAGAATGCTTCCATGCTCAAACAAAATCGTCTTATAATAACTGAGTCCCCGGTATTGAACATTCAGCCCGGCAGGAGTGATGCGGATCTGATGGAAGCTCATATAGAGTGAGAAAGCCAGCGGAAATGCCATGAAGACAAAGAATCCGATCAGCCAGGGTGATAGAAATAACAGACCTTCCAGCTTGTTTAAGGTTGTAGAACGAATTCTTTTATTTCTGAGCATTGACTTTCCCCCCTTTAATGACGGCATAATCCATGGCGGGAACTTGAATATTTCCCGATTCATAAGCCTCATCGTTATAGTTGACGATCACTCTTGTGCCGCCTTCGTATTCTGTTTCCATAACTCCGCTCTTGATCTGCCTGTGGCCGATGATAAACCGATCCTGAATATCGGCGAACACCTCGTTATACCTCTGATACTGCTCGACAGCCTCTACCTTCCAATCCTGAAAATGAGAACTCACCGGAGCATACCAGTACACGCCTCCCAAATTCGATGTCTCCGTCATTGTGAAATCAAAAGAAGGATATGCCCCGTGTTCAATGTCCTTAAGAAAATCCATACGATACTGGCTGCGGCCGTTCTCTGGAGTCGATGTATACGTTACCAGGCCGTGCAGTGCAATCTGGGCAAAGGGAACTGCCCTGGATGAAAACAAGTCGTAAGAATAATCATCGACCAGATCATAGATATGCTGCACGGATGACAATGCGTAGAAGCCAGGGTTTCTCAACTGAACGCCGCCGATCTGATCACGGACCGTCTGAAGCGCCTGCTGATCGACATGTGCCGCTTCGGATCGCGTACCGCCATAACGGGAATTGTAATCTGTGCTTATAAAGCGTCCGATTCCTTCCATCAATAAACCGTCAATCCCGAGCTTTGCGAAGTCAGCCATATCATCTTGGATGGAATCCACCATGAAGGTCCGGCTTACCATCGTAATATCATCACCACTCTGATGCGAGAAACGCATCAATGTGCCGGACAGGTCCCGGACTCCGTGATGCCGCGGCCGAAATCCATTGACCTTGGTATTGTTCATCCCGTAGTTCACTTCAAGATAAACCGGAATGTCCAGAGAATGGGCGTAATCCACAAAGTGTTTTAATCCCTTCGCTCCTCCGATACGTTCATCTACCGGGAGGTAGCCTCCAAGGGCGCTATAGCCCCCTTTTTGCCATCCAAGGTATGTGACCTTTATGTTCTGCACACCGAGTCCATACAGTTCCTGTACTATCTGCATCGCTCCGGAAGCTGTGGTTGCTTGGATATACCGATCTGTAAAAACTCCCTTTTCCCGATCGGCTCCAAGCATCGTCAGAAAGAACGGCGCATCCTGATGGTCCGGCGTCAGACGCTTAAGCTCCTGCTCCTTCACGAGATACTCCCGGTATTTGGAGGCCATCCCGGCATAATCCGCCTGTTTCTCATCAAGCAGATAGTAGCGGGTAACCCGGTCATCGCGGAACCGTTCTCCTTTTGTGTAGGTTTCAAAGCTGCGGTTTGCCGATTCGTTCGTGACCTGGGTGTAACGCATACGATAATTCTGCTGGGTACCGATCCAGTGATAGTTGCTCAGCACACCGGCAGGTGAAGCTATAATATCGCTGTATGGTGCCCCTTCGTGGATGACGGCTATAAAGGCTTGATCGCCGGCCTTCATCCCGTAAACAGGCATGACAACATTATTGCGGCTCGATGGAGACGAAATGAATGAGCCGTCCGCGCCATAGACCCGTTCCTGATACATTTGTTTGATGGTTGAACGTTTATCCTGGAAGGAGACCAGCGCACCGGAGCCATCCGGAATAAACAGATAACCGTCTTCCTCTCTTGCCTGTACTGCCGAGAAGAACGGGTACGCTCTTAACCACAGCAGCTGGTCTTTTCCCGTTTCCACCAATTCTTCATCCTGTACCGACGTTTCCACATAATCGTCTTCGACCCGGATGCTCACCGGAATTTTGAAGCCTGCTGAAGGAACATCAAAGACAAATTCCACACCGCCATCGATAAGCTGGACATTCTCAACTTTTCCCTCATCCCGGGTAAAACTGGACTCCTTCGGATTTGCGTTAGGATTGCTCATATCGATATGCTGGTACATCAGTGGAGATACCAGATGGGATGCCCAAGCGCCACCCACGCCGGCCTGTTCCCACTCTTCAGGGTCTGGATAGGAGCGGAAGATGTGTCCGTTTCGTTTATCTTCCACCATAAAATGCCCTGTCGCTTCATGAAACTTTAATCGAAGCGTTTCGGTTTCCGCAGCAAGCTGAAACCCGCCTGCATCCGGGAGAACCGCTCCTCCTTCACCTGAGGGCTGAGCAGAGGCCGCGCCTGCTGCTTCAGCGCCACCTTCGGAATCTCTGAAGGTGATCTTTGCTTGGCTGATGAACACGATAACGAGCAGAATGGCTGCAGTATATCCCAGCCACTTTTTATATCTCCATATCCATCTCATCGCAGCATCACCTCCTGATACAATTCATATAAGAAGACTCTGATTTCATTTGTCAGTCCCACCAGGATAAAAGCCAGCACTGCCATTACCGCAATTGCGAAAATCGTCAGCAGAATATTGACTAACGTCTCTCCAACACTGTAATTGTGAAGCGATTGTACCTTCCAGAAAAACAGGAACCCGATCCACACCAGCATTGCATTGCGGATATAATAGTACAGCGGAGCTTCCGACAGGGTCAGCACATTGGAAATAAGAGCCAGTGGAATCCCTACAATAATGAGGGGGACCAGAGCATAGGCACAGCCTATAAATACATCCCTGAACCGGCCCTCGCCGCGGTAGATTGCACTGATCAAGTAATTGCATATCACCCAAGCCAACACGAAAATGACAAACTGAAGGAAAATCATGTAGATGTTGACCTGCTGGATCAGAATCTTATTAAAAGAGAAACTTGTGTAAAGCTTGGAGAGTGAAATTGCAGCATAAGCTCCAAGCAGGATGATAAAGGCACCGATATAGCTTCCTTTTCCTTCAAATCGCAGCGCCGTGAATCCGTCGATCGGATGCTTTAACAGATAGAATACATGGCGCACATGCTGCAGCCAGGCTTCCGCTCTGCTGCGCGGGGAGACTGCTTTACTGCCGCTTCGTTTGGACAGCAGTCTGGACCAAAGCCGGCGCACCACCATGGATCCAAAGATCAGGACTAACAGCCCTGTTGCGAAGACCGCAAAATTCTTCTGCATCCATTGCAGCCGGATCTGCCAGAAAGATTCGGAGTAACCAATCTCATTGCCGGCTTGGCGGTAGTAAACTGCTGCCTGATTATAGTCTCCTTTTTTGTATGCTGCTTTAGCTAATCCGCTCAAGGCGGGCGTGTAAAATGCATTCAGTTTCAGAACTTCACTCCAGTACTGTTCACTTTCCTCGTATTTGCCCGCCATGGTCAGGCCATTCGCATGATAGACCAGCGCTCCGAACTCAGATAAACGAAACTGCTGCAGCACATTTTCCTGATTGTCCAAAATAAACAACTCCTGCTGAGAGTTCATATCAATGGACACCGGACTTTTGATCAATCCAAGCTGTGTGATACCGTTCGCGGATTGTCCGCCCCAGAAAAACAGCAGTTCCCCGTTCGCATCATACTGGCTGACATTGTTGAAAGTCTTGTCAATTACAGTGAAATTGCCTTCACTGTCTACGGCTGCATCGGCAATACTCGGAACTGCCTCAGGCTGTCTCCGAAGATTCTGCGGTGTGAATTCTCCGTACGAGTTGTTGACTGAAGACAGATCGCTGGATTTCGCCAGAAGATTCTGACCTTCGAAATTCAGTTTTTTGATTTGTTCACTGGTAACGTCTTTGCCGCTCGTTACGGTATAAATGAAACCGTTATCGTCAATGGTCATATTGTTGATGGCCGGCGGCACTTTATTGAGCTCATTAGCATACATGTCGCGTGTATACAAGGCTCTTTTTACAGCATCTATCGCAGAGAAAGGAGCTTTGTTCGCGCCGTAGAATTTGCTGAAGTTGCCTTCAGGATCGAGCTGGATCGCGCCGTAATAGCCGCCTAATGTTGCGATGTAAATATATCCTCTCTTGTCGACAATCACCTTAATCGGATCAAATACAAGATCCTTGGGCATAAATTCAGAATCCGGTTTGCCGAATTCCTGAAGCAGCTTCCCGTCCGGGTCCATGACGATGACACGCTTGTTTCCCGTATCCGCTACATAGATGTTTCCATCCTCTGTCACAAATACGGAATGCGGGTTGTTCAGCGGACTGTCTTCAGGTGTAATATACCGTTTAAAAGAGCCGTTTTTGTGAAAATGAACAATCCGGTTGTTCCCACTGTCCGCAACGTAGATCTCATCCTTATTATCAATGTAGACATCCTGCGGATTACGCAGCGGCGATGGCTGCATGACTTCAGGATTCTGTTCGTCAGACACATATAAATCATGTCCAATGATTTTTGCTGGCGCATACGCTGGCTGTGTCCCCCACACCAGCCGGCCGAAACCGTCACGCGTAAACGTGTTATACATCACATCCGCATCTGCTGTATGGGTCAGAACGGGGACTGTGAGCATTAGTACGGCCAGCAGCAGCTTAAACCGCTTTAAATTCCACATGGTCATTTGAAACCCCCGTTTCACCTATTTGATCCCTGAATGAGCCATCGTCGAGATGACCTTTCGCTGAAATACAAGAAATACAATTAAGGTAGGCAGAAACATGATCAGCGCTGCTGCGGCGGCAGCCCCCTGCCGTGCTACCTGGTTCGCCAGATTATTCGTAATGGTGCTTAAGAAGTAAGGAAATGTTTTCATGGCATCATTCTGCATAAACAGAACAGATGTGGAAGCATCATTCCAAATGGATTGGAACGTCAATATCGCAGATGTAGCGACGGCCGGCATACAGATGGGCATCACAATCCTGTAAAACACCGTCCATTCCCTCGCTCCATCCAGCTTGCCCGCTTCAAGCAATTCGGTCGGAACCTGGTCCATAAACTGCTTCATCAAAAACACACTGACAGGTGCGGCAATGTGAGGAAGAATATGTCCCCAATAAGTATCCATAATGCCGAGACGAGCCACGACCACATACCTTGGAATCTGCATCGCCTCCGGTACGAACATCAATGAGAGGATAATAATCGAGAACGCGATCTTGTGACCGGGAAACCGATGCTTGGCAAGGGGATACGCACACAATGAACTGACAATGATCACCATAAAGGTTCCGATTCCGGTCACGATCAGGCTGTTAAACAAGAAACGGGTGATGGGGATGGTGGAATCCCGCAGAACCACGAAAAATTCGGTGAAATTAGATAGTGTCGGCTCCTGTACAAATATCCTTGGAGGGAACAGAAAGAGTTCCGAATACGGCTTTAATGCATGATTGAATATGTAGACCAGCGGCAGAATCATAAAAACGCCGCCCGCCGTAAGCAGGATCATCAATGTTATTTGAGTTCGGTCCATCCGAAACAGCTTGAATGAACGGCGAACCCGAAGTCTTTTTAGACTGTTTGTGACATTCATCATTCATCCCCCTTTGAACCGAACAGACGCCAGCTTAAGCGGTTAAAGCCATAGATCATCAGCAGCAGAACTACTGACAACGCAGCCGCATAGCCCATTTCGTATCGGATCAGGCCAAAATCTGATATATGATTGTGAATAGTGTGACCGGCATACTCCGGGGTCGGTTTAAGTCCCGAGAGCTGCTCACCGATATCTCCTGCTTTGAAAGCACCCACGATCGCCATCACAGAAGCAAACAGCATTTGCGGTTTCATGTAAGGGATGGTAATGTACCAGATTTCCTGCAGCCTGCTCTTGATCCCATCGATTCTGGCAGCTTCGTACAGTTGGCGGTCCACATTGAGAATGCCGGCCAGCATGGCCAGGAACCCGACACCCATACTGGACCACATCGTAACAAGCACCATGGACATCATGAGATATTTAGGGTCCAGCACCCACAGCTGGGGCTCATCAATCCACCCCATCTTCAGCAGAAAGCTGTTCAAATAACCGATGCGGTCACCTGAAAGCATGGGCTGCCAAATAATATTCATAACCACGGCCCCCGCCAGGGAAGGCGCATAAAAGGCAAGGACAAACCATATCCGGACACGGTCCGGGATCTGGGCAATCAGCCAGGCCAGAAGAAAGGATGCAATGTATCCCCCAGGTCCTACAAGCAGAGCAAAGGTCAAGGTGTTGGGAAGTGCGTGCTTCAGCAGCAGCACATCCTGAGACAGCATGAACTGGTAATTATCCCAGCCTGAGAAACGCGGCGTCTCAATGGTATTGAAATACGTGAAGCTCAACCCGACAGCCGCCATCACCGGAACCAGAATAAACAGGAAGAACGAAACGGCGAACGGAGCCATAAACAAATAGCTTAGACGATACTTCCATATTTCCCTGAACAAGCCCGCCAATCGGCTCTTCACGGCCGAATCCGGAACAGGAATATGAGCTGGTTTGATCTCACTTTGCATATTTGTCCGCTCCTTCCCAAGGGGTATCAATAATTGGTGGGCTATAGGTTCTCAGGACTTTCCCGTCCTCATCGATATAATCGAATTCGATCGCTTTCCGCCTGAATTCCCGATTGATATTCAGCACCGCCTCCTCCAGCGAAGAGCGGTAATTCTGCCCATCCAGCACGGTTCGGTTCCAGGCATTATTCAGCTCTCTCGGGACGAGATAAGATCCCGGGATATGTGCCATGTCTTTATACCATCTCCACTGTTCCAGAAATACGTTCAGTTCCTCCGTCTGCCAAGGTAGCCTGCTGAATGCTTCGATATTTGCTGTATTCCAGCGGAAGGTAATGCCGTAGAAACCTTCAAGATCAGATCCGAATCTCTCCTGAGTTGCTGCGGACATCCACCACTGCATGAACTTCCAGGCCTCATCTTGGTTTTTGGATTTCTTGAATATCATGGCAGCCTGCTGACCTCCGCCAGACCAGCGTGCAATCGTACCATCTTCTTGTTCAATTCCTGGCAGCGGTGCTATGCCCCACCACCCGCTAAGTTCAGGAGCAGCCACAGAAAGCTGGAGGAACATGTTGAAGTCTCCCAATCCAATCGGCATTCTGCCGTCACGGAAATGCTGATAGAAGCTGGGCACCTGCTTCTCTACACCGTATAAGGAGTAAAAATCCGTGTACTGCTTGAAAGCTTTAAATCCTTCCGGACTGTCAAGGGCCGTCGTCATACCGTCCTTGTTGTAAAATTCTGCTCCGTTCTGATAGATAAACGTCAAATAATCCTGTGGAATATTAAAGTCGTAGCCGTTCTGCTGCAGGGTTGGCAGCATTTCCATCACATCGTCCCAAGTATCTGGAACCGATAATCCAAGCTCAGCCAAAATATCCTTCCGGTAGAACAGCACATTGAACTTCTGGGTTTCCGGCAGTGCATAGTACTCGCCATCATAGTAATACGGCAGCAGCGCTCCCGGAGCAAATTGCGACGCTACCTGGTCGAAGTCAGGATACTGGCTCAAATCCAGTGCCGCCCCCCGGATCGCCATTTCTACCGGTCTACCTTCCGTGAGACCGATTGCAATGTCCGGCACCTTGCCGGCTGCATTTGCCATCACCAGCAGATCCTCTTGCGGAAGAAGATCTACCCGGACAGGGATACCTGTCTCCGGAGTGAAATACTGATCCGCCAAATCCTGCATTACGTTCACATAATCTCGGCCATAATTCATCCAGACATTGACTACTTTTTCGTCACCTGCGGTGAGCTGGTCCCGGGGATCAAAGGATAGCGCAAACTGCTCGGCTCCATTCGTTGACCGTTCCCAAAAGTTTGCTGTCATCCGGGGAGCCTTGCTTCCGACAGGAACGACATACATCTTATCGAGCATAAGCGGCGCCTGGGTTAACGGCTGCTGGATTGAGGAGAGCTTCTGCTGGACGGCCGCCACACGGTCACGCTTATAAGGAATATCATTCGGAAACTCCAGCATATCTTCTAAATCGCGGATGGAGGCTCTAATTGACTGTGAGTGGTTATCTTCCTTTCCGTTAACAGCTATTAAATCGCCCTCCATGATTTGCAGATGTTTGGACACTAGAGAAATTCTTTTCGGGAATTCAGGAAATTGATTCTCGATATCCCAGGTCCGGTTGGTATCCTCTTCACCGCCGGTTAAGGCATGCAGGTCTCGGGATAATTGATTTAGAACATCAAGAGCTTCCTGTAAATCCTTTAAAACCGGGTTAAACGGCGCATAGGTCGCTGTCATGGATATCGTGTGTTTGCCGGACTCGAGATAAATCTCATAGGGCTGCCCGTCAGGCCCTGCAAGCTCCACTCCCTGCCAAGCGGAAGAGTAGGCGAACGGATATGCGCTCAGTTCCTGAAATGGAACTTTTCCATCTACAGAGATGGTGCGGAAGACTCTCTTATTCGACTGGTATCCCTGTAAAGCACGAACAGCAATGTTATAAAGACCGCTTGCCGGAACATCGAAGCTCCAGGTGATCTCCTCACCGCCCTGCTCCCACCTGGTGCCCCCTACTGCATTAAATATTTGCTTTCCTTTGGACTTGGGCGTGACAAGCGAATCGTGATCGACAGCCATTTGGAGCGACACATCATTTTTGGAATCCATGAGCTCCGCTTCGATCGTGATCACTTCTGTAGAGCCAGAGTTGTTCGATGGATAAGCATTGCGAACCTGTTCATAACTTTCAAGCTCAGTGGGAGGCTTAAGCTGTATGGAATCCATCACAATCGAATCAAAGGATTGAAGACGAATTTTGTGAGTGCCTTGCTCAAGATACCAGAGAAGAGGATCGGTATATGCTCCCTCGCTATCCTGAAACGGCATTTCCATCCAGCCTGTAATTTCCTCAGGTCTGGGCCTGATATCGTCACCGTATTGATCCTGCTTCAGAGGCAGCTGGTCACGGAACCGCTTGGGAAAACTTACCGCTCTTGCTTCCCGAAAAGGAAATTCACCGTTCAGCTGAACCGCCATGACAGAAGGTCTGTAGTTTTGTGTCTCGGTGTCAGAATTCTGAAATGAATGATAGGTCATGGACAGTTCGTAGAGACCCGGTGAATCGACTTGAATCTCATATTCCAGCCAATGGCTTGATTCGTTATTCCAGATCAATACATCGTCTCTGCCCCCATAGGAACCAATGCTGTAACCGGCACCTTTAGAAGACCGTGCAACGTCCGCTGCCGGGATCTCTATCGTTTCCGATCCATTGCCAGCCCCGGAAGCCTTCCATTCCGACAGCCGCTGCATATAATAAGGTTCAAAGGTCTGCCTCTTTACTTTCGTTAACTCTTGCTCCCAATCTGTACGGATGACATCAGCAGAAAAGCTGAGTGCCGGTGTAGAGTCCGGTCCTGTACAGCCGGACAGCAGAACAGTGAACAGAAGCATGGATGAAAGGATTCGATAGTTGTTCCTACGGCGGCAGGTACGGTGACTTATGTAGTGAAGCATCTTGTTTCCTCCTCTTTCAGCAATTCAGTCTAGACGTAAGATGTCGCTAGTCTTTCTCCGCTGTTCTGATCGAAAAAGAGCACTTTGTTCATATCCATCACCAGCTGGATATTCTGGTCATAATCATAGTGATATCTCGGATTCGTCCGGACAATTAGGTCTTGACCGGAACCGATGTCCACATACAGATAGCGGTCAGCACCCATCAGCTCGTTAAATTTATGCAGACCGCTGAATACCGCGCCCGGAAATCCTTCAAACATAATTGGCTCCACACTGATATTTTCGGGCCGAATACCAAAGGTCACGGAACGATTGAGATACTTATTCTCCAGCAGCATGCTGCTTTTACCCCTGGGTACTTCAAGCCGAAGCCTCTTCGTTTCGAAAAACAGCTTATCATCTCTTTCTGTCAATTTACCGTCGATGAAATTCATCGGCGGCGATCCTACGAATCCCGCGACAAAGCGGTTGGCGGGAGAATTGTAGACGACTTCCGGAGTATCCACCTGCTGGATAATGCCATCCTTCATCACCACGATTCGATCCCCCATGGTCATGGCTTCGGTCTGATCATGCGTCACATAGATGGTGGTAACTCCCAGCTGCTTCTGCAGCCGGATAATTTCTGTGCGCATCTGTACCCGGAGTTTGGCATCGAGATTGGATAGCGGCTCATCCATCAAAAACACCTGCGGTTCTCTAACGATCGCTCTTCCGAGCGCTACCCGCTGCCGCTGTCCGCCTGAGAGCTGACGCGGCTTACGATCCAGGAAATTCTCAATCTCAAGCACACGTGCAGCTTTCTTCACGGCCCGGTCGATATCGCTCTTGGGCATTTTACGCAGCCGAAGCCCGAAGGCGATGTTTTCGTAGTTGCTCATATTGGGATACAGCGCATAATTTTGAAAGACCATTGCAATATCCCGATCCTTGGGGGGAAGATCATTGACCTTCTGGTCATTGATGAATATTTCCCCTTCGCTGATATCTTCCAGACCGGCAATCATCCGCAGCGTCGTCGATTTTCCACAACCGGACGGACCGACAAATACAATGAACTCCTTATCCTCCACATGGAGATTAAAATCCTTGACCACAGCATGTTTGTCTCGGCCGTATGTCTTATAAATATGGTTAAAAAGGATACGCGACATGTTGCTTCCTCCCCGAATCAATCTAAATTAAGGTAAAATGAAATCGCTTACTTTTTTTAGATTATAGAATGAGCTATGTAAACATGGTGTAAAGAATACAGAAGCGGCGACTATCACAAATAGTACAACTCCATGACATATGTAAGCGCTTGTAAAAATAAAGAGGAATAAGGATTGAAACACTTGAAGAACTTCAGCAGGCATGATATATAATTTTCTACGATCACATTCGGTAAGACGGGCACCATGCACCAGCGGATTTCCATGCGGAAAGGAGTGAATGAGAAATGAACGACCGAATGCAGCCAAAGTATCACATTGGGGAACAGGACTTCTCCATCCAGTACATGTCGCGGAATGGTTCCAGCAGTATGCGCCGCCCGCATGAGCATCCCTTTTATGAGCTGTATTATTTGCTTGACGGAGAACGTGTGTATTTTATGGACGATAAAGTTTTTACAGTTAAAAAAGGAGACATGATGATCGTAAGACCCTATGATCTTCATTCCACTGCCAGCTCTGACAAGCTGAGCTTCGAGCGGGTGCTGATCAGCTTCTCCCAAAGCTTTATTGAGCAGGGAGACGGCGGTGGCTCCGGACTCCTGGATCACGGAACATCCAGACTGCTGCGCATTCCCTTGAAGAATCAGCCTGAAATCGAGCGTCTTCTGCACTCCATGCTCGAAGAATGCAAAACAGAACAGCCTCATTACACTTCACTGGTCCGCTCATTTATGAATGAGCTGCTCATCCGCCTTCACCGGATTGAACTCTCGCTTCAGTCTCAATCGGCACATGAATATGAGCATCCGATGCATCAGAAAATTTCAGAAATCGCGCAGTATATGAAATCCAATTATCGTGAAAAGCTCACCCTTGAGCAGGTGGCCAAGCAGTTTTATATCAGTCCTTCTTACCTCAGCCGGGTATTTACCAAGCTGACCGGTTTCCACTTCCGTGAGTATCTTCAAGTTATACGTATTCGTGAGGCCCAAAAGATGCTGACGAACAGCCGGGAATCAGTACAGATTATTTCCGAGCAAGCCGGGTTTGAGCACATTGCTCACTTTAATAAAACGTTCAAAAAAATTACTGGCACCACCCCGCTCCAGTTCCGCAAACGCAGCGGGTAGAATCAGAGCTGTCCCATTGCTGAGATCACAGCAGTGGAACAGCTCTTTGGTTTATTTTAAATCGTTCCTTTTTTAACCCTGAACCAGTCGATATCTACATAGCCTCTCTCATCGTCATTCGAAGGGCTGGCTGCTGCAAACACCCCGAGCTTAGCACCCACCCAGTGGCCCTTCTCTGCCTGAAATTCTATATTTCCGCAGGGCAGCAGCGGACCGTTACCTGCGATATAATGGAAGCGGCACTTGGCTCCGGCATGGACCGTAACCCGAAGGGTGACCGATCCTTCTGCAAGCTCACCTGACCAAACTACATTCTCTTCCGCATCGGTACCTGCAGCTTGAATGATGTCCACACCCGAACCATCGGCCTTCATTTGTACAGCAGTATAAGCAAATTTACGTCCGAAAATGATCAGGCCAGCCCGTTCGCCAGGTTTCAAAGTCATAAAATCCAATTTTGCCTCTGCTTGGAACACCTCAGCAGGAAACTTCTGCATGAGCAGATGAGGAGCATAATACAGGGATTTGGAAGGCTGATTCTCAGGCACCGGGAAGGAAAATAGTCTAAGGTAACTATCCCTATCAAGCGAATACCAGAGCGGATTCGGATTGGCCTGCCACTGCCATTGAAGACCCAGCCTGCTGCCTTCGAATTCATCTGAATCGTCCGGAACCTCCACTCTGTATTCACCACCGACATTCGGTTTCGGATAGCGCAGGACCGGTTCGCCGATCCCGTCTCCATCCGTGTCTGAACCCATCAGCGGCCAATCGTCTACCCATCGGACAGGCTGCAGATGTGCAATGCGTCCATAAGGTCCTTTGTCTTGAAAGTGCATGAACCACGATTCGCCCGACTCCAGTTCTACCCAGCCGCCCTGATGTGGACCGTTCACCGGGCTGTTTCCCTGATGAAGTACAATTTTGTCTTCGTATGGTCCAAAGACAGAGGTCGACCGAAGCACAGTCTGCCAGCCCGTCGAGACCCCTCCGGCAGGTGTGAAGATATAATAGTATCCATTGCGTTTATACATCTTTGGACCTTCCATCGTTGGGTGATGCTCGGTGCCGTCATAGATGATTTCTCCTTCATCCAGAAGGCGCATTCCATCCGGTGACATCCGGCACAGCCTTAACAGATGCTTGATACCGCAGCGGCTCTTGGCAAACGCATGCACCAGATAAGCCTGACCATCATCGTCCCAGAAAGGACACGGATCAATCAGCCCCTTGCCCTCCTGTACCAGATGCAGCGGCGTCCACTCACCGGCGGGATCTTCCGTAGTACTCATGAAGATACCAACATCCGGATCTCCGTAGAATACCCAGTATCTGCCGTCATGGAAGCGGAGGGCCGGAGCCCAAACCCCGTTACCATGCTGAGGCACCTCATAACCTGGAAGATCCATACGAGGCAGTACATGGTTGATCAGCTTCCAGTTAATCAGATCCTTGGAGTGAAGGATCGGCAGTCCGGGAAGATGCCCAAAGCTTGATGCCGTCATATAAAAGTCTTCTCCAACGCGGATGACATCCGGATCTGAATAATCTGCATGCAGCACCGGATTTATAAATGTCCCGTCTCCTTGATCCGATACCCACGGTTTTTTCTGCAAGGCTTGCATGTTTGACGTTGAAACCATCATTAGACCCTCCCTTGATCTTGTAAACGCTCGATCTCCAGACTTGCCAGTATAAATGGAGCTACACCAATCTGCGCATCAGACACCTTCTGTTCGCTGATATAATATTCATAGGACCCGTTCCGGTCATCGCTAAGACCCGCTCCAAGACACATGGAGTGAACATGTACTCCAGCGTTGTCAGTATTCACAAATCGCTGAATCAAGCCATCATAAGCACGTTCAGCAACCGATCTGGACGGTTTTTCAAGATATTGGAGACGGACTCCTTTGGCTAAAGAATAAATAAACATGGAGGAACCTGAGGTTTCAAGATAATTCCCTTCCCGGAAACCCTGATCCAGCACCTGGAACCATAAACCACTCTCTTCTTCCTGCCAGCGGGCTAGCGCACGGCTTAAGCGTTCGAAGATACCCATCAGCGTACCCCGTTTCGGATGATCTGACGGAAAATGCTCCAGACTGTCTACAAGCGCCATCGCATACCAGCCCAAGGCCCGGCTCCAAAAATGTGGGGATAGTCCGCTGTCCGGATCGGCCCATACCTGCTCTCTGGCTTCGTCCCAGCCGTGATAAAGCAGCCCCGTCTTGGGATCACGGGTTCTGCGTTCCACAAGCAGAAGCTGGTGGGCTACCTCGTCCAATAGTTCAGGACGACTGTAGGTTACCGCATACTGCGCCAGATAAGGCGACGACATGTACAGCCCATCCAGCCACATCTGGAATGGATATACCTTTTTATGCCAGAACCCGCCTTCCGCTGTCCGCGGATGGCTAATCAGCTGATCGGCAAGTATATGGGAAGCCCTTTCATAACGAGAATCGTCAAATTTTCTGCTTAAATCGAACAGATTCTTGCCCTGATTGATCTGATCCAGATTGTATTCTTCAATGCGATAGCCACGAAGTTCTCCATTCTCTTGTACAAACTCGTCCATATGCCGTTTCATAAAATCAAAATAAGCCTCATTGTTGTAATATTCGCCTGTTTTGGCGATCGCCATCAGCATCATTCCGGGTACATACGCCCAGCGGCGGGCAATTTCCGAATGAATCCCTCCGCTGTCTGCTTGACTGAGGATGGTGTCCGCCGTCCTGACGGACCATCTGCTTTTCTGATTCAAACCGCTTCACCTCTTTCATTTGTTGAGAGTTCAAGCTCAAATCTCATTATAAAGAATTAAAAGCCTTAAAATTTTGAATAATTTGCTGAATTACCTCCAAAATTTGCATTGTTTGCTCATTTGAGAAAGTTAGAGCTTCTCAAAGAGAGAGTTCCTCTCATTTTGCTGCAAACCAGGCAAAAAAAGCAAAGAATGAATTCATTTAAGCATCAGAAGCGTTTTTATATCAATCTGTTGTCCGGTAACATAAATGAAAAACTCAGCGAAGGAGTGTATTTTATCATGAAGATTACAGTAGATTTGAGCGGACAGGGAGACTTTACAACCGTTCAGTCTGCCATAGACTCCATTCCAGACACTTGCGATACAACGGTCCTTATTGAAATCAAAAAGGGCGTATACCGTGAAAAAATCAGCATCCCTTCCAGCAAACCATCGATCCGTTTGGTCGGTGAAGGCACCGACGAGACGGTTCTTGTCTATTCCGATAACGCGCACACTCTCGGAGATGACGGCGAACCGCTCGGAACCTTCCGGAGTGGAAGCTTTTATGTTTACGCCGACGATTTCAGTGCTGAACAGCTGACGATCCGTAATGACTCCGGTCCGAGAACGGGCCAGGCTGTAGCCGCCTTTATCGATGCAGACCGGATATCCTTTCAGCATGTTCGGTTTGAAGGTGACCAGGATACACTGTATGCAGCCGGAGGCCGTCATTACTTTGCAGAGTGCCATATTGAAGGCGATGTGGATTTTATATTTGGACCGGCCACGGCTGTGTTTGACCGCTGCACCATCCACTGCAAACGTACAGGAGGGTATCTGACAGCAGCCAACACGCCGGAAGACGAACCGTTCGGTTATGTCTTTATGGACTGCACTATCTCCGGAGATCCTGGTGTGGAGAATGTATATCTTGGCCGTCCATGGCGCGCATTCGCCAATGTGGTGTTCCTTCGTTCCGAGATGGATCAATCAGTACATCCAGTAGGCTGGCATAATTGGAATCAGCCGGAACGTGAAGAGACTTCACGTTATGCCGAATTTGGCAGCCGCGGTCCTGGGGGAGACACTTCAGCACGTGTCTCCTGGTCCAGGCAGCTGTCCGAAGCGGAGGCAGAACAGTATACGATTGAAACGGTACTTGGCGGCACAGATGGCTGGCATCCGCTTTACGCTAACGGCGCTCCCGTTAAAGCGGCAAAGGACTGATCGAGATGAATCCGCTTCAAAGAGTACGACCGGAAGAGACCGGTATCCCTCCTTCTGCCATCCTTCGTTTCATAGAAGATATGGCAGAAAGAAACATGAACCTGCACAGCTATATGCTGCTGCGGCATGGAAAAGTTGCTGCTGAGGGTTATTTTTCTCCTTTTCAGCGAGACATGAGACATCCGGTCTTTTCTGTCAGTAAAAGCTTCACCTCCGCTGCCATCGGCATCGCCATAGGAGAAGGATTACTGTCTCTTGATGACAAGGTCATTCGTTTTTTTCCGGATAAGCATCCGGAACAAGTGCATCCTTATACCGCAGACATGAGCATCCGGCATCTTCTGAGCATGCAGACCGTTCATCGGAAGTCCACGAACAAGGATGCTGGAGACATTGTATATGAGTACCTTCATACACCTCCAAGCTATCCTCCGGGTAATGTCTTCGCCTATGACACAACAGGTACACATACGCTGTGTGCCATTTTGCAGAGGGTCACGGGAATCACAGTGCACGAATATCTCGATTCACGGCTGTTTCAGCCTCTCGGCATGCAGGAGATCGAGTGGGAAACCTGTCCGATGGGAATCAACCAGGGCGGCAGCGGAGCCTACTGCACAACCGAGGATATGGCCAAGTTCGGTCAGCTGTACCTGCAGGACGGAGTATGGAATGGAATCCGTATTCTGCCGGAAGGCTGGGTACAGCAGAGCACGTCCAAGGCTGTCGACAATTCCAGTGCCGGTATTCTGCTGGAAGGGCGAAGAGGGTATGGATATCAGTTCTGGTGTGGAAGACATCACTCTTATTGTGCTTTTGGCGCCGGAGGACAGCTGATTCTCGTTATGCCAGAACAGGATGCTGTGTTCGTCTCGACAGCCAACACCATGCTGAACCGGGATGAGCACCAGGGCATCCTGGACAGCGTCTGGACCTGGATCGTTCCTTCCATGCAGGAGTCATGTGAACGGGATGATGCCCATTACCTGAAGATGAAGCAGGATCTTGACCTCTTAAAGCTTCATCTGCCTGAAGGGTCTTCAAATTCTCCTGCTGCCCGGGAAATTTCAGGTATTATCTATACCCTGGAGCCTAATGAGTCTGGATGGAATGCCTGCTCTTTTCATTTTCACGAGGAATGCGAGATGACCTTATTCAAAGACACTGGATCCCATACATTGTCATGCCCTTGGAACGGCTGGCATGTCCGCCCTGATCTCTTCTTCGGGATGTCCTCAGCATGCGGAGCTGTGTGGGTTGACGAGTTCACTTGCTTGATTCATATCCAGCTCCTGGAGCAGCAGCAGATGTTCATCCTGACCTGCCGGTTCAGCGGTCGTGAACTGGTCATGCAGATCAAACCTTGCGGAGCGTTCCGGACGAGCCATCTTGATATCGTGCTGGTCGGGCAAGCATTAGGACCAATTTAATAAAAGAGACAAGAGCAGGGTACGCACTGAATCTAGTGTGACTTGTCTGCTCTGTCTCTTTTTTATATGTTGACAGCGTTACTTCTGGCTTTCATAAGACTCTTTATATTCGGCAGCCATTTGATCCCCGCCGCTTTTTCTCCATCTCTCCACTTCTGCTTTCCATCCGTCTTCGTCAATCTGGCCCATGATAAACTTGGTCTGTGCATCGGTGATGATCTGCTCCAGCTCTCCGCCGCGCTCGTTATAGGTGTCCGACTTCAGAGTCAGCGCCGGGTTCGGGACGATATAATTTTCATTGTCATAAACGATTTGTTTATTTTTAGAGTACAAGTCTGTTCCTTTCGCTTTCTTCTCCATGTTGTACAGTTCTCCACGCTGCGGCAGGGAATCGCGGTAAGGCTTTACTTCCTGGACATCCTTGTCAGGATCAATTGTAACGGTGAAGTCACCTTCAACCTCATAATGAACGCCCTCGATCCCTTTATTAATGAGATATACCATTTCGGGCTCCAGCAGTTTGTCAACAAAAGTCAACACTTTATCCAGCTCTTCTTCAGATTTCACTGTCGATTTCGGAATGGCCAGGAAGCCGGTATTGCCGCTCTCTCCCGGTACACGAATGCCATCAGGACCTTGAAGCGGTGACACGTCAACAACAGCTTCCGGAACGACCTTCTCCAGCTTGGTCTGCAGTGACTGACCATTACCACCAGAGATACGGATATTGGCACGTCCCGACTCGTACACCTTGTTTAATTCAGAGGAATCCACCACAGCAAAATCCTGATTGATCAGCTTCTCCTCATACAATCTTTTGAACAGCTTCATAACCTCGAAGAATTCCCCGGATTCAAATTCAGGATAGAAATTCCCTTGATCATCGATTCCCCATTTGTTGGGCGCACCCTGTGAGACCGCAAGCCGGGTTAACGTGGATGCAGTACCCTGGTTATACGCTTTATCCAGCATCATTCCATAGGTATCTCTCTTACCGTTGCCATCCGGATCCTCTTCCGTACTGTAACGGATGATTTCATACCAATCGTCCAGTGTGACCGGTTCTTTCAGGCCTGCAGCATCAAGCCAGTCTTTACGATAACTGACAATCGCCCGGCCCATATCCCGGAACAGCGGAATTCCGTAGACCTTGCCATTCACACTGATGTTGTCGTAGTACTGCTGAGGTTGGGCAGCAAGGTTAGAATAATTTTTCAGTTGGGATGTGATGTCCCAGAACAAGTCGGCTTCGAGCGAGCTGATGGTGGTCGGCGTGTAATTCAGCTTCATCAGCTTGGGAAGCTCATTAGAAGCGATCATAACGTTGATTTTTTCATCATAAGCTGAGTACGGAATCCACTGAATACGGAGATCCGTGTTCGTGAATTCACGAATTTTTTCCTCAATCGGATTCTTCGGATCGGGGATCTCACCGACCTGATTAATAACCATGGACAGCGGATAAGGTCCATCACCCAGGGCCTCACTGCCGCCGCTTTTGTCTCCGCAGGCTGTGACGACCATCATGCCTGCAAGTACCGTCAGAAATGTCTTCATCCATTTTTTCTTGTTCATGTTTACCCCTCCGTAAATGAATTTATTTCTATAATGAACTCCCTCTTAAGGAAGAAGAACCCGCGCCCTCAGCCTTTAACTGATCCCAGCATGACACCTTTCGCAAAATGCTTCTGTAAAAATGGATACACCAGCAGGATGGGCACTGTAGCAAACACAATGACGGCCATGCGGATCGTTAATGGCTGCACATCCATCTCATCAAAACTGGAATCCCCCACCCGGCTTTGTGCGAGAATGACGATTTCTCTAAGCAGAACCTGAATCGGCCATTTATCGTTATCATTGATGTACAGAATAGCATTAAAGAACGTGTTCCAATGAGCCACTGCATAAAATAAACCGAATGTTGCCATCGCCGGCAGTGACAACGGAAGGACGATGCGAATGAGAACCCCCATATCATTGCAGCCATCGATCTTGGCCGAGTCCTCCAGTCCGTCAGGAATCTGCTGAAAGAAATTCTTCAGCACAATCAGATTAAAAGCGCTGATCGCACTCGGTATCATCAGAGACCAGAGTGTATTGGTCATATTTAAAGCGTTGACAACAAAGTAGGTTGGGATCATCCCCCCGCTAAACAGCATGGTAATCAGTACCCCGAGCAATATAGGATTTCTCCCTCTGAGATGGGGCTTGGACAGCGGATAAGCCATAAGCGATGTAAATGCGAGATTGATGAATGTTCCTACCACCGTAATATAGATAGATACGAGCAGGCTCCTCGGAAGCGTATCGGATGAAAAAATATACTGGTATGATACAAGCGACCATTCCTTCGGCCATAAAATCAGTCCGCCCTTGGCGACTTCAGCCGGACTGGCGAAGGAAACCGCCAGTACATAGATGAATGGCATCACGCAAAGTATTGCGACTATGAACAATATCGAATGGTTAATGATATCAAACAGGCGATTGCCCCAGGTTTGATCTTGACGCACATGGATTCCCTCCTGTCATATTCCAAGCAGGCTTCATAATTTAGTACACGCCTTCTTCTCCGAACCGTTTGGCCATCCAGTTGGAGCCAAGAACCAGAATCAGTCCGACGAAGGATTTGAACAAGCCGACTGCTGCGCTGTAACTATACTGCGCCTGCGTCATCCCCTTGGTGTACACGTACGTATCGAACACTTCACTCACTTCCCGGTTCGTCGGTGTAATCATAAGGAAGATTTGTTCAAAGCCAGAGTCCAGGAAGTTCCCCAGCCGCAGGATGAGCAGGATAATAATCGTGCTGCGAATGGCAGGAAGGGTAATATGCCATAGCTGACGCCAGCGTCCCGCTCCATCAATCCGGGCAGCCTCATACTGCTGCAGGTCTACTCCAGCCAAAGCTGCAAGGAAGATAACCGTTCCCCAGCCAACTTCCTTCCAAATGGACTGGGATACGATCATGGTTCTGAACCAGTCCTTTTCCAGCAGAAACGCGATTTTTTCTCCCGTAATTTGATAGATAATTTCGTTTAGAATCCCGTTCTCCGTCGTAAACAAAATATAGAAGATACCCACGACGACAACCCAGGAAACAAAGTGTGGAATGTAAATCAGTGTTTGGACAAATCGCTTGAATCGCTCCCTCCGCAATTCATTCAGCATCAGTGCCAAAATAATCGGCAGTGGAAAGAAAAAAATTAAATTGTATAAAGCCAAAACAATGGTATTGCGAAACAGCATCCAAAACTGAGGTTCGCTGAAAAAACGCTCAAAATGTTTGAAACCGACCCATGGGCTTCCGAAAAATCCAGTGTACGGTTTGTAGTCCTGAAATGCCATGCTCACACCATACATTGGCACATATTTAAATATGACAAAGTACAGCACACCGGGCAGCAGCATCAGATACATCCACCTGTCCCTGACCAGATCACGAAGTAATTGCCTTCTCTTCTGCATACGCAGCTCCCTCTTCGTCTGCGGGACTGCATTTGCTTCTGTTGGAGCTTGATTTGTTTCCATAGCACCTCTCCCCCTGCATTGAATGAACAAGCATTCATGCCCTGTTGTATGCGTTTTCTTGTCCCCAATTATGAATCAGCAGATGGATACCAGGCTATACTCCGTTTATGACTTCAAGGACTGTGATCGGAAAAACATTGTACCTGTAAGGATTTCTAGGAATTCGTGTCCCTTCTGGTATGCCGGATTGCACCACGAATATGCAGCATTTGACCTGGTGCAGCACTCATTAAGATACAGAAGATGATCTGGCTATTCTTAAAAAAGTACAAAGCAAAAGCCGAACGACAGCGTTCGGCTTTTTGCTCTTTAGATATAAAACATGCAGCTGCAATCTTTGGCCTAGAACCCTTTCTAAGCCGTTAACTATCTTTTCTCATTATGCTTCTGATCACGGTACTGGCCCGGAGTGATGCCAAATGTTCGCCGGAATGTTCGAATGAAAGCACTGATGTTGGTGTAGCTTACCTTTTTACCGATTTCGGATACTTTCATTTCAGTAGTGTCTAACAAATTTTTGGCCACATTCATACGATACTGGCTTAGATATTCGCTAAAAGATACGTCCATTTCTTTTTTGAACACACGGCTGACATAGGCAGGGTTGAAGTTTAAAATCGCCGCACAGTATTCAAGTGAAATATCTTTCTCGTAATGGTCATGCACAATCTCTAGAATACGGCGGGTAATGTTCACAAACTGCTTGTCCGCCATATCTTCCAAAATACTGATTACCGGCTTAAATAACCGATGTTGAAACCAGCCTGCAATTTCATTTCGCGTCTGCATGCGAAGCAGATGATTCAGCTCATCTTCACCATCCCAGACCTGCTTCATGGAATATCCCTGCTCCTGGAGCATGCTTAAGGTTCTGGAGGCCAGCTGGAGCAGCAGCATGTGGTGCTCTTGATGAAATCCATCCTTGCATAGCAGTTCATCCAGATATTGCTCGAACTGCTGCTCAGCCTTTTCTGTCTGACGCTCTTCCAGAGCAAGCAAAATTTGGTCTTCAATCCGCTTTAGTTTAATGTAAGCATTCTTTTCTATACTGCCTTGATCCTCAATGTCAGCATAGCATACGATGATGTTGGGTCCGAGAACAAAGCGCATTTTGAGTGCTGCCAGACTTTCATGATAGGCCCGTTTCGTATCCGATAACCGCTTGAACGGATGGCTGATACCGATGCTGCATTCAAGCCCCAGATATTCTTCAACCTTAGCCTTGATTTCCCGGGCGGTTTCATTAAACAACTCCTGTCCGGCTTCGATACGCTCCTCTTTACATGTCAGCAGGGTAACCTGCGAATGATTGAGAACGATCGGACTGAAGCGGGCTTCCTCAGGCAGTATTTCTGAAACAATGTTGTTAACCGCAAACAGAAGCAGTTCTCTGTCCTGTTCCTGGAACCGTGTCTGCTGAAGGTTATCCAGCTCAAGTGTCAGTACCCCGAGACTGGCCCATCCGCAAGGAAATCCATATCTTTCCGAAGCGTACGGATCATCTGCACCCGGCATCTGCTCGGTAAACAGCTTTAAAACATAGAATTCCCGCAAGTGAATGGTTTGGGACTTCATTTGTCTGTCGAGCTCATTTCGGGATACAGCCAAGGAATTCAGACTGTCCTGGATATACTCAAACTCATCCTTGCGTTCTTGTCCGATTCTCTGCGGCTGGACATTAGCAGCAAATTCCTGAAGTCTCCGGATTGGGGAATACATTCGCTGACTCCCGAGAAGGGAAACAATCAACACGGTCAAAATGATGCCGAAACAGGCGGCAGCTGTAATCAGTGCTATCTTGCCTGTCTGATCCGTAACCTTGTCTAATGAGACGACGGAGACATAGGTCCAGCCATTGTAATCCGATTTGGAATACAGCACACTAACCTTGTTTCCTTTACTTTCAGCGTGGAAAGCTCCGTTTGAAATTCCGTTTTGCTGCACTTTTCCAAAGACCTGTCTGTTAATGGATTGATATGCTTCTCTGTCAGCTGCCGGTGATAAAAAGGCATTCCCCTGTTCATCCAAGATATATTGGGCAGCTCTAAGATTGACAGGCTCCAGCATACTGCGGATATCCTTAGCTGTAATTTGGAGAATCAGGATCCCCAAGGGAGCCGTGTTTCTGGTAAGCAGAGGTATTTTATTTACTAATCTGAGGGTAGTATTCGTCTCCTTGTTACTGTTCCAGCCCTCCATTTCTGGATGATCTGCAGTTTTAGAAATTTCTTCTGAACCCGTTACCCAGAAAATACTGTCTTTATGATCCAGATAACGATTTAATTCGGTGCTGTTCATTCCTTCCAAAGATTTTAACGAATTTAAATCCACCACCCAGCCATGCTTTAGATTGATTACATAAACCTGATTTAGAATAGTCTGGGTCTGCAGGTTAAACATCTCTTTCATCAGCTCTCGGACCTGAATGAAGTCCTGGCCGCTTAGCCTGCTGTTCATGACAGATGATAGCAGCGAGGAATTCTCGAACTGCAGTGCGGTACGCTGCATAGAATCAAGCACCTGCTCCACCCTCATCCGGGTTTGGTTCAGCAGATGCATATTTCCCTCGTTCACCTTCTCCTCTACATCTTTAGCTGCAATAAAATATGAAAAGAAGCCGATTAGAATGGTAGGAAAAGAGCCCAGCAACAAACTGTATATGAGTATCTTTGATTTGAATTTTCCCAATATAGCTTGCTCCCCTAATACAATTTGGATTGTAGACGATCCGAACAGAGCCGCCAAGTGAGTCTGTGAACAGACAACACCATTTACAGCTGATTGTTAACGTTTGCAAAAAAATCCTGTTTTAAGAGAATAACACATAAGTACATTATTTTTAGCATATTATGTGCTGGTTTGTCAGCTTTTTTATAAAAATATGTTCTGTTTTTTCAGGAAAACAAAAAAACAGATTTCTCCATAAGTGTGAAGAAACCTGTCTTAACGATCATACATATCATCATTTATCCGAAATCGAAGTACATTCCCAGTGTCTCAGCAGGCAAGCTTTAGTGATCTCATTAAAGTGTGCGCGCCTTCTCCTCCGGCCGTTCTACAAACCATGTGATCAGTACAAACAGCAAAAATGCCAGCAGCAGCAGACTGCCCCCTACGATGAAGAAAATCAATACAAACGTCTCATTCAGGTTAAACGGGTTAAAGTTATACATCCACATGCCGACAGTTAATCCAATCGACCCGACAATCGAGAGTATGCCGTGCACGGCCACCATTTTCTTATATTTGATCGTATATACCTTGTAGAAAATCCCCCATGCAAAAACGGACAGCCACCCGGCAAGCAAAATATGAGCATGAATCGGGCGCATGGCATAATCCATTTCCCCCGCCATCTGGGAACCGATAAAGGTTCCGATAAATCCAAAAATCGCAGCCAATCGAATCAGCCGGATACTCCATATTTTTTCCATAACATAACAACCTCGCTTCATGATCATTTCAGGGGCAGCGTAACGGTAAATACACTGCCTCGGCCAGCTTCACTTTGCACCGTCACGGACCCCTGATGAAGATTTACAATTTGCTGGACGATCGACAGACCAAGGCCTGCACCGTCCATTTTTCTCGACTCATCGACACGGAAAAACCGCTCAAACACTTCTTCTGCCGCCTCTTCAGGAATACCCACACCTGTATCCTTGAACATTACCCTCGCCTTATCGCCATCCTGTGCAAGCTCGATATAGATGCTGCCCCTATGCCGGTTATATTTGATCGCATTGGTGAGCAGATTATCCCATACATTCGCTAGCAGCTCTGAATCTCCCTTGATGGCCACCGGCTCCATCTTGTACGTCAGCTCAATGTCCTGCTCCTCCAGGCGCCAGCGGTATCGCTTCAGCGTCATCTTCAGCTGCCGATCCAGGGATACCTCTCCATATTTGACCGGATAGGAAGCCTGATCCAGCGAGGTCAGCAGCAGCAGCTGCTTGGTAAGATTGGACAGCCGTCTCGACTCCTGATCGATAATATTCAGATACTCCAGACGTTCCTGATCGTTCAGATCCGGTGATTTCAATACCTCCGCATAGCCCTGGATATTCATAAGCGGAGACTGGAAGTCATGGGACACATCACTGATAAAAGCTTTTCGGGCGGTATCATTGTGCTGCAGCTGCTTCTGCATCCGGTTAAAACTTTGAGCCAGCTGGCCGATCTCATCCTGCCGGTCGATATGCAGCGGATAGCTGAAATTCTCTTTGGTGATTTCTTGCGTCGCTTTCGTCAGCTCGACAATCGGCTTCAGCAGCTGTCTTGCCAGCCATACCATGCCGATGATGCTGACCAGCGCAATAGCCATGACAAATCCGGCAAGCACCGTATGGACATCCGAGAACAGCAGCCGCCGATCCGGTCTTAGAAATAACCCATATGACTCCCCATTGAATTGAAACGGAACACCCACTGTGTTCTTCAGCTCATTTGCAAAATGCCCCATCATAAACGTCTGTTTCGGAAAATCATTCATACCGTGATAAATATCCTGATGGGTAATGACCCGCCGGGCAGCTGCAGGCAGTGCTGTATCCTTGAACGGCTCGCCAAAATAGTACTCCTGCCCATCTGCACCCAGCACATACATCTGATATCCCAGCTTTCCAATCGATTTCAAATACGCCTCAAAGCCGTCAGGAGAGCTGTGCATATGTTCAAGCACATCAACAATCTCGGTGGCGATGGCTGTATTCTGCAGATCATTTTCCTTCTTGGTGACGGTCATATACACAAAGTTGGCGAGTCCGAAAGCAATCAGAATGCTGACGACCAAAATACATAAGGTGGCCACAATGAATTGCCGGTTCAGGGTCTTCATACTTCGAGTACCTCCAGCTTGTACCCGATGCCGCGAATCGTATGAATCTCAACATTGGCATGTGATCGCTTAAGCCGGTCACGGATGCGGTTGATGTGCGTGTTCAGGGTCAGCTCATTGCCTTCATAATCAAAGCCCCAGGCCTGCTCGATCAGCGCACTGCGTGTCGTAATCCGTGATGCCCGCGAGATGAGCAAACTA
This sequence comes from Paenibacillus lemnae, assembly GCF_012933385.1. Lineage (GTDB taxonomy): Bacteria > Bacillota > Bacilli > Paenibacillales > Paenibacillaceae > Paenibacillus_AQ > Paenibacillus_AQ lemnae. The sequence goes on from NZ_JABBPN010000002.1 coordinate 94,076, forward strand.
AGCAGCTCGAACTCCTTCAAGGGGAGGATCAGCGTCTCATCATTCACCGTCACTTCATAATGTCTGCGATCCATATACACATTACCTGCCTGCAGCGTGGACTGGATGGAACGTTCATGCCTGCGAAGCACAACAGCCACCCGAAACAGAAGCTCCTTGGGCTCAAAAGGCTTTACGATATAATCTTCCGTCCCGGATAAAAAGCCCTCTTCTTTATCCTCCAGCTGTCCCTTGGCGGTGAGCAGAATGACCGGAATGGACATGTCCTGGGTCAACAGCCGTGTCAGTTCAAAGCCGTTCATACCAGGCATCATCACATCGACAATCGCAAGATCCGCATGCTGTCCTTCAAGCAAATCAAGTGCTTCGTGTCCGCTGCCAGCCTGCAAAGTGCTGTAGCCTTCCCGTTCAAGGTGAATGGAGACCAGCTGACGGATATAGGCATCGTCATCCACCACAAGTATCTTCATGCCATCTCCTCCTGTTCAGGCCTATCGGTATTGTACATGAGTAATATAAATTGAATATGAACAAAGCTTGTCATTCATAGAATCAAGGACATTGGATTAAACTACCTTAACGCTGAACGGATTGCTAACTCATGTTCTGCGGATGAGGAGAGTGATGAATGATGAGCCGACTGGAACATTGGCTGAGCCAGGAGAGCCATAATTATATGCTGATCGCTGCAGCCGCCATTCTGTTTTTTGCTGTCAAAGCTGTAATTGGATACTACACCTTTCGCCACTATAACCGGCAGCTCAAAGAGCTCCAGGCCAAAATAGAACTGCTGCTCCAGCAGGAGCAGCATAACACATCCAAGTAAAATAAGCTGAAAGTCTGCCCTGCGGATAAGGAGCAGACTTTCAGCTTATTTGCGGAAACATAAGCCGCTGTGGAGCAAACATTTCAGATCAATGCGGCACGAACAGCAGCTGCAGGATAAACAGCACCGCAAAAAAGTACATCAGCGGATGCACCGCACGGAATTTACCGCTTACGACCTTCATTAGAGGGTAAGCAATAAATCCGAGGGCGATGCCCGTGGCAATACTGGAAGTCAGCGGCATCGTCAGAATGACGATAAACGCCGGGAATGCTTCATCGAAGTCATTCCACTCAATGCCCCGCACATTACCCAGCATGAGACAGCCTACAACGATCAAAGACGGGGCCGTAATAGCCGACAAGCCGGAGACCGCTCCGATAACCGGACCGAAAAAGGCCGCAACGGCAAACAATACCGCTACAACGACAGCCGTCAGTCCTGTACGCCCCCCGGCCCCAACACCTGCCGCAGACTCAATGTAGGCTGTGGTCGGACTGGTACCTACCATGGATCCGGCGACCGTAGCGACAGAATCGGAAAGCATGGCGCGCTCGGATCGCGGCAGCTTGTTATCCTTCATCAAACCGGCCTGCTGGGCTACACCGACGACGGTACCTGTCGTATCGAATAAAGTAACAAGCAGGAACGAAAATACAACCGCATAGAGACTGTGAGAAATCACATCCCCTGCTGCTTCAATCGGGTTCCAGACCAGAATACCTTCAGGCAGTGTCGGTACAGATACAATGCCGTTAAAGGTCAGCATTCCTGCGAAATAGGCAATAGCTCCCGTCAGTATCATTCCGATAAACAACGCACCTTTGATCTTCCGTGCCAGCAGGATCAAGGTAATAGCAAGCCCCGTCAGAGCTAGAATCGCAGAGGGCTGATGCAGATCTCCCAAGGCGACGAGGTTTTCCGGATGAGCCGTAATAATCCCGCTCATTCTCAAACCGATAAAAGCAATAAATAATCCGATGCCCGCTGAGATGGCATGCTTCAGGTTATGAGGAATAATCTGAATCAAGCGGCTGCGCAGCGGGGTCAGCGACAGCAGCAGGAACAGGATACCCGCGATAAAGACGGCGGAGAACGCTTCGAGATAGGACAGGTTCTCATGTCCCTGAACGACCGAATATGTAAAATAGGCATTCAATCCCATACCCGGAGCGACCGCAATCGGATATTTGGCCACCAGTCCCATTAGCAGTGTACCAATGACCGCTGCAATGACGGTTGCTGTAAAGCTCTGTTCAAACGGAACGCCCGCCCCGGAAAGAATCAATGGATTGACAACCATGATATAGGCCATTGTAAAAAAAGTCGTCGCCCCGGCAATGATCTCGGTTTTTACCGACGTACCGTTGGCTTTTAAATCAAACACTGGACTTCCCCCTGTTGTTCAAGTTAAATATCTGATGATGCTATAGGCAGAAAAACATACTTTCCTATTATAGGGGACATCCCCGTTTTCGCCAACCCGATTTAACATGTATACTTCTTTATATAGATTATCCCGGAAAGGAGTGTCCATGCATGTGCGGCAGATTTACTTTAACCGTAACCTGGGAAGAGCTCATGAATCACTTCCTGATTGACGCCGAATCTCTTCCGCCTTTTCACACTCCAAAATACAATGTCGCCCCGACCCAGATGGTAGCCGCAGTCATCCATGACGGCCGCAGCCGCCGGATCGGCCAGCTCCGCTGGGGCTTGATTCCCTCTTGGGCTAAAGATGCTTCCGCAGCAGCGAAAATGATCAATGCCAGGAGTGAGACGCTAGAGAACAAGCCTGCTTACAAAACCCCTTTTCTGAGAAAAAGATGCCTGATCCCGGCCGACAGCTTCTACGAATGGAAGAAACAGGATGCCTTGAAAATCCCGTATCGGATATGCAGAAAGGACGGCGGCATCTTCAGCATGGCCGGACTGTATGACATCTGGACTGCTCCAGACGGAAGCCGGGTGAGTTCCTGCACCGTCATCACCACGACACCCAACCAGCTCATGGAACCCATTCATAACCGGATGCCGGTCATTCTGGACCGTGAGCATGAGGATCTGTGGCTGAACCGGAATGCATCTGCGGATGAGTTAAAATCTCTGCTCATTCCATATCCGGATGATGACATGCAGGCCGTTCGCGTCAGTATGACCGTCAACTCTGTACGCAATGACAGCCCGGAATGCATCCAGTCGGTAACCGAGGAATAACCGGCGCGTTTGACATCGAAAAATAAGCACAAATAAACGGCAGCTCGCAGATCCAAGCTGGCGTTTATTTGTGTTACATATTGCTGCTAGTACGTCCCTATCTCCGATTCATCCGAAAGCGATCGTTAACGGAACATGCCCCACAGCTTGATCAAATGAAACGTGTTCTTGGGATCGATCCGCTGTGCAATGACAAACTGAACAATTTGCTGTTCCTCTGTGGGGCTCAGCTTCTCACCCAGAATGCCAGCACATGTCCGGACCACCTGATATACCTTTGTACTGTTTTGAAGATCACTGCGGGATAACCCCTGCACAACCCCTTTGATCCGTTCTTTGATCGCAGGGTTCTTCATCTTGGACTTGATCCGCTCCACAAGCTGGGGATTGATCCCATACTGCTGATAACTCAATGGCATTCACACCTCCCGTATATTCCCATCATGGTGAGTATATGATGTAAGCCTGTCCATTGTGCCGGAAAAATCAGTCAATCAAGTCCCCTTGAAAAATCTGTTCCTGCCGTAAATATTCCCTGAGTGCTGTAAAGGCTGGTGAGGTCCAGAACGACGCCTCGCCGACCAGTGCCGCGGCATCATCTCTGGCCTTCTCCACAACTTCATAATCTGCCACCATATCAGCGATACGGAACTCCGGCAATCCGCTTTGTTTGGTGCCGAAGAAATCACCCGGTCCGCGCAGATCCAGGTCACGGCGCGCCACCTCAAATCCGTCCTCGGTCTCTGTCATAACCTCCATACGCTCCCGGCCGACCTCGCTTTTAGGATCCGCGATCAGGATACAATAGGAGGCGTGCGCGCCCCGTCCTACCCGGCCCCGAAGCTGATGCAGCTGAGAGAGGCCGAAGCGGTCTGCATCCATAATGATCATCAGCGTTGCGTTAGGAACATCGACACCGACCTCTACTACGGTAGTTGAGATCAGAAGCTGCAGCTCATTGCTGTAAAAGCCCCGCATGACTTCGTCCTTCTCACCCGGTGTCATCCGCCCGTGCAGCAGACCTACCGCATAATCAGGAAAAGCCTGCTGCATCTGCACATGAAGATCAATGGCATTCTGCACATCCAGCTTGTCCGACTCTTCAATCAGCGGACAGATCAGATATGCCTGCCGGCCCTGTTCTACCTCCCGACGGATAAAGCCTAATACACGGTCCATCAGATCATGCTTGACCCAATGTGTAGTTATCGGGATGCGTCCCTTGGGCCGCTCCGACAGTGTCGATACATCCATATCGCCAAATGCCGTAATGGCCATAGTCCGCGGTATAGGCGTCGCTGTCATCGTCAGCACATCCGGGTTATATCCTTTACGGCGCAGAACACTGCGCTGATTCACACCGAACCGGTGCTGCTCGTCCGTTACCACAAGCCCAAGCTGACGGAAAAAGACATCCTCCTGGATCAGGGCATGCGTACCTACAATAATATCCGTAAGCCCCATTTGCAGGGATGCCAGCAGCTCCTTTCGCCTCTTGCCTGTCACACTCCCTGTCAGCAGACCCACGCTTACACCGAAGGGCTCAAACATCTTCTGGAGAGAGCGCATATGCTGCTCAGCCAGAATCTCAGTAGGCACCATCAGCGCACCCTGGCATCCTGATCGGACCGTCGTGTACAGCGCAATGGCGGCCACGACGGTTTTCCCGGACCCTACATCGCCCTGAAGCAGTCGGTTCATACAGTAAGGCGAACGCATGTCATGCAAAATTTCGAGCTCTACTTTTTTCTGGGCATCGGTCAATTCAAACGGCAGGCTCCGGACAAATTCGCGGATTGTCGCGTTGTCGGCGGTGTGCACGACCCCGTCCATTTTCTCGTGATTGATCGCACGATATGCCTGCATCTTGAGTTGAAACATAAACAGCTCTTCATACACCATACGCTTTCTGGCCTGCTGTCCTTCGCCCGTATCAGAAGGCTGATGAAGAGCTGCAATCGCCTGTTTGCGGGGCATAAGATCATATTTATGAAGCAGCGCCGGCGGAAGAATCTCCGGAATCATCTCGCCATACTGCTGAAGTGCTTGTGTCATCGTTTTGCGGATCCAGGATTGTGTGATTTTCCCGCCGATCGAGTATACAGGCTGCAGTGTACCGCTCCGCACTGCACCTTTATCCGGGAACTCGGATTCTGTCACCGTCAGCTGCAGGCGCCGCTGATCCCATTTCCCGGTAAGCACAATTTCTCTTCCAGCAGTAAGCTGATCCTTCAGAAAATGCCGGTTGAACCAAGTCGCTGTGAACATCCAGTTTTCGGCGAGCATTTTGCAGGACAGCCGTGACTTCTTTCCATACCGCTGCAGCACAGGCATGCCCGCAATTTTAGCCTGAATGGTGATGCGGTCTCCATCCTTGACTTCACTTAACGAACGGAGCCGGTAATCCTCGTACCGGAACGGGTAGTATTCCAACAGATCTTTAACCGTAGAGACGCCAAAGGCGTGAAGCTCCCCTTCTTTCAGGGCGCTCACGCCGTTGATCTTCCTCACGGATATTTGGTCCAGATCGAGACTCATTCTTTTCCCCCAATCAAGCCGGCCAGATATACGCGGCGATGGTTCCAGGACCAACATGGGTGCCGACAACTGCCCCGATATCAGAGTATGTCGTCTCTTCTATCGTAAACACAGCCGAAAGCTGCTCCAGAAAATCATGGACTGAAGCAGGATCTGCTGTAGTCCCCACCGCTACCTTAATATGTGTAACGCCTGGCAGATCACGCTGAAACACTTCAATGATCCGTGACGTTGCTTTCTTGCGTCCTCTTACTTTGTCGACCGGATAAATAACCCCTTCCCGGTCGATGGATAAAATCGGTTTAATGTTCAGCAGCGTGCCTAATACAGCAGAAGCCTTCCCAATCCGTCCGCCCTTCTGCAAATACTCCAGCGTATCCACCAGAAAATACAGCTGACGCTTGCTGCGCAGCTCCTCGGTCGATGCTACGATCTCTTCCAGCGTGCGGCCTTCAGAAGATAGCTTCGCTGCATGAACTACAAACATGCCAAACCCGTACGAAGCCGATTTGGAATCCCAAACCGTCACCTGGCCCTGCAGGTTCTCTTGTATCAAATCAGTAGCAAGCCTGGCCGATTGATAGGTTCCGCTCATTTCGGATGACAGGTGCATCGACAGAATTCTGCAGTCCGGGTATTTATTAAAAATGTCTTCATACGCGGCCACAAAATCTGCAGGCGAAGGCTGGGAAGTGGTAGGGAGCTGGCTTGACTCCACGAGACGCTTGTAAAACTGTGACGCCGTAATATCTTTTCCGTCCAGATAAGCATCACCGCCAAACAAAACGCGCAGCGGAACAATGGTTATATTATATTGCTCCACCAGATCCACCGGAATGTCCGATGTACTATCGGTTACAATCACCGTTTTACTCACGCAGTACCCCTCCTGTAATGACCCTCATATTCTAGCTTAATTTAGAGACTAAGCTTCGACAGAGAACAGGTATGCATAAATCGGCTGTCCCCCGTAATGCACTTCCACTTCCGTATCCGGATACTGCTCTTCGAGCCATCCTGTCAAGCTTTCTGTAATTTCTTCTGTCGCATCTTCACCTGTGAGCAGGGTAATAATTTCATCACCGGAATGCAGCATTTTCTCAAGCAGCTCCTGACAGGCTGTCTTCAGATCGGCTGCAGCTGCCACGATCTTGGAGTTCTGTATACCGATAAATTCTCCGGCCTTGATCTCCAGTCCGTCGATCAGCGTGTCCCGGACCGCATACGTGACTTGTCCGGACTGCACACGGGAAACGGCCTCCAGCATGTTCTCGGTGTTGGTTTCAATGCTCTCATCCTCCTGGAATTCAAACGCAGCGGCCATCCCCTGAGGAATCGTCTTGCTCGGAATTACCGTAACATTGCGTTCACCCTCAAGCAGTTCTCTTGCCTGCTGGGCAGCAAGCACAATGTTGGAGTTGTTAGGCAGAATGAAAATCTGCTGTGCTGATATGGTAGAAATCGCATTCACAAAATCCTCTGTGCTCGGATTCATCGTCTGTCCGCCGGACAGAACAACATCTACGCCAAGACTTTTAAAGATATTGGAGATCCCTTCACCGGAAGACACAGCGATAAATCCATAAGGGGCCAGTTCATCTGCAGGCGGAACGGCCGGAGCTTCCGGTGTCTTCTCTTCTGCCGGAATATCGGCAAACAGTTCCGGCATTGGTGCAATATCCATCCCGGTTGTCAGAAGATCCCGGTGCTGCTCTCTCATGTTCAAAATATGGATTTGTGTAATTTCACCATACAGCAGAGCGAGATTCAACACTTCACCCGGCGCTTTGGAGTGAACATGTACTTTGATCGTTTCATCATCTGCTATCACAATGATGGAATCCCCGTTCACGGCAAGCGAATTACGGAACTTGTCTTCATTGAATTCAGCTGCAGGGCTTCCACCCAGCTGGCGATTGATAAAAAACTCCATATCATATAAAAACTCAATATCTTCGGTAGAGATTTTGGACTGTGCCGATGTAGGCACCTGAACACCTGCATGCTCCAAAGTAGCTAATGCGCTGGCTGAGGCCTTGGTCTGTTCTTCCGTACGCGCTGACGATGTGACAGGCGACTCGGATCGATCCTCATTTTTCAGCGCTCTCAAAAAGCCCTCGTAAATATAAACGAGTCCTTGTCCACCAGAGTCCACGACACCAACCTGCTTCAATACCGGCAGCAGCTCCGGCGTGTGGGACAGTGCCTCCTTCGCTTTGGCAAGCACCTGCTCCATGAGCTCCACAATATCCGTGCTTCGGCGCGAATAGTATACAGCATGCTTGGCCGCTTCCTTGGCTACCGTCAGAATTGTACCTTCTACCGGTTTAACAACGGCCTTATACGCTGCGTCCACACCGGTTTGAAGAGCAGCAGCAAACTGACTGCTGTTCAGTTCGTTAAAGCTCGCAGAATAACGGCTGAATCCTCGGAACAACTGAGACAGGATTACACCGGAGTTCCCCCGGGCACCCATCAGCAGACCCTTGGAAAGCACACCGGCACTATGTCCGATCGACTCCGAATATTTGCTTTTTAATTCAGCTACTCCAGCGGTCATCGTCAAATTCATATTGGTTCCCGTGTCACCATCCGGCACCGGAAATACATTCAGGGCATTGACGTGTTCTGCATGCAGCTGCAGTTGTTCCGCTCCGGCTAGTACCATTGCGGTAAATTCTGTTCCATTCAAAGAACGCTTACTCAATGAGAATTCCCCTTCCTGGCATCATACAAAAAACGCTTCAAATGTAAATTTAGATGAAATAAAATTTCCGATACCTGAGGTTATGAACCCTCTGGCAGCGGGTCAAGGCAAACGGCTGACCGGCCTTATATTGATACATAAGCATGATCATAAAAACACATCCATATCGTACCATTCCAAAATATTATGGACTAAACAGTATTGTACTATAAGAATAAAGAGAAATAAATGTTTTTAGGATAGTTGACGCCGCAATTTTTACTGTGATATTATATTTAAGTATTGTTTTATACAGGGTTATGAAACAAGGAGGTGTAATCTATGTCTCGCAAATGTTATGTGACAGGCAAGAAACCAAGCAGTGGTAACCACGTTTCTCACGCCAACAACCACAACAAACGTTCTTGGGGTGTAAACGTTCAGAAGGTTCGTATTCTCGTGGACGGCAAGCCAAAACGTGTATACGTCAGCACTCGTGCTTTGAAATCCGGTAAAGTGACTCGCGTATAACTGTTAAAGAAAAACTTCTTTTACCTACAGCTTGCTAAGCTGTATGGGATAAGGAGTTTTTCTTGCTGTTGAATACATATGTAAGGTTAAAAAGCACCTGCTGCATACAGGGTGCTTTTTTTGTGCGTTGTATGATCATCTGACTTTAGCTTGACACGGTCTGGCAGCCAAGAGTTACGGCGGATCGCCGTTATGTTACGCTTCCATTCTCGTTTCCCCGTGCTGCCGTACCGTGCGGAGGTTTGTCTATGCCTATACAAGCGGTCAGCCTTTATGAAATGTGTTTAATATGGCCTTCACAAAACCTCCCAGAAACTTCGGCAGCTTGAACGTATAAAATTTCATGTCTCACCCTCCCCATCATTCTCATAACCCTGCTGTTATTTTATGCACCAAGCCCAGCGATGTGAACAATAACAAAAAAGGCTACACGAGAACCCAGCTCATGTAACCATATTTATGCAGTGAGACACTGCCCTATGCATCTATCGCCAAAGTGGATAAGGCTTAGACTTGTACGCTTTTTCGGATTTCTTCAATCGCAGCCGCCCGGTCGGCAGTTCCAAATACGGCACTGCCAGCGACCAGAACGTCGGCTCCGGCACGGGTGACCAGCGGTGCTGTCTCTGCCGTAATGCCGCCGTCCACCTCAATGTGGGTCTCGGGGCGGCTCCCCTGTGAAATCCACTCACGAAGCTGCTTGATTTTCTGAACCGTCCGGCCGATGAATTGCTGTCCTCCAAATCCAGGATTGACGGTCATGACCAGTACCAGATCCAGATCAGGAAGCACTTCCTGCAGCACATGAGCCGGGGTTCCCGGATTGATGGCAGCTCCGGCCTTCACGCCGTGCTCCTTAATCAGATGAATGACACGATGGAGATGCTGACACGTTTCCGCGTGAACCGTGATATAGTCGGCTCCCGCCTTGGCAAAATCGGCGATATAACGCTCCGGCTGCTCAATCATCAGATGAACATCCAGCGGCAGGGTAGTATGGGGACGAATTGCTTGTACGATCGGCGGTCCCAGTGTCAGGTTGGGCACAAAATGGCCGTCCATAACATCCACATGAATCCAGTCTGCTCCGCCCGACTGAGCCTCGGCAATTTCTGCTCCCAGCTTGGCAAAATCCGCTGATAGAATAGATGGTGCAATTTTGATCATCCGCTAATACCTCCGTTTCATGTCTTTTATTTCCGTAAAAAACTCCAGGTAATGCCGGTACCGGCTCTCTGCCACTTTGCCCTCTTCCTTGGCTTGCAGAACCCGGCATCCCGGCTCATGCGTGTGGCTGCAGCCCCGGAACTTGCATTCCTCGGCATAAGCGGTGAATTCCCGAAAGCAGCCTGTCAGCTCTTCGATGCCCAGCTCCATAAAATCCAGCTGGCTGAATCCTGGTGTATCTGCGACGAATCCGCCGTTATCCAGTTCAATCAGCTCCACATGCCGGGTTGTATGACGTCCCCTGCCCAGCCGCATACTGATTTCGCTGGTTTCCAGCGTCAGCCCAGGCACCAGCGCATTCAATAAAGAGGACTTGCCAACTCCCGATTGTCCCGAAAAGACGCTGATTTCCCCGGCCAGCCTTTGCTTCACTTCTTCTGTGCCAGTTCCCAGCAGAGAGCTGGTAATAATCACTTGATATCCAATGGATTCATATAATTCCTTAACCCGCTCTGCCGAATGGTCTTCACTGCCCGCAAGGTCCTGCTTGGTGATCAAAATCAGAGCATCCAGGCCTGCATGCTCAATATGTACAAGAAACTTATCCAGCAGCAGCAGATTCATATCCGGTTCCCGAACCGAAAACAGTAAAACCGCCAATCCGACATTAGCGACTTGAGGACGAATTAATTGGGAAGACCGTGGAAGTATTTCATCCACGGTCCCTTCCCCATTCTCTGTCAATGAATATCGGACACGGTCCCCGACCAGCGGGGACTCGCCTCTTTTTTTGAAAATGCCGCGGCCTCTGCATTGAACCGATGGTTCCTTACCGGAAATCAGGCCTTCTCTCAGAGGTTTTACATAGTAATAGCCGCTAAGCGCCTTGACGATCAGTCCTTCCAGCATGCACACGCCTCACTTTCCTATTCTTCATCCGCAGGTGCCGGAACTTCCGGGACCTCCTCATTGTTTTCGTTATCTTTATCTTTACCTTTACCTTTGTCTTTACCATTACCGTTACCCTGGCCTCGATTATTACCTGGTCCCGCCGGAGGTTCATTGTCCTCTCCGTTACTCTCAGGGGTCACCTCATCATCATTGCCCTCTCCGCCATCTTCTGGCGGATCCGTAATGACAGGCTCATCAGGCACAGCCGGCTGCGGAGGATCAATTGTCGGCTCGGTAACAGTGCCGTTCTTGGCATCTGTATAAGACACAACGAACGTATCGAGTGCACGGCCATCTCTATAAATCGAAACGGTACCGTCCTTGTCCGGAGACAACACCATCTCGACCGGAACGATCTCTGTCGTGCTGACTTCACGGTTTGCAGCTTCCTGGTTGTCTCCACGTGCATCCGAGTAAACAACCCGGATTTTACTCGCCTGTCCTTCTACTACAGGTGCGACGGGTACTTTAAATGTGTAATTCAGTGCATCCGATGGATACCCGGAACTGACGACGATATTTTGCTCTGTTCCAGGTGTCGCCATCGAATCCGGATCCCAAGGCCACTGGGACAGCACTTTCCCTCGCTCTACAGTGAAACTTGGCTCGTCTTTGACAGTACCGACTCTCAAACCGAGAGACTCGATCCTGCTCTGAGCCTCACTGCGTGTCATGCCCGTGAGATCAGGCATCTTCACTTCGGCTTTGCCCTTGCTGACCACGAGCTCTACTTTTACAGTGTCAGGATCAAATTCAGTACCGTTTGCCGGAACTTGGGAAATCAAGGTGCCGGCAGGAATCGTATCATGATTCTCTTCTGACGTTTCAATGGCATCCTCATTCACTTTTTGTTCATTTAAAAGTGACAATGCCTCGTCCAGGGTAGCATCGGAAAGATCCGGCATCGTGCTGAGCGGCTTCACCGCTCCGACAGAAAGCTGGACGATCGCCCCCTCTTTGACAATGGCTCCTTCAGCCCTGCTTTGCGCAAATACAATTCCTTCTTCTACACCCTGCTTGTATTCCCGGATAACTTCTTCATCCACGACCAAACCGACCTCTTGTAATTTTCGGACAGCCTCTTCTTCGGTCAATGTAATGACACTTGGAACCGTCACATCTTTTACTTCCAGCATTTGACCTACGAAAAAGACGATACCCGCAATGATGCCCAAAAACAGCAGGCTTAAACCAACAATCAGCGCCGGCTTCTTTTTATTCTTTTTGGCCGGTTTCTCCGAAGTTTCCTCTTTCATAGGAGGTACAGGTCCGTCATCATCATCATCATCATTCGAAACGACTGGTGCAGCATTCCCGCTTCGCTGCATGCTTTTGATGGCAGGCATGACCATCGTCTGATCTTCATCATCCTCGAAATCCAGCTTCGGCTCATCACGCCGGATCGGCAGAAGACAAGTATCCAGATCGACCATCATCTCATCCGCAGACTGATAGCGCTCCTGCGGGTTTTTACGCATGGATTTCAAAATAATGTTTTCCACACTTTGAGGAATCAGCGGATTGACTTCTCTAGGCTCTTCAAATTCCTCTTGAAGATGCTTCAGCGCAACACTGATCGGGCTTTCTCCCAGAAAAGGAAGGCGGCCGGTCAACATTTGATACATCACAATACCCAAGGAGTACAGATCCGACTTCTCGCCAGTAGCCACACCTTTGGCATGTTCCGGAGAGAAATAATGAACCGAACCGACCACAGAACCCGTTTGAGTGATGGTGGTTGATGTAACTGCACGTGCAATTCCAAAATCTGTAACTTTAACACGGCCGTTGCGTCCGATCAAAATATTATGCGGCTTAATATCCCTGTGAATAATCTGGTTTTGATGGGCATGCTCCAGCGCATCACAAATCTGGGATGCAATGCGAACCGCTTCATCCACCTGCAAGGGAGCCCGTTCCTTAATAATCTCATTCAAATTATTACCGTCGATACACTCCATGACGATGTAATGAATATCGTCCTCTTGGCCCACATCGTAAATGCTGACTACATTCGGATGTGACAATGATGCCGCAGATTGAGCTTCTCGCCGAAACCGGCGGATAAACTCTTCGTCATGCACAAACTGCTGGCGCAGCACTTTGATCGCTACATTCCGGTTGAGCAGAATATCCTGGGCCTTGTAGACCAATGCCATTCCGCCGCCGCCGATTCGCTCAATAACCTTGTAACGACCAGCCAATTCATGTCCGATCATGAATTCCACCCCTTTGTACGCTGCTGGCCGTTTCTCCTTGATGCTGCAGCAGGGCGACAGTAATATTGTCATCGCCCCCGGCAAGAAGAGCCAGTTGAAGCAAACGGTCTGCTTTTTCTTCCAGAGGAAGATCCGCCGCGCCGACAATTTGACCAATCGACTCACGGCTGACGAGATTGCTGAGTCCGTCGCTGCATAGAAGCAGGGCCTCCCCTGCCCCCAGCCCGACAGAATTCAGCTCGACATTCACTTTGGAATCCGTGCCAAGAGCACGAATTAAAACATTTCTCCGTGGATGTGTCTTCAGCTCTTCCTCGGTAATTTGACCGTTTTTAAACAATTCATTCACCAGCGTGTGATCTTCTGTAAGGAGCTCTACCTTGCTGCCTGAGACTTTGTAAGCCCGGCTGTCTCCAATATGACCAATATAGCCTTCATCATTCCGCAGGAGTACGGCCACAATGGTAGTTCCCATGTTGTAAAGCCGCTCATCTCCGGACGCTTCACGGTAAATCACCTCATTCGCATGAAGAATGGCTTCCATCAGCAGTACCCGCAGCTCGTTCATGGATAAATCAGAAACCAGACTATTCAAGTCTTCAGCCACCGTCTGAACTGCAAGCCTGCTGGCTGTATCGCCAGCAAGGTGTCCCCCCATACCGTCGGCAACAATGCCGAGTGTATAGCCATGCTCCAAATGACGGACCAGCACCGAGTCTTCATTGACCTGGCGCACCCGACCCACATGACTTACATGAACCGTATTGATCAAGTTCTTCTCACCCCAACTCCATATGCTTGGCCCGAAGCTGACCGCAGGCGGCAGCAATATCATGGCCTTGTTCACGGCGAATCGTCACATTAACGCCTTTATCCGACAGTGCACGCTGAAATTTAAAAATATCGCTGCGCGAAGTCCGAACATACTTCCGTTCCGGCACGTGGTTCACCGGAATCAAGTTAACATGGCAGTTCATATCCTTGATGACATCTGCCAATTCCTCGGCATGCTCAACCTGATCATTAACACCGCCGATCAAAGCGTATTCGAATGTTATGCGGCGGCCTGTTTTGGCCTGGTAGTACCGAAGCGAATCAATCACATCATCAAACGGAAAACGACGGTTAACCGGCATCAGCTTCGAACGAAGCTTATCGTTCGGTGCGTGAATGGAAATGGCCAGGTTAATCTGGGTGTTCTCATCCGCAAACTGATAGATATTTGGCACAATGCCGCTTGTGGACACCGTAATATGACGCTGCCCGATGTTCAGTCCTTTTTCGTGAATCATGGTCCGCAGAAATTTCATCGTCTCATCATAATTCTCAAAAGGCTCGCCTGAGCCCATGATGACGATACTGCTGACACGCTCCCCTTTCGGATCGAGCATTTTCTGTGCCTGTACTACCTGAGCAGTGATCTCACCCGCTGTCAGATTACGCTTCAGTCCGCCCAGTGTCGATGCACAGAACGTACAGCCAATCCGGCATCCCACCTGGGTAGTTACACAAATACTGTTACCGTAGTTATGCTTCATGATGACCGTCTCAATAGCATGATCATCATGCAGGCCGAACAAAAATTTAACTGTACCGTCTTTGGACTCAAAGCGGGTAATCTCATTCAATGTCACAAAGCTGAATTGTTCAGTCAGCTTGGCGCGCAGCTCTTTGGACAGATTGCTCATCTCTTCAAAGGAGTCTACGCGTTTCACGTAGAGCCATTCATAAATCTGTGTGCCGCGAAAGGCAGCTTCACCATTTTCCTGTGCCCATTGCTGAAGCTCTTCCAGGGACAAATCATATATAAAAGGGTTCATCTCACCACACCTGTCTTTTTCATGTAAAGTCATTTCTTTTTTCATTCTTACTATATTACCATAAATAAAAGAGACCGTAAAAGAGAAAACCCGCCAATTAGGCGGGCCGTGACTATAGTCTTAGAGCAAATTCATCATATTACAAAATCCGTCTCAATCTTGCAATGAAGAAGCCGTCACTGTGAAAATGCTGCGGCAGGATCTGTATCCCGCCTCCGCGCGACAGTGCCCTCTCCCTTATCACTTCTGAAAAATGCTCCGGATCCGGCTCAATGGCATAATCGCTGCGGGAAGCAAGAAACGCTTCGATGATTCCTTCATTCTCCCGGGATTCCATGGTACATGTGCTGTACACCAGCAAGCCGCCAGGCTTGACCAGCCCCGCTGCAGCATGGATCAGCTTTGCTTGAAGTTCCGCAATAGCACCAGCATCTTCTGGAGTTTTGACCCATTTCAGGTCCGGCTTACGGCGGATGACACCCAGACCGGAGCAAGGCGCATCCAGCAGCACCCGGTCAAAGGAGTTGTCTTCGTATATGTTGGGAAGGTCCAGTGCATTTCCGGTAACGGAAGTAATGCTGGAAAGTCCCAGACGCTCTGCCTGATCTGCAATCAGCTTCTGCTTATGGGAATGCAGGTCATTCGCAATAATGCGGCCTTCATCCTTCATCAGCTCTCCGATATGAGACGTTTTGCCGCCCGGCGCAGCGCAGCAGTCAAGCACCGTCATCCCCGGATGCGGCTCCACCATTTCTGCCACCAGCATGGAGCTCTCATCCTGAATCGAAATCATACCTTCACGGTACCATTCCGTATAGGCCATGTTTCCGCCGCTTTGGACCACAATGCCATAAGGACTTACTTCAGAAGGAACCGCAGTGTGGCCGGCTTCCATCATCTCGTTCAGCATCTGATCCCGTGAAATCATGGTTGTGTTTACCCGGACACTTACGGGAGGAGGCGCATTGTTCGCAGCGCATATATCTTCCGTCGCCTCCTCGCCATACTGCTTGACCCATCGCTTCACCATCCATAATGGATGGGAGTGCTGGAGTGAAATCCGCTCTGCCGGAGGCAGATCATCGGGAACCAAGAGCTGGCTTCTCTCTCGCAGCACACTGCGAAGAACACCATTGACCATGCCGGAGATGCCCTGATGTCCTCTTTTTTTGCTTAAGTTCACCGCTTCGCTCACAACAGCATGCTCCGGAATCCGGTCCAGATAAAGAATCTGGTACAAACTGAGCCGGAGCAGACTGCGCACCCACGGCTGGAGCTTGGCCAATCCCTTTTTGACAAACCGGTCCAGAAAATAATCCAGTGTGTTCATGCGTGCGATCGTTCCGTACACAAGCTCTGTAGCGAGACCGGCGTCTCCTTTTTCCAATACTGCCTTGTTCAGGGCGCTGTTGAGCAGTAAGTTGCTGTATGCCCCTTCCTGTTCAACCTGGGTCAGTACATCCATCGCCAATTCTCTGGCTGTCACTTTCTTTGTTCCACCGCGACGGCTCACGACAGTACCGTCCCTGGCTTCATGCTCGTGCCGCGGACAAACTGACTGACTTCCAGCGCTTTCTTACCACTGGGCTGAACCGTCAGCAGGTTCAACACCCCGGTCCCTGTCTGAACGAGTATACCGCTCTCACGGAGTTCAAGCACGGTCCCCGGCACAGCTGTACCCCGGCTGCCTGATTCATCAGATACCTCTGCGGACCAGACTTTGAACACATCACCCTCCCAAAGGGTAAAGGCGCCGGAGAACGGCACAAGCCCCCGGATCTGGTTAAAGATCTGCCGTGCAGAGCAGTTCCAGTCGATTTTTTCATCCTCGCGTTTCAGGTTAGGAGCATAGGTTGCCTCTGCCTCATTCTGAACCTCTGCCTGAACAACGCCCTGAACCAGCCGCGGCAGCTGATCCTTCAGCAGATTCGCACCGATCTCGCTCAGCTTCTCAAACATCGACCCGGCCGTGTCCTGCTCCGTAATCGGCACTTCCGCCTTGGCAATCATATCTCCGGTGTCCAGACCTTCAGCCATATACATCAAGGTTACGCCTGTAATCGACTCTCCATTAATAATGCAGCGCTGAATCGGAGCTCCGCCGCGATATTTGGGAAGAAGTGAGCCGTGGACATTCAGGCACCCCAGCGGTGCCATTTCAAGCACCGCTTTGGGAAGAATCTGGCCGTATGCGGCGGTAACAATCATATCGGGTTTATACTGCGCCAGCTCCGCTGCGGCTTCCGGATTCCGGAGACGCTGCGGCTGCAGCACAGGTATTCCGTGACGGAGAGCCGCCTCCTTCACAGGTGTAGGTGTCAAAACCTTCTTACGGCCCTGAGGCCGGTCCGGCTGCGTCACGACAGCCGAAACCGTATATCCTTCCTGGATGAGCATTTCCAGGCTGGGCACCGCGAAAGCCGGTGTTCCCATAAATACAATATTCATCGGTTCTCCAACTCCCTCCGGGGAGGCTGGTTCGGGTCATATTCATACACACGTTCCGCAATATCTGTGAACAGAACACCGTTCAAGTGATCAATCTCATGCTGGAAAGCACGCGAGAGCAAACCGGTTGCCGTAACGAGCAGCTCATTGCCTTCACGGTCGAGTCCCTTGACTTTGACCTGTTCAGACCGGCGGACATCACCATTCCAGCCAGGAATACTGAGACATCCTTCCGGCCCCAGCTGTTCCCCTTCGCTTTCTACTATTTCGGGGTTAATCATTTTGATCAGACCATGTTCATCCCCGGCATCCACCACAATCAGTCGCTTCAAAATACCGACCTGAGGCGCCGCAAGACCAACACCGTCAGCGTCGTACATCGTATCTGCCATGTCATCGAGAAGCTTTTGTACATTGGGTGTGATTTTGGTCACTTCCTTGGCGACTTTGTGCAGCACCTCATCCGGTTCTTTAACAATAATACGAATTGCCATAACGACACCATCCTCATGCTTTTCTTTCAATATATGTTCATTTACATTAACATTTGCGGGTCCACGTCAATGCTGATTTGCAGTTTCGTGTCTCGCACAGAATCCTGGAGCTCTTCTGCTACCTGGCGGGCGAGCGAGACAGCGTCCATGTCACCCCGCCATTTTATCATACATTGGAATCTGTATCTATTTTTAAGCCGGGGAATAGGTGATGCGACAGGCCCCAGCACATCCAGTGCTTCCGCAGCAAAACGGTCGAGACTCCCAAACCAGCCGCGCCGGTCTGCTCTTCTCTTGAGATCTGAAGCATAGTTCTCTGCAACCCGAACCAGGAGCGGCAGCTGTTCATGTGACAATGTCACCAGGATCAGCCGGCAGTATGGAGGGTAATGCAGTGCTTTTCGATGCTTGAGTTCATCTTTGACAAAAGATAAATAATCATGGCCGCTGGCATGAATAATGGAATAGTGCTCCGGCGTATAGGATTGAATGAACACCTCACCAGGGAGGTGATGCCGGCCGGCGCGTCCGGCAACCTGGGTCAGCAGCTGAAACGTTTTCTCTGCTGCCCTGAAATCCGGCAGGTTCAGCGCCGAATCAGCTGTAATGACACCCACCAGGGTCACATCCGGGAAATCCAAGCCTTTCGCCACCATTTGGGTGCCGAGCAGCAGGTCTGCCTTTTTGTCCCGGAACTGCTTCAGAAGCTTCTCATGAGATCCCTTCTCGGTGGTCGTATCCACATCCATGCGAATGACCCGGATGCCGGGAAACAGCTTGGCGAGCTCTTCTTCTACCCTTTGTGTCCCTGTGCCAAAATATCGAATGTGTTCACTGCCGCAGTCAGGGCAAACTTCCGGTGCCTGTACAGCATAACCGCAGTAATGACATCGTAAATTGTTCGACTTCTGATGGTATGTCAGCGAGATATCACACTCCGGACACTGGGCAACATAGCCGCAGCTCCGGCACATGACAAACGTCGAATATCCGCGCCGGTTCAGCAGAAGTACGATCTGTTCCTTCCGCTCCAGCCGGGCAGTAATCGCCTCATGCAGCGGTCTGCTGAACATGGAACGGTTCCCTTCCTTCAGCTCCTCGCGCATATCAATGATTCTGACTTCCGGCAGCCGGTTGCCCAACGCTCGGCTCGGCATCTCCAGCAGCTCAGGCTCAAATTCACTGCTGGAGCGGGATCTCGCTGCATGATAGCTTTCCAGCGACGGTGTCGCCGAGCCCAGGATAACAACAGCACCGGCCTGGGAAGCCCGGCGGATCGCCACATCTCTTGCATGATATTTCGGTGTTTCTTCCTGCTTGTACGATGTTTCGTGTTCTTCGTCCATGATGATCAGTCCCAGTGAGGTAAACGGCGCAAACACCGCCGAGCGGGCACCGACCACGACCGACGCCCGGCCTTCGTGAATTTTTCGCCATTCATCATAACGCTCTCCACTCGATAAACGGCTGTGCATGACAGCCACCCTGTCCCCGAAACGTCCTTTAAAGCGTTCGACCATCTGCGGAGTGAGTGCAATCTCCGGGACCAGAACCACTGCCTCACGTTCCTGCTCCAGACAGCGCTGGATGATTTGCAGGTAAATTTCGGTCTTGCCGCTTCCGGTCACCCCATGCAGAAGGAAGACACCATGATTTCGCTCATCCAGCTGGTGGATGATCCGGCTGTACACCTGCTTTTGTTCTGATGTGAGCGCAAGCGGCTCGGTCGGCTCAAAATTCCTGCCTTTATATGGGTCACGGAATACCTCCATGTCCTCAATCACAATATATCCTTTATCCGCAAGCCCCTTCACAGTCCCCGCTGTCACTCCAACGGTTGTCAGTACTTCTTTCAGCGAGAGCGGCAGAAAAGGCTCCATCTCCACAATATAGGCGAGCACATCCTTCTGGCGCTGCGCTTTCGCCGGAAAGTTGTTCAGTGCTTCCTGCGCCTCCTCTAATGAGACAGCCAGCTCAAGGGCTTTCATCGTTTTCTTCGAGAGCTTGTCCTTGATCTGCTGATACTCTCGAAGCAGCCCTCTTGCTAATAAAGCCTTCACGCTGGCGGATTCCTCCGGGAAAGCACGGTTCAACTGCTCCAGTGAGACCTCCCCTCGCTGACGCACAAAGGCCAAAACATTCTGCTCTCCCTCCGTTTCAGGCTGAACCGAGAACAGAACCCCTTCTCTCGAACCCTGTTCTCGTTCTGAAGGATCTGCCAGCGTAATGTACCTTTCGGCTTTTCCTTTGAGGGCGGTAGGCAGCATCGACTGCAGGGCGGTAATCTGCCGGCAGGCGTATCGCTCCTTCATCCAGACACTCAAATCCACCAAATCCGGAGAAAGCGGCGGCGCAAAATCGAGCACCGACTGAATCGGCTTAATTCTGGCTGAATCGATGTCTGAACGGGGATGCAGGGAGACGACATATCCCTGCATGGTACGGTTACCGAAGGGAACACCGACACGGCTGCCTACCTCAACCCATGGTCTCAGCCGGTCCGGAATCAAATAATCAAACGGCCGGTCGGTGTCTTTAGACGGCACGTCCACAATCACTTTTGCCACGTCCATCAATCTTCCTCCTTCACAAGCCGTTCAGCCGCCAGAGACAGCAGCTGCCGGGCGACCTCCTCCTTTGACATGAGCGGAAGATCCAGAACAAGACCTTGCGAATCAAACACACGCACTTCGTTGCTGTCACTGCGAAATCCTGCACCTGCTGTTGTCACATCATTCGCCACGATGAGGTCACATTTTTTCCTGCGCAGCTTGTCTGTCGCATACGCTTCAACATGATCTGTTTCTGCAGCAAATCCGATCAAAAACTGGGTTGTTTTTTGCTGGCCGAGCGATTCGAGAATATCGGTTGTCTTGACCAGATCGAGTGTCATGGTGTCGCCTTTTTTCTTAAGCTTGGAACCCGCAGACTGTGCCGGACGGTAATCCGCTACAGCTGCTGCCTTGATCACAATGTCGCTGTCTGGAAATTGCCGCATGACAGCCTCATACATATCCTGAGCGGATTCCACACTCTCTACGGAAATGCCTTCCGGTGGAGATACATCCGTGCGTGCCGTAATCAGTCTGACATCTGCACCCATTGCATGCGCTGCTTTTGCGAGGGCAAAACCCATTTTGCCGGAGGAATCATTGGTAATATAACGCACCGGATCTATACGCTCTACGGTCCCCCCCGCCGTCACAACGACCTTTTTACCTGCCAGCAGTCCTGGTTTGGCCGCAGCTGAGGCAGGAGCATGATTTGAACGCTCACGCTGTTGAAAGAAATCCTCTACCACCTGTACAATACTCTCCGGCTCTTCCATTCTGCCTTTGCCAACATACCCGCAGGCAAGCAGCCCTTCACCGGGCTCGATCATGGACACACCACGGGAAACGAGGGTCTGCATATTCTCAACCACTGCAGGATGCGTGTACATATGTACATTCATTGCAGGAGAGATCATGACGGGCGCCGTGGTAGCCAGCAGCGTTGTTGTCAGCATATCATCGGCCAGACCATGAGCCATCTTCGCTATTGCATTCGCTGTAGCGGGCGCTACCAGCACAAGATCCGCCAGATCCGCCAGATGGATATGGGACACGACAGAAGGGTCTCTTTCGTCAAAAGTGTCGCTGTACACCGGGTTTTTCGTCAGTGACTGCAGGGTCAGCTCTGTAATGAACTGCTTGGCCGAAGATGTCATAATCACGTACACGTCCGCGCCTTTTTGAACAAGCTTGCTGCATAAGGAAGCCGCCTTGTACGCCGCAATACCTCCCGTCACTCCAAGCACAATCACTTTTCCTTTCAACATGACTGGATCCCCCTGTTATTCGTATTGAAAACAGCAAAGAAGCAACCTCTGCCTTCAAAGCTGCTTCTCCTCAAAAAAATAACAACCTTTCGGTTGTCACATTTTTGGAACGGTTTCCTATGAATCTTTTGCAACGAAGAGGTTATTCCTCTCCTTTAATGATCTTGACGTGATCTCCGTAAATCTCTTCAAGTGCCACACCAACATACTTGTGTGACTTGGCATTTACGAGTTCCGTCTGCTTTCCTTCACGCAGCTGGCGGGCACGGCGGGAAGCCGCAACCACGAGCGAATACTTGCTGTCTACTTTGTGCATCATTTCATCAATTGAAGGATACAGCATTCTTCCAACACCCCTTTAATGTGATTATCAATCCTATGCTTGTTGCTCTATCGCTGTGCTCTCACTTTACAGTGTTCGGCAATAATGATAGATTCTATTCTTTTGCAAGCCTGGTTGATTTCATCATTAACAACTGCATAGTCATAATGCTTGATCAAATCCAGCTCGTCCACTGCAACCGACATCCGGTGATCGATGACAGCCTGAGTTTCCGTACCGCGTCCTACGATCCGGTCCTTCAGTTCATCCAGCGACGGCGGTGTCAGGAAAATGAAAATTCCTTCCGGAAATTTCTCTTTCACTTTCAGAGCACCCTGCACTTCAATTTCAAGAATGATATCCTTACCATTAGCAATCGTTTCCTCCACAAAATCGCGGGGAGTGCCGTAGTAGTTGCCTACATACTCGGCATATTCCAGCAGCTGGTCATTCTCAATCATGGAGAGAAATTGATCCCGGCCCTTGAAAAAATAGTTAATGCCATCCACCTCACCGAGACGCGGCTGGCGGGTTGTTGCAGAAACAGAATAAATCAGATCCGGAACACGGCTGCGCAGTGCACTGCATACCGTTCCTTTTCCTACGCCCGACGGACCGGACAATACAATCAATAATCCCTTTGTAGACATAATACTCCCCATCTTTATTCGTCGTTGTCATCATCTTTACTGGATAGCCTGTGGGCAACCGTCTCGGGCTGCACTGCCGACAAGATGACATGATCGCTGTCCGTAATAATGACAGCTCTTGTACGGCGGCCGTATGTAGCATCAATCAGCATGTGGCGGTCTCTGGCTTCCTGAATGATCCGTTTGATCGGAGCAGATTCCGGGCTCACAATAGAAATGATGCGGTTGGCCGAAACGATGTTTCCGAAGCCGATATTAATCAGTTTGATAGCCATATTGCGGTTGCTCCCCCTATACACTTGACTACCCTGGCCGGACAGGCCGGGTAGGTTCATTCTACGTTAGCGGTCAATCCATTGTACCATTGTAATTGATATTTATTAATGAAACAAGGGGGATTCCCTGCGTCCGGACAACTCCCAAACGTACTGCGTTAACTGTACGCTCATCTCATAAAACATAAACGGAGTCATTATATAGATTCCCTTAAAATGCTCTGCTGCCACGTCCAGCAGCTCTTTGCCGATTTGAACACCCATTTTTCGGCCTTCTTCACCTTCCAGGCCAGCCATGCGCTCCCGAACCTCATCCGACAGCTGGATGCCCGGCACCTCATTATGAAGATATTCCGCGTTCCGCCCACTGGCTAACGGCATAATCCCTACAAAAATCGGGATATCCAAATGTTTAGTCGCTTCTTTCATTCTTACTATTAATTCCGAATCATATACCGGCTGGGTCATAATATAATCCGCACCGCTGGCGATTTTTTTCTCCAGCCGCTGTACTGCTTTATCCAGATGCTTCACATTGGGGTTAAAGGCAGCGCCCACCACAAAGTTCGCTTTCTGCTTCAGCGGTTTCCCCGAAAATGCCACACCCTCATTCAGCTGCTTGATCATACGGATGATTTCAAATGAAGTCAGATCGTAAACAGAGCTTGCTCCGGGGAGGTCACCGAACTTCGCCGGATCCCCTGTTACGGCCAGAACATGGTCGATGCCCAAGGCATCGAAGCCCATCATATGCGACTGGGTGCCGATCATATTGCGGTCACGGCACGCAATATGAATCAGGGGACGCAGCCCCACGCGAGACTGAACAAGATGTCCCAGCGCCATATTGCTCATCCGGGTAACCGCAAGTGAATTATCAGCAAGTGTCAAGGCATCAGCACCTGCACGTTTCAGCGCTTCAGCGCCCTTCATAAACTTGGTAATATCCAGATCCCGCGGCGGGTCCAATTCTACGATGACGGTGTGGCGTTCTTTGGCCAGATCCGCCAAGGTCGGCTCGCCCTTCCGCTCTTCCTGCACCGCATCCAGGTGTTCATGAACCACAACCCGATCTGCCGTCATTTCCGGTGAAGGAAGCGGGGCCGGCTTGTAATCAGTCAGAGCAGCCGAGATTTCTGCGATATGCTCCGGCGTCGTTCCGCAGCAACCCCCGATCAATCTGGCTCCCATATCAGCAAACCGGACGGCCATCTGACCAAAATATTCCGGAGTAGCCCCATACCGGTATTCACCGTCCACGTAGTCTGCGATTCCTGCGTTTGGATATACAGATGCCGGAAGGCTCCGCATACCATCCAGCGTCTCCAGCGCTCTTGCCATTCCGTTAGGACCTGTGCGGCAGTTGAACCCGAACACATCGGCCCCGGCCTGGCTGACCATACGGAATGCATCGACCATCGTATACCCGTCGAGCGTGCGGGCAATATCCTCGACCGCAAATTGGGCAATAACCGGCAGATCACTGGCCTGCCTCACGATCGAGAGGGCCATCAGCATCTCTTCTACATCATAAAAGGTTTCCAGCAGCAGGCCGTCTACACCCTCCGTTAAAAGAGCATGAATCTGCTGTTCAAAATGCTGCTTGAGCTCTTCTGAGGAAATGTTGTTGCGTTTCCCGCCGCGGATAGATCCCACCGCACCGACGACATAGCCCTGCTGGCCAGCCGCTTCCCGGGCAATCCGCACCCCCGCCCGGTTAATCTCTTCCACCTTGGCTTCAAGGCCATATTTAGACAGCTTGTCATAATTCGCTGAAAATGTATTACTTTCCAGTACATGAGCGCCTGCCTGAATGTACTGGCGATGCACATCTCCGATAACTTCCGGAGCTGTCAGATTGAGTTCCTCGTAGGATATTCCCACCGGAAATCCTTTTTGATATAGAAAAGTACCCATCGCTCCATCGCCGACCAGTACCCTGCTCTCCCATGCTTTCCGAAGATCCGGTTTCATCATGCTCCCCCTGCCTGACAGTTATTTTCATCTAAATGTAACATACATAACACCAGAAGATAAAGAGACAAAGAGGAGGCCGGTACCCGGCCCCCTCTGCTTATGATTACTTTGTCTTTCCTTCGAATACGAACGCCGCAGGTCCCGTCATATACACGTGGTTGTCATTCTCATCCCACTCTATGAACAGGTCGCCTCCCTTCAGCGAGACAACAGCCGCCCGGTCGCTGAATCCGTTCAGCACGGAAGATACCAGTGTCGCACAGGCTCCTGTTCCGCAGGCGAGTGTCGGCCCTGCTCCCCGTTCCCAGACACGCATGTCGATATAATCCCGCTTCCGGACCGTGGCGAATTCCACATTGATTTTCTTCGGGAACAGCGGATGTTTCTCCAGCAGCGGCCCCCAGGTTCCCAGTTGGAAATTCACCGCGTCATCGACGTAGATCACACAATGGGGATTGCCCATCGATACAGCGGTGAAATGAAATTCCCGGCCTCCGGCTTCCACCGGATGATTCAGCACCGGATTTGCCTCTACAGTAGTTGGCACCTTCAAGCCTTCCAGAACAGGCTCACCCATATCCACTCGAACGCTTGTGACGGCTCCGCCCTCCACCTGAAGTGTCAGTGCCTGTACTCCGGCTCCAAGTGTTTCCACGGTGATCTGCTCACGGGAAATATGTCCTTTATCATACACATATTTAGCTACACAGCGAATGGCGTTTCCACACTGTTCCGCTTCACTGCCGTCTGAGTTCATAATGCGCATTTTGAAATCTGCCCTATCTGAAGGCAATATATATACAAGCCCGTCTGCTCCGATTCCGAAAAACCGATTGCATAATTGTACAGCTCGTTCCGAAGCATCCGCAGGCAGTTCCTGTTCTCCGTATACGACGATAAAATCATTACCTAGTCCATGCATTTTCGTAAATTCCATAACGTTATTCCTTCCCTTCCACGGCTGCTGATGAACCTCAGCATACCGCAGAAGGGCAGGATTTCAAATTTACTTTATGCCGAAAGGTTTGCACTTTTCACCATGCTGCGGCGGTTGCGATGACGACGTCCTCCCCAGACACTCCCTGCTCCCATAAGGAAGGTCGGGATCCCGGCAGCAACCAGGGTAATCGCCCACTCCCTGAGTCCCAGTGGAACGGTCTTAAAGATCGGCTGCAGTGCCTCGATATACATGACACCCAGCATCAGCAGCACAGAGGACAGCACGGCAAGCACGAGATACTTGTTCTGCAGCGGATTCCGGTGAAAGACCGAGCGTGAGCTCCGGCAGTCGAAGACGTGAATCAGCTGCGCCATCACCAAGGTTGCAAATGCGACGGATTGAGCCTTTGCAAGCTGTCCAGGTGCATCCGGAGCATGCTGCAGCGTGAGCCAGAATGCCCCCAGCGTACAGAGACCGATCAGTACGCCGCGGCTAATAATTTTCCAGCCGAGTCTCCGGGCAAAAATGTTCTCCTTCGCTCCGCGCGGCTTGTGCTCCATCAGATCTTTTTCAGGCTGGTCTACACCGAGCGCCATCGCCGGCAGTCCGTCCGTTACGAGGTTGACCCACAGGATCTGAATGGGAACGAGCGGCATCGGCAGTCCCATCATCATCGCGAAAAACATGGTCAGAATCTCACCGACATTGGATGCGAGCAGGTAGCGGATGAACTTCCGAATATTTTCATAAATGCTCCGCCCCTCTTCGATTGCCGCCACGATGGTCGAGAAGTTATCGTCGCTGAGCACAAGCGCCGAAGCCTCTTTCGTTACATCGGTTCCCGTGATGCCCATGGAGATGCCGATATCCGCTGCCTTGATAGCCGGTGCATCATTCACTCCGTCCCCCGTCATGGCCACGACATGCCCCTTGCGCTGCAGCGACTTTACGATCCGAAGCTTATGCTCCGGGGACACTCTTGCATAAACATAAGTCTGGTCCACTTTGGCATCCAGCTCTTTATCATCCAGTCGCGACAACTCTTGACCTGTCATCGACAATCCACCGCGAGGGATAATGCCCAGCTGGGAGGCGATCGCCTCCGCTGTCGTCCGGTGATCTCCCGTAATCATCACCGTCTTGATGCCCGCTCTGCGGCATGTTGCGATGGCATCACGAACCTCGCGGCGCGGAGGATCAATCATGCCGGCAAGCCCGGCAAACACCAGCTGACACTCCGCCTCTTTCTCACTGGCAGGCTTGTCATGCGGACGAAGATCACGATATGCAAGTCCAAGCACACGGAGTGCGCCTGACGCCATCTCTTCATTCGCTGCCAGCACTTTTTGTCTCAGTGTGCCCGTAAGCGGTACGACATTGCCTTCCCAGAGGATGTAAGAGCAGGCATCCAGCAATACATCCGGTGCACCTTTCGTACACAGCAGCCGTCCGCCCTGATGACTGACAATCACAGACATCAGTTTGCGCTCGGAGTCAAAAGGAAACTCTTTGTCCCGTTGATAGGTCGCGGATAATGCAGCAGATGACAAGCCCATCTTGCCCGCTAGCGTAAGCAGGGCACCTTCTGTGGGATCCCCCTTCAGCTCCCAGCTTGAAGCAGGGACTTCTTCCTTGCTCTTTTTCTTTGCTCTTGTCGCATCCGGTTTACTTTCATAAATCTCGGCGTTATTGCACAGACCGCTGATCTGCAGCAGGCGGCGGAGTGACTGGTCACTGCGCAGTTCAACCGGCTTCCCGTCCTTCAGAATATGGCCGGCTGGTTCATAGCCTTGTCCGGTTACTTCCATCATCCGTCCACCGGTCCATACCCGGGTCACCGTCATTTTGTTCTGTGTCAGTGTACCCGTCTTGTCAGAACAAATGACAGAAGCGCATCCCAGCGTTTCTACGGAAGGGAGCTTCCGGACAATCGCTTTGCGCTTGATCATGCGCTGAACTCCGAGTGCCAGGGCAATCGTTACAATGGCTGGCAGACCTTCCGGTATGGCCGCCACCGCCAGACTGACCCCGGCCAGAAACATGCCTGTCGCCGGCTGTCCGTGCAGAATACCGGCCACAACGACCATAATGGTCAAGGCGAGGGACACGCCGATCAAAATTTTCCCAAGCTGTTCCAGACGGTGCTGCAGTGGGGTTTCCTGTGTCTCCGTACTTTGGATCAGGTGCGCGATCTTGCCCATTTCCGTGTTCATGCCTGTATGAACGACAATGCCTTTCGCCGTGCCCCGGGTCACCATGGTGCCCATATACCCGATATTTTTACGGTCGCCAAGGGGCACATCCTTCTCCATGATGGATTCCGCATGCTTGTTCACCGGCAGGGATTCTCCGGTCAGCGCCGATTCCTCCACACTGCAGCTGCTCGTCTCCAGCCACCTGACATCGGCAGGTATACGATCCCCGCTTTCGACGACAATAATATCTCCGGGCACCAGACCTTTTGCCGTAATGTGCACCACTTTGCCGTCTCTCAGTACCTTCGCACCCGGGGCAGAGAGCTGCTTCAGTGCTCGCAGAGAACGTTCTGCACGAAATTCCTGTACGAATCCGAGTACACCGTTGATGAGTATGATCGCTACAATCGTGATCGCGTCCAGATACTCGCCAAGGAGACCTGAAACAAGTGTGGCTCCCAGAAGTACAAGGACCATAAAATCCTTAAACTGGTTCAGGAACAACGTGAACGGTGAGATTTTCACCCCTTCTGACAGCTCATTTAATCCGTTGGTTTTGCGCCTTTGTTCTGCTTCCTCTTCGGTAAGGCCCTGCTTCGGATGTACCTGCATGACCTGCTGCAGCTCAGCGACATCCATCTGGTGCCATTCCTTTTGTTCCATGCTTCCTTTCCCCTCCCGGTCGTTTCGCAAGTTCCGGCGGATGACAGCTTTTCCACCTCTCAACGTAAATGTATTCGGACAGGTTCATAATTATCACAGAGAGGCCCCTTAAGTTTTTATCAGAAGTTATGTATCATAGAGGAGAACGCTATTTAGAGACATAAAGAATGGAGAATATAATTATGGCATTGGACGGCATCGTAACCAGGGCGGTCGTGCATGAGCTTCAAGCTTGTGTGGGCGCCCGGATCAATAAAATATATCAGCCCAGTGACAGGGACATTGTGCTTCACCTGCGTACAAGGAACGGCAACGCAAAGCTTCTGCTTTCTGCAAACCCTACCTATCCCAGAGTCCACCTGACTCAAGAAACATTCGTGAATCCGACGGAAGCACCCATGTTCTGTATGCTCATGCGCAAGCACTGCGAGAATGGAGCTATAGAGGAGATCAGCCAGGTTGGAATGGAGCGTATTATACACATTACCATCCGGCAGCGGGATGAGCTGGGGGATATGTCCATCAAAAAAATCATTATCGAACTGATGGGACGCCACAGCAATATCATTCTGCAGGATCCTTCCAGTCAAACGATACTGGACGGCATTCACCATGTAACACCGGCTATCAGCAGCTTCCGTGTCATCATGCCTGGATTCGGATACACAGAACCGCCCCAGCAGCATAAACTCAATCCGATGGATACCGATTATACAGCGTTTAAGGAATCCTGGCTGTCACGTCCGGAAGACGATCAGACCGTATCCTGGCTGGTGAATACGTTCAGCGGGTTCAGCCCGCTGGCGGCGCAGGAGATCGTACATCGTGCGACGATATCCTCAAGCGGAAATATGCCAGATATACAAGGTCAGGATGAGTACAAAGCGCTATGGGATGCTTACCATGACGTCACGGATCCCATCAGGAAGCACCAATATTCCCCGGTCACCGGAGAGAACCAGAAAGGTAAACCGGTATTCTCCGTCATTCCGCTTACAATGCTGCCGGGAGAACTCCAGCACTATGAAACGATCAGCCTTTGCATGGAGGACTACTACGGCGAAAAAGCCCAGCGCGATACCGTAAAGCAGAAAGTGAGCGACTTACTGAGATTTCTTCAAAATGAGCGGGCCAAAAATGTAAAAAAACTCGATAACCTGCAGCAGGATTTGGAGGAAGCCGGCGATGCCGACCGGTACCGGATTTCCGGGGAGCTGCTGTTTGCCAATCTGCATCAGATCCAGAAAGGCGACAAGGCGGCAGAACTGACCAACTTCTATGACGAGGAACAGAGCACGGTGACCGTGCAGCTGGATCCGCTTCTTTCACCTTCAGACAATGCGCAGCGCTATTTCAAGAAATACAATAAATATAAAAATAGCCTGTCCGTCATTCATGAGCAGCTCGGTAAGACCCGTGAGGAAATCACGTATATGGATAACCTGCTGCAGCAGCTATCACATGCTTCACTCAATGATATTGACGAGATCCGGGACGAATTGGTGCAGCAGGGGTATTTGAGAGACAGGGGACGCAAGACCAAGAAGAAGAAAAAGAACGACAAGCCGACCCTCCATGTATACACTTCTTCAGAGGGAATTGAGCTGTATGTAGGCAAAAACAACCTCCAGAACGAATACGTCACCAATCGTCTGGCATCATCCAATGATACCTGGCTTCACACCAAGGATATTCCCGGCTCCCACGTCGTGATCCGAAGTGACCGGTATGGTGAAGAAACCCTTCAGGAAGCCGCCCAGCTTGCGGCCTATCACAGCCAGGCCAAAGAATCCAGCAGCGTGCCGGTCGATTATACGTTGATCCGGCATGTCCGCAAACCAAACGGTTCTAAACCGGGATTTGTCATCTATGACAATCAGAAAACACTGTTTGTCACGCCGGATGAACAGCTGATCCGCAGTCTCGCAGTTACAGTCAAAAACCAGCGAAACTAGGCTCTAAAAAAGCCGTCTTTCAAGATCTAGATCTTAGATCTTTGAGACGGCTTCTTTTTTTAATTCACATACACACAGCACCTCATATCAATGCAGTCCTGCTGCCTTTGAAAGTGCCCCCAGTACAGAAACCTCCACTGTCCTGGAGCCCAAATCGCCGTGAAAAACCACACCCTGACGCTCCCCATGATAATCCGAGCCGCCTGTCACGATCAGATTCAGCTCCTCTGCCATTGCCATGTACCGCTGCTCGTCAGACGGTCCGTGGTCCGAATGGTACACTTCAATGCCCGCCGGCTTGGCAGATATCAGGATATTCCGCACCAGCTCGTCATCCCCATACAGCCCTGGATGAGCCAGCACAGGTGCACCGCCCGCTTCGCGTATCCAGCTGCAGGCTTCTTCAGGCGAGATGCGAGGCTGGGGCGCGTATGCAGGCTTGCCTTGAGCCAAATAGCGGTCAAAGGCGTCACGCATATCACTCGCAAAGCCTCTGCGGACCAGGGCATCCGCAATATGCGGCCGTCCAATGCTCTCATCCGGAGCGAGCTCCCTGCCCAGTCCCTCGATGACCTCGTCCATCGTCACAGGCATACCCAGCCTGTTCAGATTGGCAATGATGTTGATGTTGCGCTTCTCTCTCGTATCGCGAAGCTGGCTAAGCCGTTGAAGAAATAATTCGTCTTCCGGCTGGATGAAATAACCGAGAATGTGGATGTCTATCCCGCCAGCCATCGTGCTGATTTCCACACCCGGAACGACAGTAATGCCGTACTGTTCGCCAGCCAGCTTTCCTTCTTCAAGGCCTGCAACTGTATCATGATCGGTAATCGCGACTGCGGCAAGGCCTTTTTCCTTCGCCAGACGCACGTTGCCTGCCGGTTTGTTCATTCCGTCCGAAGCTGTTGTATGTGAATGCAGATCACAGCCTGTCCGTTTATTCCCGGCTCCTCTTTTTTGCATATCGCTGTCCATTAGACACACTCCTTTTCCCAAACAAGTGACTGACTCTATTGTACCGAACTTCAAGTTCATCCACAAAAAAAGAGCAGGTGCGCTGATTCACACATCTGCTCTTTATTTGCGTTTACGGCTGTTCTTCATCAAGGTCATTCGCCGGGAATGACGCAGCCAGGAATAATAGGATTTCAGATCACGCAGCTCGATCGTCTCCGACATCCGGCCAAGAAAGGTAACAATGATCATACGGTGCAGCGGATTCCCAATCAGATCCCGCTCATGCTCCAGTTCCGAAAATTCGGCGACGACAACCAGATCATCATCAATCAGATACACATCCTGTTCATTGCGATAATAAGGCACCATCCGGTTCTGTTTCAGACATTCCCACATCCAGGCCCCAATTTCGTCATGAGGCGTGTTATCTCCGTTCAACCGTTCCTCGTATCGCTGACGGGCATGCTTGGTAATGACGATATCGGCAATCTTCTTATCGTTTAGTGTAATATAAAACGGCTCGTAGGTGCTCCAACGCTCTGTGCCTTTGTTGCGCATGGACAATCACTCTCCCACCAAATGGGTCTTTATATCTATGTTTATATCTATGTATATATACCCAACATATTACATCATTCCTCAATTCGGCACAAGTTCATATCTTTTCTAGATATGAATCATTCATGAACAAAAGAAAAAAGCGGCTGCTGAGCCGCTTTTCCACATCTTAATATTAAACTCCATAGAACTGTGTCTTATCCGGAATTTTGCTGCTGTATTCTTTCTTGATCTCGTTACGGTAGGAACGTTCAATCTTCCGTACATAGGACAATCTTCGAATATTCTTGGCTGTTTCCTCAGCGCGGTCTGCGTTGACGTACATGACGACATACTGCATGCGGCGGGAAATATAATGTACACTTCCGTACTTCTCCAAATTTCTTGCAGCCTTGATATCACTCACCCATATAATAAACCCTGTTCGTTCCGCCAACATTCCCGCTCGCCTCGCTCTCTTATCGTTACTGCTGATTCAACCGCACTGACAACCGCCGCCGCTGCCGCAGCCTTTCTTCGGAAGTGGATCATTGCTCGGCACCTTTATGCTCTCTGACACAGAGAAGGCGATCTTCTCGGACATTTGGTGCAGCAATTCATCCAGACTTCGCTCGGCCAGTTTAAAGCGTGTTACTTCCTCAATGGCCTCAAGCCGGGCTTCTACCTCCGCAACCTGCTCCTTCGCTTCATGGTAGTTCGGGTGCAAATGACCGAATCTCTCCGTTTCCTCGAACAGTTCCTTCTTCCCCTGAAGTTCCCTGACCAGTCCCTGGATATCCGGGTTGTTCTCTACAGCCTGCTTCCAATATAGGTAGTCCGCCACTTCGACAGACGCATTAATCATATCGCCTAAATCATAGGCATAGGTGAGCACCTCGGCCATATCGACCGTGTTTAATTCCGATACGCTCATGAACTCATCCCGTTTCTTTAATAGATTTATTGTCCCTTACCAAGGGGCAACTTCCCTTATCATATCATATCGGTATGAGCTTAAGAAGGGGGAAAAGAGGTGAGATCTTTCACAAGCTGCGCGAATTCGGCATGGCAGGCAGCAGGATCCGGAGCTCCTGCCAATCTCCATCCCCCAGTTCGACACGGACCGGAATCTTCTGTTCGAGTTCGTACAGCTCTCCCTCGATGATCCAGGGATCACGCTGAACTGTCAGCGGTATAAACTTTCGATTTTGACCATTCTTCCGGATTTCCAACGCTGCCCGCCAGCCTAACGCAGTTTCTACGATTTGTCTGGAGGTCGAAGCGTGATAACCTCGCAGTTCACTGGTCCAGGATCGCGGAATGAGCTGTATCCCTGGAAAAAGACTTTCCCCGTCAGGAACCTCATCATCCAGCTCCAAGAAACCATACTCTCTCATGCCGCCTATCAAACCGGCACGCGGTAAAAAAGAACCTTCCATACGCTGATGCCCCTTAAAACGCTGCAAGTCACCTTGCAAAACAGAGGGAGCATTAAGCTCTTCAGGTTTAACCACAGTTTTTGAAGGAGCCGACAGCGCCGCTTCCCGCCCCCATAACATGACCGCATCGACCACATGCTCCGGTATACCCGTTACCGCATGACGCCCAAGCAACGTAAGAATCTTTTCAACCCCGAAACCGGCATAAGTGGCAGAAGTGACAGATGTTTTGCTGAGGCGGTAAACCATCATTCGATCACCTGCCACGTAGTCAGCACAACGACACAGTTCCCACAGCACCTGATAAGGCGTTTCCGGAGGCACCAGAATTTCATAGTCCGGCTGAACATATAAACCGCCTTCAAGTGACGAGGGATATTCCTCTTGGAAAGGCATGTTCATCAGACAACAGCCCGACACTCTGAAGCGGACCAGAAGACTGCCATCTCCGGACTGGCCGCAATCTGCCCAGCCTGCACCCGCCAAAAACTGCACCCATGTAGCAGCGGCCTTGTTCACCATGCCCAGCCGTTCCTGCTTCACCATCCCGGCAGATGTCATCTCACGAAGCAGCGCATCCAGATCCAGCCAGGAATGGACCGGAACATCACAACGACACAGCAAAGCACGAAAATGCTGGTGATCGGATTCCTGGTTTCCGTATCGCTGCATCACATGCTGAAACAGCAGTGCATTCATATGGTCTTCCGAAAGATGAAGCCACTCGAGCACGCTGTCCATATTCAGTACAAGTCGGCCGGGAAGCTGAATGACAAGCCCTAAAGCCAGTGTAAGGTCAATCAGCACGGCGACGGCGGGCGTATACACCTCAGCATGTGTATGGTGAAGTCCCAACCCTTGGGCATCCTCGTTTCGGAGTCCCGTGTCCAGGGCTTCCAGCTTGGTGATCTGCCTTTTGTGTACCGTCCCTTTCGTCGTCAAGGTGAGTCCCTCTTGTTGGTGCATGTAGACCAGAACGTGAAAGAGATCCTTTGCAAGCCCAACCCCGGCCTCGCGTTTCAATATCGGAGCATCTATCTGATCCCAATGTGGCGGGAGCCGGAAAAACAGATCCTGCAGCTTTAAGAGAACTTCTTCCGAGATAAAAAACAGCCGCTCATCCCAGTTGTTTTTTACCGTGTGGATCATACACCATGCCCTTAATTCGATAAATGCCGCCATTACCTCCGCACCGCTGAGCGGTGGTATCTTTAACATCACCAGAGCATCCTCATCAAACGGCTGGCCTGCGAAAGCCTTCCAGATCGCCTGCAGCACTGCCCGAGCATTTCCTTCCGGGATATGGATGGTATTCTTATCCGGCATACCTGCATCATCACCGTGCTTCTTCATACTCATCTACGAATCCGCCTGTCCGTAAACATCGGCATGCATACGGTACTCATACCCTTGTTCAATTAAAAAGAGCCGGCGGCGGAGTGCAAAGTCCTCCTCCCGGCTGTCCCGGGTGACTAAAGCATAGAAGCAGGCACGTGTGCCGCCTGTTTTGGGACGCAGGATGCGCCCGAGGCGCTGGGCTTCCTCTTGTCTGGAGCCGAAGCTTCCGGACACCTCGATTGCAACAGACGCATCCGGTAAATCCACCGCAAAATTGGCTACCTTGGATACGACAAGCGCTGAAATTTCACCCTGCCGGAATGCGTCATACAGCCGGTTTCGCTGTTTCTGCGGCATACCGCCATAGATAAGCGGGATATCCAGCTTTTCGGAGATATCCTTCAGCTGTTCAACATATTGTCCGATGACCAGGACCTGCTTATCAGAGTGACGCTGCATCAGCTGCTTGATCAGTTCCAGCTTTAATGGATTTTCCGAAGCCAGCCTGTATTGCTCCCGTTTTCCGGCAAGCCGGTACTTCTCCTTCATAGCATCGGGCATCCATACTTTCATCTCGATACAGTCCACGGATGCAATCCATCCCATCTTCTCAAGGCTTTTCCATGGCATCTCATAACATTTGGGTCCGATCAGGGAGAATACGTCATGCTCCCTTCCATCTTCCCGGACTAAAGTTGCCGTTAACCCCAGCCTGCGGGTAGCCTGTATATCAGCTGTGGCTCTGAAGACTGGTGCTGGAAGCAGATGAACCTCATCGTAAATAATAAGACCCCAGCTGCGTTCATTGAATAACCCCATATGGCATGGGCCATCCTCTTTACTGCGCCGGTGAGTCAGGATCTGATAGGTGGCCACCGTAACCGCTTTGACCTCTTTGCACTGACCGGTATATTCACCGACATCTCCTGCATCCAGTGAAGTTTTGGTACACAACTCGTTAATCCACTGACGGACTGAAGTCGTATTGGATGTCAATATTAACGTTTCACACTGCAGCTTATGAATGGCAGCCATGCCAATTACCGTCTTGCCGGCCCCGCAGGGCAGAACCAGTACCCCGCTCCCGCCTTGGCCGCCATGATTGAGAAATCCATTTACCGCGTCCTGTTGATAATCCCGCAGCTGAAATTTCACCGACGCAGTGCCTTCGGAACTGCCTTCCCCCGCCCAGCCAACATTCAAATATTGTCCGTCCTGGTAGCCGGCTTGATCCAGCACAGGATAACCCAGCCGGGTCAGCTCCTGCTTCAGCATGCCTCTGCATCCTGCCGGCAGTTGTGCCGAGATGCCGGAGATGAAATGCAGACCGAACGGCTTCAATGAGATCTTCTGCTGGAGGTCTTCCATCATCTTGGCCGATTCAGCAACCAGCATGAGTTGCCCCTCCTCCTGTGGATGCTTGATCAAACGCAGCTGTCCGTAACGGGAGACAAGACATTCCACCTCCTGCAGAAGAGATAATGGCACTTCCCATCTGGAAAGAGATTGAAGGCTGCTGCTTATGTTTTCTGAAGTCCAGCCGGCAGACGCCGCATTCCAGAGTGATAACGGAGTCATCCTGTATGTATGAAAAGAGCTTGGACTCTTCACCAGTTCGCTGTATTGCGAAATCTGTCCCCGGGCTTCTTCAAAACGGGTATGATGGACGTCCAGCAGAATACTGCGGTCCCGCTGCACAATGCAAGGTTTGTTGTCATTCATGACAGGCTTAAGCCCCTTCCTGGTTCATCAGATCTTATACAGACCTTTAGTCTCCATAAAAAAAGGGAAGCCCCTTCCCCGCAGCAATGCGGGTGTGAACTTCCCCAGATCCTATGATTTCCAAACCTCACGCTTTCCATGCATTTAGCTGCGGTTGATATGCTCCTGCGCATGTTCATCCTGATAGGCTTCAACCATCTGAACCATCAGATTCAGACCGTTCAGCATGGCATCCTCATCAAAATCAAATTTCGGATGATGATGCGGATACACAGCCCCTTTCGCTTCATTGCCTGCCCCGACAAACATGAAACATCCTGGAATCTCCTGCAAATAGTATGCGAAATCTTCGGCAGGCATGATCTTTGGCGATACCTGAACATGCTCCTCGCCAAATACCGACGGAGCCGTCCGGAAGAACCGCTCTGCTTCCACCGCATCATTCACAACGGCCGGGTACCCGGACAAATAATCAATGACTGCTTGTGTTCCGTAACCTTCCGCGGCTGCCTTCGCCATACTCTCAATCCGTCTGCGAATCAAATCTCTTGTGTCCTCATCAAATGTCCGAACCGTCCCGGTGATCCGGCAGCGGTCAGCCACGACATTCTGAGCCGAACCTCCCTGAATCGTCCCCACGGTCACAACAGCAGGCTGCAGCGGATCCACTGAACGGCTGACAATACTTTGCATCTGGGTCACCAGTGATGCTGCCGCCAGCACCGCATCTGCTGTAACATGCGGCATCCCTCCGTGGCCTCCCCGGCCAATAATATCGATAAAAAACTCATCCGCGGCTGCCATAACCGGACCCGCCGTGCTGGCAGCTGTACCGATAGGCATCGGTGTCCACAAGTGCAGACCGTATATCACGTCCGCCCCTTCCAAAGCGCCGGCCTGAATCATGCCGATCGCACCGCCCGGGCACACTTCCTCTGCAGGCTGAAACATAAACCGGATCTCCCCGCGCACCCGTTCCCGGATGGACATGTAGTAAGCCGCGGCGGCGAGCAGAATGGACGTATGACCATCATGACCGCAGGCATGCATGGCCCCGTCAACGGTTGACTTGTACTCACATTCCTTCTCATCCCGGATCGGCAGCGCATCCATGTCTGCGCGAAGCACCACCGTTTTTCCAGGCATGCTGCCCTTAAGAACGGCCATTACACCATGCCCGCTCATGCCTGTTCTGACCTCATATCCCAAGTCTTCCAGAACAGATGCTACAAATCCAGAGGTTTTCACCTCCTGATAGGAAACCTCAGGATGCATATGTAAATAACGCCGCCATTCTACCATTTGCGGAAACCATAACTCCAGATCAGCTGTTCTGTTCATATTTGCTTCATTCCTTCCCGTGTCCTGATCTTCCTCTCGCTTTCTTCATTTGAAATACATTGTATCAGAAAACAGGAAGGCCTTACACTTTAAAATGAAGGTGAAGGTCACACACCCCCTTGTCGAAACCCGCAAGATATAAGTCCTAAAGTCACTTCAGGCGCTATTCGGCGGGCTTGCACAAGTCAGTGAAACATACTATCATATTTAAAGACCTTTGTAGGGACTAATTAAGGGGGTTTAAAAACGCCATGATTTTTGAAAATACAGGCTTGGACGGCTTAAAGAGTGATTTGGCTTATCTGGATGAGAGCGCCGAGAAGGTAGGCTTCGTCCGCTGGCAGTGGGAATATTACCGTGCTACATATGATTTCAAGATCGAAGACAAGAAAACGGAAGCGGAATATTACCTCCGCATCAATACGCGTGCAATTGAAGGCAAGCTGGAAAAGCCGGATACCGTTCTTCAGATTGAAGCTGTTTATCTGGGCAAGGCTACCTTTCCGCACGGACTGGATTATACGGGTTCTCCTCCGCAGCCTGTTCTGAATATCGCGAACAAAAAACTGCAGGAGCTGAAAACGCTTCTCGAAGCGTAAAGCACTCATTCTATGAAAAATACGAAACCACAGCCGAAGAGAGGGACGCCGGATTTTCAACTGTTGATCCTTACCCTGCTGTTGGTGGGATTCGGTTTAATTATGGTGTTCAGCTCGAGCTCAAGTCTCACCGTCGTCAGTGAAAAGTTCAGCTATGACGCGCTGTATTTTACCAAGCGCCAGCTCATTTTCGCCGCACTTGGCACTTTCGTCATGCTGATTGCCATGAACATCAATTACAAAGTTTATCGCAAGCTTTTTTTTCCTGTGTTTTTTCTTACTCTAATCCTTCTGGTGCTGGTCGTTGTGATTGGCCGGACTACCAATGGTGCAGCAAGCTGGTTTAACCTCGCAAACGGTAAACTAGGCATTCAGCCTACCGAGCTGGCCAAGATTGCCACCATTGGATATCTCGCAGCACTCATTACGAAAAAAGGAGAGCGGATCCGTCAGTGGAAGGGCGGATTTTTTCCGGTCCTGATTATCGTAGGCATTGTAGCCGGATTGATCATGCTGCAGCCGGATTTGGGGTCCACCTTTATCCTTGTGGCCACCTGCGGACTGATCATTTATGCCGGCGGTGCCAGCCTGAAGCATATTACGGTATGTATTTCGCTCGTTGCGCTCGGACTTGCGATGACTATCGGTGTAGGCTCCCTGTTTAGTGTCATCTCCGGTGGAGAATCGCAAGCAGCAGGCAACTACAAGATGGGTCGGATCGAAGCTTTCCTGAATCCGTTCCAGGATCAGTCAGGAACCGGATACAATCTGGTCCAGTCCCTGATTGCTATCGGCCAGGGCGGCGTCGGCGGTGCGGGTTATGGCGAAGGTGTTCAAAAGCTGCATTACCTGCCAAATCCATACAACGACTTTATTTTCGCCGTCATTGGAGAAGAGTTCGGCTTCATCGGAACAGCACTGTTCCTGCTCCTCTACCTGTACTTCATATGGAGGGGGATCATCGTTTCTCTAAGGTGCAGCGATCCTTTTGGAACGCTCACAGGAATAGGTATCATGGGACTGATTGCCATTCAGGCTTTCGTCAATATTGGCGGGGTCACGAATACAATTCCGATCACAGGAGTAACCCTTCCGTTTATCAGCTATGGAGGTTCATCCCTGCTGGTCATGATGCTGTCCATCGGCATCCTGCTGAGCATTTCAAGAGACAGCAACAGGCCGCAGAAGGAAGAACAGGTCAAATCCATCATTAAAAAAGACTACCGGGCAGCCCGGTAGTCTTTTTTCTGATTCCGTGTGGAGCAGTAATGCTGTCATGATCGCTGCTCTTTACTTCGCTCGACTTGAGAAATCTTCAATTTCATCATCTTTAAATGCTACGCCTTCCACCTTAACATTAACTTCAACGACACGCAGGCCTGTCATGCTCTCAACCGCCTCGCGCACGTTTTGCTGAAGCATGCGGCATACTTCATGTATAGGTGTTTCATAGAGGACGATAATGCGAAGGTCGATCGCTGCTTCCAGCTGGCCGACTTCTACCGTTACCCCTTTTTGCACATTCTTTCCGCTAAGTCTCTTGGCCCAGCCCTCGGACAGCCCTCCTGACATTGCAGCAATACCAGGTGTCTCCAAAGCCGCCATGCCGGCAATTTTCGATACGACATCATTCGAAATCCGAATTAATCCATTATCCAGTTGAAGTTGTTCCGCCATGCCAAAATCCCCCTTCACCCTCATTATCCGTATTGTAAATCCTAACAGGCCTAAAAAGCAAATTCCGGCATATGAAAAAAGTTTACTACCTGGATTCTTTTGGGTATATTGAGTTAGTACTTCATTATTTACATATCAATAAGGCAGGTGTGCACCTTGAAAAAATGGATAAGTCCCGCATTACTGATCATCACCTTCCTGCTGAGTGCTTTAGGGCACTTTTTAGGTTGGAACTTTACGCTCCAGTTTATACTGTCGGCTATTTCTGTCATTTTCGTCGCCGGTTTTCTAGGAAAAGCGACCGAAAGTGTAGCCCATTACGCCGGACAGCGCCTTGGCGGGTTTCTGAACGCCACGTTCGGCAATGCAGCGGAGCTGATCATCGCTATCCTGCTTGTCCAGCAGGGGTTGTTTGACATGGTAAAGGCGAGCATCACCGGATCAATTATCGGTAATCTGCTGCTCGTGTTAGGCCTAAGTCTGTTCGCAGGCGGCCTGAAGTTCAAAGTTCAGAAGTATAATGTAAGCCTGGCTGGGCTGAATGGTTCATTAATGGTGCTTGGCATCATCGCATTGTTCATTCCTGCCGTATTTCTGAACACACACTCCATTACAGAGTCAGACACCAAGTTTCTCAGTCTGGTTGTCGCAGGGATTCTGATTTTCGCCTATCTGGCCTGGCTGCTGTTCTCGATGGTTACCCATAAAAACTATCTGGCCGATGTCAGTCATAAAGATGAGGAACTGCCGCATGAACATGGGCCTCAATGGTCCAAAGGACGCTCCATTCTTTATCTGGTAATCGCTACAGTCATGGTAGCACTGGTCAGTGAATGGCTGGTTGGGGTGCTGGAACCTGTCAGCGAAGAGTATGGGCTCAGCGAACTGTTTGTGGGTGCTTTCGTGGTAGCTATTGTCGGTAATGCCGCAGAGCACAGTGCCGCGATCATGCTTGCCATGAAAAACAAAATCGGCGCAGCTGTAGAAATTGCTGTAGGCAGCAGCCTGCAGATTGCTTTATTCGTGGCTCCGGTGCTCGTATTTGTCAGCTACTTCTCCGGCAACACGATGGATATTGTATTTACAACCATCGAGCTTGTCGCGATTGGTGTGGCCGTATTCATTGCCAAGTCGATCACCCAGGATGGCGAGACGAACTGGTACGAGGGCCTGATGCTGCTGGCTGTTTATGTTATACTCGGTGTTTCCTTTTATCTCGTTTGATGCATTCATAAAATGTCCATCCTATCCATTCAAAAAACGCATGCACGGTTAAACCGTGCATGCGCTTCTATGTATCGCCTGTCCATAGACAGGCTACTCTGCTTGGTTCATCGCCTCATACAGAAGGGCCAGATTTCGCTCTAGTTTACTGAGAAGCTGCTTGCCTGTCACTTCCGACAATAGTCCGGCTCTGACCGCAAAATCAACCTCTCTCGAAAATCCGTACATTTGAGTATCCAGCACTTCCTCATAGAGAGGGCAGTAACGGGTTGCCAGATTCTCCATCTGTACTTCTATGAGCTTTTGAATTTTATCCGCATCTTCGTGTAGAAGACTGATCGCTTTAAGATTCAGCTGTTCCTGCAAATCAGATGAAGTCATGATCTTCCCCCCTATGTCAAAATCACAGCACACTACTATCTCTAATATTAGACGAAAAGTCATGTCAATACAAGGACCAGTTCCACCGCTTACAGATGATACGGGGGCGGTACCAAAAAACATCCCCCCTTTAAAAAAGGAAGGATGTTCTTTCGGACCCGCAACGCTTAGTCAGCAATGACGTTCACGTTCAGACCATGTTTACTAAATACCTCAATCATTGCTTTCTTCGCTTCTTCTGCATCAGGGCCGTGAACATGCAGTTCATAGCTCTTGTGACTTACCAATGTCGTGAATAACCCCAGGATGCTTTTGACGTCGATGTACTTGTTCTCTGTCTGCAGTACGATGGATGAAGAAAATTGACCTGCAGTTTGAGCGATTTCGACAACGCTTGCATTGTTGTTATTGGACATAGGAATCCCTCCGTATCTTTAGGTGGAATCAATGGTTTTATTGCTTCTCCATGATACATTGAATCCGTTTTCTTTTGCAACCTATTTCGGATTATTTGAGACTTTCGGGATTCAAGCCCTCCAGCTCCGGAGTGACAAATAAGCCGTCTTTGCGGATCAGAATATCGTCGAAATAGATCTCTCCGCCGCCATATTCCGGACGCTGGATCAGTACCAGATCCCAATGGATAGAAGAACGATTGCCGTTATCTGTAACATCATATGCTTGACCTGGCGTAAAATGAAGGCTTCCTGCTATTTTTTCATCAAACAAAATATCTTTCATAGGATGCAGGATGTAAGGATTAAATCCGATCGCGAACTCTCCGATATAGCGGGCACCTTCATCAGAATCCAGAATTTCGTTCAGCCGTGCGGTATCGCTTCCTGTGGCTTCCACAATCTTTCCGTTTTCAAAACGGAACGTGATGTTCTCGAATGTAACACCGTTATACAGTGTCGGCGTGTTGTAGGAAATTGTGCCGTTCACGGAATCCCGCACTGGAGCCGTATATACTTCACCGTCAGGGATGTTTTTCTGGCCAGAGCATTTTTCTGCCCCAATGCCTTTAATCGAAAAGCTGAGGTCTGTGCCTTCCCCGGTAATGCGGACTTTATCGGTCTTTCTCATCAATTCAGCAAGCGGATCCTGCGCACGGTCCATTTTGGAATAATCCAAATTGCAGACATCAAAGTAGAAGTCTTCAAACGCCTCTGTACTCGTGTTTGCAAGCTGAGCCATACTTGCATTCGGATAGCGCAGAACGACCCATTTCGTACGCTTCACGCGCTCCTCGCTATGTACCGGGTGAGAATATACCGAATTGTACAGCTTCATATTTTGTTCAGGCACATCGGACAGATCATTGACATTCTCACCTGCACGAATACCAATATAACAATCCATCTGCTTCATACGGGCAAGATCCAGCTCGGCCCAGATCGAGAGCTGTTCCTTGGATGCATGCTTCAGCATCGCCCGTTGTACCGTTTTATCCGTTAATTGAACAAAAGGGCGTCCTCCCTTTCTGCCTACCTCTTCCACGATCGCGTTCAGCAAATCACGCTCGGAGCCGATCATTTCGATCAGTACATTTTCACCCGGCTGCATATCGACAGAATACCCCACCAGATTTTCCGCTAATTTTTGAATTCTTGGGTCACGCATGTCTATTCCTCCTCTGGTTGTGTTGAGTTAACCGCTTTATCCCCATTCAATTGAACATCGGTTAATTTTATTCTCATATTGTAGCACGCTGGCCCTGCTTCGTCAGCCGAAGCTTTACCTTATTGTGCATAACGAATAAAGCGTACTTCAGACAACGATCGTTCATCCCTGTTCACGCCAGAGAAGTCATCGTATCTCATACGAATTTCAGAAGTAAGACGCTCTGGCAGAGAACTGGCCTCGTTTATCGTGATATGATACAGGACGGAGATCTTACTCTGCTCCAGCAGCTTCTTCATGGCCTGGTCTTC
This sequence comes from Paenibacillus lemnae, assembly GCF_012933385.1. Taxonomy (GTDB): domain Bacteria; phylum Bacillota; class Bacilli; order Paenibacillales; family Paenibacillaceae; genus Paenibacillus_AQ; species Paenibacillus_AQ lemnae. The sequence goes on from NZ_JABBPN010000002.1 coordinate 137,919, forward strand.
TTTCTCCCAAATCGCTGTCAATCTTTCTCTGGCCTTTTTGTCCCTGGTATAAAGATCCCCTTCCTGATCCTCAAACCGCTGCCGGAGCTCAGCCATCTGCTCATTGAGCATATTCACAGCTAGTGTTCGGGACGCTTCCTCTTTAAGTTGAACACGCAATATTCTCCTGCCTCTCGGGGCCCCGACTTCTTCCGTCACTGTCTTTTCCATGTTGATCATACTTTCCAGCTGCTGAAGCGGATTAAACCCGCTGACCCAGCCCGCTTCAGCATATCCGTCTGCAAGGGGTGCCCAGCGGCCGTCCTGGTATCTTATTTTAGCCTGAAATCCATTCATGGTGCTCCCTGCTGAGGTATAGAGCTCATGATTGGGCACTCTGTCTCGATGGCTTATTTTCATAGTTAGCAGCCTGTGTTTCTGAAGCTCTCCTTCATATTGAACGGTTCGGTTATAGATTCCGGCAGGATCGCTTCGGATACTGCTCTCTCCCTGAAATGTGAGGTTATCCATACCGGCCAGGCCCGCAACCGATATTTCAAGCAGATGGTCAGGGTCTTTCCCAGAGGACATACAGCCTGATAAGCATAGACACATCATGATCGATATCCATTTGGAAAACCTGAATCTAATCATCACGACAGACCCTCCTTCACCATCATATAGAGATTAGGTTTTCCGGCGCATTCTCATTTATGCAAGACAGTGGAAAAGAAGAAGGAGCTGTACCACAGTAGAAAATTCCACTTTGGCTACAGCTCCTCCTCATTTCATGCAGTTAGGACGGTCTATTCGGACGATGACTCCGCCTGTTCGGTCACAATCCGGTTGCGCCCGCTGTTCTTGGCTTCATATAATGCCATATCTGCGCGATAAAACAATGATTCTACACTAATTCGTTCATGCGTCCAGTTCCATTCTGATACACCGCAGGATACCGTTACAAGAGGGTCTGTTTCCTGTTCTACCCTCTGGCGAATCCGCTCCCCGACTTGAAGAGCCGCCTCTATATTCAAGCCTGGTAAATAAACGGCCAGTTCTTCCCCTCCCCATCTTGCAGCAATATCGGTTTGACGAATGGAGGATTTAACAATGCTGCTGACCTGTTTTAGTATTTTATCCCCGATCTGGTGTCCATACGTGTCGTTAACGCGCTTGAAGTGATCGATATCGACAACAATCAGGGATCCGCAGAAATCCCGGCTCTGACATTGCTGAATGGCTTCATCCAGATAATGACGGGCATACAGCTCGGTCAGCATATCCCGGTTGGCCATCCGCCTCACCTCGGCATGCAGTGACGCATTGCCAACCGCAAGACCGAGATGGCTGGACAGGGTCTGCAGCAGACGGTAGTCATCATAAGAGAAATAATGTTTCTTTCGATGAGTCATTAAAATAACACCACGTGTAATGCCGTTCACGATCAGCGTAGTTGCTATTAGAGAATTGGAGCCTGTTGATTCCATCAGTTTCGACTCCGCCGGGCGTTCTTCGGAATAGTCGGCTAATATAAGCGGCTCTTTGGTCTGAAACACGTATCCGCCTACACCATATTCCTTCGGAAAAACCTCTTTGGCCAGCCAAGGCGCATTGCAAGTGGTAACCTCCAGGGCGCCTAATTCCTCATTCATACTAAGAATGCAGCAGTAATCGGCACGAAGAATCTTCCGCAGCTCCTGGTTGGCAAATTGATAAATATCTGTCAGATTCAAGCTTTTGCTCAAGCTTTGAGTAAGCTCATTGATCATACGAAGCTCATGGATCATGACGTTCGACTGCTCGTACAATTTGGCATTCTCAAACGCAGTACCTCCTGCATCTGCCATCATTTCGAGCAGCTCCAGATCGATCTCCGGCAGGTGTTCACGAGGGATTTTGAGATGAAGCACCCCGTACACCCCTTGTTTTCCGCCTACAGGCACCCCAATCTCGGACTCCGCATCCTTACCTGCTTCGTTGTGAACGATCGTCAATGTCCCTTCCATAAAGGTCCGGACGTAGATCTCTTCCTGCCAGTGGTGCAGCAAAAGCGGTTTAACGAGAGGATGATTGCTCTCATGGTCCTGAGACATGAACAGCTGAACATCTGCGTTCGGATATACACAAAGTACGCTTTCAATGACCTCGTTCAATACGGTATCCACATCAATCCGGGTGTGCATTCGTTTCACATATTGAAATAGAAGAGAACGCCGCCTTGCTTCCTTGGCCGCCTGCTCATAGACTACTTCCAAGTCTGTCACAAAAATCTGCTGGAATCTTCGATAGAAGCTGGATCGGAGTATGATACCCGCAGCCTCGGTCATGAAACGGGCCCGCTCTGTATCCTGGCCTTTCGTTACGCTTACCAGTGCAGCAAAAAAATCGCCGTGCGTTCTGGATAACAAGGGGACTGCACAAACAGTCCTGCCGCCCAGTACATGTTCGCTGCGAACAGCACAAGCACTCCCTGATCCTATGAGATCCGACACAGCGGGATCATCACCTGCAGAAAAATAATCCTGCAGCTGCGGATCTCCCGTAAACCAGGTTCCGTCAGGACGAAGCACAGCCCATTCCCCCGCGATGCTGGATAACAGCCCTGCGCATTCCTCTTTCCAATCTAAGAAGCTCTCTTCTATGATCGGCTGAAGATACGGCAGATCGGAAAGCGTGATGTCCAGCATATGATGCCATCCGCTTCCGGAAACGTAACCCGTGTCCCCCGTCCCAAGGGACGACGCACTCATCAGAGCCGCAGATGTGGAGGAGCTTGCGGATGCTTTCCGTTGTTCTTCTGACATATTGGGCGCTCCTTTGCACCATAATAAGGTCTGTCTAAAGACCCAGATGTAAATAATATGAATTAACGTGTACCCATAAGGCCTAAATGCGCCGCTGACCGCAATCGCAGGTGGATGAATGCTCTAATAATAATCTTATCTTACTCTTTTTTACCTAGATTTGCATTAAGTTTTAAGCATTTTATCCATATTTTTTAGGTCAAAGGTCCTATCGACAAAATAAGACAAAACTTTTCTCTCTTAACCAACTTGACTTTGCATAGTTATTTCATATAATATTTATTGTTGAATAAGAATGCAATGCATTCAATTTTTTTGGGCGGATGATTGTGTCACCCTCACGATATTTGTTGCTGACAGGACAGCGGCTGAACTTTTCTGTCAGATCTTCCGGCACACGGACAGTTTCAAACAAATACGGCGCAAATAGAGCCCTAATGAAACTTAATTACAAAGGAGTCTATATTAAATGGCACGTTACACCGGTCCTAAATTTAAATTGAGCCGTCGTGTGGGTATTTCCCTCAGCGGTACTGGCAAAGAATTGAAACGCCCTTTCCCTCCGGGACAGCATGGTCCTAACCAACGGAGAAAAATGAGCAACTACGGCATGCAGCTTCAGGAAAAACAAAAACTGCGCCACATGTACGGCTTGGGCGAGAAACAATTCCGTACCCTGTTTGATAAAGCACAGAACATGAAAGGTATTGCCGGTGAGAACTTTATGTTCCTGCTGGAAAGCCGTCTGGACAACCTGGTTTATCGTCTGGGCCTGAGCAATTCCCGCGCAGGTGCCCGTCAGCTCGTTGCTCACGGTCATGTTACTGTCAACGGCAAGAAAGTAGACATCGCTTCCTACTCTGTATCTCTGGGAGATGTGATCGGTCTTCGTGAAAGAAGCCGCAGCCTCTCCGCAATCAAGGATGCTTTGGCAAATCGTGTTCATCTTCCAGCTTACGTCGAGTTCGATGAGAACTCCATGGAAGGTAAATTCATTCGTCTGCCAGAACGTTCCGAATTGTCCCAGGATATTGACGAGAAGCAAATCGTCGAATTCTACAACCGTTAAGATTGAAACTGTAATCCTCGGGAGACTCTCCCGGGGATTTTTTAATACATAAAAGCGGATGCACCCAAGTCTTCCTTTCCATGGAAGAAGCTCAGGCGCATCCGCTTTTCTTATTACGTGTTTCTAAACTTAGGACAGCTTTAGTTTGGCAAACTTTCGTTTCCCTACCTGAACAATGTCACCATCCGCAGGTTTAATCTGTCCGTTAATATCGGTCTGTTTCTCTTCGTTCCACTTTACTGCACCCTGCTGAATGCTGCGTTTGGCTTCACCGTTAGAAGCTGCAAAGCCTAATAGGGTCAATAACTTCATCAAACGGATTTCGCCATCCTGGAGCTCTTCAGCCGGAATGACAAATTCTTCGATATCCTCAGGAAGTGCCCGCTGCTGGAACACTGTCACGAAGTGCTGCTGCGCCTGATCTGCAGCTTCTTCTCCATGATACATTCGAACAAAGGTATGCGCCAAACGCATTTTAGCATCTCTGGGGTGTACGCTGCCAGCATCAATGCCTGACTTCAGAGCTTCCAGATCTTCATTACTAATATCGGTAGCCAGACTGTAGTATTTCAACATCAGCTCATCCGGTATGGACATGGACTTTCCGTAAATTTCATTCAGATCTTCATCGATCCCGATGTAGTTACCCAGACTTTTGCTCATTTTTTGTACGCCGTCCAGACCTTCAATCAGCGGCAGCGTAATGGTCACCTGCTGTTCTACACCGTACTCCTTTTGCAGCGTTCTTCCCATGAGCAGGTTGAATTTCTGATCCGTACCGCCCAGCTCCACATCGCTCTTCAGTGCTACGGAGTCCATCCCCTGCATGAGCGGGTAGAAAAACTCATGAATGCTGATCGGCTGTCCGCTCTGGTAACGTTTTTCAAAATCGTCACGCTCCAGCATCCGGGCTACGGTCACTTTGGAGGATAAATGCACCACATCGCCGAATGACATCTTGCCCAGCCACTCTGAATTGAAATACACCTTGGTCTGCTCCGGATGAAGCACTTTAAAAATCTGCTTCTGGTATGTTTCTGCATTGCGCATCACATCTTCTTCTGTCAGCTGTTTCCGGGTTTCCGATTTGCCTGTCGGGTCGCCGACACGGCCAGTGAAATCACCGATGATCAACTGAACCTCATGACCCAGATCCTGGAATTGACGCAGCTTCTGCAGCACCACCGTATGCCCCAGATGCAGATCCGGAGCAGAGGGATCCATCCCGAGCTTAACACGCAGCGGCTCTCCTGAAACAACAGATTTCATAATTTTGTTCTTCATTTCTTCCTCAGGAACGATCTCCACAACACCTCTGGCGAGAACGTCCAGCTGACGCTCCACTTCGTTCTGCTGAGCCCCTGAAAGTTCTTCCCACTTCATTACTTCATGCACATCCTCTCTATAATTGAACGCAAAAAAAGCCCCTACTCATCCCAAGGGACGAGAAGGAGACCTCGCGTTACCACCCTAATTAAAACCCCATTATTTCAGGAGCTTTCACTTCATTGCCATAACGGAAACATATATTCCCGGAACCGGACTACTTGAACGGCTGTAAAAAGCCGACACACGTTCCTCCGGACAGCTCAGGATGGTAATTCAAAGGGGGGATGATTCCGGTTTGCACCAGCCACCGGCTCTCTGTAAACATCGTTTTCCCTTCTACTGGGATCCTTCAACGCTTTTACTGATATGAACTTAGCCATATTTATAGCATAGGCAGTCAGTTAAAGTCAAACTTTTTCATTTTGAAACGACAGGATGCGGGAGCTATGATTCAAAACCTTCAATTTATGCTATAATAGGTGCGTTAAAAGGAGGAATACACATTCATGGTTGAGGAGAAAAAACATAAGCCTGAGAACGAACAGCCTTCCAAGAAGAAGAAGTCCGTTGTACGGAAGATTGGATCAGCCGTCGGCTGGCTTTTTATCTTGGGACTTATGGGAATGTTGTTCGCTGGAGGAGCTATTTTCGGCTATATTACCTCTATTGTTAAAGACGAGCCAGTCCGATCCAGAGCTCAGATTGAACAGCAAATGGGCATTAACGCGATCACCGGCTTTGCTTATTTCGGAGACGGGTCACCGATCGGCCAGCTGCGTACAGAGGAAGACCGGCGGCCGGTAAAGCATGAAGAAATTCCACAGATTATTATCGATGCCGTAGTATCTATAGAAGATAACCGTTTCTTTACCCACGAAGGTGTCGATATGGTGGGCACCACCCGTGCTGTGAAGCAGCGGCTGTTGAATGAACAGGTTCAAACCGGAGGCAGTACACTGACTCAGCAGCTCGCAAGACAGGTTTTTCTGAGCAGAGACCGGACAGCGAATCGGAAAGTGAAAGAAATTCTGCTCGCCCTTCGTTTGGAGCGGTTTATGACCAAGAATGAAATCATTACCGCTTATCTGAACAAAGTTCCTTATGGTAATGGCTCTAATGGCTATAATATCTTTGGAATTAAAGCAGCAGCTAAAGGTATTTTTAATATTAATGACTTGAACAAACTGAATATCGCTCAAGCTGCATATCTCGCAGGTCTCCCCCAGCTTCCTTCCGCATATTCAGCTTTCAGCGGCATAGGGGAATTTGACGAGAAGTCATTTAATCGTGCTTTGAAACGCCAAGCGCTTGTGCTTCAGCGCATGTTGGATGAAGGTGTCATTACAGATGCAGAATACAAGGAAGCCAAAGCTTTTGACATCAAGTCATCACTGGCTCCAAGAATGCAAAAGGCATATGTAACCTATCCTTATCTTATGATGGAGGTTGAACGTCAGGCTTCCAAAATTTTAATGGAACTGAATAACCCCGAAATTGATGTTGAACAACTCAGGGAAGACAGCGAACTGGAGAAAGATGCACAGACACTGCTCAGCACCGGCGGTTATCGGATTTATACGACGATTGACCGTACACTGTACGGCGCCATGCGCAAAATTGCCGAGAACGACGATAATTTCTTTCCTGACAGTGAAGATAAAGGAAAAGAACAGACTGCGGCTATGATGATCGACAACAAAACCGGAGCCATCCTCGGTATGATCGAAGGCCGTGATTACCAGTTTGAAGCCATGAACTATTCCACCCAGATGAAACGTCAGCCAGGCTCTGCCATGAAACCGATCGCGGCGTATCTGCCTGCTCTGGAATCCGGTCAGGTTCAACCCGGCAGCATTGTGGATGATTCACCGATCATTCTGAAGGATGGCGGAAAAGGCTACCATATTCCTAAAAATGTTTACACCGGTTATAAAGGTCTTATGACGGCTAGAGAGGCTTTAAATAATTCCACCAACACCGTTGCACTGAAGCTCTTTAACAACTCCATCGGGATTGACAATGCCTGGGAGTTTGCGAGGAAACTTGGAATCACCACCCTCACAGAGAGAGACAGCGGCGCAGCTACCGGTGTACTGGGCGGCCTGGAGTTTGGCGTAACTGTAGAAGAGCTGACTAATGCGTACAGCTCCATCGGCAATCAGGGTAAATTCGCTGATGCCTTTATGATCAGTAAAATTGTCGACTCGAACGGGAAGATTGTTTATAAGCATGATACGAAACCTGTTCAAGTCTATTCGGAACAGACTGCCTATCTGATGACGGACATGATGCGTACCGTCATCACAGAAGGATCCGGCAGTACGGTCCGCGACAATTACAAACATTTTAATGATATTCCGGTTGTGGGTAAAACCGGCTCCAGCCAAAATTATGGAGACAGCTGGTTTGTCGGTCTGTCGCCGGATGTTACGGTTGGCGTATGGGTCGGATATAAATATTCCGCAAATACGCTGGAACGTCCTCAGCGTACCCATGCACAGAATATTTGGTCCCAGATTATGAATGAAGCGATTGACCTGAGACCGAAATTATTTGAAAATCACGAGTTTGCCAAACCTGAGGACATTGTATCCCAGACGGTCTCTGCTTACAGCGGTAAGCTTCCGTCCGAGTTAACAGACCGCTTTGTCACCGATCTGTTTAATGCCAAGTACGTGCCGACCGAACGGGATGACAGTCAGGGCAAGGCCAAGTATATTACCTATCGGGGAGTTAATTACATCCCGAGAGATGAAACACCGAACGACTTTTTAAAAGAACGTACGGTCATCAAGCGGGAGAAGCCGATTGATGAGCTGATCAAGGAGCTGGAGGCCGCCTTCGCGGGAATGACAGGTGATCACGAACCGCTGTCCTACTATATTCCCCGGGATGCCAACAAGAACATGCCGACCAAAGTTGATCCTCGGATAGACGACGGCCGTGCACCAACACCGCCGAAGAACGTCCGTTACTCATCCCAAAGCGGGAATGCAGTCATCAGCTTTAGTCCCAGCGGATCTCCGGATGTCGTCGGTTACCGGTTATACCGCTCGGTACATGGAGGTTCATTCGTCCACGGAGGCCAAGTTGTTACCAGTGATGGACCGAATTATTTTGTATCATCATCCGGCTCCAATGTTCAGTACTATATCGTGGCAGTAGATGTGGCTGGTAAAACTTCATCACCGAGTGCAGCAGTAGGACCATCAGCTGCTCCTGCACCGACGCCAACACCTTCACCTGCACCAACGCCAAAACCGACACCATCTGAGCCTGATCCTGCAGATAATGGGTCAGACCCAGACGTTACACCAGATGAGACAGTACCTGAGGAGAACCAAGATCAAGAGGTTCCAGTACCTGAAGGCCCATCCGGCATTCCTAAGGAACCGAGACAACCAGCGGTTCGATCCACAGATAGCGGCTTCAAAGTAACATGGAAAGCCAATCCTGCTGAAGATCAGGTGAAGCAGTATAATGTGTATGCCAGCCCGGCCAGTGACGGCGTATTCCAGATGATTGGATCCAGTTCAGGGCCAGAGTTTAATTTCAAAATCAATGATCCGATAAAGGGAACTTTTCGGATCACCGCCGTTAATGAAATAGGAGAATCCTCCGCATCGGCAAGCGTATATTTCGAGAAAGAATAGTCTCATAGCAAGCCAAAACTCAAAAGGACTGACTCCCGTGTCTCATTAGCAGACACAGGGGTCAGTCCTTTTTAAATATATTATATTAATCTTCAATCGTAGACAGGTCACCTGTCGGCAAATCAAGTTCCCATGCTTTCAGTACCCTGCGCATGATTTTGCCTGAGCGGGTCTTTGGCAGTTTATCCTTAAACTCGATCTCGCGCGGTGCTGCATGAGCAGACAGCCCTTCTTTGACGAAACGGTATATATCGTCTTTCAGTTCCTGGGAAGCCTCATAACCTTCACGCAGGGAGATAAAAGCTTTAATGATCTCTCCACGTGTAGCGTCCGGCTTACCGATAACTCCTGCTTCGGCCACCGCCGGATGTTCCACCAGCTTGCTCTCTACTTCAAAAGGTCCGATTCGCTCACCGGAAGAGTTAATCACATCATCAATCCGGCCCTGGAACCAGAAGTAACCGTCTTCGTCCATATAAGCGGAATCACCTGACACATACCAACCGGAAATCCGGAAATATTCTTCATATTTCGCAGGGTTGTTCCAGATTTGTCTCATCATCGAAGGCCATGGTGACTGAATCGCCAGGTTCCCCATCGTGTAAGGCGCTACTTCAACGCCCTGATCATCCAATATGGCTGCTTTGACACCGGGAATCGGGCGTCCCATTGAACCAGGCTTGATCGCCATTCCGGGATAATTACAGATCAGCTGCCCTCCGGTTTCGGTCATCCACCATGTGTCATGAATCCGCTGGCCGTAAGCTTTATGACCCCAGCGTACAACTTCCGGATTCAAAGGCTCTCCAACGGACAGCACATGACGCAAACTGCTGAGATCATGCTGATCGATCATATCAGACCCTGCACCCATCAGCATACGGAATGCAGTAGGCGCACTGTACCACACGGTAACCTTATACTTGGCGAGCGTGCTGTACCAATCCTGGGGGCTGAATCGGCCGCCCCGGATCACGTTCGTTACACCGTTCAGCCAAGGAGCAAATATACCGTAAGAGGTCCCTGTAACCCACCCTGGATCGGCTGTACACCAATACACATCATCTTCTCTGAGATCCAGAACTACCTTGCCTGTATAATAATGCTGAATCATGGCATTCTGCACATGATAGACACCTTTTGGCTTGCCTGTGGAACCGGAAGTGTAGTGCATAATCAGTCCGTCTTCACGGTCCAGCCACTCGATATCCAGCTCGGGAGATGCCATGCTCATCTCCTCATGATAATCCATGAGGCCTTCACCTGTTGGTACATCCTCACCTACCAGAAAGAGATGCTTCAGCAGCGGAAGTTCTTCTCGCTTCACTCGAGGAAGCAGTACCGGCGTTGTAATCAGCGCAATCGCACCGCTATCCTCCAAACGATCTTTAACGGCTGTTTCCATAAACGCCTCAAACAGTGGGCCTACCACAGCCCCTACTTTCAAAATGCCCAGCAAGGCGGCATACAGTTCCGGGCCTCGAGGCATAAATATAAACACACGGTCACCTTTACCGATCCCGTATTTGCGCAATACATTACCAAATTTATCAGATTGTTCTTTCATCTGGGCAAAAGTAACCGACTCTTCCCGGTTAGCGTCACTATACAGAAGGGCTACCTTGTCTCCCCGGCCTTCGGCAACATGACGATCAATCGCCTCATATGCCATGTTCACCTTTCCTGTATCATACCAGGTAAAGTGACTTTCAACTTCTTCCCACGAAAACCGCGCTGCGGCTTGTTCATAATCACTTAAATTAGAATGAGATACTTCACTTGGCAGTACTTCACTATGTGTTTGATTCATGTTGCATCCTCCTCATTGTTAAATCGGTGAACCATCAAATGTGGACAGCGCTTACAAAAAATATGAATGAAGCATTAGAATACACAAGCATGCAGATACTGCGAAGCGCTCTACTAGAGCTGTTATAGTACCTGAATTTCTTTCATTATGACCCGAAAGTCAATACATAATATGTGAAGGTTTTATGTCGAAGAGATTATATCATAGTTGCCGTTTTGATGTCATTGCTTTTCATTTTTTTATTTTTTTGCTATAAGTAGGATATGGAATCGAAAGGAGCGTACCCGATGGAGCATCTCAAGCAGTTCAAGTCCCATCTCTTGTTTCCGGAAGACCGCCGCTTAAGGATTGAGGGTCCTGTCCCGCCAGAAACCCTTCAACATTTGAATATGCACCCTGATCTCGATGCTTTCCGCCGGCCTGGCGACCAGCATGAAGCACTTGTCGAAATTGCCGGTCTCTCTGAAGGCAGGATCATTGCAGCAAGGGACGGAGATACCATTGTGGGTTATGTGACCTTCCACTATCCGGAAGAGCAGGAGCGCTGGTCACAAGGCAGCATGGAAGATTTGATAGAGCTGGGAGCCATAGAGGTAGCCGATGATTACCGTTCTTTGGGGCTGGGTCAGAAAATGATCAAAACAGCCTTTGAAGATGGCCAAATGGAAGGATATATTGTGTTTACCACCGAGTACTACTGGCACTGGGACCTACAAGGCAGCGGCCTTAGCGTGTGGGATTATCGAAAAATGATGGAACGTCTGATGAAGGTCGTCGATATGGAGTGGTATGCAACAGATGATCCCGAGATATGCTCTCACCCTGCCAACTGCTTAATGGTGAGGATCGGGAGCCAGGTTCCATTGTCATCCCAGGAACAATTTGACCGCATTCGCTTTCAACAGCGATTTATGTATTAAATGATAACCCCCCGGGTTCGCTTCTCCTAGAAAGAGAATCGAAGCCGGGGGTTTATATAATTCTATGAAATTCCTTCGAGCATCCTGCTTACGATCACATGGGAACGGCGGGAAGAATCAACCGTGAATTCGGCAAAGTTAACATGAGCTGAGCCGTCCGCTTTATCCGACATGGAGCGAATGACGACATAAGGCACCCCGTTCATATAACAGGCCTGGGCCACCGCCGATCCTTCCATTTCGGCACATACGCCATGCAGTTCTTCGTACAGGACCTTAACAGTTTCCCGGCTGGCAATAAATTGATCTCCGGAAAGCACCCGTCCGACCTTATAGTTAACTTCACCTAATCCATCACAAGCCTTAGCTGCCAGCGACACCAGCTCCTGATCCGCAGGAAAATCCGATACCTTCTGATAAGGAATGACTCCTCTGGCAAAGCCGAGCGGCGAGACATCCATATCATGCTGCATACATGAGGTTGAGATGACGATATCTCCGATTTGAAGTTCCGGATCCAGCGCACCTGCGACCCCTGTAAAAATAACTGAAGTCACGCCGAAAGTGTCAATCAGCACCTGTGTCGTCACCGCTGCATTGACTTTGCCCACTCCAGATTTACAAACAACGACTTCTTTTCCCAGCCAGCTGCCTTTTACGTATGTAATTCCCGATTTTACGATGGTCTCGTTATGTGTCATTTCTCCAAGCAGCAGTTCAATTTCTTCGTCCATGGCCCCGATCAGACCGATTACTCTGTTTGTCATCGACGGTCAAGCCTCCCTTTTGTCCTTACAAGCTCGAAAAAGCCCCAGTTGGGGCTTCTTCAGTGGTTTCTATAAAAGAAACACATATCAATACTATTCGTTAACGCTGACAGAAAGGCGGAGAATAGTCTCATGAGGTAAAATAACCCTTGAATTCTCAACATTCTCTTTCTTCATCAGCTTGGTCAGCAGACGCATAGCAACCGCGCCTAAATCATACATCGGCTGTGCTACTGTAGTCAGCTGAGGGCGAACCATTGACGCCATGCGGATATTATCTACACTGATGATCGAAAAATCGTCAGGGACTTTATATCCTTCATCCTGTATACTGTGGATCGCTCCGATGGCCATCTCATCCGTTGCCGCAAAGATCGCTGTCGGTTTCTTCTTGAGGCCCAGAAAGTATTTCATAGCTTCCACACCGGATTCATAGCGGTAATTGCCGATCCGAACTAAATCCTCCTGGTACTCAATGCCTGCTGCTTCAAGCGCTCTCTTGTACCCCTGAAAACGGGCATAGCCATTAGCAGGATCCTGCAGTGTGCCGCTGATCATCGCGATTTCACGATGTCCGTGACGTATCAGGGTATTTACAGCATCTAATGCAGCCTGTTCATGATCGATATCTACCGAAGGATAAGATCCCTTCTCATCCCGGGTAGCACACAGAACAATCGGCACCGCCGATGTCTGGAAAGCCTGTATATGCTCGTCCGTTACGGTACCGCCCATAAACAGCAATCCATCCACCTGCTTCTCCAACAGGGTATTAATGACACGAATTTCTTTTTCTTTCCGCTTGTCGGCGTTACATAAAATAATATTATAGTGATACATGTTAGCGATGTCCTCGATACCCCGGGCGATCTCTGCGAAAATAGAGTTTGAAATATCGGGAATCACAACGCCGACGGTTGTTGTTTTCTTGCTCGCCAGACCTCTGGCTACCGCATTTGGCCGGTATCCCAAACGTTCTATTGCTTCAAATACCTTCTTCCGGGTCTGTGGCTTCACGTTGGGGTTGTTATTCACTACCCGCGACACCGTGGCCATCGATACGCCTGCTTCACGCGCCACATCATAAATGGTTACCGTCAAATTCCTTCTCTCCATTGCCAATAAATTTTCAAACTAACGCACACTCATAATTAGATTTATGATACGACAAAATACTCCTTTGTGCAATGTCAAGCCCTTACAGAGAGCCTACATTGCCTTCCAGCGACTTCACCGTAATTTGAGAATGGGAAGTATGCCATACCGGCTTCCCGTCACGTACTAAAATAACCTGAGGCGATTCATGCCGGATTTCAAGAGCCTGTGATGCTTCATTGGAAATATCGCGGTCTGCAATGACATCAATCAGCTTGTAATCCGTATCTTCATTTGGCTGGCCTTTCAGGTAAGCCAGAACTTGATCATAAGCCGCGGCGCTAATCGGGCAGCGTGTGCTGTGCTTGAATATCAAAAGTGCTTGATTCGCAGATGATTCCAGTGCGGAGTGGAGTTGATCTCTAGTAGTCATTTTCGTCATAGTCGCCATAGGTTATACATTCCCTTCATGTTATTGAAGTTCCTAATCTATATCCTAACAAAACGGTCGTGAAAAATCCAACAAACTCGACAAAATACGCCATCTTAGCTTGCGTAAATATCTGAATGCTCTTGTATCCGCTTTAAAAAGAGAGTCAGTTTCTCTAAACGCTGTTGAATTTCCTCCATCCAGGTGTAATCCCTGTTATTCTTGGCAAACCGGTATAAATCCAGCAGCATGTTAATCCGTTCATCAAAAGCTTCTTTGCACAATTCCGTCAGCGGGCTGCTGGATGCTTCAGCTTTTCGCAGTACTTTTCGAAGTAACGAGGCCGGTTCACAGATATCAGCAAGAGAAACTTCTAAGGGCGTACCCTTCCTCTCCAGCGACGTTATGTAAGTTACTACATCTTGTTTGATCAATGGCATAAGTTCAAAGGCTGAACAATTCTGACAGGCAAAAACAGGAACATGGCTAATACTCGCCTTCCTGGCGCCTCTGTTATAAACCAGTCTTCTCAAATCCATTTCCATCACATGTCCACAGCTGCATTTCTTAAACAATAGGGCCACCTCTAATCCTATCACTTGATGTCATTCAGTTCTTATTACATAGTACTATTCTACTATCATAACAAAATCCCTTTAATAATCCTTTAATTTTGCGATAATGCTTTAATTACCAAATATGAGATATAACTGTTATATTGAAATTGCGAAAAATGAAATACAGGCCCCTTTTTGTTACAATGTCGTAGACGGAACGCTTATATGTTAAGTCAGCAGCAGGAAACAATCATTCTATTCTGAAGATGAAAGGAGCTTTATACCTATGCGTTTAGAAGGTAAAAAAGTAATAGCTCTCGTGGATGAGGAATTTGAGGATCTGGAGTTATGGTATCCGGTTTACCGGGTCCGCGAGGAAGGTGCGGAGGTACATCTGGCCGGTCTGGAAAAAGGGAAAACATATACAGGTAAATACGGGGTTCCTGCCAAGGCAGACTATTCCTTCGAGGAGCTCGACAGTCAGGATTATGACGGTATCCTTGTACCCGGGGGCTGGGCACCGGATAAGCTTCGCCGTTATGACAAAGTGCTTCAGCTGGTGCGTGAAATGGACGCTGACAAAAAACCAATCGGACAAATATGCCACGCTGGCTGGGTTCTCATCTCTGCGAAAATCCTGAACGATGTTACAGTCACTTCTACCCCGGGGATCCGGGATGATATGGAAAATGCAGGATCCCAGTGGCTGGACGAAGCGGTAGTGACAGACGGACATATTATATCTGCCCGCCGCCCGCCGGATCTTCCTCCATATGGAAAAGCCTTTTGTGACGCATTGGCGTCCCGTTCATAGCAACTCAAACAGGCCGCCCATCGATATCTTAATATCCATGGGCGGCCTGTTTTAATGTGCAAATGAAGAAAGGCTACACCTGCTGGGTTGCCGCAAAGCGGCTCAGACGCTGTTCAATATCCATGCTGGACCGCAGCCGGAAACAGGCCTGCGCCTCTTCTCTCGCTTCTGCCGCACTGGTATTCAAGATCCGGTGCTTGACCCGCAATAAAGAAAGCGGGGACATACTGAGCTGATCCACGCCCAATCCCAGCCACAGCGGGATAGCCCGCTCATCGCCGGCAAGCTCACCGCATACGCTAACCGGTATACCGGCACCTTGCGCCGCATCTACTGTCGTTCTCAGCATGCGCAGCACAGCCGGATGAAACGGCTGATACATCTGTGCGATCTGTTCATTCATGCGATCCACTGCAAGTACATACTGAACCAGATCATTGGTACCGATACTGAAAAAATCACATTCTTCTGCCAGCAGATCAGAGATCATCGCAGCTGCCGGTACTTCAATCATGATGCCTGCCTCAATCTCAGCATCATAGGGTACGCCTCTGCTATCAAGATCCTCCTTGGCCAGCTGCAGCACCTCATTGGCCATCTTCAGCTCGTCCACGGAAGAGATCATCGGATACAGGATCTTAACCTTACCGAAGGTGCTGGCCCTCAAAATGGCCGTCAGCTGGGTCTGAAGCAGCTCGCTCTGGTCCAGTGTAATCCGGATCCCCCGATATCCAAGGACCGGGTTTTCTTCTTCTGCCAGTGGGAAATATTCCAGCTGCTTGTCTCCCCCGATATCCAGCGTACGAATGACGACCGGGGATCCTCCGGTTTTCTCTGCAACCTGGCGATAGACCTCGTACTGTTCATCTTCAGACGGAAATGCACTGCGGTCCATATAAAGAAATTCCGTACGGAACAGACCCACCCCGTCCGCTCCATTTTGCAAAGCGGTATCCAATTCTTTCAGAGAATTCATATTTGCAGCAAGTCGAAATTTCGCACCATCTTTGGTTACAGCATCGACTGACGATAACAGCTGAAGCTGTTCTTTCTTCTTCTGCTGCTGGGAACGAAGATGTTGATATCTCTCAATAACAGGAACTTCCGGGTTGACATAAAGACATCCTTCTTCACCGTCCAGAGCTAGAAAGTCGCCGGTTTGAATCGGTCGGTCCAGTCTGTTCTCCACCCCGGATACGAGCGGGATTCCGATAGCACGCGCCATGATCGCAGAATGCGAGGTTTTTCCTCCAGACATCGTGACAATACCGAGCACATGTGACGGATTCAGATGCGCCAGCTGTGACGGAGACAGCTCTTTGGCTACAAGAATATACGGCTGTGTGTCAGACGGAAGCGTCACTTCCGGTGCACCCAGCAGATGCTTCAGCAGACGGTTGCCGACATCCTTAATATCCATGGCCCGTTCCTTCATGTATTCATCATCCAGCAGGTCAAACATCGATACAAAATGGTCGATCGCTTCCTTCACCGCAACCTCGGCCGCCTTGTATTGACGTTCAATCAATCCCCGAATTTCACTCATGAACACCGGATCTTCCAAAATGGCAAGATGAGCATCGAAGATGTGAGATTCCTCGTCGCCCACCATCTCTCTGAACTCGTTCTTGATATATTCGATTTCATTTTTGGAGGTTCGGATCCCCTCGTAAAGGCGCTCGAACTCTTTAGCCAAATCGACGGCGTCCTTTTCGGATTCAGGCAGATCGAGCTCCCAGTGTGGAAGCACGAATGCCTTACCCAGCGCGACACCCGCTGCAGCGCCAATTCCTTGTATCATTTATCTCTACCCCCAGCATTGCTATCATTTAAAACCACCGACAGAACCGAGGTTTGACCCTTCTTCACGGACTTGAACGGAGCATAACTCCAGGATTTTACTTTGTCCGGGTTCGTAATGACCATTGGTGTTGCCAGTGATGCAGCATGAGTCTTCAGATAATTCAAATCAAATTTCACGAGAAGCTGTCCCGGTTCCACCGTATCACCCTCCTGCACCACGGCCTGAAAAGGACCCTTCAGCTGTGAGGTATCAATCCCGATATGAATCAGAACCTCCAGCCCCTCCGGCGTGGAAATGCCGATGGCATGCATGGTTGGATACACGTGCATCACTGTGCCGAACACCGGTGACACCAGCTCCCCTTTTTCCGGGATAAACGCCACGCCGCTGCCGACCAGCTTTGCGGCGAATATATCATCCGGTACTTCTTCAATTGGCAGCATCCGTCCCTGTACCGGTGCGCTGAACAGCACTCGCGGCAAATCCCGCTGCATGAGTTTATTAATTTCTTCACGGATCAACTCTGAATATGTGCCAAACACAACCTGTACGTTACCGCCGCCCAGCTTGATAATTCCGGCAGATCCCAAAAGCTTCAACGCATTGGTATCGATCTGGCGGTCTTGGTACACCGTGAGCCGGAGCCGGGTCATACAGGATTCTACCTGTACAATATTGTCCTTGCCGCCCAAGGCCTCCAGGATTAACGGTGCCTGGTACGGAATATTGCCAGCCCAGCCTTCAAGTGCTGAACCTTCCTCCCTGCCGGGTGTCGGGATTCCAAAGGTCCGTATCGCCCAGCGGAACAGAAAATAATACACCAGTCCATAACCAATGCCGATCGGAATCAGCATCCATGCATTCTGTGACAGGTGAAAGTTAATCACATAGTCAATAAATCCGGCAGAGTATGAAAATCCGTGATGGATGTTCAGCGTATAAGTCAGCACCATAGCAAAGCCAGCCATCAATGCATGAACCACGTACAAGTAAGGTGAAGCAAATAAAAAAGCAAATTCGATCTGTTCAGATACGCCGGTCAAAAAGCAGACCAGAGCTGAACGCATAAAAGTTTTCTTCACCTTAGGCTTCAGATCTTCCCTTGCCTCCTGAATCATGGCGAACGCTATGGCCGGCAGGGCAAACATCATAATGGGAAACAGTCCTGCCATGAAATCTCCGGCGGTTGGATCCCCTGCAAAAAAACGCGGCAGATCTCCTTGAACGATAGTCCCATCCGGTGTTTCATACGTTCCAAGCTGAAACCAATATACATTGTTCAGCAGGTGATGCAGGCCAAAGGCCGCAAGAACGCGATACAAGATGCCATAGAGAAACAATCCGAAGCCGCCCATATGTATAGTCAATTCATAAAAAGCTTCCATGCCGCCCTGAATCCGGGGTGCAATCCCGGTCATAATCCAAGCAAAAAATGCGGAGAACAGACCCATAATCAGCAGTACAAAACGGGAGCCGCCAAAAAACTGAATCGCTTCCGGCAGCTTGATATGTTTAAACCGGTTATATACGATGCTGGATACCAGCCCAAAAATAATACCGATCAGGGTCGATGGCTGTACACTGCCGTCTGATGCCGCCGCAGTAACCTGATCATAAATAAACATGCCAGCCAGCGCCGCAAGTCCTGCAGGGCCGCCCTGGTTGGACAGCCCCCAGGCTACGCCGATCGCAAACAAATAGGGCATGTAATAAAACACGCCATGCCCAGCGGCCGATGCCACGCTCCCCAATGACTCCATGCCCCAGGCAGCCCAGGGCAAACTTCCGAACGACAGCAGGAGAGCTGCCGCAGGAAGTGCCATGGTCGGGAGCATAACCGCCCGGCCCAGCTGCTGTAAAGAACCTAACCAGTTCAAGGCAAGCCCTCCTTTCTAATCTGATGGTAAGCGCTGATTCCCTTTTTGTCAAAAGAGAACATATATCCCACAAAAAGAAACAGGTCCCTGGCAATCGGGACCTGTTTCTTCATGGCGGTCTCATCGGCTTATCTTCCACCCAGTGTCACGGAATCCTCCACCTTGATGCAGCGGTCCATAATGGCTGTCATCCCGTGCTCACGGGCAATTTCGGCCGCTTCGCTGCTTATGATTCCCTGCTGAAGCCAGAGTACCTTGGCACCGATCTCTGCAGCATCACGGGCAACCTCTGCGCAGTATTCACTGCGCCGAAAGACGTTGACAATATCCACAGGCTCAGGAATATCCTGAAGGGAAGGATAACATGTCTCCCCCAGAATTTCCGCTGCCGCCGGATTGACCGGTATGATGCGGTATCCCCGCTGCTGCATCGCTCTGGATACCATATGCGAAGTCCGGTCACTTTTATCGGATAAACCTACGACGGCAATATTCCCGGCATGTTTCAGAATCTCACCGATTTCTTCACGAGACGGATTTTCGAAGCCCATAATCATTCCACCTTTCTGTCATCCTCATTACAAGAATTCATGGGATATTAATTTCTATTTTACCCATTCGACGTCAGCGCCAAGCGCCTTGAGGTGGTCAAAATATTGAGGGTAGGATTTGGCAACATGATGAGCATCCTTGATCACCAGCGGCTGGCGGGAACGAAGCCCGACAACGGTCAGCGCCATGATGACGCGATGATCATAATGCGCATTGATCTCGACGCCTCCCTCCACGCCTTCCGGACGGCCATGCACGATGATTTCTGCCTGCCGCTCTTCTACTCTGGCGCCTGCCTTGCTCAGTTCTGCCAAATAATCTGTAATCCGGTCACACTCTTTATAGCGCAAATTCTCCACATTGTAGAAACGGGACGTTCCTTCTGCAAATACAGCCGCTGCCACCATAGCCAGCACCGCATCGGTTGCGGTATCTCCGTCAAACTCCAGCGCTTTCAGCTTGCCGTTGCCCTGGACGCGCACATCGCCGTTCTCATGCGTCAGAGGTACCTCCATACTCCGCAGCACATCCAGGATGGCACGCTCGCCCTGCTTGCTGTCCTCGGACAGATTCCGGATCGTAACGTCTGATGAAGTAACCGCCGCAGCCGCAAGAACAGCTGCTGATCCCGGGTAATCTCCCTGAACCGTATACGTCTTCGCCTGATAGACCTGATTGCCGGGAACGCGGAAATGCATGTAATCGCCCGCAGCATGAATGACAATGCCCGCTTGTTCCAAAACTTCCAGCGTCTGACCGATAACCACCTTGGATTTCAGGTCACCAGTGACCGTGATCTCACTGTCCTGCTCCAGCAGCGGTGTCAGAAACAACAAAGCGCTCAAATACTGGGAGCTGACCTCACCGGAAACCATAAGCTTTCCGCCCTGTGGTTTGCCTCCGCGAATCGTAATAGGCAGGCGTCCTTCATTGTGTTCTACCTCCACACCAAGCTGCCCCAATGCTTCGATAAGATCATCATGAGGACGTTTCCCAAGAGAATCGGGATAAGTATTCACAAAATGCACTTCCTCGGACAAGGAAGCAATACCCATCAGAAACCGGAGAACAGCACCGGCATTTCCTACGTTCAATTCCTTGACATTGCGCGGATGTTTACCGAAACCGGTGATTACCGCTTTCTCATCATCCTCCTGAAGCGAAGCACCAAGATCCTGAATGCAGCGCCTCATCGCATCGCTGTCTTCGCTGTGCGCAGGAAAATAAATCGTGCTCTCGCCTTCTGCCAGTGCAGCAACCAGCAGATAACGTGTCGTATAGTTTTTGGAGGACAACGCTCCGATTTCGCCTTTCAATTCCGGTGTAGGTCTGACAATGACATCCATGTTATGTATTCGCTCCTTATATTTTAAAGTCTGTTAAAATTGACAGGGAAAACGACGCTTCGGTATCATTAGAAGGAAGCTGAAATGAAAATATACAGAAAAGAGGTCACAGCGAATGAGCTCCATCTCCCAAATAACGCCTGAACAATTGAAAAACCGCCTGGAAAGCGGAGAATCGGTGTACATGATCGATGTCCGTGAAGATGAAGAAGTCGCACAGGGCATGATTCAAGGCGCAAAGCATATTCCAATGGGTGAAATTCCTGCACGTCTGCAAGAAATTCCGACAGATCAGGAAGTCATCATGATCTGCCGCAGCGGCGGACGCAGTCAGCGGGTATGCGAATATTTAAGCCTGCAGGGCCTGGATAATATGGTCAATATGCAGGGCGGCATGCTGGAATGGAATGACGGCGAAGCTTAATCTGCTGACTGCGCCGCGAACATCCTGAACCATAAAGGCGGGCATGTAACGCTCCTGCCTTTTTGGCATGTCCTTTTCGTCTGTGCCTAGACGCGGTAATGCATTAAAATCTCACGACCTACTTCATGAGCGGACAAGCCGGTTGTATCCACCGTCACTTCCGCAAAGGAATAGCATTCCTTCCGCTCTTCCATAATCCGCCTGACTCTCTCTTCCAGATCACCGCCACTCAGCAGCGGCCTGCTTCTATCTCCACTTACACGCTCTACAATAGCCGGTATTTCAGCTGTCAGCGCGGCTACCCATCCTTTGCGGCTCATCAGTTCGCAATTTTCTTTGCGAAGCACTGCTCCGCCTCCAGTAGCAATCACTAATCCCTTCCGGGAACACATTTGTTCCAGCATGGCAGATTCCAGATCCCTAAACACCGGTTCACCGTCAGACGCAAAAATATCCGCAATCGGCCTCCCGGCGGCCATTTCGATCTCCTGATCCAGATCAACAAACGTATAGTCCAGCTCTTGTGCAATCAGACGGCCCGCCGTGCTTTTTCCGGTGCCCATCATCCCGACAAGAATGATGTTACGGTCACGTTGATCCATAGGCTCCCCCCATCATATCTTCTATCAGTATAAACTTTCAATCATCATACCACAGCGCTAAAAGATTGGACAATCACTGCGCCTGCAGGTAGTCTATCTTTTGCTAAATTGTCATATAACTAGTAATACCTATCAAATGATAAAAGTAGCAGGAGTGATATCAAGCTCATGTCTGAACTCAATTCGATCTCCACCAAACGTCTTCGCCAGATTCTTGATCCTTCGCATCCATTATGCCGTGAGGATATCATCTGGGTGCTTCATTATGTACAAAAAAAAGTGGCTTCGAAAGACCCTGCACTTCAGGATCTTTCCAAACCACAATTACTGCAAAGCTATGCAGGCTACTGCCAGACGGTCATGTCCCTCCTGGGAGGTACACGGCCTGTTCACAGCGGCAGCGACGAAATTCGTGCCTGCCTGCTGGATATCGTAAATGGATTAGGCGGCGTAATTCTTCCGATTAATCCATCCAGTTGAAATGGAACACGCCTTCTTTATCAATACGCTTGAAGGTATGTGCACCAAAGTAGTCACGCTGTGCCTGAAGCAGGTTCGCAGGCAGGTTGGCAGTACGATAGCTGTCGTAGTAGGCCAGGGCACTGGAGAATCCAGGTACTGGAATGCCCAGGGAAACAGCAGAAGACACAACTTTGCGCCATGCAGACTGATAGTTCTCAATGATGTCCTTGAAGAACGGATCCAGCAGCAGATTTTTCAGCTGAGGATCGTTGTTGTAGGCATCCGTAATGTTCTGCAGGAAGCGGGAGCGGATAATGCAGCCGCCGCGCCAGATTTTGGCGAGTTCACCATACTGGAGATCCCAGTTGTATTCATCGGAAGCCGCACGCAGCTGGGCGAAGCCCTGTGCATAGGATACGATTTTGGATGCGAACAGCGCTTTGCGGACATTTTCCACAAACTCGGCTTTGTCACCGGAGAAGCTTTCCGCTTTCGGACCGTTCAGAATGGAACTCGCTTCTACACGCTCTTCCTTCATAGCAGAAAGGAAGCGGGAGAATACGGATTCCGTAATCATGGACAACGGCACTCCCAGATCCAGGGAGCTTTGGCTTGTCCATTTTCCTGTTCCTTTTTGTCCGGCAGTATCCAGAATCAGATCTACCATCGGCTTGCCGGTTTCATCATCATATTTGGAGAAAATATCAGCGGTAATCTCGATCAGATAGCTGTCGAGCTCGCCTTTATTCCATTCTGTGAAAATTTCATGGAGTTCAGGAGCATCCATGCCCAAAACATCTTTCAGCAGTTGATATGCTTCACAGATCAGCTGCATGTCGCCGTATTCAATGCCGTTGTGAACCATCTTCACATAGTGCCCGGCACCGTCTGGGCCAATATATGTACAGCAAGGCTCATCATTCACTTTAGCAGAGATTGCTGTAAGGATCGGTTCTACAAGCTCATACGCACTCTTTTGTCCGCCAGGCATGATCGAAGGTCCTTTAAGCGCTCCTTCTTCCCCGCCGGAAACACCTGCACCGATGTAACGGAAGCCTTTGGCTTCAAGCTCTTTGTTGCGGCGAACGGTATCCGGGAAGTATGCGTTACCCCCGTCGATGATAATATCGCCCTGGTCCAGATGAGGCAGCAGCTGCTCAATCGTAGCATCAGTAGCTTGTCCTGCCTGTACCATAATCAGAATGCGGCGAGGGGTTTCCAGGGATTCTACGAATTCCTCTACCGAGAACGTTCCCTGCAGATTTTTGCCTTCCGCTTCTTTCAGCAAATCTTCCGTTTTCTGCGGCGAGCGGTTATATACGGAAACGGTGAAGCCTCTGCTCTCAATATTGAGAGCCAAGTTTTTGCCCATTACAGCAAGGCCAATGACACCAATCTGTTGTTTTGCCATCTTTAGGTTCTCCATCCTTTACTCCAATTATTTGTAGATCTCCATCCCGGGCAATCATGCTCCGAATGGTTCACAATACTCTTATATTAACGTTTTTCCGCAAAGAAGTGAACCCCTGACTCCTGAAAACCGGCCGCGCGAAAACACCCCGGTGTCCCGGAGGTGTTGATTCGTGCTTGTATCCTTTTATATATTCTTGATTTGCTACCACTCCATACGAAATAATTCAAGCGAAAGCTCCTCAAGTCTTTTTTTGCATGCTGCCGCAGCTTTATCATTCCCCGATTGTACTGCTTCATGCAGTTTCTCGAGCTCATCATCGGTTTCCAGTCTGCAGAGTAAAAGACGCTGTTCACCCTCCTGAGATTCATACAACCGGATCATTTCCTGTTCCGTCATAGGTGTCCCCTTCTGGTAGAGCACACGTTGGCGGTAGCCGGAGATTTCGACCAAACGGATGACCTCGCCGAACAAAATATTTTCAATCAGGATCTGACGATCCTTGAAACGTTTGACCACCGCGTGTCCGCGGGTGTTCTCAATTAATTTCTCCATCCACTCTGCCAGCTTGGGGTCCCGGATCATGTAATCGCCGACCAGCTTGAATCCGCTTCCTGTCCGCTGGAATTTCAGCTTGACGAGTTTTCTCCCTGTCCGGATCGATATAACGAACTGTGCTTCATTTTCACTCCAGTAAAGCGAATACCCCTCCTGAATCAGTTCCTTGATCAGTTCCTGGATATGCCGGCGGTCAAACCGGAGCTCCAGATTGCAGTACTCCACTTCCTCGCTCTTGTTCACGGCACTCCCTCCTCGGTACTCCTGCTCTTTGTCCGGTTGCGGCTGCGGCCATTTCAGTTATAGTCTGCTTTGACGTTGTCTTATCTATATCTTATACTTCATCTTATGTAACGGTAACTTGGTTTATTGACTATTTTTGCGCAGACAGGATATACAGAAAGGCTGTGAATATATGAGTTTTACAGGATTTCAGACAGAGGATTTTGATGTGTTCACCGTCCCGGGGCTCGAAGCCCGCATGGAAGTGCTGATTGAACGGGTGCGGCCTAAACTGGAAACCCTGGGGACAGAGCTGGCTCCGTTTGTTTCGGCCTTGTGCGGGGAGGAAATGTTCGTCCATGTGGCCAAGCATGCAAGACGCACCGTTAACCCGCCGATCGACACCTGGGTAGCCTGGGCGGCGAACAAGCGGGGATATAAGGCACTGCCTCATTTTGAAGTAGGTATGTTTGAGTCCCATCTGTTCGTGATCTTCGCCATTATATACGAGAGTCCGAACAAAATTGTGTTTGCGGATCATCTGGAGCAGAAGCTGGGATCTGTCCGCAAAACGCTGCCTAAGCACTTCTATTGGTCCACAGACCATATGAAACCTGAAGGAACCCCGCACAAGGCGATGAAAGATGAGCAGTTTGCGGAGCTGATTACCAAGCTGAAGCAGGTCAAAAAAGCCGAAGTGATGTGCGGTCTGCGCATTCCGCGGGAAGAAGCTGCGAAGATGAGCGGAGATGAGCTTACGTCGCATATTCAAACCACGTTTGAGGCGCTTCTGCCGCTGTATCGCCTGGCATTTTAATGTGACCGCTCTTCTCAACAAGCCGGCGTGACTTACGCGGATGATCGCTCTCCACAGCGAGCCAGCCTGACTGTTTTCTAGGAAGGCTACCAAAACTCAGGATTTAAGCCTGTTTTTCAAGCTTATTTCTTTAAAATCTGAAGCCATTCTCTCAATAAGCCTGTTTTTCAGGCTTATTTTTTCTATTCATGCCATTTCCCCGTCTTTCGAGTGAATTTTAGCCACTTTAAGATTGATTTTCAGGCTTAAACTTCAACTTCACTGGAAAATGAGAGAAATAAGCTTGAAATTCAAGCTTATTCAGGGTCATCCGGGGTAGCGGACATCCCGCTGGCTCCCTCCTCAGCATGTGCCATCATTAGCCGAACCAATCACAATGATTTAACGCCCCTTACGACCCGCTGCGTGAAAGAAACAGGTGAATCAAAAACAGGGCTCCCATGACCATCCCGCTTGCGGCAAAAGGTGCAACGTGACTCACGCCGTCCCACAGCCATCCGGAAACAATCGGTCCAAACACCATTCCTGAACCCTGCAGCGTCAAGAAAAACCCCCATACCGTTCCCCGCTGCCCCTCCGGCACGAGTCCTGCAACATACGTGTTCCAGGCCGGAAGGATCATGGCATATGCGATCCCGACAAGACACACCATCACATATACCGCGGCAAGTGATCTAAACTGTGTAAACATGGAAAGTGCAAATGCACACAGCAGAAATCCGGCATTCAAAAACCGCGTCGTCCCGAACCGGTCAATCAGTTTTCCCGCAGGAATCAGGGCAAGTACCGTGATTCCTCCGCCGACAACGAGCAGGAGACTATATTGATTCGGTGAAAGTCCAAGCTCATTGACAATATACAGGGTCAGGACCGGACTCAGCAGACCGATGACACAAGACTGTAGAAAAAGTGCGGGATATACGAGCCAGCTGACCTTCAGTGTTCTTCTCACCTCATGCAGGGTAGCCTTGACACTGTCCGCAAGTTTCCTCCAGGGACGAAGCAGGCTTTTGTCATCTGCAGGAATACCTGGCACAGCACGGTTTCCGTCACCATGCTGCATCTCCATCTGCTTCACCCGTCCCGGCAGCAGCAGCGCGGTCATGACCAGAATCACGCCAGCGCACAGCATAATTAAAAAAGTGGTCTGATAATTAGAATCCGAGTGTTCCAACACAAAATTCATCGTGATTGGTCCTGCTCCCGTACCTGCCAGGGCAGCGGTTTCCAGGGCCCCCATCGCTGTGCCGTTGCTGTTATTCGGTCCCGATATGGAAGTGGCACCCGTCATGACACAGGGCCACAGGGGTGCCGTCCCTGTCCCGAGAATCAGGCAGGCAAGCGACAGCCACAGGGCTCCGTCTGTAAAAGTGATGATGAGTACAGCGATGACCACCATCGTCAGCGCGATGGACATGGTGGCTTTATAGCCGAGTCGTTCGGCAATCCAGCCGGCAGGACTGCGAAACAGATTATCGCCCAAGTATTGAAGGGCAAAAGCCACGCCGATGGCCGTGCCGGACACGCCCAAAACATTTTTCATATAAACCGGCAGCACTGTAACGAGCAGTGAACCTTTCACAAACTCCACTAAAAAAAGAATCGCCAAAAGCTCGAAAAAAAACGGCGACATTAATCGTTTTCTTTTCTCAGCTGAAACCGCATATGACATATTCCCACATCCTATCGCTCATACTGTAAATGCCTCTTTGTAGTCTTGCCCATTCCAGGGAAGTCATGCCGTAAAAAGCTTTGCTTGCATTCCCCCCCTATTTTGCTATACTCAATTTTGTTTATAAATAAGTACACATTCTTAC
Organism: Paenibacillus lemnae; assembly: GCF_012933385.1. GTDB lineage: Bacteria > Bacillota > Bacilli > Paenibacillales > Paenibacillaceae > Paenibacillus_AQ > Paenibacillus_AQ lemnae. The sequence continues at coordinate 165,038 of NZ_JABBPN010000002.1, forward strand.
ACATTTCCACTCAATTTTCACTTACAGAAAGGTTGTGACAGCGTCCATGGACCATAGCCGTACACCGCTCTTCACCGCATTGAAAGAACACGCGGCCAAAAACCCGGTGCAGTTTCACATTCCAGGTCACAAGAAGGGCCTTGGTACCGACAGCGAATTCAGAGCATTCATAGGGGATAATGCCCTTTCCATAGATTTGATTAACATCGCTCCGCTGGACGATCTTCATCAACCGACCGGCGTCATCGAGGATGCCCAGAAGCTGGCGGCCGATGCATTCGGTGCAGATCACACTTTTTTCAGCGTACAGGGGACAAGCGGTGCCATCATGACCATGATTATGACCGTATGTTCACCCGGCGATAAAATCATCGTTCCGCGCAATGTGCATAAATCCGTACTATCTGCGATTATTTTCACCGGGGCTAAGCCGGTCTTCGTCTCCCCTGCCCAGGACAGCGATGTCGGTATCGATCACGGCGTAACCATCAGTTCCATACGCAAAGCGTTAAAGCGGCATCCGGATGCCAAGGCGGTGTTGATTATCAACCCGACTTATTTTGGCGTAAGTGCTAACCTGAAGGAGATTGTGGATCTGGCGCACAGCTATCATGTTCCGGTTCTTGTGGATGAAGCTCATGGCGTCCTCATACATTTCCATGAAGATCTGCCGATGTCTGCGATGCAGGCGGGTGCGGATATGGCTGCCACCAGTGTGCATAAGCTGGGCGGTTCCATGACACAAAGCTCTGTGCTGAATGTGAACACCAAGAACGGATACATCAACCCATTCCGTGTACAGACAATCATCAGTATGCTGACAACAACGTCAACTTCGTACATTTTACTCGCTTCTCTGGACACCTCACGCCGCAATCTCGCGCTGCACGGACGTGAAATGGCAGCCCGGGCGATCGATATGGCGCAGTATGCGAGACGCTCTATTAATGAGATGGACGGCTTGTACTGCTTCGGTAACGATATTCTTGGCGGTGAGGCAACCTACAGCCTCGATCCGACCAAAGTGACCATCCATGTGCGGCACCTCGGCATCACCGGGTACGAAACGGAGAACTGGCTGCGGGAGCATTACAATATTGAAGTTGAGCTCAGTGACATGTACAACATTCTGTGCCTGATTACACCCGGCGATACGCCGGATACAGTAGAAACGCTGCTGACCGCTCTGCGTCAGCTATCCAAGGAGCATTACAACAAGAACAAGATCAATGAGCTGATCGTCAAGATCCCTGAGATTCCGCAGCTCTCGCTGGTTCCCCGTGATGCTTTTTACGGCGATACGGAAGTGGTGCCGTTTAAGGAATCCGCAGGACGGATCATTGCGGAGTTCATCTATGTGTATCCGCCAGGCATCCCGATTCTGCTTCCAGGAGAGGTCATCTCTCAGGACAACATTGATTACATTATCGATCATGTGGATGTCGGACTTCCCGTTAAAGGCCCGGAGGATCGCAGCATTCAGAATGTAAAGGTCATCGTGGAGACCGACGCGATTTTTTAAGCGGCATACGAGCCATCAGGTCAGCAAAAACCCCAGTGCATCCGCACTGGGGTTTTATACATTGAACAAGAATGAAGAACCTATTCCTGGGCAGCTACAAGCTCGTTGTAAGCCTCTTCGACCGCATTCCATTCTTCTTCATCTTCAATATTATAAAGAACCATTTCCTCGTCCTCTTCTTCCATACGCAGAATCACGCCATCCGCTTCCGGATTGTTGCGTTCCAGCAGTAGGGCATACAGCTTCTCGCCCACATCGAACGTTTCCACGAGAACCATTTCCATCTCTTTACCCTGCTCGTCCGTCAAGGTAAGTACGAATTCTTCTTGATCGTGGTTATGCTCATGTTCATGTGTGTGATCGCTCATTGAAATAAAACCTCACTTCAGTTAAATTATTTTACTTCAGATATGGTATCACGGAAGCCAGAGCAGGTCAATTTAACCAGCTCCTCATATATTATCACAACTTCAGTACAGCATTACTTTAAAACGGTGATGACTTTCTCCGCCACTTTTTCAAATCCGGAGCCGGCAGAAGTCTTGATGTAGAACCCTACGGAATACTTGCCAACCGTATCGAAATCATAAGTGAAATCATAGGTACGGAACCAGAAATTATCTTTTCCCTGGATATTGCTCTGGGACTGGATGTCCTTGATGCTGCCTCCCGGATCCTCTATCGCTACCTTTACTGCCTCCACATCATCATGCAGTGTATCCACTTGACTGAAGACATTAAACTTCAGCTTCCCCCGGTTTACGTTACCGAATGCAGTATCTCCTTTAAACAGAAAAATATGCACATTCGGCTTGACGATCCTCAAGGTCCCGCTGCTCTTGTTCCAATTCGTTGCGCCGCTTATATCCCGGACAGGAACATAAATTTTATTATCGATCAAATACGCGCCATCCTTCAGTTCCTGTCCGTTCATCCATACCCGGATCCGGTCCTGAATAGAATCGGCGAACAACAGCGTCCCGCCGCTCATCAACGTCAAGACAAGTGCTGCTGCTGTTATTTTTTTCCACCCTAACTTCAACTTCATAGTCATTAATCCCCTCCATTCATTCTAGCTGCTATATGTGTATACTACAGACTAAAAAGTAAAGTTGCGGCAAACCGCTCATTTTGTGCTTGATTTATTTTGCATTGGTCGGCAGCAGGTCGATTCGTTACAATAGAAGCATGGCAGGTTATACCATTCACATGAGACGGAGGTTGTATGGATTGACACTTAAACTTCAAATGCTCGGAACAGGCGGTGCTTTCTCGCGCAATTACTTTAACAACAATGCATTGATATTTGATGAAGACTTCACACTGCTGGTCGATTGTGGGGTGACCGCACCCATGGCACTGCACCAGATTGATAAATCCTGGGAGTCTATTGATGCCGTGCTGATCACACACACACATGCGGATCATGTCGGCGGTCTGGAAGAGCTGGCTTTTCAGATGAAATTAAAACATAATCGTAAAATGCCGCTGTACCTCGCAGAATCTCTCGTGGAGCCGCTGTGGGAAAACACACTCAAAGGCGGACTGTATCAGGAAGGCACCATCATGTCGCTTGACGATGTATTCACCGTCATTCCCCTGCCGGTGGGAAAGGCTGCGGACATCTCCCCGGGAATATCGCTTGAACTGACTCACACGCGTCATATTCCAGGCAGAGACAGTTATTCACTGTATTTGAACGGACGTATTTTTTACAGTGCAGATATGACCTTTGATCCAGATCTGATTCACCAGCTGGTAAGGGACCGACGCTGTGACGTCATTTTGCACGAGTGTCAGCTGGAAGGTGCAGGACATGTGCATACCACACTGGATGAGCTGCTCACTCTTCCGGAGGAGATCCAGGAAATGATCTATCTGATGCACTATGCGGATAACAAGAACGACTTTGAAGGACGGATAGGCAAAATGAGATTTCTGGAGCAGCAGCAGGTCTACGATTTATAAAGGGATGCATAAACATCCATCACTGGCGGGAGAATAGGCTGGAGGAGGTGATCTCTATGGACAACAGCAATCCGCAGGCCGAGGTGGTCGGCGTACGCAAAAATGGCGATGGTGATATTGTTCAGCTGAAGCTGGATAACGGGCAGGTAGTGGATTATAAAACCGCACAGCAGATGGTACAAAATCAGGAGATCAAGAACCTGAACGTGTTCCGCGGGCGGGATCATGACCTTCATCTCCGTTCCAATGCAGATGGTGACCCCAGCAATAACTTGGACAATCTGCCGGGTTTCTAAAGATCGAAAAAAACATGGCGGTGCCGAGATAACCCTGACACTTCCATGTTTTTTTTGTGTGTAACATAATCTGCATGCTGATAGACTCTACCTCGTTCAGCTTCTAAAGCTCTTTCTTCATACGTACATGCGGAATGCCGGCATCATCAAAAGGCTGCTCTGAGATCGTGACATAACCGAGCTTTTCATAGAACCCTTCCGCCTGGCATTGTGCATCGAGGACCGCATGCTCCAGCTTGAGTTCTCGAGCCTTGGTCTCCATGGCCATCATAAGCACGCGTCCCAGACCTTTGGTCCGGAATGCTTTGAGCACGGCAATCCGCTGCATTTTGGCAGAATCTTTATTGTAGTAGATCACACGGCCGGTTGCCGCGTATTCCCCGTTATATTTTATCAAAATATGATGAGCATCCGAGTCCAGTCTGTCATAATCGTCAATTTCCAGACTCTCAGGGACGTTCTGCTCGTTCACGAATACATCTTTGCGAATATTCAGCGCTGCCTGTAACTCATCTTCTGAATTTACATTAATGATTTCTGCTGCCATGATCTGCACCTCTTTATGTTCACCCTGCTTGCTACGCGGGAGTGGAATAGAATCGATGAATTATTATACAAAATATATGTTTTTCTGTATAGTAAAAGAAAATGCTGATACGAAAGGGGCCGCACACTTCATGGGCATGGGAGGCACTATTTTTTGGGCTGTTATTATTGCGGTAATTTTAATTGTTCCAATGTTCTACACGATTAAAAAAGGCTATTCCCGCAAATGGGATGAAGAATAGAATCGTCGTGTTAAGAAAGGAGCCGCCGGCATAGCCGGCGGCTTTTGCTTCTCTATACACAAAGCTGGGTTGAAAGGACCTATTATTTATCCCGAAGCGGGCTTGGCGGTTCCAGCTCAAGCGTTGGCTCCTGGATCAGTCTCTCAACCCGGCTGCCAGATGAATATACTTCCTCTTGCACAGATCGGTCATAAACGTCTTTGTGCACCGGTGAAGCCGGGCCATCCATCACAGGCAAATGTTCTTCCCCACGGCCGGAAATACTGCACCCGGAGAGCAGCGGAAAGAGCAGCATGGCAGCCGCGATTATGCGTGTTGAAATCCTTTGCTGTTGTTCTGAGCTCACGGTCTGTCGTCCTCCTCTTAGGATAAACCTGTCTTTCGCTAGCTTTGACCAGAATGGTGATTTATATAAGTGACAGACCTCAACACAACAGCCTGCCCATCCTTTAAGCCGTAGATCAAAAACTCATCTTGCGAAAGGGCTCTAACGGACATGGAGTCCGTTAGAGCCCTAAATGCGGCAGTTTTCAGTTTTTAACGGACATGGAGTCCGTTAGAACGAGAATTGGTGCTCAAAAGGAGCTTTCCAAGTGCTCTAACGGACTGAAAGTCCGTTAGATTGGTGAGAAAGCTCAAATTGGCACTCTAACGGACTGAGGGTCCGTTAGAGTGCCAGCTTATATATCAACTGCAACCCATACCAAATTCGTATCAATGCACGCGTTCACTATAAAACAACAGCCCATAAAAAAACAAAAAAACCTTGATTTCTCAAGGTTTGCTTCATATAGGACGGATGGGGATCGAACCCATGACCCCTACCCTGTCAAGATAGTGCTCTCCCTCTGAGCTACCGTCCTTCAACGAAGTTTATAATACCACAGCAGGTATGAAAAGCGCAATACAGAAATTATATATGAGTTTAAATATACCCTAGTATGGTATACTACTTATAATGAAAGGAGATGATCAAGGATGAAAAAACAGATCGCGGTGATCGGAGCCGCACTTATGCTTGCACTAAGCGGATGCGGTGACGATCAAGAAAGTAGTGACAAGCCGGCTTCCAGCCATTCGGACAGCAGTCACGCCGCTATGAATCATTCAAGCTCCGGCGAGGTACCCGTCGGCCTGAAAGAAGCGGATAACCCGGCCTTCGAAGTAGGCAGCACAGCCGTGATCCAGACAGATCATATGCCAGGCATGAAAGGAGCCACCGCGACAATATCCGGTGCCTTCAGCACAACGGTGTACGCCGTCTCCTACACACCGACTACAGGCGGTGAACCGGTCAAGAATCATAAATGGGTGATCCACGAAGAATTAAAGGATGCAGCGGTTGAGCCTTACAAATCCGGGGATGAGGTCACTCTGGAAGCAGACCATATGGCTGGTATGAAGGGTGCCGCCGCCACGATCGACTCCGCACAGGAGACGACCGTGTATATGGTGGATTATACGCCTACTACAGGCGGAGAACCGGTTAAGAATCATAAATGGGTGACAGAAGATGAGATGTCTGTTGAATAGATAATAACTGGACGGAGATTTTAATCTCCGTCTCTTTTTTCACTTTTACTTCCAAGCTTAACATTGCTAATCGCTGTTCGTGTCCGTATGTACAATGACCCTTCCTGTATCCGGATGGATCGTCCACTCGCTTAACCACTCCAGCCTAATCTCTCTGTCACTCACAAATGAAATGGGCAGAAACACATAGGTCGACTCATGATAAGCCGTAGGATTCCACCGGTCACCAACATACAAATATGTCGTCGTCTCGGTTCCTGTGATCGGGAGAATGCAGGTCGGCTGGCTGTCATATGTCGTTGCATCCCCAAATGGGCGTAATGATGACCATCTGCCTTCTATTGAATCGCTGTAAGCATACATCCCTTGATTCGGAAGCCATCCGGTACATCCCGAGCTCACCATGAGATACACACCGTTATGCTTCATCAGCGCAGGGGCTTCCCGGTATTGGCCAGGCCATAATGTTCTGACAAGCTCCTCGATCGACATATAGTCCTCCGATAAACGGTAAATCATGAGATCCGCATTATCACGGGCTGCAGAGATAAAGTAAGCTGTCCCATCATCATCCTGAAACAGCGTGCAGTCTCTTGACATATGACCTATAGGATTAAAGCTGCCATGATAAATATAATGACCATCTACGGTATCACATGAAGCGATAGCACACCGGGCATCTTTATAATTCTGTCCGTTCTCCCAATGCATCCACATCACATATTTTCCGGTTGTTTGATTGAACAATACCTTAGGGCGTTCTATGTTAGCTCCCTTCTCTGTATTCAGCGGATTCATTTCAAGTGACGTTCTATGGTACACCGGCTGCACAGGACTCATTAAATCCAGGACATCATTCCGGAATTCCCACTGCATAAGATCCCTGGAACGGTAACAGGATACTTTACGTCCTCCCAGGCGGTTCTCGCCAAACCAGTAATAATACCCCTTGTCCCATATGATCCCCCCGCCATGTGCATGGATCTTGTCACCCTGTAAGTCCACCCATGGACGGCCATTTATCAAGTAATCTACTTGTTCCAACCTCATTTCCTCCTCTTGATCCAGCCCCAGATATTACAGGTCATAAACATCACGGAATTCCTGAGGCGTGCTTCCATAATATTTTTTAAATACCTTAATAAAATAAGGCACATGCTGATATCCGAGCAGTTCTGCAACCTCATAGATTTTTTTAGGGCTGCTGCGCAGAAGATATGCGGCCCTTTCCATCCGGACCCGGAGTATATAGTCTGTCAGACTTTCGCCTGAAACTGCCTTGAACACTTGAGAAACATAGACCGGATGCAGATAGACATGATCGGCTATTCTTTGAAGCGAAAGACTTTCAGAGAGATGTTCTTCCACAAACTTATGAATTTTTTTAACCGTCCGGGTCTGGGTATTCGAAGCCTCACTCTCCAACTCACTGCGAACGATAGCTGCCGTGCGGAATGTCCAATCCTTCAATTGACTGAGTGTCCGGAAATCATCAAACCGCAAGGGATCTTCCAAGCGGTTCCCCAGCCAGCCGTATAATTCATACCCGCTCTTATGGGCCATAAATGCAAACGCGCCGATAACAGAACAATAGACCTCAAGCGCATGCTCTGCTGAATGGCTGAAGTTCTCCTCCAATTCTTCAAATATGGATTCCAGCTTCTCAGAGAAACAATCCCACCTCCCTGCTTCCAGCAGATCTGTCAGCAATGGCGGCTCATACAGCTGCTGCAAGGTCCGGACCGGCACCGTATGGGGTTCATCCTGCATGGACAGCAGGAATCCGGTTGAACTGCCGATATGCTTTCGAAACGATATTAATCCACTTTCGTAAGCGGTATGCACATGATCAGGGAAGACTCCCCACTTGCTGATCATCAAGGAAATGCTGCCCTTCAAATAAGCTGCAACATGCTTCTGAATTTGACCGGCCAGACGCTCCAGATCCTGTTTGATGTCACTGACTGCATTTTCTTCAAGTACAGGTTTTACTACAAATACTAGGTAGCCGTGAGATTCTTTCCCGAACCACAGGTTCATTCTGCCGCGAAGCACCTCTTCAGCAATGTTATGAACCGCGTATTCCAGAAGCAGCAAATCCGAATGGCTGTAATGAACAAACGGCTCTTCAAGGCGGATCAGCATAAGTGCGACAGAATCCTGTTCCTGAAAAGGAATGTCCAGAGATGACAGCTTGCTGGAAAGCTGGCTTCCTGCAGCTAATCTTCCTTGAAGGAGCTCCAGCAGAAGATCTCTTTGCAGCAGCGGACGATGTTCGCGAAGAGTCTGCACCGTATGTTCATGGGAAACGACCGTTTCCCATTCTTGTTGAATATCCTGAAGCGCTTGCTTAACCGAAGTAATCAGATCCTCGTCATCCACTGGCTTCAGCAGATAATCGGCGGCTCCTGTTTTTAACGCTTGTTTGGCATATTCAAATTCTGCATATCCAGTAAGCAAAATGCATTTGGTAGACTTGGAGCTGCGGGATATCTCCTCCATCAGTTCAAGTCCTGACATGCCGGGCATCCGGATGTCCGTAATTAACAGATCAATGGCATAACGCTTCAAGATGTCCTGTGCCTCTGCTGCCGACCCGGCTTTGTAGATATGATCGATCTGCAGTTCTTCACACGGTAATGTGGCTGCCACACCATCCACCACCCACTCTTCATCATCCACAATGAGCAGCTGATACATTAACATTCCCTCCTCTAGACTTCTTCATCTGACTGATTCATTTGAGGGATCTGCCAGCGCATCAAGACACACAGTCCGCCGGAATCCGATATTTCAAAAAACAACCCGGAATTCGCGCCGAATTTAAGCTGCAGCCGCTGGTGTACATTCCGTAATCCCAAGCTTTCATTCCCGCTGCCTGAATAGGTATATATGGCTTCCTGCATCATGGTGAGCTTCTCCTGCGTCATCGTCTTGCCATTATCTTCAATCACGATTTGATTTTCGTTTCCGTGACGAGTCCCTTTTACCGTTATGATCCCTTCTCCCGGATTCATTTCAATCGCATAGATCACCGCATTTTCCACTATAGGCTGCAGAAGTAGTCTTGGCACAATGAGCTCTTCCATCTCTTCCGGAACATCAATTTCATAACGGAATCGTTTCATCCTCATATTTTGTATGGATAAATAGTTGTCGATCAGCCTGATCTCTTCTCCCAAGGTTTTATCCTGTTCATCTACACGGGTGGTATACCGGAAGAACTCCCCGAGTTTGACGGACATGGCCATCACGGCTTCGTGCTGACCAAGTCTTGTCATGTTCTTGATAAAAAATAAACAGTTATACAGGAAATGCGGATTTATCTGGGACTGAAGCTGTTTTAGTGTAGCTTCCTTGGAACGAAGTTTTTCCTCATATACATGCCCGATCAAATCTTCAATCTGTTCAATCATCGTATTAAATTGTGTGAACAGAAACCCGAATTCATCATTCCGGTCACCTTGGAGCCGGTTTGAATAATCGCCCATCCGCAGGCGCTTGGTGGCTATAATCAACTTTCGGATCGGCACCTGGACATTGCGGTACAGCAAATATGCTGCCGAGGCACTGAGTACAACGAGCAGGATCATACAGATCCAAAACCAGTCCCGGCTGGCTTTTATCGGCGCAAGGGTTTGTTCCAGCGGAACATAATCAATCAGAGTCCAGCCAAGTGACGCCGAGGATGCAAAACTGACCATATAATCGCTTTTGTTATAGGTATACTGGAAATTCCCTTCACGGGCCCCTTTCGATAATTGAGGAAACTGGAGTCCAATGTCGTCAATAATCGTTCTTTGTGCTGTCAGATTCGTAATCGGAGGCGATTGGGGATGGTATAAAAAAGGATCGCCCGTTCCCTTTTGTTTAAATTCTGTCAGCAGCTGCTGGATATCTCGAATATCCACCCTGATCTCGGACACCATATCTGCCTTGTTCACATCTTCAATGGCTGAGAAAGGCTCGATGGTCCTCCAGACAAAAGATGAAGGCATACTGGAATTGGATGAAGGATCATAAAACCAGCGAAAAGGCTCCCTGCCTTCAGCCTGAAGTGTACGGATAAAATATTCGCTGTACAGCACCCAATGATGTGTCGTGACGGCTTCTTCTCGCTCGGGCGCAAACACCGTAAAGGAATGTCTCCAGCTGCCGATATTCAGAGAGGAAAGTTCTTCATAGACGGAAAGCTTGGATTGAAATTGTGGATAAGGATCTGCCCCCGGTTCCATGTTAATAAACTGCCGAATGCTCGGATTCTTACTCAGGCTGCCCAAGGAAGTAACAAATTTGTCCATTTCATTATCGACCTGCCGCATAAAGAAAGAGAGCCGGTTCCGGCTGTTCTCTTCGATCTCTGTCTTGACCACCTGTACGCTGATATAGTTGGAGTAAGAAAACATCAGGGTGACCGGAACAAGCAGCAGCCATAATATCGCTAATATTTTCTTGAACAAATTTGTTTTTTCCATCGGCCCGGATTCCTCCTGTGTGAACGTAAAGGGCACTTCATTCGCAAACGAATGAGCGCCCGTTACTTCTTCAAACCATCATTTTCATTATTTCACTTGTACCGATTCATACCATTCATTCACTTCAGCTGTAATTGTTTCACCGCCGGAAGATTTCCACTGCTCTGTAAACGAATCAAACGCGTCGATCGGGAGATCACCATATATAATTTTATTAAATGTCTCTTTCTCCATTTGGAACAAGAAGTCCCAGCGTTTTTTCATCGTTTTTGTAACAGAGCCGTTAAACATGTTAGGCATTGCAAACTCACGCTGTTCGTAATTGACGCCGCCTGCTTTTATCGTTCCCGGCAAATCTGTCGAAGCCTTTTTCTCAGCAGTCGTTTCCGGTTCTTTACCGCCTGCCAAATCATACATCGTTTTCATCATTTGTGACGGTATGCGGGCCCCATCAAATAATAATGTATATTTCGGAACCGGTACAAAAGGTTTGTCTTCTGGAAACTCATCTGCACTCCAGACCGGTTGTCCGTCTCTCATCAAGTAATCATACCCTTCAGCCAAGCCATATTCCAGATCACTTCCGGGCTTGCCTTGATTCTCAAACAAGTAATCAGCATACAAGAAAAAGGCTTCCGGATGTTCAAAATCCTTGTTAATCAGAATCACACCATTTGAGGTCAAGGATTGTCCTCTGCCAATGCTGCCATCAGGTCCTGCTGGAAGAGGATATGGACTGTACTCGGCGTTCGGATCAACTTCTTTCACCCCGGGCAGAACCCAGCCGGCTGACCAGTAGGGAGAAGTTACAATCCCTGCTCTGCCTGCAGCAAACAGTTCAAGTGCTTTACCGGCATCCTGCAAACCTGCTTCTTTATGAATATAGCCTTTTTTCATCCAATCCTGGAGCTTTGCAAGAACTTCCTTGGCTTCAGGCTGAACCGAGCCGTATTCCAGTTTGCCTTCTTCATTAAGATTCCATTGATTTGTCATCGTTCCATAAGCGCCAAACAAGAATCCGCTGTCTGCAGGCCCCCATGTTTTCATGCCGTCCTTGAAACCTACAGCAAGTCCAACTGTATCTTTCTTTCCATTGCCGTCCGGGTCCTGATTGGCGAAAACGTCCATCATGGCTTCCAGCTCTTCAATGTTCTTCGGTGCTTCCAAATTGAATTTTTTCATCCAATCATCACGAATCCACAACACCGGGTCGTTGTTATAGGCGTAGTCCAGAATCGGAACACCATAGCGCTTACCATCCCGGGTATACGGATTCCATACCGAAGGATCTTCGGCCATGGCCTGCTTCCACGTTTCACCTGCATACTGTTCAAACAGCTCTCCGACTTCCATGAATTTACCGGAATCAATCAGAGCATCAGCAACATCCTGGGAACCGCGGAACTGCATAATATCCGGAAGCTCCTCATTAGCTGAGAGCATCAATCTAACCTTCGTATCGATCGAGCTGCTGTCTGCCGTCCAGACATAATTAAAATCAATATTAAATTTATCTTTCACCCATTTCTCATGCGGGTTGTTATTGATATCTTCGCCTTTTTGAAAGGTAACATCTGCGGTCATCTGCCGGGCAATATTCATGGTCACCGTATCTTTAAACTTACCATCTACAATGACGTTTTCCGTGGACTGTTGTGCCGGCTCTTCCGTCTTCCCTTCATTACCGGACGGGCTGCACGCAGAAATCATACTTAAACAAATGATGGATGACAGCACAGTGGCTAAACGTTTTTTTAAAATACGAGTCATTTTATTTCCCCCTTATGATGTGAGCCTGTATTTCATTATTCTTTAACGGATCCCAAAACAATCCCCTTTACAAAGAAACGCTGTAAAAATGGATAGACCGCAATAATCGGGATGGTGGCAATAAAGATTTGTGCTGTCTTCACCGTACGGTTGGAGAGCGCCTGCACTTCATCGGCACTAACACTCATACTGCTCAGATCCCGCTGAACCACAATGGTTTGCAGCAGCGTCGACATTGGGTAACGGGATGAGTCTGTCATATAAATTAATCCGTCAAACCATGCGTTCCAATGGCCGACCATCGTAAACAAAGAGATTGTAGCAAGAGATGGGAGCGAGATTGGCAGATAGATTTTCCATAATGTACGAAAATGTCCGGCTCCGTCGATAAATGCTGCTTCCTCCAATGCTTTAGGCACAGAAGAGCGGAAAAAGTTCAGCAAGAGTATCGTATTATACACACTGAGTGCCCCTGGTAAAATCAGAGACCAAATCGAATTGATCAAACCCAGCTTTTGAACTACGATGTACCCCGGAATCAGACCTCCGCTGAACAGCATCGTAAACACGAGAAACCAGGCATAGAAATTGCGTCCTCTGAAATGCTCAGACTCTTTGGATAAAGCATAACCGACCATGACAGACAGCAGCAATGATATCAATGTACCAAGCACCGTACGCAGCACCGAAATACCAAAGGAATTGACAAACAGCTCATTGCTTAATGTCACCTTATACGCTTCTGTCGTAAAACCCATCGGCCATAGTTTAACCAGATTTGCATCCGCTGCCGTTGATGAACTGAGCGAAACTGCCAGAACATGAACCAAAGGTAAAATACACAGAATGGCGAGAAATGTCAGCAGGATGGTATTGGCTGTCGTGAAAATCCGGTATGATGTTGATCTATAATGCATGTCAGAACCTCCCTGCTAAAAAATCCGGTAGTTCGCCAGTTTATAGGCAAGCCGGTATGAGATTACAATCAACAGGAGACTAACCAGCGACTTGAAGACACCCACTGCAGTACCAAAGCCAAAATCTCCGCCAATCAAACCCACACGGTATACATAGGTATCAATAATATCACCTTTATCGTAGACGAGCGGATTGTATAAATTGAAAATCTGGTCAAAACCTGCATTCAGAATACTTCCCAGTGAAAGCGTAGCAACCACAACAGCGATCGGAATCATGGCCGGAATCGTAATAGACCAGGTCTGCTGCCAGCGATTTGCACCATCAATCACCGCAGCCTCATAAGATTCCGGGTTCACACCCGAAAGCGCTGCCAAAAAGATGATGGTAGAGAAACCAAAATCCTTCCATACATCACTCACGATGACCGTGAATCGGAACCAGTCCCCATCTCCCAGGAAAAAGATAGGCTCTAAGCCAAACCATCCGATGACCTGATTGACGAGTCCGCCGTCGGTAGACAGCATATCCAGCATAATGCCGCCGAGTATGACCCATGACAGGAAATGCGGCAGATACACAAACGTCTGCACCATCCGCTTGAAAAATTGTTTGCGAACCTCATTGAGCAAAAGGGCAAACGTAAATGGAACAATGAGATGCGCAATCATCTTCAGAATGGCAATCAGAAGGGTATTCCAAATGACCTGTTTGGCATCGGGATATTCAAACATCAGCCTAAAATTTTCAAATCCGATCCAGTCTGATTCAAAGAAACCCAGATGCGGTTGAAAATCCTGAAAAGCCATTACCAATCCGAACATCGGTAAATAACTAAACAGGATAACCAAGATAATGCCCGGCAGGATCATCACATGCAGCGGCCAGGTTAATTTGAAATTCCACCTCCGTTTGTTGTCGGTTTTCAAATGCACTCACTCCTTTATTGAACAGATATATCATGTGTGTGCATTTATTGTATCTCTCTGGACATTGTTGTTATAGAAGAAGGTTTTAAGATTGATGTAACAATCTTAGGACAAATTCAATGCTTTGCTGATCACAACAGAAAGGCCCTGCGGATCTCCGCAAGGCCTTCTTCGTGGGAAGCGATTATGAGATTAAGCTATATTCCAATAGCTAGGGTGCTTTACCTTGGAAAAACCGTCTAAACTTCGAACGGATTTTTCTTTTCCTTACTGCCGTGTTCATGGTTCATTCACAACCTTTCGAAAATGGACAACTGTCTTCTTTTTCGTCTGTCTGAATGATAAATACCACTTCCCACTTGTGATATTTTTACCCTTTCTGTTTCCTGTTGAAACAAGTATTGTATATATGTACAGTTCTCCATATTGTTTCAATGTACCCGCCGGATTCCTGGTCCAGGCAATATTGAAGAGTCTGCGCATATACTGGGAGGCGAAAGAGGTGAAAATTAGTCATGAAGTTATTGTACCGCACCCTGGTGTTTGCCCTGCTGCTGATCTTGTTCGTCCCTGGCATCCAGCCCCTTGACGCTGCCAGCCCCAAGCTTGACGCCAAGTACAGCAAGCATAAACAGTTCATTCTTATCGAGAAATCCAGCAATACCCTCACCTATTATGAAAAAGGCAAAGCCATCCGGAGTTTTCCTGTCGCTACAGGCAGAATGCCTTCTGATACGCCAGAGGGCCTGTTCAAGATTCACGAGAAAGTAAAAAACAGGCCGTATTACAAAGAAAAAATTAAAGGTGGGGACCCCAAAAATCCATTAGGAGCCCGCTGGCTCGGGATCAATGTCAAGATTAACGGCAGACTTAGTTATGCTTATGCTATTCACGGTACGAACAATCCGGCATCTATCGGCAAGTATGTGTCCGCAGGATGCATTCGAATGCACAATAAAAACGTCATCTGGCTGTATGATCGGGTTAAGATGAACACCCCTGTACTCATCCGTTAGTTATTCTATAGGCTATAGCTGTAATTGATCCATTTTTCCCTTCATAATCTGGTAGCTGCGCTCAATCTGTTGTGCTTCACATGGTGCCCGCAGCTCGTACACCTTGATTGGAGCAGCTGCAATCACCGGGAGAAACACATCAAAACCTTCCAGGTCCTCGCTGTGAATGTAAGGACACCAATGGTCTACGATACCTACGGTCTCATGAATATGAACACCGAGCACTTTATCTTTAAGTTCCAGAATTTCTTGTTCATTATCATACAATCCCATTCTGCCCATCATCGTGCCATGCCCAATGTCATACCAAATGCCAACCCGGTCTCCGCCAAGTTCGGTTATGATCTGGTTGGCCTCCTGCAGGGTGGGGATTTGATTACATCTGGAACGTGTCTCGATACCAATACGAACGTCATACCCTTTTTGTTCAATATAGCTGCAAACATCTTCTAGGCTTTCACGGATGCGGGTGACATGAATCGGCGCCAGCTCATTTCGACGTGCCAGCATTTCACCCCAAAGGGTCTGATATTCCTTGGACTCTCGGCCCTTTTCAACCCACAGTTTCTTGAGAATCGCATCAATATTGTCATCAAATGGCACTTCGCCGGGATGGACCACCACTGCCTTGGCCCCCAGGCTGTCAGCATAATCTGCGGATTTCTTCAGAAGGTCCACTGCTTTCTGACGTTTGATAGGATCGTCAAATCCCAGCATGACGGAATCTGTATCATAATCCCTGTCTGCTATAAACGGGAACACATTATGTACACTGGAAACGATGATGTCCCCTTGATCCACCATCGGCCGGATATCGGCCAGGAGTTCTTCGGTCACATTGTAATTGAGCTCTACCTGGGCAAAACCGAGCCCTTTAATTTCATTGATCATATCTTTACCGCTCTGATGTCTTCTAAGATTCCACATGGTTGAGAATGAATAACCTTGTTTCATAATAAGCTCCCTTCCTTGATGTGCAGTTTGAATGTCATTGTTCTGCCCTCTCCATCAGGAACCCCTCCGGGCGAGAAGTAGACAATCTCCATGCTGTCTTCACGTGCTTCCACTCGCGGCTCCGGCGCCTGAGCTACCACCATAATGTCAAGGCCGGGCAGACTCCACTGATCCGGAGAAATCACAGCAGAGTGAGGGTCGAGATTCCGGCCGCTGACTTCAAACAATACTTCCATATCATGCAGTCCAGCAAGTGTCACCTCAATCTCCAACTTGCCCTCTGAAGCTTTGGCATCCATGACAACCCCTCTGTAATGCGTGCTCCAGTGGTCACCAATCTCTCGCCGCAGCAGTCTCAGATAGTATTTCTCACCGCTGCTGTCCATCCAGTGAATGGTGGCAGGATGAAGCTGACCACTCGTATTCCGGCTTCCCGATAATCCTCCGATCATCAGTTTTTCTTCAATCCAGGCAGACGCGGTACAAAGATACGAATTCGCAGCAGGGTGATTACGTTCAATCAGCTCCCGGAATTGGCGGACTACCATACGGTCCCCTTGGTGTGAAGTAAAAGCCTGAATTAAATGCTGCGGCACATTTACCCCGGCCAGTGCGATGAGGGCATCATGTGAGCTTTCACAATTCAGATCTGCCAGATGTCTGTAAGGCTCCCCTAAAGCGAGATATAGAAATACTCCCATGGAGCTGTGTTCCGTCATCTCCATGGCATAGGCTCTGCTGAAAGGCCCTGCCAGATTCTCCAGATTGGAATTATAAAATGCAGCGATATTCTCCCACAGTCCCTGCTCCACTTCACGGCCCATGTCCACCACTTTGGCGGAACGGCTCCAGCTCCGGATCATACCCAGCACAGTCAGATCCACACCGTAATATGTAGTCGAGTTAAACTCCGCAAACGTACCGAATTCACGATAGCCTGCTAAGAATCGTTCTGCCTCTCTATCACCATGCGCTTTCCACTCAGATGTGCCGTAACGGTGTCCGAAATAATCGGCAATGAAAATATGCATCAATTCAATATTAGTGTTCATCGGGACAGCATCAGACAATCTGCGATCTATAGAACCTTGAACCGCCTTCAACATCGCGTGGTCCATCTTTCGGACGAGTTCTGTCGGCAGATCTGCCTCAAAGTGTTCGAGGATCACCGCAAAACAGCTGCTTATAAATTCCCGCCAGTTCGGATCATAGCTCTTCCAGACAGGCGGGAGAACGGTATGTACTGCGTCCCAGAAGCTTCGTTTTACCGCCTGCTCATCTTCCCGGGTCAACGTACGTTCCGCTCGCGCCCGAAACAGCATCTCATCAGCAATTTTTTCAAGGCTCGTATCCAGGAAATACGAATGCCCTGCACCCAGTGTTTTCCAAGGGTAATTTCCTTTCGGCGGCTGTTTACCCTGTGGGGATGTGAGAAACGTACCGTCAAAAATTTCATCCTCCGCGTCCAGCTGCAGCTTAAGCACCTCATGCAGAATATCTATCGCTCTTTGAAGGTCACCTTCCTGGTTACGAATTAGAAGACCCAATGCATAATGCGCGCTGCTTCGTGTGGAGTGACGGAGGGGTTCATGCTCGGCACTTTGTCGTATCAACGATATCTCGTGGTCATAGTGGGCATCGAGATGAACCAAAGACTGCTCAATTAAATGATGCTGCTGCTCCGTCATGTTCGGCAATATATTCATACTGGAGTTCCTCCCTGTCTTTTAAGTATTATGATAAAGGGTAAGCGCTTTCCTTGTTACATTGTAAAAGCCTTTTTCCGAAGTTACAATAGGCAATTTCTCCAGGCTGATACCTCTTCATTAAAAAAAAAGAGCCAGACTCCTGGGTTAGGTGGCCGGCTCTTGGGCAGATCCCCGGATGACAAGCTCTGGCAGCAGCACAATCCGCTGTTTAATGCTTGTAATCTCGTTAATTTCTCTGGTGATCAGATCGACAACCTGCTGACCCATAGCCTGAATCGGCTGGGCAATTGTCGTAAGCGGAGGATCACTCAGCGCAGCCAGCAGGGTATTGTCGAACCCGATCACCGAAAGCTGCAGCGGAACAGACAGTCCTTTTTGCCTGGCAGCATGCATCACGCCAATGGCCAGGATGTCGTTACATGCAAAAATAGCCGTAGGCGGATGAGTGGAGTCCAGCAGCTCACAAGCCGCTCTGCTGCCGCCTTCTGGTGAAAAATCCGACACTTTCACTTGATCGCCTGCCAAGGTTAACCCCGCATTATCCATCGCATCCTGGAATCCTCGCACTCGATCTCTGCTGCTGATGATGTCCAGACTCTCGGTTACAATGCCAATACGCCGGTGCCCAAGCGCAATAAGATAACTGGCTGCTGCGTGTCCACCGGCAAAGTCATCGACCAGCACGGTACTGGCGGAAAGAACGGACATGTCTCTGGATATGAGCGCCACCGGAATTTCATCCTTGATTAATTCTTTCAGCAGCTTCTCATCACTGACACCGGTGGCTGCAACGATACCGTCCACTCTTTTCTGGCGCAGCAGCTGGATGTATTTGAGTTCTTTTTGCTGGTTGTTATCTGTATTACAGATGACCAGGTTAAATCCCAGCTCATGCGCCCGGTCCTCGACATGTCTTGTCATCTCCGCAAAAAAAGGGTTCATCACATCCGGAATCAGCAGGCCGATCGTAAATGTTTTTTTACCGGCCAGTGCTGACGCCACTCCGCTGGGTTGATAATTCAACTCCTCGCTGATGGCCATAATTCGCTTCTTCGTTTTGTCACTGATGCTCCCTCGATTATTGAACACTTTCGATACCGTAGCTGTGGATACACCTGCAAGTCTTGCAATATCATAAATGGTCGGTTTCATGGTATGGTGCTCCAAACTCAATAATGTTCCGGTCCGGGTCCAGCACATAAATTTGGGCGAATCCTGCAATGCTGTCAGGCCGGGCTTCATAAGGGATCTCCTGCTGATCCAGCCAATCCTTCGTTTCCTGATAGCTCTTCACCCACACGGAAAGATGGCCGTCGATCGTATCAATTCCCCGCTCACGCAAGGTATCCCCTCCCGGATGCTCCAGCAGATGCAGCTGCTGTTCTCCTACCGCATACCAGATTCCTTTGGAATCAAACGGCGGTCTTTGAATCTCCTTTAACTGCAGCCTTTCTGAATAAAACACTCTGGCTTTCTCTAAATTTCTTACCGCAAGGCTTACATGATGCAGCCCCATAAATGTGATCATTCCGGCTTGCTCCTCCCTGGTAGGTATGGTGAATTCATTCTATTATAACGTTCTCTCGACGGCAATAAGGTCTTTCTTCCTGAAAAACAAATAAAATGACGGCATCAGATAAAACCCTGATACCGCCATTTCGATGTTATAGAATATTCGGAACATGTATTGTAGTGACCATTTTAATGCGTTTTAACGCCAATCGTGACAATCTCATAAGGATTTACGGTAAGACTGAAGCCGTTCTCCTGATTCATGGACTGGCATTCATCGTTTCGTTCTTCCAGAATCGTCGTCTTGTAAGCCTCTGCAGAAGGCAGAGCTGTGCGTACATTCAGCTCACAAGTCTCTCCGCCCATATTGAACCAGCGCAGCATGAGATCACCGGATTCACGGCTTGTTTTCAATGACGAGAATGCAAGCTGAGGGTGATCCCAGGCGAACAGGGAATGAGAAGCAGGGAATGACCCTTCATGAACACATGTCTGGACCGTGGTCCAAGGGATCTGGAACTGATAAGCTTCGGCAAAAGCACCGTCTGCGATTCCGCTGCCTTGATGCGGAATGAGTTCCATATGAACCGTGTTCTCCCCAAGACATTGGGCTTCCGGTGTAGGGAAGTGTCCCCAGTCACCGAGCTCTCCCACGGCACGAAGCATGGTGATTGCAATCGTGCTGCGGCCGTCGCGAAGCACTTCGTACTCGTTCAGACCCAGGTTGGCCGCTGTCAAGCCGGCCTTCTCGCTGCTGACATCGACAAATGCCTGCTGGTGAGCGGTATTGCTCGGGTTCTCCCATTCTTCCGCAGGCTCGTTGTTGCGCTCTACGATCTCAAACATGGAGTCAGCACGATGCACCGATGTAACCAGGTCTGTCGGAAACAGCGCCCGCAGTCGGTGATCTTTAGCCTGATTATTGAACGCTGCGGACAGCTTCACACCTCTGCCACCGCGCTCCAGGGAAATTCTTGTGGTGATCAACAGCTTCACGGTCTCTCCTGAGCGCTGTGCTTTGCGCTGCGGATAATAAATCAGCTCAATCTGCTCTTCATTCAGCTTTTCGGCAGCAGATGCCGGAATCTCCCATTCATGAACGGCTTCGATCGTGGCACGGTAAGGCGTATCTTCCACAACGCGGATCTTGGCTTTAAGCCCCTTAGTCGTGAGAGCTTCCTCACCTTCCGGCTGTTTGAACATATACTCGTTGCCGATATCTCCGGTGTTCTCGTATACACCCTGATCCCGGTACACTTGGCCGCTCACCTTATCGGTCAATGTGAAAGAACCGTCATTCTGGATCTCTACCATCAGCCGATCATTCTCCATGACCCGTTCTCCCCGCAGCAATGATGAAGCCGGAGAAGCAGCAAGACTGTCATCTCCCTTTACAACCGCAAAGGTCTGATATCCTATTGCTGCAATATCTTTCACCTCAAGGGTCACGCTTACTCTGCGGCACATGTATGGCTGACGAAACCGGTCATCCGGCAGATCGTAACCGAACTGAAGACCCAGGTCCTCCATTGTAAACAGAACCGCATGACCATGAGCATCGACCACGGTCATGCCTGACAGATCCACCTGCTTCATACGTTCACGCGTCTCTTTCAGGGAATAACCGTCCCGGAAATACAGACGCTGAATATCCAGCTCCAGTGTGACGGTCCCGCTGCGTGTCCAGCCCGTGGTGTTGAATACCACGAATGGAACGGCGCTCTCTCCCCATTGAGTAAAAGCAGAGGTGTCTATGGCTTCCGCTATCGCTGTCTTGCTGTCGTCTACAATACTCTCGGCGACATGACGGCTATTCTCAAAGCGGGTCACCATTCCCCGGTGTACTTCATCAACACTGCAGCCGCAGATGCTGTCATGCGGATGGTTCTGCATCAGTGTTTTCCATGCATAGGTGAATAAATGGTGCGGGTACTCTTTTCCTGCCAGGCTCGCGAATGAGGCTAACGGTTCCGCCACTTTTTCTAGCATACTCTGCCCGGTCTGATTCATCTGCTTCAGATACACTCTCGCAGAGGCCGTATTCACCAGCGTCCCCCAGCCGTCTGTACGCTGGCTGCGCAGCTCGCCTTGAACCGTGGAAAGCTCTTTCCCCAGCTTCTGCCGCAGGTCGTCCAGATACTGCTCGAAGGTGGAATGCACAAACTGCGTGTCAGGATACAGCTTCTCGGCGGTACGGATCGCTTCCGGAAGATCCTGCTGGATCGGCTGATGATCACAGCCGTTCATATACAAGAGTTCTCCTGTGGATGCATATTTCTCGGCATCAGCCAGCTTTCTCTCCCAGTAGCTCTTCGCCTCTTCCTCATCCACCGGCACCTCGTTGCCGTTGCTGTACCAGTTCGCGAACAGCACCCCAAGAACCTTGGAGCCGTCCGGTCCCTGCCAGGTCAGCTCCGAGAATGAGGATTCGTACCCGCCGTCTGACACTGTATTGTTGAACCCGGTCGGCTTGACACCGCGTCCGAAGAACGCATTGTCAATCCCGGACTGCAGCATCAGCTGCGGCGTTTGTCCTGCCAAGCCGAAGGTATCGGGGAAGTAACCAATTTTGGACACCGTACCATATTTAGCAGCATCCTCGTGACCAATCTGCATATTGCGGACATTGGCTTCACTGCTTGTCAAAAAGGCGTCCTGCAGAATGTACCAGGGGCCGATCTGGATACGTCCCTCATGAATCAGCTGATCCAGCTGTTCCTTTTTCTGCGGACGGATCTGGAGATAGTCCTCCAGAATGATCGTCTGTCCGTCAAGAAAAAAGTACCGGTAATCCGGGTCCTGGTCCATCTTCTGCAGCAGGCCATCCATCAATTCAATCAGTCGTACATGATGCTTTTCATATGGCAGATACCATTCCCTGTCCCAATGGGTATGAGAAATAATGTGTGCTTTTCTGGATTGGGTCATGGTTTTAAATCCCCCTTGTATTAGCCTTTCACTGCGACGACGTTCACTTCTTCAGGACGATACACAGATTTCAGAGTACCTTCCTGATCTGCTGTAAACAGCACGCTGCGGTCAGTCTCAAGATCAAAGATATACGTATATCCGCTTTGCGGATCCCGTACTTCAATCGGTGTGCTGAACGACTGTTCCGAGCTGAATACAAACAGAGAGCCCTCTGCAAAACGCAGCACAGTGCCATAGACGCCGGACAGCTCCCCGCCCCGAATCCACTCCAATGGAGATGAAGCATCAACCTGCATGAGCAAATATTGATACAGCGCGATGACCGGCTCCAGACGGTCATTCACTTCTACAGGAAGCGGGCACCAGATTAAACGTCCGCTGCCTATTGCAGTCTCGATCAACATGTCACCAGCTGGAACATTCGATATGTCCTGTGATTCCGCTGCCGAAGTCCGGATTTCCTTGCTGACTTGCGCGATCTTGCGGTTTCCGTAGGATACCGGATAGGTCCTGTTCCCGATCGTAATCGCCTCTTCACGGCGGACATTCACGATTTGAGCTTCTCCCAGCTCCTTCGTCAGACGAGACGTTTGACGCCAATAGGCATCCAGGCTCAGCGGTCCAGTCACCAGCAGTGTCGCTCCGGTTTCACCGGTGATCGCCAGCAGCTCTTCCATTGCCTGCTCATCCACATTGTGGGCGCTTGGCAGCAAAATCCATTTGACCGGATTACTCCGAAGTGAGCTCAATTCATATTCACCGACCGCGCGGAAAGGCATATTCAGTTCATAAGCCAGCACGCGAGCTGCGGTCGTCGTTGCTTCGAAGGCTAGCCTGCGGTTGGAGAAATCGTTGGAATAAGGGAATACAACGGCTCCTTCTTCCAGAACCCGGTCCTTGAACAAGTCACGGATTTCCTCCATAAAGGCTCCAAAGTCATAGGAAACGTCGGCCTCCGGCTTTTCCGTGCCATCTGCACGCACAGCTCCAATATGTGATTCATTGGCGTTATCCATATAAAAGTTGGTATTCCAAATCCATTGAACTGCACCTGCTCCGCCAGTTGAGAAGGCATAGGCATATTTGCGTTCCAGGATATTTCTCAGCTCAGCCTCACTCCGCTTGGCGCGGCCTTCCGGGGTTTCCACGTACATAATGCCGGTTTCCTGGATCAGGTTCGGCTTGTCCGGCGTTTTGGCGAAAATACCATCCCATACCAGATAGTCGTTCAGCCACCAGGAATGGACTGTAGTATAATCCACAGCTTCGGCATAAAAGAAAGGCGAAGGACGCTGTGCGCCTAGCGCCTCATCCTGCCCGACGGTCACCATATGATCCGGGCATTCATCCTTGATCGCTTCGTATAGTTCCTTGGCCCAGCGGTTGTGCATTTCCATCGAGAACAGGGAGTAGTCGAGGAACCTAGTGCCCTTCTTGCCCTGATGCATATCCTGAATATCAAAATTGATTTCTTCCGGCTCCGGCGGCACGGCAGCCTCAAAGCCCGGCAGCTGATCCGGTGTCATATTCCAGCGTTCCTGAAGTACTTCGATGTTTCCATGACGAGCCTTCAGCCATTCGCTGTAGGCTTTACGTTCAAAAGGATCCTTCGCTGAACGAGGGCCGTCCGAGAATATACGCGGAGGATCGAACATCGAGGGCTCATTGATGAGGTCCCAGTCCACATTTTTTGTATTTTTGTGACGGGACACGATCGAACGGATAAAACGTTTCTGAGCTTCCACGCTTCTCGGATCCAGGTAAGGGTTTTGTCCTTCCCAGGTTTCCGGCGTGAAGGAGAAGAAGGTAAAGGTCACCTGCAGGTCATGCTTTTTCGCGGAAAGGAAAAAAGCATCGATCGCACGCATGACTTCTTCGGAAGCATGTCCATCCACCTGCATCACATTCCGGTATGCGGTCCAGATTCCGGTCCGGATCCAGTTAATGCCTGCATTCTTCATCTGGGCCATATCGCGGTCCCAGACATCACTGTTAGGGAGGAATAAAAACTTACGGGCAACATCTGACGTCATATAAGTCATGCCCACAACCGGCATAGGCCGGCCATCCTTGATAAAGTAGTCGCGTTCGCAGGTGACCGGAGTCCCCTGGCCGAGCAGCTGTGTATCCATACCCCAGAAGCCCTGACGCAGCTTTCGTACTTCACCGCGGGGTCCTTTGGCTTCACAAATCACACGATAGGATCCGGGCTTAATCTCCAGCGGGACCGGTATGCGGATCAGATTCAGCTGGCCGGTGACATCGGCATTTACGTTGTGCTCCCAGTGCTCTGATGCATCCGTATCATGTTCCACGGTGATATGGAACGACCAAGACTCACCCTCACGGGCTGCAAGCCGGTTCGCAAGACGCTGGCTCTGAAGTGTCAGCTGCACCCGCTCACCGGATTCATAGGACGCATAGTTCGGCTTGATCCAGAACTCGGTAATGCCATCGGCAGCAAAGTTTGCCCATCCGTTTAAAGCCTGAAGCCCGTCCGGTGACCAGAAGCTGGAAACCAGCGGCTGGTTCACGAAAATCCAGCGGCTGCCGAGAAAAGGACCTCCGGTATTTTCCCACAGCACGACCGGAGCGGAAATTTCTCTTTCATCTGCCGTTTTTCCTTTGAGAAGCGGATAAATCCGGGTATCCATCGGCCCTGCTGATCCCATCTGCTCCGGCAGATCACTGGTCTTGGTCACGTGAGGAACCAGATTCCATGTCGGCTCGATTGTCAACAATGCTTCACTGCCATGGAAGGTCAAGATATCCTGATGGCTGGCCAAAGTCTTCACTTTCGCACTGTCCACCGGCAGGGCTTCATGAATATGAAGCTGCTGATGATAAGCCGTCTGCGCCGGCTCAGGTGTCCATGTACCGTCCGTAAACCGCACAGGGATCTTGAAAGGCGCGCCTCCGATCGACAGCAATCCGCCGCCATTCTTCAGAAACTCGAGAATCGCAGGCCATGCCTGCTTCGGGAAATAAGGAGCATGCAGATTGACGAAGCAGCTGCCTTCATCGGCAGAGGATAATACCTCTGCCAATGAAGAAGCGTCTGCAGCGACACCCATCTCCTGCAGATCAGAAGCTGAAGATGGGATACTGCTTCCATCCCCTACGGGAAAAGCAGGATCATACAGATAAATGATGTTCGTCTTCATAGAATCCCTTCCTTCATCGCTTTGTACACCAGCTGGGAGAACAGGCTGTTAGACCAGGCAAACCACGATCTGGTGAAAATACTCGGATCGTCAGAGTGGAAACCTTCATGCATATATCCGGTACCGGCATCCGTAGATTCCAGCATATCGATCATCGCAAGCCGCTCATCCTTGTTCACAGCTGTAATTCCCTGCATCGACAGAGCCATATGCCACACATATTCCGGTGGTGTATGAGGACTGCCGATCCCTTTGGCTGCTTTACCTTCGAAGTAGAACGGATTTTCTTTACTCAGTGCAAAACGTCTTGTGTTCTGGTAGATAGGGTCATCTGCTGTTACATAGCCCAGATAAGGAATCGACATCAGACCCGGAGTACCTGCATCATCGAGCAGCGCATAATTTCCGAAGCCATCCGTTTCATACGCATAGATCGGTCCGAATTCCGGATGGCGGTAGATCCCGTACAGCTTGATTCCGTGGTCGATCTCTGCCTCCAGTTTCTTCAGATCACCAAGCAGGGTCATGTCGCGGAAGATCCACTCGGCGAATTCCTGCATATGGCGGAGCGCCACGACAGCAAACATGTTGCCAGGGATATTGTAGTGGAAGTCACATGCATCATCACTGGAACGAAATCCGGACCATACCATGCCGGTATAGTTTACGGGCATGCCCAGTCCGTCATTGCGGATCGAATCCTCCGGTATGCCGTTATTCCGCATAAACCGGTAAGGGGATTGTTCAGCATGACGCTGCTCTACTTTGAACAGCTCAATGATTTTAATCATCGCTTGTTTAAATCCGGCATCAAATACATCTGTCAGCCCCGTCTCTTTCCAGTAGGCATAAGCCAGCCGGATCGAGAAACAGAGAGAGTCAATCTCAAATTTGCGTTCCCACACCCATGGAGACATGTCTGTCTCATCATCGGTGTTCCAATGCCAGTCATTGGCAGACTCATTAAAGGCATTCGCATAAGGGTCAATCATAATATATTGCATATGCCGTTTGATCAGGCCGCTCAGAATCCGCTGCAGATCGGTATCATGCTTAGCAAAAGGAATGTAGTGGATGACCTGCTCCACCGAATCCCGCAGCCACATGGCCGGAATATCACCTGTAATGACAAATGTCGTGCCATCATCCATCAGCTTGGTTGTGGTTTCCAGCGTATTCGGGAACGTGTTCTTGAAAAGCTGAAGCAGCTTTGGACGATGTGCCAGCTTCTCTTCGGCTTCCTTCAGCACCCCTTGAATGGACTGCGGAAGCTCAAGCTTGGGCATCGGAATTTTGGGAAGTCTGAATTGTTCCATGTGAGTTCGCTCCTTTGTGAGTAGATATCAATGTATGATGAAAGGTATTCTGCGCAAAAGCTAGTCTTCCCTCACGTTCAGCTCTGCTGAAATCGTGTCGTTCACATGTCTGCCGATCAGAATCTGGAACCGTCCCGGTTCAACCACCCGCTGATGATTTTCACCGATGTAACTGAGTTCCTCCGGTCCGACTGTGAATGTAACTTCCCGGGACTCACCTGCCTCTAAGTGAATCTTACAGAAGCCTTTAAGCTGCTTTAATGGTCTGGTGTACTGACTGGCTGTATCCGAAATGTACATTTGAACAACCTCGTGACCGGCACGTGTTCCTGTATTGGCGACTTTGACACGGACCACGGTCTGTTCATCCCTGGAGATCACGTTCTTGGAGACCTGGATATCACTGTAGCTGAAGTCCGTATAGCTAAGTCCGTAGCCGAACGGATAACGAGGCTCCGAATTGTCTTCCAGATAACGTTTGCCGCGTGAACGCTTGCCGTAATAGTACACAGGAAGCTGTCCCACATGCTTAGGGATAGAAATCGTCAAGCGCCCGGAAGGGTTAACATCACCGAACAAAATGTCAGCAACGGCGTGTCCTCCCTCTTGACCTGGATACCAGGCTTCCAGAATGGCAGGGACATGCTCATCGATCCATGGCTCGGCAATCGGGCGGCCATTGATATAAACCACGATCACCGGTTTGCCCAGCTTATGAATTTCCTGAAGGAGTTCCAGCTGAACACCCGACAGCTGTAAGGTCATGCGGTCAATTCCCTCTCCGCAGTCCATATCACTGGTTTCGTTCTCTGTAACTTTGGAAGCTCCTGTTCTGAGATCGATGGAGCCTTCTCCGAAGTCTCTTGCGCTCGAACCTCCAAGCACCATGACAACCGTATCGGCTTTCTCGGCACAGGACAGCGCAAACTCAAAGCCTTCCCGTGAGTCATCCTTCACCCGGCATCCTGGTGCATACAGGACCCGTTCCGGCTCTGCCTTCAGCTTGTGCTGGATGCCTTTCAACACCGTAACGACACTGTCGGAAGGCTGTGGTGATGTATAATCCCCCAGCTGATTATAGCCGGTATCTGCATTGGGTCCGATCACGGCGATAGTTCCGCTTGAAGCCTGTGACAGCGGCAGCAGATTGTTTTCATTCTTCAGCAGCACGATACCTTCAGCAGCCAGCTGGCGCGCCAATGACACATGCTCCTTGCTTCCGATCACTGCTTCTGCGATAGCCGGGTCAACATACGGATTGTCGAACAGTCCAAGCTGGAACTTCAGCTTCAGTACCCGCAGTACCGCACGATCCACGATCCCCATGTCGAGCTTGCCGCTCTCCACAGCTTGTGCCAAATATTTACCAAACATTTCTCCGGACATTTCCATATCAATGCCTGCAGAAATGGCCTGAACTGCCGCTTCCAATCCGTCTTCAGCCGTATCATGACCGTAGGCCAGCATATTAATAGCGCCGCAGTCGGTAATGACCATACCATCAAATCCCCACTCCTTGCGGAGAATGTCATCCAGCAGCTCTTTGTTCGATGTACACGGGATGCCGTCAATTTCATTATAGGCCGGCATAATCGACGCTGCACCTGCTTCTACTGCTTTGCGGAACGGCATGAGATCCACTTCCAGCAGCTCCCGCCGTCCCATATGTACGGGACCTGCATTTCGGCCGCCTTCGGAGCCGCCGTATCCTGCAAAATGCTTTAACGTAGCCGCTACACTGCTGCTGTCCAGTTTTTCCCCCTGCAGCCCTTCCACAGAAGCCATAGCCAGTTCGCTGATCATATAAGGATCCTCGCCAAAGCATTCCTCCGTACGTCCCCACCGGGGATCCCGGACAACATCAAGTACCGGCGAATACGTAGCTGCTCCTCCCTGACTGCGGGTCTCAAGCGCAACCGCTCTGCACATGTCACGATACAAGTCGACGTTCCACGTGCTTCCAAGTGAGATTGGAACCGGAAACACCGTGCCTCCGATCGCCATATGTCCGTGCGAGCATTCTTCTCCGATCAGGATCGGAATGCCTAATCTGGAGTTTTCAAGCACATATTTTTGAATGCTGTTGACAGCTTCAGCACCTTCTTTGGGAGAAAGGCCGTTTTCCAGCGTCACACCGGTCCACGGATCTGCACGCAGGGTCCCGTATAGAGACCCCACTCCGCCTTTTTTCACCTTCTCTTTAAAATCTTCTGTCAACGCAATGTTTCCATTATGATTTTCATAGGTTTGCCATCCGAATGGCTGCACCATCTGGCCGATTTTTTCTTCAAGTGTCATCAAGCTGAGCAGATGTTCTGCTCTTTCAGCGGCCGTTTTGCCAGCATCTTTGTAAGTCATTGTCATATCCTCCGTCCATCTGGATCATCGTTACTCTTTCACCGCACCAATCGTCAGGCCTTGGATGAAATACCGCTGGAAGAACGGATACGCGAGCACAATCGGCCCCGTAGCCAATACGACCATAGCCATCCTGGATGTATCCTGCGGCAGAGACTGCAGGGCACTCATGCTGAGTGAAGAATTTTGAGAGTTCTGCAGGATGAACTGCATGCTGGTTTCAATCCGCATGAGCATCGATTGCAGTGGAACAAGGTCCGGGTTGTCGATGTAGAGCAGAGCATTAAACCAGTCATTCCAATACCCTAATGTGCTGAACAAGCCGATGGTAGCCAATCCCGGAAGGGATAAGGGCAGGACCAGCTTGTAAAAAATTTTAAATTCACTGGCTCCGTCGATTTTACCAGACTCCAGAATGGCATCCGGCACACTCGTACTGTAAAACGTGCGGAGAATCATAATATAAAATGCATTCACCGCCAGCGGCCAAATCAATGCCCAGATTGAGTCCTTCAAATGAAGAACCTGGGTTGCCACAATATAGGTAGGGACAAGACCACCGTTAAACAGCATCGTGAAGAAGGCGAAGAAAGAGAAGAAATTACGATATCTGAAGCTCTTTCTCGAAACGGCGTAAGCATAGAGTGCTATGACACACAAGCTGATGATCGTGCCCACAACCGTAACAAAGATCGTGACACCATACGATCGCAGCAGGGTATCTCCGGTTTGAAACACATACCGGTATGCTTCCAGACTCCACTTCTCCGGGATGATCTGGTAGCCGTTCGTTGCCAGTGATTTTTCATCCGTAAACGAAATAATAAGCACAAACAAAAATGGGAATACACACAGAAAGGCAAAAATACCGGCGATCAGGTTTGCCCCAATATTCCAGCCTTTGGAAAGCTGATGGAAATCTTGAGATTTTGCATTGCTTTTTGCCACGACGCGAACCTCCTTTGAAGTATACTTGTACTGTCTTGCCTAGAACAAGGCATTGTCCTTGTCATATTTGCGAACAATATAGTTGGATGTCATGACTAGAATGAATCCGACCACGGATTGATACAGGCCGGCAGCTGTTGTCATACCGATTTCACCTGTTGTTTTCAGACCACGGTATACATACGTATCGATAACATTAGTGACCGAATACAAGGTTCCAGAATCTCTCGGCACTTGATAGAACAGACCGAAATCGGCATAGAAGATTTTGCCGATCGCAAGCAGGGTCAGGATCGTCATCAGCGGCTTGAGCATTGGAATCGTAATCGCCTTGATCTGCTGCCACTTGTTCGCACCGTCGATCATGGCTGCTTCATACAGCGATTTGTCGATCCCCATAATAGCAGCGAGATAAACGACACTGCTGTATCCGATCCCTTTCCACAGACTGACCAGTGTCAGAATGACCGGCCAATATTTTGCTTCCGAATACCATTGAACAGGCTCGGCTCCAAACCATCCCAGAATCTGATTCATCATACCCTTGTCAAAGCTAAGAAAACTGAAGACAAAATAACCTACGATAACCCAGGATAGAAAATACGGTAGAAACATGCCGGTCTGGTACACTTTCGCCAGTCGTTTATTCACGATTTCAGATAAAATAATCGCAAGGGCCACTGATAACACTAGACCCAGGATAATGAAGACAAAATTGTACAACACCGTGTTTCTCGTGATGATATAGGCATCGTTCGTACTGAACAGGAATTTAAAATTATCAAATCCTACCCATTCACTGTTGAATATACTTGCCAGAAATCCGTCCCGGCTGAACCGGTATTCTTTAAAAGCAATGATCGTACCGAACATGGGCAGGTATGAGAAAAAGAGAAACCAGATAGCTCCAGGCAAAACCATAAGCAGCATTGCCCTGTTCGTCATGATGTTTTTCAAAAAGCGACCAATCGCTCCCATGCTTGACTCCTCCTCTTCATGAATAAGAGGCGCGGTTACATAACCGCCGCCCCTCTCATTCTTGGTTTGAACATTTACTTACTTGTTTTCCATTCATCGATTTGTTTTTGGGCTTCAGCGATGATTTTGTCAAGTCCTGCGGCTTTCAATCGCTCATTGGCTTTCGGAATAAATTCCTCCGGGTTCACGGTACCTGTCATCAGCGGGGACCAGAACTCTTCTTTCACATTGTTCAGTG
Organism: Paenibacillus lemnae; assembly: GCF_012933385.1. GTDB lineage: Bacteria > Bacillota > Bacilli > Paenibacillales > Paenibacillaceae > Paenibacillus_AQ > Paenibacillus_AQ lemnae. The sequence goes on from NZ_JABBPN010000002.1 coordinate 196,361, forward strand.
CAGCCAGCTCGGAAGATACATTGGAAGGATCGAAGTTGAATCCGAGCAGCGGACTTGGCGTCCCAGCTTCATTAAACTTCTTGAACTCTTCCCACTTGTTCTCCGGATCCTGCGGATTCAGATACGTCAGCATCACATTGCCCAAGGCAAATGTCGGCATATCATAATTTTTAGATTCCGGAAGATTTTCCGCAACATTCTCGCTCAGTTTCTTGTAATGCACGCCTTCGATACCGGAGTCAACCAGGTTGCGAAGCGCAGCGTCGGTGTTCAGCAGATTCAGGAATTTCATAGCCTCTTCCGGATGCTCGGAATTGGCGGAGATTGCCTGCATCGATCCCATTACGGACCAGTTAAACACGGTTGGTTCATTGGCAGGTGTCGATACAACAGGGTAACCGTAGCTCTGGCTCCAGGAATTGTCCGCATACGGCTGGGTTGCCGCACGGTCCATGAACCAGTTGCCGGATGTGAAGAGATCTTGTGTTGAAGTGGTCGTTGCCGCCTCAGGGGATATATATCCCGCTTTATAGAATTTGTTCATCGTCTTCAGCGCGTCCATCATTTCCGGCTGCTCCAGGATGTTCACGACTTTCAGTTCATCGTTCTCCAGGCTGACAGCCATGGGCAGCTTCTCGATGATGTAGTCATATGGCAGCAGGTTCTGCGGTCCGTAGTCCTTGCCGATCGCGAATGGAACAACATTTGGATCATTTTCCTTAATCGTTTTCAGAAGCGGCTCCATATCCTCGAGCGTTTTCAAGCCGTCAATACTCAAATTATGTTTTTCAAGCAGGCTCTTGTTAAAGCGCCATACCTCTTGGGCAGGAAGCTCCTTGTTGGCAGGAATGCCGTAATTGTGTCCATCCACCTTGGAGCCTTCCAGGAAGGCAGGATCGAGTACTTCCTTGATGCCTTGTCCATGATCTTCGAGCAGCTGATCCAGTTCCATGAATGCACCCTTTCTCGCATTTTGAACGTAATCGAACGCCCAGGAGCTGGTGAAGAGGATATCCATCGGCTCACCGGAAGCAGCCATGACCTGCATCTTCTGCGTATAATCACCGAAGTCGATCATCTTCATATCTACAGTTACGCCGATTTTCTCGGATGTATATTTATTAATCTCAGCTTCCACCTTCTCCAGATCTTTCTGCGGTGCACCAATGGTGTACCAGATCAGCTCGGTGGCGCTTGCATTCTCGCCGCTGCCTGCGCTTTCATTTCCAGTGTTACTCTTTCCCCCGCATGCAGAAAGCAGCATGGATGCGGACAGCATCACGGTCAGCGGCAGAAGCCATTTCTTTTTAGAAGTACTCATTGTTTGTCCTCCCTTTGTTCTCTCTCGTATTGTTGCTGCACCATTAAGGTTACCGGATGAAAGCATTTTCATATAGGCGATAAATTAAAGTTATTATGGTGAAAATAAAGAAAAACTGCTCTGATTGTGCAGCTCAGAGCAGTCCTCTAAAGTCTCTCGGTGACAGACCCGTGTTTTTTTTGAATTGTTTATAGAAATAACCGGTTTCCCAATACCCTACTCTTTTCGAAATGTCTTGTACTTTCAGATTCGTCGTTCTCAGCAGTTCCTTGGCTTTATCGATTCGGTACCGGTTGATGTATTCCGCAAAGGTTTCCCCGGTCTCTTTATGAAACAGATGTCCGAGATAGACCGGATGAATATGGTATTGTGCACCCAGCACTTTTAATGAAAGATCTTCATGATAGGCATTGTGAATATACTGCAGTACCTGCTGAATGATCGGACTCTTCACATCACTGTTCAGCGCGTCGACCAGATCGCTTACCGCCTGTTTGATCACATCCAGCAATTCATCGATCGTTGCTGCCGTCATAATATGATGGAGCGTATTTTTTAGAAAATCGGGTGCTGCACTGTACTGAATATCACTCAACTCCATTTTGAAACGGACAATGAGCTCGACGGCGGCACTATGCAGTATGCCCGGCACAACCCCCGGGGTATTCCGCAGCTGATCAAAATCACTATCGATTTTCAGAAAAAGCGCTTCTTTATCACGGCTGGCAATCCCTTTCGCATAATCGGGCCAGTGCAGGGAGAGGGACCGGGCCGTTTCTTCCTTTCTCTCCTGTATATCGAGATAATCGACATAGGAAGGCTGCTGAAGGACCAGGAAGTATTCCTGTGCTTCCTTCGCGTGACGGTAGCTCCTTGTTCGCTTACTGCTGATCTCCTGTACGCTTCCCAGAGAAATAGAGATGTCCTCATCATAGCACCGCTCTCTTGTCTGCTGCAGCAGTCGGATCGCCCGGGGCTTCTCCATATCAGGATCCTCCATCGTGAAGATGACCACGTAATCTCCATCATCATCCATGAAAAACAAAACCTGCTCTTCGGCCTCTGTCATCTCCCTGAGCACCGCCTCCAGCTTCGAACTGTGACCACGAATGACAGATACCAGCACAAAGGGCTGTTCCAGATTGAGCCCGAGCAGAGACGCCCGTTCCTGAAGCTCCTCATCCCGTATTTTTCCGGTCAGCCAACGGTACAAGATATTGCTTTTAAGTACGGACATATCATATTCATCCAGCATATAGCTCGCCTTTACGGCGTTAAGCTTGTTGATTGTACCGGAGAGGGTTTCCTCCAGCTCCTCCAGATTGATCGGTTTGAGTAAATAATTTTCGATTCCAAGACGCATTGCTTCTTTCAAATATGCAAAATCATCAAAGCCGCTGAGCACGATGACTTTAAGATCCGGCCGTACCTTTCTCGCTTCCGCAATCAGTTCAAGTCCTGTCATAACCGGCATCGATATATCTGTAATCAGCAGATCCGCAGGCACCTCCTTCAGCTTGTCCAACGCCTGTCTGCCATTCTCGGCCTGACCGACGATTTCCAATCCGAAATGCTGCCAGTCTACGGCATCATAGAGACCTTCAATAATGAAAGGTTCATCATCCACAATAAAAACCTTATACATGCTGTCTCAACTCCTCATCTATCACGGGAATTTTAAGCGTCACCGTCGTTCCTTGTTCCTGGCTGCTCTCAATACCCATCCCATATTCCGGTCCATAGGTCAGCCTTAATCGTTCGCTGACACTGCGAAGACCAAATGATTCCCTGTCAGACTCTGCGGAAAGAAGCCGCCTGCGCACAGATTCAAGGACATCTTGTGACATTCCTTTTCCATTATCCTGAACGGTGATGAACATATCCTGTTCTTCCCGTGTGACGGTAATATCAATAATATTATCATCACCATCTGCACGCAGACCATGAACGATATAATTTTCAATCAGCGGCTGCAGTGACATTTTGATCATAGAAAGGTCTTTAAGCGCAGGGTCCCAATTGATCTTGTATATGAACTTGTCTTTATACCGGATCCGGAACAGTTCCAGATAAAGCCGGCATGCTTCCAATTCGTCTTTCAAGGTGTAATGTTCTTTACGCTGCACCATATTTTTGAACAATACAGACAGGCTGTAGATCATATCACCGACATCACGAGCTCCGTGAGAAAGTGCCCTCATCCGGATGACTTCAAGGGTATTGTATAGAAAATGAGGATTAATACGTGCCTGAAGTGAAGATAATTCGGCCTTCTTTTCGTTGATCTCCGCAAGATACACCTTGTCGATGTATCGGGTGAGCTCATCCAGCATTTCGTTAAAGCTTTTGGAGATTTGGCCGAGCTGATCTTCTTTGGGATCCTGAATCCTGGCTACAAAATCTCCGGTCTCCACCTTGCGCATGAATCGGATAATATTATTGGTACGCTTGGAATAACTCACAATCAGCAGACCGGGCAGGCTGACCGCAATGATGATACAAAGCGCTGATAACAGAATAATCGTATTGCGAATCCCTCGGTATCCGGCCGCAATCTCAGCTTTTGGCGCAACACCGACGACGGTAAATCCGCCCTGATTGTTGGACAGTGTGACCGTATAGGAGGCCTGCTCCAGATCGACGGTCTGTTCCGAATTCAGCAGCTTTTGTGCATAAGGATAACGCTCTCCATAATATCGGCCGGAAGAATCATACATCACCTGACCATCCGCATTCAGGATGAGCACATAACCTTTCATCTCGGGGGCAGCACTGTGAAGCACCTGGTCCAGGCCGTGGGATTTGAAATAGACCAGCAGCTGACCCAAGTTCTTATACGTTCTCATATCATTAATCGGCGTCCGCACCGAGTACAACGGCGTATCCTGATCATCCGTCAATTTCCGCACCCATTCATTCGGAACCGAAACGCTTGGTGTCTCCAGTGCCATTACGTCCGGTATATAGGAGCGGGATTGATTTGCCTGGAACAGCTTCGTCATTCCCCCCTGGGTATACACATAAACATACTGCTTCTCCGCACTGTAGAGCATCAGGTTCTGAATTTCCGGGTCATCTTCGAGACTTTTCTTGAAATAATCCAGGACACTTTCTGGGCTTCCACCCGGATAAGCATCCATGCGGTCGATCCGTTTGGCTATATAGTCTTCAAAAGAATTCAGGAGAAAATAAGAGGTGTCCTGACCCAGCGAAGGGCTGCGGTATAAATCATTGACATAAGACTGGATACTTACATATTTCTGATGGACATATCGTTCCACCCGCTCTACGGCTTCGCGCTGACTGCTCAGTTCGTTCTGAATCACAGACTGCGATAGCATCCGGAACATGAGATACGAGAGGGTGACAATCGTCGTCACTGCGATCACCACGAACAAGAGCAGCATTTTGGTGAACATATTGTTTTTGACATATCTGCGGTAAAAATGAACGGGAGACATCTGTCCCCACCTCCGGGTTTCTGGTTGAAACTTTAATTGACGCTATCTTCTATCATAACACGCAATGTCATCTGTTGATGAATGGTTAAAGAAGGAACACAAAAAAAGATGTTCCCATAATCATGGAACATCTTCCGCGGTTTCATACGTTCAATATACCGTTGTCTTTAAATATCGTGCTCACCCTGTTCTGCTGAGAAGGATCACATGCTATAAGTATCAGCGTCCGGTCCATCTCTACCTGCTGTTCATATTTGCTGGCCTCTTGTTCGGGGATGCCTGTCATCGTCAGGATGCGGGTAAGGCTGAACTCTGTATCATGGCCGCCAACCCCCGCACCTGCCATAATTTTGGCCGCAGGCCCTGTAGCGACAGCCGGCTCGGACAATACGCCTAAACCTGCCGCCATCTGCCTTACCAGACCAATAACGATCCGGGAAGAAGGACCCGTTTCCGGTTCATCCAGCTTGGTCTGCTGACTCAATCTTTTCAATTGTTTAACCTTTCGGCCAACAACCGAGATGTCCTTGACATTAATACCTGCCTCTTCCAACTGTTTCACCGTACGGTGGAGGTCACCTTCCGCATCAAAAACACCTACCATTAATATGGCCATCCTTAATTCCTCCATCCTGCCATTCTATAGATAGAAATGTATTAACCATCTGAAATAAAGGTCAATCGGATGGTAATGCTTGTTAAGAAGAAGCCTATTTTCAGACAACTAGAAGCAAAACCTTTCTTTTCTCATAACTTAAAGAAAGGAGTGAACCCTATGCCTAAGTACAGAATCATCGTGGATTTATCCAATTTCAGATTATATCTTCTGGATGGTGACCAGGTGGAGCGTGAATTTCCGATTGCTGTCGGAAAAATGGCAACCCAAACCCCGCCAGGCAACTATACCATTGTGAATAAAGAGCCCAATCCCGGTGGACCCTACGGCTCCTATTGGCTGGGTCTATCCAAACCGCATTATGGTATTCACGGAACTAACAATCCGGCTTCGATCGGCCGTGCGGTGTCCAGGGGCTGCATTCGAATGTACAACGAGGATGTTAACCTGCTCGCTTCCCTGGTTCCCATTCATACCCAGGTTACGATTCGACCATGAAGACTCTTTATGATCTTCATGGTGTTTAAACCTCATGATTTGGTTAATGAGAACTATCACGTCAGACAAGCATGTATACATACTTACTTACTTGAATATCTGTTGAATACATATCCTGGAGGGATGCCTCATGATGCAGAGTAAATATTTTCGCACCTGCCTCGGCATAATTGCACTGTTGTTAATTATTTATTTGACCACCAAAATCAGCTTTCTGTTTCAACCCCTGGTTTCCATTTTCAATATGCTGCTCGTCCCGATGGCGATATCCGGGTTTTTCTTTTACCTGCTTCGTCCCATTGTAGACCATCTGGAGCGGCGTAAGATCAAGCGCCCTCTGGGTGTGCTCCTCATTTATTTCGTATTTGCGGGCCTGTTCGCCATCTTCGTGGTGACCATCTGGCCTACACTTCAGGAACAGATTGAAAATTTTGTGATGAACGCTCCTAATCTGGTACAGGATTTGCAGAAACAGATGACCCAGCTGCAGCAAAGCTCTTTCTTCGGACGGTTCATGCCTTCGGAATCCGAAATTTACACCCGGGCTACTGAAATTGCTGACCAGGCGATGACATGGATCAGCAACTCCTTGACCAACCTGATCACGGTCGTATCCAATGTGTTTATCATTCTCGCCACGGTTCCTATCATTTTGTATTATATGCTGAAAGAAAGCGACAAGCTGCCTCCGAAGCTGCTTGGCATTCTGCCTAGACGTTTCCGCCGCGATGGTCAGGAAGTGCTGAAAGAAATTGACGGTGCATTAAGCAATTTCATTATCGGCAAGGTGATCCTGAATCTAGTGCTCAGTATTCTAATCTACATTGGTTTCCTGATCATCGGACTTCCCTATTCGCTCTTGCTGACCCTGATCTCATTTGTGCTCAACTTCATTCCCTATGTCGGTGCCCTGCTGGCCACGATCCCGGTCGTCATTGTCGGGTTTATTGAATCGCCCAGCATCGCGATCTGGTCTGTCGTGGTCATCGTGATCGCTCAGCAAATTCAGGACAATATTCTGACCCCTGTCATTTACGGCAAACAGCTGGATATCCATCCGCTTACGACCATCATTTTATTGCTGGTGGGCGGCAATTTCTTCGGCATGCTCGGCGTGCTGCTGGCTATACCGGCATACATGGTGATCAAAATCGTCGTGGTACGGGTGTACGAGCTTTTCGTTGCTGAAAAGGTTGAGAACGCATAGCGGCTCTGGCCAGTATGAAAAAAGCACCTTTGCATGGAACCTGATCAGCTAATTTGCTGAACGGTCCGTATGCAAAGGTGCTTTTTAAGGTTTGGGTGTTTGCAGATGCCGATGGCGTTACACCTGATCGCCCTATGCACGGCCGCGGAGCGAACGCACGACAAACTGGTGTTCATCCTTTCGCAGACACTGTCCAGTGGACAGTGTGACCGTGTCCTGATCATGCGCGGTCATGACACCCTGGTATGCAGCTAATGTATCCTCTTTCCATACCATGACACTGGAGCGGAAATAGACAGCATTATCAAATTGCATGGAATGCTTCACCCGATATCCGATCCCATTCAGCGCAGGAGTATGATCCAGCTGCTCCACCTTCGCGACCAGATGAAAAGGTATCGTAATATCTCCCGGCGATAACACAATTTTCTCCTGGGCGGTATCCCAGGCTTTCAATGTTCCTTCCGTCACGGTCCCTGCACTGTCCCTGCGAAGAACAGCCACATGACGTCCTACCCAATGCTTCAAGTCACTCACCTCCCGGTTGGCTCGCTTGATTACGTATCCGTGTCTGTGTCCGGAATACTCCAATCCACAGGCGCTGCTTCATGTTCCATCAGAAAAGCGTTGGATTTCGAAAAAGGCCGGCTTCCAAAAAATCCTTTATGTGCCGCAAACGGGCTCGGGTGTGTCGATTCCAGCACCAGATGGCGGCTGCGATCAACAAAGGCACCTTTTTTCTGGGCATGGCTGCCCCATAGAATAAATACCAGCGGGGATGTCCGTTCATTCAGCTTTTCAATCACAGCATCCGTAAACGTCTCCCATCCGAGACCCTTATGCGAGTTCGGCTGGCTCTCCCTCACCGTAAGCACCGCATTCAGCAGGAGTACTCCCTGATTCGCCCAATGCATCAGCGATCCGTGATTCGGTATCGGCACATGCACATCAGCAGCCAGCTCTTTATGAATGTTGCGTAAAGACGGCGGTATGCGGACACCGGGTCTGACCGAAAAGCTCAGCCCCTCTGCCTGTCCCCGGCCATGATAGGGATCCTGCCCCAGGATCACCACCTTGGTATCCTGATATGCAGTTTGTTTCAATGCGCGAAAAATGTCTTCCTTAGGCGGATACACCGTGTGTTCCTTGTATTCCACAGCCAATTTCATACGAATATCATTAAAATAAGGTTTATTTAGTTCTTCCTGCAGGACTTCATCCCAGTCGTTGTTAAACACAGCAGCCTCCTCGCCCATGAATATGTAAAGGATTTCATGTGATGTACTGAAATTCTACAACGTTTGTCACAAAAAATAAACCGGCTTTCTACCTATTTGATAGGCGTGCCGGTTGGTTTGGTGGGATTTATGTTGTGGATAATCGTATGTTTCGGGTTGTATGAATCTCCAGGTGCGCGGCTTTTCACTTCTGCTGCAACTACATCTCCCAGCTCAAAACTGTCTATATCCTGCACAGGTAACCAGAAGCCATCCACATAAATTTGCTTATCTTCTAGATTGATCTTCTCGATTGTACCTTTGACGTGAAAGATGTTTTTGTCGTCTGAGCATCCTGCTAGAACTATGAGTAAGACAATGGTGAAGAGCTTTAGTTTGTGGCTCACTCCTCGATGGGTATAGATGTTGGCAAGATGTCCTGCAGGGTTGAATGTATTAAATAATCACTATACAGAACATCTCCACTGTCTTTAAAAAATGGAACTTTTGTAGTAAATTCGTCTGGTCCTTTTAAGATAAGCAAGCCCTCTGGGCCTTTTTCGTAAGCCATTCCTTCAGCACTCTCGCTTTTAGAGTTGTTTATTCTATCTATGATTTGTTCAATGGTTTGCTTCTCACGAATTGTGTTCGTGGAGCTATTCTGCTTATTAATATCAGCATATATCTGAATGAACTGAAAATCGCCTTCAATCAGCATATCTTTGTGATTATCACGATCCGAACTCACAGTACAAGATGTGATTGTAACTCCCAGGCAAATGACCAGGAGTATTAAAGCATTACGCATGGTGATCAACTCCTTATCTACAATGACGAAGGTAAGTTGAAATATGTTGCGCGGAGTTGCGGAAGGTAAAAACGCCTCCTTTCGGAGACGTTTATTGGAACGACTACAATTAGTTGGAGAGAAAAGTTAGGGGCTAATAGAATGAAAATCGTCACAATGAGAAGCGGGATCTACTATCCCAAAAGAAAGACGTACATTTCGATAAATGTTAATGTTTACACTTAACTTTTCAAAATGATCGAACCAACCTCGATATCATTTGGAGCTATGGACTTACCCACACATATTCCAACATTCTTTTTGTCAGCCATAGAGGTTGATATTTGAATTGAACTTACTTGAAGTGGTATTTCTTGATTATCCAGCCCTCTAATAAGAATCTCCTCACCTATTAATTCTTTAATCTCTGGATGAGTTAACTGGTCTAAATGCTTATCTGTTCCAACTAGAATGGTCCCCTCATTCTTTGACTCAAATACTAAACTGATAGTCATAATTTTATTCACTAATTACTCTCCTTTATCTTTCATTGATATAAAGCTCATTCCTAACAACACGTATGCTTAAGTCAGCGTTTTTAAGCCTAGTTATAGCATCTCTTAGTAATGTCATCCTCTCCGTTGAAGTCAAGTCAGGTGCGAATCTTGCTGCTCTTATACTAGCTTGTGCTTCGTCTAATGCAAAGTTTCTTTTAAATGTAATTGGATCCACATTATATATTTCAAATGCTCTCCCCGCCATGTAAGATTCATAATGGCCTATAATTTCATGAGCAGTAGTAGCCCTTCCTGTAACACGAGAATTAGCTGTTAAAGTACCAATTCCTGTTTGCTCTGCTGGAAATACATCTGTATTGATAATGAACCTATCATACATCATTCCTGTGTTCCATTCATCATAAAAACCAGGTTTTGACACAATTATATTATCTTCTGGAAAATTTAATATTTTTGTGAAATCCACTATCTCAGCTATTTGTCCATCAGTTAAAGGGATTTCATTACGTAATCCTCCAGAAGAAATCTGCCTAAGATCACTTACTCCCTCATATTTTACTGGTAGACTTAATACATTTTTCGGTTTGATTAAAGATCCTGTTACGCCACCTGTGACGAGCCCTGCTGCACCTATCATGTTAGTAAAATGTTCTGGGGACCAAGCATTTTTAGGGATTATTGACTCCCTAATTGTACCGTGGACTCCAAATGTCATTCCATTAGCAAAATCATTAGGAGAATCGAAAAGCTTGTCAGCTCTCTCGGTGTATCCTTGATAAGCTCCTTTTGGTATTCCAGCGGTCCAGTAATCTAAAAAACCCCATATTGAAGAGTAACGATTGTTATATCTCTCGTTTGATGCATCCATTATCCCCCTTCCCAGTTCCTCTAAGCTGTCAACAGACTTTTCAAATCCAGATCTAGTATCAATAGTAGGAGCTGGACAAGCATTGGGTGGAGGTGGTAAACAAGCTAGGTCAATATTTCCTAGAGATTGGCGATCAACCTCTCTAAATTTAGTAGCTATTTGACTTAACTCAAGAGATATTGAGGAAGCTAACGACACAAAAAGCTCCATCTTCTCCTTAGCAACATAAAAATCAAAGTAGAATCGCTGCTTTGTTGTCCCATCCCATAAAGATTCAAGAATAGATATTTGCTTCACTAGTTGGTTATTCATCTGACTGATACACTTACTAGATCTATCAAATTGTTGGGAGACTACATTAACCTGCTCAGGAGTTATTTTAATAATAGTCATTAATCAACCTACCTCAAATACAAGTATTACCAGTATAATACCATATTGAACCATTAATTCAAACAGAAGGTAATCGCATAAATTGGTTTTTATTTTACACATATAAAGGAGAGATTTATAAAAGCGCTGACTTCAGTTAAAAAGTTAAACAGGTAATTTTTAGATTCAATCTATAAAATATTAAAAGAACTCTGTCTAAATAAATATCCAATAGTATCGGGAATTTCATAAGTAAGAGCAAAGAGAGCACCCGTCCCCAACAGCAAAAAGGGCTCATGATAACCTTTAAAAGCTGGTTACGTGAAATTGTATCCAGACATAACAAAAACCCTTAGAGATCAAGGGTTTTCGCTTAAAAGCTATGGATGCCGAGGACGGGGGTCGAACCCGTACGGTAGTCACCTACCGCAGGATTTTAAGTCCTGTGCGTCTGCCAATTCCGCCACCCCGGCATGATATCAATCTTGGCGACAAAATTGATGATACCATGTTCCCCGGCTAACTGTCAATGCTAAAGATATTGGCATCTATTTTGAAATATCGATAAAGCCTTCCCCGAACACATCCCGTACATCGTGAATGCTGACAAAGGCGTTAGCGTCCTCCGCACGAACGATTTTCTTTAGCAGGGAAACTTCTTGCTTGCTGATGACAATATAAAGCACATCCTTCGGCTTTCCGGTGTAATATCCGTATCCTCGGAGCACGGTAACCCCGCGATCCAGCAGCTCCATCACCCGTACGGCAATACGATCATGGTGGCTGGAAATGATGGTGACCGCTTTTTTAGGATTCAGGCCTTCAATAATAAACTCCATCGCTTTGGTGCCAATATAGAGAATCACGATGGTAAACATCACTTTTTCAATCCCGATGACAAACACCGAAATGCCCGCCACAATGAGATCAAAAAACAGCAGCGCATAGCTCACATTCCAGTCCCAATACTTGGTCGCAAGCCGTGCTAATATGGTGGTGCCCGCCGTGGTTCCTCCCACCCTGATAATGAGACCGATACCGACACCTGCAAGCAAGCCTGCAAAAATCGCATTAATCACCGGTTCATTCGAATCAATACTCCAATGCTCAGTCAAATGAAGAAACAACGAATTCGCTGCGACGGCAATCACCGTATATACGGTTGTGGTTTTATCAAGCAGACGATAGCCTACTGCCAGCAGCACTCCGTTCAAGATGATACTGACAATGGCTGGAGACCACTGAAACAGATAGAACAGGATGATGGAGATACCAGTAACGCCGCCCTCACCAAAATCATTCGGGATCACAAACAGGTTCACTGCCAGGGCAAACAGAAAGGCGCCGACCAGCAGCATGCAAATGTCAAAACCTCTTTTTTTCATACAATATTCCTCCATAGCCAGCAGAACCCACAAAAAAAGCGATTAAAGGAATAAATCCCTTTAATCGCCGGATGCATGTCTGCACATTTCAGCTCTTTTGATAAGCTTCATTATAAGTAGCAATTGCAGGTTTGTAAATAGTGATGTCCAGCTATGATCAAAGTGATTCATACACACGTGAAGCTGCATGAATTTTGTATAATAACTATGCTCTGCTGCACATGATACATAGATGATTACCGAAAATTCAGAGACCAGAAAAGGATACACAGCCCATGAAAAATAAACTATTACTTTTACTTGCTGTCTCACAACTTCTTCTTGCAGCAGGATCCGCCCAAGCCGCTCCCTCAGCAGCAGGCAAAGGAAGGGAATATTACGAAGAACGGGGCGACATCGTTTGGGAGGTGCCTACCTCTGACAAAGTGATTGCCTTGACCTTTGATGACGGACCGGATGCACGGTCAACTACAGCGATTCTGGACTTGCTGAAACAATATGATGCCAAAGCGACCTTTTTTGTGGTCGGCAATCGGGTTAACAAGCATCCGGAGATCGTGGTGAGAGAACGGTCTGAAGGCCATGAAATCGGCAATCATTCATACAGTCACCCGATGTTCAATAGGATCGGCCGGGACAAGCTGACTTCCGAATTGCAGGATACGCAGCAGGCGATATATAAAGCCACGGGCTACCACCCCGTCTTGTTCCGCCCTCCTGGAGGAAGCTACAGTGAATCCATTGTCCAGCAGTGTAAAACCAAAGGGATGCTGATGGTGTTATGGTCGTGGCATCAGGATACCCTGGATTGGCGAAAACCTGGCGTGCAGGCCATCGTAAACAAGGTGCTTAAAAACGCTCATAACGGCGATATTGTGCTTATGCATGATTTTGTAGCGGATAGCCAGCAAACGGTTGAGGCGCTTCATATTATTTTGCCGGAGCTTCAAAAAAGAGGCTATCGCTTTGTCACGGTATCCCAGCTTCTGTCCTATAAAGATAAGGAAAACCAGAAGTACCTGGAAGTCACTCATTGATCTGAATGACCACTCGCGTATAGATGTAAAAGATAACGGCGTATGCTGGCGGCGATTTGTCGCAGACATAGGCCGTTTTTTTATTTCATACATAAGATCTCGCTGCTTCTTATGCATTACGCTTCCTTAACCCCCGGTGCCTCGGTTCACATATTACATAAGCGGTTAATGTAATAATCTGGAACCTTCATCCATATCAATCGTATCCTTACAGTTAAGGAGTGATTGATTTGTATTTGCCTTTATTCGGTTTATTGCACATGATCGTGGGTTTTCTATTATTTCGACATCCCGATGCTGATCCTAGTCGATGGTTTTCCCGTAATCACATAGATGATTTAAATGAGAAAGACATCATAAATCTAAAACTTAAAGGCTTGATATTAGTATTATGGGGAGCACTAATGGCATTAGCGGGTGTCTACACATTACTTAAAGGACATGGTCAAATTCTATTTACCTTCTCATTAATCGTCGGGCTGGGAGCTGTCTCTTTCGGTATCTATGCTATAAAACAACCTAACATTAAGTGGATGCGAAGTCTGGGAGTTAAAGAACAGGATCACGATATTACATGGTTTATCAAGCTTGCCGGGATCATTCTTATTATATTTGGTACGCTTTGTATCCTTCTGAGTGCACAGCATCTATTTGTTTAATTTGTATTGGTTTAGGAGGAGAACGTGATGAAATGGATTCTATATCTAGCAGCCATTTGTCTTTTCATAGGAGGTGCTTTAGGCGGAGCCTGGACAACCGGTGATCAGCAACGCGCTAACTATTATTCCGATTCGAAAGAAGATCGTCAATTCAAGCAAAAATTAGCCAACAAGTTTTTTATTGCAGGAGCCCTTTTCCTGGTCGTGGCTGGAGTGATATATCTGGTTCGTTAGATGTTACTCTAACCCTTTTCTAAACTCTTTCAGATGATATCTGAGAATAAATATCCCGAGTATTAGAGCAAGTATAGGAACTATAGTTATCCAGTAATGTCCGGTTATTGTAACTAACACTATCCCCGCTAAACAGAATAACAAATAAAGAGCATCCAATATAATTCGTCTTCTTATTAGAGATGTGTTTTCCATGCAAAAGACCCTCCTTATCTGAAACCTTTGACAGTAAAGGAACTATTAATTCAGTCTGTCATCCAGGACCTCTGATTTCACTTTCAAACAGAAGCTAATTTTATTCAAATGTTACAGTTTCAATTTTATTATTCCAGCTAATTTTAAATTCAATTGGATCTTTAGTTTTATCAGAGTCAGTAACCGTTCCCGATAGATTAAAAGGAATTTCCTGTTCTGCCGATGCTTTTCCTTGTTGATCGATATTTGTACCTGTTATTTCATATACCAAGTCTTTTATCTGAGTTTCATCACCATTATAGAAAATACTAAATGACCCTGTTGATCTTTGCAAAGACACATCCCAATGTTCACTTTTCTCATGCTTTATATCATCAGCACCACAAGCAACTAATAAAGAAAATAGGAAACTAACGAAAAGAATTAATAGCACCTTAATATACTTCATAAAATCCCTCCTTATGAAATTATACCCATTAATTATCACAATATATATGATTGATATGAAACAGAAGCAAATCTAACATTCAGGAGGGTGCGCCAGTTGCGAGTTTCAAAATGCTCTCTTCGAAGGCGATCAAAATCGCTGAGGGTTGAATTATGATTATGGTCTTCATTTTTACACCTCTCCCAGTAAGGAGTCTGGTATAATCTTTTTGAGGTGAAAATGATGAATGGCACGAAGTTTGTTATTATCATGGTAATTGTTCTACTATTGATTGGCGCCTGCGCTCTGGTTGCAGCTGAGCTTATAAGTTCCCCCTGAGCATTAAATTTGCCAGATACCCACTAAATCATAAAATCAGAAGTAAAAAATTATGGGCTACTCCCCCCCCAACCCCCTTAAACAGCAAAAAACCCTTGCAGCGCAAGGGTTTTTCAATAAGTGGGCCCTGAGGGACTCGAACCCCCGACCAATCGGTTATGAGCCGACCGCTCTAACCAACTGAGCTAAGGGCCCTGATCACATACCATGTTATAAGTACACTGTTCCGGGAAAAATAAATTGGTTGCGGGGGCAGGATTTGAACCTGCGGCCTTCGGGTTATGAGCCCGACGAGCTACCGAGCTGCTCCACCCCGCGTCATTAATATTCAAACAGCGACAATAATTAATATACATGATACTGGGCCAACAAGTCAAGTCAGAATTTATGGGATTGGGAAGTGCGCAACCTTAAGGGAGGTAACGCACTCCGAAACGTCCTTTACGGGAACGGTATACCTCCACAGCCTGCGGATCTCCGTACCCGAACAGCCAGGCATCCTGCTCCAGCCTTTTTGCGAAACACCCGGCCTGAAACTTGGTCGTATACAGCTTCCCATAGTACACCCACTTCATGCCTATCCATCCCTTCGGGTCATGATCCTCCACTTCGCGATTATTATGCCCAAAGGGTTGGTAACAATTCCATTATTTTTAGGTCGTGCTATCTGGTTCATCCGGCGCTTCAGGCTTTTCCGACACTTCAGACTCTTCCACACCTGGACCATCGTGCTTCTGAATAATACCGTAGTATAAAATGGTCATAATCTGCTCCCCGACAGCAGCCGGACTTCCCAAGCCTTCGTACCAGTTCGTGCGCGCAGAATATTCTTTAATGAATGTCAGAAAAGCGACAAGGAGATGTGGAGAGATATCTTTGCGGATCTGGCCCTTCTGCTGACCTTTAAATATAAGCATCTCGAACTCAGGCAGCACCTTATCCTGATTAAACTGCAGCATTTTGTTCATCTGATCCGGAAATTTGACCAGATCTGTCAGAAAAGGCTGGCTCATTGGCAGGGACATTTGGTCCTGTTCGCGGTACATCAGATTCAGCGCATCCAGCGGATCCTTCGCCCGATCCATAAGGTCCCGGTATTTCCCCCATACTTCCTGCAGCATCTCATCCACGACCTGATCAAGCAGGCCCTCCTTGCTCTGAAAATAGTTGTATATTGTCATTTTGGATACCGGCACCGCTTCAGCGATCTGCTCCATACTTGTCTGCACAATCCCCTGGTCCAGAAACAATCGTTTCCCTGCCGCCAGCACGGCTTCTTTTTTCACACTCATCCTTTAGCTGATATCCCTTCTCTTCAGTATCTGTACACCGGTAACTAAACCTGCGACATACAAACCTAATGTAACGATACAGCCGGCCAGTGTCAATGCACCGCCTCGCACGATTTCAGCAGCATCGAACAGACGATAGGGCGACACGTATGAGATCCGTTCCATCCACTCACTGCTTCCTGACAGCATATTCAGAAAATAAGCCGCAACAGCCATACCAGCCGCCGCTCCCACTGCAGTCCGGTCAGAGGACACCCAGGATGTGAGCATGTAGCCCAGTCCCATGAACGATAACACGAGCAAATAACCTGCGAACAGCATAGTTAGTATATTTCCAGTGTCCACAGACTGTCCGGAGGAAAAGGTGAGCACCAGCACCAGCCCGCTCCCAGCCGTGAACACGAGCGTCATGAGGATCCAGTGTGCTGCTGCTTTGGACCAAAAAATGTTAGACCGGCTGTACGGCAGTGAAAACAAATATTCTCCGCTCCCCCGATCCTTCTCTTTGGCGATACTGCCGCCAGCCCAAGCTGCTGCAAAGGATGAAAGAATCACGATCAAATAAGGAAACACCTGTGATGCCAGATAACCTTCCAAGGTACTGAAGCTGTCCACGGCAATCCCGAACGTCTGGAGCAGACCATCCGGCATCCCCGCAAGCAGGCTTTCCATCTCCGGGTTATTAACAAAGGCATCCGCTTTAGCCAGGAGCAGCAGTATGAAGAGCAGCGTTATCCCTAAGCATGTTAAAAAACCACGTCGAATCTGCCGAAGCTCATGGAAAATCAGGTTCGTCTTCATACGGTCTCCCCCTCCTTCTCCGCAGCGCGGTAGTCGTTCATGAACAGCTCCTCGATCGTCGGCCGCCGAATCTCCAGATCCGCAAGGGGAAGCTCCGCCAACCGAACCAACAGGGCAGACAGCTGTGTTCCTGACGCTTCCAGATGATGATGAACACCGTCGAACTGAACGGCCGGATCAAGCATCGTCAAGTTATAGAGCTCCCTGGCATCTCCCGGTGATTGAAACTGGACTGCAACCCGGTGCGTCCCGCCCAGCGACAATTCTTCCAGCCGGTTAACCCGAAGCAGCCTGCCATCCTTGATAAACGCGACACGCTCACACACCTTCTCGACCTCAGACAGCACATGGGTGGAGAAAAAGACCGTCATTCCTTCGCTCTGATTCAGCTCTCGCAGCATGTTGAACAGCTCCCGCTGCATCAGCGGATCCAGTCCTGAGGTCGGTTCATCCAGAATAAGCAGCTCCGGCCGGTGCAGCAGAGCAAGAATGATACCGAGCTTCTTTCGATTGCCAAGAGAATACGACTTGATCTTCTGATCCGGATTCCACTGCAGGCGTTCTGCGTATTCCAGGGCTGGCGTTTGCTGTGGTTTTAAGCCGTAGGCCTTTCCCGTAAGCTCAATGGCTTGTTTACCGGTCATCTGGGGATACAGTGTGATCTCAGAAGGCAGATAGCCGATGCGGCGCCGAAGCTCAGGCTTTTCCCGATTCAGTTCTTCTCCCAATACATGCAGACTCCCTTCAGTAGGACGCAGCAGCTGCATCATCATTCGAATGGTTGTAGACTTTCCTGCTCCGTTCGGTCCAATAAAGCCGAACACCTCTCCCTGCTTCACCTCCATACTGAGATCCTGTACACCAGCCTTTGATCCATATAATTTGCTTATTCCCTGCGCTTCCACTGCCAGCATCGCGGCACCCCTTTTATACTTTATAATTGTTTATAGTATAATAATGAGGTTATATCTGAATTTAGTCAACTTTAATTTTACTAATTATATACCGAAAGTATATCTCTCTGTTTTCAATTATAATTTCTCCTCTTTCCCAAACCATACAAAAAAACCGAAGCAAGGAGGCTGTCGCAGCCGCCTGACTTCGGTCTTATTCGGAATGCCTGTATTTATTGGGATGCTCCATATGCAGCGGGATTTTCACGGAACGACTGGAGCAGCTCCAGATCTTCACTTTGAATAATCCCCTGCTGAGCGGCAACCTGTGTTAATGCCGTGTAATTGGACAAGCTCTGCAGCGGAATGCCCGCTTCTTCAAAAGCTTGTGCCGCCTTGTCCAGCTGGTACGTAAAGATCGCCAGAATAGTCTGCACCTCGGCACCTGCTGCCTCCACCGCTTTGGCGGCTTTAATGGAACTGCCTCCGGTAGAGATTAGATCCTCGATCACGATGACCTTCTGACCCGGCTTGATCAGGCCCTCAATCATATTTTCCTTGCCATGCCCCTTCGCCTTATCGCGAATATAAGCCATCGGAAGATTCAGCTTCTGGGACACCCATGCAGCATGAGGAATGCCTGCTGTAGCTGTACCGGCAATTACATCGGTATCCGGATACTGCTCACGAATCACACTAGCGAATGATTCCGCAATAAATTCACGGACCTCCGGGTGTGACATCGTCAGCCGATTATCGCAGTAGATCGGTGACTTGATGCCTGAAGTCCAGGTAAAAGGCTCATGCGGACGAAGCGCTACCGCCCCGATCTTCAATAAGTAGGATGCTACTTGTTCAGCTGTTCCATTTAAGGTACTCATGCTAACATCATCTCCTCAATGATCTGTTCCGCTGCGGTTCTTGGATCCTTCGCTTCCGTAATCGGACGTCCAACAACCAGATAATGACTTCCGCTGGCAATCGCTTGTCCAGGCGTCAGCACACGGGCCTGATCTCCCAAGCCGCTGCCGGCAGGGCGAATACCTGGCGTCACCGTCTTGAAGTCAGGGCCACAGGCCGCTGCTATCGCCTCCACCTCCAAGGAAGAAGCCACAACACCGTGCAGCCCGGCTTGTTGAGCCAGTGATGCATAATGGATGACACTTTCTTTCACCGATCCGGCAATCCCGATCTCTTCATTCATCATCTGCTGGCTGGTGCTCGTCAGCTGGGTCACAGCGATAATATCAGGCATGACAAGACCCGGGGTTTCCGCCAGTGCGGCTTCCGCCCCTTCTTTGGCCGCTGCCATCATCTTAAGACCGCCGGCTGCATGGACATTAAACATATCCACACCCAGCGCCGTGACGCTGTGTGAGCCGCCCTTTACCGTATTCGGGATATCGTGCATCTTCACATCCAGAAACACACGGTATCCTTTATCCTTCAAGCTTCTTACAAAATCAGGTCCGGCAGCATAAAACAGCTGCATCCCGACTTTTATGTAACACGGAATGCCTTCAAGTTGACGGACCAGAGCGGATGCCTGCCCGGCATCCGGGTAATCCAGGGCCACCATCAGGCGGCCCGCCATGGATTCATAACCGGTCTTCATCTTATCCCTCCTGATTATTGCAGTACTGGCATCGCTTCTGAAGTGAAATTGATCGTCTCCAGCATGGTCAGCAGTTCACGCACGGTATCAAGAGAGGTCATGCAGACGACTCCGTTCTCCACCGCTTCACGCCGGATCCGGAATCCGTCACGCTGCGGTGTTTTACCTTTGGTCAGTGTATTGAAGACAAAGTTGGCTTCACCGGTCCGGATCATATCCAGAATGTTCGGTGTTCCCTCTGACAGCTTGTTGATCGTCGTTACATCAAGTCCAGCTTCTTTCAGTGATTTAGCCGTTCCGCCGGTTGCAATAATTTTGTATCCCAGCTTGTGGAAGCCTTTCAGCAATGCAGCAGCTTCCGCCTTATCTTTATCTGCGATTGTAGCCACAATCGCACCCGTGGAAGGAATTTTCATTCCTGCACCGATCAGGCCTTTATACAGCGCCTTGGCGTACTTAGCATCGCGTCCCATGACTTCACCAGTCGACTTCATTTCCGGACCGAGTGTTGGTTCAACACGGCGCAGCTTCGCGAAGGAGAACACCGGCACTTTAACCGATACATGCTCGCTCTCCGGCCACATGCCTTCTTCGTAGCCCTGGTCCTTCAGCTTGCTGCCCAGTATCGCTTGTGTAGCGAGGTTGGCCATCGGGATTCCAGTAACCTTGCTCAGGAAAGGAACCGTCCGTGAGGAGCGCGGATTCACTTCGATAACATACACTTCATCTTTATAGATAACGAACTGGATATTAACCAGACCGCAGGTCTTGAGCTCTTTTGCAATCTTGATCGTAATTTCCGTAATCTTGCTCTTCAGCTGCTCGCTGAGATACTGTGGCGGATATACGGCAATGGAGTCACCGGAGTGAACCCCTGCACGTTCTACATGCTCCATAATCCCTGGAATCAGAACCGTTTCGCCGTCACAGATCGCGTCCACTTCCACTTCCTTACCCAGCATATAACGGTCAATCAGTACCGGATGCTCCGGATTGATTTTTACCGCCTGCTCCATGTAGCTGAGCAGCTCGCTGTCGGAGTATACGATCTCCATCGCACGTCCACCCAGTACATATGAAGGTCTTACCAGTACCGGATACCCAAGAGATTGTGCAGTGCCGACCGCTTCATCCACAGAAGTTACCGTGCTGCCCTGAGGCTGTGCAATGTTCAGACGGGAAAGCAGTGCTTCGAATTTTTTACGATTCTCGGCCTCATCAATGCTCTCCAGACTTGTTCCAAGAATGTTGACTCCTGCTTTGCTCAGTGGTGCTGCCAGGTTAATGGCTGTCTGTCCGCCGAACTGCACAATAACCCCTACCGGCTTCTCCTGCTCGATCACGTTCATGACATCCTCGAAGAACAGCGGTTCGAAATACAGTCTGTCCGAGGTGCTGAAGTCTGTTGATACTGTCTCCGGGTTGTTGTTAATAATAACCGCTTCATAACCGGCCTTTTGAATGGCCCATACCGCATGGACAGTGGAGTAGTCGAACTCGATACCTTGGCCGATCCGGATAGGTCCGGAACCGAGCACAACGATTTTTTCCTTGGCCGATCCGATTACTTCATTCTCGGTTTCATACGTGGAGTAGTAGTAAGGCGTGGATGCCTCAAACTCTGCTGCACATGTATCTACCATCTTGTATACCGGGCGCAGCCCATGCTCATGACGCAGGAAGCGGATTGATTCTTCCGTTGTGTGAGAGCTGGCCTTGCCTTCTGTACGCAGCTCTGCAATAGCGCGGTCGGTGAAGCCCATACGCTTCGCCTCATACAGTGTGTCATAGGTCAGCGAAGCTTCGTTACGGATATGATCTTCATAACGGATAATGCGCTCGATCTTATCCAGGAACCACCAGTCAATGTTCGTAAGATCCTGAATCTGCTGCAGACCATAACCTCGGCGGAAAGCTTCCGCAACGAGGAACATCCGCTCATCATCCGGCTTGATCAGTCGCTGCTGCAGCACCTCTTCACTCAAGGACTCTGCATCCTTCAGATACAGACGATGTACACCAATCTCCAGGGAGCGAACCGCCTTATGGATGGATTCCTCGAAGGTACGTCCGATGGCCATGACTTCGCCAGTGGCTTTCATCTGGGTGCCCAGCTTCCGGTTTGCCGAGATGAATTTATCAAATGGCCAGCGAGGGATTTTGCTTACGATGTAGTCCAGGGTAGGCTCGAAGCAGGCATAGGTCTGTCCCGTCACCGGGTTCACAAGTTCGTCCAGCGTGTATCCCATGGCAATCTTGGCAGCCATCTTGGCAATTGGGTAGCCTGTAGCTTTGGAAGCCAGTGCCGAAGAGCGGCTCACCCGCGGGTTTACTTCAATGACATAGTATTGGTAGCTGTTCGGATCCAGAGCAAACTGTACATTACATCCGCCTTCGATGTTCAAGGCACGGATGATCTTGAGGGATGCGGATCTCAGCATTTGATATTCACGATCAGACAGCGTCTGGCTTGGTGCTACAACGATACTGTCACCGGTGTGTACGCCTACCGGGTCAAAGTTTTCCATGTTGCAGACCACGATACAGTTATCGTTAGCATCACGCATGACTTCATATTCTACTTCTTTCATGCCGGCGATGCTTTTCTCAACCAGACACTGGCTGATCGGGCTGTACCGGATTCCGGAAGATACAGTCTCGCGCAGCTCGCTCTCATCCGCGCAAATTCCGCCGCCAGTGCCTCCCAGCGTGTATGCAGGACGAACGATCAGCGGATATCCGATCTCATTCGCAAAGTCCAGCGCCTCTTCCAGTGTCGTCACGATTGTGCTTTCTGGAACCGGCTGTTCCAGCTCACGCATCAGTTCACGGAACAGGTCACGGTCTTCTGCTTTCTCAATGGAGTTCAGCTGAGTACCGAGAAGCTTTACATTCTCCTGCTCCAGGATGCCTGCACGTGCCAGCTCCACCGCCATGTTCAGTCCGGTTTGGCCGCCAAGCGTCGGAAGCAGTCCGTCCGGACGCTCCTGGCGAATGATTTGGGTTACAAAATCCAGGGTGATGGGTTCAATGTATACTTTGTCTGCCATATTGGTATCGGTCATGATGGTGGCCGGGTTGCTGTTAATCAGAACAACCTCTACGCCTTCTTCTTTCAAAGCTTCGCATGCCTGTGTACCGGCATAATCGAATTCCGCAGCCTGACCGATGACGATCGGGCCGGAGCCGATGACAAGAATTTTTTTCAACTGTTCATTTTTAGGCATATTAGCGAGCTCCTTTCACGGCTGCAGCGAGTACCGCCTGGCGCGGTTTGCGAATTTCATTTTTTTTGTGCTCATGAATCAGGTCCAGGAACTCATCAAACAGGTAACTGCTGTCATGAGGACCTGGTGCGGCTTCCGGATGGTACTGCACCGAGAATGCCGGGTATTTCTTATGTTTAAGTCCTTCGACCGTCTTATCGTTGTTGTTAATGTGAGTGACTTCAAGCTCGGTACTGGCAATGGATTGCTCATTCACCGTGTAGCCGTGGTTCTGCGAAGTGATGTAGCAGCGTCCGCTGGACAGTTCCTTTACCGGATGGTTTCCACCGCGGTGTCCGAATTTCAGCTTCTCGGTATCTGCACCGGAGGCCAGAGCAAACAGCTGGTGTCCCAAGCAGATGCCGAAGATCGGGTACTCGCCAAGCAGCTCCTTGATCATGTCAACTGCATAAGGAACATCTTTCGGGTCCCCAGGTCCGTTGGACAGCTGAATACCGTCCGGATGCAGGCGGCGAATTTCATCGGCAGTCGTGTCGTGAGGTACTACGATGACATCACAGCCGCGTGCAGTCAACTCGCGCAGGATCCCGCTTTTCGCACCAAAATCTACAAGCACAATCCGTTCCTTCTTGCCCGGGCTGGTGTACATTTGCGGCGTGGAGGTGTTAGCCACCTGATTCCGCAGCTGAGGAATGGATGTATCGCCCATCATTTCCATCAGCTCTTCTACTGATTTATTCGATGTGGTCAGAATGCCTTTCATCGTACCATGATGACGGATGATCCGTGTCAGCATGCGTGTATCAATTTCGCTGATGCCCGGAATACCATACTCTTTAAGGAGACTGTCCACACTGTATTCAGCACGCCAGTTGCTCGGTACATCCTCATGCCGGCGTACAACAAAGCCGTGTACGAACGGGCGGATGCTTTCAAAATCATCACGCGCAATCCCGTAGTTTCCGATCAAAGGAAACGTCATGGTGACGATCTGCCCGCAGTAAGATGGATCCGAAAGTACTTCCTGATATCCCGTAATTCCTGTGTTGAATACAACTTCGCCGGTCATTTCGGCATCTGATCCGAAGGATTTCCCACTGAACAGCGTACCATCCTCCAGTAATAATCTAGCCTTTGCCTGCATTCCATTCACTCCTGTCATCTATGTGTTAAATATTGTATAGTGTCAATCGCCTAAACGTGACTTGTTTAACCCTGCTGCTCAGACCATTTCAGCTCGCCGTCGACCCAGGTCTTGACCGGCCACCCTTTCAGCTTCCAGCCTGTAAACGGGGTGTTGCGGCCTTTCGTGGCGAATGTGTTCGGATCCACTTCCTGCTCTTGATCCAGATCAATCATTGTGAGATCGGCAGGAGCTCCAGCGGACAGTACACCGCTGTTCAAGCCAAACACGCGGGCCGGGTCGCTGGTCATCCGCTGCACCAGGAATGAGAGATCCCATTGCCCTGTAGCAACAAACTTGGTGTACAGCAGCGGGAATGCCGTTTCGAATCCGACAATACCAAACGGTGCCAGCTCCATTCCCTTCGCCTTTTCTTCCTCGCTGTGCGGAGCATGGTCGGTAACGATGATGTCGATTGTTCCATCACGAAGTCCGTCAATGCATGCCTGTACGTCCCGCGGTGATCTCAGCGGCGGGTTCATCTTCCAGTTCGCGTCCAGCCCCGGGATGTCTTCATCAGACAGCACCAGATGGTGAGGACAAACCTCGGCTGTCACCTTGATGCCGATTTCTTTCGCCTGACGAATCAGCCGAACCGATTGCTCTGTGCTGACATGGCATACATGGTAATGCACGCCGGTAGCTTCTGCGAGCAGGATGTCCCGCCCTACATGGATAGCTTCTGATTCATTCGGAATTCCTTTCAGGCCGTGGCGCTCTGCAAACTTGCCTTCAGACACACATGCTCCCTTAACCAGGGAGTCATCTTCACAATGTGCGATCACCGGCATTCCGAGTACAGCTGCCTTTTTCATCGCATTTTTCATCATCTGAGCGTTCTGAACACCGACTCCGTCGTCGGTATATCCGATGGCTCCAGCTTCCTTGAGGGCTTCAAAATCCGTGAGCTCGCGTCCCAGCTCGTTAACCGTGATGGCCGCATAAGGCAGCACCTTGGCCAGATTGGCCTGACGCGCTTTCTCCAGTACAAGGGATACCGTATCTGCCGAGTCTGTCACTGGCTTCGTGTTCGGCATACACGCGATCGTAGTGAATCCGCCTTTGACTGCAGAGCGGCTTCCGCTCTCGATCGTCTCTTTATGCTCAAATCCGGGCTCTCTCAGATGCACGTGCATATCAATGAATCCCGGTGTGACCAGCTTGCCTTCTGCATCGATCTCAGTGAATTCTCCATCCAGCTGCGGCAGCTCCGAGCCGGCGTCAGTGATGGATTGAATCGTACCGTTCCCGATCACAATATGTTTGAGCTCCAGTTGTCCCTCTTCGTTGATGACCTTGGCATTCTTTATCAGTTGTAGCACTTTGGTATCCCCTCCGGTGGAGAAGCGCGGTCGCTTCTTGTATATTGTATAATAAAAATTCATTTTTGTGTATATTTATTAATGGATTTCATTCGAGCTATGCATTTTCACTTGAAATCAGTCTTTCAAAGCTCTTTCCATCACAGCCATTCGTACTGGTACCCCGTGTGCCATCTGTTTAAAAATTAGCGATCTTTCGCATTCCACAACAGCATCGTCGATCTCTACATTTCGGTTAACCGGGGCCGGATGCATAATGATCGTATGTCCCGACAATGAAGCTGCCCGCTTTTCCGTAAGGCCATATTGTTCACGGTACTCAGCAGTTGACTTGAATAATCCTTCATTGTGGCGTTCCAGCTGTACTCGGAGCATCATAACGACGTCTGCTTTTAGTGCTTCATCCATACTTACATATGGTGCATGCTCTGCCAGTTCCGGGGCCGCCATGGATGGAGGCGCACAGTACTGAACTTTAGCTCCAAGCTTCTGCAGAGCCCACAAGTCGGATCTTGCCACCCGGCTGTGCTTAATATCTCCGATAATGGAAACCGTAAGTCCCTTCAGCTCACCAAATACCTTACGCATGGTGTACAGGTCCAGCAGCGCCTGAGTCGGATGCTCATTGTTGCCGTCGCCCGCATTGATCAGCGGAATGTTGATCCGCTCTGCCAGCTCCTGCAGCACCCCGGAAGGCTTTAAGCGGATAACGCCAGCATCGACGCCCATGGATTCCAGCGTACGGACTGTGTCATAGATCGACTCGCCTTTTTCGACACTGGAGGCCGCTGCGCTGAAGTTCATCACCTGCACACCCAGCCGCTTCTGCGCCATTTCGAAAGAGAAGCGAGTTCTTGTACTGTTCTCAAAGAACATGTTGACAGCAAACTTGCGGTTTAACACCGGCACCAGCTTCTCACTCTGACTTTCCCAATAAGCAGCGCGGTCGAGAATGGACAGAATCTCCTCACGGCTGATATCCTTCAAACCCAGCAGACTGCGGTCTTTCATAGCTGTCGCGGTACTCATGCTTATCGTTCCTCTCTTTGTGAGATGGTTACCTCGTCCTTGCCGTCGATTTCCGATAACGCCACTGTTATTTCCTCATGCTTGGAGGTCGGAACATTCTTGCCGATAAAATCCGGCCGGATCGGAAGCTCCCGGTGCCCACGGTCGGCGAGCACAGCCAGCTGGATCATCCGGGGACGTCCGCAGTCCATAAGCGCATCCAGTGCAGCCCGAATGGTGCGGCCAGTGTACAGCACATCGTCGAACAAAATAATTTTTTTATCATGCACATTGAGCTTCTCTGGAGAAATCAGAATCTCTTCACAGGGCTCCGTCTTGTTTTCTCCACGATCATCCCGGTAGGAAGTCACGTCAATTTCGCCCCAAGCAATCGGTGTCCCTTCAATTTCCTCGATCCGCTCTGCAATCCGCTTCGCCAGGTAAACCCCCCGGGTACGGATGCCGATCAGTACACAATCCTCGATCCCTTTGTTCTTTTCCAGGATTTCATGTGCAATTCTTGTCAGGGCACGGCGGATGGCCGTTTCATCCATAATCACATGCTGTTCACTGTTCATGGGTTACCCTCCTTTGTGGTGATTTAGCCCTTAGCATCAAGACACAGTGCAGACATAAAAAACTCCTTACCGTTATGGCAAGGAGTTGGTTATTCTGCATACAGAAATCCATCAAGACATAGATTGTCCGCAGACAATTCAATGCTTCAACATGATGAACCTCGGTTCACGTTACCTTGCCAGCCTCACGGGACTGAATTAAAGGTGCTATTAGATTACACAAAGTATGACAGAATCCTGTCAGGTTGTCAACTTAAAATTCGAATTGCACATCACTCAGGCGTTTGCGGATTTCGGCAATGACTCGTTTCTCATCCTCTGGTCCGTCAGCGATGAACGTCACGGAGAAGCGGACAAAATGTCCTGCATCATCCCAAGGCACGGTGGAGATCAGCTTCTCACGAATCAGATATTGTGAAAAGTTTTCGCCGGAATTGAAGCGGGCTCCGCCTTTAATGCCTTTAGGAGCTTCTACATACAGGAAGAAGGATCCTTTCGGCTTTTCAGCTCTAAATCCGACTTCGCTTAGCACCTCTACCAGCATATCGTGGCGGCGGGAGTATTTCTTCGCAATATTCTCGGTGATTTCCGGATGGTCCAGTCCCCAGGCTGCAGCTTTTTGAATCGCGATAAACTGACCGGAATCGTTATTGTCTTTTACATCGCCGAAGGCTTTAACCACAAGCGGGTTGCCGGCTACGAACCCAATCCGCCAGCCTGTCATGTTAAACGACTTGGACAGGGAATGCAGCTCGATCCCAACATCTTTTGCACCAGGCACAGACAAGAAACTCAATGGCTTCAGACCATCATAGGTCAGTGCAGCATAAGGAGCGTCATGAACGACGATCACGCTGTACTTGCGGGCCCATTCCACCACCTGCTCAAAAAACGCAACCGTAGCACTTGCACCCGTCGGATTGTTTGGATAGTTGAGGTACAGCAGCTTTGCACGCTTGGCAATATCTTCAGGGATCGCACCTAGATCCGGCAGGAAATCATTCTCTTTCTTCAGCTCAATCGTATATACTTCGCCGCCCATATACTTCGTATGTGTACCCAGCACCGGATAACCCGGCACGGTCATAATCGTTACATCCCCGGGATTGATAAAGCACGAAGGGAGCATGGCCAGAGCTGGCTTGGACCCGATAGAGTGCAGCACTTCTGTTTCTGCATCTAAACCTTCTACGCCAAAAACACGGTTCAGATAACGTACAGCCGCCTCTTTAAACTCGGGAATCCCGTTATCGGCATAACCGCGGTTTTCCGGCTTCGCTGCCTCTTCGGCAAGCTTGCTGACAATACCGTCATCTGCCATTTCATCCGGTTCACCGACACCCATATCAATCAGTTCGATATTCGGGAATTCTTTCTTGGCTGCAGCTTTGGCTCTTTTGATCTTCTCAAACTTGTAGATGGAAGTGTCTTTACCGTAATTAGCTCCGCCAATCCGGTCTGCGAAATTTTGCTGGATATATGTTTCCTGATATTGTTCAATACTCATAATTTGTATTCATCTCCTACTATAGCTTTCTTTATACTAGTAAATATGCAGGAAAATCACTGCAGGAACCATGTATAAAGTATCGAATGATTTGTACTTTCTACAAAAGAAAAAACTGCTAGCGGCTTCGAAGCGCGCTCAGCAGTTCCTCCATATCTTCCGGCAAAGGTGCCGAAAATTCCATATATTCCTCCGTGCCCGGATGATTAAAACCGAGTACAGCCGCATGAAGCGCCTGCCCTTGCATTTTTACACCTTTACTCTTGCCATAGATCGGATCGCCTACCAGGGGATGTCCAATATATTTCATATGCACACGAATCTGATGCGTCCGTCCTGTTTCCAGCTGCAGTTCCAGCAGATTATAATCCCCGAAGCGTTCCAGCACGGAGAAATGGGTCACCGCATGCTTGCTGTTCTTATCTGTTACCATATACAGCTTGCGATCATGAGGATCCCGGCCAATAGGCGCATCAATGGTGCCCTGATCATGACTGATGTTTCCATGAACGACAGCCAGGTACCTGCGCGTGACACTGTGCTCCTTGAGTTGAGCGGCCAGAGAAGCGTGGGCCTTATCGTTCTTTGCGGCCATAATGAGACCGGACGTATCCTTATCGATACGGTGAACGATGCCCGGCCTCAGCTCTCCATTAATACCGGACAAATCCTTGCAGTGATGCATGAGGGCATTGACCAAGGTACCTGAAGGGTGTCCAGGAGCCGGGTGGACCACCATACCGCGCGGCTTGTTGACCACGATCAGATCCCGGTCTTCGAAGGCAATATTCAGATGAATGTTCTCCGGAACAATCTCGACGGCCTGTACCTCCGGAATTTGTAATTGAATCTCATCGCCGGCACCCAGCTTGTAATTCGACTTCACCGGACTGCCGTTGACTTGAATATGTCCGTCCGTGATCCACAGCTGGACTTGAGAGCGTGAAGCTGAATTGCCCAATGCTTCCGCCACGTACTTATCAATTCTTGTCTTGGCATCGGCCTGTTCTATAGACCATTGATGCAGGGTTAATACGTCATCATTCTGTACATTCTCATCATCGTGAACCATTAATCCTGTCCTTCCTGACTGGAGCTTGAAGAGATTGAACTGCTCTGTGTCTGTTCCCGTCTTCCCTCCAGCAGAGTATCCAGAATAATCAGTCCAACACCGATGACGATACAGGAGTCTGCAATATTAAAGATCGGGAACGTATAGCTTCCAAAATTGAATTGAAGAAAATCAACGACTTCGCCCATGACCAGCCGGTCAATAAAGTTACCCAGTGCGCCTCCAAGCACCAAAGCCAGTGCAGTAGGAAGCAGTTTGCGCCCTTCGGCTTTTACTTTTTGCAAGTACCAGATAATACCGATCACAACCAGCACAGTTACGACAATAAAAAACCACAGCTGGTTCTGAAGGATACCGAAAGCAGCTCCCCGGTTACGGCTTGACGTAATGAGAAAAAAATCGCCGATGACGGGAATTTGTTCCCCTAGTTCAAGGCGTGTCGCGATCAAAAATTTAGTTCCCTGATCGATGAGGAATACGATTAGTGCCAGAACGTAATACATCACAATAGCAAGTCACTCCGATCTTGTCTTGTTACACTTTTACAAGCCCTTTTATCCGGGCCATAACTCGTCTTATTGTAGCACAGCGCTCTTGAGCCCGTCCATTACTGACCAACTGCGTGAACATTTTCCGCCTGTAAAAGTGTGCTGTTCCGTGCAATCTATAGGTAAGAACAAGGGGTCGCACATTTAGACCCGAAGGGAGACTTTGCAATGACACACCTGAGTCATGAACAATGGCAGCAGCTTCGGAGCCAGCTTCTGGAACGGAAAGCTGGGCTTGAAAGGCTGAATGACAACAACAATCACGGTCTCAGCATATCGGAGCGGGATACTACCGGCGAGCTGTCTCATATCGACAATCATCCGGGAGACCTGGCAACGGAACTCTATGAACGTGAAAAAGATCTAGGACTGCAGGACCGTGCGGAACTGGAGCTGCAGCGTGTACTTTCCTCTCTAGAACATATGGATCATGGTGATTATGGGATCTGTGTCGTTTGCGGAAAGCCCATCCCATTTGAAAGGCTGGAAGCTGTGCCGGATACAATGTACTGCAGACAGGATGCGCCGCGTGTAATCCCTTCACAAAACCGTCCCGTGGAAGAAGAGTTTCTGTCTCCGCCATTTGGCCGATCAAGCCTGGATGAGCATGAATATAACGGCTTTGATGGAGAAGACACACTGCAAATTCTGGAACAGATGGGCAGCTCCAATTCACCGGCGATGTCAGAAAATCCCGAGGTGGACAGCTACAATGAGATGGGTGAGGAGGAACATGATGATCTCGGCGGTTTTGTAGAATCTTACGAGAATTTTGTAGCGACCAACATCGATAATTCAGAAGTCTTCTTTATCCGCAGTCCACAGTATGACAGCTACCTTGAACAAGGTGAGGGCAGCTATTTACTGGATCCTCATGCCGCCCCTGACCCGGAAGATCAATATGAATGACGAAACAAGACCTATCTAAGCTCCAGCTGACGCTGTACGATCTGCACTATGTCCGCAATGTAATCTCCGACGATTGGCAGATTTAATGCACCCAGCGCCTGGAGCAGATAAATGATGGTAGCAGCAAAAAAAGTGAACCCAATGGCAATCCCTATGCCTCTTGCTGTACCTGCAAGTAAATTGAGGCCGACCAGTTTCCATGGCTTGATCAGCAGCTGGGTGTATTCTGTGATCCTGGACTCCTCCAGCTGCTGTGCCATGCTTAATGTCAGCTGGTAGATCCGGCTGACCTTCTCTGCCGGATCCTCGGCTGCAGGAGGTCTCATATTTTCAGGTACGCCCGGATTTCGCACTTCCCCCATGTATTCCCCTCCTTGTCCTTCCTTGTTTCAGCTTTATTATGCATCATATGAACCTTGTGCATTCCCTTATGTTACTGCGTAATACAAAAAGGTGCTCTCCCGTCAGCGGGAAAGCACCTTATGTCTTTCATTCATTAAAACGAACCTAAGCCATGTGAATACCGATGCTTTTAGCACCCAGTTCTACACGTTCCATCGATGACTCGGTACCAAAATGTACATCGGTCACCAGAACATTTTCTCGAAGCACGGCATCGAATGCTGTGATGGCTGCCTGCAGCTCATTATCGCAGTCCAGTGTGAGCACAACCCGCTTCTCAATCGGCAGATCGAGCTTTTTGCGTGTATCCTGTACCGCTCTTACGACCTCACGCACCCATCCTTCCTGCTCCAGCTCCGGCGTGATATCCGTGTTGAGGGCAATTGTAAGGCCATAGCCGGAAGCGGAAGCAAAGCCTTCTTTGGCCTGCTTGTCGATCAGCAATTCTTCAGAAGTAATCTGAAGCTCTTCCCCTTCCGGAGAGGTTACGTTGATTCCGCCTTTTTGCACGACAGTACGCGTTTCATCCGGACTCATTCCTTTGAGGAAGCTCTGCAGGAATCCAACGTTCTTGCCGTACTTTTTACCGGCTACCTTCAGATTAAGCTTTAATGTGAAATCAACAAATCCACTGTCGCTATGTTCAACTTCAATGTTTTTTACATTAATCTCATCTTTGATGATAGCTTCATAATCCGGCAGCTGGAACTCGCGGTCCATCGAAATGATCAGCTCGGACAGCGGCTGACGGGTCTTGATGGCCGTTTCGTTCCGTACGTTACGTGCTAGTTCGACGATCTGGCGCGCAGTTTCCATGTCCTGCTCCAGTGTCTTGTCGATCAAGGAAGCATCCGCCTGCGGGAAGTCTGCCAGATGAACGCTCGAACCACCGCCAAGGTTGACAAATATATCTTCTGCAAGCATCGGCGTGAATGGAGCCATGACCTTGGCCAGGGTTACCAGCACATGGGTCAGTGTTCCGTATGCGGACAGTTTATCTTCTCCAAGACCACTGCCCCAGAACCGGTCACGGGAACGGCGGATGTACCAGTTGCTCAGTTCATCCACATAGGCTTCAATCGCCTTGGCTGCGTTCAGGAAGTCATTCACAGCCAGCCCTTTATCCACCGTCTGAATGAGACTGTGCAATCGGGATAGAATCCAGCGGTCCAGCTTGTTGTCAGAGCCTTTAAACTCATGTTCAGCCGGATTGTAACCATCGATGCCCGCATACAGAGTCAGGAATGCATGGGTGTTGACGAGTGTGTCGATGACCTTGGATTTAGCTTCTCCTACGATGCCTTTGGAGAAACGTTTGCTGTTCCATGGCGCACTGTCCGCGAGGAGAGCCCAGCGGAATGCATCGGTACCATACTCGTTGATGATTTCCCACGGGTCAATGACATTACCTTTAGATTTGGACATTTTTTGCCCGTTCTCATCCAGGATATGTCCTGTAGCCATGACCGCTTTATAAGGTGCTTTGCCAGTGAACAGGGTAGACACGGCCAGCAGGCTGTAGAACCAGCCGCGGGTCTGATCGATGCCCTCACAGATCATATCTGCCGGATACTGCTGCTGAAACTTGTTGTCATCACTGAACGGATAATGATACTGGGCAAATGGCATCGAACCGGAATCAAACCAGACGTCGATTACTTCAGAGGTCCGTTCCATCACGGCTTCACAGTGAGGACATTTGACTTTCACCTCATCCACATAAGGCTTATGCAGTTCGAGGTCCTCAGGAACATCGCCAATCGCGTGCTCACGAAGCTCTGCAAGGCTGTGCGGGGCAAACTGATGATTGCCGGACTCACATACCCATACATTAAGCGGTGTACCCCAATAGCGGTTCCGGCTGATGTTCCAGTCGACCAGATCCTCCAAGAACTTGCCGAAGCGCCCTTCCCGTACATGGCCTGGATACCAATCTACTGTATTGTTATTGGCGATCAGCTGATCCTTCACTGCTGTCGTTTCAATAAACCAGCTCTCCATCGCATAATACAGCAGCGGAGATTTGCAGCGCCAGCAGAACGGATAGCTGTGCTCATACTTTTCTTTGCTGTACAGCAATCCTTTTTCCGAGAGGGACTTTACAATATCCAGATCACAGTCTTTGACAAAACGTCCTGCAAAATCGGCAACGTCTTCTGTATAACGACCCTGCGCATTGACGACACTCACAAAGCTGATGCCGTTTTCCCGGCAGGTGCGGTAGTCATCTTCACCATGCGCTGGTGCCATGTGTACAATCCCCGTACCGCTGGCATCTGTAACAAAGGATGCGCCAACGATGATGTTTCCTTTTTCAGGTTGAACAAAGGTAAACGGCGGCGTATAACTCTGACCAACCAGTTCAGATCCTTTCAAGGTCGACAGCACCGTGTGCTCGCCTTTCATAACCTGTTCTACCAGGTTCAGGGCCACGATATAGATACCGTCTTCCTGCTGCACACGGGCATAGTCCATATCCGGATTCACCGCAAGTGCAACGTGAGCCGGCAAAGTCCATGGTGTAGTCGTCCAGGCCAGCACATATTCACCGCTGTCATGCAGTTTAAACTTGGCAGTTGCACTAAGATCCTTGACATCTTCATAACCTTGAGCCACTTCGTGTGAGCTGAGAGTCGTCTGACAATCCGGGCAGTACGGGCTGACCCGGTGTCCGCGGTACAACAAGCCCTTGTCATGGATCGTGGCCAGTATGTTCCATACGCTTTCGATGTACGGATTCTGAAGTGTAATATAAGGATCGTCCAGATCTGTCCAGTAGCCGATGGCTTCGGTCAGCTCACGCCACTTGTGTTCATACTCAAACACGCTTGCTTTACATTTTTTAATAAAAGCTTCAATGCCATAATTCTCGATTTCCTGTTTGCCGGAAATCCCCAGTTGTTTCTCCACACCAAGCTCTACCGGGAGACCGTGCGTATCCCACCCTGCTTTACGGATAACCTTGTAGCCCTTCATCGTCTGATAACGGCCGACAAAATCCTTGATGACACGTCCCAGTACATGACCGATATGGGGAGCCCCGTTGGCTGTAGGAGGTCCTTCATAAAATACAAAATGCGGCTTGCCCTCCCGATTGGCAATGGACTGCTTAAAGACGTCCTCATCATTCCATTTCTTCAGTATCCGCAGCTCGCGGGAACGGGCTTTCTCTTTCACATCCACTCGATTCATTACACTCTCTTCCTTTCATCTGGCTGTATTAGAACAACAAAAAAAGCCCCGCCCCAAAAGGGACGAGAACTTATACTCGCGTGACCACCCTAATTCCGTTATAAGCATCTGCAAGATTGCATAACGGCACCTCAAGTCCATGCCTGAAAAGACACGGGGCCGATATAACGTTCGGCAAGCCGGCTTTGCTTACTCACGGGTTACACCGCTTCAGCATCACTTCTCCGGGAGGATCTTCCAATGAGGACTGAACATCGGCTTTCAGCAGTATGCCGACTCTCTGGAGTTCAGAATCCTTACAGTACTTATCCCATCAACGAATGGATATTAGATCATATTATGATAATAGTTATAGTCCCTTTGTTCACAAATGTCAACCTGGCAGCAGCCTAGTAGACTTCTCTTGCTTCCAGGCTCGGCTCCCGGCTTTCGAGCGAATCCCATCCGTCATGCTTGAGAAGCTCCAGCTGGGCTTCCACCAATGAACGAAAGCGAGTGCGGTAGATGGATGCCTGTTTCTTCAGTTCCTCGACTTCAAGCGCCACTTTACGTGACTTGCCTAAAGCTTCGTTAATGATACGGTCGGCATTCTTCTCAGATTCTTTAATGATGAGCTCTGCTTCCTTCTTGGCGTTGCTCTTCACATCATCTGCAGCTTCCTGCGCCACAATAATCGTCTTGGAAAGCGTCTCCTCGATATTCAAAAAATGATCCAGCCGCTCCTGCATTGACATCAGCTGGCTCTTCATTTCTTTGTTCTCACGGATCACACTCTCATAATCCTTGATGACCTGGTCCAGAAACTCGTTGACCTCATCCTCATCATAACCGCGGAGCCTGCGGGCAAATTCCTTGTTATGTATGTCCAGCGGCGTTAACGACATGATGTCCACCTCCTAATATATGGGCCTTACCCAGCAGAATGTCCTGTACTCACCTGTACCGTAATCTCCCTATAAGGATCCTATCACAATATCGGTCATACCCGGCTTCTATTTTACTGGTAACATTAGACAAACTCATTTTCTCAGCAACTCTGCCTTGTCACTACTGTTTCATTCGACAAAAAAACGGCAATTCCTTCAAACGGCTTAAGCAAATTTGCCAATCTTGATGCGGTACCGCCCTTTTTTCGTCATGTCTCCGGTCTCGAGCACTTTAAATCGGCCCAGTCCTTGAATGGATACCATATCACCGTCTTTCAGCGGGGAAGAAGGGTCTTCCTCCACCTTCCAGTTCACCCGGCAGCGTCCGGCTTTAATCGGAACGACGATCTTGCTCCGGCTCATTCTGTGTACATCACTGCTGATACCGTCCAATCGAAGAGAGGCTGCCGTCAGTTCCATGATCTCGAGCTTGGTTTCTTTCACCTTGAGTTCTTCAATAGGCAGGATCTCAGTCATAACATGAACACGATGAACCTGGCTTAAATTCATATGCAAAAATGATGATATGTCCTGGCTGACGATCGTGTGGCAGCGGTCTTCCAGCACATGAATATCGCCAATTTTGGAGCGTTTGATGCCAAGGCCTAATATGGAGCCCATATAATCGCTGTGTTCCAAACTCAGCAGCTTCTGGTCACCTGACGTAATGGAAAGAACCCGCAGTCCGGTATCCTCACCAGTCAGGTCCCGATAATCCGGGGCGATGAAGGCGCGAACCCTTTCCGCTTCAGGATGGCCGCCATCATAAACGGCGTGCACATCCGGATGACGGTTAACCAATGTCTCCAGGATAAACCGCTGTCTGGGATCCAGAAAATCCGTCAGCTTGTCCTCATGGTACTGTCCTGCATTCTCTACCCATTCCCAGGCCTTGTCCACAAAATCGCGTTCATCGCGGTGAAAATGGCTGTAAATATCCGGGCGCATACAATGTGAATTCCTCTCTCTGTTTAGAAGTATTCGATAATGGCGTAAACGCCTCGTTGTGCTAACTGCAGCACGAACAGGGCAACGATCGGTGAAATATCAATCATGCCGCCGATTGGAGGAATAAATCTCCGGAACGGGGCGAGATACGGTTCGACCAATTTGCCCAGCAGTTCTCCGACAAAGCTTTCACGGACATTAGGCAGCCAGGACATCAGTACATAAACCAGTATCATATAGAAATAAATTCGAAATAAAACATCTACCACGTCATAAATATTATTGGACAAGCAATGTTCACCTCATTCTGTTATAGTCCTGATCCTCGGCAAGAATTTCAGAGATCGAACCCTGAATCTCCACCGTATCGGGTGTACATAGAAAAATGTTGCCGCCCAGCTTGGAGATACTCCCTCCCAAAGCATAGACGGTACCGCTAAGAAAGTCTATGATCCGAAGTGCCTGATCATTCCGTACGCGCTGGAGATTCACGACCACGGAGCGAAAGGACTTCAGCTGGTCCGCGATCTCTTGTGCCTCATCGTAAGAACGGGGCTCGCTCAATACAACTTTTACATTTTTTTGAGAATGTATACTCACTACGTTGCCGCCTTTAGGATTTTTACGGTTATCCGCCGGTGGAGCTTCATCCGGCTCTTCCAGCACTTCGCGCTCCACAACCTCTTCTTCCTCCTGCAGCCCGAGGAAATTCATAAACCTGTTCATGACACCCATGACTCATTCCTCCTCTTTTCCGACTAAAATCGAGCCCAGACGCACCCAGGTCGCTCCTTCTTCCACAGCGACTTCAAAATCGTTGGACATTCCCATAGACAACTCCGTCATCGGCTCCGGTGTCAGTGCTTGTCTGTTCAACTCATCTCTTAGCTGTCTCAATCCACGGAATACCGGTCTTGTATCCTCGGCAGAAGATTCGAAAGGAGCCATGGTCATCAAACCAATGACGTCAATATGCTTATATGCTCTAATCTCTCTCAGAAAATCAGCAGTCTCTTCCGGCTGAAGCCCGTATTTGGAGGACTCTCCCGAAATGTTGACCTGAAGAAAGGCGGATACTCTCATATTCAAAGCCTGTGCTTTCCTCTCCAGTTCTTTCGCCAGAGACAGCCTGTCCAGTGAATGAATATATGAAAACTTGCCGATCACGTCCTTCACCTTGTTGCTCTGGAGATGGCCGATGAAATGCCAGACTCCACGTTCTCCCAGCGTGCGCCATTTCTCTTCGGCGGTCTGCCAGCGGTTCTCCCCGATATGGCGGATGCCTTCATTCAGTACGGACTCTGTCATTGCGCCAGAAACGTACTTCGTTACGGCGATCACATTTACCTCATTCCGGTTTCTGCCGCTTCGGCGGCAGGCCTCCGAAATCCGCTGTTCCACTAGATCCACGCGCTCTTTCAAACTCAAGGGAAAGCTCACCTCTTTCTCAATCCGATCCAGCTGGCCATACGACCTGTAACACCGCCGTCCTTGCGGTAGGAAAAGAACAAATCGTTACGGCAGCTTGTACACCATGATGTACATTCGATATGATCCGCCAATATTCCTGCTTTTATCATAATGTGTCTGTTTATTTCTTTCAAGTTCAGCATATACTTGCCGTTTCCTTTGTCATAAAAAAGCATGTCGGGGCTCATGTTATTACCCGGTGCAGGAAGATCCAAATCTTGGACAGGATTCATCACTTTATCATCCACTTCATAGCAGCACATTCCAATGGACGGCCCGATGGCACACCTTATTTCTCCAGGCCGGCTGCCGTACAATTCCGACATCCTGCCGATCATCTTCTCCGCAATGCTGGCGACCGTTCCTTTCCAGCCGGCATGCGCGAGCCCAACCGCCTCGTGCACAGGATCCCAGAAATACAAGGGCACACAATCTGCATAAAACGAAGTCAGCAGTACACCAGGTACGTTACTCAGCAAGCCGTCCGTATCCTGGAACGCAGTTTCACGGCTGGTACTGCCCGCACCGCGCCATGCCTCATTAATGACACCAATATGGCTGCTGTGTACCTGTTCCCCACAGGTCCAGTCTTCAAGACAAAATCCAAGACTGTCTGCGAGCAGGCGGCGATTGCATATCACAGCTTCCGCTGAATCTCCGACGTGAAATGCCAGGTTCAGACTGTGATACGGAGATGTGCTTATCCCGCCATCGCGCCCTGTAAAGCCCGCTGTCAAGCCAGACTCCTGATCCTGCCACAATTTTATATTAAACCTCGCAAGTCCCTGCCCTGCCTGCTGCTCAAATGGTTCCATTCTCCATTCACCTCGATACCAGTGTACCAGAAAATCAGTACATTTTGCGTTCCCGACGCTCCGGACCTTCCAGATAAGCTGCTGGTTCCTGTTCCTCCATGGGTTTTCGGATCTCTTCCATCTTAACGAGCACCACATCCGACCCAATCTTGACGATATTTCGCCACGGAATAATAAGGTCACTGCCCCCGCCAAACAGCCCCATGAATTTGCCGTAGCTGGGTACAACGATCGCATCGATGCGCCCTTGCCTCAAATCCAGTTCGAGATCGCTGACCTGTCCAAGACGCTTGCCGTCCACAATGTTAATCACATCTTTGGTTTGAAAATCGGAAATTTTCATCAGTTTCCCCACCATCTAATTTAGGGTATTGTGAACCGTTGTTTAACTATATGATGCTGAAGCGCAAATTAAGCTCTTCTTATTCGACGAAAGACAAGAAAATGTAAAAAAACGATCCCGTTCGGGATCGCCTGTGTTAAAGATGGCATATTCAATTTTTAGGATGCTACGTTTTTACATGCTTCTGCATCTGCTTGATGGCCGACTTTTCCAGTCTGGACACCTGAGCCTGGGATATGCCGATTTCGTCGGCGACTTCCATCTGGGTTTTACCTTCATAAAACCGCATGGACAGAATCATCTTCTCCCTCTGGCCCAGCTTGTGCATTGCTTCACGCAGCGCAATTTCTTCAATCCAGGAAATATCCTTGTTCTTGTCATCACTGATCTGATCCATCACGAAGATAGGATCACCGCCATCATGGTAGATCGGCTCGAATAACGAGACAGGGTCCTGAATGGCATCAAGTGCGAATACTACGTCTTCCTTCGGCACATTAAGCGCTTCGGAAATTTCAAAAATAGTCGGTTCACGGGAATTCACATTTGTGAGCTGATCGCGGACCTGAAGCGCTTTGTAGGCAATGTCACGCAGTGACCTCGATACCCGGATCGGATTATTGTCCCTCAAATAGCGCCTGATTTCTCCAATAATCATGGGTACGGCATAGGTGGAAAACTTCACATTTTGTGAAAGATCGAAATTGTCGATGGCTTTCATGAGGCCGATACATCCGACCTGGAACAAATCATCCACAAATTCTCCACGATTGTTAAACCGCTGAATGACACTGAGGACCAGCCTCAGATTTCCATTCACCAATTTTTCTCTGGCCGACCGTTCATCGTTCTGCTGAAGATTATGGAATAACTCCCTCATCTCAGCATTGGTTAGAACAGGCAGCTTGGCTGTGTCTACACCGCAAATTTCAACTTTGTTTCGGGTCATGATGACTAACCTCCCAAGGAGAAACATTACTGTACATTATCTCCGAGGGGGCTTATTTTATTCCTTGCCTTTTCCAGTTAAACCATCTTGTTGAATTCTTTGCGCAGCCGCTTGATAATTCGTTTCTCTAAACGCGATATGTAGGATTGAGAAATGCCAAGCAGGTCGGCGACATCCTTCTGCGTTTTTTCCTCTCCGTCCCGCAGGCCGAAGCGAAGCTCCATAATCAGCCGCTCCCGGTCACTGAGCTTATCCAAAGCCTTTTGCAGCAGCTTTCTGTCGACCTGCTCCTCAATATTCCGGTAAATGGTATCATTCTCGGTTCCAAGGACATCGGACAGCAGCAGTTCATTGCCATCCCAATCGATATTCAGCGGCTCGTCAAAAGAGACTTCGCTCCGTGTCTTGCTGTTGCGGCGCAGGTACATCAAAATTTCATTTTCAATACAGCGCGAGGCATACGTGGCCAGCTTGATTTTTTTCTCGGGATCGAATGTATTGACGGCTTTGATCAATCCGATGGCTCCAATGGAGACCAGATCCTCAATATTGATGCCTGTGTTTTCGAATTTGCGTGCGATATAAACAACCAGACGCAGATTGCGTTCAATCAGCATCGCGCGGGTCGCAGCATCACCGGAAGGCAGCTTGTTGAGAAGATACTCTTCTTCCTCCCGCGTTAACGGAGGCGGAAGCGCCTCACTGCCGCCAATGTAATAGACCTCCTGACTCTTCAGACCTAGCAGGAATAAAAAGCGATAATACTGCAATTGAAGCGCCAATCTCCATTTAACAGGCATTTTTTGTCCTCCTAAGAGTTTTTCTCCGAAGGAGAAAAACTGACTTCGTAAGCATAAGCTAAGAGTTTTTCTCCGAAGGAGAAAAACTGACTTCGTAAGCGTAAGCTTTGAGTTTTTCTCTTACCTCTGTTATCCAGCAGCGCTGACAGGGATTCCGTCCCCCTGGACAAGCTCAGGGTGAAGGATTGCTTGGTACGCACCTTCTCCGGAAAGCGTCCCGCCATCTAACCCGATCAGCACCCTGACGGGTTCATACAGGTGTCCGTTCATTTCAATGATCACCCGGTCGGGCTTGAGTGCCAGCATAAAGGCAGCCCCCCGGTTCACACCGCGGTAAGGAATTAGACGCAGCCGATCCTGCCAGGCAAACGTCTCGCCATCCAGCTCCATAATCCACTTATCCGGTTCCCCAAGCCTCGTTCTCCAGGAAGCCGGCAGAATGTCTTTCCAAAGTGACGCCTCCATCACCATGACCGGAATGCGGGTCAGCGGATCACTTAACTGGTTGCCGGTGTCGAGCAGGCCTGTGCATGTAATGGTTGTCTCACCCATCTCAACCGTAACCTGGCCCAGCAGCGTCTCCCGCTGTTCCACCTGACGCCGGGTGGTCTGTACGGCACGAAAGATCATAATCACCGCAAATAAAGCAATACACATAAACCAGAAGCTGACTTTCAATTCAAAGGTGAGACCGCCCGATGCTGTAAACCAGATTCCGTTAAACAGGTCTCCTGAACTTTGCATGAAATAGTGGAAACCGATGATGCCCCCAGCTGCAGCAAAATTGACCATGTAAAAAGCCCCCAAATTACGCAGGAAGCTCTGCAAACTTACAAATCCAAAGGCAATCCACAGCATAATCAAAGACAGACCAAATTTGACGAGAAAGGTAAACAAAAATCCGAGTTCAGGCACAAACATCATCACCACATACATGGCCCCGGTGACAGCAGAGAGAAATAGTCTCCATTTTCGCGGGTTCAATCGGCGCATCCAGGCGGTTAATGCCAGTAGTACTCCATCAATAAGAAGATTCACTAAAAAAATTAGATCAATATAAACCATGGTGGCCACACCCGCCTACCCGAAAGTTTTCCGTTCCTTTACCTGGGCTTGTGGGAGATATAAATAGTATAAAGAAGACTACGGTTCAAAGTCTGTCTAAACATGGGACGGTCTACCGACTTTTTTTGTCGATGTAAGGCAGTTTTTAGAGCCAAATCATAGAGAAAAAGAACACAAAAAAGCCGGTCAGATAGATCTGACCGGCTTTAACCTATAAATCTAGATAAAGCAGATGATAGCTTGTATTAATCGTTATTACGGGAACGATTGCGAAGGAACGTAGGAATATCCAGTTGATCATTACTTACCTGATTTCCGAAAGGTTTCAGATTCACATTGCCTTTGTCGGAAGACTGCTGCTGTGTCTGCTGCTGCTCTCCTTGAGACAAAGGCCGACGTACAGGCGGCTGCTGCTGCATAGGCTTGCTCTCAAAGCCGGTAGCAATAACGGTCACCTTAATCTCTTCCTTCATACTCTCCTCAATGATTGCACCGAAGATCATATTAACTTCCGGATCCGATGCAGAGGTTACAATCTCAGCTGCTTCGTTGACTTCATACAGAGAAAGATTGGAACCCCCGGTGATATTCATGATTACGCCTTTGGCACCTTCAATCGAAGTTTCCAGGAGCGGGCTCATAATGGCTTTGCGAGCTGCTTCTGCAGCACGATTCTCACCGGTTGCCATACCAATACCCATCAGGGCAGATCCGCGTTCTGTCATGATCGTCTTTACATCCGCAAAGTCAAGGTTGATTAGACCTGGTACTTTGATCAAATCGGAAATGCCCTGCACTGCCTGGCGAAGTACGTTATCTGCCTCGCGGAATGCTTCCAGCATCGGCGTTTTCTTATCGACAATTTCCAGGAGACGATCGTTCGGAATCACGATCAGGGTGTCTACTTTCTCTTTAAGAGATTCAATACCAAGCTCTGCATGAGAGGAACGTTTCCGTCCTTCAAAGGTAAATGGACGAGTAACTACGCCCACTGTCAGTGCACCGCATTCTTTGGCAATTTCAGCAATGACCGGTGCAGCACCCGTTCCGGTTCCGCCGCCCATACCAGCCGTCACAAATACCATATCCGCTCCTTTGAGCGTGTTCATAATCAGATCGCGGGATTCCTCCGCCGCTTTCTTACCTACCTCCGGATTTGCACCGGCTCCAAGACCGCGGGTCAGCTTGTCCCCAATCTGCAGTTTATGTTCCGATAATGCTAAGTGGAGTGCTTGAGCATCCGTATTTACTGTAATAAACTCGACGCCCTGCACATCATTTTCAATCATGCGGTTCACAGCATTGCTGCCGCCGCCGCCAACCCCGATTACCTTAATCTGGGCCAGGCTCTCCATTTCAAAATCAAATTCCAACATCTATTCCATCTCCCCCTCAATGTGCGTGGATGGCACGTCCACTGCCAAATGAATCCGCTAAATAAATTCGCTGAACATATTTTTTAAACGTTCAATAAATCCCGGTTTCTGGCTGCTTTCTTCCTGAGCTGCTGCCGCAGGATTTTGCTTAGCGCGATTCACCGGTTTTTTGCCGCTGCCGTTACTCGCGGACGTACTGCCTCCTGACGTGCGTACCCGCAAGCTGCGGATCGCAGTGTGAAGGATTCCCACCCCGCTGCAGTAACCAGGATCACGTACACCGATAAAATCCGGAGTAGATATGCGGACGGAAGCCGCCAATTCGTTCTGTGCCACCTGCAGCACTCCAGGCATAGACATAGTACCACCAGTAAGTATATAACCGCCGGGAAGCTCATTGTAACCTAATCTCTTAATTTCCTGACGAACCATCTGGAAAATTTCCTGTACCCGGGGTTCAACGATAGCTGCTAAATCTTCCTGGGTGAACTCCTTGTCCACATTGCTGCCGATACGGGTCACCTTAAACGTGACTTCAGGTGCCGCACTTTCCATCCATGCACATCCGTATTTGAGCTTAACCTTTTCCGCTTGATCTGTCAGTGTTCGCAAACCATAAGCGATATCGTTGGTTATGAAATCACCACCGATTGGAAGCGTGGATGTCGAGACAATACTTCCGCTTTCGAACACAGACAGAGTCGTTGAACCTGCTCCAATATCTACCAGAACGGATCCCATCGTTTTCTCGTCCTTGGAAAGAGCCAGTTGACCCGCACCCAATGGGACTAATACGAGATCTTTCACCTTCAGGTCGGACTTTTCCACACAACGCAGCAAGTTATGTATGGCTGTCTTCGCACCGGTAATAATCGTAGCCTCCACCTCAAGGCGGACACCGATCATCCCCCGGGGATCCGAAATCCCTTCCAATCCGTCTACCACAAACTGTTTCGCTACCACATCGATAATTTCTCGGTCCGGAGGCAGCGCTACGACTTCAGCTGCTTTCAGCACCCGGTCGATATCCTCTTCGCCAATTTCACGATCCTCGTTCGATACAGCCACAACACCATGGCTCGATTGAAGTC
This sequence comes from Paenibacillus lemnae, assembly GCF_012933385.1. Taxonomy (GTDB): domain Bacteria; phylum Bacillota; class Bacilli; order Paenibacillales; family Paenibacillaceae; genus Paenibacillus_AQ; species Paenibacillus_AQ lemnae. The sequence continues at coordinate 240,834 of NZ_JABBPN010000002.1, forward strand.
CGATATGATTCCCGGAAATGCCGACGTACACTTCGGATATTTGAATACCGACCATACGTTCCGCGTGATCAACGGCACTGCGAATGGATTGTACGGTCTGATCGATATCTACAATTGCACCTTTTCGAATACCTTCCGAGTCGGCAGATCCAACTCCAATAATATTAAAGGTTCCATTATTAATTTCCCCAATAATAGCACGAACTTTGGATGTACCGATGTCCAAACTAACAATGATGTCATTGTTGCTCACTCTGGCACCTCCTGTTTTTCAATAGTTTTCATATACAAAGTCCATTCCATAATAACACTTTTCTAACTATTCCACACGCGCAGGGCTATCCCTCTTTTTTCTACAATTTTTTTAGTGCCAACATCTTCTAATTGTGGGCTGAAAAGTCAGAGAAAAAAAAGGGAGAACGGCGTGCTTATACGATTGTACCACCCTTTCCTATTCCTGAGTAGTAGGCGGATTATCTTCTTCTGGAGGAGGTTCCGGTTCAAAAGGTTCATAGGAATCTGCCTCCAGCATCGTGATGATTCCAGGCTGCTGCATTTCCGTGACCTGATTCAGATATTCAACCTTGCTGCGCAGCAGGGAAACCGCTGTAATCACTTCGAATTTCGAACGGGTGTACATTTTGATCCGGTCGGGAAAAGAAGGCGTAGGTGAAGGCATAATCTCCGATATATCAGATGTCATGCTGTTCGGTATATCTACCAGAGCTTCGCTAAGCTTGACCTTGATCGGATCCTTCTCATCCCAATGGGTCAGGATCGGTTTTTCGACAGCGATTCCGCTGGCCGATACCGGTATAGATGTACCGCTTGCCAGGATCGCTTTCAGCCCGCCGTCAGCTGCAAGCTCATAGGCTACAGTGGGATGCTCTGTGATACTGACGCGGATCACACCGGGAAAGGTCTTATCCACGGCAGCGCTCTTAATGGTCCCTACCTCAGCCAAAGCACTTTCGATGCGCTCAGGATCCACACCGAAAAATTGGGCTCCCACTTCAAGTCCGGCTTTTTGCATGAGCTGCTTGTCCGAGTTAAAGGTATTTCCTGTAAAATCAATCTGTGATACCTTGCTCAGCGGAGACCGAAAAAAAAGCACTGCCAGCAGGGCTGCAAACAATAAGATCAAAACAAACAGAATCTTCCTCGCCGTCTTTGGTATTTTGGGCCTGGCCTCTTTCAGCACAGGAATTTGTTGTTTGGGCATATCCACACTCCATAAAAGAACCATTTCATCCCCTCCTTCACAGGAGGGGATAAGCAGGGTCGTCAATTGGCTAAATCCAACGGTTTCGGGACAGGTGTCTGTCGTATGATCTTGGCCCCGAGTCCCTGGAACATATTCTCTATCCGGTCATATCCGCGGTCAATATGGTGAATCTGCTCCACCACTGTCGTACCTTGTGCAGCCAGACCAGCAATAACAAGGGCTGCGCCTGCGCGAAGGTCAGTCGCTTCCACGGTCGCACCATAAATGCGCTGTACTCCCCGGATAAAGGCACAGTTTAAGTCTGTTGAAATATCCGCACCCATACGTGACAATTCCTCTACATGCTTGAAACGGCCCTCGAACACAGTCTCCTTCATCACACTGAAACCATCGGCAAGAGAAAGAAGCACCATAATCTGGGACTGCAGGTCGGTCGGGAAAGAAGGGTACGGGGAGGTTACAATGCGTTCTACCGCTTTCGGGCGGCTCATACAGCTTACATTCATTATATCATTGCAGATACTGGTTTGAACACCTGCCCGCTTCAGCACATGGGTAAGCGAGTTCAGATGAGAGGGATTGCATTTCGTCAGCGTTACACTGCCGCGGGTCGCAGCCGCAGCAATCATCACCGTTCCAGCGACAATCCGATCGGGTATAATCTCATAATCACATGGGGTCAGAGAATCCACACCATGAATGGTGATGGTGTCCGTACCGGCCCCGATGATATTCGCGCCCATCTTGTTCAGAAAGTTCTGGAGATCCTGAATTTCTGGCTCTCTGGCCGCATTCGTAAGAACTGTGGTTCCCGATGCAGTTGCAGCAGCCATCATAATGTTCTCAGTCGCACCTACACTGGCAAAATCCAGATGAATGTCAGCACCGGTCAGTCTGGATGCCTTGCAGTGAATTTTCTGGTCACTCTCTTCGATCTCTGCGCCCAGAGCAAGCAATCCCTGAAGGTGCAGATCAATTTTCCGTTCACCGATCGCACAGCCGCCAGGCTGATAGATCGTGACTTCACCAAACCGGGCCAGCAGAGGACCCATCAAAAATATGGAGGATCTCATCTGCTTCATTAAATCTTCCGGCACATGAAACGAATTGGCGGATGAGGTATCCACAGTTACTGTTTCCAGCTCATGCTTGCATTTGGACCCGAGACGGCTGAGTATGTTCAACATGACCTCAATGTCCAGCAGATGTGGAACATTGCTCAGCCGAACATGGCCTTCTGCAAGAAGGCAAGCCGCCAAAATCGGTAAAGCGGCATTTTTTGCGCCATGGATACGTATAGTTCCTGTTAGGGGGCTTCCGCCCTCAATCACCAATTTGTCCAATGTATCACCTCCGAGTTTACCGCTCCCCCATGACATAGACTTCGGGAACCAAGGTGATTCCGTTTTTCTCGGAAATGGTGTCCTGAACCTTCTTCATAAGGGCGAGCACGTCCTCTGCTGTCGCTTGACCGGTGTTTTCAATGAAATTGGCATGCTGATTGGATATCTCGGCGCCTCCGATCCGGAAGCCTTTCAACCCTGCGGCTTCAATCAGCCGGGCAGCATGATCCCCGGGCGGGTTCCGGAAAACACTCCCTGCGGTGGCCGATTGAAGCGGCTGTGTACGCCGGCGGCGGTCCTTATAGGATGACATGGCTGCGGAAATTTCCTTCTTATCCCCTTTTTGGAGCTGAAATTGTGCGCTTACCACAACGCCTTTCCGCTCATGCAGTACGGAGTGACGGTAGTCAAACTCCATATCCTCAGCAGCATAGTGAACCAATTCCCCTGTATCCAGTACAATGTCAGCGGACTTAAATATGCGTGACACATCAGACCCGTGAGCGCCGGCATTCATATACACAGCTCCTCCAACTGAACCAGGAATGCCGCCGGCAAACTCCAGTCCTGTCAGAGCTTCCTTGCCTGCAAGGACACTGAGTTTGACAAAGGACATACTGCCACCGGCGAAGGCAACTTCACCGTTAAAACTGGCCTCGTCAAACCCCTCTCCCAGCTTGATCACAACACCGCGGATTCCCTTGTCAGAGATCAGCATGTTAGAACCCCGGCCAAGCTGAATCCATGGAATCTGCGCTTTGTGAAGTGTGCTCAGAAGCTCTGCCAGCTGTTCCTTGTTTTCCGGCACGACCAGAACATCGGCAGGACCGCCGATCTTCCATGTCGTATATTTCGCGAGCGGCTCGTTCCAGTGTAATGCTCCGATATTTAGTGGCTCTAATAATGTTTTTAATTGCTGCATCCTGATTTACCTCCTTGATAAAACCGAAAAAGCCATATCCTCATGGGTGAAGAGATGGCCGCTTTTTCGGGTCATACCGGCCGCTTTTGGGTGATTGTCACGTTGTATAGAGTATCTTATGTAGGCCTCTTCATGTGTGTGACAGTCGCCCAGCCGTTTTAAGGCCTTGTAATCAACCGGTGGATTTCTTCTACAATTACTGCTGCTGAATCCGGCTTTCCCAGCTGCTTGGATGCTTTCGACATCGCAAGCTGAAGCTCCGGATTCTTCATAATTTCCGTAATACGCTGAAAAAGAGTGTCTGCATTCAGGTCTTTCTCCAAAATCATTCGGGATGCTCCCGCTTCTTCCAGCTGACGGGCATTGGCCTCCTGATGATTATTCGTCACATTCGGAGACGGTATTAAAACAGACGGTATACCCAGTGATGTAATCTCTGCCAAAAAAGAAGCCCCTGCCCGGTTTACGATCAGGGATGTAGCTGCCAGCACCTCTGGCATGTTATTTACATAGGGAACAATATGCAAATGATTCGGCATCGTACCCAGCTTGCTGCGAACCGCTTCACGCGTATCTTCAAAATACAATTCACCAGTTACATATACAAAGTGGACATCTTCCAAAGACCCAAGTTTTTCGGCCATGCCAATCATAGCCTGATTAATCGCTTTTGCGCCACGGCTTCCACCGGTAATAAGCACAATCTTGCTGTCCATGGGAATACCCAGCGAAGCAAATCCGCGTTCCCGATTCGCCGACTGCACCGTCGTTGCCCGTGGATTGCCGGTATAAAGCACCCGCTTCGCTTTCGGGAAAGAGCGCTCCGAGCCTTCAAAGCTGACGGCAACACTGTCTGCATAACGGCTTAAAAATTGATTCGTCAGACCCGGAATGGCATTCTGCTCATGAATCATCGTCGGAATTCCAAGTTTCGCTGCTGCATAAACGACCGGTCCGCATACATACCCTCCGGTTCCGATAACAATATCCGGCTTGAATTGTGACAACAGCTTCTTGCTGCGGGTGACTCCCTTGAAAAAACGCATAATCGTTTTTACATTGTCGAGAGACAGCTTCCGGCGGAAGCCTGTGATATCAATACTTTCAAAAGGAAGGTTTTCCTGTGGCACAAGCCGGCTCTCCAGTCCCTTCTCACTGCCAATATATAAAAAAGCGTTACTTGTGCTCTCCGCTTCACAATGTCTTGCTATAGCGACGGCCGGGTAGATATGTCCTCCGGTTCCGCCGCCAGTTAATACGACACGCATGCCGTTCACCTCGCATAACGGGAAATGTTTAGTAAAATGCCGAGCGCGGTCAGCATCAAGGTCAGAGAACTTCCACCGTAACTGATCAGCGGAAGCGTAATTCCTGTAACAGGCATAAGTCCAATGACGACGCCAATGTTAATAATGACCTGAATGGCCACCATACCGATAATCCCGACAGCCAGCAGACTGGCAAAGCTGTCGTTGACGGTCATCGCAATCCGCATCCCTCTCCATACCAGGATCAGGAACAGCATCAGGACAATCAAACCTCCGATAAATCCCAGCTCTTCAGCCAGAATGGCAAAAATGAAATCCGTCTGGGGCTCCGGGACATAGCTGTATTTCTGCCGGCTCATCCCCAGGCCCAGCCCGCCAAGCCCTCCCGGTCCAATGGCATAAAGCGACTGAATGATCTGGTATCCCGTACCCAGCGGGTCTGACCAGGGATCCAGAAAGCCTGTAATGCGCTTCAGACGATAGGGTGCTGCCAGGATCAAGCCGACAAACCCGGCTGCTCCGCCCAGGGCCAGAAAGCCGAGATGTTTCATTTTGGCCCCAGCCGCAAATACGATCATCAATGCTGCACCAAGCATAACGGCACCGGTCCCCAGATCCGGCTGAAGCATGATCAGACCAAAAGCCAGGCCAATGAGCCCAAGCGGCGGAAGCAGTCCCTTGGAAAAGGACGTGATGTTGTAATCTTCGCGTGACAACCACTTCGCCAGGAACAGAATCATGCCCAGCTTCATGAACTCTGAGGGCTGAATGCCAAAGGAGCTTATGCCCAGCCAGCTTCGCGCACCGCCCCGGACAACCCCGATACCAGGAATCAGAACGATGACAAGCATAAAAAAACAGATCAAAAGCCCAAGCTTGGCAAATCTTTTCCAGACACGAACATCCATATTGGCTGTGAAATACATGGCCCCAAGGCCGAGAGCCGCAAAAAGCAGCTGACGTTTCACAAAATAAAACGAATCTCCGTAATCATGAAAAGCGAGCACAGAGCCCGCACTGTAGACCATAACCATCCCCATGGTCAGCAGGGCCAGGATACTGATCAGGAGCCATAGATCAGGCGCCGGGAGTTTCTTGTTCATGAAGAGGCCACCTTTTGCATTGTAAGTAGGGGCTTATCCACACCCCCCTACTTACAGATTATGCACTGCCTCTTTAAAAATGCGTCCCCGCGTCTCATAGGAAGGAAACATGTCCCAGCTGGCACAAGCAGGAGACAGAAGAACAACATCTCCTTCCTCGGCCAGTAGGGCTGCCCGATTTACGGCAGCGGTCAGCACAGCGGCAGCGTCCTCTTCATTATCGACCAGGACGATTTCCTTTAATCCGGCCTCGGCCGCCGCTTTTGCAAGCTTTTCTTTCGTTTCCCCGAGCAGCACCACAGCCTTCACACGGTCCTGCAAAACAGGAACAAGCTCTTCATAGCCTGTTCCCCGATCCAGGCCTCCAGCGATGAGCACGATCGGCTGCTGGAAAGAAGTGAGCGCCATAGAAGTTGCTTTGGCATTGGTTGCTTTGGAATTATTGTAATAGGTCACACCCTGTCGTTCCTTTACGAATTCCATGCGATGCTCTACTCCGCGGAAATCAGTCAAAGGACCGGAAAGTGAAGCAATATCTGCTCCAGCGGCCAGTGCAATGGCACAAGCGGCAAGCGCATTACCCACATTAAACCTGCCCGGGAGACCGATTTGTTCTACCGGGATGATCTCGTGCGTGAAGCCCTTATCATCACTGTACACCACAGTACGGCTGATTTCATCTTCCACACCCGGCAAGTATGGCGGAACCACATGCACCCCTTCCTGCAGCGCCTCATTCAGCGAAAACGGAAGGATATGACTTTTGATATAAGGCACGAGGCTCCGGCATACCGGATCATCCCAATTCAGTACCGCTGTATCCTCTTCTGTCTGATTAGCAAACAGCTTCGCTTTGGAGGCTACATAATCATCCATCCCACCATGATAATCCAGATGGGTTTCTGCAATATTAAGGAGACAAGCGATCCGCGGGCGGTAATCTTCTGTCCCTTTCAGCTGAAAGCTGCTCAGCTCGACGACCATCCAGTGATCTTCTGTTGCTTCCTGTGCAGCCTGACACAGCGGTGTTCCGATATTCCCGGCCACAATAGGTGATTTCCCTGCGGCTTCCAGCAGTTTCCCTACCCATGTTGTCGTTGTCGTTTTTCCATTGGAACCGGTTATACCAATCATTGGTGCACGGCAGAGGTGATAAGCAACCTCCACTTCCGTCACGACGGGAATGTTCAGCTCCTGTGCTTTCACAACGGGAGCTGCATGATACGGAATGCCAGGATTTTTGACCAAAAGAGCCACGCCCGGATGAACAAGGTCATCGGGATGTCCGCCGCAGATGACCCGGACGCCTTCAGCTTCCAGCTCCTCCGCTTCCGGACACTCCTCCCGGGGCTTCTGATCATTCACTGTTACATTTGCTCCTGACGCATGCAGCACTTTCGCTACCTGCAGCCCGCTTTTGGCCAGTCCAAGCACGATAACTTCCTTGCCGCGGTATTCTTCTGGATGTTTCATGTCTACAACCCCTTGTTCAGATAAAGTCCGATACCAGCCAGCAGAATACCTACGGCCCAGAATGTAATGACGACACGCCACTCTGACCAGCCGGATAGTTCAAAATGATGGTGAATCGGACTCATTTTGAATATGCGCTTGCCCCTTGTTTTAAACGATATCACTTGAAGCACAACGGACAGCATCTCAATGACGAACACACCGCCGATAATCAGGAAGAGCAGCTCACTCTTTGTTACGATTGCAATCGCGCCGATCGCTCCGCCAATGCCAAGAGAGCCTGTATCGCCCATAAATACCTTAGCCGGATGAGCATTGAAGACGAGAAAACCAAGCACGGCACCGATCATGGCTGCCGCACAAAAGGCAGCTGCAAAGGAGGTCGACTGGATGGCGACGAGTGCATAAGCTCCAAATGCGATGGCACTGACGCCAGACAGCAGGCCGTCCAATCCATCAGTGAAGTTGACCGCGTTGCTGATCGCCAGCATCATGATAATAATGAACGGATAATAAAACCATGGGCCCCAATCCAATGACCACTGAATTCCTGGCATGCTGATCGCAGTGCTGTGGCCGTTGGACAGCAAAAGCCAGCACATGATCCCCGAAAACAGCAGCTGACCGAACAGCTTCTGACGCGCTGTCAGACCCAGGGAGCGCTTGAATACAATTTTGATGTAATCATCCATGAATCCGATCAGGCCAAAACCGAGTGTTCCGACCAGCAGAACATAAAAGCTGTTATCCACCGGTGAAAACTTCAAGAATGTCAGAGTGAAGGCCAGTAAAATGACGACACCGCCCATGGTAGGCGTCCCGGCTTTCTTCAGGTGACTCTGTGGACCATCATCCCGGACCTGCTGACCGAACTTCATACGTCGAAGCAGCGGAATCAGCAGAGGTGCGGAAATGACAGCTAGTATAAAAGATACACCGATTGTCAGCAATAAGAGTTGAAAGTCCATGATATCACCCCCTCACATCATTGTTGCTTGCCGGCAGATTTTTCAATGCTTCGACGACTTCTTCCAGCTTCATGCCCCGGGAAGCTTTCACCAGCACAACATCTTTACTGGTTACTTCCTTCAAGACCGCTTGAATGAGCGTCGTTTTGTCCGTATATGCTTTGACACTTCCTTCCGGCATCCGGCTCTTGGCGGCCTCTGCCATGTGAAGTGAAAGCGGACCGTATGTATACAGCCTGTCAATCTCTCCAGGTGAAATCATGCGCCCAATCTCCGCGTGGAATTCAATTTCCTGCTCTCCCAGTTCCAGCATGTCCCCGAGTACAGCAATCCGGTTCCGGTAGCCATTCACCCCGCCCAGTACATCCAAAGCCGCTTTAACAGACAGCGGACTTGCATTATAAGCATCGTTCAGTACGGTGACGCCGTGGGGCGTTTCAATGCTTTCGACCCGCATGCTTGTCAGCTTCAACGAAGCAAAGCCTTCCCGGATCTCTTCCTGGGTAACGCCGAAATGACGTGCAGCCGCCATGGCTGCCAGGGCGTTAACCACATTATGTTTACCGAGCAGCGGAAGACTGAAGCTGTCTTCCGGATGCGAGGCTGCACTGAATATAACTCCCTTTTCATGAAACATCATGCCTGCTGGATAATCATCGTTATCCTCGCGATTTCCAAATGTGAACGTGACAAGTTCTTCAGGTTTTGCCGTTTCCGGCTCATCCAATACCTGATGAAGCAGCGGCTCATCGCCATGATAAATAAGCAGACCGCCAGACTTTAATCCGCTGATGATTTCCAGTTTTGCACGAGCGATCTCATGCCGGGAGCCCAGCTGCAGCAGATGGGATTCACCAACATTGGTAATAACAGCCACATCAGGCCGTGCCATGCCGGAAAGCAGTTCGATTTCATGCCGGCCGCTCATTCCCATTTCGAGAACGGCGATTTCCGTGTCCTGCGGCATTTCAAGCACTGTCAGCGGCAGTCCGATCTGATTATTAAAATTCCCCTGGGTTTTGTGCACATTATACCGTGTTGAAAGCAGGGAGGTGACCATATCTTTCACCGTCGTTTTCCCGTTGCTGCCGGTAATACCCACAACCTTGACCCCGGTCTCAGCCAAATAAGCAGTGGCCAGCGACTGAAGAGCCGCCAGCGTATCGTCTACGAGAATAACAGCTCCTGCAGGAGGGGCGCTCCGGTCTTTTTGCCACAGTACAGCTTCCGCCCCATTCTTCAAGGCAGATTCTGCAAATTGATGCCCGTCAAACCGTTCACCAGTGAGCGGTACATACAGACAGCCCTTCTGAATGCTGCGGGAGTCTGTGCTTACTCCCTGTACCATGATGTCTCCATCTTCTTTACGCATAAGCGCACCGCCGCACATGGCTGCGATGCGTTGTAAGTTATTATGAATCACTATTGTCTGCCCCTTATCGCTTCTTTTGCAACGATGCGGTCGTCAAAGTCCAATACTTTGCCGCCGATCAGTTGATAGGTCTCATGACCTTTCCCCGCAATCAATACTACATCTCCCGGGCTTGCCATTTCAATAGCCTTTTTGATAGCCTCTCGTCGATCCTCAATCAGGAGATACCTTTCGGCAGGTACATTATCCTCTATTAGACCCTTTTCAATATCCTTTAAAATTTGTTCTGGATCCTCAGATCTGGGGTTATCAGAAGTAATAAACACCATATCGCTCCACTGTGCCGCGATGCGCCCCATAACCGGACGCTTACTCCGGTCCCGGTCGCCGCCGCAGCCGAACACGGTCAGAATTCGATGTGCAGCGATCTCCTTCACCGTCTTTAATACATTCTCAAGTCCGTCGGGCGTATGCGCATAATCCACAATAACGGAATAAGGCTGGCCCTCATCAACGGATTCCACACGTCCTTCCACGCCTGAAACTGTCTCCAGGCTCTGCTGTATGAAGGACAGCGGTACGCCTTCAATCAATGCTGCAGTGATGGCAGCCAGCGTATTGTACACATTAAAATTGCCGATCAGTTTAAGCTTGATATCTGCACTGCCGCAAAATGTCTCCACGTGGAACGAGGTTCCCTGAGCCCCGATCTGAATCCGGGATGCGCGCACATCTGCGTCATGATGTATGCCGTAGGTGATTATTTCAGCAGCAGTCAGCTTACTGAACACCCGAGAGGCTTCGTCATCCACGTTCAGCACGGCGTATTTCCGGCGCTTGGGATCCTTGTCAAAAGCATTGCCCAGCCGGGAGAAAAACAGTCCTTTGGCTGAACGGTATTCTTGCAGTGACTGATGATAATCCAGGTGATCCTGGGTCAAATTAGTAAATACCGCTGTGCGAAAATGGGTCCCTTTCACCCTTCCCTGTTCCAGGGCATGGGAAGAAACCTCCATAACACACATTTGGGTGCCGCTGCGTGACATTTCACTCAAGCTGTGCTGAAGCTCCAGAGCATCCGGCGTTGTACACGACATGGGATATGTGTGACCGCCGTATGTCATTCCGATCGTTCCGATCAATCCTGTGGGTAACCCGAAGTCATTCAAGATCTTTGATATCAGCGTCGTCGTGGTGGTCTTCCCGTTGGTTCCTGTTACGCCGATCATCGTCATGGTATGGCTGGGCTGCCCGTAAAAAGCATCCGCCAGGGCAGCCAGTGCGAACTTGCAGTCCCGCACGATCACCTGCGTGACCGGTAGATCCATCCTGTGATTAACGACAAGGGCAGCAGCCCCGCGCTTTACCGCTTCTGCAGCATAATCATGTCCATCCACGGTATGACCCGGCAGGCATATGAAGAGATCCCCGGGTTTAACCCGTCTGGAATCACTTGTCAGCCCCATGACCTCGGTCTCTTCCCCATCAATAAGTGCCGCTGTCAGCACAGACGTCAACTCACTCAGCTTCATTGTCATCCCTCCAAATGTGGTGACACGCTCTTCAATCCTCTTCTGCTCAAAAAAGGAGATATTAATGACTATGCTCCTTCTCCGGGGATGCATTCCCCATATATATTCGGATTGTCGAACCGCGTTCCACCCGGCTTCCCGGTTTTGGAGCCTGATTGATGACGGTGCTGCCTGTGCCTGATTTGGCAAGATTGAAGTTCATGTTGAGGTCTTCGTACAAATCCTGAACGGTTGCCCCGACCAGATTCGGTACGGTGACAATCGGTGTTTCTCCGTATTTATACTCTCTGGACAGCTGGTCACTTCGTTTGGGAACCTGCAGGTAATGCAGAGAATCCTCAAGAATGTTTTGAACGATCGGAGCGGCCACCACGCCGCCAAACTGAATCCCTTTCGGATTGTCAACCGCCGTATATACGACAATCTCAGGATCATCCGCCGGTGCAAAACCGATGAAGGATACGATGTGTTCCGTTGAAGAGTAACGGCCGTTTATAACCTTTTGTGCGGTTCCCGTCTTGCCGCCGACGCGATATCCATCAATGAATGCGGGCCGCCCCGTTCCTTTTGCTACAACACTCTCCAGCGCCTCTCTTACCTGTCTGGACGTATCTTCTGATATCACCTGTCTGACCGGCTCCGGTTTTATTTCGCTTACGACTTCGCCGGTCTCGGGGTGGATCCAGGCTTTAGCAATATGAGGCGTAAAGAGCTTACCTCCATTAATGGCCGCTGAAACAGCCGCCACCTGCTGAATGGGTGTAACGGACACCCCTTGTCCGAACGCCGTTGTCGCCAGCTCAACCGGTCCAACCCGGGACAGCTTGAATAGAATCCCGTTCTCCTCACCGATCAGGTCAATGCCTGTCTTCGTACCAAATCCGAAGTCCCGGATGTATTGGAACAGACTTTCTTTACCCAGCTTTTGACCTAATGCCACAAATCCCGGGTTGCAGGAATTTTGAACAACTTCCATAAAGGTCTGGCTGCCGTGCCCTCCCCGTTTCCAGCAGCGGAGCCGTGCTCCTCCCACTTCCACCGCGCCGGAATCAAAAAAGTGATCGTTTTTCAGGTTCACCTTTCCCTCTTCCAATGCAGCAGCGAGTGTTATGATCTTGAACGTTGACCCCGGTTCGTAAGTCATCCAAATTGGCAGATTGCGGTTATATACCGCCGAATCGGCTTCCTTATATTGTGCCGGAGAATAGCCCGGCCTGCTGGCCATCGCCAGAATCTCCCCATTCTTCGGATTCATAGCAATCGCCCAGCTGGCATTCGCCTGATACTTCACCATCGCTTGATCCAGCTCTCGCTCCATAATGGACTGAATGGATTTATCCAGCGTCAGCTCCAAGTGAAGTCCATCCCGGGGTTCCATATACTTCTCCGACGACCCTGGCATTAACCGACCGCCAGCATCTGATAAGTAGGAGATGCTCCCGTTCAAGCCGCTAAGCTTGTCATCGAATTTCTTTTCTGTACCTGTGAGTCCCTGGTTGTCAATTCCGGTAAAACCCAGAATATGTGCTGCCAGACTTCCATAAGGATAGTAACGCATATTGTCTTCGGCAACGACGATACCCGGCAGCTTCAAATCACGAATTTCCTGAGCCAGCTCCATCGTAATTTTTCGTCCGCCGGGTTTGAGCCGTTCCACCATGGAACCTCTTTTTGTAATGATCTTCTTGACATCTGCCGTATTCATGCCGAGTTTCGATGCCAGCAGTTCCGCTGTCTTGTCCGGCTCCTTGATTTGAACCGGGATTGCCATGATGGTTGGTGTGCTGATATTGGTCACTAGGGCTTCTCCGTTACGGTCCAGTATATTCCCTCGCTCTGCCGTAAAGGGAATATTGCGCCGCCACAACTCTTCGGCCTTGGCAGACAGTTCAGCCCCTTCACCTAACTGAACATATGCCAGACGGATGACAATAGCACCAAACATAATAATCAGAAATATCAGGCTCCAAAACAGGCGCCTCCGACGGGATAATGCAGAAAATTTCATAGCGATTCCCTCCCTATTCAACCATTCAGCCCATAAGTATGTTTTATCTCATGAGTATTCGGTTGAAGCCTGGGATAGAACAAGCTATTCCTCGCCTTCCTCCTCGGTGCTGCTGCCAGATGGATCGGCTTCTTCTTCGGTTGAGGCGCCTTCCTTCTCTTTCACAGATTCTGCAGCTGACTGAAGCGTCAGATAGACCACACGGCCATCCTTCTCTTTCGTTTCCTTTTGGTCCACAATATAGCCTTCTCCCTTAACGTTAACCTTGACCTTGAGCAGTGTCAGGATTTCCAGTGCGTCTCGGAGGGACTCACCGCGCATATCAGGGATTTTCATCTTGGCTGCATCCTCTGTCATTAGATAAATCCGCTGTCCTGTGGATATCGGATCACCCGGTGCAGGATACTGCTTCACAAGCGTACTGCCGCTTCCCAGTACTTCAAAGACAAAGCCTTCGGCCAGAAGCTTGGTACGGACATCCTTGGTCTTCATGCCGGACAGATCCGGTGTGACTCTGATATCAGCTGGAGCTGCCGGTGCAGCCTGTTCTTTATCCTTCTCATCTGTTCCTTCCGTCTTCGGGACTCCCCAATACTTGAGGCTCTGGGATACAATCTTTTGAAATACCGGTGCAGCTACCGCACCGCCCCCGCTCTGTTCATTCGGTTCATCCACAATGACGATTACGGCAATCTTGGGATCATCCACAGGTGCATAACCGATAAAGGATGCCACCAGCTTGGATGTATCGCTGTAGTCTCCCTTGACGGAGGTGCCCGTCTTTCCCGCTACGCGGTAACCATCGATATAGGCTTTCCAACCTGTACCTTGCTTCTGGTCCGCTACGACCTGCTCCAGATATCCGCCTGTCTTTCTGGCAGCTTCTGGTGTGATGATCTGCCGAATCAGCTCCGGTTGAATCACCTGTACGTCACCCGTATTCGGATCCTGAATTTCCTTCACAATCTGTGGTTTCAGCAGCTTCCCGCCATTTGCTACTGCTGAAATCGCTGCAATCTGCTGAATTGGAGTTACAGATACTGCATAACCGTATGGAACGGTAGAGATATCAATATCCCGGCTCATATTCAGCACACCTAAACCTTCACCTGGCAGATCTATGCCAGTCTTTTCATTAAATCCAAATAAGTTAATATAATTGGTCAGACGTTCTTTACCGAGCATTTCGTAACCAAGTTTGACAAAGGCTACATTACTGGAGCGCTTCACGCCTTCCAGATAGGTGATCATGCCCCAGCCGTCTCTTTTAATATCATAGTGTGTTCTGCCCCCGGCTCGAATAGAACCGGACTGATAGTACGCATTGGGATCGAACAAGTTCTCTTGTATTGCGCTCGCCAGGGTAACAATCTTGAAGGTCGAGCCCGGCTCATACGTGGAACGAATGGCATGATTATAATAATTGCTGTAATCCGGTGCATCCCAGTACGTATTGGGATCGAAGGTAGGCAAATTGGCCATACCCAAAATTTCCATCGTGTTCGGATCTGCTGCAATAACGGTCATACTAACAGGTCTGATTTCCTCGTATGCTTCACGCATGGCATCTTCGATAAAATACTGAATGGTATCATCGATTGTCAGCTTGATGTTCTTGCCGTTTTTTGCAGGCTGATACACATCGTCTGCAGAAGGAAGCTTGACGCCCTTCTTGTCGCTTTTATACTTGGCGAATCCATCCACGCCTTTCAGCTCTTCATCAAACCTGAGCTCAAAGCCATCCTTGGCAGCTCCCTGCCTGTCGGTGTATCCGAGAATATGAGCTGCCAGCGAGTTGCGGGGATAAAAGCGCTTATTCTGTGAAATGAGATCAATGCCTGATTCCGCCACCTTGCCCTCTGAAGACAGCTTGGCTTCCAGCTCACTTCTAAGCGCCTCAACCTGCTTGCGCTTGTCCTCATTAATCTTCCATCCCTCGTTCCGTACTTCACGGTTCACGAGGTAATTGCCTTTGCTGTCCTTAGCGGTTACCAGCTTTACCAGCTCATCTTCTTTCTTGCCCAGCACTTTATGCAGGCCTTTAACGACTTCATCCTGAAGGTCATTCGCTTGAATCACCTTCGGATTGACGACAACGGTATATGCCGGTGCATCCATCGCCAGAATGTCGCCGTCTCGATCCGCAATGGTCCCCCGGGAAGCCGTCAATTTTTGCTCACGGTCCCAGTTTTTCATCGCCCGCTCCCGCCAGACATCGTTATCCACAACCTGAAGCCAGAAGATACGACCAATCAATAAAGCAAAAAAGAGGGTAATCAATCCCCCTATAAGCAATGAACGCATTTTAATTTTTTTTATCATCGGTTTAACCTCACTACCGTTTTAGTTTCCCGACGCCTTGCCTGCGGTTCCAGTTTGTTTGGAGTATGCCGGAACATGAATGGCATCATTTTGCTCAACCTGCACGAATCCGAGCTCCTTCGCTTTCCGAACGATGTCCATCTCCAGTGTCTGCTTTTCTACTTCCAGGATGCCCATGCTGGTGCCGGCTTTCCGGATTTCGATTTCGGACTGCTGAATCTGGCGGTTTAGCTCATATACCTTGACATGTCCCATTCCAATCCAGCCCATGACTACCACCACGAACAGGACGGACAGCAGGTATAACATTTTTTCCTTTTGAGGCAGCGGGGAACGACGCTTGATGACAGTGGTTTTCTCAACATATCCGGTTTGGCGTTCCTTCTGTCTCTCCTGAACGGCCAGGTTGCCGCGAGTGTAGGCCATGGCTGAATTCTCCTTACTGTGTATTGTCGTTTACAGTTTCTCCGCCACACGCAGCTTCGCTGAACGGGCACGCGGGTTCATTTCAATCTCTGCTTCACCCGGAATCATCGGTTTCCGGTTCACGAGTTTCAGGGTACCCTGACCGCCTCCGCAAACACACATCGGAAAATCAGGCGGACAGGTGCACTTGGCAACATAACTGCTGAAGATTTGTTTGCAGATTCGGTCTTCCAGGGAGTGAAACGTAATGACAGAAACTCTTCCTCCCGGTTTCAGACAATTTACGGCTTGATGAAGTGCATCTTCAAATGCTTTGAGCTCATCATTGACCGCAATCCGCAGTGCCTGAAAGCTCCGTTTAGCAGGATGACCGCCTGTACGGCGTGCTGCTGCCGGTATGCCTTCTTTAATCAGCTCGACCAGCTCGCCTGTCGTTTTCACGGGCTGCTCTGCTCTTTTTTCACAAATGACTTTGGCGATCCGTCTTGAGAATTTCTCCTCGCCATACTGAAACAAGATACGGGCAATTTCCTTCTCCGGCCATTCATTAATGATCTCGGCAGCTGTCAATTCAGCAGACTGGTCCATTCTCATATCCAGAGGTGCATCATGATTGTAGCTGAAGCCCCTTTCCCCTTCATCGAACTGGGGGGAGGATACGCCAAGGTCGAACAAAATGCCGTCAACCCGGGAAATTCCATCAGCATCCGGTTCCACTTCTCTTTGAAGAACCTCCTGAAGATCCCGGAAATTCGTCTTGACCAGTGTCACCTTGCCTTCATAAGGCTTTAGAATCTGCAGCGCGTTGTCCAGCGCCCAATCATCCTGATCCAAGGCAATCAGACGGCCATGTTCACTCAGTTTGGAAGCAATCAGAGAACTGTGTCCTGCTCCTCCGAGGGTGCAATCTACATAAATCCCTTCCGGTTGGATGCGCAGCCCTTCTGTCGCTTCCTCTTTAAGCACTGTGATGTGATGAAACAAGCTGCACTCCTCCAAAAATTTCAAATCATCCTAAACATGTGTATGTACGGATTTCTAAAGGTCCACATCAAAGTCGACCAGTTTCTCAGCGATGTCGTTAAATGCTTCTTCCGACTGTTGATAGTATTCATTCCATTTGTCTTTGCTCCAGATCTCCACCCGGCTGGAAACGCCGATAATCACGCATTCCTTATCCAGCTTCGCAAACTCTCTGAGATTCACCGGTAAATTTACCCTTCCCTGTTTGTCCCACTCGCATTCTGAAGCGCCTGAGAAAAAGAAACGTGTAAATGCACGGGCATCGGATTTCATGAGCGGCAAAGATTTAAGCTTTTGTTCCATGATGGCCCATTCTTCACGTGGGTATACAAAGAGACACTGATCGAGTCCGCGGGTCACAATAAAAGAGCTTCCAAGGAGTTCCCGAAATTTCGCAGGGATAATGACTCTCCCTTTATCGTCGATGTTATGCTGAAACTCCCCCATGAACATCAGTCTCTCTCACTCCTTAACCCCGTTTCCCCACTTTGCACCACAATCCACCACTTTAGGATAATAGATTCTTCATACATAATCAAATTCCTGCTAAGCTGCCATCTTTTTTTTGGTTATATCCGGAAATGTTTCCGCGCAAAAAAGAGTTCCGCCGGACATATTCCATCCCGGCGGAACTCATGAAACGATGCGTTAAAGCAGAAGTACCTGATGTTTAATGCTGTGCCCAGCTGTCCAGGTACGATTTCTGAACATCGCTGAGCTGATCGATATCCATCCCTAGACTTTCCAGCTTGTAGCGCGCTACCTGCTCATCTAGCTCATAAGGAACATTTACGACCCGGCAGCCCATGCTGCCATGAAGATCATTCACATATTTCAGGGAAAGGGCCTGAAGTGCGAAGGTCATATCCATAATCTCAGCCGGATGACCATCTCCTGCTGCCAGATTAACAAGACGTCCTTCGGCCAGCAGAAAGATTTTACGTCCATCGTTAAGATGGTACTCTTCGATGTTCCGGCGGACGGTGCGGACGGATTGGGAACGGGAGGCAAGCTCCGGTTTGTTAACCTCTACGTCAAAGTGGCCCGCATTGGACAAAATCGCTCCATCCTTCATCACATCATAATGCTCGCCGCTGATCACATCACGGTTGCCTGTCACCGTGACGAAGAAATCACCGTGACGTGCCGCTTCACTCATCGGCATGACCCGGAAGCCGTCCATATAGGCTTCCACTCCCTTGATCGCATCCACTTCCGTTACGATCACGTTCGCTCCCAGACCCTTGGCACGCATCGCTACACCTTTGCCGCACCAGCCATATCCGACCACAACAACGGTTTTGCCTGCGACAACCAGATTTGTGGTCCGGTTAATACCGTCCCAGACAGACTGTCCTGTACCGTACCGGTTGTCGAACAGGTACTTGCAGTACGCATCATTCACCGCAACCATCGGGAATTTCAGTGCGCCTTCTTTTTCCAGCGATTTCAATCGAAGAATCCCTGTCGTCGTTTCTTCTGCACCGCCGCGGACCGATTGAAGCAGATCCGGACGTTCCGCATGCAGAATCGTTACCAAATCGCCGCCGTCATCAATGATCAGGTCAGGACCAGTCTCCAAAGCACGGACCATAAGCTCCTTGTATTCTTCAGGTTCCGGATTATACTTCGCGAACACCGTGACACCATCTTCAACGAGCGCTGCACAGACATCATCCTGAGTCGACAGCGGATTGCTTCCGGTAATCGTTACATCTGCTCCACCCGCCTGAATAACCTTGGCCAGATAAGCCGTTTTCGCCTCCAGGTGCAGGGAAATCGCAACCTTCAGGCCTTTAAACGGCTGTTCTTCTTCAAATTGCTTTCGTACCCGGTTCAGCACAGGCATATGAGCCTCTACCCAATCGATCTTCAGATGGCCTTCCGGCGCTAACGCTAAATCCTTAATTACACTGTTCTCTACAGACTTGGAACTCATAAGAAATTCCTCCATTCACATAATGAATTACAAATATATGACCCGGTGAACACCTGAATCGTCATAAGCAATGTCCATCAGCCGGTCCAGAAAGGATGGGCCGTAACGATTCACAAAATAAAACAAATTATAAACCCGCTCCTGCGGACGGTTCATCGGTGCAAGTTCAGCCTGCAGCCGGTCCCATTGACGTAAAGATGCGCTGTGCTGCTGCTCCAGAGATGATTTGGTTTTTTGCAGCAGGAAATCCATCTGCTCCAAAATCTTTTGCCGGTTGGTGTCACCCAGTCTTTGAAGACCCGGCTGAAGCTCCCCCAGATCCTGGATTAGCGGCGCATACAATGCAGAAAAGGCATCTTTCATGTCCAAAAATCGTTGGTCCAAATCTAAATGATCCTGTTCTGCCAGCCACTGGCTTCGCTTATCTTCCAATCCCTGAAGCACATCCTGCAGCGTCAGTCCGTATTTATCCATGACTTTGGGTACTGCGGAATCAACCAGACTGAAGGACATACGCGGTAGAATCAAAGGCATCTGCAAATCCAATTCCTTGAAAGCATAACGGGTAATGGACCAATAAGCAATCTCGCCTTGACCGAGTACCGCTCCCAGAACCGGGAGTACCGCATCCTGCATCAGGGGCCTTGTAAGCACATTATTGCTGAATTTTTCAGGGTGTGCCGCAAGCTCTGCCAATAGCTCTTCCTCTGTCATGGATACCAAGCCTTTGCGGTCGCTAAACCGCCCCTGATCCTTGAACAGAAGCAGTCTTTTTCCTTCATGGAGATAAAAAAGATTCAGCCCGTCTTCGTTAACCTCAGCCTGAAGCTCGTAATCCCGCTCTTTCAGTTCACTGGCGGCCTTGATATAAGCAGCTGTCAGTTTCTCATTCTCGCGGATCATCTGCTCGAAGACCGGTTTTTCCAGGGCTCTTAACTGCGGATCTGCAGAATCCATCAGAATGAGTCCGTAACGTCCAAAGCACTCCCCCATCAATCTGGCAAATGCCTCACTCAAGTCTGAAGATTCCAGTGAGGTTTGGCGGAGTAAAGACATCAATTCCTTCTTGTGAGGACTGTCCTCCAGCAGATTTTGCATTTCCCCAAGTGCGGTCTCCCACTGCTCGGCGTTTACCGGAGTATAGCTGACGGAAGTTCGGGAACTATCCGCTGCGTTCATTTTGATCTTTACCGGTCCTTCATCCTGTGCCGGCAAGAACGTATGATTGACTTCATCCCAATCGTGATCTTCTCCCGCAATCCAGAACACCGGAACGACCGGACGGCCTAGACGGGCTTCAGCTTCCCTCGCAGCCTGAATAATGGTCATGGCTTTGTATGCCACCAGCATCGGTCCTGTGAATAACCCGCTCTGCTGTCCCCCTACGATAACGAGAGCATCCTCACGCTCCAGCAGAGCGATCGATTTATGTACCGCTTCGTGGCGGTTATGATGTCTTTCATTATAGGAGCGTAAACAGTCAGCCAATGCTTGACGGTTGACGGCCCTGTGTCCATTCTGATCCAGCCAATCTACGCGCTGCTTCCAGCTCTTCGGGTCACGATGGCTGCCGCCGTAGAAGTCGCCTACCTGCTCGTAATGATTTATATAGTCATACGAAAGCCGGGAGCCGCCGGATAATGGCTCCGGAATAATATTCATGAGAGTTGCCTCCTATTCTACCTTCGGGCTTACCGTTTAACTTACTTTAATAAAGCCTTCCTTGATTGTACCGAATGTTGTGGTTCTCCGTCAAAGAAAAAGAAAAAACCGCCAGCTGATGCTGGCGGCAGAACTGCCCCAAGGACGCAATGATGAGAAGTCAAGCATAGTCCTTGCTTACCCAATGTCCTGGTGACACCTCAACCAATTCCGTATCCTGGTCATTCAGAACTACGGTGCCGTCTTCACCTTTAACAGCGGAAATCGGCCCTTGGCCGCTGTCTTCCAGCGTTAAACGCTTCTTGCTGCTCTCAACTTCCGGATCCGGGACCGGAATCGCGGACAATAAAGTTTTGGTGTATGGATGAATCGGATGATCATAAAGTTCTTCACTGTCTGCCAGTTCTACCATTTTGCCGAGATACATCACTGCAACCCGGTCACTGATATGCTTCACCATGGACAGGTCATGAGCGATAAACAAATACGTAAGCCCCAGGCGGTCCTGCAGATCCTTCAGCAGATTGACGACCTGGGCTTGAATCGACACATCCAGTGCCGATATCGGCTCATCACAAATAATAAACTTCGGATTAACCGCTAGCGCCCGGGCAATTCCTATACGCTGCCGCTGACCGCCGGAGAATTCATGGGGGTACCTTGTCGCATGGTCACTGTTCAGGCCGACCATATCGAGCAATTCCTCTACACGCTTCTTGCGCTCGCCCCGGCTGCCAGCCATGCCATGAATGTCCAGCGCTTCACCGATAATATCAGTCACTGTAAAACGGGGATTTAAAGATGCATAAGGATCCTGAAAGATCATCTGCATATCGCGCCGCATAGCCTTCATTTTCTTGGGGGACAGCTGATAAATATCGGTTCCATTAAAGCGGACTCGGCCTGCGGTCGGTTCATACAAACGCAGTATCGTACGGCCGGCCGTAGACTTTCCACAGCCGGATTCTCCCACCATCCCCAGCGTTTCACCTTCTCGAATATAAAAATTGAGATTGTCTACCGCTTTAAGCGTTCTTCCTCCACCGACATTGAAATATTTCTTCAGCCCTTCAACTTCTATTAAATGATGTTCATTCATGATGACTGAGCCTCCCGTGCCATGGGATGCAGATTCCAGCAGCGCGCCATATGCGTATCGCTGAATGCAGCAGCTCCCGGGTCAACCTTTTCACAAATTCTCATCGCCTCATCACAACGGGCACAGAAAGGACAGCCCACCGGCGGCTTGATCAGATCCGGAGGTGTTCCGATGATGGGAATGAGCGGCTCGTCCTTTCTTTGATCCAGACGCGGCATGGAACGAAGCAGCCCTTGCGTGTAAGGATGCTTCGGGTTTTTGAAAATCTCCCATTTCGTCCCGGTCTCTACCACTTCACCAGCGTACATTACAATTACCCGGTCACACATACCCGCTACGACTCCAAGATCATGCGTAATCAGGATAATGGAGGTTCCCAAGCGCTGCTGCATCTCTTTCATAACATCCATAATCTGTGCCTGTATCGTGACATCAAGCGCCGTAGTAGGCTCATCAGCGATCAGCAGGGAGGGATTGCATGCCAGTGCTATAGCAATCATCGCCCGCTGCCGCATACCGCCTGAAAACTCGTGCGGATATTGATGAAAGCGTTCCTCGGCATTCTTGATACCGACGAGCTTGAGCATTTCAACCGCCTGCTTCCGGGCTTCGGAAGAAGACATCTTCTGGTGCTTCTCCAGTCCTTCTGTGATTTGTCTTCCGATCTTTATGGTCGGATTCAGGGAAGTCATCGGATCCTGAAAAATCATCCCGATGTCTTTGCCTCGAATGGCTTCCATCTGTTTATTGGTTTTCTGGAGAAGGTTCTCTCCCTTGAATAATATTTCGCCCTGCTTGATCCGGGATGGCGGGGAAGGAATCAGGCGCATAATACTTTGTGCCGTGACACTCTTGCCGCTGCCGGATTCCCCTACAATCGCAACCGTCTCACCTTTGCCAACTTCAAACGTGACGCCCCGGACGGCTTTCACCTCTCCGCCCCGGACATCAAAGGATACGTTAAGATCCTTCACCTGAAGAATCGGTTCCATACGGCTTCCACCTCCTATTTTTTCAACTTCGGATCCAGTGCATCTCGCAGACCATCACCGAAAATATTAAAAGCCAGCATCGTCAAACTGATGAACAGCGCCGGGAACAGCATCCGCCATGGATAATACATCCATCCCGACAGTGCATCGTTAATCATGGAGCCCCAGGATGCTACCGGTGCCTGAACCCCAAGCCCGAGAAAGCTGAGAAAAGACTCTGCAAATATTGCATTAGGCACAGAAAGTGTCAGGGTTACAATAATGGGTCCCATCGCATTCGGAATCAGATGCCGGAACAACAGACGTCCGGTGCCTGCTCCCATTGAACGGGCTGCCAGGACGTATTCCCGGTTCTTGAGCTGCATAATTTCCCCGCGAACAATCCAGGACATATTAATCCATCCGGTTATTGTGAGCGCCAGTATGATTGTTCCCAGGCTGGGTTCAAACACGACCAGAAGCAAAATCGTGACCAGCAAATATGGGATAGAATATAAAATTTCTGCAAATTTATTCATAAATTCGTCAATACGCCCGCCAAAATAACCCATCAGCCCGCCATAGATCACACCGATCATCAGGTCAATGGCCGCAGCCGCAAGTCCTACGGTCAGAGAGATCCGCGCTCCCATCCAGGTCCTAACAAACACGTCACGCCCCAGATCATCCGTACCAAACCAGTGTTCACCGGAGGGAGGCATGTTGGTATTCATCAGATCATTCGTTTCATAATCATAATTCGAAATCATCGGACCGATAATGGCCATAATCAAAATCAAAATCATGATGACAAGGCCGGTCATCGCGAGCTTGTTCTTTCGAAGACGTTCCCACGAATCACGCCAGGCCGACAGGCTCTCGCGCTGGATGATTTCGGACTGCTTCTCATCCATTCCGATTTTCTTAAAATCTTCCGGCTGCAGGTTGTCCCATGCTGTACCAGACGTCGTTGAATCTGATGCCATCTTTACCCCTCCTTCCCGCCGTCAAGCTTGATTCTGGGATCTACTACTGCATATGCAATATCTGTCATAAAGCGAGCCAGCATAAGCAGAATGCCATAAAAAATCGTAATCCCCATAATGACGGTGTAATCCCGATTTGTGATACTGTCGACAAACTGCTTTCCGATGCCGCCAATGCCAAAGATCTGTTCGATGACCACAGAACCGGTAATGATGTTGGCCGTCATGGGACCTACATAAGTCACCACAGGCAGAATCCCGTTGCGGATAACATGACGGAACATAATGGCCATCCAGTTTAACCCTTTGGCCTTGGCCGTCTTAATGTAGTCGGAATGCAGTACTTCCAGCATGCTGGATCGCGTCAGTCTGGCTATGAATGCGATCGGCTGGGCGGATAGCGCCATAACCGGCAGCACATAATCCAGAGGGCTGTCAAAGCCCATAACGTTAAATATCCCGGCTTTTTCGGCCAGCACATACTGCAGCAGGGAAGCCAGCACAAAGCTTGGTACGGCAATCCCGAGCACTGATAGAATCATCGCTGCACTATCAATAAGCCTGCGGTGATACAGGGCAGCCAGCATCCCCAGCAGCACGCCGACAATAACGGCAACCACAATGGCAATCAAACCCAGACGCAGGGAAGGCCCGAAAGTATCCGTTATAATATCGGTTACGCTCTGGTTCTGCTGCTTCATCGACAAGCCGAAATCACCCTGAGCGATGTTTCCTAAATATTTGGTGTACTGCTGAAACACTGGTTTATCCAGATCATACTGCTCCATCAGCCTCGCAAGAATTTCAGGCGACGGCTTCTTTTCTCCCATAAACGGATCACCGGGTATAGCTTTCATGAGAAAAAACGTGGCGGAGATCAGTATAAACAGCGATACCAGCATATAAAAAAACTTGCTCGCCACATACCTCAACATGCCTTAAACCTCCTGATGTTTGTCTGCTCACAGCAGCGCATAATAAAAATCGGGATATACAAGGGGAAGCCCCACATATATATCCCGACTCGCGATTTAGGTGGACCTAAGCCGCTGTCTTAACATTACTCAACATATGCGCGTGAAAAATCCAGATCCCCTTTAAAGTCGATGTTAATGCCTTTCATCCAGGGCTTGATCAGAGAGACGTTCGAGTAGTAATAGATCGGCATCACGACCTGATTGTCCTCGACTAGAATTTTTTCTGCCTGCGCCATAAGTTCCATCCGTTTTGCGTTATCATCTGTGGCATAAGCGTCTTTTACCAGCTTGTCATACTCCTCGTTCTTGAAGCCGGTATCGTTGTTACCACCGCCGGAAGTCCACATGTCGATATAGGTCATCGGATCATTGTAATCCGCGCCCCAGCCCGAACGGGCAACCTGGTAATTCAGGGCAGAACGATTTTTCAGAAAAACGCCCCATTCCTGATTCTGGACCTGTACCTGCACGCCCAGATTGTTTTTCCACATATCCGCAATTGCCAGTGCGATCTTTTTGTGATTGTCGTCCGAGTTGTGAATCAGGGTTACTGCCGGCAGTGTGGTGTAGCCTTTTTCTTTCATGCCCTGGTCCAGCAGTTTTTTTGCTTCGTCTATATTTTCTTCAAAATACTTGTCCGGGACTTCTTTGCGGAACTCATCCTTTTCGCCTTTAATGCCTGGCGGCACAAATCCGAAAGCAGGAATCTGACCACCTTGCGTGATCTTGTCCACGATCGCCTGACGGTCAATCGCCATGGAAAATGCTTTACGGATATTCACATTGTCAAAAGGCTCCTGTGTTGTGTTGAAAATATAAAAATAGGTAGAGGAGATCCCTTTGATGTTCAGCTCGTCCGGCATTTGCTTCTTCACTGCAGCCAATTGGTCAGTTGGTATGTTGCCGACAGGATGGCCGGCATAGTCCAGCTCGTCATTGCGATAGCTTGAAAGCTCGGTTGCAGAGCTGTTAACAATGCTCATATGAACCTTTTCGAGCTTGATGGACTGATGATCCCAGTACTGATCGTTTTTGGCCAGCTCGATCTTTTGTCCTTTTGTCATGGAAGCAATCTTGAACGGTCCATTCCCGATAATTGTCTCCGCTTTGGTTGCCCACTTATCGTTATCTTTCACAGAAGAGTGAAGCGGATAATACGTCTGGAATGACATCAGGCTGAGGAAGTATGGCGTCGGGTTCTCCAGTGTTACCTCAAGGGTGTGATCATCCACGGCTTTCACGCCCACTTGATCCGGGTCGTCCAGTTCACCCAGGTTATAGGCTTCCGCATTTTTTATATAATAGAGCTGGTATGCGTATGGCGGTGCCGGCGCGAATCCCGGATCCAATACCCGCTTCCAGGCAAATTCAAAATCTTTAGCAGTGACGGGGTCCCCATTGCTCCACCTAGCATCGTTGCGAAGGGTAAAGACATACTTTAATCCATCCTCAGAAATATCCCATTTTTCCGCCACACCCGGCACTTCTTCTCCGTCAGGTCCTTTGCGGGTTAACCCTTCAAATACGGCATTGATAATGGTGTTAGAGTTGTTATCCTGAGCTTGTCCCGGATCTAATGTTGGAGGCTCAGAGGCCAGATTCATTCGAAAAACCTGCTCTTTGGGTTTGTTTCCGGAACTGCCTGCACCTTCATTGTTGTTAGAGCCGCAGCCGGCCAGTGCTGTACCGATCGCAAGAATCAGTGTCATGAGCAGCAGTAAACTTTTGTGTTTCTTCATCTTGCAGGTTCCCCCTCGTAGGTTAAATTCACAAAAACGATTATACAACCAGCGGTCAAATAAATCAGTCGTTAATATATTCCACAAAAAAACCTGCAGGATGCTTCCCTGCAGGGTTCTATTGACTCTATGCCGGGATGACATACGGATATGTTTCCCTCAATTAACTTTGATTATGTATTGAACCAAACCAATAAATGCAAATAATATGTAGCCTGCGCTCATGCTTACAAAGGCAAGACGCCATACGGCACGGAACAGACGCTTCCCGTCAACTTTTCCTTTCCACCGGTTCTGCGCCCCTCCAATCAGACCTGCCGTAATCAGCAGCAGCAGCATCATCAGATAAAATCCGGATTGGGATTTGAACAAAATATTGAACAGCGCGGAGACGGAGACGAGAAGGAACAGGGTCGTCACATCCATGGACAGCCCGGTCGCCTGTTTCTTGTCCCGGGTGCTATAATAAACAATCAGATACACAAGCCCGAAAGGAATGATCGGTACGAGACTCATCACAATGAGAATATCCAAATTCATGCCTCCTTTAATGTTGTATGCCTTCAACAAGCTTCCAAATCAAGTAATGGCTTGGCGTCTGAACACCCGCCCTTTCTCCCATACGAACGATACTTCCGTTAATAGACGATATTTCTGTTGCACTTCCATTCAGAACATCCTTCAGCATCGATGATGTGTTAGCTGAAGTCGCCCGGCAGACATCAAGAATCTGCTTCCACAAATCTCTTTCGAAAGGTATTGCACAGGCTTCATACACGGCTGTGCCTTCGTTATAGAGTTGTTTCATAAGCTGCAGCCGGGGTCCGGATTCCAGCAGTTCCCCATTACGAATACGCCATAGTGCTGTCAAGGGGTTGATCACAGCATTGATCAACAGTTTCCGATAAATCAAGTGTTCCAATGTTTTCGACAAAAAACTTCGGAATCCTGCTCTCTCCAGCAGTTTTATAAGGTCATGATCCAGGGATTGTTCTTGATCTGTCTCATCAGAAAGACTGGAAATGCCTGGGCTGGAGAATCGGCCGAGATGGGTGTCGCCCGAACCAGCGTGAACCACATCATAATAACTGCCGCGCGCCGCTCCCTCTGTAGTTACTGCAGCATAAAGATGCCAGTGTGTAAGCAGTTTCTGCAGCTCTTCCATATGGCCGGTACCATTCTGAAAACATACCAGACGATGTCCCGTTCCCTGATATGGCATAAACAGTTCTTCTGCTGCTTCGGCCACCTTCCCTTGTTTAACCATGAGAAAGGTGTAATCGCTCCCCTGCGGCCCACTCAAATCATGATAATCGGAGATGGGATATACTTCAAACACTTCAGGTGGAATGACTGTTTCCAGAATGCCTGATGCATTGTAGATCATGATTCCTTTATGTCTGATACACTCTACTTGATCTGTACCGCGGCACCATAAAGTAACCCGTGCTCCCGCTTCTGCAAGTCTTCCGGCATACAGTAAACCCAATGATCCTGCACCTATAATATGTATATTCATATTTAATTCCGCCTATCTTCCAGTCCTGTTGGTTCTAGTATATATCATGTCCGTCTGTACAAATAGCCCGTGATTTGTGCACAGTGCACGAATCACGGGCTATGTACTACTATAAAGGACAAAAGCTATTCAATGCGTTCCAGATTGCCATTGGCATCCATCTTAAACCGTGTTTTCAATTCTTCCTCTTCCTCATTCAAAAAAGCAAGCCTTCTTGCACGATCCATAATTTGAATCAAAGCCTTATAATCATCGTTCACCACATGATAATCAGTCTTGACCAAATTGACTTCCTGGGACAGCCTCGCATTTTCACTTCGCAGTCTTGCAAGCTCTTCTTCTTTTTCCCGCAGCGTTCTCTCTAACGTCTTATACTGTCTGCCGCTTTCCTGCAGACCGCCTTTCCACTGACGAAGAAAACGGATCACGGCATCAATAGATAATGATTCTTCACTGGCTGTTTCTCCCTTGAAGCTGTCCTGCTCAAGCTGAACCTCTGCAAGGCCAGCCACCTGAGGTCCATGAGACGCAGATTGCTTTTTGTAATAGCTTCGTTTTTGACGCTGTGATTTCGCCAAACTGATGGCTTCCTCGTATTTTTTACGAACACAGCTGTTCCATCGAAAACCGCATGCTGCAGAGGTGCGGCCAATCCGTTCCCCCACTTCTTCGAATGCGGCCAGCTGCGTGCTTCCTTCCCGAATATGACGCAAAGTCACCTCTGCTAATATGAGGTCGTCCTCCGCGCTCCATGCATCCTGTCTCACTGCTGACATACCACAAAACCCTCCTAACGACATCCTAAAATAACCGTCTTCATACCGCTGTTCACGGCAGATGAATAGGGTATAAAAGCTGCTTTATTCATTCTTATGCTTCTCATAGAGTTCATAGAATCTATTTGATACTAAATTGTATTTCCACTTTGAGGACAGATCATACGCAGATGTCGCAATTCGAGGCAGGTTTCATCATAAAATTCATAAAAAATTACGAAGGCTTGCTCAGTTAGGCGTTTACACGATTATACCATGACGTTATAATGTACATAGCAATATGGGTCCTTACATACGAGAGGAGGATATGATCATGGCACGTATGTTCCGTGTGCTTGGCTTTTTCACGTTAACAATCGGTCTGATGGCTTTTGCCGGTGACCTGATTGAGATGGCGCTGCTCTTCTTCCTGCAGACTGCGTTTTTCGTGATCCTGGGATATTTGAAATTCACGGAGAGAACGTATATTACGCTCTTCTGGGCTTATATGATCGTGACCTTTACCGGTTTCAGTTATTGGACGATCTTTGAAATGGGCTTGCCACTCTAACATCCCGATTGTTGAGAAATACTAAGAAAGCGATCAGGCACTGGTGCCGGATCGCTTTTTTAATTGTGCATGGATTTGCGGCAGTCCGCAATCTTACACGGCCAAGCATTGATAATTGCGTCGCAGCAGTCATATATTGGTTAAATATGGGGATATGAATTTGATGAATAACTAACCTTTTCATTTTTGCTAAGGGGGTTTTCAAGCGTTGAATATACGAACATGGCGTCCATTCATCCTGCTGGGGCTCTGTATGGTACTCACCTTCCTTTCAATCACACCCGGGACCAGTGCAGCAGAACCGTACTCTATGCCGGTGGAATCGGAAGAAGCGCGCAAACTGCTTCAGGACAGCCTGTCCATCGTTGAAATCGACCGGGAAATCGGCCGAATTGAAATCCAGCAAACCAAACTCCGCACCCTGCAGCGCTCCCTGGAGAGAGATATAACCCGGCTCGAAAAAGATATTCACGTTAGGCGGGAACAAGCAGGTGCGGTACTTCGCGAATATTATATGGGGGAGCGGAAAACACTTTTTACGCTGCTTCTTTCGGCGAGCAGCATGTCCAGTTTTTTCAGAATTATGGAATTCTATGATCTGATTATCCAGAATGATCGTCAAGTTCTTCAAGCTTACGACAATGAATATCGAGCCCTGGCTAAAGCTAAAAATGATGCTCTCCGCAACGCGAGCCAGCTGGAGGAAGTTAGAAATCGCCTTATTCTCCAGCGTGAACGCGTGCTTGCTCTTGAAGAACAGGTCAGCAGCGGCGTCCTCGCGAGCGGCAATCCAGAAGCCATGTCCCGATTGATCCAAGAGTTCACATTATATTGGGAGAATGTAGGGCTGTATGAAGTAAAAAAACACTTTCAAGCGTTGGCAGATGCGATGAACAATCTGCCTGATTTCATCCAGAATGGTGACAGTATGCTGAAAACCAATGGCAGACAATATTCCATCAATCTTCATGAAGATGAACTGAATCGCTTCCTGCGATCTCAGAATGAGCTCTTCAATACGTTCGCTTTCCGCTTTAATGACGGTAAAGTGATTGCGGAAGGAGAAAACGGAAATCTTTCATTGCGAATTGAAGGGCATTACAGCATCGTCAATGACCCGGATAATGCCATCTTGTTTCAAGTCGATAAACTTGTATTTAACCAACTGGAGCTCCCGGATACGACGCGTTTAGAGCTTCAGGAGGAATTCGATATGAATTTTTATCCAAAACAGCTCGTATCTTTTCTAAAAGCTACAAAGGTAAGCAGTACAGATCAGCGGCTGCTGGTCACTCTGGAACTGGATCTAAAAAATAAATAACACAAAGAGGAGGTCACGGTCTGCTATGGTGCAGCCGCGGCCTCCTCTTGCTTCCCGCTCTCATCTGTGGCTAATGCCGTAAATTCCTGCAGACTGATCTCGCCATTTAGAAGAAGCAGGGTGATTTTCGTATAATCTGCAAAACCGTCCGCACGGCCAAAATTCAGCTCGGCTGCAGACGACTGTACTAAATATTGCTCCAGCTGCGCGAGCGCTGAAGGTTCCGCCAGCTGTATGATAGCGCTGTCTTTATTTAAATCGGTTCCTGACATCACTGGATATCTGCCGGTGATGTTCGTCCACAATGGATCTCTGGCTCCAGCTGTCATGTCACTAATCCAGGATAGCGCAAGCAGTGATTGTTCCCTATTTCCTGTTAAGGCAAAACTTCGGGTATGGATAACTGGTTTATAGCTCGACATTTTCGGATCCGGTAAGGTAATCTCGTAT
This sequence comes from Paenibacillus lemnae, assembly GCF_012933385.1. GTDB lineage: Bacteria > Bacillota > Bacilli > Paenibacillales > Paenibacillaceae > Paenibacillus_AQ > Paenibacillus_AQ lemnae. The sequence continues at coordinate 271,808 of NZ_JABBPN010000002.1, forward strand.
CCTTCAGGCCAGTCCCGATTCAATGATGAAGATGAACTAATCCTGGTGGAAGCCATATCAGAGCGGTCTTCCGCATTCATCCGGCGGCGATATGCTTCATCATCTTCTAGCTGAAGTTGGGTGTAGAACTGCTGCAGGTCCAGTGCTGCGGATTCCTCCTGCCCGGGCATTTCCGGATTTCCTCCTGCCGCATACACAGCAGCAGCAAAAGCATAAGGATCCTTAGGATCGATGGAAAACCCTGATATGACCTCTGGATCACTGGTCTGGACCGACTCTCCCAGCGGCTCTGCTGCCGGTTCTTTCGCTCGTTGAACAGTGATATATGGATCCACATCCAGAGGAACGCCCCATTGAAACCCGTTCCACTGCATCGACGACAGCAGTCCTGCAGGAAGCTGCGATTCCGGAATGACAGATGGCGCTGCCTCAACGGGCAGCAGCAGGCCCTTTATGGCAAAGGGCTTGATCCAGTGACTGTCTGCCAATATGACATCCGGACCTTCTCCTAGCTGCATTCTCCGCATAAAATCCTCATTGTTCCCTGCTATATTCTCCATTTCAATGATATGAACGACGGTACCGGTCTTCTGCATAAACTGCTCATTCAATTTGATGAGATGAGCCAACTCAACTTTATTCATCGTTACCCCTACAGTAATGGGGCCCAGGTCTCTCCTGCTGACATCGGGTGTTTGATCCGGCGGCAGCGGAATTTCACCAGGAAGATCACGGCCTACTTTTGGAGTGACATCAAAGCTTGGAGATAAGCTGGTTAATGATAACAGAAGTATGGCAAACAGGAGCCCATAATTTTTCCGCCTCACGGCTTGTATCACTCCTTTTTGTGATCATTGACCTTATATTACCAGAGTGATAGTGCTCTTGTCCTACTTTTTTTGCGAAATATTAAGTCCTGCTCACTATAAAATCACTTGCGCTCCAATAAACATCAGGACTGTGCTGAGCAGACAGCCCGGCACAGTCCTGAGATAACCCTATCATTTCCCGGAAAATAAAGAGAATTACAATAAATCCGCCGCGAGCTGTGCGAGCTTAGAACGCTCCCCTTTTGTCAACGTAATATGACCGCTGAGACTTTCTTGTTTAAAGGCATCCACAACATAGGTTAATCCGTTGCTTACCGCATCCAGGTAAGGATGATCAATCTGTTCAGGATCTCCCATCAGAATCACTTTACTGCCCTCTCCCGCTCGCGACACGATCGTTTTGACTTCATGTGGAGTCAGGTTCTGTGCTTCGTCGACAATGATGAACTGCGAAGGGATTGAGCGTCCGCGAATATACGTCAAAGCTTCCACCTGAATGCTGCCCAGCCCCATTAAAATTTTATCGATATCCCCTGCTTTTTTGGTATCAAAGAGAAATTCCAGATTATCATAGATCGGCTGCATCCAGGGACGAAGCTTTTCATCTTTCTCCCCCGGAAGGTATCCGATGTCTTTGCCCATTGGTACGACAGGGCGGGCAATCAGCAGCTTTTTATATTTATGATCGTCTTCAACCTTGCACAAGCCTGCTGCCAAAGCGATCAGCGTCTTCCCTGTACCTGCTTTTCCTGTAATGGTTACCAGCGGGATGTCATCATTCAGGAGCAGTTCAAGCGCCATACGCTGCTGCGCATTCCGCGCCGATATCCCCCACACCGGATCATTACTCAAGAACAGCGGCTCCAGCCGGGTCGCTTCGGCATTTACTTTAAGCAGTGCGGATTTACCACTGCCCATTTCATCCTTCAAGATCACAAACTCATGAGGATTCAAACGGAAGTTTAGCTGAAGCGGCGCAATCGGCAGATACCGGTTACTGTAAAACTCGTCAATCATGGAAGGATGCACCATCAGTGTGCAGTGGCCCGCATATAATTCGCTGGGGTCTCCTATGCGGTCAGACAGATAATCCTCTGCTGTCATGCCGAGTACATCTGCTTTGATCCGCACCAGCACGTCTTTGCTGACCAGCACAACCGACCGGGAATCCTCTTTCTCATCTTCCTCCAATTTATAATTTAATGCGACAGCCAGGATCCGATTATCGTTCGAGGCTTCACAAAACATTTCCTGAACCTTTACAAAGCTGCGGTGGTTAAGTTCCACCTTGAGGCTTCCCCCATTCTCGAGAAGCACCCCGTCATGAAGCTGTCCCTGGGCGCGTAAACCGTCCAAAAGGCGAGACACGGAGCGAGCATTACGTCCGAGTTCATCCGCATTCCGTTTCTTGGAGTCGATTTCCTCCAAAACTACAGCCGGGATAATGACCTCATGCTCTTCAAAGGCGAAGATCGCTTTGGGATCGTGCAGCAGTACGTTTGTATCCAGCACAAATATTTTCTTCATCGATATCCCCTCCACAGCTTCTTCTTACTTCATTTATTCTTTAAATACGGCTGCAACCACTGCTGTATTAAAAGGCACCACCTCCTTTGAGCTTATCCTCCAAATTCCCACATAAAACAACAAAAAAAGCCTGGCGATCATCACCAGACTTTTTGTTCAGGGCATAGCATAACCAGACCGCAACCCTGCTTTTCACGGCCAACAGCACATCCGCGCACATATGCAAATTTCATCTCTTCTAGAGCTGAATTTCGCTGAACCATGAATTTTGTCGACTGCTTTGCAGTTGGGGACATCATCCAGCCTCCTGTACGATAACTAGGGATATGCTTTTATTGTATTATAGGACACGCCAAAACTTGCTATCAATCTTAAGGCTGAGACACAGAATCTGCATTCTCCGCAGCAGCCTGGGGTTCCACAGTATGGCGTCCTTCCAGCTCATCTTTCAAGGCCTGCTTGGCCTGCTGCAGTTCGGACTCATTAATGTAAACAAATGGACTGCGCCACTCTCCGGTAATCGGAACAAAATTGACGTTTTCTTTGTTAACATCGTAATAGGCTTTGATCATATTCTTCATCTGATCATTCTCGAGATCTGTCTTCATGTTATCACTGACGGCCTCAAGTACTTTATAAGACTTTACGGCACCACCAAAAGATTTCATACGGTCAATCAAGGAATGCAGCACCTCGCTCTGACGCGCATTGCGGTCAAAGTCGTTCGATTCCTGTGTCTTCGGTTCACAGTTCATCGATTTACGATAGCGGACATAGTCCAGTGCCTTGCTTCCGTCCAGCTCCTGCGGACCAGCTGTCAGATTGATATCTGTACCGTCTTGTGAGTCTCTGTGACACATATTGTACTTCACGTTGACATCCACCCCGCCAAGCGCATCTACAACATCCCGAAATCCTTGGAAATTCAGAACCGTGACATAATCAATCGGCACATCCAAATACTTGCTCAGCATGGTTTTCATCTCTTCTTCTGCAGATGAACCGCCCTTCTTTTCCAGGTTCTTGAAGGTTGGATAAAAAGAATTCAGTTTGCGGTCGTTGCGATACCCTTGCAGTTGCAAGGAAGAATCCCGGGGCAGCGATACAAGTGTTGCTGTATTTGTCTCAGGGTTCATGGATACAACCATCACGACATCCGTCAGATGTGTCTGATGCTGCGGCCTGTAATCTGTACCTAGAATCAGCATCGTAAGCGGCTTGACCTCGGCTGACTGCTCCGGCGGCACGGCTTTATCAACACCTGTGTTCAATACGGTGTCTTCTGCTTTCAAATAGAGCGTACCGACATAAACTGCTGCTCCCAAAATAGCTAAAATCACAAGAATAAGAAGCCATTTGAAAAACAATGCCATCGGACTTTTCTTCTTTTTGACCGGAGTTTTCTTCCGCTGTCCCCCTGGATTTGCTCTGGGAGGAAGCCCCGTATTTCCTGTACTCATAGCATATACACCTTTTCGTTCAATTTAGATACATGGGAATCATGTAAAAACTCTCTACCTTATAAACGACATTTCCTTAAAAAAGTTGCCGGCATTCGCCGGCAAATGTAATTTTTATGGAGTTTTAGGGTTATTCTGGCCTTTTCTCTTCTGCCGGTCTTCCACAAAATAACGGATACGCACCATCAGCATCAAGCCAACGGCGACCAGCAGGCACTGGATAATCGGAAGCTTATCAATCTGAAAGATGAGCAGCATTCCAGAACCAAGAGCCATTAGAATATAAAGCAGTATTTCTTTCAGCAATGGCATCTTCTGCCGTACACGAAACACCTTGTTGTACACGTAAGTGATCAGCACGAAGATAATAAGGTAGGACACCAGCGGGTGTTCCGCTAACCAGTTCTGCACAGGTGGGTTCACTCCTTTACACGAAGCATGTGCGGGCAAGCCCGCAGCCGGAGGTTACCTGCCGGCTACAGACTGGACTGTGCCATTTTGCGGGTTTTCTCTGCACGTTCCCGCTCGCTCTTGTTCAAAATTTTCTTGCGAAGACGAACCGATTTCGGTGTGATTTCGCAATATTCATCATCATTCAAATATTCAAGCGCCTGCTCCAGCGAGAAGATGCGTGGCGTCTTCATTTTGACTGTGTCATCTTTAGTGGCAGAGCGTACATTCGTCAGCTGCTTTTCCTTACAGATGTTAACGACAATATCATTATCACGGGTATGCTCTCCAACAATCATGCCTTCGTAAACTTCTGTACCTGGCTCTAAGAACAGTGTTCCGCGGTCTTCGACGCCCATCATGCCGTAGAATGTCGTTGTGCCGTTCTCTGTGGATACAAGCACACCTTGGTGACGTCCGCCAACCTGACCACCATGAAGAGGACCGTAGCTGTCAAACGCATGGTTCATGACGCCGTATCCGCGGGTCAGTGTCAGGAAATGGGTGCGGTAACCGATCAATCCACGGGCTGGAATCAGGAACTCCAGACGCACTTGACCGTTCCCGTTATTCACCATGTTCACCATTTCCGCTTTACGTGTACCCAGACTTTCCATTACGGATCCCATGCTGTCTTCCGGCAGATCGATAATCAGACGTTCGATCGGTTCCATTTTGGCACCGTCAATCACTTTAACGATAACTTCAGGCTTGGACACCTGGAGTTCATAACCTTCACGACGCATGTTCTCGATCAGAATACCCAGGTGAAGCTCACCACGTCCAGATACGACATAAGCATCCGGGCTCTCGGTTTCTTCGACTCTAAGGCTGACATCGGTTTCCAGCTCTTTAAAGAGACGGTCACGCAGTCTGCGGGATGTTACCCATTTCCCCTCACGACCCGCAAACGGGCTGTTGTTGACCAGGAACGTCATTTGAAGGGTAGGCTCGTCAATCTTCAGAACCGGCAGTGCTTCCGGATGCTGAGGATCCGCAATGGTTTCACCAATATTGATGTCTTTGATACCGGCAATCGCTACGATATCGCCAGCTCCCGCTTCCGCTACCTCTACACGCTTCAATCCCTGGAAGCCGAAAAGCTTCTCGATACGTGCAGATTTGCTGGAACCATCACGAAGCATGACTGTAACGGCCTGCCCCTGCTTGATGACACCGCGGTTCACACGTCCTACCGCAATACGTCCAAGGTACTCATTATAGTCCATCAGGGTAACGAGGAATTGAAGAGGCTCTTCTACTTTCTCGGTTGGGGACGGGATATGCTCTACAATTGTTTCGTACAGAGCAAGCATGTTATCATCCTGTTTGTCCGCATCCATACTGGATGTTCCGTTCAGTGCCGATGCATAAACAACCGGGAATTCCAGCTGCTCGTCATTCGCGCCAAGCTCGATGAACAGATCCAGTACTTCGTCGATTACTTCGGCCGGACGTGCTGCAGGACGGTCAATTTTGTTCACGACAACGATCGGCGTCAGATTATGTGCAAGTGCCTTGCCCAGAACGAACTTCGTCTGCGGCATACAGCCTTCATAAGCATCAACAACGAGCAGAACGCCGTCTACCATTTTCATAATACGTTCAACTTCTCCGCCAAAATCGGCGTGACCAGGTGTGTCTACAATGTTGATCAGAAAATCCTTGTACGTAATGGCTGTATTCTTAGCCAAAATAGTAATACCGCGTTCACGTTCCAAATCGTTGGAGTCCATGGCACGTTCCTGCAGCGTTTCATGCTGCTGGAAAATCCCCGACTGCTGGAGAAGCTGGTCTACCAGCGTGGTTTTACCATGGTCTACGTGCGCGATGATCGCGATATTACGAAGTTGATCTCTTGATTGCATAAATTTATCTCAAATCCTCTCTTTTCGTATGGGCCACAAAGAAAGCGCCGGACGTTAATGCAATCCCGACGCTTCAACATATACACCTTATTTTATAGGTTATGTGATTCAAAAATCAAGTCTTTTCAGAAAACTTCCAGTTAGATGTTCAGCCGCGGCTCCACTTACTGCTGCCTTTACGACCCCGGCCATAAATCAGCCATATGCCCGCCAGGATCAGAATCAGGGCAATTACATAGAAAGCACCGGTGTTCAGCCAGGAGAAAACAAATAAAATGAAAGACAAGACAATCAGTACGGCAGCTACAGGCAGCGCACCTCCCGGACGCGGAGATTCATACAAATAATATTCATATACTCCGATACCGATCCCCAAGATAAGTGCAGGCCACAAGATGCTCATCAAGTGCCAGCCCCAAAAACTGCAGATCAGAAACAAGACGCCATACACCGTTAATATTCCGGCTGGAATTAAAATACCGGCAGATGTCCGTCTTCCAAAATACAGCAGATGCAGCAGCACGCCTGGAATCAGCAGAACCAGCGGCCACAGGGTCCGTCCCAGGAACCCGAACACCCCCAGCTTACCTAATAAAATGAATACGCCGGCAGCAATGATAAACAAGCCCAGTGACAAATCTCTTTTGGAGGACATTTCGATCACCCTCTCTTACGTATTATGTACAAACTTTAAACCAAAACGTCATGTTTCATGGTATTGCTTTCATTTTATCCGAAAACGACAAAAAAAACCATAACCCGGGCTTGACCGTCATGATCACCAGACACATTTATTTTCAGCATGCAAAGAAACCGGAAGTCCATGATCTCCCGGTTCTTGATTTATGCTTATGGACGCACTTGCAAAGATCTAAATCCGCCATACATGCCCATTCCGACAGCCAGCAGGATCGGCAGCATATTATACAAGCCTGGAAGCCAGTATATCAGCAGCACCCCTGTTCTGGAGTCATGGAGCAGCATCTCTCCCGCCGTGTAGGCAAGGATTGCAGCTCCCAGATAGAGCACAACAGGGAGTTTGACAAGCAGCTTTGAAATAATGCCGCTGCCCCATACAACAATGGGAATGCTAAGCACAATGCCAATCACGATCAGGGCCAAATCCCCTTCAGCGATTCCCGCAATGGCCAGCACATTATCAAGGCTCATCACAAAGTCCGCGACAAGGATTGTGTAGACAGCTCCCCACAGAGATGCAGACTCTCTCAATCCCGTATGTTCACTCTGCTGATCTGTAATCAGCTTCACAGAAATCCACAGCAGCAGCAGTGCGCCCCCGGCCTGCAAATAAGGAATTTTCAAGAGAAGAACAGCAGCAAATGTTAACAGGCATCGCAGGATCACAGCTCCAGCCGTGCCGATCCATACTGCCCGCCGTTTATTTTGTTCTGGAAGATTACGGCTTGCCATTGCGATCACCAGTGCATTATCACCGCTCAATACCAGATTAATAATAAGAATCTGGCCCAGCAACATCAATGTCTCCATGATGCACCCCCTCTTAAAGTCATATGAGGTCATCGTCCAAGCTATGCTTGCATCACGGAAAAAACAAGCCTATAATGAATCCACTTTATTAAAACGGCTTTTTCATATTAAAGGAGTGACATATTGATGGAGATCTTCAGCGGCGAGTTTTTCCTGGCTCTCGTGCAGATTGTGTTCCTGGATTTAGTACTGGCAGGGGACAATGCCATTGTAATTGGCCTGGCAGCCCGTAACCTGCAGCCTGCTACCCAGAAGAAAGCGATTCTGCTTGGTACAGCTGGAGCCGTGCTGCTTCGCATCTTGGCAACCATCCTGGTCGTATGGCTGCTGGAAATTCCGTGGCTGCTGCTGATCGGGGGAATTCTGCTGATCGGTATTGCCTACAAACTGCTCACCGATGAGGACGATCACAGTGACATCCAGGCAGGACAGCATCTTTGGACTGCGATTCGAACGATTATTATCGCCGATGCGGCGATGGGGCTCGATAATGTTATTGCCGTTGCCGGTGCGGCTGAACATAACAATGTCCTTGTCGTACTCGGTCTTCTGATCAGCGTGCCCATTGTCGTATGGGGCAGTACACTGTTCATTAAGTTAATCAACCGTTACCCTTGGATTATTTATCTCGGTGCCGCTGTGCTGGGCTATACCGCTTCATCCATGATTACCGATGAAGAACATTTCACTGCATTTTTTGATACTCATCCGCTCGTAAGAGGTTTATTCATTGCTGCTGTTGTACTTGGTGTCCTGGCCGCCGGACATTTTAAAAAGCAAGCCTCTCGCCGGCAGCGCGAACAGACAGGTACTTAACCCCTGTCAAATATGGGGAACCACCCCCCCTTCCCAAACCAAGAACAAAGCTCCCCTTCAAGTCGTGGTTAATTTCTTAACCTGTACTTAAAGGGGAGCTTTTCACGCTAAAACCATTCTTCTTTCACAACAGACTCCTTCTTCATCCCCTGCTCCGAATCAAGCTGCATATCCGGTGTGATGATGACCGTTTCAGTCTGTTCTACCGCCAGATCGATCTTGGCCTGCAGCCCCGGAAGCGTAGCCTCCACTTTTTGCACAATGCGAAGGTTCGGGTTGGTGGTCGGGGACTTGGGAACAAACAAGGTACAGCAATCCTCGAAAGGCAGAATCGATGTTTCATAGGTTCCGATTTTTTTGGCCATTTCAATAATATTCTGCTTATCGGTCGTGATCAGCGGACGCAGCAGCGGAAGCTCGGTCGCCCGTCCAATGACATTCATGCTGGGCAGTGTCTGACTAGCAACCTGACCCAAACTATCTCCTGTAACGATGGCCTGTGCGCCTTCCTGTTCCGCGAGTCTGGATGTAATCCGCAGCATCGCCCGTCTCATGAATGTGATAATCAGATTATCCTGCCCGATACCGGTAAACGAAGTCTGAATGTCTGTAAACGGCACCAGATGAAGTTTGATTTGACCTGCATATCCTGATAAGATTCCGGCCAGTTCAATCACCTTCTCCTTGGCCTGCTGACTTGTGAACGGATAGCTGTAAAAATGAACACACTGGACCTCCAGACCTCTTCGCATCGCAGAAAAACCCGCCACCGGACTGTCAATCCCGCCCGACAGCAGCAGCATCGCTTTTCCGTTCGTTCCCAGTGGAAACCCGCCTGCCGCCTCAATCGACTCATGAAATAGATAGGTCCGGTTCTCACGGATCTCCACTCGCAGCTCAATTTCCGGATTCTTGACATCGACCTTCAGCTGGGAGAAATTTCGAAGCAGCGGAGAACCGATCAGATGATTCATTTCCTGGGAGGAATGCGGAAAAGCTTTCCACACCCGTCTTGCATTTACTTTAAATGTTGTCTGCTCCCCCAGTTCCGACCTTCCAATGAAATCTACTGCCGCTGCAGTGATGTCTTCCAGTTCCGACCTGCACACCTTAACAGGACTTATGGAAACAACACCGAACACCTTTTTCAATACGTCAAGGATGGGGGTCACAGGTTCTCCGTTTAAATCAATATAGAGCCTCCCATACTCCTTAAGTATTTTAGCGTTCGGATAAGGCTTCAATAACGCTCTGACATGGGTTAGAATGCTTTTCTCAAAGCGATTGCGATTCTTCCCCTTTAATGTAAACTCCCCAAAACGAAGGAGCAGCATATCATACGGCGAATTCATAGTAATTCTTACCTCCTTCTTGCTGTAATAGATCGCAGCTTGTCTGCCGATTGCTCCAGCGCACGGCATAGTTGTATAACATCATTCTCTGTATGCTCCCATCCCAAACTGATCCGGATCCCGCTGGAAGCAGCGTCCTTGTCCCGGCCCATTTTCAGAAGCACCCGGCTCGGTTCACTGCTTTTGGAGGAGCAGGCTGATTTGGTTGAGATGAGGAACCCCTGCTGTTCCATAAGATGAACCAAAACTTCAGGCTTCAATCCCGGGTAGGAAAAGTGGACGATATGCGGTGCGCCGCTGTCCGTGCTGTTCAGCATAACCTCTGGCATTTTGGCGATTTTCTCAAACAAAATATTCCGAAGCCCGTTCATTTTGTGGTAAAAGTCAGCTTGTGCCGCCGAGGCCAGCCGCATGGCTTTCGCTGAGGCTGCAGCAGCCGCAACGTTCTCAGTGCCTCCCCTATGTCCGTTCTCCTGCGAGCCGCCAGTTATAAGCGGAAACAATGTTACTCCTTGTCTGATATACAGGATACCGGCCCCCTTGGGACCTTTAAATTTATGAGACGATAATGTGTACAGATCTGTTTTCCAGTTATCCAGTTCTACAGGCAGCTTTCCAAATCCCTGCACACCGTCCACATGGAACAGTACTCTGTGATTTTTCTCTTTGATGAGGCTGCCAATCTTCTCAAGAGGCTGTACTGCCCCTGTCTCATTGTTAACATGCATAACACTAACCATAACCGTATCACTGCGAACCTGTTCCGCAAGCTGTTCCGCATTAACAACACCATCCGGACCGACTGGAATCCATGTCACTTCCCAGCCCAGAGCTTCCATCTGTCTAAAGGATTCGTATACGGAAGGATGCTCCGTTACGGTCGTCACCAGATGCTTGCCGCGGGAACGATACTGCATGGCTGTACCCTTGATCGCTAGGTTGTTGCCCTCGGTAGCTCCTGAGGTGAACACAATCTCCTTGGGAGAAACCGACAGTGCACCAGCGCATACCTCTCTCGCTCTTTTAAGCAGTTTGGCTGCTTCCTCGCCTGCACTGTGAAGGGCAGACGGGTTTCCATAGTGCTGTGCCATGATCTCAGACATACTCTGGATCACTTCAGGATAAGGCGGCGTTGTGGCCGCATGATCGAAGTAAAGCAATGGATGAACCACCTTTCCAACGCAAAAAGATCAAACGGGTCGTTTTAGTGTAGGCTTCAAGCCTGCGAAAACTTCCCGTTTGACCTGTTTATGGATTTATGACAATATTCAAGCTTTATCAAACCTCATATTTGGTACGAGACTGCAAGACTTTGTGTATATAGGATTGTGTTTCCGAAGGCAAAAGTTCTAACTTGTTCATTAACTCTTCATCGGAAGACAATCCAAGTCTGGAAACTCGTCCAGGGCCGGCATTATATGCAGCAAGCGCCATACCGACTTCACCGCCGAATTTCTCAAGCTGATATGCAAGATACTTGGTGCCGCCTTCAATGTTAGCGGCTGGATCAAACGAATTGCTGACACCCAGTCCACGTGCTGTAGCATCCATCAGCTGCATCAAGCCTTTTGCGCCTGCTGAGGAGACGGCATTGGGATTAAAAGAGGATTCCGTATCAATCACAGCTTTGATCAAGTCAACAGGCACGCCATAACGCTGCGACGCCGAGAGAATCAGCTGTTCGTAGTCGCCCGAACGCGGCGCGCTTTCCTGTACTTCCACATGTTCCGAAGAAGATGTAGGGCTTAAAGGCTGATAAATGCCCCCTGCTTGTCCGTCGAGTGAGTTTATATTTTCTTTCATATCCAGCTGCTGCCATAGCAATCCGTCTTTAAAGGTAACGCCAGGGGCTAGATTAACTACCGTTCCTTCTGGAAATCTGTTCTCCCCTGTTTCATAGGAGGTCATAGCCTGAACCAAAACATTATCAAAGCTGGCATCCGGAAATGACGATTTCACTTGGGTCGTAACCTGATTACTGCTGTCTCCTGCCCGGTAAGTACCTGTCGATCGGTCTCCCTGAACTGGAATGAATTGCATTATGATCACATCTTCCTGTTAGAAGTCTGCTTCCATTTTACAACCTTTCCAGTTCAGCCGCTATACCCATTTTTTAAAAAAACATGAACACTCGTTTCAAATACAAATGGACTGTCTCATAGGTAAATGAGACAGCCACATAAATCCTTCGGTGAAGTCCGCCGTTATCTGGCAAATGGAATCAGTACAAAATAGCTGATCGTGGCCAGCAGACCCAGACCAATACTCCAGGCGCCGAGCGTGCGGCTTCCTTTGGTGTAGGAATAATAACCTGTCACGGCTGCAATCGGCCCCAGAATGACAGACCACATGAACAAAGCGGCAATGCCGATGATGAGCCCCACATAACCGACAGCTTTTCCTGTGCGGATATCCTCATGACCTGTTTCCTTTTCAACAGTCTGCTCATGACGAACCGTGTTCACCCCGTATGGCGTCATCTCTGCACCATATTCCTCCTGATAATTCCGGCGGGGATAATCGGTACGGTCACGATGGGTCTCAATCCCTTTGAACTGGGAATCCATACGGTTTTTGTTGTACTGGTTTCTGTTGTACTGATTATTGTCGTTCATACGTTGACCTCCCTGAGAATCATGATCAGAGTCGTTGGTTTGTTATCCCTTTGGCTTAAAGGTTAGGCAGCATGTGGCAGAGGAAGTATCGGCGGCATCACGGTGATTGTCTACGAAATGTTCTCCGGCAAATTCGTCACCAAGATGAACATTGGCATGACGATCGATCTCGATCATAATCATATCGGCACGGCAAATATTCTGTTCTCCCCAGTAATTACAGTTGCTGACACTGCATTTTACATATGGTTTGGCTTCGTTGGCCATTTGATATCACCTCGCATACATTTTCCCCTCGCATGGAAAGGCGTATACACATCCCCCACTGTCATTTGGTGTTAAGGAATACAAAAAAAGAGATACCTAAAGCGGCATCTCTCTTGTGTATGGTCAGTATTTAAAAATTACGCATGTTTGCGATCGGCCTGCATACGGCGTTCGGTTAAATAATCACTCTCATAATAAGCCAGATCGTCACGCAGTTCTTCATAGGTTCTGGTAATGTTCAGGATGATGTCCCTAGCAGGCCGTACCGGCTTCTTCCGGAACCGAATCGCATCCTGGCCAGTATATGCATAGCGTCCGTCTTCGGAATAGCTTTCATTTTTCGGGTAAAAGAATACGTTTACGCAGCGGTGATAAACATTATACAATGCTTTTTCCGCAAAATCGGCATCAAAGTTCGGACGACGCTGAACGATGCCCAGCTTTTCGTAAGCTACCTCCGAGAAAGCAAGCAGATGACGGAGATCTGAAAGAAATCCTTTGTAAAATTGAACGGTCTCTTCATCCTGTTCTGCGGCTAACTGAGACAGGGTATGTTCATTCAAAAATGGTTCCAGGATGTTGATCGCGGATTTCAGTTTTTCCCTTGTTTCCGCACACAGATTCTGAAGATTGTCAGCTGGCATTACGTTGGCTCCCCCTTAATGTTACTGGCCGTTTTAGAGTAAAAACCTGCGGCCAATGTCATGTTCTATCCTACCATAAATGACCTGATTTTTAAAATCCTAAACGATGAATCCGGCACCAATTTTTTTGCAGTCTTCATTTTTATAACCCAGTCATTACAGCATCGACGCATAAAAAATAACACATATCATCAGGCTAAAAGAAAAAATCATCACCAGTAAGGAGCAAAAATAATGAAATCACGCCGCTTATGGAGTTTATTAGGTGCTGTCTCTATATTGGGGTTGTTTCTTGTGATCCTGCTAAGCAGTGATCCTCAGTCCCGGGAACCGGACCTCGCGAAAAACCGCAGCCGAATCTCGGCGCCGGAGGAAAAGACAGTCAAGCTGTCCGTGATGCAGGGTGATCTAAATGCAACGGACCGCCTTAGCCGGCTGGATGCCAGGCAGCATCTCCAAACTCTGCTGGACCCTCACGGTAATAAAAAACAAGAAAAAATCAAGGCTTCTGTAGCCAAACATCAGGTCTCACATCCACAGTATGAACAAATAATCTGGTTTCAACTTCGCCCTGGCAGCGTCAAAGAGGTTTTTCGATGCGGTCCAGAACAAGGTCCTCATCAAAAAATAATCAGCAGGTATATGAAGCAGGCCCAGACTCAGATCCTGAAGGGAAAATCGTACCAGTCTCCGACGTTTCAGACAGGCCAGCAATCTTATTTTGTAGCTGCAGAGCCTTCCTCGGATAAGACATACGGGGCTGCTGCTGTGGTAAATCACAAAGTGCTGTCCCAGGTAAAAAACCATCAGCGTAAAAATCTGCGTTTGATTCCATATCCGAAAGAAGGCTCATTTAAAATTGAATCTATTCACACCGACACACTCCAGGATCTGACGGTAAAAACAGGTCACGATAATCAAAATGCCAGCCATTACTATGAGAATGAAATTGTGGTGCGATTTCAGCAGGAGCCTATCGCAGATGACATGCTGCTCATTGCATCCGCTATTGACGGCAGTGCTCCCCGAAAATTAGGAAATGCTTATGTATTTCGTTCCAGAAGCAAGAATTTCAACGAGTTAAAAGCTTACTTCACAACCACCTGGCGCCCTGTATATGCTGAACCTCATTACCTTTATTTAACAAATAATGAGCCTGTTAACACGCCTAATGACCTGCTGTTCTCACAATATCAGTGGAATCTGCCTGCAATTGAAACCAATCGCGGGTGGGATTTGTCCAAGGGGAGCGAAGATGTGGTCATTGCCGTCATTGACACTGGAATTGACTTGGATCATACCGATCTGCGCGGTCAAACGGTGAACGGATACAATGTGGTAAACCCGGATGATCGTCCTATGGATGATGTCGGACATGGAACTCACGTCGCAGGTATCATCTCAGCTCTTGTGAACAACGGAGAAGGTGTTGCCGGAATGAGCTGGTACAACAAAATCATGCCAATCAAGGCTCTGGACAGCAGCGGTTCCGGTACAACTTATGCTGTGGCGGAGGGGATTATATGGGCGGCAGACCATGGGGCTAAAGTGATTAACATGAGTCTGGGCAACTATGCAGATTCGCAGTTTCTTCATGATGCGGTGAAGTATGCCTACGACCGGGACGTGCTTCTTGTTGCAGCCTCAGGGAATGATAATACCGAACGTCCTGGTTTTCCTGCTGCCTATCCTGAAGTATTGGCGGTCGGGGCAACCAACTCGGATCTGACCCGAGCGGAGTACTCCAATTATGGAGACTATATAGATGTCACAGCCCCTGGAACGAACATTGCCAGCACGTACCCTGGTAATCAGTATGCTGCACTATCCGGAACGTCCATGGCCAGCCCCCATGTTGCAGCGATGGCTGGCTTAATTCGCTCTTTGAATCCGGATCTGACCAACCGGGAAGTGATGGATATTATGATTTCTCATGCACTTGATCTCGGTGACAAAGGAAAGGATAAATATTTCGGCAATGGACAGGTCGATGTCTTTCGTTCCCTGAAGGCTGCCGAAAATGACGAGGTCCCTTTACAGATGTGGCCGCATCATGTGCTGAACCGTCTTCAAGAGGAATTAAAACGACAGCAAGACCTGAAGAACGATACATTCTCCCCATAAATCTACGATAAACAAACCAAGAAAGCAGCCTGTGGATTGTTCTTATGGCTGCTTTCTTGATGTTCTGATATCCTTTATCTTTTGCGCCGATTACGGGAACTGCTGGAAGCACGCTTTCTGGACGAGCTGCCAGACACGGTGACGCCAGCCACCTCTTCGCGCTCTGTCACGGTGTAGATATGCTGTTCTACAGGTACACAATGCACTTTATCCACCACTTGAATCGGATGAATCACAGGCACGATCTGCGGAACGAAATGATCTCTGATCACTACGATAGGATCACATACAATGGGAGAAACCGGAGGACAAACCGGTGGGCAAGGTCTTACATGGGACATGAACTCCAACTCCTTTCCGTTGATAATATCAGCTTATTATTCATGGGACATATTGGTATGGTCATTTGTACTTCTGCCGTTTATTTATTTCTATATAACGAAAAGACGCCTGATTTCCAGTCACAATAGACTTAGAAATCAGGCGTCTGATATGATGTCCTGAATATTACCGTTGCAGTTAGAAAAGTTTTTCATAAGCCGGGTTCTGTGCTCTTCGTGGTCATAACGGGAACTACCCTGCCACCATAAGCGACAATCATCTATCTAGGCCGGTCATTACTGAACGGCTCCAGCGACCAACCCGAACGCGCCTCGGGCTAAGGCTGCTTCCTCGAAAGAAGCTGCGTTCCATTAGGTCTTGCTCCAGGTGGGGTTTACCAGGAACGAAGTCACCAGCGTTCCTCGGGGTCTCTTACACCTCGGTTCCATCCTTGCCTGATCCGTATAAACGGCCATCGGCGGTCCATTTCTGTGGCACTATCCTTCAACTCGCGCTGACTGGACGTTATCCAGCACCCTGCCCTGTGGAGCCCGGACTTTCCTCTCGCGGTTCTCACCGCCAGCGATTGTCTGACAAACTTTTCGGACAACACTACATAGTATACATGTTTTGAAAGAACGTTACAAGCCATCAAAGCTTCTCATTTAAAGAGATTAATTCCAAACTGACTCACATGAATGTAAATGGTTCTGTGTTAACCTTCGAAGCTGAAACCAGGGTATCATAACGGTGAGCCTGCAGTTGATCAGCCAGCCACAAGGCTACTTTTTCCTTCATGATTTTCTCTGCATTATGTCCCGGATCGATGATGCAAAGCCCTGCAGCCACTGCATCCAGCGCCGTGTGATAGTCGATATCGCCGGTTACAAGCACATCTGCTCCCCGGAACATGGCAGCATGCATAAACTTACCTCCTGAGCCGCCAATGACAGCGGCCTTCTTCAGAAGCGTGTCCGGATTGCCCACAACACGGACGTGAGGAACGTCCAGGTTCTGTTTGACGGTCTCGGCTAATTGTTTTAATGTCACCGGTTCTCTCAGTTCCCCAACCCGTCCGAGGCCAAGTGTTCTGCCTTTCTGCTCCAGCGGGTAAAGATCGTATGCTGCTTCTTCGTAAGGATGAGCTTTCAACATAGCTTGAACGACCTTTTTCTGGATGCCTTTCGGAACGATCGTCTCCAGACGCACTTCGTTGACCCTTTCCAGGCTTCCTTGTTGGCCGATAAAAGGCTCACTGCCCTCCTGAGGCATAAAGGTGCCAAAGCCATCCATATTAAAGCTGCAGTGACTGTACTGGCCAAGATGGCCTGCTCCGGCGTTAAGGACCGCATCCAGTACTTCCTGATGATGACTTTTTGGTACAAATACCACCAGCTTGAACAGTGATTCCTGGTGAACATCCTGCACAGATACCGTATTTTCAATACCTAATGCCTCGGCCATCCAATCGTTCATTCCGCCCTCGGTGATGTCAAGGTTCGTATGACTGATGTATACTGCAATATCGCTCTTAATCAGCTTCTCATACACTTTTCCCATCGGAGTATCGGTCTGTAAGCCTTTGAGCGGTCTGTAAATGATGGCATGATGCGCTATGATGAGATCCACACCTGTCTTCACAGCCTCATCAACGACTTCCTCTGTCACATCCAGCGCTATCATCACGTGCTTTATATCTTTTTGCAGGGTGCCCAGCTGCAGTCCAATCCGGTCATCCGGCTCGGCTGCATGCTTGGGTGCCAGCTGTTCCATACATTGAATTACGGCTTGTCCTTTTGCAAGCATGACAGCACCTCCTTGATTGTATCCATTTCCTGTTTGAGCTCGCCTGCCTTCTCGGATGCGGAAGACAGTTCTGATTTTGCAAGGGAAGCAAGAATTTTCGCCATCTTACCCAGTTCCGACCTCCATTTCGCATGGAACACGAACACAGGCTTCCTGATTAACCACGGTCCGAAACGCAGCAGCCAGGCTTGTGGCACTTCCAAACCGCTGTTCAGCCTGTAGGTTTGGTACAGCTCTTCATTGGTTAAGCCGTTTACCTCTTCTTCTTCAGGGACAGCGGTCAGCACTTCATAAATCTTGCCGTCTTCCTCCAGAATATCCTCTTCAATCAGCACCCAGTGATGCTTAACCAGCCATTTCCGCAGAAGGTCCTCTCCCACATTGGGCTGAAGAATCAAACGGTGGATGCCTTGCAATTTCCCCTGTGTATGTCCCCGGTCTAGGATGGATGATATAAGTCCGCCGCCCATGCCGGCAATCGTGATGACATCGACTTCTCCCGGATGAATTACATCCAGTCCGTCACCTTTGCGGACAGATATAACGGCAGCCAGGCCGGCTTCCTGTACCTGCTTCTCTGCGGCACGGTGAGGCCCGCTATTTACCTCACCCGCTACGGCGGAGACACACACTCCGGTCTGTACAGCTGCCGTCGGTAAAAGAGCGTGGTCTGAGCCGATATCAGCCAGCCTGCTGCCAGCAGGGATATGGTTCAACAGTGATTGCAAACGATTTGAAAGTTTCATGATAACTCCCTATCTAACTTTATTAGTGGTGTTCCTACCGTATCAAACGAAAAGCTAAACTGCAAACCAGATTTCTTTCCTGCTCGGTCTATTTGCATTGATTAAGCAAAAGAGCTAAAATAAATACGAAATACATAAATGAAGGAATTAATTCCAAAACCAAGAAATCTCTAATCGGTCAAAAAAGACCTTGCTGCATAGAATGCAGAAGGTCTGTATACTAGCTGTTATTCAAGAAAATCCTTCAGACGCTTACTGCGGCTTGGATGGCGGAGCTTTCGAAGCGCTTTGGCTTCAATCTGACGGATACGTTCACGAGTCACGCCAAACACTTTTCCGACTTCTTCCAGGGTTCGAGTACGTCCGTCATCCAGACCAAAACGCAGACGCAGAACGTTCTCTTCACGTTCAGTCAAGGTATCAAGCACATCTTCCAGCTGTTCTTTAAGAAGCTCATATGCCGCAGCATCGGCTGGAGCGAGCGCTTCTTGATCCTCAATAAAATCTCCCAGATGAGAGTCATCCTCTTCCCCGATCGGTGTTTCCAGGGAAACCGGTTCCTGGGCAATCTTCATGATCTCCCTTACCTTTTCCACACTCAATTCCATTTCTGCTGCAATTTCTTCCGGCGATGGTTCACGTCCCAATTCCTGCAGAAGCTGTCTGGATACCCGGATCAGCTTATTGATCGTCTCCACCATATGAACCGGAATCCGGATGGTCCGGGCCTGGTCTGCTATGGCACGGGTAATGGCCTGACGAATCCACCATGTTGCATACGTGCTGAATTTAAAGCCTTTTTCGTAATCGAACTTTTCTACGGCCTTGATCAGACCCATGTTGCCTTCCTGAATCAAATCCAAGAAGAGCATCCCTCGTCCGACATACCGTTTCGCAATGCTGACAACAAGCCGGAGGTTAGCTTCTGCCAGACGGCGTTTGGCTTCTTCATCACCCTGATTGATACGCTTCGCCAGCTCCACTTCATCATCAGCTGATAGCAGCGGGACCCTTCCGATTTCTTTCAAATACATACGTACAGGGTCGTTGATCTTGATCCCCGGCGGCAGAGATAAGTCATCATCAAAGCCAAAATCATCACTTTGGTTATCTTCCGAGTCGTCCGATTGGCGATGCGTTCTTTCCTCATCATTCTCGTTAACAACCTCAATCCCCAGGTCGCCCAGTTGTTCGTAGAACTCCTCCATTTGCTCAGGATCCTGATCAAAGGGAGACAACTTCTCCATAATATCTTTATAGCTCAATACGGATCTTTTTTTACCCTGTTCAATCAACTGATCTTTGACTTGGTCCAGTGTAAATTCCGTTTCTAGTTCAGTATGCTGATCATTCGCCATTCTCTCGGCTCCCTCCTCCCTAGAAACAATCAAGCATAGCCGTCACTGTCTCTCTAGGGCAATAATCTCACTTGCAATTTGGGCGGCTCGCAAAAAATCACCCGATCGTTCTGCTTTCATCATTTCTTCTTTCTTCTCATCAATCTGTTTCTGTCTCGGATACTTCAATACTTCGCGTATGCAGTCATCAAGCACCTGAACGTTCCACTCCATCGGATTCTCCATCATGGAAATGGAACTCACAGTCTTCTCAAGACGGTCATCATGCAGTGAAGACATGAACCGGCTCGGATCCGGCGGCTTGCCCTGCGCGTAATAAGCATATAGATAAGCAGCAATTGCCGCATGATCTTCGATATTAAACGCTTCTCCTAGATGTTCGTCTACATACCTGGCAGCTTCCCCGTCCTGCAGCATAAGGGAAAGCAGCCTCCGTTCAGCGGCATGATAGGCGGGCAGCAGGGTGGGTGCCGCAGCCTGACCTTTTTTATGCCTACCATTATTCCACCTTTTTTCCGGAATATCCCCCTGCTCCTCCTTTTTTTGCATGGATTGGCGCAGAAGGTTACAATCCTGCTTCAAACTCTCATAAGATAAATGAAGCTCGGTGGATAATTCACGAAGGTAAACCTCACGCTCTGTAGAAGAACTCAGCTCTGCAATGATGGGCAGCGCTTCTTTGGTATAGGCAATTTTTCCATGTTCTTCTAGCAGTATATGGTTTTTTTTCAGATATATAAGTTTAAATTTTGTGGACGAAACGGCGGAGTTCATGACATGATGGTAACGTTCCAGACCGTATTTACGATAGTATTCATCAGGATCCATTCCGTCGCCCATCAGAGCTATTCTTACCCTTAAACCTGCTCCTTCAAGCATCGGCAGCACTTTCATGGCTGCCTGAAGTCCAGCCTTGTCCCCATCATAAGAAACGATGACCTCTTCAGCCATGGATTTCATGATGGCGATCTGCTGCTCCGTAAGGGATGTGCCCATTGTAGCCACCACATTCTGATAACCGGCTTCCCAGGTTGCGATGACGTCCCCGTATCCTTCGCACAAGACGATTTGGCGCAATTTGCGTATGGACGCTTTGGCCTGATGCAGGTTATATAATGTACGGCTTTTATTAAACAGCAGGCTTTCCGGAGAATTCAGGTACTTCGGCTGTCCTTCACCAAGAATCCGTCCTGCGAAGGCGATCACACGACCATTCCGGTCATGAATCGGAAACATGATTCGGTTTCTGAACTTATCCACATAACCGTCACGCTCCTGCCTCGCCGACAGTAACCCGCCTTTCTCCATTTCCTTCAGATCAAACTCCCGCTTGCCCAAAAATTGAACCATGGTATCCCACCTGTCTGGTGCAAAGCCAATCCCGAACTGCTCAATAATCTTGTCATTAAAACCGCGGGAGCGCAGATAGGATACCGCATCCTGTCCGTGCTGTGTATTCTTCAGCAAAAAATGATACAGCTTAGCACTCAACTCATAAGCGTCATACAGCAGCTCTTTTTCCGGATTCCGCGGGGCCATCTGATATCCCTGACCTTCCGGTAAAGAGATATCACTTTCCTCAGCCATCGCTCTAACCGCTTCAGGGAAAGAAAATCCTTCCATTTCCATTCTGAATTTGATGGCATTGCCGCCTTTACCGCATCCATAACAATAAAAAATCTGGCGTTCCGGTGTCACGGTAAAGGAAGGGGTTTTCTCCGAGTGAAACGGACAGAGGCCCTTCATGTATTTCCCCTGCTTGGTCAGTTGTACGTACTTGCTTACCGTGTCGACGATATCATTCTTGGCCAGTACCGACTCAATCACATCATCCGGAATACTGCCTTGTCCGGTAACCATTCCAACCACCTTCATCTCTTCAGCACGTAAATAATATTCGCTGCGGTTAAACATTCTCCTGCATCTGCTGCAAAAGTTTTGTCAGTTTATGTTGAAAAATTTCACGGTCTTCCTCAGTCATCTTGCGCGGCCCTTTGGAATAGTGTCCC
Organism: Paenibacillus lemnae; assembly: GCF_012933385.1. Lineage (GTDB taxonomy): Bacteria > Bacillota > Bacilli > Paenibacillales > Paenibacillaceae > Paenibacillus_AQ > Paenibacillus_AQ lemnae. Next base: position 293,510 of record NZ_JABBPN010000002.1, read on the forward strand.
GACTTTCGCGCCTTAGCTTTTTGGTAACGGCTGTCCAGCAAAAAATCGATATCCTGATCACTAAAGGATCGGCCTCTAAACGAAATAACCTTGCACGATTTGGACAGGCAAATCGCAGCTAATCCATAATCCTGTGTTACGACAATATCTCCGGGACGAATATGGTTCGCGATGTACAGATCGGCACTTTGGTCACTGCGGTCCACCTGGATTACGGTAATTCCCTCGCCCGGCTCCTGCCTGTGATCGAAGGAAGAAACCAGCAGCACAGATACACCGAACGTCCGTGCACATTGAGCAATCTCTTTCTTGACTGGACAAGCGTCACCGTCCACGACAATGTTCATATTATTCGTTAATGTCATTTGTCCTCTTGAAAACATATTGTTGGATAAATAAATGTCTACACTTATTATATACGTCTTGACTCAATAAAAATCCTTCTTCCGTAAACGTACAAATGGCTGCCATTTTATAGAAATCTCCCCGGAATAACGACAAGCGGCTGCCCCGAAACCGGGGCCCCGCTTTTCGTCAAGCTGTTATCCTTCTTTACCACACCAGCTTTGTAAACTCAGCAAATGATTTAAGATCATTCTCAATGCCGGAGAGCAGTGCCAGACGGTTGGCTTTTACTGCTTCATCTTCGGCCATGACCATGACATGATCAAAAAATCCTGTGATGGGATCCTTCAGCTGGCCCAGAAGTTTCAAGGCCTTCTCACCTTCTGAGTTTTGAACTGCATTCAGGTATTCATCTCGAACGCTCAGCCAGGCTTCATACAGCGCACTTTCCTGCGGCTGGGCGAACAATTCCGGATTGACGGCAATCTTGCCCGCCTTTGCTGCCAAATTACTCACACGGTTAAAGGATTCAACCGTTGTTTTGAAATCCACATTACTCTGGATCTCGGACATGAGGGCATGACCGCGGGATACGACGGACACCACATGATCAAAACCGGATGAAATAACGGCATCTACCACATCATATTTCAAATCTTCGGACAGAAGCTTCTTCACACGCAGTCCGAAGAAATCGATCAGATCCTTGCGAATTTCTTTCTCTGAACGTTTCAATCCCCGAACATCTTCATGCACAGCAAGGGCGGTATCAAACACTTCCGACAAGGACAATGGCAGCTGATGTTCCAGAATAATCTGCACAATACCCTGAGCTTGTCTCCGAAGAGCATAAGGGTCCTGAGACCCTGTAGGGATAATCCCGATGGAGAAGCAGCCGGCAATGGTATCCATTTTATCCGCGATGCTCACTACAGATCCCACCAGACTAGCCGGTACAGCATCACTGGCAGAACGAGGCTGGTAATGTTCAAAGACCGCTTTTGCTACACTTTCCTTCTCACCGGCCTTGCGGGCATAATCCTCACCCATCACGCCCTGAAGCTCAGGGAATTCATATACCATTTGTGTAACAAGATCGAATTTGCAGATATCGGCTGTCCGGCTGACATCATCAGATGCTTCAGCGGTTAGCGAAAGCTTTGCGGCCAGATTATCAGCAATACGGCGGATGCGGCGGACTTTATCACCGATCGTACCCAGTTCTTCATGGAAAACAATACTTTCCAATTTAGACAAGGCATCCTTAATCTGAAGCTTCTGATCTTCTTGGTAGAAGAATTTGGCATCAGACAGACGTGCACGCAGTACCTTCTCATTTCCTTTCGCGATCACATCCAGTGAACGGCTGTCACCACTGCGGACAGTTACGAAATAAGGCAGCAGCTGGCCTTCAGCATCCAGTACCGGGAAATACCGCTGATGCTCGCGCATCGAGGTGATGAGTACATCCTGCGGAATTTCAAGGAAAGCCGGATCAAAAGATCCATGCAGCACGGTCGGGATCTCTACCAGAAACAATACCTCTTCCAGCAAGTCTTCCTTCACAGCAATATTCCAGCCCTTTTCATCTGCAAGAGCATGAATCTGGGATACAATCATTTCCTCGCGTTCTTCGACATCAACGATGACATGCTGCTGACGTAAGATGTCCACATATGCTGAAGCCTCTGGTATAACGGCTTCGCTTCCTAGAAACCGGTGGCCTCTTGTCACATTACCGGCTTTGACATCTGTAATCTCCATGTTGATCACATCTGTACCATGAAGGGCCGCGATCCATTTGATAGGACGGACGAACTTGAATTCATGAGATCCCCATCTCATATTTTTAGGGAAGGTCATCGATGTGAGAATCCCCAGCAAGCCCTCAGACAAAAGGTCCGCTGTCGCTACACCCACACTGTTTTTCGTGACATAAATATATTCGACACCGCCGAGTTCCTTAAAAGTAAAGCTGTCCGGTTCCACACCTTGGCTGCGTGCGAATCCAAGTGCTGCCTTGCTCCAGTTTCCGCTGTCGTCCAGTGCAATTTTACGGGAAGGTCCTTTTACTTCTTCGCTCATATCGCTTTGACGGTCCGCCACATCATTGATCAGTACAGCGAGACGGCGTGGAGTTGCATATGCTGTCACAGTGCCAAAACTGATTCTGGACGTTTCCAGCCATTTGACAGTCTTCTCCTTCAGCTGATCCATTGCACTGCGCAAAAAACGGGCGGGAACTTCCTCCAGACCGATTTCAAACAATACGTTCTTAGTCAAGGTCAGCCCCTCCTTTCTTGATCAGCGGGAAGCCAAGCTTCTCGCGTTCCTCTAAATACGTAGCCGCGACCTGGCGAGCCAGATTGCGGACACGCATAATATAGCCGGTCCGTTCCGTTACACTGATGGCGCCGCGGGCATCCAGCAGGTTAAATGTATGGGAACACTTGAGCACATAGTCATACGCCGGGAACACCAGGTTTTGACTCATGGCTTTGTTCGCCTCTTCCTCATACATGTTGAAGAGCGTAAACAGCATTTTTACATCCGACACTTCAAAGGTATATTTGGAATGCTCAAACTCCGGCTGGTGAAATACATCACCATACGTAATGCCGTTCACCCACTCCAGTTCAAAGACATTCTCTTTGTCTTGAATATAGGAAGCCAGACGCTCCATGCCGTATGTAATTTCGACAGCAACGGGATTTGCATCAATACCGCCGACCTGCTGAAAATACGTAAACTGGGTGATCTCCATACCATCCAGCCACACTTCCCAGCCCAGTCCCCAAGCACCAAGCGTTGGAGCTTCCCAGTTATCTTCGACAAAACGGATGTCGTGATCCAGCGGGTTAATCCCTAAACGCTCCAAGCTTTCCAGATACAACTCCTGAATATTATCAGGTGAAGGCTTAATAATGACCTGAAACTGATGATGCTGGTACAGGCGATTCGGGTTCTCGCCATATCGTCCGTCTGCCGGACGCCGGGAAGGCTCCACGTACGCGACATTCCAAGGCTCTGGCCCGATCGAGCGAAGGTAGGTCATGGGATTCATGGTTCCTGCCCCTTTTTCCGTGTCATACGGTTGTACGATGATGCAGTTTTGTTCTGCCCAGAATTGCTGCAGTGTTAAAATCATCTGCTGAAAATTCATGATTTGTAGCTCCTTTGCATTGATTTTGACTACCAGATTCTGCACAACAAAAAGCTCCCGCCCTACGCCTGTTGTACAGACATAGGGACGAGAGCATGAGCTTCCCGCGGTTCCACCCTACTTGGTCTCTTGCAAGACCCACTTTATCACTTGCAGCATGCTCCAGGGACGCCATCATCATGGAGGGTTTCCACCGGACTTCCACCACCACCGGCTCGCTATCTAACTAAGGACTCCCATACACGAATTTCCCGTTCAACGCATGATTATTTAAATCAAAGAAATCATATCATATGATACCTAAATTTGAGACATTCGTCAAATATCATATTTGTCCATCTGATCGAGAAAGTTCTGTGATTTCAGCCGAAGCCCCAGCTGCATATCCATCAGGGCCCGCATAATGAGCTTCAGTTCTGACTTGGTCTCCGCCTTGACATCAACATTGCCTAATCTTCGTAGATCCAGACGCGCAAACAGCCGGAGCAGTTTCAATGTGCGCGGTGTCAATGTCATCGCAGGAGGATCCAGATGCTTGCAGTACCGGCACAGAACACCGCCCAGACGCGGACTGATTAGCATATCTTCATCGCTGCGCTCCTGACCGCAGGAAATACAAACGGATAGTTCCGGCCCATAGCCGGCAGCCTGAAGAATCTTCATCTCATAGAGATGGATAATAATTTGAGGATCTTTATTGTCCTCTAATGAAGCAAGACAGGCTTTCAGCTGATGAAACCAAAAAGCACCTGTCTCCTCATCCTGCAGCACCCGGTCCAGCAGCTCGCAGGCATATGAGGAGTAGGCGGCTTTAAACAGATCCTCTCGCAGCAGATGATGGGATTCTATAATCTCACCGGCATTCAACGTTCCGAGACCGGTACCATTTCTAAAATAAACATATTCACCATACGTAAAAAGCTGAGTCAATGCAGCATGCCGGCTCTTCACCTTTTTGGCGCCCCGGACCAGAACCCCTACCTTGCCCGAGATTTCGGTGCAAAGTGTAATGATCTTGTTCCCTTCGCCGTAGTCCATACTGCGGATGACGATGCCTTCCACCCTGTGTAGCATGCCTTATCACCCAACCATTCCTGAAACAGCCAGGAATCAATCGTTCTCTTCATGCTGAACCACCTCTTCACCAAAAGCCGGTACCTCTTCCGCTTCTCCTGTAATGCCGGATTCTTTATACAGCAGATATGCATCGACATCTCCAGTCATTGCAAAATACTTCCACGAAAAATCTCGCATTCGTATTCATCCTCTCTTAGGAAATGACGTCTCCCATCTATGAGTTAGGATGTGCGCCGGCAGAGGATTTATGATTTGCAATTGTTGGGAGAAGCTTAGAATACGTTTTCTGGGTGAGAAGGTTATAGATCAACATTACTGTCCGCGGTGAAATCCGAGATCGCGTAGAACCCGTTCCTGGTTGCGCCAATCTTTTTTGACCTTAACCCACAACTCCAGAAAAATCTTGGAGCCCAGCAGTCTCTGAATATCATGGCGGGCCTGCTTGCCCACTTCTTTGAGCAGTGAACCCTGTTTGCCGATGATAATTCCCTTCTGAGAATCCCGCTCTACAAAAATGACGGCCGAAATATGAACAGTGCCATTCTTCTCTACCTTCATGTCTTCAATCGTGACCGCTATGGAGTGCGGAATTTCTTCACGCGTCATGTGCAGAATCTTCTCGCGAATCAGTTCGGCGCAGACAAACTGCTCCGGATGATCGGTGACCTGATCCTCGGGATAATATTGAGGTCCGGGAGGCAGATAGTTCTGCAGCTGGTTCAGCAGTGTGCTCACATTGTTTCCAAGACTTGCTGAGACGGGAATGATCTCGGCAAAATCATGCAGCTTGCGGTACTCATCTATTAACGGCAGAAGTGCTTCCGGCTCGATCTTATCAATCTTGTTCATAACCAAAATGACCGGTGTCTGCACATTTTTAAGTTGTTCTGCAATAAAGCGGTCTCCACCGCCGAACCCTTCTGAAGCATCAATCAGAAACAGAATGGCTTCCACTTCACCCAGAGTGCCTAGTGCTGTCTGGTTCATATAATCCCCCAGCTTAGACTGGCGCTTATGAATCCCCGGGGTATCCAGAAATACGATCTGAGAATGATCGGTCGTATAGACTCCGTGAATTTTGTTGCGGGTGGTCTGCGGCTTGTCCGACATAATCGCGATTTTTTGGCCGATCACTTGATTCATCAAGGTTGATTTACCGACATTCGGCCTGCCAATAATGGCGATGAAACCTGATTTAAACGTTGTTTTATTCATATATGCCTCCAGCTCAATTGCTTATCAAGATTTAAACCATGCTGTCACTGGTCCGTAAAAGACGATAATACCCACGGCTGCGGCGAATACCGCCGTCACTAGGACAGCACCCGCTGCCGTGTCTTTCGCAATACGTGCCAGGGGGTGAGACTCGGGAGATACCAGATCCACCACAGCTTCTACTGCCGTGTTGAACAGCTCTGCACAAATAACAAGCGCTGAAGCCAGAAGCAAGCTGAGCCATTCCCATTTCCCCACATCCAGCAGTGCCGCAGCTAAAAATACCATTGCTGCGGCGGATACATGAATTTTGAGGTTAACTTCCGATTTCAGAGCATGCAGGATACCATGGCAGGCATATCTGAAACTGGCTGCGAAATCATGGCGTTCAGGTTTCACTGCCTTTTTAATCCCACTTGTTCAAGTACGGTTTCCTGCTTTGCCATCATTTCAGACTCACTGTCCTCATCCTGATGGTCATAACCCAGCAGATGGAGAAAGCCATGGACAAACAGAAATCCGAGCTCACGCTCCAGAGAATGTCCGAATTCTTCACTCTGCAGTTTAGCCTGCGGAACGGAAATTACAATGTCACCCAGAATTTCAGGCACCTCACCCAGCTCATCATGCTCGTCCATATCATAAATAATGGTCAGCTCTTCATCATGCTCCTCATTCATCGCAAAGGATAGCACATCTGTCGGGCGGTCAATGCCGCGGTAGTCTCTGTTAAGCTCATGGATCTGCTTATTATCCACAAAAGTCAGGTCCACTTCGCCGTCTTCAACCCCTTCGGACAAGCCAGCCTGCTGCAAAATCTTCTCCAGAAGCGTGATCAGTTCTTCCGTGATCGGAAAATCAGTCTGCTCATTATTCCATACCAGCTGCAAGCTCATCCTTACACACTCCTCATGTCATCATGGTTGATCTTTCTTTTCGTCACGCTGTCCTGAATCCACAGGAAGGTCAGTCTTGGTCTTCTTCATGTCCTCAGGATACTCTATACGGGAGTGGAAAATCCCCATGACTGTCGCTTTTAATGTTTTGGAAATAATATCAAGCTCTTTCATCGTCAGATCACATTCATTCAGTTGATTGTCATCGACACGGCCCTTGATGATCTTCTCGATCATGTTTTCAACCTGATCTACGGTTGGCTTACGTAAGGAACGTACCGCTGCTTCCACACTGTCAGCAATACCCACGATCGCTGCTTCCTTCGATTGGGCTTTCGGTCCGGGATAACGGAAATCATCTTCTGTAAAATCCGGTTCAACACCCTGCTCCTGCGCCTGCTTCATCGCTTTATGGTAGAAAAAATGAAGGAATGTTGTACCATGATGCTGCTCGGCAATATCCCGGATCGGCTTCGGAAGGTTATAGTCTTTCTGCATTTCAACTCCGTCCCGGGCATGTGCAACAATGATCGACTTGCTCAGCTTCGGCTCCAGAGAGTCATGCGGATTCTCCATATTACTCTGGTTCTCGATAAAGTACATCGGACGCTTTGTTTTGCCCACGTCATGATAATAAGATCCTACACGGCACAGCAGGCCATCCGCTCCGATTGCTTCCGCAGCCGCTTCAGATAGGTTTCCGACCATGACACTGTGATGATACGTCCCTGGTGTTTCAGTCAGCAGTTTACGCAGCAGCGGATGATTCGGATTAGACAGCTCCACCAGCTTCAAAGCAGACAAAATACCGAATGTTACTTCGAAAAATGGCATCAAGCCAATCACGAGCACTGCCGTCAAAATCCCACCGGCAATCGCAAAGCCAAGTGCGTACAAGCTTTCTGCGCGAGTCCATGTGGAATCATGAACCAGAAGGATGATAAGCACAGACAGGGCACCGAACAGAGACACCATAATGCCCCCCTTCAACAGGGCAGAGCGCTGACTGGCCCGGTGGATTGCAAACAGCGCTACACATGATGTAACGACAGCAAAAAATCCAAACCGGAAATCAAACATCTGGCTCTTATCCACATTCAGAATTACACTGGCCAGAATACTGAAAATCATAGCGCTGAAATAAGCCAGATGGATGTCCATCAGCAGTGTAACGAGAATGACGCCGATGGCAACAGGAGCCAGATAGCCTACATAAATGCGTTCCTCACTCTGGAGAAATCCTGCCAGGTGCATGCTGATCAGTGTAATAACATAGATAAGTACCAGCATTAATATTTGAGAGTTGTTATATTTAAATAAATTGACGTCCGATTGACGGATAAACATCAGCACCCCAAAAGAGAGCAGGACGGAAAAGAGAAGCAGTCCCAGTTCCGGCCAATATGTCACTTCATCTTTCAGCAAGCCGTTCTTGCTCAGAAAATCATAAATATCAGGTGTAATCAGCTGACCTTTCTGAACGAGAATGTCTCCCTGTTTAATGAACACCGGCTGTGTGTTTTCTCTCGCCTCGACCTTCGCTTCCTTCGTTGCCACTTCATTATAAAATTTATTTGCCGTAATAGAGAGACGGACCAGCTCTTGTACGACTTCACGGGCGGTCCGGTCGTTCAGCGAACTGGTGCTGACCAGCTCGGCCACCTTGGCTCTTGCTGTCTGGGCATCGACAATCTCATTCATCAATCGTGACACGATATCCCGGGCCACCGATTTCATCTGAGTAATTTCTTCGCCTTCAAGCCGGGGTATCTTGATAAAAGTTTCTTCCGGCACACGATACGCCTGCTGTTCAATAACACGTTTCATTTCCTCCAGCAGTTCGTCCGGATATCCTTCCGACCCCCGGTTGCCCGCTATAAAGCTGTTGACAAAATCGTTCACGCGCTGCGGAATTTCTTCCCGATAGATTGAGATTTTATCCTGGACGGATACCTCATCCTGATTCAGGCGGTCAATCCGCTCGAACAGCTGCTGCACCAAAACATCATTCCGAAGAGGTACATATGTATAAATGGGCTGCACACGTTCTGCTGCTTCTTCCTGTGCTTTCAATGTAGCCTTGCTGTCCTCGATCTGAGCCGGAGCAGGAATATTTTTCTCACTGCGCGTACCAACTTGAATATCATAACGCTCCGGGAGAAGCTTGATCGACAGGCTGATATAAATCAGCAGCGCAAGCAGTAAAAACAGAATATAGCGTGTTGCCACGCTATATTTCCACCTGTTATTTTTATCTGATATGGACTTGTCCGTCGATGGTTTGGTAATGGCCATAGCGACAATCCCCTTTAAACTTGGTTTTCTGCAGCTTTGTCATATGCAACGATAATTTTCTGGACTAAAGAGTGCCGTACAACGTCCTGCTCAGCAAAATAAACAAATCCGATATCTTCAATCTCACCAAGAATCATTTTGGCTTCAACAAGTCCTGATTTCTTGCCGCGGGGCAGATCAATCTGAGTGACATCGCCGGTAATGACCATTTTGGAGCCAAATCCCAGACGGGTCAAAAACATCTTCATCTGTTCCGGTGTCGTGTTCTGGGCTTCATCCAATATAATAAATGAATCGTCCAGCGTACGTCCCCTCATATAAGCAAGCGGCGCGATTTCAATGAGGCCTCTCTCCAGTGCTTTGGCTGTCTGGTCTGGTCCCATCACGTCGTACAGCGCATCATACAGCGGCCGTAGATAAGGATCAACCTTCTCCTGCAGATCGCCTGGGAGAAAGCCCAGACTTTCGCCTGCTTCGACAGCCGGACGTGTGAGGACAATCCGCTTAACCGTTCCTTCTTTCAGGGCAGCAACAGCGAGAACGACCGCAAGATAGGTTTTACCGGTACCGGCCGGGCCAATCCCGAATACAATATCACGCTTCTTGATCGTAGTCACATAGTGCTTCTGTCCGATTGTCTTAACCCGGATCGGCTTACCCCGGAATGTTGTCGTGATTTCGCCTTTATAAAGATCGAGCAGTTGATCTGCACGTAAATCGATAGCCAGGTCTACGGCATAATTAACATCTCTTTCTGTCAAAATGTATCCATTGCGGACAAGCTGAAGCAGTACGTCAAACAGCTGCTGAAGGCTTTCCACATGAGCTGGTTCACCCGTTATGGTCAACACAGCTTCCCGCGAATCAATCCTGGCGGGTATGCGGGATTCAATCATTTTAAGAAATGTATCCTGGGGTCCGAATAAAGAAAGCCCTTCAGACGCGCTTTGCAAATGAATGTGAGTGCTGGTCGTTTGTTGTGACAAATAGCCTCATTCTCCTTGGTTATATACTATGGGAAGCTCTTTCGATATGGACTCTTCCACCTCGAAAAGTACTTTCATATAAACTTTACCATTCTCTTTCTTATCATGCAAAATTTTTTGGCCTACAAGACGTGTTTCAGCACCATATTTAGCCAAAATGTCACGAAATGCGCTCTCCAGTCCCTGCCTTTTCGCCTCATCCTCTGTAATGGTTTCTGTAGTCTGCTGTACCTCCATCACTTTCTCGGACATCCACCCGAATGGAAGCGGTTTGGTGCGCCAGGTCAGAGGATCATACAAGCTTAACGTCTTAGTGACTTCGTAATCCACATCACCATACCCCCACAGCTGGACCGCACGATTGCCCAATACGAGGTAAGACTTACTTTTATATTCTCCGGTGAGCACATTTTTCTTTTTCGTTAACGGTACTTCAATTTGATATTCATGCCAGACGAGGCCTTTAACCTCTCCTTTTGCTACAACAGACCTTTGGTTTTCTTCGTCTCCCAATATACCGGAAATTAAAACTTCACCTTTCTTGACTCTGGTGTTGACCTGAACTTTCGGAACGCCTTTCTCAGCATATATAGACGTAATCACGGCATCCGCAGTACTGACCAGATGGCGCGGACTCTGCAGAACAGGCTTCTTAGGAACTGAGGCTTCGACTACCTGGATTGTAATGCTTGTACCCTTTCGTTCCACACCGACCCATGAGGTCCCAGGAATTTGTGCGGTCAGGTCAGCAGACAGCCTGTCCAGTGATTTCAGACGAAATATCCATTGGTAAGTGTACACCCCTTCTTTGTGGGCCGCTTCAAGCACATCCTCAGAAGCGATCTTCTCATTACCTTCAACCTCAATGTTCCACACCATGGAAGAGAGCAGCATTAGCGTAAAAAAGAAGATGACCATGCCGGCCGCGAAAATCTTTCGCTTCCATAAATGAGATGTACGAAAAGGAAGGCCATGACGTTCCAGAATGGTTGTCCGGCAGCCTGTCTTTTTTAACAGGGGTCTTAAACCCTTAAAATCAGACAGCAGGAGTTTGAACTCTGCAGACTGTTCTCCTGTCGGTTTGATCTCCCAGACGGGGGTCGCCGCTTCCGACAAGGCGTTAATGAAAGACGGCAGCTGTTCTCCCCGCACCCTTACTTTCAGGTATCCGCGGATATATATCATTGTCGGAATATTCAAGGTTTTCCCCCTCTTTCTATGTATTGTATATGCTGTACTTTTCCCGCCACTGTCACTTCTGTGCTCTGAATTGCCCGGATCGAGAGGCCGGAACCAGAAATCTCCAAAGCTCCATCGTTCAGGGACAAAACAAGTTTTTCTGATGTGAATTGAATAACTCCCCGGTGATTTTCAATATGAAGTTCATGATTGCCAATCAGGGTCAACCGCGGCAAGTCAAACAGCAAATCCTGAGGCAAATCGAGTATATCCTGAGTCCATTTCTGCAGATTGCGGCTGATGCGGGACATATGAAGCCCTTCCCCCTTCCTGTACTGTACACCATATGCCTCCAGCTGCCTGATTATGCCAGCACATCCCCGACAGACCGCTGTTTCAGCGCAAAAAAACAGGCCGTTCGGGACATTGCCCGAACGGCCTGTTTGCACAGTTTTGCTGTATAAAGTTTAACGGCGTCGTCCAAGAGGCTTTTTCGCTCTTGGAGGACCCAAAATTTCAGACCAAATGATCCCTTGTACAGCTCGATCTGCAAGATCTGATTGGCTGAGCTGAGGCTGTGACTGCTCCGACGCTGATTCCTGCAGCGGTGATTTATACCCAGAATCCAAACGATCCAAATCAGCAAAAGCACCTTCGAGATCTCGCTGCATCTGCCGTTTCCGTTCTTCCATACCTTCACTGACTTTTCGGGTATCAAGGTTTTCAGCGGCTGATTCCAATCGGGATTTCGCATCTTCATACGCGTCCTGAACCTCTTCCTGCTCATGATAAGGAGATTCATACCTGCCCTGTTCACGATCTGATGAGTCTGTTGAACGCCTGGAAAGCTGACGTGAATCCGATTCTGCGGCAGGCGGGCCTGCAGGCTGTGATCCTGCGGGCCGTGGCTGCTGGTTGCGGCGTTCCTTTTCATTGCCGAAGGTTGGCATCTGTGACGGCTTTTGTTCACCGCCCTTGCCGAGTTTACCTAAGAAGGAGAGGAGAAAATACCCGGCAATGGCCACGATGAATAAATTATCGAAGATCCACTCCATGAAGGCTTCGCCTCATTCCTATTTGTTATTTCTGGAATCGTTCTGATTATCATTGTTTTCATTTACTTTACCTAACTGGCCTCTCATTTGAGTGTCAGCTTCAATATTTTTGAGATTCATGTAATCCATAACACCCAACTGTCCGCTTCTAAGCGCTTCAGCCATAGCCAGCGGTACTTCGGACTCGGATTCCACAACGCGCGCTCTCATCTCTACGACACGTGCTTTCATCTCTTGCTCTTGAGCTACGGCCATAGCACGGCGTTCCTCAGCTTTTGCCTGAGCAATACGCTTGTCAGCTTCTGCCTGCTCGGTCTGCAGGAATGCACCAATGTTCTTGCCTACATCCACATCCGCAATATCAATCGACAGAATTTCGAATGCAGTACCTGAATCCAGTCCTTTAGATAGAACCGTTCTGGACATCAAGTCAGGATTCTCCAGAACATCTTTATGAGAACCTGCAGAACCGACCGTTGTAACGATCCCTTCACCGACACGGGCAATGATCGTTTCTTCTCCTGCACCACCGACGAGCCTGTCAATGTTGGCACGTACGGTTACACGAGCTTTAACCTTCACTTCGATACCGTCTTTAGCAACTGCAGCTACGATTGGTGTCTCGATAACACGAGGGTTAACACTCATCTGTACCGCCTGCAGCACATCACGGCCTGCAAGGTCGATCGCGGCGGCACGTTCAAATTCGAGCGGAATATTGGCGCGCTGTGCAGCAATCAATGCATTAACGACACGGTCAACATTACCGCCTGCCAAATAATGACTTTCCAGCTGGTTAATGTTCAATCCAAGCCCTGCCTTTGTAGCTTTGATCAGCGGATTCACAATCCGGCTTGGTGTAACGCGGCGGAGCCTCATGGCTACCAATGTGATAATACCGACGCGAACGCCGGAAGCGATCGCCGAGATCCAGAGCATAAGCGGGAAAAAACTGAAGAACACGCTCAGCAATATAATACCGACAACCCCAATTAAAAGAATAGTGATCATTGAGTCATCCCAGTTCAAATACATCTACCTCCATACTATTTATTTGTTGATACCATTGTACCAAATAAAAAATTCTTATCAAATTCTTAATCTTATTTTGTCGGAATTAGCCGCACTCTTGTGCTATTCGACTGTGGTTTCTTCAACTACAATCCGGGTCCCATCGGTCTTTAGCACTTTAATAGGAGTTCCGGCAGCCACAAATCCACCTGCGGATACGACGTCCAGACGCTGTCCTTCAATTTCGGCAGTTCCAGCTGGACGAAGCGGAGTAACACTAATTCCCGTCAAGCCGATTAGCATATCACGGTCGGCTATCGGAATATATCCATTTTCTCTGGACAAGCTGTCGCTTAGAATAAACTTATTCCAGATTCCCCGTTCCTTGAACACGACCGCAACCACCACAATGGCAACCAGTGCACACAGGAACGCGATACCCAACGACCAGGCAACATGAGTGGTGCTGTAGGCTGCACGGACCACGCCGAACACCAGGCTGATCGAGCCGATGACGCCTAGAATACCGAAGCTTGGAACAAAGAGCTCCATTGCCAGCAATACGAGCCCGATAATGAACAGCAGCCACGTCTCAGTTCCGGCAAACCCGGCAACGGTGTTACCGAAAAAGTACAGGACAAAACCGATGATACCTATAATTCCTGGAAAACCAAATCCGGGAACGATGACTTCGATCAGTACACCGGCAATACCTACAAACAGCAGTATCGTCATAACGATAGGGTTTGTCAGGAAAGTAGCCAGCTTCTCAGAAAAGGTGAGCTCCATCGTAAACATGTCTGTGGTGGAGTACCCCATCCACTCGATCACTTCATTGGTGCTGTTGGCCAGCTTATCTGCATAACCAACCTTCAGCGCTTCCTCCGGAGAAAGAGAAATCACCTGCCCTACTTCATTGGTTCTGTTAATTTCGGGCATCTCTACCTTCTCATTGGTACCAGCCATACCGATTGCAATATCTGAATTACGTCCGCTGGACTCTGCAGCACTCTTCATTTTACTCTTCCACCAAGACACCATCTTGGCATCTTTTACCGGATTGCCCATGCCATCCACCATATATGCTGCGCCGATCATACTGCCATCAGCCATGGCGATTTTATCTGCATTCAGAGCAATATAACTTCCCGCAGAAGCAGCATCTCCGCGAATAAAGGCAACGATCGGAATATCGGTTTGCTGAAGCAAATTCCCGATTTCTTGCGCCTTGTCAACACGGCCCCCCGGTGTATCGATCTCCAAAACGATCAACCCTGCGTCCATATCCACGGCTTCTTTAAAAGAACGCTGAAGAAAACTTGTCAGTCCCTGCTCAATTTGCTGCTTAACAGGAATGACATAAACTGACCCACTGTTCTCTGCCGCTTCCGCTTTGCCTGGATTGACATATAACGCGCAGGACATGAGTATCCACAGCAATGCTAAGAGTGTGAGCCCAAGCCGCCTTGGCGACAGCTTCCTAAAACTCATCTCGTACCCTCCTCCTATAAAGATCATTCGTGCCATATCTTTAAACCGCTATCATGGTTTGTGAGCGGATGCCTATTTATTAATATGTGTAAGCTCCCGAACACATTATAACGTAATACGTATGTTTACCCATTTGGTTTCAAAAAGATAACCCCGCCATGTAAACCACCTAAAAAGCAAAGAAAAAACACTCCTTGATCAAATCAAGGAGTGCTTCGCTTATGTTATTACAGAAATTGTTGAACCACTTGATTCACTAGTTTTCCATCCGCGCGCCCTTTGACTTTCGGCATAAGAGCGTTCATCACTTTACCCATTTCGGCTTTTGAAGAAGCACCGGTTTCCTGGATGGTCTGCTGTACAATGACTTTAATTTCTTCTTCAGTAAGCTGATCCGGAAGGTAGGACGTCAGGAGCTCAATTTCTGCTTTGGCATCGGCGGCAAGATCGTCACGATCTGCTTTTTCAAATTCCTGGAGGGCATCTTTGCGCTGTTTGATTTCACGACTTATAATATCAAGCACTTCGCTGTCATCCAAACTTCTTTTCAAATCTATTTCAAGATTTTTAATCGTTGAACGAACCATTCGAATGGTGGAGAGTTTGAACTTGTCCTTACTCTTCATCGCTTGCTTCATATCTTCGTTCAATCGTTCGCTAAGATTCATGCTGAGTCATATCCTCCTAAAACTTTCTCTTACGAGCAGCCTCGGACTTTTTCTTGCGCTTTACGCTTGGCTTTTCATAATGCTTGCGTTTCTTCACTTCAGCCAAGACGCCATCTTTAGCAATGGAACGCTTGAAGCGACGAAGTGCAGCATCAATTGTCTCGTTTTTGCGAACTTTCGTTTCAGACACCAGTTTTCCCTCCCTCCGACCAGACCGTCCAAGAGCAATAACACGGTTCATCATTCTTCATTATAAAGCAAAGTTAAATAATGTGTCAACCTTGGGTCATCTTATTTTAGCATGGCCATCCCAGCAGGATCATTTTGTCTGCAATTTCAGCAATATGTCTGATTAGGCATGTGAATTTGAGCTGCCCACCAGCGCACCCAGTCTGGTACCGCCAAGCAGGTGGTAATGAAGATGGTGAACAGTTTGCTCCCCATCACGGCCGCAGTTGTTGATCAACCGGAAGCCGCTCTTGTCGATGCCAAGCTCCCGTGCAGCTTCCTGTGCCGCCTGATGGATGTCTGCAATCAGAGGCAGGTCCTCAGGCTGAACATCATTCATCGATGCAATATGCTTCTTCGGAATAATAAGCACATGCACAGGAGCCGCAGGCTGGATATCATGAAAAACGAGCAGCTGGTCATTCTCCAGCACTTTTTTAGACGGAATTTCTCCATTAACAATTTTGCAGAACAAACAATCCATTCCAAAGGCCTCCTTCATCTTCAGGATCTCTGTTTCTATCATATCACATCTTTTCGATCATGATCTTCGATCCGCCGCCTGCCTGTCCTGCCGGGGTAATGACCAGCTTCCGTGGAAGCCTTGCCCTCAGCTCCGGTACATGGCTGATAATACCGACCGTCAGTTTGTCGTTGTGCAGGCGTTCCAGAGAAGTAATGACCGTATCCAGCAGTTCCGGATCCAGGGTACCAAAGCCTTCGTCAAGGAAGAAGAACTGAAGCGGATACTGCCCGCGCAGCTGGATTTGGGCAGACAGTGCGAGTGCCAGTGACAGCGAGGTCAGGAACGTCTCCCCACCCGAGAGGGTGGACACCGGACGTCTGACGCCGCCGTTGGCATCGTCCCGGATGACAAACCCTCCTCCTGAATCTACCTCCAGGGAGTAACGCTGCTGGGTTAAATAGCGCAAACGCTGTGAAGCGGCCTGGCTGACCTGCATTAACTGTTCCTCTGCGATGTACTCCACAAATGCATTGCCTCGCAGACACGATTGAAGCTTGGACAGACGTTCGCTTTCCCGGGCGTGCTGAATACGATGCTTCTCCAATTCCATAAACCGGATGTGCCGTGTCCGGATATCCTCCAGGTCACGCTGTGCGCGGGCTTTCATCTGGATGGCAGACTCATCTGCACTCCGGCCCTCATCGAGCGAACGGCAGCACTCCTGCCACGCTTCTTCACTAAAAATCTTCCCGTCCAGCTTCTGCTCGACATCATTCAGGCGCAGTGACCATTCTTTCTGCTTGTCACGATGATCCTGAAGCAGATGACGGGATTTCTCCATCTCTTCCGGCGGCATGCTTGCATTCAGCAGCTCCTCTTCCGAAGAGAACGGGGATGTCGACAAGTCTGTAGTCCATCGCCGCTCCGCAAGTGCCGCATGTTCGCCAGCGGAATGAGCTGCCTGTCCTGCAATGGCTGCTTCTCTGGCCGCAAGCTGCTTGCGTTCTTCTGCTTTCTTGCTCCGCTCTGCGGTCTGTGCAGCAGTATCTTTAAGGTATTTAAGCCGCTGTCTGCATGAAGTCAGCAGTTCTTCTGCTGACTCATTTCCGATCCAGGCGCGGAGGCGGCCGTCTTTTTCCAGCAGCAGTTCCTGCTTGCCTTGATGCTGGGCATCCCACTGGATCAGCTGTTTCTCCAGCTCCCGGAGCTGCAGCTCCAAGCTGGCGGATGCTTTTTTCTTCTCTTCCAGGAAAGGAACACTTCGTTCCAAACCTTCGCGCACCGCCTCGGCCTTATCATCTTTTTCCCGTATCCCTGCAAGCTGCTGCTCCAAAGAATCATAATCAAGGCTTCCCGCGGCAGCATACCAAGCCTCCTTGAGGCCTGCAAGTTCTTTCTGTGCCGTGTTCACTCTGTCATTCAGCTGTACCAATCGGGCATGATTATGCTCCTGCGAAGCTTCTTTTCTGGCCAGATCCTTTTGAATCGAAGACTGTTTCTCTTGTACCAGATGAACACTGCTGCGAAACTTCGCGGCTGCTTCTGACAACCCGGCTGCAAAAGCACGCAGGGAAGACACCGCCATATCCAACTTGTCATCTTCCAGCTTCTGATTATCGTCCACCAGGATTCCTGCTGCCGCTTCAGACAATGAGGATGTGATTTCTTCCCACTCGCGGTTGCTGCTCTGCTGACCAACAGCAATGAGGCTATTGACATTATCTTTTGGCACAGGTAAAGTCACGCCTTCGTTCAACAGCTGTCGGAATTGAAGCCTCAGCTCCTGCAGCTCCTCCTGCATGGCCTCAACCTGCTTCAACCGGCGGTCAGCATCATCAGTTGAAGCGGCAGCTTCAGGCAGGGCCGGCTCAGGATGATGTAAGCTTCCGCATACAGGACAAGGCTTGCCGTCGCTAAGATCAGCTGCAAGAGAGAGCGAAAGGGCATGCAGCTCCTGCTGTCTGGCATCCAGGTTCAGCCCTCGGATCAAAGAGACCGCATGAGCAGCTCCTTGTTCACTAAGCTTCACAGCATCTGCCGCAGCTTGCCGGAGCTGCTCCCCTTCACGGGATAACATCATGAGTTCGTGATCTACGGATGAAGCCTGTTGTCTCGTCTCCCGGATCTGTTCATCGGCTTTTGCATTCACCCTTTGTTGCTCACGGGCTTCTGCTTCGTACTTGGTCAGCTGGGTTTCGGCACCCAATATGCTCTGTTTCTTCTGCATTGCTTCCTGCAGAGCCTGCCGATCCTGGGCGCGTACTTCCAGCAGCTTCAGGCTCTCTTCCAGCTCCTGTCTTCGCTTCAGGCCTCTTTCCAGGAGTTCCTGCTCCTTGGACAGCTGCTCCGTTACCGTCTGCATTTTGTCTCTAGCTTCATTCCTTAGTGCCGACAGCTTAGCCAGCTCTTGGGACAGCACCTCGCGTTCACGCTGCAATATGACGGCCTGTTCCAGCTGATCTGCCCTCGACAGCAGCGCAGGTTCCTCAGACGCCAGCTCTTTACGTGCAGTCTCGTCGGCTTCGGCAAGCTGTATCGCATCTTTCTCGGCCTCATCTGCTGCCTGCTGCAGTCCGGCTGCTCTTTGTTTCAGTGAAGCATGGCGCTCTGCCGATTCTTTCCTGGCTTCCTGCACGGGCAGCAGCTGTCTGGCATAACCGGCAAGCTCCAGCTTATGTTCCAATGCCTTCAGCTCATCTTCCCGCGCAGATAACTCGTTCAAGTGCTGTTTCAGCCTTCTGAGCTCGGCGTCAAGCTCACGTAGTTTGGACAGTGACTCATTCTGCTGAATAGCAGCTTCAAGGCGCGAACGAGTCTCTTGGGCGTGCAGTTCTGCAGCCGAAAGAGCTTTCTCAGCCTCGGCGACCGCCTCCTTGCCGGCAATACCTAACCCCTGCTGCTCGGCTTCTACCGCTCGCAAAGCACCCTCGTTCTCCTTGACTCTCCGGCTCAGCTTCTGCGCCAGCTGGTCCCCGTATCGCTCCAGATGGAAAAGGCGCTGCAGCATCTGCCTTCGCTCGCTTCCCTTGAGGGATAGGAACTCAGCGAACTTTCCCTGGGGGAGCACAACGGCTCTCGTGAAATCATCCATTTTCAAACCGATTTTCTCTTCAACACACCGTGTCACATCGGCCAGCTTGTCCGCAATAACGAGCTCCTCTTCTCCTGCGATTCGCACAAAACGGCTGACAGCATTGCTGACGGACAGCTCATTCATTCTCTTGAACCGGCGCTCTACCCGGTAACGCTCAGCCCCTTCTGCGGAAGCCAGTTCAAAGGTAAAGGATACATACAGACTGTCCTCGGAATGGTTCATGATGCCTTGGGTACCGTTCTGGGCACGTTCCACCTTGCCATACATGGCCAGTGTAATGGCATCCAGGAGCGTGGACTTTCCGCTTCCTGTCGGTCCGAAGATGCCGAAAAGCCCTGTCTCACACAGCTGTTCAAAATCAATCTCCTGCACCTCACGGTAGCTCTGAAGCCCCGATACTTTCAAAACAATCGGCTTCATCCCTTCACCTCCGGTGTTTCGGGCTCTTCTTCATCCACCAGCTCCAGGAACAGATGAACGAGACTGTCTTCCGGCTCTGCTCCCCCGGTTTGACGGTGATAGAACTTCCGGAACAAATCCGGCAGCGGCAGCCTGGAACGCTCTGCCTCCAGTTCCATGGCCTCCATCTCAGGATAGACCGGCCGGATATGAACGATGCCGTCCCGGCTCTTCCGCAGTTTCTGAATATCGGCAAGCCCCATCGCTTCCGTGAGTGTCACTTCCAGATCAATAAAAGCCTGGGCGTCACGTCCCTCATCCAGCCAACGGTAAACTTCCTCCAATCCGCCTTTAGCCTTCCAGCGGACCAGCGGTCGGCCGCTGCTCAAGAAAAGCTCCTCCACGACCGGCACTCCACCAGGAGCCACATCGATCAAGGTCACGGATTTGGCTTGACCAGCCTCTGAGAAGCTGTAGGCCAGCGGTGAACCGCTGTAGCGCATAATACCTTCGCCTTTGACCGCCTGCGGCCTGTGTAAGTGCCCCAATGCCGTATAGCAGGCCCCGACATTCAGTGCCGAGGGATCTACCGTATAGGCACCTCCGATCTGAATCGGCCGTTCCGAATCACTCTCCAGGCCGCCCAGGACGTAGATGTGGCTCATCGCAAGATTGACCGTTTCAGGCGTGAAACTCCCCGCCATCTTTTTCATCAGACTGCCTACTCTGTCACTGTATGCGCGGCGCAGTTCATTCTCCTCACCGTCGACAGACAGCAGCTCATTCAGGCGTGATTCCGAAGGGTACGGCAGAGCGGCGATTTTGGCAGTTTCTCCAGTACGGACAGCGTGCACCGTTACTGCCTCAGCTGCTGGCAGCCCTACAAGTGTGATGCCGCTCTTTGTGACCAGAGGCGTAACAGAAGCCACACGCTCTGGCTGATCGTGATTGCCAGCAATAGCCACAAATCGCCTCCCCCCTTCACTAAGCCGGGCAGCCGCTTCATAGAACAGCTGCTCCGCAGCAGCAGGCGGGTTGACGGAATCGTACACATCGCCGGCCATCATGATCAGGTCCGCCTGCTGATCATCTGCAAGCCTGACGAGCTCTTCGAGGAAGGCCTCCTGTTCCGCAAGCCGGCTTCTTCCTTCCAGCGTCCGCCCCAGATGCCAGTCTCCAGTGTGCAATATACGCATGCTCATCACTCCTTCCATTCAAGTTTTAAAGCCGCACCGCCTGGCCGGCATCAAAAAAGTACAGCCAGCTCTCCGCAATAGGCTCGCCCAAAATGTCTTCAAGCGCCTTGGCGTACAGCTCTAATTGAAACCGATATTGTTCCGTTAAAGCTTCTATACCTCCACGGTGTTCCAGCACACGGTCTGTTTTGTAGTCCAGCAGGATCAGCTTTCCTTGGGCCCGGAATAGACAGTCAACAACACCCTGAATCAGAACACATTCTTCATCAAGCTGTTCCTGCACAATGTAAGAACTTGCCCCCTGCTGCAATGAAGTCAGATAAATCAGATTTTGATAGGCTTCCGAAGCGGGGAGCGCATAAGAAAACGGCATTTCACGCCAAATCTGCTCGGCCTGAACCAGCCTTGCACCCACTTCCGAGGAGATCATATCGACGATTTCCTGCGGTGATACCACCTCTGCCTGCTCTCTGGTAATCATTTCTTTCAGAAGCAGGTCTGACAGCGTGTGCTGCACAATGGAAACATCCAGATCACCATGAAGTGGAATATGCTGCATGACCGTATGATAAACCGTTCCCCTCTCTGCCGGAGTCAGCTTCACAGCTTCCATAAATTTGGGACGTCTCAGGTTCAGCGTATATCCCTTGCCGGTATCCTCTGTCTCCAGATTACGCCGTACTGCTGTTTCCTCTGTCAGATCCAGTGAGGGGCTATCCTGCATCGCAAGCAGCTTTTTCATTTCCGTCACCGAAGTTTTAGCAGAAATACCAGAGGCGGCGCTAAAAGGATAACTCCAGCTGATGCGGCGGTACAGATCCTCCCTCTTCTCCTGCGGGCTTTCACCTTCCTGCCATACAATCTCTTGCACGGGCTCGCGCTTCAGAAGTGATGACTCTATCCTGGACCGTACGTCGTCCAAACTGTTCTTGTCTCCGCCAGCATCACTCTGGTTCAGACGCGGAGGTTCGGTGATCAGGTACTCCGCCGATTTTACGGTGATATTCCACAGGCCATCCTGCTGAAACAGAAGATCTGAACCAAGAGGCGGTAACTCCGCAGCTTCTCTAAGCACAGCGGCAGACGGGTGACGGATGATTGCCGGACCAATCCAGTCCAGGTAGCTGCGTCCCCTTGCCAGCATATAATCAGGCAGCAGCAGATCCGTATAGCTGTCTGCGTGCGCCCAGTCGTTGATTTTTTTGAGGAGGTTTTTTACAGAGGCTACCAGAATCAGCTTCTCCTTCGGTCTTGTCAGGGCCACATACAGCACCCGCATTTCCTCAGCAAGCAGCTCAATCTGAGCTCTTCTTCGGATCGCCAGATTGGGCAGCGTAGGGTACGTGACACGAAGCTGCTCATCCACATATTTCGGACCAAAGCCCAGCTCCTTGTGCATAAGAAACGGGGAGTTCAGATCCTGCTGATTAAAGTTTTTAGACAACCCGGCTACAAAAACAACCGGAAACTCCAGCCCTTTGCTTTTATGAATGGTCATGATCCGGACGGCGTTGCCCTGGCTTTCTGTATCTCCAGGTGCCCCCAGGTCTCCCCCATTATCCTTCATACGGGATATAAAGGTGAGAAACCGGAACAATCCACGGGATGAGGTGTCCTGCTCATACTGGACAGCACGATCATAGAGGGCCGTAAGGTTGGCGCGTCGCTGACTCCCTCCTGGAAGTCCGCCCAGCCAATCCAGGTATCCTGTTTCACTATAAATCCGCCAGATCAAATCACTCAGACTGCCTTGACGCGCTTCAGTCCGCCAGCTCTCCAGCCGATCACGGAATCTCACAAGCTTCTCGAACAACTCGCCGGAAACACCCGGCCGTCCAGAATGTCCTGATGTCCCTTGTATGAACTCTGCCAATCCCAGCTCTGTCCGTCCCGCGGCGGCTTCGGTCCATCCAGGAAGTTGAAGGTCATCCGACCAGCTTCCTGATGCCGTGTCTGCTCCGCGATCTTTACTATCCAGCGAATTCCCCGTCAAAGCTGCAGACATCGCATCATAGAACGAACCTGAGGCACATAAACGCACCTGGGCCAGCTCTTCTTCGCTCAGAGCAACCATAGGTGAACGCAATACAGAAGCAAGCGGAATATCCTGGCGAGGATTATCGATGACCTGAAGCAGGCATAACATAATTTCAACTTCCACAGCTTGAAAATAACCCCGGCTCTGTTCACCCGATGTCGGTATGCCTTCCTGGCTCAGCTCCTCCATCATCAGCGGTGCCCACACACTGACAGATCTCAGCAAAATGACAATGTCACCGTACGCTGCCGGTCTCATACTCTTGATAGATTTGTCATACACCATCATCGGTGTCCCGCCATCTCCCATCAGCTCACGGATTCTTCCGGCAATGGCACGGGCCTCCAGCTGGGCAGTTTCGATATCCACCACTTCGTTCTCTGAAGTCACGGCTCCTGGCGGAGTGTTGTCTTCCGTTCCAGAAGGCTCTCCGGCATCGGGGCTCTCCTTGTCAATCAGCAGCAGCTCTGGTGCATACATGCCTACACCTTCATCTGCATCTGCACTTTTATCAGAGTCTGCCCCTTCGCTGTCTCCACTGTAACGACCCGCAGGTTCAGGATCTGGGAAATAAGCTCCGCACACCAGCTCGGCACGATCGTCGTAGACGATCTCTGCTACAGATTCATTCATAATCTGGCGGAACAGCATGTTAACGGCTTGAACCACTTCCATGCGGCTTCGGAAGTTTCGGGCCAGATCAATGCGAGTGCCTTCACCCGCAGGAGCATCCGGCATATCGGATGATGAGATGTATCTCTTATACTTGTCAAGAAACAAGCCCGGCTCTGCCAGCCGAAAACGGTAAATACTCTGCTTCACATCGCCCACCATGAACCGGTTACCCGGGGAGGGTCTGGAAATCAGTCGTACAATTTCTTCCTGTACACTGTTCGTATCCTGGTATTCGTCCAGCAGCACTTCATCAAACTGGGCGCGATACTCCATGGCAGCGTCTGAAGGCAGGGCATTTCCCGGCACAGAATCCTCATGACGCAGTACCTTGAGACAGTAATGCTCCAGATCATTAAAATCGACGGTGCTCTTGGATGCTTTTGCTGCACGATAACGATCGGCAAATGCGATAACGGTCTCCACCAGCTCATCCATCAGCGGCGCTGCACCATGCAGCTCACTGAGAAATTGGGAGGCCGTGCGCCCAAACAGGGAATTTTTCAATTCGCTGACGGTCTTCTTCACATTGTCTCGCAGTTCCTTGACACGGTTCTGAAGCTCTGGCAGCACATCGTCTTTCCGTACCGACTTCAGCTTGCCGAAGGATACATCCCGAAATACATCATAAAGATGTTCCCATGGACGGTTATGCACAGCTTCCATCAAAGTCGTAATCAGCTGCAGATCTTCCTCGATCGTTACGATATAGGGCGCTGGTCCACCCGGCGCAAGGGCCGCGGCTTTGGCCTGTTCCAGCAGACCTGCAGCACCTGCGAGCGCCAGCTGCGCGTCATTCAGGATGCTGTGCACCCAGGCAGTCTGACCGAGCTGTTCCGTATCTGTGATCCGAAATGCCGAGGCTGTTTCCCTAAGCCATTCATCCGGCCAAGGATGACTTCTAGAGAAATCGTATAAACGCTGGACCAACCGGTACAAGGCATCGTCGCTTCGTTCTCCGCTGAACCAGTCGGCAAGAGTAACAAAGTTCCCCCCCTGCTCCGCCTCCCCGTATTTCTCCTCAAACAATTCTTCGAGCGTATCCTGACGCAGCAGGTTCGCTTCATTCTCATTCAAAATCCGGAATCCGGGATCAAGCGGAATCAGCTGATAGTAGCGCCGTATGACTTCCATGCAGAAGGAATGGAGCGTCGTGATGGAGGCCCGTCCCAGCATGGCAAGCTGACGCCTGAGATGCTCATTGTCCGGATCGCTCTCCAGTGCTTTATCGAGTGCTTCACGGATCCGCTGCCGCATTTCAGCCGCTGCGGCCTTGGTGAAAGTAGCCACGAGCAGGCGGTCTACGCTGAAACCTTCAGCATCATCCGCAATTTTGCGGATGATGCGCTCCACCAGCACCGCCGTCTTGCCGGAACCCGCAGCTGCAGCGACCAGAATATCATCGCCGCCTCTGGCAATGGCCTGCCACTGATCGTCACTCCACATGCTGCCTGCCGGCTTGGTCATCATCTTGTTCATCTGGAGCTTCCTCCCTTCCCTTTTGCAAGCAGATCCCATATCTGATCCTTCCCAGGCCTGCCAAGCAGCTGGTACCGGTTGCTGTCCATACTATCGTCGAACTGGCACACAGGGCGGTAGGAGCAGTACGTACAGGCTGTTTCCTGTTGGATCTTGTAAGGCTCAATCTCCACTTCGCCCCCGGTTATTCGTGAACCGATGTCAAGAATATTCTCGCGGACGGACTTCAGCAGCGTCTGCCACTGATCGGGATCCGCTACCGAAGCGCTGCTGTAGAAGCTGCCATCGGCTTTCACGGCTACCGGAATTATTGGCGAATGCCCCTTGTCCAGCGCGGCATCCATCAGCGATACGACATCACGGTCAGCCAGAAGCAGTCCTTTCATTTTAAACCTCTTCAGCAGCTCCTCTGCAGCCTGATCCGCCGTCATCCCGTTCGGTGACTGCAGCACAGGATCATGCACGTGGAAATACAGAGTCCCCGCAGGGAGTGCCTCTTCCCCGAGCCAATCCTCGGCAAATGTGAGCAGGACGTCCAGGTACGTGAGCATCTGAAGAGACAATCCATAGTACACTTCGTGAAGCTTCAGGTCTTTCTGGCTTGACTTGTAGTCAATGACCCGCAGCAAAATTCCGTTCTCGCCCCTCGCCATATCTACCCGGTCAATCCGGCCTACAACCTCCATCTCCACCCCGCCAGGCAGTTCAAAAACGAGCGGAGGAATGGCTTTCCCTGGTCCAAAATCCAATTCCAGTCCAACGGGCTCAAAGCTTCCGCGTCTGGACTGCTCTCCAAGAATGAGCGAAGCACGTCCCACAATGCTCTTCAGCTTACGGGAGATATATCCGTATCGCTTAGAACTGAGCAAAATTTCTCCCTGCAGCTTCGGTGCAAGACGGTCTACCGTTGCCTCAGCTTCCCGAAGACATTCATCCGCGCTCAGATCGCCCCAGCTTACCCCCTGCTTGCGGAAACGCTCGGCCATTTCACTCAATGCAGCATGAAATAACTGACCGATATCCGGTGCCTGAAGCCTGTACATTTGGCGTTCCCGGAGCTTAAGGCCATGCGAAGCAAAATGTGAAAATGGACATGCTACGAAACGTTCCATTCTCGAGACGCTGGTCCGGATCCGGCTGCCGTATAATCGCCGGCTCGTCTCCTCTTTGAGGCTGTGCGTCTCATTGCGGTAGGACAGTGAAGACAGCATCAGGCTCAGCTGCGACTTCCAGACCGGGCTTCTTGCAAACCAGTTGTACACTTCCCACCACATCGGATGGAGCTGTTCCCCGTTTCTCCAGTCACGCAGTCTGCTCACAAGAAAAGCCAAAGACTTCGTATCACCTGCAATGAAGGCAGATTCCTGCTCCGGTGTCAGCCCTTCTTGAGGCTTGATCGGCAGCAGCTTCTCTTGGAGCGGAAACATCCGCTTCAAATGACGGATAATTTCCGAAGGCAGCAGGGTCTTGCCTTCTTGATCGGCAGCAGGATAACTGATCCACAGCTGACGGCTTGCCGTTGTCAGAGCAGAGTATATAACAAACCGCTCGTCCAGCAGTCTGCGGGAGATATTCGGCGCCAGTTCCATGCCCGAAGCTTCCAGCGATACACGCTCCTGCTCGGACAGGATACCATCATCCTGAAACTGTGCTGGAATCACCCCATCATTTACGCCAAGCAGAAAGACATATTTCACATCCCCGCTCCGGGTCCGGTCCATACTGCCGACCAGCACCTGGTCGAGAGAAGGAGGCACGAGGGCCAGCTCCAGCTCGGTGAGTCCGGTATCCAGAATACCGGCAAAGGTCTCGGCACTGAATTTCTCGCTGCCCATCATTTCCACAAGCTGATCCAGCAGATCCAGCACAGCCCCCCATACCTGGCGGTTCTCTCTCGCCTCCTCCGGCCGGCCGCTTTCGAGAGAAGCACGGCTCATCTTCTCCAGCTTCTGCGGAATATCGGCATCCTCCAGCAAAGCGAACACCGCTGTACATTTGTCCCGGGCCGAAGCGCCTTTTTTTAATCTTTTGTCAAAAGCAAACAAGGGACCTCTAACCGCATCACGGCAGCGTTCAATCATCTGAAGCCCCTCTTCACGGCGGCCGGCTTCTCCGTCTTCCAGTGACAGGCTGGGCATCCCTTTCCAAGGTCTTCCGTCTGTCCAGCGTGAACCCTGAATGCCGGAAGCGAGGACATGATTCTCCAGCTGGTCCATATCCTCCCGTGATATCGATCCATCCAGTGGAAGCAGCAGGTCGGTTTTGACACACCGGAATACATCCTCATAGCGCCATCGCCGTACAGCAACATCCAAAGCGGCCCGAATAAACTCCACCAGCGGGTGATGAAGCTCGCTCCGCTTCTGATCGAGAAAATAAGGCACACGGTATTCCCGAAAGAGCGGACCGATCAGGAATTGATAATCCCCCAGATTTCTGGAGAACACTGCCATCTCACGAAACCGGGCCCCTTCCTCTCTCGACAGTCTCAGCATTTCGCGGAGCGCGCCCTCCACTTCTGCACGCCGGTTACCCGCTGCATACAGCGAGATGCCTTCCGGATGACGGTCTGCTGACCCCGAACCTGCATTCCAGGGAACCCGGCGGTCAAACCCCCGTTCCAGATGGGCCAGGGCAGGACTATGCTGAAAACGCGGCAGAGGATCGGGTCTCAGCACGGAATGCTCCATGGCCAGACCCAGTTCCTCCGCAGCACCTCTCAGCTTGATGTAAGTGACAGCCGTAGGATGAAAAAGATCCAGTTCATGCGGCTCCATCCCCTCACTATAAGGCTTGTCCAATGTCAGGGCTGCCGTGACAGAGCTGGCGTGTGACATCAGCTCACGGAGCACCGCGTATTCCTGAGGTGTAAAACCGTTGAAGCCGTCAATCCAGATATCCGCCTGCCTGATATAAGACGATGCCGGGATTCCCTGTGCAAGCGCCGCTAATGTGTCCTCTTCGTCGCTGTAGAGCGGAGACATTTCATGCTCGAAATCCCGGTATACCGTCAAAATATCCTCCAGCTTGCGCCGAAGTAGCGGCGGACTTCCCGGAGATCCCGCCATGTGTTCCAGCTGCTCTTCTACGCAGGAGGCGTCCAGGCAGTACCGCTTCATTTCGGTATACAGCTGACTCAGCTTGCCCACAAAGCCCATCTGCTCACCGGAAGTACCGAAGAGCTTCAGCTCATCTTTCCGGCGCTGAATAATCTTGTAGAGCAGCATGCGTTTGCCCTCTTCACCAATCGTCACCTTAGCTGAACCGCCTGTTTCCTGCATCACACGGTAAGCTAGTCGGCGGAAGCTGAGCACTTGCGCCCTCAGTGACCCCTTGACCCCCGGACTTGTCACCAGCGCATGTTCTGCTTCGAACGAACCCTGCTCCGGCACAAGCAGAATGATCGGATTTCCTTGCGGATCCTCCGCCAGGCGCTTTGAAATGTCTTCCCGGATTCTTGTACTTTTGCCGCTTCCTGCACGGCCGATCAAAAAATGAATGGACAATTCAGGTGTCCCCCTCTTCCCAAAAATGCGCCCCTTAGGGAGCCTTGTTATATTTAAAATCACCGTATATTAGTTTCATGGTGAATGCCGTTCTTTACTTCAAGATGCTGTCTTTTAGTATAACATAAGAACGAACATCTGGAACGTATGTTTGGATGTCATTCCCATTCAGGCCCAGTTCTCTCATGCAGTGTCCCAAAGCAAATAAACCGGAAGGGAAGCGACTCCCCTCCGGTTTATTCAATCACCAATCACAAGTATTACAAATTGGATTTGCTTCGCACCTCAAACACAGCGAATTTCAGATAATGCCCCTCTTCCACACCCAGAATCTGAGGATGATCTTTACCCGCTGCGCGCCACTCTACCAGCCGCAGCACCTTGCCGGCATCCTGTGCTGCTTCACGGATGGTATCCAGGAACAGCTCCGGTTTCATATGATAGGAGCAGCTCGCGGTGACCAGATACCCGCCTTCATTGACGAGCTTCATGCCGTGTAGATTGATATCCTTGTACCCTCTGCAGGCTCCTTTGACAGCACCTCTCGTTTTGGCAAAGGCGGGCGGATCCAAGATGACCACATCCCATGTTCGTCCTCCTCCGGCTGTCAACGGCTTGGACGTATCAACCTTGCTATCGCCCTTGGCACGCTCCTGCCGTTCCTCGGTGCCTTTAACCTGATTGCGCAAATATTGAAACGCATCATCGACTACAAACTCTACCCTATCCTGAAAGCCGTTCAGCTCCACGTTTTCCCGCGCACTTTGGATCGCATGTTCGGAAATATCCAGGCAGGTGACCTTTTTAGCACCGTATTTGCACGCATTGAGCGTAAAGCTTCCGGTATGTGAGAAGCACTCCAGCACGGTTGCGCCATCCCAGTATGGGAACGTGACTTCCTTGCCGCTCTTGTTGACGGGCACACGCCGCTTGATTCCGTCTTGTTCCTGTTCCTGCAGCGAAATCCCGCTCCGCTCACCCCAGCCTGTCATCAGCGGCTGAATGGATGCACGGTTCTCCCGCTGATCAAAGAAATAGCCGGTCTTCTGGCCTTCCTCAATATCCACCTTGATCTCAAGCCCGTTCTCTAACACCGTGACATGACGAGGACAGTTACCATACAGCACGCCCTTGCGCTGCTCCAGCCCTTCCAGTTCACGGACCGATACATCGCTTCGCTCGTAAATCCCTTCCGGCTGTATGACTTCCACCAGCGCCTGTGTTATTTGCTCACGGCAGCGGTCCATGCCCAATGTAAGCAGCTGAACGACGAGAATACGGTCAAACCGATCTACGATTAAGCCCGGAAGAAAGTCGGCCTCCCCGTAAACAAGCCTGTACGCCTTGTCATCTTTCAAGAAACGTTCCCGGTGTCTCAAACAATCTCTAAAGCGGTTGGCAAAAAAACCGGTATCCATCTTCTCCAGCGGCTCATAAGACATAACCCTTACTGTTATCTGGGAATTATGATTGTAATATCCGCATGCCAGAAAACGTCCTTGATGGTTCAGCACCTGAACCAGATCCCCGGAGGCCGGTTCTCCTTCCACAGAAGCTATTTCACTTTTGAATATCCAGGGATGCCCCTGCTCCAATCTTTTTTTTCGGTTCCGATCCAAAATGACCGATGGCATCATAGTCTTCACTCCCTGATTTTTATCTCCACAGACCGGACAAACCCTGCATGTCTGTCTGCGGTGATTCATATATGTAATTACCAATGACTTTTTTGCGATAAGGAGAATTACATGCTGCAATCCCTGTGGTTCCCTGTTTTGTACGGTCTCGTCCTGTTTCTTCTGGGCATGAAAATTATGGAGAGCGCCCTGCAGCGCTGGGCAGGTCCCATGCTGCATCAATGGCTGAACAGAGCAACTTCCACGCCCTTAAAAGGGATGCTGACCAGCACGGTTCTTACAGCTGTGCTCCAGAGCAGCTCGGCCGTTACTGTGCTGACCATCGGATTTGCCAACGCGGGCCTGCTGGGCCAAGCAGGTACGCTTGGCATCATATTGGGCACGAATATCGGCACAACCCTGACGACCGAGCTCATCAGTCTCCAGATCGGAGCCGCTGCTTTTCCGCTGCTGCTGCTGTCACTCTTTCTATGGGCTGCAGCGGTCATTGCAGGCGAAATGACATGGTCCATGCGTTCGGCGGTGTTGATCACCCGGCTGGAAAAAACACAGTATCTTACCCTGGCTGTCGCCGGCTTCGCCCTCGTGCTGCTGGGCATCAAAATCATGCAGTCCATCGGCCCTCCCCTGCAGGAACTCGGCATATTTCAATGGTTTCTGGAACATGCCGGACGGAGCATGATCTGGGGAATCATCGCCGGCGCTGCCCTGACGGCTTTGATGCACAGCAGCGCTGCGGTCATCGCCATGACCATGAGTCTCGCGCTGAGCGGATCCCTGCCTCCCGTGCTGGGAGTTGCTATTGTTCTGGGCTCGAATGTCGGCACATGTGTCACTGCTTTGATGGCTGCAGCCGGAAGCGGTCCGGCCGGTCGATTTGTCGCCTGGTCTCATCTTGCGCTTAATATCGGCGGCGTACTGCTGTTCGCTCCGCTGCTAAATGTTCTGACAGAGGTATCTGGAGCTCTCGCTGCCGATCCGGGAGGTCAGATTGCCCACGCTCAGACGATATTTAATGTCGTATGTTCTCTGCTGGCTCTGCCGCTGTGCTATCTTCCATTTTGGAAAAAATCACAGAACTATACGTGAATATCTAATAAGGATAAGGCCTGTTTGAGGATCGCATCATTGTTACTGTAGCCGCTCGACTGCTGTTTTTTCCAGGCTTGAAGCGGCTCAAACCAATCCACTCCATTGATTTCCTCTACCTGCGGCTTCAACGTACCCTCTTTGGCCTCCACAAGATAATAGTGAACTTCTTTATCTACGGCGCCATATTGAGGATGATTATACGTATAGGCGATGATATCCACCGGTGCTACGATAACACCCGTAATGCCGGTTTCCTCCCAAATTTCGCGAAGCGCGGTCTGCTCCACCGTCTCTCCGGCTTCCATTTTTCCTTTTGCGAGGGAGGTCTTGCCGTAGCGATCCTGAATGAGCTGGATTTGAAGGTTTCCCTCCTTGCTGCGGTACACAACGCCCCCTGCGGAAATCTCTTTCCGGTTCATATTGAATTTCCCTCCTTTATGTGCAACAAGGATTTCCTTCTCCGCTGCTTGCGAAAAAGGAAATCCTTGTATGGTTGACCTGCGCTCCTGAATTAAAGAGCGGCAGCCAATCCGTTTTCCATCACGCTGATCACTTCACCCTGGCATTCATTTACACCGGCTGCGGTAATTTTCACACGGCAAACCTGGCCTTCAAGCTCAGGACCTCCGTCAAAAACAACCTGCAGGTAATTGTCGCTGTAGCCCTGCATTTTGCCGCCCGCTGGTGAGCCTTTGTATTCCCGTTCCGGAATTACGTCAACTTCCCTGCCCACGAACTGCTGGGCATACGCAAGCTGCAGCTGTTCTGAAAGGTCAATCAGCTCGTGAACACGTGCATTCTTCACTTCATCGTCAACCTGGTCTTCCATGCGCGCAGCCGGTGTACCGGTCCGCTTGGAATAAGGGAAGACATGCATTTCCGAGAATCCGATTTCTTTCATCAATTCATAACCGTTTTGGAACATCTCATCACTTTCTCCTGGGAACCCGACAATAACGTCAGTTGTAATCGCCAGATCCGGCATCGCTTCACGAATCAGCTTCATTTTGGTCAAGAATTCTTCGGTCGTGTACTTCCGTCTCATGCGCTTCAGCACGGTATCATCCCCCGCCTGGAGCGGGATATGAAGATGCCGGCACATTTTGGAGGAATGCTTCAGCACGTTCAGCATGGCCTCGTCAATCTGGCTGGCTTCGATCGAACTGATCCGAATTCTTTCCAGCCCCTCTACCTTGTCCAGATCCCACAACAGATCGGATAAACGGTAGTTCTCCAGATCATCTCCGTAGCCGCCGGTATGGATGCCGGTCAGCACAATTTCCTTGTAGCCTGCCGCAACCAGCTGATTGGCTTGGCGGAGGATACTCTGAGGATCCCGGCTACGGGAAAGGCCGCGGGACCAAGGAATGATACAAAATGTGCAAAAGTTGTTGCAGCCGTCCTGAATTTTCAGGAACGCACGGGTACGATCGGCAAAATCAGGCACGTCCATCTCTTCAAATGCCCGGGTCTTCATGATGTTTCGAACCGCATTTATCGGCTGGCGTGTCTGTTCAATCTCATGGACGAACTCCATGATTTTATCACGGTCCTGGTTGCCGACAACCAGATCTACACCGGGAATATCGAGGATTTCCGCAGGTGAAGTCTGTGCATAACAGCCTGTTACGGCCACGATGGCGTCTGGGTTACGGCGCACGGCACGGCGAATCATCTGCCGGCTTTTTTTATCCCCTGTATTGGTCACATGACAAGTATTGATCAAATAAACGTCAGCGGTTTGTTCGAAATCCACCTGTTCGTAGCCTTCATTTTTGAAAAGCTGCCAGATGGCTTCGGTATCGTAAAAATTGACTTTGCAACCCAACGTATAAAACGCTACGGATGGCATATCAAACTCCCCCCATTTCTCCAAATTCATACAGCGCACAGGCCAGTGCGGTCATGCCCGCTGTCTCACACCGCAGAATGCGGCGTCCCAGACCCACAGATACCGCTCCGGCAACTTCAGCTTCACGGCACTCTTCTTCCGTAAAACCGCCCTCCGGACCGACAATCAGGAGCAGTGAGGCAGACGCCTCCTCTGGTGTCAGCTTCTGCGCTGCAAAAGGCTTCAGCACGTCTCTCAGCTGAGAACCGTCCTCTTTCTCGTAACAAAAACATACCAGGTCATATTCAGAAAAGGTGCTCAGCAGCTTCTTCCAGCCCAGGGGCTGCTCCACCTCAGGTACAACATTCCGGTGAGACTGCTCTGCCGCTTCCTTTACAATTTTACGCCAGCGCTCCAGTCGTTTCTGCTCCTTCTTCGCATCATACTGGACAATCGTCCGGTCTGATAGAAATGGAACAAATGAAACGGCCCCGATCTCGGTGCACTTCTGGATGACAAGCTCCATTTTATCACCTTTGGGCAGGCTTTGGGCGACTGTTACTTTGAGCAGTGGCTCGTGTGTCATCTCCATCATCTCTAGGATGCCGGCGGTAACGCCTTCAGGACCTATCTTTTGAATTTCAACAAGTGCTTCCCGTGATACCCCGTCGCTAACGATGAAGGTATCTCCCGGCTTGCCCCGCATCACTTTTGTAATATGTCTGGCATCTTCACCCGTGACGCTGACGTTCTGATTAGAAAACTGTCCGGGCGAAACAAAATATCGCTGCATAGTGTACCTACCTTTGTTCTGCCTCATCAAACATGTCAAAATTGCCAAACTACATCATACCTCTTTTAGGCTTCCATGACCAGTGTAATCTCTGGCAGGGCGGCCTAACCCCCGAACAGGGAAGTGAACATATTCAGGAAAAATACGGAAAAACTATAAGCGGTCTCATACATCGGCCGGATCGTATATTTCTGAAACCCGGGAATCAGAATGATTAATAAAAAGATCAGAATCGACCACTGCTCGAACCGCTGCATCTTCGCAGCAATTCTGCGGGGTGCCAGTTCTTCAACAATCCGGTAGCCGTCCAGCGGCGGCAGCGGAATCAGGTTAAACAAGAACAGGAAAAAGTTCAGTACGATAAACGTATCAAAAAAGATATGAACAGCATCCACAGCACGATCATTGCTCATCGCACTTAATGCACCAAACTCATATAACGCTGCATAGATCAGGCAGCCGACAAACGCCAGCAATAAATTGCTCAGCGGACCCGCTGCAGAGACAATAATACTGTCTCGGCGGGGGTTTGAAAAGTTCGCACGGTTGACGGGTACAGGTCTTGCCCAGCCAAACCCGGCGATCAGCAGTAAAATAATGCCCAGCAGATCGAAATGCACAGCCGGGTTGAGCGTGACTCTTCCCAGCAGCTTGGCGGTAGGATCTCCGAATTTATTTGCAAAGTAGGCGTGTGAGAATTCATGCAGTGTAAAAGCGATAATCAGCGTAATCAGGAAAAAAGGCAGCCGCTCGATGGGATAAAATAATATCTGGTCCAAAAATTCCATGGCCTACCTCTTTCTCGCGACGAACGCTACCCAGTCATCTTCGCGGGCCACGTCCGCAATTTCAAAACCGGCCGCTGTAAGCGCCTGTTCTACGATCTCGACCTTGTTTTTGTAAATGCCTGAAGCGATATAGACGCCTCCCGGCTTCAGCGCTGCGTATACATCATCTACAAACAGCAGAATGACTTCAGCCAAAATGTTGGCCACGACCACCTGCACAGGAAGGGTAACGCCAAGCGGCTGCCCCGATTCCCCGCCGTTTTTCAATACAGACAGCAGGTCGCTTTCGACCACAGTAATCTGGTTATCCATTCCATTAAGCCGAGCATTCTCTTTTGCACTGGAAACCGCCACTGGATCCAGATCCAGAGCGAGTACACTGGCAGCCCCGAGATGCACCGCACCGATGGACAATATGCCGGAACCCGTCCCGACATCAATCACTTCTTCGCCGCCGGAGATCACACCCTCCAGGGTTCGCAGACAGAGTGCAGTGGTGGGATGAGCTCCTGTGCCAAAAGCCATGCCGGGATCCAGTTCAATAATGCGCTCATGCTGTGACTGGACCGTGTAATCCTCCCAGGTCGGTTTGATCGTCAAGCGTTCCGAAACCCTTATGGGTTTGAAATACTGCTTCCAGGCTGTAGCCCATTCTTCCTCATCCACCGTTCTCTGCTCATAAGTAACGTCCCCGGCTCGTATGCCGAAATCTGCAAGCTCCTGAACCCGAGGAGATATTTCGTTCTGGATGCTGTCCAGATTCATCTCTTCAGAAAAGTAACCCTTAATGACAGCTTGTCCCTCCGGAATATTATTAAACGGTATAATTTCGTCATACCATTGACCTAATGAAGTATCTCTTTTCTTCTTCGTAATTGCGGATTCCTCTATGGATACTCCGCCGGCTCCCGCCTCGTGCATAAAGTTTGAAATCATCTCCACGGCTTCCTCCGTGGTATGTATCGTCAATTCGTGCCATAACATATTGAACGTGATCCTCCTCATTTTTACATACGTTATATTGTACTATACAGAGGACCCTTCGCACAAAATTTATAAGCAGCTGGGTGGGCATTTGTAAGGCTGTTTAGGTAACTGCTCATGAAGTCGCTGCCGCTCTGATCCGGGAGGGATTGCTTTTCTATTAGCGCGGCGGGCAGCCGCAGCATTCAGCATTCTGGAATAAGATTGTTTTCCAATCTTATTTTTGTGAAAATAGAGCTCACTTCCTGATTAAGATTGATTTCCAGGCTTATTTTTCAACTTCACCCCGATTTCGCGACTACCCGGAGACTTTCCACTAGGTTTAAGACTGATTTTCAAGCTTAAACCGCTGTATAGTAGGAAAAATGAGGAAATAAGCTTGTTTTTCAAGCTTATTCACCAGCGCGTGGGTAGCGTCAAGTATTCTGTGAAGTGTAGTGGCGTGCAGCTAGCCTCCTCAGCAACACAAAAAAAGCTGCTCCGCAAGATCTGAAGATCCTTTGGAAACAGCTCAAGATTAAAAACGATATATCACCTCTCTTTACTGAGGGCCATTTTCGTGATTGTCGAACATTTCTCTCAACTGGCGCTTGTCGGCTGCTTCACTGCGGCGAAGAGCTTCCACATCGTCTGTGTCCGCTTCCAGTGCAGAAAATTCCACGTCCTCATTTTTCGCGGATTGGAGTGCGATCATTTTTTGTGTTTTATCGGCGATTCTGCCTCGTTTTACTCGACGCATCATAATCTTTTACACCTCCCTTTTTTCTCTGCTACTCACACATTCACATTTACATATAGCCTCCGGCCTGTTCGATGATCTTTACAGCCTGATCAGCCACTGTATCTTCCAGTACGACAGCAAGTATAATATCCCGCCCCTGCAGGCCGTCCGGCTCGCTGGCACTCATCCCACTCGCTCCCGGATCTGCTGCGCCTAAAATTCCGGCCGATATATTGCTGAGCGCTGCATTCTGGGTCATAGCGGTTAAACTGGTGATTTCCCCGCTCAGCGGATTCATCGGGTTATTTAAACCTCCGCCGGGATAGGCGCTGAACCGGTCAACCGATACGTCAATCACACGCAGTGCCTTAAGCTTGTCCGCTGCTTCATGAGCTTGTTCAGGCGTGTTAAAATACGCCAGAATACTTTTTTCTGTCATGTCTCTCACCTGCTTATCAGAACAAAATGTCGGAGCACAGATCTCGTCTCACATGCCGCATCAGAACCTTTTTTAGCATGTGTTGAAGGACCAAGGTTTATACTTTGCCAAAGCCCAGCTTGTTCGAAACGGGTTTAGCTGGATATGGAATTATTTGAATGTTATAATTTCCCATAACATAAATTTACTGCTGTGATAATTAAGGAGGATGAACCATGTTTACCTTAAAAAATTTCATGCTGGTTGTAATCAATCTGGTTGCAGAATTGTGGAGCGGTCCATTTCACAAATCGAGTTTCTACGATAAACGCACTCCTCGCGGAAATTCTACTGGTTACTTTACTTTTGTTACTGCTTCATTGTTCGTGACCATTGCACTTGCAGGTTATCTTTATTTACAATTCTACAAATAGCAAAAAAAAGAAGCGGCGATATCAGGTCTGCCCTGTACCGTCGCTTCTTAATATTTATCTACCCCAGACATGCATCTGGATCCTGCCTAATCCCCGCGGAATGCTCTCTTCACGCGGTCAAAAAAGGACTGCTCATTCTCATGTGTCTGCTCGCCGTCCATGGAGGCAAACTGGCGCAGTAAGTCTTTTTGTTCATCGCTCAGCTTGCTCGGTGTAACGACAACGACCTTCACATGCTGGTCACCCTGACCCATCCCGCGCAGACGCGGTACGCCTTTGCCTTTCAGGCGGAAGTACGTGCCTGTCTGGGTACCCGCAGGAATCTTCAGCTTGACTTTTTCTGTCAGGGTCGGGATTTCAATCTCATCTCCCAATGCAGCCTGAGCAAAAGTCAGCGGAATTTCACAGTAGATATCGTCACCTTCACGCTCGAAGAAATCATGCGGCTTCACGCGAATGACGATGTACAGATCTCCTGCCGGACCGCCGCGCAGACCGCCTTCGCCTTCTCCGCTCATGCGCAGCTGTGCTCCGTCGTCTACACCACCTGGTACACGAACATGGATCTTGCGCTGCTTTTTCACCTTGCCATTACCATGACATGTTCCGCACTTCTCTTTAATGATCGTGCCGGTACCATTACAGTTCGAACACGCACGGCGATTCACCATCCGCCCGAACGGTGTATTCTGCACAACCTCCTGCTGGCCGCTTCCATGACAGATGCCGCAGGTCTGAGGTTTCGTACCTGGCTTGGCGCCTGATCCCCCGCATGTATCACAAGACTCGGTTCTCGGAATGGTAATATCGGTTTCCTTGCCAAACACCGCTTCCTTAAACTCTACCGTCATTGTGTACTGCAGATCGTTACCGCGCTGCGGTGCATTCGGATCACGCCGGCCATTTCCACCGAAGAACATGTCGAATATATCTCCGAATCCGCCGCCAAAATCACCGGAGAATCCGCCTCCGCCCATACCCTGATTCGGGTCAACATGGCCGTATTGATCATAGCGCGCACGCTGCTGGCCGTTGCTCAGCACATCGTAAGCTTCTTTTACTTCCTTGAATTTGGTTTCCGCATCCTCGGCTTTGTTTACATCCGGATGATACTGCCGCGCCAGCTTTCGGTACGACTTCTTGATATCATCCTCCGAAGCATCCTTCGCCACGCCGAGCACTTCGTAATAATCTCTTTTATCAGCCACGGTTCCACCCCCATTCAATATATCTCTCGCTGGACAAAAGGAAAGTCAAAGTGCGGGACTCGCGCTTTGACTTTTCCCTGACTCAATTGATTCAGCTTAACCTTTGTTCTTGTCCTCGTCAACAACCTCGTAGTCAGCATCAACCACGTTATCTTTCTTCGCAGAACCTTCCTGGCCCTGTGCAGCTTCACCCTGCTCCGCTTGAGCTGCCTGCTCATACAGCTTGACAGACAGCTGCTGAACGATTTGTGTCAGCTCTTCAGTAGCTGCGTTGATTTCCTCTACATTCTCGGATTCCAGAGCTTTTTTCACTTTTTCCTTGGCTTCATTTGCATTGTCAATCTCGGAAGCATCGACCTTGTCACCCAGATCTTTCAGCGTTTTCTCGGTGGTGTACACAAGCTGATCTGCATTATTGCGGGCTTCGACAAGCTCTTTACGCTTCTTGTCTTCATCTGCATGCAGCTCGGCATCCTTCATCATTTGTTCTACTTCTTCATCACTCAGGCCGCTGGAAGAGGTAATGGTGATCTTCTGGCTCTTGCCTGTGCCTTTGTCCGTAGCAGAAACGTTAACAATACCGTTCGCATCGATGTCGAAGGACACTTCGATTTGAGGCACGCCGCGTGGTGCTGGTGGAATGTCTCCCAGCATGAAACGTCCCAGTGTTTTGTTGCCTGCAGCCATTTCACGCTCACCTTGAAGAACATGAATTTCAACGCTAGGCTGATTATCTGCATAGGTGGAGAACACCTGAGATTTGCTTGTCGGGATCGTGGTGTTGCGCTCGATCATTTTCGTAAATACGCCGCCAGCTGTCTCAATACCGAGGGACAGTGGAGTTACGTCCAGAAGAACGACGTCTTTCACATCACCGGTCAGGACACCTGCTTGAACAGCAGCACCCAGAGCTACGACTTCATCAGGATTCACGCCTTTATGAGGATCCTGCCCTGTCAGCTTCTTGATTGCTTCCTGTA
The DNA here is from genome assembly GCF_012933385.1 of Paenibacillus lemnae. GTDB lineage: Bacteria > Bacillota > Bacilli > Paenibacillales > Paenibacillaceae > Paenibacillus_AQ > Paenibacillus_AQ lemnae. The sequence goes on from NZ_JABBPN010000002.1 coordinate 332,855, forward strand.
CAGCCGGAATACGGGTCGATCCGCCAACCAGAACGACTTTGTTGATATCACTTGCTGTCATGCCTGCATCTTTCAATGCTTGACGTGTAGGTGCAAGTGTACGTTCTACGAGAGAAGCCGAGATTTCTTCGAACTTCGCACGGGTGAGGTTGATCTCCAAGTGCTGCGGCACGCCGTCAGCCACGGTAATGAACGGAAGCGAGATAGATGTAGTCAGAACGCCGGATAGTTCTTTTTTCGCTTTTTCAGCAGCATCTTTCAGACGTTGTACTGCCCCTTTGTCTTTGCTCAGATCAATGCCCTGCTCTTTCTTGAACTCAGCTACCAGATAGTCGATGATAACTTGGTCGAAATCGTCACCGCCGAGCTTGTTATCTCCGCTGGTTGCTTTAACTTCGAAGAAGCCGTCGCCCAGTTCCAGAATGGATACGTCAAACGTACCGCCGCCCAGGTCATATACCAGGATTGTTTGATCTTCGGATTTCTCCATACCGTATGCAAGAGCGGCTGCTGTTGGTTCATTGACAATACGCAGAACTTCCAGACCCGCAATTTTACCTGCATCTTTCGTTGCTTGACGCTGGCTGTCGTTGAAATAAGCTGGAACAGTAATAACCGCTTGAGTTACCGTTTGGCCGAGGTAAGCTTCGGCATCGGATTTCAGCTTTTGCAGAATGATAGCGGAAATTTCTTGAGGTGTAAATTCCTTGCCGTCAATGCTTTCCTTATGGTTGGTACCCATGTGACGTTTGATGGAGATGATCGTGCGGTCAGGGTTCGTGATTGCCTGGCGTTTCGCCGTGTCACCTACAATACGCTCTCCGTCTTTTTTGAAACCTACTACGGAAGGGGTTGTGCGTGCGCCCTCCGGATTTGGAATGACGACTGCTTCTCCGCCTTCCATTACTGCTACACAGGAGTTGGTTGTACCCAAGTCAATACCGATTACTTTACTCATGAAAAAAATCCTCCTTCATCATTTAACGCACGTCTAATGTGCGATTGATATCTATTTATGTGTTAGATTGAAGCCGGCTGGCGCGAAAAGCACTTCGCTAAAGCTTAGCTGCTTACCTTTACCATGGCCGGACGAAGTACCTTATCTTTCAGCATATACCCTTTTTGAACCTCTTCGACAACGATACCCTCTTCATGCTCATCGCTTTCCACCTGCATAATCGCCTGGTGAAATTCAGGGTTGAAAGGCTGGCCTACACTTTCCATCGCCTGAAGCCCTTCAGCATTTAGAACGCCTTCCAGCTGACGGAAAATCATATTGACCCCTTTTACCAGCGAGTCCGATTCAGGATCCACATTTGAAGCCGCAAGCGCACGTTCAAAGTTGTCGATCACCGGAATCAGTTCTGTGATCAGCTTGGAAGAAGCATATTTGGCCAGCTCTTCCTTTTCTTTCTGAGTCCGTCTGCGGAAGTTGTCAAAATCCGCCTGAGCACGCAGTGCGCGCTGCTGTGTTTCGGCAAGCTCCTCCTTCAGCGACTCTACTTCCTGATCCACAGCACCGCCAGCAGCACCCTCAATAGGTTCTGCAGACTCGGTCTCACTGTGACCCTGATTTTCCTGGTGCAGTGTTTCGTCCTGTGTATTATGTTCTTCTTGCATTTCTTCCTGAACGTTGGTTCCCTGTTCGTTATTCAAGATGAACTCCACCTCCTAATCATTATGTGTACGATTTGTATTCCTTATAGGATCAATCATCCGGGCCTGCAGCATCCCGCATCTTGATAACATGATGTATTCGCAGCACGGCCGCTGCGACTTCTCCCGCTGCACGAAGACCATGCAGCTTGACCGGTGCCGGATCCATAATGCCGCGCTCCTCATAATCCACCACGATGCCGGTATCACAGTCTATGCCCATCGAATCAGACCCTGTGACGATCTGTGCCGCCCGAACTTCTTCCATCTTCTCCAGCGGATTATACCCGGCATTCAGCAGAATCTGGGACATGGGACGCCGAAGGGCAGCAGATACGGCTTCAATTCCGAAAGCCTCCATCCCTTTTTGAGCTTCGCGGTAACGCTCCAGTTCATAAGAAACCGCAAGCTCGCTTGTCCCTCCTCCCGGCAGTACACCGCCGGCCGCGGCCGCCTGAAGAGCAGAGGCTGCATCGCCGGCGATTCTGGCCGCTTCACCGACGACCTCCGAGGTGCTTGCACCTACGATGACCGTGACGACCTTCACGCCCTGATCTCCCGCTGCAATACGGACACGCTCCAGCGTATCATCATACGAAGCCTTGGGAGTGTGTCCAAGCACAGATGCCAAAACATCACGGTCCTTATGCAGCGCTGCCCGTCGGACCGGAACAGCGCCAGTCATATCACATACACGCCTTAAATCGGCGCGGGATACTCTTGGCACCACGAGAATCCCGTGATCCAGACAGAACTGCTCGGCATCCGGGTGTGCTCCCTTCTCCAGCAGGATCACCTTGACACCTATTTCGGCGAGGCGTGTAAGATCTGAAGCAAATACCTGCCGTATGTCCATATACCGGGAAAAGCCGGCTTCTGTGCTTATCGCTTCCTCGTCAAGATCATCGGGTTCCAGACCATCCATCAGTACGAGAACCTTAGCATCCTCATATTGAAGCTGTTCTTTTGCAAATAAAGGTTTTTGCCGGAGCAAAATGCCTTCGAAAACTTCATTATCCGCCTTCTCCAGAGCGATGATACTGTCGGCCAGATGATATGACGGATCCCGAAGCCGCTGCAAACCTGAGCGGGATGCAGCCTCCATGACGAGGTTGACCACATCCCGCCGTTCCCTTCCGGCTACATAGGCAGTTCGCTCCAGAAGCGGATCATGCAGTCCGTCAATACTCCTTGATCGTTTAGAAAGCAGCTCCAGGGCCATATCGATGCCCTGTCTCATCCCCTCCACGACCTTGGACGCCGGTACGCCTTTGACAATCCGGTCCACACCCTCTTGAACCAGTGCACCCGCAAGCACCGTTGCGGTCGTCGTTCCATCGCCGATCTTCTGCTGCTGTGCCCTGGCGACCTGGATCAGCAAACGCGCTGCGGGATGAGTTACGTCCATCTTATCCAGTATGGTCACTCCATCGTTCGTTATAACGACTTCGCCTCGAGGTCCTACCAGCATGACGTCCAGTCCCTTGGGGCCCAGAGTTCCCTCAACGGCCGAGGTAACGGCACGCACGGCAGTGCTGTTATTTATCAATGTTGAATGACGTTCATCGCCGTCTCCATGAGACTGATTACTCTGACTCAAACCGCCACACTCCCTTTACTTGTACCAGTGTGAAAGCAACCGGGTCAAATCTCCTGATAATACGTTCAGTATGCCGATCACCCGGGCGTATTCCATACGGGTCGGCCCCAGAATCCCAATCGTGCCGATTGCTTTCCCGTCCGCCGAGTAGGTGGCTGTAATCAGACTGCAGTGTTCAAAAGCAGCATGATTGTTTTCAGTACCAATCCGTACCTGAATCCCGGAATCTCCGGAAGCCGGAGCCATCATTTTCATCAAAGTCGGTGTCTGCTCAAGCAGTTCAAAAATGTTCCTTACCTTGTCGACATCCCGAAATTCCGGCTGATTCAGCATGTTCGTCGTCCCGCTGAGATAGACTTTATGTTCCTGCTCACCGTTATCCAGCGACTCATCGAGCATCTTCATCAGTTGTTCATAATGGTCAATATGTCTCTGCATTTCCTGACCCAGCTCGGAGTACAGCCTGGACTTCAGCTTATACAGCGGAACATTGCTCAATTTGCTGTTCAGCAGGTTCACGACTTGCTCCATATCTTGAATGGATACCCCGGGAGGGATGGATACAGTCTTGTTCTCCACCTGTCCCGTACTCGTCACAATAATCGCAACCGCTGTACTTTCATTTAACGGAAGGAGTTGAAAATGACGCAGGGACGTATGAAAAACTTCCGGTCCCAAAAGGATGGAAGTATAGTTCGTCATTTGAGACAAAATACCGGAAGCATGCTGGATCATCTGTTCCATTGCATTCAGCTTCTCGGCAAAAAAAGTTTTCATCACCTTCAGCTCGGATGGGTTGAACAAAAACGATGACGTAAGATGATCCACATAATAGCGGTATCCTTTATGCGATGGAATACGGCCTGCTGAAGTATGCGGCTGTTCCAGAAACCCGAGCTCCTCCAGGTCTGCCATTTCATTGCGAATCGTCGCCGGACTGTATGCAACATCTCCGCGTTTGGATATGCTTCGTGAACCGACGGGCTCTGCCGAGCGGATATAGTCGTCGACGATGGCGTTTAGAATCATGCGCTGTCGATCTGTTAACATCTCGTTCCCTCCTTGCTGACTGAAGTTTTGTTTTGTCGTTAGCACTCATCAGCTTCGAGTGCTAACCGATATTACAAAAATACCAAACTGAGCTGAGCATTGTCAAGTCAGTTCGGTACTTCTACGCATGACTTTCTAATTCAATTTTTTCAAAACGGCGATCTCATCACATGCGTGCTGCTTGCTGCAATGAATGCAGTCCGTCCATACTTTTTCAGGGAAGATTTCTTTCTCCACAATTGAAAATCCGTTTTTGAGGAAAAAAGAAACTTCATATGTCAATGCCATGATCTTGGGAAGCTCGCGCTCCTTGGCTTCTTCAATCAGACGATCCACCAGCATGGAACCGATTCCCTGCCCTTTATGTCCTTCTGAAATACCAAGGGAACGGATCTCAACCAAGTCACTTCCGAGCTGGCATAAAGATCCGCATCCGATAACGTTTCCTTCCGATTCGGCAACTACAAACTCATTAATCTGTCTTTCCAGCACTTTTCTTGACCGCGGCAGCATGATCCCTTTCTCGGCATATCCCTGAATCATCTGGTACAGCGGCTCCACATCGTCCAGTGTGGCTTTTCTGCATACGGCTGACATTCTACCGTCTCTCCTTTACGCGCTCCGTCATATATGTATGAATAAATATACAACAGGACGTATACAAGTTCAATAGATTAATTCCCCGTTAAACTGCCGATAAACTCGCCAAACACGTCGTTTCCAAACAAAATCCCCTTCGAGCTCAGCTTATATCCCTCATCCGTCGTATCCAGCAAACCTGCATGAACCAGCTTCTCCAGCGGTGCAGCAAAGGTCTGATCCATGGAAGCTCCGAATTGCTGCTCAAATCGGGCACGCGATATGCCATCCAGCACGCGCAGACCGACCATCAGGAAATCCTCCATCGCCTCCTCACGCGGAATGTCCAGTGTATTCAGACGCGGCAGCCCTTGATTAACGGCTTCAATATACGGATTTACACCTTTCACATTGACATGCCGCTGGCGGCCGATGTAACCGTGAGCACCGGCTCCCAGGCCATAATAGTCCTCATTCAGCCAATACGCCATATTATGCCGGCTCTCGTACCCTGGTTTCGAAAAGTTGCTGATCTCATACTGCCGGTATCCGGCTTCTGACATTCGATTCATGAGCAAGAGGTACATATTCAGCTCGTCTTCCTCGTCTGGAAGCGGCAGCTGGTTTTTTTGGTACATCGTATGAAAGAGTGTATTCTCCTCCACCTTCAAGCTGTAAATGGAGTAGTGGGGAAGCCCTAGTTCAAGTGCTTTGGTCACACTTTCGGACAGCATGTCCACCGTTTGATTCGGCAAACCGAACATCAGGTCAATGGACATATTTTGAAAACCAGCCGCTCTCGCATTCTCCAAACTCCGATATACATCATCTGTATTATGAATACGTCCGATGCCGCTCAGCAGCTCATTCTGAAATGCCTGAACACCAAAGCTCACACGATTAACCCCGCCTTCCCTCATGACAGACAGTTTCTCGAGATCGGTTGTGCCGGGATTGGCCTCCATCGAAAACTCGATATTCTCATCCCAGTCCGGAAAATGCTTTCTCACTGAATTCAAAAAGAACTGCATTTCATCCGGCTTCAGTACAGTAGGTGTTCCTCCCCCTACAAAAATACTGGAAATACTTCCTGGCGGCTGGGCCTGTACTGTCATTTCCATCTCCCGGTCCAGTGCCCGCAAATAATCCATGACTGGCTGATCCTTCAGCACATAAGAATTGAAATCACAGTAAAAACATTTATTTGTACAAAACGGAATATGGATATACACCACCCGGGTGCGTTCATCCTTCTTCTGTTGAATGATATTCATTGATATAAAACCTCCCTGCAGCCGCCATGGATATCTTCCTAGTCCAGCTGCCTTTGCTACTTCCTTTATAACATACATTTGTTGAGATGCTCCATGTGGAAAGAAAAGGGGCTGTCTCAAAAGAGTATTCCGGCGCGCGAAGTATGCCCGCTCACGGGTGTGAAATGAAAAAAAATAAGCCCGGAAACCGAGCTTATTGAGATAATCGCCGGAAAATTGGAGTGGCAGCTGCTTCAGAGTAACAAACTTACTTATGAGACAGCCCCATCTCAATTAACAGCAAAAAAGTACTACGTAAAGCCAATCACAGAGGTCTATTTATCGTCGATCTTCAGTACCGCCATAAACGCTTCCTGCGGCACCTCGACACTGCCGACCTGTTTCATGCGCTTCTTGCCTTCTTTCTGCTTCTCCAGCAGCTTTCTCTTACGCGAGATATCACCGCCGTAACACTTGGCGAGAACGTTCTTACGCATCGCCTTTACGGTTTCACGAGCAACAACCTTTGTTCCGACCGACGCCTGAATCGGCACCTCGAACATTTGGCGAGGAATCAGCTCACGAAGCTTCTCGCAGATGATCCGTCCCCGGTGATAAGCACGGTCGCGGTGGACAATAAAGGACAAGGCATCCACCTGCTCGGCGTTCAGCAGGATATCCATCTTGACCAGATTGGAAGTCCGGTAACCGCTCAGCTCATAATCGAACGACGCATAACCCTTCGTGCTGGACTTCAGCTGGTCGAAGAAATCGTATACGATCTCGGAGAGGGGAAGCTCGTACGTAATGGTAACGCGCGTCGTATCCAGGTATTCCATGTTGATGAATTCGCCGCGCTTATTCTGGCACAGTTCCATAATGGCACCGACAAAATCATTCGGCACAATGATGGCAGCCTTAACGTAAGGCTCCTCCACAAAATCAATCTTGCCAATTTCCGGATAATTGGATGGATTGTCAATTTGAATCTGTTCTCCATTTGTCAATGTAATCCGGTAAATAACACTCGGCGCGGTCGTAATCAGCGGAATGTTAAACTCGCGCTCGATCCGCTCCTGGATGATCTCCATATGAAGCAGTCCCAAAAATCCGCAGCGGAAACCGAAACCGAGCGCACTGGATGTTTCAGGCTCGAAGGTCAGAGAGGCATCATTCAGCTGAAGCTTCTCCAACGCTTCCCGTAAATCGTTGTAATCAGAGCTCTCAATCGGATACAATCCGCAGAACACCATCGGGTTAATCTTGCGGTATCCCGGCAGCGGCTCAGCCGTCGGGCGCTTCGCGTCCGTAACGGTATCACCGACCTGAGTATCTCCAACATGCTTGATGCCGGCTACAATAAATCCTACGTCACCAACATTCAGCTCGTCCACGGTCGACATACGCGGCTTAAATGCGCCCACCTCAATGACCTCAAAGGTTTTGCCAGTGGCCATCATCTTAATCTTGGAACCGGATTTGATACTGCCATCAATAACCCGGACGTATACGATAACCCCTTTGTACGGATCATAGTGGGAATCGAAAATCAGCGCTTTCAGCGGCTCAGCGGCTATTCCTGTCGGAGCCGGAACCTTCTGAACGACCTGCTCCAAAATTTCCTTGATGCCGATCCCTGCCTTGGCGGAAGCCAGAACTGCATCACTGGCATCCAGGCCGATCACATCCTCGACTTCCTGCTTCACCCGTTCCGGATCAGCGCTCGGCAGATCAATCTTGTTGATAACCGGCAGAATTTCCAGGTTATTATCCAGCGCCAGGTACACGTTCGCGAGTGTCTGGGCTTCAATGCCTTGTGCCGCATCCACAACCAGCAGCGCGCCTTCGCAGGCAGCCAGGCTCCGGGATACCTCATAGGTAAAATCGACGTGTCCTGGAGTGTCAATCAGATTAAGAATATACTCCTCGCCATCATCGGCCCGGTATGTTAACCGAACGGCCTGCAGCTTGATCGTAATGCCGCGCTCACGTTCCAGCTCCATCTGGTCCAGAACCTGCTCCTGCATTTCACGGGAGGTCAGTGCGCCGGTAAACTCCAGAATACGGTCAGCGAGTGTGGATTTTCCATGGTCTATATGTGCAATGATACTGAAATTACGAATTTTTTGTTGTCTTGCTTGTACGTCAGTCATGCCTTACCCCCAACAACCACCAGATGTTTGAATCAATTCATTATAACAGTTGAAGGGATGGTCAGCAATGCCGTGTCATGTTCAATTTCAATCTGTGATTGATCCAAAGAGAGATACGACCCATCGGATGCTCTGATTGGACATCTGCTGAAGCAGCCCGGCTGTTTTATCAGCCAGTATATCCGCCGGCGGCTTGGACACATCGGGAAGGAGAATATCACGCGGCAGCGGCTCGAACTTTGGCTCTTTGGGCAGGCTGTCGCTATTCCGCTCACTTTGGGGAGGTGAACTGCCGACACCCGGTTTCAGTTCGTCGCTGGCCGGCTCAGGAACAAAAGTCTCTCTTTCCTGCACCTGTCCGTATACCGGCACTTCTCTTTTAGGCGCTTCATCCATGCCCCCCATCTGCAGACCTACCAATATGCCAATTCCGGCCCACAGGATGACTGCCGCCAGCTTTCTGCCTGTCTTCGACATGCTTATCGACTCCCCCTAAAAAATACTTTAAGCACCGCTGCCTGCAGGTTGAGCTGTTTTTCCGGCACTCGCTTTTTCCGCATCCTGCTCTTCCCAGTACACTTCTGCAATCATATCGGCGAGCAGCTCGGCTGTCCGTTTCAGTTCTTCTTTTGTATTGTCGATCCCGCCGATTTCAATCAATATACTTCTGGGAGACAGGGACTGATTATATTCTCCATTGCCCTGATTTGCTGACTTGCCCCATACGCCGCGGGATACGCCTGGGTATTTCTGTTCCAGCTTTTGATTGATCCGGTTCGCAAAGCTTTCATTGTCCCGCCAGTTTTTATTGGCATGTCCGATAATAAAATACACCTGAGCATAGTTAACGCCATTAATCTGGGTTGTCGTTTTGCTGTGACGCTGGGAATCACGATGAATATCAATCAGATATGTAAGATCATCATGCTGTGCCATAGCTGCTTTGACCGTCTGGCGGGAATATTTATAAGAATAGTTCCAGTTATAATCCGGAACGCTGGATTGATAATCGCTCTGATCATGAACGGTTCCGATCCCTTTCGCCTGCAGCCGCTTGGAAACCATACTGCCCACCAGCATAATATTTTTGGATGGAGAGGTAGAGCCGGGATTATTGCTAGCCTTGGATAGCAGCGGGTTAAAGGATTCCTGCGGATGCGAATGATAAATGAATACTGCCTTTTTGTTCGATATGGAAGGCGGATTATCTGTGCCGGGCTGCTCCTGTGCCGGTTTCTCTCCCGGCTTCTTATCAGGGTTCTGTGCCGGACTGTTCTCCGGTTCTGGATGCTCTCCCGCTGCAGGATCAGCTTCAGATGACGGCTCTTCCAGATCACCAGGATTTGCCGGCTCGCCAGCGGCTGGTTCCTGAACATCCGGGCGATAATCCGCCGGGGCTTCGCTTTGTTCATTTCCTGAGCCGCTGCGAAGGGGAACCGGCTGGTTGTTTTTCATCCCAGGAACCTCACCTGCCAGCAGGCTTTTAGGATCTTTTGGATTGACACTTGTCAGCAGTTCGAACACAAAGGGTGCCATCTTTTCAGCTGAAAGAGCTGAGTTTTCTTTCTCAAGCGCCATCTGCGGCATTTCCATGCCGATCATATCGATAAAGAAGCGGCTGGACAGTGAAGCGGCCAGTCCCTTCATAGAAGAAACGGGAGAGGTGTGAAGCCCTTTTTCAACCATGCCGCCTAAACCTAGCAATAGAAAAAACAGCAGGGAACCAAGCATCAGCAGTACCAGCGTCCGGCCCATACTCAAACTGTCCAGCCACTTTCTTCTTAGCCTGGCAATGTTCCAGATGCGGAATTTCCGGTTGTTCATATCGTTGTCCTCCTCTGTCATAAACGGGATTACAGACACTGTTCCTGCTTGTCCCGCCGCTCTGTAATCTCTTATACTTCCAATCTATGAGCTTCAAGGAATCGATAGAACGAACTGCCGAATCTTTTCTTGCAAAAGGTGATAGAACAGAAAATAGACTGCTTTCCAGACCTGTAAGGGTGGAAGCAGTCAGCATATGGATCATCTAACTCAGTGCGTATACGCCCCGACATTACCGGGATCTACAGCTTCATGAAGCGCAGCATTCAGTCCGCTAGCGACGATGTTCGCAATATCCTCAATGAATTCATCGATTTCTTTCGGCGTTACGATCAGATCGTGACCGAGCGGCTCAAGCACCTCTTTGACCAGCGCGAGTCTGTCATGTTCAGAGATTTCATTCAGCATCCCCATAATTTGTCCCGTCTGCTTCGAGTCACTGCCAAAATGATTCTTCATCATTTCGATCGCGTTATTTACAATTGTGGATGCATAGCAAACGGTAGGGACGCCGATGGCAATACAGGGAATACCCAAAATATCTTTTGTCAGTCCCCGGCGTTTGTTCCCTATACCGGAACCGGGGTGAATACCGATATCCGCAATCTGAATCGTCGTGTTAACCCTCTCGAGAGAGCGCGAGGCCAGCGCATCGATCGCTACAATAGCATCCGGACGGGTACGCTCCACAATACCCTGAACGATTTCACTGGATTCGATGCCTGTCACGCCCAGCACGCCGGGTGCTACAGCGCTGATCTGGCGGTATCCCGGTGCTACCCGGTCGGGCATCAGCTCAAAATAATGCCGTGTGACCATCACATTCTCCACCACAAGCGGCCCCAGAGAATCCGGCGTTACATTCCAGTTGCCAAGGCCTACAATGAGCACAGAGGCATGTGGTCCGAGTCCGATATGCTGCATAAATTGTTCGAATTCCCGGGCAAACACCGTAGCCACGTGCTCCTGCAGACCGGTATCTCCTTTGCGGAGCTCAGGCACTTCAAGCGTGACATAATGCCCTACGACTCTGCCGATCTTTTGGGATGCTGCCTCATTTTGAACGTCCAGGCGTGTTATCTTGATCCCGTCCTCCTGGCTGATGTCTTCCACGACCCCGGGAATGGGTGCAGGCTCGAGGCTGTTGATCATTTCTTTAGATTCTACGGCAAGGTCCGTGCGGACCGAATAACACTGCAAGTCTAACTCCATATCAGCCATCACTCTCCTGTTCTTAATGATGGTAGTGTGCGGGAGTTGCCGGAGGATTATGCGTGCATTTCCTGATTTTGAATAGTGCTGTGAAGTCGAAAGGACTTAGTATTGCTTTTTGTCCCCTCACATGCTAAACTATTTTAAGTTGTGAACCATTTCGCTCTATTGAAATGCCTTACAGGAGGTGAATGTAATGCCAAACATTAAATCCGCGGTTAAACGCGTTAAGACAACTGAAAAACGCCATGCACTCAACATTTCCCAGAAATCCGCACTTCGTACAGCTGTTAAGAATGCTGACACTGCGCTGGCTGGTACTGAAGTTGAAGCTGCGAAAGCTGCTTTCCAAGCCGCTTCCCAGAAGCTGGATAAAGCTGTTACGAAGGGTCTGATCCATAAAAATGCGGCTTCCCGCAAAAAGTCCCGTCTGGCGAAAAGACTGAACGCAATTTCTTCCCAAGCGTAAGAAATGCGATTCATTTATACGTTAATGAAAAACCCTGAGCCACAAATGCGGCTCAGGGTTTTTAGTTATTACAAGTGATAGGAAGCTAGACTCCAAGCCGCAGGATAAACAGTTCCAATCCGAGCACCTTGTCCATCGCCCCGGACTTCATCTTGTAATCCATTTCCCCCATGTAGTTCAATATATTCTCCAATCGTGCGGTTTCAAATTTACGCGCCTGCTCACCTGCAATTTTCACAGCATACGGGTGCAGTCCCAGCTGCGAAGCAATTTGCTGCTGGGAATAGCTCTGTCTGGAAAGGGTCTTGACCTGCAGGATAATTCTAAACTGTCTCGTGATCAAAGCTGCAATTTTAATAGGTTCCTCACGCTGCTTCAGCAGCTCGTAAAAAATGGATAGCGCTTGATCCAGTCTTAAATTCGCAATATCTTCGACCAATGCAAAAACACTCTGCTCGGTGCTTCGGGAGACCAATTGATTTACAACCGCAGCGCTGATACTCCCACCGTTACCGGCATATAAACAGAGCTTGTTTACTTCACCCGCCAGATTTTGCAGACTTGTGCCTGCATTGCGAACCAGTACTTCAGCTGCACCGGGCTCAAAGCTGCAATGCTGCTGCAGGGCCTGTTTTTCAACCCATTTCAACAGATCATCTCCGCCCAAGGGCGTAAATGAAAGTGCTGTTCCTGCTTTTTTGACAGCCTTGACGATCTTCTTGCGTTCATCCAGCTTCTCATTAGAAACAATAAACACGATAACACTGTAGTCTGCCGGGTTGTCCAGATATTCCAGCAGGCTTTCCGTTCGATGCTCGATCTTGGCACTTTCCTTGCCCGCGGTGAAAATAGCTGCATCCCTGACCAAAATCAGCTTTCTCTGGACCATAAACGGCACAGTCTCTGCTTCCTCAATGACAGCCTGTATCGGGATCTCGCTCAGGTCCATATGAATTAAAGCAAAATCACGGTCTTCTTTCGTGATAAGCTGGTTCTCAAGAAATGTAAGAAACTCGTTCAACTGATATTTTTCACTGCCGTACAACAGGTAAACCGGAGATACCTCCCCTTGTTTGACGGCCTTAGCCGCTGCTTTGGCATCCACCTTTCATCCACCCCTTTTTCTTCTTCGTCCACTATACCAGAAATGCCTGTACCAGGACAGCCGTACAGCGAAGAACCCCTGCCGCCAAGATGGCTGCAGAGGTTCTTCATTCCCAACACATCTATATAAACGCACTGCGGAATGCTCTAGAAACATTCCGCCGCCGGTCAAACGACGGGGTGTTCATTGTGATGTGCTTTATTTAGATCTGTTTTAACCTATTCTTGAACCCGTATAAGTGTGCATCTTTTATCCTCAATTGCCATTTTGATTCCTAAGGGGTTCGAGGAGCCCTCTCGGTTTTTGTTGGCGGTTCAGATCTTGCCGGTGTCTTTGCAGGCGGCGGCACTTCTGCAGCAGAGGAGTCCTCTTTGCTGTTCTGCTTCTCAAGAGAATACACATGCTGTTTCTCAGTGCCGTCAACCATTGTCCAATAGGTAAAGGTTTTGCTGTCTTCAGACCACTGGCCTGTGATCCATTCTCCCTGCAGTGGAAGACTTTGAATAACGGCCGGCGGGTCCTCGGATTTCGGGACCTGGTACAGCACCAGCTGGTCCCCCTCTAGTTGAGCACGGTGCAGGCCATCGGGCGCATCCCACTGCAGTGGTGCCAGCATACTGGCCATGCCAAATATAAAGTTTTCCTCCGCCTCCACTGCAGGCTCATCATTCATTGAAGGATCCTCTGCAGCCGGGGGCTCATCACTCTTATTACCGACTTCTGCATCTGCCGCTGTAGAATCCTCGGCTGGGGGTAATGCAGCCTCTGGATCTGATCCTGATGGTGCCTCTTGAGGATTATTATTGGTTTCAGAAGAAGGTTCGCTTTGTGCTGCACTCTTACTTTTGTCCGGCTTCACCTGCGGCTTCTCTGTCTCCCCGCTGCTCTTTGAATCTTGAGAAGGAGCCGTTTTGGTCGTAGAGCGCTCATTCGAGGATTCCTGCCCATCCGGAGCGGCAGATTCCCGAGTCTCTTTCGGGGTCTCCTGCCGGCTCTCTACCGGAGTTTCTGGCGGAGTATCGGGTAATACCTCGGTCCCGCCTTCTGCCTGGTCCGCAGAGCCTTCTTCTTTCATGAGCGGCTGCTGCTCTTCTGGTACCGTGCTATTGGCATCAGGAACGTCTTCCTGCTGCATCTCGGTTTCACTCTCGGCAATGCTGCTGTTCGCTGTCATATTCGACTGTTCAGATTGATAAGGAATTTCGGCATCGGAGAGCTGCTTGGGCTCATAGCTAAAAATGGCTGCTCCCAGCACCACAGCCGCAGCTGCAGCACCAATTGCCGTTCTTCCCGCGATGGTCCCCCACCAACCTGAAGAACGAGGAGTACGACGAGGTTCCGGTATCATCTCGGCCGGTTTACGGGCTGCTTCGGCAAGCCGCTCATCCCGGGCACGATCGATCGCATCCAGCTGAGGCAGTATGGAATCCACCAGGCTGAACGGCATTGTCACCGGCGGCAAGTCTTCGAGATCGCGCGATAATAATTTAATCATTTGAAAGTGTTCCGCACACTCGGCGCAAACCGCAATATGCTTGTAAAGCTGTGCGGTTTCATCCGGTGTTAGATCCTGATCGAGGTAACGCTGCATCCAATCTTCCATCACTTGCTGACAGTTCATCCTGATACACCACCTTTCTGATGCTCCTGGAGCATGTTCTGCAGCTGCTGCCTCGCCCTAAACAGATAAGACTTCACCGTATTTAAAGGTAAATTCAGGCAGTCTGCGATTTCGTTGTAAGATAAATCCTGCACATATCTCAGGACAATGACGGTTCGGTGATGATCGGGCAGATGATTGATCGCCTCTTGAATATCCTGTGCCAAATATCCCGTCATGACTTCCTTCTCAACATTCTGGCGGTCTTCGAATACGAGATCATGTTCATCAATGGAGACGGTAGGTTTGTTGCGGCGGAATTTATCAATACAAATATTCGTCACGATTCGTTGAACCCAGGTTTTGAATTGAGCCTTCTCTTCATAGGAATTGATCTTGGTGTAAACCCGGATCAACGCTTCCTGGGAAGCATCCAGCGCGTCCTGTTCATTGTTTAAGATATAATAAGCTGTGCGGTATACATGCTGCTCGATTTCTCGCAATAGGGTGATTAGAGCGTCGCGATCGCCCGATTGAGCGGCTCTGATGAGTCCCTGCTCCACCACAGTGGATCCCCCTCTCCCTGCATACTAAATGACGAATCTATTTCGAAAATTGTTGCAGGATAACATTTTATTTTTTAAGGAAACATCAACTAACTATACCAAAAATAATTCCTGGCGTCATCAGACTCTCTTCATATCCAGACCTATTGGCGTCGGCAAACAAAGGTCATATGCTCCAGTGTCCTCAGATATACACAAATAGGAAAAGCCTCACAGGGGAGGCTTTTCTGGAGGTAATTTTGTACGAACACTGATTTTACCGTCTGATTCTACTCTGATCTGGGTCTCACCGTGCAGATCGGTGCGGAACAGCGTCACGTTATGTTCTATTATACGATCTACCACATCGGGATGCGGATGACGGTAAATATTGTTCACCCCCGCTGAGATGACGGCCGCTGCAGGTCTCCAAGCTTCCAGCCACTGTGGGGATGTGGATGTTTTGCTGCCATGGTGTCCAATTTTCATCACATCTACCGGTAAGGCTGCTGCTGCAAGCGATCCATCAACGTTGTGCAAAATCGTAAGCTCAGCCGCTGTATCAGCGTCACCGCTGAATAAAAACCTCGCTTTGTTCATCTTCATTAAAAATACCAGGGAATGATGATTCTGTTCCTTGACCTGTTGAAGCTGCCTGTCATCTTCAACCGCTCTGGCGGAAGGATGAAGGAACTGTATGCGTGTATCGGCATCAGGCTCATACAGGGAATGCTCTTCCGCTTTGTAGATCGGGATTCCCTTGCGCAGGGCCGTACTCATGAGAGCCTCGAACTTGGGTGATGATGTCAGGGTCCCATTAAAAACAATCGCTCTCACCGGTATTTCCTCCAGCACCGCTTGAATGCCGCCTGCATGGTCCTGATCATTATGCGTAATCATGACCATATCCAGACTATGAACGCCTCTCTTCTTCAACAGAGGAACGACGACTTTGGCACCGACCTCAAACGGGCTTTTCCTCTCCCTCCATGCGTCCTTCTCTTTCCGAAAGTTAAGCGTACCGCCCCCATCTACCAGCAGATTTCGCCCCGATGGTGTCGTAATGAGTATGGAATCACCTTGGCCGACATCCAGAAATTGCACGGTCCCTGCTCCATGTCGGTAAGGGCTGTGATAGCCTGTATACAGTAGCAAGCAGATTATGACAGCAAGCGGAAGTACCGCAGGAATCGCAGCGGCCTCTATTCCTCGCGCCAATCGCAAGAAACCGGCGGATCTCAGCCTTGCGGTGACAGACCACAGCACAGGATGAGGTTCTGATCGGCGAAGATCCTGAAGAATTGATCGGCCTGTCCTTTTCTGCACAGCATCAAGCGGCACCGTCTCATCCGGGTTGAATGGTTCGGCACGGTTTTCAAGCAGCTTGTTTAAGGAACGCAGCAGCAGAAACAAGGTGATAAAATACATCATGATCCACCACAAAGCGGGAGAGGGCCATATGGTCAAAAATGCAGACGAGCCGTTCATCCACTCTACCCATCCAAAGGTCAGATTATTGATCGATACAATCAGGGCTGCGAGCCAGCCGGCACCCTGCATCCAGATGATACTGATAAGAACACAGATCATTCCCAGCGGCAGCACGACCAGACTGATTAAGGGTACCAGCAGGAGGTTGGCAAGGAGCGACAGCAGCGAAAACTGGTTGAAATAATAAATAGTAAGCGGAAAAGAGACCATCTGGGCTGCGGCCGTCACGGCCAGAGAGCCGCCCAGCCACTTTGGAAAAGCAGAGAGCAGCGGCATCAGCTTCGGTACAAAAATCATGAGTCCAGCAGTCACCAGGAACGACAGTTGAAAGCTGACATTGACCAGATAATACGGGTTGTACCAGAGCATCATGAGTGCAGCGGCGCTTAAAATATGCATACCGTCTTTGAGGATCCCTCGCCTGGCCGCATACAAGCCGATCATACCCATAATGCCAGCACGAGTCACGGAGGGGCTCGCGCCTGTCAGTACAACATACAGTGGCAGAAGAAAAATGACAGCTGTCAGCGATGCTTCCCTGGTCATCCTCAGAGAGGAAAAGATGAACAGCAGACAGCCGACATAAACGGCCACATGCATACCCGATATCGCCAGGATATGGGTCAATCCCAGTCTGGAAAATTCCATAAAGGTATCGTGATCCAGGTCTCCTCGGTCACCGATAATAAGGCCCTTCATATATCCGCCGTGAAATCCGCCAAACAGATCATCAATCCGCCCTCCAATCGATGATCGCAGATCATCATTCCACCGCCATAGGGATATGACATTATGTTCCTCCGCCATTGTCTTGATCTCTTGGGCCCCCGACGTCTTTACGATAAAATGAATGTTCTGATGCCGCAGAAACGAGCGATAATCAAATCCGCCAAAGTTACGCGCCTCTCCCGGACGCTCCAATGAGCCGTTAAACACAACGCGATCTCCCCTTTTCCATCCCAAAGCGGTGCCCTGCTCCTCTTCATGCGACAGCTTCACCTGAACCAGAACCTTCTCCTTCAGTTCTTCATTCGATCCCCACCGGTTCACCTGCATCGTAAAATCTGCTCGGTCTCCGTCCACTTTTACCGGTGACAAAATATGTCCTTCCACCTCATCACTAATCGTATCTTCTTCTGCTGCACCGCTCTTCAGCACCTGTTCAAGACTGCTCACATTGCGGCTGTCATTAAACTCCCAGTACAAGGCCGAACCTGTCAGTGCGAAGAGCATTATAACCGCCAATACCGAACGGGTCCGGCGAAGGATAACGGCAGCACCAAGCAGCATAGCGATACCTGTAATCACCTGCAGCTGCTGTATGCCTGTAAACATCGCCGCACAAGCGCTTCCGGCCACCCAGTAGATAGCAAACCATAAAAGAGGCCGCTGACGCATTCAATCACATCCCCCTTGAATTCAAACTGCACAAAAAAAAGAACCTCAGAACGCCTAAGCATTCATGGAGGTTCTTCCTCGGGTCACAAAATATATCCAATTAATTTTCAACAGACATCAGCGTTTCTCGCGGCGGTTCATACTGTTCCAGCTGCCGGAACGAAATCCCTTTCTGGGCCATCATAAGACTGACCTTACGGCTGTCCTTAGGATAGGTACGGTGATAGACAATCTCCGTAATCCCGCTGTTGGCCAGCATATTGGCACAGGTCCAGCAAGGTTCATCTGTAACATAGACGGTGCTGCCCTCCCGATCGATGCGGTCGGTAAACAACAGCAGATTTTGTTCAGCATGAATGGTACGGATACAGCGCTGCTTCTTCACCATCTCTTCCACGCCTTCCGTGACGACCAGTTCATAATCCTCTGCGATCATGCACCCAGCCTCTAGGCAGTCCGGCACCCCCATCGGCGCACCGTTATATGCCGTCCCGAGCAATTTCTTCCCCTGAACAAGCACCGCGCCCACATGTCTTCTCGGACACTGCGAACGGGTAGAAACCATAAATGCAATATCCATAAAGTAGGTATCCCAGTCTTTGCGATGATCACTGCTCATACGTTGTCTCACCTGTCTTTGTTTGAAATAAGATTGATTTTATTGTATCACAGGGTTAAAGCGCGATGTAAGTTTTCATTTTTTCAAACATTTTAGGTCCGATTCCCTTTACCTCCATCAGATCAGCAGGCTTCTGAAATGAGCCATGCGTGTTCCGGTAATCCAATATAGCCTGGGCTTTCTTCTCTCCAATCCCCGGCAGTTCCATGAGCATCGACAGATTCGCTGTATTGATGTTGATTGTGCCATCTTGAGCACTCGATGCAGCACTTCCGCGTGCTTTCTCAGCTGCTGCAGCGGGACTGGAAGGGACCGAATTTTCAGAAACCGGTTTCTGAGCTGCAGGCACTGCGTCAGGTATCTCGGTGGAGGATGCTGAATGCTGTCCCTCCTTATCAGCTGGAGCCGCGTTACCGGCACGGGCATCAGCTTCTTCAAGAGGAGCCGATGCTGGTTTTTCTTTACCTGCCTTCGACTTTTCTTTATCTACCTTCGCCGCAGCTTCTTCTTTCTCGTCTGCTGGCTTGCCGCCCTCAGATTGCAGCCCCAGGACTTCTTCCATTTCTGCGTTTAGCGGTACCCAGTCCTGAAGGCTCTTCTCCCCTCCACTAAACAAAATCAAACCACATCCCAGCAAGGTCACAGCGATACTTGCCGCCATTTTTGTTCTTCTCATTTCGTGATCCTCCAACCCGGACCCGCAGGTCCGCTTTATGTATTTGGCCGCTGGCCGGCTGCGGGTCTAGGGTGACAGATGCTCATTTACAGCGTACCAGTCATGGGTCAACCTTGCCGCTGCATACATTATCGGTAATACACGGCAGTTCTGTGCCGTTATAACGTGAAAGGAGGGAGCCCCATATGAAAGTCGGTTTTATCGGTGCGGGAAGCATGGGCCAGCTGTTGATCGACTCCTTGATCCGTTACGGTGCCTTGCAGCCGGAACAGATTCAGGTAAGTACCCGTACTCCGCAAAAATCGGTAGATCTTCTACATCAGCATCCCGGTATCAAACTCTATGAAAGTAATGCGGAGAATGCGTCCCAATGCGATATTCTCTTTCTATGTATCAAACCGGGTGACTTTAGATCAGTTATTGATGACATTGCAGAGGTGATGTCCCCCGAGCAGATTGCCGTATCCATTACCAGTCCCGTGCAGCTGTCCCATCTGGAGCCGGCACTTCCCTGCAAAGTGGCCAAAATCATCCCCAGCCTAACCAACTACACGGGCAGCGGCGCATCACTGTGCATGTATGGTTCCCGAATCAAAGAAAAAGACAGGCTGCTTTTGGAAAGCCTCCTGTCTTACATCAGCAGGCCCATTCAAGTACTGGAATCGCACACAAGGATTACGTCCGATTTTTCCAGCTGCGGGCCTGCTTTTTTGAGTTATTTTTTGGAAAAATGGATCACTGCTGCCGTCGAATTGACCGGAGCCGACCGCTCCTCTCTGAACCGTCTGGCCGGCGAAATGCTGCTTGGCACCGGAAGACTGCTGACAGAAGAAGGATTCACACCGGAGCAGCTACAGAAAAGAATTGCTGTCCCGGGTGGCATCACCGCCCAGGCCCTGTCCCTGCTTGAGGAAAGGCTGGACGGTCTGTTTCACCAGCTCATAAGCACCACACATGACAAGTACGATGAGGATTTGGAGAAACTGGATGCGGTGTTCGACTCCATGGTTAACCGGCCACGATATTGACCAGTTTACCCGGCACTGCAATGACCTTGCGTACACTCTTTCCTTCCAGTGCCTGCTTGACATTCGGAAGGGAGAGGCTATGTTCTTTCATGGCTTCCTGGTCCATGTCTTTACCGATCTTAACACGCTCGACAATCTTGCCATTCACCTGGATCACAATCTCGACTTCAGCATCTACGGTCCATGCCTCATCGAACTGTGGCCAAGTTTCGTAAGTGATGCTTTCACTATATCCAAGCCGGCTCCAGAGCTCTTCTGCCAGATGGGGAGCCAGCGGAGATAACAGCTTCACGAAACCTTCCATGGCTTGACGCGGCAATTCT
Organism: Paenibacillus lemnae; assembly: GCF_012933385.1. Taxonomy (GTDB): domain Bacteria; phylum Bacillota; class Bacilli; order Paenibacillales; family Paenibacillaceae; genus Paenibacillus_AQ; species Paenibacillus_AQ lemnae. Next base: position 353,436 of record NZ_JABBPN010000002.1, read on the forward strand.
TCGGTCTTGTAGCCTTCGTTAACGAAGATCATGAGCTGGCTGACCGCTGTATTAAAGCGCAGATGCTCCAGATCTTCCGTCACTTTCTTCACGGTCTTGTGCCAGATGCGCTTAAATTCATCGGAACCTTCACCGTCTGAAAGCTTGCTGCTAAGCTCGCCGTTCTCGCCGATAAACAAGCGCCATGCGCGGGACAGGAAACGGTGAATGCCCTCCGCTCCGTTCGTGTTCCATGGTTTGGTCGCTTCCAGCGGCCCCATGAACATTTCGTACACGCGAAGCGTATCGGCTCCATATTCATTCACAATATCATCCGGATTGATGACATTGCCGCGGGATTTGCTCATCTTCTCGTTGTTGGTACCCAGAATCATACCCTGGTTCACCAGCTTCTGGAACGGTTCCTTCGTATCCACTACACCGAGATCATACAGCACTTTATGCCAGAACCGGGCATACAGCAAATGCAGAACCGCATGCTCTACACCGCCGATGTACAGGTCAACCGGCAGCCAGGCTTTCTGCTTTTCTTTGGAGCAGATCTCTTCCGTATTATGCGGATCGATATAACGCAAATAGTACCAGCTGCTGCCGGCCCACTGCGGCATCGTGTTCGTCTCGCGGCGGGCTTTCATTCCCGTTTCGGGATCCACCGTCTCCACCCATTCTGTAACATTGGCGAGCGGTGATTCGCCTGTGCCTGATGGCTTGATGTGATCAACATCCGGCAGAAGCAGCGGGAGCTGGTCCTCCGGCACAGTTTTCATGGAGCCATCCTCCAAGTGAAGAATCGGAATCGGCTCCCCCCAATACCGCTGGCGGCTGAACAGCCAGTCCCGCAGGCGATAGGTGATTTTGCGGCTGCCTTTTCCGCTCTCTTCCAGCCAGGTTGTCATTTTCTCAATCGCTTCTTCATTATGAAGCCCGTTCAGGAAATCGGAATTGACGTGTACACCCGCTCCGGTGTACGCCTCTTCATTCACATTGCCGCCGCTGACCACTTCGATAATATCCAGGTCGAACTTTTTGGCAAATTCCCAGTCACGGCTGTCGTGGCCCGGTACAGCCATGATGGCACCGGTACCGTATCCGGCAAGCACATAATCGGCAATCCAGATCGGCAGCTTGGCACCATTCGCCGGGTTAATTGCATAAGCACCGGTGAAAACACCGGTCTTGTCTTTTGCAAGATCCGTACGTTCCAGATCACTCTTGTGTGCAGCCTGCTCTTGATACTGCTTAACAGCCGCTTTCTGGCTTTCACTTGTAATGGCTTCCACCATCTCGTGTTCAGGTGCCACCACACAGTAACTTGCACCGAACAGCGTGTCCGGACGAGTTGTAAATACCGTCAGCTGGTGGTCATGACCCTCAATATCGAATACAACCTCGGCACCCGTCGACTTACCGATCCAGTTCCGCTGCATATCCTTAATGCTTTCAGACCAATCCAGGTCTTCCAGATCCTCCAGCAGTCTTTCTGCATAATCTGTAATTTTCAATATCCACTGACGCATCGGCTTACGAACAACCGGATGACCGCCGCGCTCCGACTTTCCGTCAATGACTTCCTCGTTGGCAAGTACTGTTCCAAGCGCTGGACACCAGTTCACCGGAACTTCAGCTACATAGGCAAGACCTCTGTTATACAACTGAATAAAAATCCATTGCGTCCATTTGTAATAATCGGCATCGGTCGTACTGATCTCACGATCCCAATCGTAGGAGAAACCCAGAGATTTAATCTGTCTGCGAAAATTATCAATATTGCTGATCGTAAAATCCCGCGGATGCTTGCCGGTGTCCATCGCGTACTGCTCTGCTGGGAGACCAAATGCATCCCAGCCCATCGGATGAAGCACATTAAAACCGCGCATCCGTTTAAAGCGGGATACGATATCCGTTGCCGTGTAGCCTTCTGGATGACCTACATGCAGCCCCGCACCAGACGGATACGGAAACATATCCAGTGCATAAAACTTCGGCTTATCGTCATCTTCCCTGGTTTTGAATGTTTTGTGCTGATCCCAATACTTCTGCCATTTCGGCTCGATGGCCTGCGGCTTATAGCCGTGACCTGTTTGTTGATTTTCGCTCATCTTCGCCAGCTCCTTCTTTGCGCTTGAACCCCATTGGTTATTATGTGTAACAAAAAAACCTCCCGTCTCCAGCGTATAACGCTAGGGACGAGAGGTTGTTTCCCGTGGTACCACCCTAGTTAGTGAAAGGCATACTTTGCCTTACACTCACTCTGTCACCTATATCGCAGGTGAGACGACCATGCTTCTTCAGCCGATCCATAAACATGTGCTGCAGCAGCACAGATATCCGCCAAATTGACATCGTTACTCCGAGGTGAGTTCATTTCTGTCGTCAACCGGCTTGCAGCAACCGCCGGCTCTCTGGGTAACGAGCATGAAACTAATTGTCCTCATCATCGCATAATATTTTAAATTGAATGTCGATATTATATCGAATATTGCTGGCTAAGTCAATGTGGAAATGCGGCTGTTCCGGTATTCATCGGGACTTACACCTACCATGTCCTTGAACATTCGGCTAAAGTGAGCCAGGTGATTAAAACCTGCTGCACGCCCGGCTTCTGTCACAGACATTTCGGGATGGAGCCAGAGCAGGATTTTGGCTTGATTGATTCTACGGCTGTACACATATTTCAATACGGTTGTCCCTGTTACCTCTTTAAAAATGGAAGAGAGATACGGTTTGGAAAGATGCACAATCTGAGCAATGTCATCCAGCGTAATATTCTGATCATAATGATGCTCTACGAATGATATCACATGCTGGACATGGCGTTCTTTCTCAGAATACTCTGACTGCGCTACCGTCGTTTCCGAACAAATGTCCGCAATATACAGCAGCAGATCCGCCAGGCGAAGCCCGCGTCTCTCATTATGATGGCCGGAAGGTGATAGTGAGAGACGATTTAGTTCCACTAGCATTCGTTCAAACTCCTCACGTTCTGCTCCGGCCAACGTCAATCTAAGGTTGCTGAGCTGCTGAAATGGAGTCAATGCTTTGGCCGACAGCGCGGGACTGAGCCACTGATCCAAAATCCCAGGATCAAAATGAATAATACTGCGTACATAGCGGGCATCGGGCTCAATATGCGGACAATGAAGGGTCAGGCCGTTCATCAACAAGAGGTCCCCGGGCTGCAGTACGTAGATTCGATCACCGATCAGATATGTACAAGTCCCTTCATGAAAGTAAAAAATTTCATGCGAGGGATGAGAGTGGAAAATACCGCTTTCAATGAGGTAGTCACTCCGGTAAGAATAGCTATAAGGCTGACGTGTCAGCTGGTGTTCATGTATAAGGAACCCCGGTTTCATAAGAGTTTTCCCCTTTGCGCTCCATGGATTCCTTATAGTATAAACGAATATGTTACTGAATACGAACCGCCTGCTGCTGCGCCATCACACATAATTCTCCCGCCTTGAAGGCATGCTCCTGCGTCATGGCGCGTTCCGTTCGCTCCAGACAATCCAGAATCAGTTCACCGAAGAAAGGAAACCCTACTTTTCCGCTGAGCTCCATATGATACTCTCCGCTGCCGTTGACGAGATACAGATGATCCCCCTGCGGGCTGCGGGCAATATCAATGTATTTTCTGAGCTCGATGTACCCTTCGGTCCCCAAGATAAACGTCCTGCCGTCTCCCCATGTGCCAAGACCATCTGGGGTCAGCCAGTCTACTCGGAAGTAGTTGGTCGCACCATTGTCCCCAATCAGCGTGGCATCTCCAAAATCTTCTAGCTCCGGATACTGCGGGCTGTTGTAATTCGCCACCTTGCTGCTGGCTACAGCAGCATCCTTGCATCCCGCATAGAACAGGAACTGTTCGATCTGATGCGAGCCGATATCACACAGTATGCCCCCGTACATTTCGCGTTTGAAAAACCAATCTGGACGCTGGGAGGCATTCAGCCGATGCGGACCGGTACCCATAACCTGAACTACTCTGCCGATCGCTCCATCCTGAATGAGATGGCCTGCATGAACAGCGCTTTCCACATGCAGCCTTTCACTGTAATACACCATGTATTTCTGTCCGGTTTCCGATGCCTTGGCCCGTGCCTGATTGACCTGTTCCAGTGTAGTAAAAGGAGTCTTATCGGTAAAATAGTCTTTGGCATGCGACATAACTTTGAGTCCAAGCTCGCAACGCAGTGACGGGATCGCCGCTGCGGCTACTAGCCGAACTTCCTGGTCCTGCAGAATCTCATCTTCAGAAGAAGCGGCAGTGACCTGAGGGTATTTTTCACAGAACGCTTGAACCTTGTCAGGATCGGGGTCATACACCCACTTCAATGTCGCACCTGCCTCCACCAGTCCGTTGCACATGCCGTAAATATGTCCGTGATCCAGGGCCATAGCTGCAAATACAAATTCACCGGGCCCTACAACAGGCTGAGATTTACCAGATGGTGCATACATCATACCGTTACTTCGATTCATTATCGAAACCTCCCATTTCTATACAAAAGATTTGGACATATCCACTTCCGGTCCCGTGTCCCTTACGGTCTTCTGATACGTTGAATGCTGAATGACCTCCTGCAGCTTTTCATAATAAAGATCCTCATCGATCGGCAGCTCGACCCAGTCATCCAGCCAGGTGGATAAATGCATGCTGTTAGAGAGTGTCAACCCGTGAATACCTTCTTCCCCAGGCGCAATCAGTGGAGTACCATGCAGTATGGCATCTGTGAAATTTTGCAGTATACCGTCATGCTGTGTATTCTCTCCTGTGATCGGTACCTCACACTTCCAGCACTCCGGCTGGCCGAACTTGCCCTCAAAATTTTTATTGAATTCCGGCTCTGGAACCCGCAGCCGCGAGAATGAGAGCTTGTCGTTCTCTAGGACAATTTTCCCCCGGGTGCCTGTCACTTCAAAACGTGTCGTTCCCGGTGCCTCTCCAGTCGTCGTTATAAAAACAGCAGTTGCGCCGTTTTCATATTCCGCATAAGCCGTGACATCGTCCTCTACCTCAATATTGCGATATTTTCCGAAAGAACAGAAGGCTCTCATGCGCTTCGGCATCATCCCGGTCACCCACTGCCACAAGTCCAGCTGATGCGGAGACTGGTTCACCAGCACACCGCCGCCCTCACCGGCCCAGGTTGCACGCCAGCCTCCGGAGTCATAGTAGCTCTGGGAACGGTACCACTCGGTTACGATATAATTCATCCTGCGGATCTCACCCAGCTCACCATCTGCAATCAGTTCCCGCAGCTTTTGATACAGCGGGTTGCATCGCTGATTGTACATAATGGAGAACACCTTGCCGCTGTCTTGCGCGGCTTCGTTCATTTCACGAACCTGTTTCGTATACACACCGGCCGGTTTCTCAATCAATACATGCAGTCCCTGCTGGAATGCAAAAATCGCTTCCTTGGGATGATCATAATGAGGTGTGGCAATGATGACCGCATCGATTTCACCGGAGGACATCATCTTCCGGGCATCGCCCCAGATTTTCACATCCTGTGGCAGTTCTGCTTTAGCCATATCCTGCTTTTGCTGCTGCATATCGCATACGGCCGTCAATTGAGCCCCTTTTATACGGCCTTCAGCCAGAGAACGGGAATGACTGTACCCCATTCCAAGACCAATAACCCCTACTCTTACCTTGTCCACGGTATGATCCTCCTTGAATGAATTTATTTAGAGTCTATATTTATGTTATGCCGACCACTCTTTCATCTGCTCAACAATCGATTTCATCATGTCCGGTGAGGCAAGTGTGCCGCTGAAATCTTCAATTCCGAAATATCCGTCATACCCAACGGATTTCAGATCGGCCAGAACCTGCGGCCAGGATACAGCACCCTGGGCCAGGGGTGACCAATCCTGTTTCCATTCTGTACGGTCACCCTCTCCTGTTATGGAGCTCACGTGTGCGGCATTTTTGACATGGACGTGGGCCAGGTATGGACCCAGCAGTTCCAGTCCCATTTTGTAATTTTCATAACCTTCATATACCATATTGCCGGGATCGTACAGCACACCGATATGTTCGGGATTAAATTGCGACACCAAGCGGTGAGCCAGTGAGGCACTTGGTGCAATGGTATTGTGATGTGTTTCTACCAGTGCTTTCACGCCATACTCCGCTGCCAGGCCTTCAACCTGAGCCAGATATTCTTTACACTGATGGAATAAGGTATTGTAATTCGCACTACGATCATAAGCCGGAACCCCTGCCCGAATATAATCTGCGCCCAGAAGCTGGGCTGCCCGCAGCACACGGCGTGTATTTTCGATATCTCCACATGAGAGGTAAGGGACTACCGCAAGCGTTCGGATATTTTCCTTTTCAGCGATCTGTTTGAATGTCAGCCACTCTTCCTCACTTCCTGCAGGATCGATCGAGCAGCGGTTATGCCGCCAGTACGATGGTTCCTCCTGTAATGCATCTTGAGGAATCTCTTTAAACCGCCATTCCACTGCCTCAACTCCTGCCTCTCTGGCGGAAGTAACCAGCTGTTCCGGGCTTAGCTCCGGTGTCGAAACGGTAAATATCGAAAACTTCATTTGATCCTCTCCTTAAGGTTAGCTTATGTAAAGCACCAGTTGCAATCGCTTCCAATTTCATTCACATTCAGTTTACCACAAGACAGAATAGAGGAACTATGGCTGCATCCTGTTACCTTAACCTCAGTCAAATCAATATTGAAATAAGGGAGTTACAGGCAAACGGACTCTGAAAAAACATCCCGCGGACGAAGCGCGTAACTTGCGAAACATGCAAACAAGCGAAACTTGCGAAACATTTCTCCCGTCGCTGTTGTGCTCATTAAACTCAGCTAAAATAAGCTTGAAATTCAGGCTTATTTCTCCCATTTTGTCTGTTAAGAACACTTTAAGCCTGAAAATCAGTCTTAAATTATCTGAAAACGTTACCATAACCCGAAAATGGATGTAAAGTGAAATATAAGCCTGAAAAACAATCTTATGGATCCAAAAGCTTCTGTTTTTCTCAAAATAAGCTTGGAAAACAATCTTAAACTATCACATGCTGACACTGGGGTCGCTCGTTCGCACTCGCAGAGCAATGTCACATCTTGGCACGAACACCAAATAGAAAAAGGCCAACCAGAATACTGGCTGACCGTGTTGTTTCTATGATTATTTTACAGCTACATAAAACAGACGCCGGGCGTTTTCTCCAGCTTCAACCCATTCGAAATCGGCGTAGCACTGCACATCCCGGAATCCCGCTTTTGTCAGCTCCACTTTCATCCACTGCGGATCATACCCCCGCTGAACATGACTTTCTTCGAAACGGCGGTATATCGACCGGTCCTGTTCATCTCGCGCAAATATGGATAGATGATGTTCAATCTCACACCGCGGGCCATCCAGCTCACATGTCCAGATGTACGATACCCTCGGATCATCGAGAACAAACGGCTGCTCCTCATCATACCGGATCAGTGTGTTAGGATGATGCACATCAAACAGAAATGTGCCCCCCTCGTTCAATCCCTTATATGTACGCTGAAATGCTGCCCGAATATCCTCTTCTTCCAGCAGGTAATTGAAGCAGTCGCAGAACGAAATTACGGCATCGACAGGCTCCGGCAGTTCCCACTCCCTGATATCCTGCTGAACCCAACGGATGCTGCCTTCCCTGAAGAACCTTCCCCCCTGCGGGGTTTCTTCCAGTTTGCGTCTTGCAATGGACAGCATGTCAGCCGACAGATCAATCCCAGTCACCTGAAATCCGGATTTAACCAAAGGAATCGTAATACTTCCTGTCCCGCATCCCAGTTCCGCCACACTCGCCGGCATTCCATGCTTTTCCCAGGCCGTCCGAGCAAATCGGAGCCATTCCGGGTATGGCATATCTTCCATCAGTTGATCATAAACGTATGCAAATTTGCGGTAAGACAACATGCTGATACCACTTCCTGACACTTGTGCTTATTGTTTCTGATTACTCTTCCGGGACGGAATTTGCTGCATCATTACGCTGAACCAAATACGTCCAGTTTTCCTTCTGAGTGACCAGTCCATCCTTCATCAGCTTGCCCAATGCCCGTTTAAAAGCCGATTTGCTGATGCCGAATCGCTGCTTGATAATATCCGGCGGGGTAGCATCTGAGTAAGGCATCCCACCGCCCGGACGCTCTTTCAAAAAAGCAAGCAGCCGGTCCGCATCATCTGTGCGTCCGACTTCCTTTCGCGGAACCATGGACAGATTGACACGTCCGTCCTCCCGGAGGTGACTGACACGCACCTTCACTTCTTCACCCAATCGCAGCATCCGGGTTCGCTCGGAAGAATGGATCATGCCAATAGCCCCGAAGCCCAGCACACCTCCATCTACAACCACAAAAGTTCCCATCTGCAGGGGCTTGTACACCCTTGCCGTAAACCATTCATTCAGCCAGGAAGCAGGGGCATGAAATGCGAGAGGCACAAGCTCTTGTTCCCCTGCCAGTCTGGCCCGCAGACGTCCCTGCTTATCATGTTCCATCATGACGTAAACCTGATCCCCTACTTGAGGATGAAGCTCCTTTAACTCCGGGAGTTCACGGATGGGCAGCAGCAGCTGCCGGCCAAGCCCCATCTCAAGGAAGCAGCCCAGCCGTGGATGAACATCAGCCACCATCAGCAGGGCGGTCTCACCCAGTGTCAAATAAGGCTTCTTCATCGTTGCCGCCAGCCGGTCTTCTGTATCGAAGAAGATAAACACTTCTACAGCTTCACCCGCTGTGATCTCCCGGGTCAATTCCGTATAGTGAAGCAGAACATCGCGATCTCCTCCGTCAAGAAAAAAACCATACGGAGACACTTCACGGGAAACTTCCAGTTCCACGATCGTTCCGGCGATCAAACTCATACGTTCTCCACCACTTTGGCGTCAGACCATAAGCGTTCGATGTTGTAATATTCCCGCTCATCACGGTGGAAAATATGCACAACAACGTCTCCCAGATCGAGCAGTACCCAACGGGCAGCATCCATGCCTTCGATCCGAACGGGAATACCGGCATCATGGGCACGTTTACGAACTTCGGTCGCAATGGCCTGCACCTGGGTATCGGAGTTACCGTGACAAATCACAAAGTAATCCGCCACCAGCGAGATGCCTTTCAAATCCAATGCCACAATATTCATGGCTTTTTTATCTTCTGCGCCTGCAATGGCAGTATTCAATAATTGCTGTGGTGTTATGGTCATATATTCTCCTCCAATTGCTTAATCAAATCATTACGTGACAATACCGTGAGCGGATAAATGATTTGCTTTCTGGCTATCAAGTGGCTGATGGTGGAATCAAATCCGCCGGCAAGCGCCCCTTCAAGGCTATGTTGGGCCAGTTCGCGCAAATTATGCACACCAGGAAAATCCCGCCCCGGTTCGATGTAATCGGCAAGACAAACCACCTTGTCCAGCAAGGTCATTCCCACCCTGCCGGATGTATGATAACGAATGGCATCCAGGATCTCCGGATCTGTAATTCCGTAAACTTCCCTTGCGGTAAAAGCGCCGACCTCGGCATGCCACAGCTGCTTGTCATGCAGAAGCAGCTCATCGTTGAGTTTATGCTCAACCAGAATGTTTCTCATCTTCTCAATCGTCCAGTATTTAGAAACATCATGCAGTATAGCTGCGAGATCGGCTTTTACTGGATCCGCTCCATATCGCCTTGCCAGTTGAACAGCAGTCTCCATCACGCCCAGCGTGTGAGTCCACCGCTTTTCCGGCATCTGAGCAGATACAGCTTCAATCAGCTGTTCCCGATTGTACTCCATAGATCCCGCTCCTTGATATATATTCATAAACCGGATCCGGCACCATATAACGGATCGACTCCCCGTTCTCCGCCTTATGGCGGATGTCTGAAGAAGAGATATCCAGCATCGGCATGTCCACTATATGAACACGACGCTTAAGGAAATCCGGCAGCTGCTCAGTATCGAGCGGGGAACCTGGACGGTTCAAACCAATAAAGCTCAGCATATCGGCCAATTCCTGAATTCTATTCCACTTCGGGAGGTAATTCACCATATCGGCTCCGATAATGAAATGGAAATCATGTTCCGGCCATTCCTTTTTGAGATCCCGGATCGTATCCACGGTATAGGAAACGCCTTGACGCTTAACTTCCACGTCCAGCAGGCGAAAGTGAGGATTTGAGGATATTGCCTTCTCTGTCATGTCTAAACGCATTTCTCCCGTAACGCCTGCCTGCTGTTTATGCGGCGGAGTATGGCTTGGCATAAACCACACTTCCTCCAGTCCACATGCGTCCCTCGCTGCCTCTGCAGCCATAAGATGGCCAATGTGAATCGGGTCGAACGTTCCTCCCATGATACCTGTCTTCATCCGGATTCCTCCTTATTAAGGAAGCTCGATCGTTTTGTAGTCCCGAGACTCCTTATAAAGTACAATGGTTTTCCCGATAACCTGTACCAGCTCTGCACCGGTTCCTTCCACCAGTTCATTCGCGATCTCACGCGGATCCTCCAGGCAGTTGTTAAGCACCGAGACTTTCAAAAGTTCCCGCTTTTCAATTGCTTCGTTAATATGGCGGATCAAATGCTCGTTGCTCCCACCTTTTCCGACTTGAAAAACCGGATCCAGATGATGCGCGAGTGAACGTAAATGTCTTTTTTGCTTACCTGTCAGCATGCTATGTCATGACTCCCTTATATGGTTTAAATGTACGTCTGGAAAATCTCAAAAACTTTCCAGTACCGCCTGTTTCATCTCTTCTACGGGGGCTGTAAGGCCAGTCCAGTATTCAAAAGCGAAGGCGCCCTGGTTTACGAACATGCCCAGTCCCCCATGCACGCGGCATCCCCTCGCTTCACTTTCAGTGAGCAGCTTCGTCTTGAGGGGATTATAGATCAAGTCACTCACCACAATCCCCTCAGGAATCCATTCAGCTTCCACCGGCATTTGATCCACATGCGGATGCATGCCCACCGATGTTGTGTTGATAATGACATCGGCTGATGAAACGGCTTCTTCAGCTTCATGCTCGCCATAACCTCGGATAGTGGATGTACCCCCTCCCCATTCCTCAGCCAGCTGAACAGCTTTCGATGACGTGCGGTTTATGATCGAGATCGAACCTGCCATCTCCAGTGTTAAAGCATGAACAATGCCGCGTGCGGCACCTCCAGCCCCCAGCACAACAATATTGCTTCCGCTCAAACCCGGCAGCACTTCGTCCTTTAACGAACGGACATATCCAATACCGTCCGTATTATAACCTGTCAGTACGCCATGGTCATTCACGATCGTATTAACTGCTCCGATCTTTGCCGCTCCTTCATCGATCTTGTCCAGATACGACATCACTTCCACCTTATGCGGTATGGTCACATTCACTCCGCGAAACCCGAGTACCCGGACAGCCTGGATGGCTTCCTTCAGGTTATCGGGTTTCACATGCAGCGGAACATAATGGCCAGAAATGCCGTGTGCCTTCAATGCCGCATGATGCATCACAGGTGATTTTGAGTGAGCGATCGGATCCCCCAGCACACCAAGCAGCAGTGATCCGCTCGTGGGTACAAATTGTTCAAGCAGCCGATTCCCTGTCATGGTATTCTCCCCATTCTTTACTTCTTGGCATGATTCTAAATCAAGGACGGACGCAGCATCACCTTGACGCCCTTCGGTACATGAACCGCTGTTAATGCACCTTCATCACTGTTCACTTTGATCCAGCCCAGTCCCGAGATGAACACATCACATTTCGACCCCTTCGGAACCCGGATCTCATGCCTCGTCCAAGGCGGCATATCCTTCAGCCGATCACGGTTCGGCGGGGACAGAAGCTCACCCGCGTGGTCCTCATACAAGGAATCTGCACGCTCCAGTTTAGTGCGGTGAATCTTCAAGCGCCCGCTAATAAAAGAGGTGAATGACTGATGCTTCCCTTGGATAAAGTCAAAACGGCCCATGCCCCCGAAAAACAAGGTCTGACCCTCATCCAGCTGATAGACAACGGGTTTAAGCGGATTCTCCGGCATAACGACACCCAGATCCTCACGACCCACCATTTCACTATATCTCCAAGGATATACGATACCCGGAGTATCAATAATATAACGTCCGTCATCCAGCGGAATATTAACCATATCCAATGTGGTTCCCGGATACCGTGACGTGGTAAGTTCCTGATCCAGATCACTATAATCCCGGATCAGACGGTTAATGAGCGTCGATTTGCCCACATTCGTGGCTCCGACGACATAGACATCACGGTCTCCGCGGTTCTCTGCAATCGTCTCCAGCAGCCGGTCAAAACCCTGATTTTTCTTGGCACTGCACATAACAATATCAGTGGTTCTAAGCCCGTGTTCTTTACACTGCTTCTGCACCCAGTTTAACAGCTTGTTCCAATTCGTAACCTTTGGCAAAAGGTCGGTTTTGTTGACAGCTAGTATAACCGGGTTATTGCCCACAAAACGCTGAAGACCGGAGATCAGACTGCCCTCAAAGTCAAAAATATCCACAATGTGAATGACTAATGCGTGCTTGCTGCCGATCTGACCGAGCAGACGAAGAAATTCATCCTGATCCACCGCCACTGCGGCTGCTTCATTGTAATTCTTGATCCGAAAACATCGCTGGCAGATGACCGGCTCCCGATCCCAGGCTTTCTCCGGCAAATAGCCGGGTTTATCTTGAGAAGCATGCTGAAGCGTGATGCCGCAGCCCCTGCATTTCTTGATGTCTTGTCCCCCTGCAGCCCCACTCATTTCTTATCCTCCTCTTTCCATAAACCCATTCTCCGAAGGCGGGTTAAGGCGATCTTCTCCACACGGCGGTTAAACAGGCGTGTAATCCATCCCTCGTCATTAATGGCGATCGGCATAACCAACACTGTAAAAAGACCCAGCCGGTTCCCTCCGTACACATCGGTCAGCATTTGATCACCGACCACTATGGTTTTGTCAGCAGTCAGGTTCATCATCTGCATCGCTTTGCGAAAAGGTGCATTGCTTGGTTTGCGAGCTTCATGAACATATTGAATATCCAGCGGAGTCGCAAATTTCGATACACGCTCCAGCTGATTATTAGATACGATAATCAATTGAAATCCGATCTCTTTGACTTTTTTAAACCATTCCAAAAGCTCAGGTGTCGCCAAGGGAGCCTTGGCTCCGACCAGGGTATTGTCCAGATCTGTAATAATGCCCCGGTAGCCCTGCTTGTACATCTCTTCCAGATCGATATCATAAACCGTGTCGACACGCTGCTTGGGAATAAGCATCTTAAACAAATGATTCACCTCAATTTCATAGGAAAAACTATACCATATTCCAAGTAGTTAGTAAAAATAAACAACAGTCTCATTTAGGATGGCCGATTCCAAAGAAATGCATCCATTTTTCTCCACACCGGGTGCAAAAAACCGCCCGCCGTTCCTTGCGGAAGGCGGACGGCAGGAATTAAACGGTTTTCACCTTTTTCAATCCTTTTTTAAGTTCGGCAGCTTCCGCCTGTACCGTTTTCCACGCTTCATGATCCACCTGAACCGGACTATATCTGGCATCTTCAAACCGTTTGAGCAGCGGGTTCAGTAAAGGTGCCAGTGACGGATGATGTTCCTTCCAGCGCAGTACCGATTCACGCAGCGTTTCTTCCGGACTGCGGGTTAATCCCTTTCGGTGTATAGACCGGATCCAGCGCTCCGTCTCGGCGATCACTTTATCAGCTGGCGTCAAAGGTCTGCCGCTGGTAAGGCGCGCTCGTATAAATCGGAAGTTCACGCGCATTCTCCAAAGAATATACCCGATCCATAACAGAATAATAACACCTGCCGCTATACCAAGAATGGGATACAGATTGAAGTTGTCATCGCCAGCTGTCTCAGCTGCCGCTGTTTCCTGCTCTTCTTCTTCCACAGGTTCCTGCTCATCCGGCTCTTCTGGTACCACCGGCTCCTGAACCTCGCCTCCGGACAAAATCGGCATGGTGAAACCTGGTGTAGCTTCGATCGGAATCCAGCCGTATTCTTCACCGAAATATACTTCTGCCCACGAATGGGCATCTGCATTGGTAACCGTATAGCTGCCTGAAGGCGTTCGGCTGCCGCCAGGTGACATAAACTGCTCATTCGGTACGTTTCCCGGGGCGTACCCCTTGACCCAGCGAGCAGGAATATCCAGAGAGCGCGCCATCATGACCATGGATGTGGAGAAATAATCACAGTAGCCTTCTTTGACTTCAAACAGAAAGCTGTCAACGAAGTCGCCGCTTTGTTTGTTCGACAGATTCGGGCTGTTGGTATATGAAAACTCACTGCTTTGTAAATACTGCTGCAGCAGCATCACTTTTTTGTACGGGGTATCTCCCCCTGAAGTGATGTCCTCTGCCAGTTCCTGGACACGGTCCGGGAAGCGCGATGGAATCTGTAGATATTCATCATCCGCAGAATTGTTTCCATACAGCTCCTCATCTGATTTCTCCTTTAGCTGCTCCCATGGTATGACCGGCACCTCGGAAGTGACAGTGTAGGTTTTGGGATAATAAGGCCTTTTCGGCTCGGAGATCAGATGAAGCTCGGCTCCTTCGGTTTTCCAGCGGAGAACACCGTTCTCCTCTGAATCAACGCGGTCCACGCTCACCATGGAATAGGCTCCAAACAGCACAGGATACACGTTATCGTTAAGCATGGTGACATCCTGCTTCACCGTTTTGGTCGGGACGCCGGATTGTTCTTCAGGCAAGGCCTGGCCGACCTCAACCGATTCCGTGTCCCGCGCTCTTTGTCTGTCCGCCCAGCCGGTTCCGGAATAAACGCTTCTCGTCTCTCCCCGCCAGTAATTTCGTTCATCTGATGAAATGGACATCACCGGGGAATAGTCGAAATTAAATCCGCCGCCGAGATCATTATCTTCCCGTCCATACCCTGACATACTTTCCCAGGAAGTCACAATGACGCCTCCCCCGGCCGCTCCCCCGCCGCTCGTCAGTGGAAGACCGCTCCACTCTCTCCAGGCTGTGTAGGGATCAGTTAGTGAAGGCTGAATGTTTGGCATATTCACCCCGGCAAACATAATCAGAGAGAATATGACCAGAATGTTGCCAATAATTTTGAACGGGTAACGCCGCAGCCGCTGCCACCCTTGCGGAAACCGGATACGAAACCGGTTAAAATGCTCCGTGACCAGCCACGCCAGCCCTGCACCTGCAACCCATGCCGTTTCATCCCACAATACAAAGGTTGTGAAAGAATCCAGCACGGCAAACGCAACAATATTCAAACCGACGAGCATCAATATTTTGCGTTTGCTGTTCGCCCAGACGGAAACAAAATTAAAGATCGCCCACGCCGCAAGCGCGAACCACAAATACGGCAGCGCATAATGATAACGCTCATCATTCAGCGCATCCGCAAAGCTTTCCGGAACAGGCATTCCATAATTGGACAGGATCCTGTAAACGGCGTATATAATCAAAATTAGCTGAATAGGAATTCTATATACTCTTTTGACGAATACCAATACTTCAACGACTGCCGTTATGGCCAGCGCTGCCACAATGCCTGCTGTTGTCTCTTCGTAAAGGATAGGTTCTGTATAGGATACCCACTGTGTCAGTAGAATCCAGATCCAGAGTATAGTCAATCCGTGAAACAGCCAAGAAGAACTTCGTTGCTGCCTCATCGTAACCCACCTCCCAGCACAAAAGGCAGTTCTTCCAGCGATGATGCCGTGAAGCTCATGACACCCCGGCTTTGGAGATAAGATGTAAAGTCTTTGGACTCCGTCGCGGAATCTCCGCCATCAATCTTCAACAAACACGGATTCATTCCGCGGTTTTCCGCCCATCGTATCGTTTGTACGATATCGTCATCTGCTGTCGGTGTGACAATCAGAAACAGAGCACCTTTCGGCAGCTCCCGGCCCACCCGATCCAGGGATGACTGCAATGATTCCTTTCGGTCTGCATGAACATCAACCAGATGCTGAATCATAGCCATCCGCTCTCCCTGGAACGTGCTTGGAGGAAACAGATGAGGAATTTTTCCTGTAGTAAACAGCCCGATGCCTGCATCTTCCTTACTTCCGTATTCAAGCAATGAAGCCGCTGCAGAGACAGCTGTCTCGAAATGCTGTGCATTTCGGAATCCTTTCTCGCTGCAGTTTAAAACAAGCATCGTTTGCGGATAGGATTCATGCTCGAATTCCTTGGATTTCCAGGATCCGGTCTTGGCTGTGGCGTTCCAGTGAATACGCGAAATCCGGTCTCCGTATACATAGTCTCGCACACCATTGATTTGTGTTGTTTCCCTGCGAGCAGGGGTCGTTGTGGTTTGCGCTCCGCCCAAACGGACACTGCGGAGATTGCGCTGCCAGTTCGGGATATACACCGTTCTGGGTAGAACCCGAAATTCCGTATTCACTTCAAAGCCCCCGCGGTGTTCCATAAGTCCGAATATATCCTCACTGATACATTCCGTTTTCAAAAAAGTATAACGTCCTCGCTCGAGGCCCGGTGTCTGGAAGGTTAACTCGCCTGACCCGCGCATACTCGGGATCATACTGTCTTCGAAGGACCAGGAGTCCCCGTTATGCCGCTGCAGCACTTCACGTATAACGAGATACGGCATAGGGAGCAGTCCCGGTATGGTTACCTGCATCCGGACATGAACCTGTTCACCTGCATGCAGAAGTCCGCCCTCAGATCCGCCTGCACTCACCGTTCTAGCTGCCTTAACACGATTCACGCCGCCCAAGCTGAATCCAATTAAATAAACGGCGAGTAAACTGACCATCGAGAACAGCATCATCGCTGTTTTACCGCCTTGAAAAAGAACATAGAACAAAACCATGCACCATACCGCCAATACTGCTGCCAAATTACCCGGCTTGATGCTGCCTAAAAATGCAGAAAGATGATGGCGCATGCCTATCTCCCCATTTGAACCGGCACTTTGACTTGTCTCAATATAAACTCAAGCACTGTGGCCGTGGTGGTCTTGTCCAGCCTCGACTCCGGACGCAGCAAGATCCGGTGGGAAAGCACATAGGGCGCCAGGGTCTTAACATCATCTGGCAGCACATAATCTCGCCCTTGCAAAAACGCAAATGCTTTCACAGCATTCATAAATGACAGTGTAGCGCGGGGACTTGCACCCAGCAGAACAGATGGATGTTCACGGGTAGCCCTTGTAATCCCCAGCAAATAATCGGCTACCGGTTCTCCCAGAAACACGTCCTGAGTCTCCTTCTGGATCTCTGCGATCGTGCTCATATGTGTAACTGGACGAAGCTTGTCCGTTAACTGGCCATGCTTGGATTTGAACATGAGTTCCCGCTCGGTTGCAGCGTCGGGATAGCCCAGACTTAGTTTCATCATAAAACGGTCGAGCTGCGCTTCAGGCAGCATGTACGTTCCTTCAAAATCGATTGGATTCTGAGTTGCACACAGCATAAAAGGATGAGGAAGCTGATGGGTTTCACCATCCACCGTCACACTTCGCTCTTCCATGACTTCGAGCAGAGCGGACTGTGTTTTGGTCGTAGCGCGGTTGATTTCATCCGCGAGAAGGACATTGGTCATCACGGGACCCGGACGGAAATAAAACTGTTCATCGCGGGGATGAAAGACGGAGACGCCTGTAATATCACTTGGAAGAATATCCGGGTTGCACTGAATACGCCGGTAATCTCCCTGCATGGTCTTGGCGAGCGCCTTGATCAGCTGGGTTTTACCGGTCCCGGGAACATCCTCGATCAATACGTGGCCGCCTGCCAGAAGAGCAGTGAGAAGAATCTGGATCTCAAACTCTTTACCAAGCAGGCAGGATTCCAGGTTGGATCGCACAGATGATATGATGTTGATCGATTCTTGGCTTACGGGCATGTATGAATAACCTCCTGTAAGGGAATGATTAAATGGTTTATATCTATTGTACATGAACATGGACGTCGAGTACATTACATCACCCATACATACCCTGCTTTACTATATCTGCAACTCACTAGAGTAAAGGGCAGACATCTCTGCCCCTCCTCATCAAACCGTACGTGAGGTTTTCCCTCATACGGCTTTCCGATGTTCGTCATTCATGTGCATGCAGATCACAAGAGCGTTTTAAGTCCACATTGTGAGGACAGTGCTTTCACTTCGCGTAATGAGCTCATCCATCGCGTGCGTTGACGTTTCTTGGCAACCCATTTTGCTAGTCGCTGGAGGATGTACCAGTCCAGTTTCGCCATCTTCTTTTGGCTGTAAGCTGTGTAGTAGTAGTTGCGCCACCCCTGTATTTTAGGGTTTAAGTATTCCAGGTGGTCCTGAAAGGTCTTGTGACGCATATTTGGTGGAGCCAGTCGCTCTTTTACGACCTCTCTGATTCGCTCCTCCGCCTTGCGACACAACCACTGCTGGGTCGTATAATATATTTTGCCTTGAGATGTCTCCGCTTTCGTCTTTCGATGGTGCATGCCTAGAAAGTCAAAGCCTTCTTCTCCTGTCCATAATCCGACAATACGCGTTTTGGTCGGATGCAGCGTTAACTCCAGGCGACCCATTATGACTTTAATGAGTTCGTAAGCCCGATCTGCATCTTTCTTCGTCTTGCAAATCACCACAAAATCATCTGCGTAACGAGTCAGTTCCCCAAATGCGCTGCCGTTTCGCTCCCACAGGAGATCGAAGTAATTCAGATAGATGTTTGCGAGCAAGGGAGAGATAACCCCGCCTTGCGGCGTACCTAAATCGGAGCGTCTGATGCTTCCTTCCTCCATGACTCCCGCACCCAACCACTTCCTCACCAATTTCAAGATACGTCTGTCACTGATTCGCATTTCAACCAGCTTCATGAGCTTCTCCTGATTGATGTTGTCGAAGTAGCCTTGGATGTCGACGTCGACCACCCAATTCCCTTTGCGGTTACATGCTTTCCGAATGCGATCTAACGCTTGCTTTGCACTTCGTTTTGGCCTAAACCCGAATGACGTTTCCTGAAAATCCGCCTCGAAGATCGGTTCCATGACGAGTTTCGCTGCCATCTGGATGACGCGGTCTCTCACCGTGGGAATGCCCAGCGGTCGCTGCTTTCCATCCTTCTTCGGAATGTAATGACGTCTGACTGAGTGCGGATGATACTCGCCTTCTTTAAGAAGACGTTGACATTCGTGTACAAAGAGCACCTCTCCTTGTTTCTCGATGTCTGCCAGTGTCTCTCCGTCTATTCCTGCCGAGCCCTTATTGGCTCGTACTCTTCGCCATGCTTCCCAAAGAATGTCCAGCCGGTAGACCTTGTCGTACAACGCGTGAAACCTTCGCTTCTTGCTTTCCTTGGCCGCATGACCTAGTTTCTCTTGGAGTTGTTGAACGTTTTCCTTTGGTGTTGTTAGCCGTTTGGCATTCACTGACTCGTACCTCCTTATGAAACTTGAACAAAGCAGGGCTCCTTCCCTCCTGCAGATTGTGTTGTCCTGCATTCTTCGGTACTATGAGCCCCTCGGACTCCCTTCCTGCAGACGGTTCACTTCACCTTTCGGGCTTATAGAGCGTCTCTTTACGGTTTCAAAAAAAAAAACCGTGCAGGGGAGGGCCTCCCCAGTTCACTGCATCCTCTTTCACACCATGCCGATTCCCTTACGCCGGAGGATTCTTCACTGCTGATCCAAGTTCTAAGCAGCTTCCGTGGCCTTCGTCCAATGCAGCGAGACTCGGCATCCTCTCTTCCCTCTTGCGAGGCCTTTTTGACGACGCGGCAGAATTCACTTTATGTTACGGCCTGGTACGTTGCTCGCCCCGTTTCAGACGGGTGCTTTCGTCGATACGCTTCTACGTACAGATTTCGCCATACGCAGGTATCCTAGCTACACAGGGGCTTGGTCCCTCCTGTGACCGGACTTTCACCGGCTAGAGAATGCGTGCTTAGCTGGGCACGCCTGCATGCGTAAAAGCCCCGGAATTTCATTCCGGAGCCCGTATAACGCTCAAATAACTATGAATTAACCCTTGGGTCGAACAATAAGTGCTGCCAGAAAAGAGAAAATGATCGCCGAGGAAATACCGGCACTCGTAATTTCAAAAATACCGGTCACCACACCAATCCATCCGTCCCGTTCAAGCTCACTCAAAGCCCCATGCACCAGGGAATTGCCGAAGCTCGTGATCGGAACCGAAGCTCCGGCGCCTGCAAACTTGATCAGCGGATCATATAAGCCGAACGCATCAGCTACCGCTCCTGCTACAACGAGGGTGCTCATCGTATGCGCAGGTGTCAGCTTGACCGCATCCATCAGGATCTGTCCGATTACGCAGATCAATCCTCCGATGATAAACGCCCATAAAAACTGCATGTCTTAACCTCCCATCTCCAGTGATACGGCATGCGCAATACAGGGAATGCTCTCACCCTGCTGGTAAGACAGTGGTGACAGGAGCGCACCTGTAGCTACGACTAGGACTTTATGCAGCTCGCCTCGTTTCATCCGTTTCAGAATGTGTCCATACGTAACGACTGCAGAACAGCCGCATCCACTGCCGCCTGACAAGACATATTTTTGACGGTCGCGGTCGTAGATCATTAATCCGCAGTCCATGAAATTGGTTTCTTCCATTGCAATGCCTTCTTTTTTGAGAAGCTCCTTCGCAATCGGCAGACCGACCGCTGCCAGGTCACCGGTTACGATTAAATCGTAATATCCCGGCGAGCGTCCCGTGTCTCTCATATGAGCTGTGATGGTGTCTGCCGCCGCCGGGGCCATCGCCGTTCCCATATTAAAAGGATCCTTCACTCCCAGATCGATGACCTTACCGATCGTAGCATGCGTTACATGCGGTCCGTCACCCTGAGCGGAAACGACGGAACATCCTGCACCGGTGATGGTATACTGCGCGTAAGGCGGCTTCTGGGACCCGTACTCTGTCGGATATCGAAACTGTTTCTCCACTGTGCAGTTGTGGCTCGCGGTTCCTGCCATTGCATACTGTGCTGCACCGGAGTCGATCATCATAGAGGCAACGGCCAGACTTTCCATGGATGTGGAACAGGCGCCGAACACGCCAATATAAGGAACACCCATCTTCCGTGCTGCAAAAGAACTGCTGATAATCTGATTCATCAGATCTCCGCCTACATAAAACTGCAGATCCTCTTCTTTAATAGAAGCATGCTCCAATGCTTTCCTTGCTGCATCCTCGAGCAGTCTGCGTTCTCCCTTTTCCCATGTCTTCTCATTAATTTCGATATTGTCATAAATAAAATCAAAATCTTCAGCCAGGGGTCCTTCACCTTCCTCGGGCCCTACAATGGAAGAAGCGCCCAGAATGACAGGCTTCTTTTCATAAGTCCAGGTCTGCCCTTTCACCTGCATACGTCAGCCCCCTCCCCCTGTACCCAAGAGGGCGTAGATAATGCCAATGATAAATGCGGCTACCGTACCAAATACGATGACAGATCCTGCGAGTTTAAACATGCTGGCCCCTACGCCCAGCACCAGTCCCTCAGCACGATGCTCCAAGGCAGCCGAGCACATGGAGTTGGCAAAGCCAGTCACGGGAACCGCCGTACCTGCCCCAGCCCACTGGGCAATCTTGTCATAGACACCAAAGCAGGTCAGGATGACAGAGATGATAATCAGAACGGCAACCGTAGGACTGCCAGCCTCTTTCGTCGACATATCAAATACGGACATGAAGAACTGCTGAATGCCTTGTCCGATCAGACATATCAAACCGCCGACAAAGAACGCCTTCAGACAATTTTTCAATATACTGCGGGGCGGCTCATGCTTTTTGGCGATCGTTTTATATTCGTCCGGACTCATGGAACTTACCTTTGAATTTGACCTGGAGTCAGGCAATGTCAATAGCACCTCCGCTGATGTTGGGATGATTGTTATAATCATTATGGTTTATAATGACTTTCTTTATGTTTGGTGAAATCATCCACGAACAAAGAAAACAGCCTCGGCTCTTATCGCCAGGCTGTTAAGAAGCTGTCATCTTCAGCAGCATACGATGAGAATCAGCAGCAGAAACAGGATCAGAACGAGAAACAACATCTTATAGCGGCCGGGATCAGCGATTGGCATCGCCTTATTCATGACCGGTCTCCTCCTTTTTGTCCAGAGCGGAATTGAAATGATTCATTATATTCCAGCTGGGCAGCTGTGGTGCCTAGGTTGGAAGCATGGAAGGACGTGGACTTTTTATAGGGAACAGAGCATACTAGAGACTTGAAACCTCTCAATATCACTCAATTAAAAAGGAGATTATTCCCATGAAACAATACACGATGGACCTGCTGAAAACGCTGACCGAATTTCCAGCTGCACCAGGTTTCGAACGCGAGCTGCGTTCCTGGGTTAAAGATGCTCTGTCCCCATACACGGAAGAATTTGTACAGGACCGCCTGGGCAGCATTTTTGCCGTTCTTCGCGGTAAACAGGAAGGCCCCAAGGTGATGGTCGCAGGACATATGGATGAGGTCGGCTTTATGGTCACTGGCATCACGGAAGCGGGCATGATCCGTTTTCAGCCATTGGGCGGATGGTGGAGCCAGACCGTACTTGCCCAGCGGCTTCAGATCATCACAGATCACGGTCCCGTGATCGGGATCGTCGGCTCCGTACCAACCCATCTGCTGGACGAGGTGCAGCGAAGCAAGCCGGTTGACATCAAGAGTATGTATATCGATATTGGTGCAGACAGCAAAAGCCAGGCCGAATCTTTTGGCATCCGTCCCGGTCTTCAGGTCGTTCCGATTTGCAGCTTCACACCTCTTGCCAACCCCAAAAAAATTATGGCTAAAGCCTGGGATAACCGCTACGGTGTCGGGCTTGCGATCGAGCTGGTCCAGGCTCTTCATGCTGAAGAGCTGCCGAATACCCTGTATGCAGGTGCTACAGTACAGGAGGAATTGGGTCTTCGCGGAGCGCGCACTTCAGCAAACCTTATTCAACCGGACATTTTCTTTGGACTGGATGCGAGTGCAGCGAATGATATGATGGGAGACAAAAGCCAGTTTGGACAGCTTGGACAAGGTGCCCTGCTTCGTATTTTTGACCCTACCATGCTGACCCATCGGGGAATCGTTGAATATGTGCAGGATATGGCCGAGACGCACAAAATCAAATATCAATATTTCGTCTCACCGGGCGGTACAGACGCCGGACAAGTGCATTTGAGCGGCATCGGCGTTCCGTCGACGATTATCGGAATATGCTCCCGTTATATTCACACCTCATCGTCCATTATCCATACCGATGATTATGAAGCTGCGAAAGAGCTGCTGATCAAGTTGGTCAAAGGTCTCGACCAGACGACCTTGAATACCATTCTGGAACAGGCATAAACACAAAGAATCCCGCCGCAGTAAGAGGGGGTAGTTCTTACTGGTGCGGGATCGGGACATCATATTCCTCCGGAGCTTTTGATTCAGACAAGGCAGTCAGCAGGATTGCTGGTTTACGTCTGCTTTAAAATGCATGATTTTAAAAACGTTATAAACCAGCAATCTTTTGACACCTGTCGGCAGTCTGAATCGGGCATCTTCTATGTTATAAAGCATGACATAGATTCGGGTAGATGGAATTTCACTCCGGAATTCGTTGTCCTTGATGATCATTATAGACATCAGTAAAACCACCGTCAATAGATATGTAAGGTTTATTAACATCAAAAAATTCACATCATCGTTTACTTCATTTCATCACTTTTGCGGATATCGGTGTTCAACTCTGGTTGATTTCTTTATACTGAATGCAAACCTATTTGATAACACTGGAGGTATTTGACATGCTAAGAGGATTAACAAACGCCGGGTTAGGCGCATTAAAAAATGATGAGCACCTTATGGAACTGGCCTCACAATACAGCTTTGACAGCGTAGATCTCGACGCTAATTCATTAGTAAGCCGGCTTGGCAAGGATGCCGCCAATGAACGCCTGCAGTCCCTGGGGCTCACGGTGGGTTCTATCGGACTGCCTGTGGAATGGCGTGCCGATGATCAGAAATTCCAGGAAGGACTGGAACAGCTTCCAAAAGCGGCTGCAGCTGCCCAAGCTCTGGGCTGCACTCGCTGCTGTACATATATTCTTCCCTCCACCGATCATGCAGCTGCCCATTTCATGGCTCTTGCCACCACTCGTCTAAGACAGTGCGCAAGTATTCTTGCAGCCTTTGGCATTCGGCTTGGCCTGGAGTTTGTAGGCCCTCACCATCTGCGTACCCAATGGAAAAACCCCTTCATCTGGACGCTGGAGGAGACGCTGGACTGGATTCAGGCGATCAACGAACCGAATGTCGGGCTCTTGTTCGACGCCTATCACTGGTATACCAACGGAATGACTGTAGAAGATATTGCACGTCTGAGCCCAGGTCAGATTGTGCATGTTCATATTAATGATGCGAAAGATGTGCCTGTCGAGCAGGTCTTGGATAACGACAGACTCTACCCTGGAGAAGGAGTCATTGATCTGGCAGGATTTTTGAGAGGACTTCACCGTATTGGATATCAAGGTCCTGTAGCCCAGGAAATTCTGACCCCATCACAGCCCGAAGATTCCCCTGAGGACTTGGCTGCCCGTTCTAAAGCCTGTTTTGACCAAGTTTTCACTGCAGCAGGTATAGAGTAACCACAAGTTATTTATGGAAAGTCAAAATTCAGACTGGTTTTTGCAGAGGTCGTATTCAAAAAAAACATCTAACTTACTTTTCCTACTTGATTAGTTGGAATAAAGGTGTTACGATGCCTACATCAACGAATTTCATACATTCAGCCGATTGGTCAACCGAAGGCCTCCTGTTTCCGGACAAATGTCCGGATATGCAGGAGGCCTTTGCATTTTTATCTAAGGGAGGTTTATTTATGACGGCAAAACCCCGGAGCATGCACCTTGGAGCCTTTCTCTTTCAAGTCGGGCATCATGTGGCCGCTTGGCGCAGTCCTCACAGCAAGACCGAGCAGATTTTTGACTTTGATTTCTACAAACAATTTGCCCAGACGGCTGAGCGCGCCAAGTTTGACATGATTTTTCTGGCCGATACGCTTGCGATCCCGCGCAAACACGACGCCTATCTGAAGCATGCTGTTACCATCCGTCCCGAACCACTCACGCTTCTCTCTATGCTGACTGGTGTTACGGAACGTATTGGACTTGCAGCGACGGTATCCACGACCTACCATGAGCCTTACAATTTGGCGAGGGAATTCGCAACCTTAGATCACCTCAGCGGAGGACGCTCCGCCTGGAATGTCGTTACCTCCAGCAGGGATGAGGAAGCACGGAATTTCAGCCGGGAGAAACACCTTGATCACGGTCCCCGGTACGCGCGGGCACGGGAATTTGTGCAGGTTGCTTCGAAGCTGTGGGACAGCTGGCAGGATGATGCAGTCGTGATCGATACGAACACCGGCCTTTATGCAGATCCATCCAAAGTCCAGCGCATCGATCATAAAGGAGAGTTTTTCTCTGTACGCGGACCGTTAAATGTGCATCGGCCTCCGCAGGGCAGGCCAGTCATCATTCAGGCCGGCTCATCCGATACCGGTATTTCTCTTGCTGCTGAAACGGCAGAGGTTGTCTTCACAGCATGGCAGACACTGGAAGAAGCTCAAAGTTACTACCGGAAAATCAAGGAGCGTATGAAACATTTCGACCGGGCACCTGAAAGCTTAAAAGTGATGCCCGGAATTCTCCCTATCATCGGCGCGACCGAGAAAGAAGCCAGGGAAAAAGAACAGCACCTGCAGGAACTCGTTGTTCCTGAGGTAGGGCTGGCGATGTTGTCTGCTTCCCTTAACACAGACCTAAGCGGTTATTCGCTGGATGGTCCTCTGCCCGATCTGCCGCAGCTTGAGGATATTAACGGAGGAAAAAGCCGCTTCAAACTGGTCTCGGATATTGCCAAACGGGATGGTTTGACCCTGCGCCAGCTTATGTACCGGGTAACCGGCGCGCGCGGCCATCGTACCATTACCGGCATGCCGGAGTATATCGCTGCCGAGCTGGAATCCTGGTTTGAGGGGCAGGCCTGCGACGGATTTAATATCATGCCCCCTTATCTGCCCGGAGGTCTGGATGATTTCGCACAAACTGTTATCCCGATTTTACAGGAGAAGGGTTTATTCCGGACAGCATATACCGGTTCGACGCTCCGCGATCATCTCGGCCTGGAGCGTCCTGCAGCACGGCAGACGGTGCAGCTATAACAAAGCAAAGGAGAGATTACAATGTCAAAACGATCCGGACAATTAAAGCTCGGCGCTTTTATTTACGGCGTAGGTCATCATATCGCCGCTTGGCGCCATCCTGAAAGTGACAGCAGCGGTTTTTTGAAGCTGGATTATTATAAACGTTTTGCACAAATCGCAGAGCGCGGACTGTTTGACATGATTTTCGTCGAAGACGTCCCTTCCCTTCCTGAACCACTGGATACTGCGGTGGCGCATACGCTTTCTGCACGTGCGGAACCGGTCACCCTCCTATCCGCCCTGGCCGGGGTTACCGAGCATATCGGCCTGGCGGGTACAGTATCAACCACCTACAGTGAACCATATCATGTCGCTCGCAAATTCGCCTCCCTGGATCAGTTAAGCCACGGCAGAGCTGCCTGGAATGTCGTTACGACAAGCATGGAAGCAGCCAGCCACCATTTTGGAAAGGATCACCATCTGGATCATGCTCTGAGGTATGAAAGAGCCCGTGAATTCGTGGACGTAGTCACATCCCTTTGGGACAGCTGGGAGGAAGGCGCGGTCCTTATGGACCGCATCCGCGGTGTGTTCGCTGATCCCAACAAAGTGCATGACGTGTCTTACAATGGGCGTTTCTTCAATGTAGAGGGCCCACTTACGGTTCCGCGCTCTCCTCAAGGACGTCCGGTTATTGTGCAGGCAGGCTCTTCAGATACCGGACAGGAGTTTGCGGCTCAAACCGCAGAAGTCGTCTTTACCGCATGGCAGACACTTCAGGAGGCGCAAGCTTTTTATCACAGTTTGAAAAGCCGTCTCGTCAAGTATGGACGTACTTACGATCAGCTCAAAATCATGCCTGGTGTACTGCCGATTATTGGGTCAACAGAACAAGAAGCAAAAGAGAAAGAAGCATACCTTCAGGAGCTTGTTGTCCCTGAGGTTGGACTGCAAATGGTATCCCGAATCCTTCGGGTAGACCTCTCCGGATATCCGCTGGATAACCCGGTACCAGACCTTCCTGATGCAGAAGAGATTAACGGAGGAAAGAGCCGTTATCAGCTGCTCGTCGACATGGCTCGCAGAGACCGACTGACAATCAGGGGGCTGATTGCCAGAGTGACCGGTGCCCGGGGACACCAGACGATTGCCGGCACGCCCGAGCAGATTGCAGACCATCTGGAGCTTTACTTCAACAGCCGCGGCTGCGACGGATTCAATATCATGCCCCCTTATCTGCCTGGCGGCCTGGAAGAGTTTGTGGACCATGTGGTCCCGATCCTGCAGCAAAGAGGTCTGTATCGTACCGCATACACCGGCACTACGCTTCGAGAGCATTTAGGTCTTGCCGTACCTGATAATAAATTCATTTCAAATACGTCCGGGAGGGATATTCATGACTCATCCGTCATTTAATTACCGTTACAGAACACTGCTGCTGGTGCTGCTAGCTTCAGCTCTATGGCTTGCAGGCTGCTCCCAAAGTGGAAGCAGCCTGCAGGCAAGCTCTTCCGGATCCAATTCTAAAGATGACAAGGTCGTTATTCATATCGGTGTGCAGGGCAAAACAGGCATTCTGCCTTACGCCAGAGAGAAGGGATGGTTTGAAGATTCCTTGAAGGAGGCCGGTGCAGAGGTACAGTGGCATGAATTCGCCAGCGGCCCTCCTCACTTCGAAGCTCTGGCTGCCGGCAGAATTGACTTTGGTGCGGTAGGGGGAACTCCGGTCATCTCCGGTCAGGTTGGCAATGTGGATTTTCGCGCAGTCGCCGTCACCGCTGACGGGAGAAAGGGAAATATGATTGTCATTCCCAAAGACAGCCCGATTCAAGAGCTGAAAGATTTGAAAGGCAAAAAAATCGGGGTTGCCAAGGGCAGCAGTGCTTATAACTTTCTTTACATGGCGCTGGATCAAGCAGGCCTAACGGATTCAGATGTAAAAGTAATTCAGCTTCAGCCCGACGAAGCAAGGCCAGCTCTGGATACCGGAGCCATCGATGCCTGGTCCATCTGGGAACCTTACGCTACGACTGCGGTCTTCCAAACCGGGGCCAGCCTGCTGGCTAGCGGTGAGGATCTGAACATTAATGCACCCAGCTTTCTGATTGCCCGGACCGGCTTTACGGAAGAGCATCCTGAGCTCACCGTTGCTTTTTTGAAAGCTTATGAAGAAGCGAGAATCTACTTTACTACACATTTGGATGAAGTATCTGAGGATATCTCCAAGACCCAGAAGCTCGACAAAGAGATTATATCCCGTGTGTTGAAAAATTCGCAGCCTATCCTCCTCCCGATCACGCCTGAATTTGCCAAGGCTCATCAGGAGCAGGCGGATTTCCTCTATAAATCCGGAGCGATCGATAAACAGCTGGATACCAGCAAAGTTCTGGAATCCAAGTTCGTAGAACAAGCCTTGAAAGAACTGAATGAAGATAAGCAGAAATGATCGTTGAAACGATCGAAATAAAGGGCTGTCCCAAAAGATCTTGGATCTTGTGGGCAGCCCCCTTTGCTGTGTCTGAGACGTGAGAATAGTGAGGCGATCGGCACGAGAGGCTCCAGAGGCATGTTTGGCATGTTTGGCATGATTGGCACGTTTGGCATGATTGGCACGAGAGCTTCGAGAGTTCCGAGAAATAAGCTTGAAAATCAGGCTTATACAAGGAAGCTGTCGTATAGATGGCAGGCCGAGTGAGCGCGGGGTATTTGTAGAAGGTCAACAGCGTCGGCAGCTGTTCCTCCCAGGACTTCACTTCCTTAGGATATTGCTTGCGCCATTTTTCCTTAAATTCTTTGAAAACTGTGCGGGCTGCGTCACCATCAACCGCGGTGTAGACCTGCTTTAGATCAGCCAAAAATTCGGTTTTATCCGCCACACGTATCTTGGGGAAGGTCGCCCGAACTTTGTGCACGATACAGTGCTGGACATCTGTTGCACCACGTTTCTGGAAGTCTTTTAGCACCTCACGCCAAACGTTTGAGCTTTCCTGACCTCCGACATAGAAACCAAGAATCTGGCGAATGCCTTTCTCATCGATGCCCATGACTAAATACACAACCTCACTGCTCACGGAGTTGCGTTTGAGTTTGACGTAAAGTCCATCCAGGTAGATCACGGAGTAGCGTTTCTCAAGTGGCCGATTTTGCCACGCTTCGATATCCTCCATGACCGTCTGAGTGATGTTGCTGATCGTGGTCGGAGAGTAGTGCGTACCAAACATGGACTCAATAAATTTTGCTACATCACGTGTGCTCATGCCATCTTTGTACATGTGAATAATGGCCTCTTCCAGCAACCCCTCACGCCGCTGATACGGCTCAAACAAACGGGTATGGAAAGACTCCAAATCATGGTACACAGACTATTGTACGTCACCCGAATGAAGCAGATCTTCTTGCCAGATTATGCTCCAGCTTTAGCTGGGATACACTGCAGAACAAAAAACAAGCAGCTGGCCGGGATCCGTATCCGGATGCCGCCACGCTGCTTCATGATGCCCTAAGGGCGAAACAAACAGATTCAAGTGAAGCTCCCTGAATGATGTGCTCATCAGTTCAACACCTTTCTATATGAAACATGAAATTTTATGAGCCCGCTTCAACCTGTATATGCGTCTCTCCACTTCAGCAGCTTCCGCTCCAGATAGCGCACAAAGGAATCGGTCGCTTTTCCTACAACTGCAAAAATGATAATACCCACAAATACAATGGAAGTTTGAGAAAATTGTCTAGCGTCCATGATCAGGTATCCGATGCCTTCACTGGAACCCATCAGTTCAGCGACGACGAGACCCAGCCAGGATACACCGAGCGACAGCCGCAATCCCAGCAGCATATTAGGCAGGGAGGCGGGAATAATCAGCCGAGTGACCTGCTTCCAGCGGCTGAACTCCAGAATACGCGCCACATCAAACAGTTTGGAATCTGCGCTCCGGATGCCAAGAAACGTATTGACATACAGTGGAAAAAAAGCACCTTTGGCAATAAGCAAAATTTTGGACATCTCTCCAAATCCAAACCACAAAATAAACAATGGCGTAATCGCCAAATGCGGAATCATTCGCAGCATTTGAACACTTGGATCAACGGTCTGTTCCACTCTGTTGAACATCCCTGTGAGCAGTCCCAGACCCAGACCCAGACTGCCGCCAAGCAAAAACCCTAACGCTGCTCTGCGGACACTGACCTGCACATGCCCCCACAGTTCACCGGATACGGTTAATTCCCAGCCGGATTTCGCAATTGCTGTCGGTGTTGGCAGCAGCGTTTCCGAAATAAGGCCAAGCATGCCGGCAGCCTGCCAGATCACCAGAATGAACACCGGGATGTAAAGCCCTCTCCTTATACTCTTCCACTTCGTGCCCGGCGGTTTCGTCACAGGCTTGCTCCGTTTCTCCTCCACTTGCACTGGTGGTCTAGCCACGGTTTCCATTGTACTCATGAACAGTCACACCTTTCCTCTTGATTGGATTAAATATCATAATTGCCAGCACCTGCCGGCTCCTCAATACGCTCAAATTCGCTAAGTACTAGTCTCCGGTATTCTTGAAATGATGTACTGGATTTCTTGCGGGGAAAAGGTAAATCCACACCCACAATCCGGCGGATTGTGCCCGGTCTGGCATCCATGATCACAACCCGGTCAGCCAAGTAAACCGCTTCATCAATATCATGCGTAACCAGGATCATGGTCGTCCGGTTCTGCTGCCATATATCGAGCAGCACTTCCTGCATATGTCCCCGAGTGAAAGCATCCAGCGCACCAAATGGTTCATCCAGCAGAAGCACCTTGGGACTACGGAGCAAAGCACGTGCAATAGCGACGCGCTGGGACATGCCTCCGGAAAGCTCCCGCGGAAATGCTTTTTCAAACCCTTCAAGACGCACAATACGTATCAATTCGTCGACCTTTTGACGCACTTCCGGCTGGCTTAGTGATAAATCTGCTGCGATGTTCCTCTCCACATTCAACCAAGGGAAAAGCCGATGTTCTTGAAAAATAAACCCTTTATCAATGCTGGGCCGTTCCACCTTCTGACCTTCCAGCAGCACTTCGCCGTCATGAACGATGTCCAAACCCGCAATAATTTTAAGCAGGGTGCTTTTTCCGCAGCCGCTGGGTCCGATAATGGTTACAAATTCTCCCGGTTTCACTTGAAGTTTGATATCGCGCAGCGCCTGAACAGGTCCGGCAGGGGTTTCAAATGTTTTGTTCAGATTTTCGATGCTTAGTATCGTTCTCATTGTTTTCTCCCCTTTACAGTTTGAATTGGAGGTGAAAAAAAAGAGACTTTCCGTACGTCCGCCCTTGAATAAAAGGCAAACAGGAAAGTCTCCGGTGTTCCGGTGGACAGGCCGATATCGTAAATAAAACTTATTATCCCTATCAGCTTGGTATGTTTTGTTGATATTATAGTCCGAGACAGATATGGTGTCAATTGTTAAATTAGCTTTGTTCCCATAACTGAACGACCTGGTTCTTTAATAGGATCGACTGTTTGAACCGTTCCTGTCCTGAAACCCCTGCTGCATAGGGGTCTGGCCCCAGTTCGCATACAAATGGGAAAACCGTATCCGAATCAGCCTTTTCCTTCCAGTACGTCATGCCTCTCTGCCACCATCGGTGGAATCTTGCCGTGAGATGATCTGCCGTATCTGTACCAATCTGGGCCTGGATCTGCTGTCCATGACAGATCCGGCCGTGAATACAGGCAGTCCGCCGCAGCAACGTATCGAAATAGGGTTCAGCTTTCGCTTCCACCTGAGATGCAAACCCGTCCATCTCTCCTGCCAGTACATAATGAGAGAAATCGATGGTGAGCGCAAGCCCTGGAAGCTTTTGAACATAACTTGCTGTACGGATCAAATCCTGAGTGATACGCCCCCTGTGGGTTTCAACAAAATGAGGAACACCGGCAGCATTCGAGACTTCTTCAAGCTGACGCAAGAGTGCCAGCGCTTCATCGTCTACCACAAAGCTGTCCATCACCTGCGAATTGACATACTGGGCTCCGAATTCTTTGGCCTCGGCAAGCTGACCAGCCAGTTCTTCCGCGGTGGATGGAAATCCGCCTGTACCGAAGCTGAAGTCATAGTCATCCAGCAGCTTGCGGAATTGATCACGCTCAGTCCCTTCTGCAGGGATGCCTCCGAAAATTCCGGTAAAACCCGCCTTGGCAATCTCATCAAACTTACGCTCTACTGACCATTCGCCGTGATCATCACCTGCGCCGGCCATCGACCACCATGCCTGCTGAACATCCAGCTTGAGCGCCATATTAGTCATTGATCCAGTATTGTTCATGAGGATAACGGAATGTTTCCGGCTTCACGCGCTCTGTCACGGCCAGTTTGCCTTCCGGACGATATTCAAAATGTTCTTCATCCTTCGCATATTCCGCTTCCTTGCGGATATCCAGGCATTCCATGAGCATCTGCTGCTTCAAAGCCAGGTATTCCGGCGTATGCGGTCCAAACTCCAGCTCGATTTCACCCGGGCGGAACTCAAAGTACACGGTTCTGCGCAGTGCATTGCCATCTCCTGCTGGTGATCCGTGAAGGACGGTAATATCGTGCAGGATCGCATCCCCGGCTTCCAGCGGTACCGGAATGGCATCGGACGTATCGAAGCCTTCTTTCTCGCAGCGTGCTTTGGAATCTGCTACCGTCCACTGGTTGCTGCCCGGGATGACCCATAAACAGGATTTAATATCTGCGGGATCCAGGTAAAAGTCCACATTAAAAATCGGTCTTGGATCCTGGCAGCCTTCCGGAAGCTCGGCATCCCGGTGCCATGGCACAATTATTCCTTCATCCGGCATTTTGATGACCATGGAATCCCAGGTCGGAATAAAGCTGGGCCCTTGAATCTTCTCAACAGAACGCATAATGAACGGATGTCCCATCAGCGCACGAAGCGGCTTACTTTTGTCCACTACATATTCAACTCGTCTCAGCACATTGGCGCCAGTCTTCGAACCTTTCCCGTATTGGTAGTCAGAATCATCCGTGCCTTTCATCCCTTTTTCCAGCAGTACCTGCATTTCATCCTGTACAATCCGGAGCTCCTCGTTCTGAAGAACATTCTTGATAATCAAAAAACCGTTGTCCAGAAAAAATTGTTTTTGCTCATCGCTCAATGTGTTTTGCTTGGAAGCATCTGCAATAATCATGCGCAGGTTCAGGTTATTCATATCTCATATCTCCTTTAAAGTTGATGTTAGGCTGATTGCGTTATGGATTCATTGTAGAAGACCACGAACCACCCTGTCTTTAGCTTAAATTCATAAAGGAGTTGCCGAAATCACAATCAACCCCATATAATCGAGTTCACTGACAGATGACTGACATTGACTGCTGCCTGAAAGGAGACAGATGTTTTGACGAATGAAAAAACCAAATCCAGCTTCGAGCTGATCGATATGAGTCCCAGTGAAACCCTGCATTGGATGGAGCACTACCACTGTCCGCCGTATATTACGCTCGCTCATGTATTCCATGCTCCACAAGGCTGGAATGTAGAGAATCGTATACTCAATCAGTACGCTCTGCAGTACTGTATTGATGGTGCTGCAGAATATCCGGTTGAAGACCAGCATTACCTCACGCAAAAAGGAGACCTCCTGTTTCACCGCCCCGGTGAAGTACATTCTATTCATACGGTAGAGGGAGAGCCTTACGTATGTGCTTCGATCGTTTTTCATTTTGGCGCTGAGCCTTTTCCCTTTGATTCGGTATTCCAGAACAGACATTTGCTCGGCCGGTTTGAAGGACACAAGCTGGAGCGGATGCTGAATGAACTGATCCACTATCACCGCCAGCCGGGTCTGTCGGCACAATTGAAATGCCAGGGGCTGCTGCTGCAAGTTTTGGGTGAAAGCGCTGATCCGCAGCGTCAATCCGATCACAAAGAACGAACCAATCTGGCCAAGATGGTGCTCGTCAAAAACCACCTCATCCATCATTATCCTGAAGATATTACACATGAGGACCTGGAAAAGATCTCCGGTTTGACCCGAAATTATATCATTTTGCAGTTCAAACAGGCTTTCGGAATGTCACCTTTTCAGTTTCTAACATGGGTGCGCTTACAAAAAGCCAAGGAGCTGGCGCTCATGACCTCGCTTTCTGTGGGCGAAATTGCCCGTCAGGTCGGATATTCAGATGTGCACACATTCGGAAGAATGTTCAAAAAGAAGATGGGGGTCAGCCTGACAGAATACTGCAGCTCGCTGACCACACACTATCTCAACACCAAGCCCAGACTGAGCCCGGAACCGGAAGGCTCTGCTGCATCAAAGGAGTATGAAGCATGACATCGAGATGGGAACGCTTGACACAGTGGTTTGGCAACCGCCGGATCCGCACCAAAATTATGCTGATTTACCTCCCTCTTTTGCTTGCACCACTGTTTGTTGTGGGGTACACCGCCAATACCATTTATTCCAATGCTATTGTCAATAAGTCGACCCAGAGCTTCACGCAGAACTCAGCACTCATCATCAGCCGGATTGACGGCATGCTGGAGAATGTCGAGAGCGCAGGCAATATGCTCGCCTTGAACCTGAACCGGATTCTCCAGGAAGGCAGACCATATGGTCAGAGTGAACTTGCCCGGTACAATGCGATAACAACGCAGCTGAGTCTGGCACTTCTGGTGTTTCCGGATGCGGACTCTATTGTGTTTGTCGACCGGTCGAACCGGGTCTATGGCACCAACCCTGTGCTGGAACAGAGAAGCACCGACATAGAGGAACGTGCCGTCTTTCAACAGGTTATGGAGACGAATGGCATTAACTACTGGGTGCCGATGGAACGCCGGGAATATTTGACGAGCGATCCGGGAACCGTGCTGCTGACCATGGGAAAAAAAATCATCGACATTCAAAGCGGCGACTCTTTAGGTGTTCTATTTATTCAGGTTCGTGAAGATCAGCTTTCTGCTGTCCTGCACAATATGAATGCAGAACCTTCAGGGCGCTATTTCATTGCAGACGAACAAGGTACAGTCATTTCTACTCCAGACAACACCCTGCTGTTGAAGAGCGTACCGAAGGAATCTATCCGATCTTGGATGAATGGCCAGAGCCAGGCCACAGATATCCGGCCCATCGACGGGCAGCGCTCACTGCTTGCCATGAGCAGCTTCCCGCAGCTGGGCTGGAAACTCGTCAGCATCACACCTCTGCATGCGCTTACAGATGGTCTGGATAAATTGCAGTGGACCCTGCTGGCGGTAGCCGCACTGTGCAGCTTGTTTGCCATTCTTGGCGCTGGATTTTTGTCCAAGCGGATTGCCCGGCCGATCGTCGAACTGGCCCGCAGCATGAAAGGCTTTCAGGAGGGACATCTCGATGTGCAGGTGGAGGTAAAGACTCGGGATGAACTGGGCTACTTTGTCCTTGGCTTCAATCAAATGCGGCGCAGAATCAAAGAGCTGCTCAGCAATGTGCTCCTGGAGCAGCGGAAGAAGCGTGAATATGAGCTTGCCCTGATCCAGGCACAAATCAAGCCGCATTTTCTATACAACACACTGGATGTCATTTATGCGCTGTCCCAGATGAACCGGATGAAGGAGGTTCAGCATACAACCAAGGCACTGGCAGATTTTTACCGGGCTGCACTCAGCCAGGGGCGGGAAGTCATTACGCTGGAGGAAGAATTCCGCAATGTGCGCGACTACCTTGCCATACAGCATATAAGGTACAGGGATGTGTTTACCTACGAGTTTGAAATCAGCCCTGACATTCACCATATTCCGATCCTGAAGCTGACGATTCAGCCCTTGGTGGAAAATGCGATCTATCATGGTTTGAAAGAAAAAGAAGGCGGCGGGCATCTGCAGATTAAGGGTTATCTCCAAGATGAGGTCATCCTGATCGAAGTCACAGATGATGGCATTGGCATGCATCACGAGCAGCAGGCCAATTTGCTGAAGCATACAAGTGCCAGCAGCCGGGAGCCGATAGCCGGAAAATCCGGATCTTCCTATGGTTTGAGAAATGTCAACGACCGAATCAAACTGTTTTTTGGCCATGACTATGGACTGTCGATCCGCAGCAAGTCTGGTAAAGGAACGACCGTCACCATTGCACTTCCGAAAGAATGGACAACCTTGAGCGAAAGGGATGAAAATATTGATTAAATTAATGATTGTGGACGATGAGGCGATATTCCGGGACTATCTATGCACCCTGCTCCCTTGGGATGAATACGGGATGAAGATTACCATTGTTGCCAAAAATGGCAAGGACGCTCTTGTGCAAGCCGAAGCGGCGATTCCGCATATTGCACTGATCGATATTAACATGCCGTTCATGGACGGCCTGCAGCTGAGTGAAGAACTCAAAAAACTAAGCCCGGACATCGGCATTGTTCTGGTCACGGGACATAATGAATTCGAGTATGCCAGAAAAGCTTTAAAGCTGGGCGTTCAGGATTATATTTTAAAACCGTTTTCAAAAGAAGAACTGCTGCTCACCCTGCTGAATATTCAGGAAAATATGCTGAAAGTTCAGGAGGACAAAGAAACACACCAGGCCAGCAAAATGATGATGCGGGAAGTGTACTTGAACCGGCTGGTGAACGGCGAGCTGGAGGATTCGGAAGACAAACTGATGGAACAGCTGCGTGACCTGGGATATGCGCCAATGAGCGGCATGTTTCAGGTCGCCGTGATCGAGATCGATAATATGAATGCGCGATGGCGACATATCAGTGACCGGGAGCTGTGGAAATTTGCGGTGACTAATATTTTGAGCGAGACCTTGGACATTCCAGGTAACCATATTGTCTTCAATGGTTCTGAAGGACGGATTGTATGCATCTATGAGGTTGGTGATCACGGGGTGCAGGGATTTTCGGGTGCAGCAGGTCAAGCAGTATCCCCTTCGCCTCCGCTTGCAGCTTATGTTGAAGGCTGTAAACAGTTAAAGTTTTTGATTCGAAAGTATTTGAAGTTCACAGTGACCATCGGGGTGGGGCGAATCCACAGTGGATATGCGCAAATCAAGCAGTCCTATCAGGAGGCACTGCTCGCGTTACAGAACAAGTTCGTGGTCGGGCAGGACCAGGTCATTGATTACGGAACCCAGGCCGCAATTACAGGGAAAACGGCGGGTGGTTTCCTTGCACCTCATATGAGTGAAAGTCTCCTGGTTGGGATGCGCAGCGGAGATTGGGACAGCGTAAAACGTCAGCTGGAGGACATTTTTGATGGTCTGGAGCAGGAGCGGATGCCGATTGATTATGTTTTTGTTATCTGTATGAGTCTGGTTTCCCTCTGTTTATCATGCGTTTCGGAAAACGGGCATCCCATTGAGGACTGCTTCGGAGAGGACTTTTACCCTTACAGCGAAATTGTGACCAAGCCGACGATTGAGGAAGCAGGAACTTGGCTGATCCATTTGTTTAACAAAGCAAACCGCTATACCCAGCTGCATAAGAAAACCAAGTCCGGCAAAATTGCCGAAACGGCCAAGGCGTGGATTGACCAGCATTATACCGATCCCGAGCTTAAGGTGGAACAGATTGCACAGAGCGTATTTATCAACCCCAGCTACCTGAGAGCCATTTTCAAAAAAATGAACGGGATGACCGTGACGGACTATATATTGCAAAAAAGAATGCAGCATGCCAAATCTCTGCTGTCCGCCTCCAAGCCGCTGCGCCTGGCCGATATTGCCGAAGCCATCGGATATCATGATCCGGCGTATTTCAGCCGTGCTTTCAAGAAGTACTATGGCTACTCACCCAGCGAGTTTGAAAATCTGCCGCGAGCTTAAAGCAAATGTTCTAAACATGCGCGAATAATCCAAGTTACAAGCGTTTAGTCCATTAGCACCGGGACTGGATACCTTTATACTGATAAAGCAAATAGACAAAACCAATCGGGAGGTCCTGGTTATGAAAAAAGCAATGTCGATTCTGTTAAGCTCTGTTTTAATGTTTAGTTTGGCTGCTTGCGGCGGCGGTAATGACGCTAATGAAAGCGCAGACACGCCGGCTAACGGCGGAGAGGAACAAACAACAACCCTTCGCATCTATGCACAATACTCTGACGAAGATACCAAAGGATATTACGATTATGCTGTAGCTGAATTGGCTAAAGAAATGCCGAACGTCAAGCTGGATCTGGAAGTACAGGCCCAGGATGACGGCCAGAAGCTGAAGTCGTATGCAGCTACAGGCAATCTGCCGGATATTTTCAATGCCGGGCAGGATCAAATCAACCTGTTCCGTAAATCGAACAACATTTTGCAGCTGGATGAGTACGCCAAAAAGGCAAACTTCGAGGAAAAAATGCAGCCAAGTGCACTAAACACGCTGTATTCGGATGATCAGCACATCTATGCATTCCCTTACGCAGGTAACGAATTTGTACTGCTCTACTACAACAAAGAGTTGTTCGAGCAGAACAATGTAAAAGTGCCTACGACAAAAGAAGAACTGGTGACCGCAATCCAGACCTTCCAGTCGAAGGGCATCACACCAATGTCTGTATTCGCCAAGGAAAAATGGATCACGACAGCGCTTTATGATATTTTCGCTACTCGTTATGAGCCTAAAGGCATCAAGGGACTTGATACTGGCGAAACCAAGCCTTCCGATGAAGCTTATACCAAAGCTGCTCAGGACCTGATCGATTTGGTGAAAGCCGGCATGCTTCCTAAAGGTGTAACGAACCTGAACTATGATCAGGCTGCTGCTCTCTTCCATGAAGGTAAAGCCGCAATGTTCGTCAATGGCCAGTGGGAAGTTGAAGCTTCCACAAAGGCACTCGGCGACAAGGCCGGATACATGTACTACCCTGCTCCAACAGCCGAATTGTATGAGCAGAACAAACTGGCATTCAGCGGCGGCGGAAGCCCGGGCGGCTTTGCAGTTTCAGCTAATACCAAACATAAAGATCTGGCAGCTGAAGTAGCAAGCTTTATGGCCTTGAAATATGCGGAGTTCAAATACACGCAAAAAGGCAGCCCGATCGTAGCTACTCAAGTCGATAAGGAAGCTGAAAAAGAATTCGATCCGATGATGGTCACCCTTTCCGAGGATATCCCGAACATCACGAGTACAACAGCATTTGCTTGGGGCCTCAGCAACGCGAAATTTAAAGCAGCGATTGAGGATGCAAGTCAGAACCTGCTGGTTGACGGCTATTCGGCCGAGCAGTTTATCTCTGATCTGGAAAGCGCTCTGAAATAAAAGGGAATGCCCTGAAATGATGCACACCGGCTCTGAACATTTGACCGGTGTGTATGCTTTCCGGGAGACTGACTGCGTAAGGAGAGGACCATCATGAATAAATTTCTAGGTAATAAAATCGCAATCACCTTGTTTATAGCCCCAGCCTTGCTGCTGTTCACCGTTCTCGTATTTTGGCCGATTGTCCAAGTGTTCTACCGCAGTATGTTTGAATGGGACGGCCTTACAGAAGGCACATTTATTTTCCTGGATAACTATAAGCGTATGTTTGAGGACAGCTTGTTCTACACTTCCCTTTATAACGGCCTGATTTTTGCCGTTATCCTCGCTGTGCTGCAGATTTCGATTGGCACAGTATTGGCATTGACAGTATCGGACGGCTTGATAAAAGGACGGAAAATTTTGCGCATCAGCTATTTTATTCCGGTCGTTCTTTCCATAACCGTCGTGTGTCAGCTGTGGCTGGCGATGTACAACGGAGAATACGGACTGATCAACAAGATTTTCGAAGCGCTCGGTCTTTCCTACCGGCAGGACTGGCTCACTGACAGCAAAACCGCCATTTTCGCGATTGCTCTTGTCAACGCTTGGCAGTACATGGGTTACCACTTTGCCCTGCTGCTTGCCGCTGCACGATCTATCCCGGAGCAGTACATGGAAGCAGCCAAGATTGACGGCGCCGAACGATGGAAGGCCCACTGGAAGGTTACCATTCCACTCATGGCTGAAACGTATAAATTCTGTCTGGTGCTGGCCATTACAGGTGGTCTCAATGCGTTCGCCAATATGTATATTATGACCGGCGGCGGTCCTGGAACCAGCACCTACACGCTGACCTATATGATGTACCGCTCGGCGTTCCGCGTAGGTGAATTTGGTTATGGTAGTGCATCGGCCGCGTTTCTGGTCATTGAGTGTCTGATCGTCACCTTTGCGATCAACCGGCTTATCGCTCGCGATCGGATCGTGTATTAGGAGGATGATCATATGTGGATGAAAATAAGACGTAAACAGCCATTCTTTCAAATTTTTCTCTGGCTCTATGCCTTGGTTTCCGTATATCCTCTGATCTGGATGCTGTTCTATTCCTTCAAGGATAACAATGAAATCTTTGTCACCAATCCGTTCGGCTTCCCGAAGAAGCTAAGGTTCGAAAATTATGTCTCGGCCATGACGGAGTTTAATGTACCCAAGTATTTTCTGAACAGTGTGTTCGTCTCTGTCGTTACGGTCATAGGTACGATCGCGATTGCCCTGCTGTTCGCTTATGCGGTAGCCCGTATGCGGTTTCGCGGCAAGACGCTCGCCCAGATGTATATCGTCATCGGCATGTTTGTTCCGGTACAGGTCATTATGATCCCGCTTGCCATTCTGGTTCGGGACTTTAACCTGACCAATACGTACTGGTCCCTGATTCTGCCCTACATTGCATTTAACGTCTCCTTCTCGACGATGGTGTTCTACGGCTTCTTCCGAAGTGTTCCATTTGATCTGGAGGAAGCGGCATGCATTGACGGCGCGAACATTTACCAGACGTTCTACCGTATCATGCTGCCGCTTGTGACGCCGGCGATCGCGACGATGGTCATCTTCGTCTTCCTGGCCGCCTGGAACGAGTTCCCGATTGCACTCATGCTCATCTCCGATGAGGACTTGAAGACACTGCCCCTCGGCCTCTTGTTCTTCCAGGGCCAGTTCACAACCGACTGGGGTGCCATGGGTGCTGCGATGACCATCGCCTCCCTGCCAACAGTGCTTGTATACATCCTGTTCAGCGAACAGGTAGAAAAAGCGATGACCGTAGGTTCCGCTGTAAAAGGTTAGAACTGCGCGTGAAGTTCATGCAAATACAAAATAAGAGACCGTCCCCCAGATCTCAAGGGACGGTCTCTTTTGCTGTGGTGGTCCATTTATCTCATTATTAAACGTACCGAGACGAGCAGCAGCATAGCAGCCAGCACTTTGACCAAATTCTGAATACATGTGCAGTCACTCCAAAAATCAATTAAAATCTATAATAACATCGGTTCCCTCATGCAGCGTTATTGCGATAAACCTGCCCGTTTCACCGCTCTGCACCTGAGCTTCCTTCCCGTCTACAAATGCTTTTGTCCAAGGAACTCCCGCGCTTAATCGGATCGTGTTCCCGCTTGCCCTCGATTTTAGAACAGCCTT
Source organism: Paenibacillus lemnae (assembly GCF_012933385.1). Classification (GTDB taxonomy): domain Bacteria; phylum Bacillota; class Bacilli; order Paenibacillales; family Paenibacillaceae; genus Paenibacillus_AQ; species Paenibacillus_AQ lemnae. The sequence goes on from NZ_JABBPN010000002.1 coordinate 394,982, forward strand.
CACTTTCCCTGATGGCATATCCCAGGATAACTGCTTAACCTCCACTTGCGTTCTGGCCATCAATCCTTCGACTGATCCGGCGTTCCAATCGGAAGGCAGTGCCGGAAGTAACTCGATCTCTCCGGTGTTTGAGAACAGCAGCGCTTCATTCACAGCACCGATGACACCAAACGATGTGTCCGTACAATAGCAGTGGTTCCTTCGATTGGTGTCATGATCCGTCATTAAGGAAGCGTAATAACCGGCACCTGCCAGCATAGGCAGCAGGGCGCTAACGACGCCGTCTCCTTTTTTAAGTCGTGCGCTGACCAGAGCCTTATGCATCCATCCATGTCCTGCTGTGGCATCTTCTGTATTGAACTTGTCCCTGTTCTCAAGCGCAGTCTTGGCGGCTGCGGCAAGTGATGGATTGTTTTGCGTTTCATAAGCTGGCCATGCCGGGTACAGATGGCTCAAATGGCGATGGTTATTGTTTTCCGTATATTCGCTCATTGCCCATTCCCGCAAAGCCCCATCCTCATCATATTTATACGCAGGCAATAATCCTAAAAGTTTCTCCCACTTGGCAACGGCTTCTTCATAACCTTCCCGCTTGACGGTTTTCTCCATCGCAATCACCATGAACAAGCCGTCTCTTGCAGCCGAGATATCCATCGTCGCATTTGCTGTAATAGTGCTGTTATAACCAATCGGGTTATTTTCAGGAGAATATCCCGGAATAATCATGTATTTCTCGCCTTCGCGGAGTGAGGTTTTACCGCGCTCATAACAGGCATTCCCACCCAGATCCGTGTAATATTCAGGTGTACAGATCTGCTCCCAGAAGTTAGCCTGCTTTGTCAGCAATGGAAGCAAAATATCCTTCTCCAGATCCAGGTATCCCTTTTCCACTAAATCCGCAAATTCCTCATCAGACAATCCTCCGTCTTGGACACTGAGAAGGGTCTGCAGCTCTTGAATTCGCATCGTATCCACAATAGGAATCTCCATATTACCGTAACACTGCCAGTATTCATAAATCGGCAGCAGACACCAGCTGGCTCCGGCGTTCCAGTATTCAAACGGGTAATCATTGTCATACTCCACATGCATACCGCGGTCGCCGTCGGAGTTCACAGATATCTGAATGGCATCATGCATGCCGTATGCCATTCGAGCATTATATTCGAAATCAGGCAGATTTCTTAAGAAGAAGGCAATATACCCAAGCTGCGCCTGAGTCAAATGCCCTGTATTCATAGCGGCAACCTGCAGATTCACATTCGCATCAAGGGTGTAAATTCCCCGCCAGCCCGGGTTCCATTCACCGGTCCACATCCCGTATAAACGGGGGGCGCTTGATCCGTTGCAGCAAATCATCGCATACCTGCCCTGGTTGTAAATCTGCTCCATAAAAGCATGATTAATTCTAGAATGTGATCGCTGCTGGGTATGCAGCAAAGCCAGATTATCCTGGTCCTTGTCCGCCTCGTCACCAGGTAGAGAGAAGCTTACCGCATTAAATTCAGCAGCATGAAGCTCGGCATGGGGTGAAAGTGCTGCTTGATAATCAAAGCGGCCGTCTGAACTTTTATATTTCTGAGCGACAGCATCCGTATTCGAGAGCAGCTGCTCTAACAATGCGTAGTCGGACATGCCGGCGAACTCTTCCATTGTGCCCATGTCGTATGTTCGGTTGGATTGTGTGATCAGATAAACAGCTTCAGCATCCACAATCTGAATAGCCGGGTTTGGTTCACCACCCACATTCATCGGTTCCTGAGTATCGTCCAGCAGTATTTTTTTCTTGCTCCCATTCATAACGATTACCCTGGTAAGGCCACCATAGCCCCCTTGACTCAGCTCGCTGCCCTCATAAGATGGGTAATGCACCAGCTGGGCAATATATTTCGCTTCGGGATCTACCAGCTTCTTGTAATGAAGTGCGGTTATCTCCGAGGTGCCGTTGTGTGCACGGCTCATATTTGAAATGTCATCGATTGAGATCGTCATATTTATTTTGGATCCGGTAGAGGATTGTTCAAGCTTGGTAATGGTCACATTGTCTGCTCTGGATGTGAATGAAGTCCGGATCCACTGTCCGAATTCATCTCCGTAGCGCACCCCGGTCTCGGCCGTCTCATAATTTGTCCATCGTTCATATCCGTTCACACTGCCCCTGTTCTTCACGGACAAGCGGAGCTGATGGCCCGGATGGTAGCTGTAATAGAAGGTCCGGATTCGGGTAGCGCCTGTATGATCCTTGATCTTCCATTGATCATTGAGATTCAGTACATTCCATCTTGCTTCTTCAAGCTGTCCTGTTAACTCTTCCGGGATTTCTCTCGGATGGCTGGATGGATAGTTAAACCACATGTATTGAAAAATAAAACTGTCATGATAAGGCGAGCCGGATGTAATATAACCATTCTCTCCGTTGCCGCTCACCATACCATCCCGCCATGCATACCCGGGGTTCGACACTGGTACTTCCGTCCAGCCGTAAGCATAGTTCCCTTTTTTGAACAGATGTGCTTCTGACATCATTAATCCCTCGCTTTCCTACATTGGTTGCTTTTCGTATAATTATACCGAGTTATAATCATCGTCGTTATGAGTTGAGACGACCAACTAAACATTGAGGTGTCGCATTATGGCAGAGAAGTTCAGCAAAAGAGACCTTCCCCCCGTTAATATAGGCAATATGGATATCAAGCTTAATTTCGGTCTTTTTGTGCTCAATGTGCTGGATGTAAAGTTCGGCTTGTTTCACAGTTCCATTCGCGAACACAGCCATAGTCATGGCAGCTATGAGCTTCATTACATCCCTGGCGGTCAAGGTACCCTGGTCGCACAGGGACAACGTTATTCTCTGATCCCTGGGACCCTGTTTATGACCGGTCCGGATGTCGCACACGAACAAATCCCGGTGGCAAGTGACCCTATGGCTGAGTACTGCATCTTCTTTCAACTGCTTCCCGGAGATTCAAGACAAATCATCAACAAGCACAGCCATCATCAGCTGCTTTACGAGCTGCTGATCAACCATCCGTTCTGGATCGGACAAGACTGCGAAGATTTGATGACCCTGTTCAATATGCTTGCAGAGGAGCTGTCAGCAAAACGCACCGGATTTCATCACGCAGCAACCAATATCCTTGAAATTATCGTCACCCGGGTGCTTAGACAGTTCTTGGAGCACGATGCATCGCCCAAGGCGGCGGATATTCCTCTTAAAACGCTGGACGACAGCAGACTGCTTACGATTGAAAACAGTTTCCTGTATGAATTCCACTCCATTACATTGAGCCAGCTTGCTTGCAGATTAGGGCTTGGCATAAGACAGACCGAAAGGATCGTACAGAAGCAGTACAACCTCTCCTTTAATGAGAAGAAAAAGCAATCCCGGATGAGTGCTGCAGCACAGCTCCTGAAAACGACAGACCGGGCCATTCATTCCATCGCTGAAGACACTGGATTTGCATCAGCTGAACAGTTCAGCCATGCTTTCAAGCGGTATTTTGGCATGACGGCTACCCAGTACAGATCACGGCATCATGCTGGACTTCATCCTTGAGAGGCCGATTTTCTGTACTCACCAGGGGTGACACCTGCCATTTGCCTGAACACTTTATAGAAGGTACGGCTGTTATCGTAACCGACACATTTAGCAATTTTATCTAATGGCATGTTCTGCGTGCTTTCCAGCAGCTGCTTTGCCTTATCCACACGCACCTGATTCAAGTAGCGGACAAAGGAATTTCCTGTTTCTTTTTTGAACAGGTGACCGGCATAGCTTGGATGCAGATTCAGCTGCTCGGCAATGTCGGGCATAGATATATTCTTCATATAATTCATTTCGATATAGGCTTTCATGAGTGGAATATTCTCGTTTCTGGAGGAATTCACCGGGACATCCGGTGCTGATTGAACCCGATGCTGCTGTTCCTCCATCAGCATCAGGGCAGCCCGCTTGAGCAGCTCGGCAAGCTCCTGCTGATTGACTGGCTTGAGCAAATAATCCACGACCTGCAGCTGAATGGCTTTGCGTGCATATTCGAACACATCATGCCCGGTCAGAATGACGAAGCGTTTCACCTTTTTCAGCTGAGCCTGTCTGATGAACTCCAAACCATCCATACCCGGCATACGGATATCCGTTATGATCAGGTCGGGTTTAAAATAATCGATCTTCTCCAAGGCATCGATTCCATCATCAGCTAATAAAATTTTGCCAAAAGGCGTGTTCTCTTCCTCAATCATATCGCGAATTCCTTCTTGAATGATGGGTTCGTCATCAACAATCATCAGTCGCAGCATGCTGGATCTCCCCCATATACAGAATAAGAGTAAACGTCGTGCCTTCTCCCTCTACACTTGTAACAAGCATCTCGGATTCGCTGCCAAAATAAGCTTTCACGCGTTCTGCCACATTACCAACACCGATACCAGTTCCTTTGGAAGAGGCAAGATCTGCATAGCTGCTGCCGCCCTGAAGCTTCAGCCGGAGACTGGACAGCTTTTTTTCCGGAATTCCTGCCCCGTTATCGGCCACCTGGATTTCCACCGCATCTTCTCTCTTTTTAAAACGTATGGCGATCGTCTTATTTCCTCGGAGATTGGACAGTCCATGGATCATGCTGTTCTCTACCAGCGGCTGTAAAATAAACCTCGGGCACCGGATCGTGAGCAGCTCTTCATCGGCTTCCAATACGAACTCCAGATCTCTCATCCGGATTTGATGGATAGCAATATATGCCTTCACGTGCTGAAGCTCTTCCTGAAGGGTGGTGTGATCCGATTGTGATAAAGAGTAGCGCAGCAAGTTACCCAGGGAATATGCCATATCCGCTACTTTATGATCCTTGTTAGACCTGGCGAGCATCCGCATCGTTTCCAGTGTGTTATATAAAAAATGAGGCTGGATTTGTGCCTGCAGCATTTTGAAATCCGCATCCTTTTTGAGCAGCTCCACCTTCTGGACGTGGTTGATAAGCTCATCGATCCGTTCAATCATGGCATTATAGTTGGAAATGAGAAATCCGATCTCATCCTTGCCCTGTTTCCCTGTGTATGGAATTCCAACGTCATCCAAACCGACTTTTCGCATATGGCGGGACAACAGCAGAACCCGCTTAGTGAGAGAGGACAGCAAGACATAATAAAAGATGGACAGCAGCCCCAGCAGTACAATTCCAGCAGCGGCAAGCCACAGCTTGGTCGATAAGAACCGGAACAGGGCTTCCTGCTTGTTAATCTCAATAATGTTTAGGCCCAGACGCGGCAGATTCACCGAATTGACCATCAGATTTTCTCCATCGACCAAAAATGTATCGTCCCCTCTGTCCGCCACTGAGGCTTGAATGTTCTCAATTACTCCCTCCTGGATGGAGGTGTTTTTAATCGAGCTGTATTCAGTGCCATCCGAGTCCAGCAGGAGCACCGTGTTTTGCGGATGAACCGTTCGAAGCGCTTTCATAAATTCTTCGATGAGCGCGGGGTTCACTCTAATTTCTACAATACCAAGCTCACTTGTATAGGTATCACTATACAGCTTGTGATAGTACACTAATGAAGGCTTATAACCAGCTTGTGCGGAATCTTTCCATAATCCCTTCGCTGGTCGCAGCTGTCTCTGCTCCTCCAGGCTCAGCTTGCTCTCGATCTTCGAATAATCTGCAAATTCAGGAAAAGACAACAGCCGGCTTTGTGTTTTGGGATACACGACCACTTGACTGACCATCGGCTCTCCAAGTGAAGCGAAATCGAAAGCGGGCCGGATTTCCTTAATGTAGGAATAGATAAACTCCCGGTCATCCACATAATCTCCGCGTAAAAAATCGAGCAAAGCGGTATTATTCTGGTAAATCGAATATAACGATTCAATCTTGGACAAGCTCGCATCCAGATTAGCGGCCTGCTGCTCAATATTTTGCTGATTGGTCAGCTGATACTGCGAGATAAACCGTTCATAAAACTGACTATACACGAAAGCGGAAAAAATCAGAAATGGCAGCACAATCAAAAGCAGGTAACCGACCACCATTTTGGTGCTTATACGCATAATTACAATGCTCCCTTTACTAAGACGTTGGAAGCAGGCAAGCTCATATGGAAAGCTGCCCCTTCGGACTAACTTCCATATGAGCTTATAAGCAGCCTTTTATTTCGTCAAGCTTTCATACTTTTCTTTATACGGCTGGTACTGTTCAGTTGCCCAGGCTTCCAGCTTTGCCATCCCGATTTTTTCTGCTTTTGCCAGCATTTCGTCATAAGCTTTTTGAGCTTCAGCTTCTGTAGGTGCCAGATAAACCTTGGTGACTTCCGTTTTAACCATATTTTCAATGTTGGTTTGAATAATCTTTTCCGGTGAATCCGTGTCCGGGTTAATCATGCCGATAGCTGGATTGTAGGTAATAATTTTGGAGTACTCCTTCCCTTGACGAGTCGTTTCCGATCCATCCTTATAGGAGCTCAGTGCCATTCCTACTCCTGTTTCTGTTGGGACACCCCACCAGTAAACACCTTTTTGCTTCAGAACTTCCAGGTCCTGCACATTGTAGTTAAACTCCGGATAACCATCTTCGTTCCAAGTCCAGTCCTGACCTTCAATGCCCCACTGGGCGGTGCGCCATCCTTCTTCCGAGTACAAATATTCCAGGAATTTCACGGTTGCTTCCACATTTTTATTGTCTTTTGTTACATACATGCCAAGTCCGCCAGTTCCGGTACTCGTAACCGAAGCGTCAGGCCCGAGAGGCTCGGCAAGCATCATAAATTCATTCCCTGTGTCTTTGCTGGCAGCATTCAGACGATCTGCCCCTGAATAAGTCCAGGTATAAGCAAACCCCTTACCGGATACCATCATTTGTTCGGTTTCGGATTCATTCTTGTACGCGAAGTTTTCTGAAGTGACAAAACCGTTGCGATACAGACTGTTCATATACAGCATTGATTTTCGAGTAGCGTCCTGTCTGAGATAATATTGTATCTTCCCGTCTTTCTCCGCCAACCCGCCGACTGCACCAAATTGGGTATCGAAATAAGGGCGCTGCCAGTTCGGATTAAGAATGAGCGGACTCATTTCCGGATGTTTCTCCTTCACAGCCGCAAATACCTGATCCAAATCCTCCAGTGACTTGATCTCCGGGTTTCCGAGCTCTTCCATAATATTTTTGTTAAGAACAAGGCCTGGAACCATCATGTGAGCGTAAGGACTTGCCTTCCATTCTTTCTCGGTAGAGAAATCGTTACGGATGGCGTAATAATTGCCGTCACTGACCGTATTTACGAATTCTTTAACCGGGTCAAACTTTACGTCCGGTGCGTATTTCGGGAAAATTTCGTTATAAGGAAGACTGATATTACCATCTGACATCAGCTTAAAGTTAAATGAGAGGACAATATCGGGCAAATCACCGGATGCTACCATCAATGCCAACTGCTTGTCGTCTGTAGCTACCGTAATTTTCGGTTTCACCCCGGTTGCTTCAGTGATTTTCTCCGGTATTTCACCTGTCCAGTCCTGGAACGGATACCATGTCGCATCGACAAACATGGACAGCTCAACTGGCCCATCATTTCCGCTGCTGCCGGCAGGTTCTTCTCCCTTCGTTCCATTATCACTTCCCGTACCTGCATTATTCCCTCCGCCGCCACCGCATCCCGCAAGAGCCGTACCTGCAATTAAAAATACCGCCAACATTACGACAAGAAGCTTACTGTACTTCAACATCTTCATAACCATCCCCCTTTGTCTGAATGTTTATTGTAGGTCACCAGCTCCAATATTGGAGCTGGTGACCGAAAAACCTGATCAGCCTTTTACTGAGCCTAACATCATGCCGGATACAAAATATTTCTGCAAAAACGGGTAAACGGCCAGAATCGGAACAATGGATACGACCATCGCGGTCGCCTGCACCGAGAACGGTGTGACACTGGAGCGTGACATGGCCGCAGCCTGTGCATCACCAGTTGGCACCATGGACTGGTTGATTACCTGCATCATCCGGTACGTCAGGGTGCGAAGCCCTTCATCCTGTACGAAATAGGCCGAATCCAGCCAGGCATTCCACTGTCCTGACCCGATAAATAAAGCCATGGTAGCTAATAAAGGCATCGACACCGGAAGAATGATTTTAATGAAAATTCGCAGCTCTGAAGCTCCGTCAATTCTTGCCGATTCTCTCATTTCTTCCGGAATATCGTTAAAGAAAGAAATAGCGATGAGCAGGAAAAACAAATTCAGCATGCCTGGAATGACGTAAACGCCGAAGGTGTTAATCAGTCCAAGACTTCTTAACACGATGTAGAAGGCAATAATGCCGCCTGAGAAATTCATTGCGATGATGATAATCGTAAAATAGGTTTTGCGGAGGATCAGATCCCGCTTGGCAAGACCGTAAGCGACAAGCCCGGTAAACAGAACCCCTAAGAAGGTACCGACAACCGTACGGAGTACCGAAACACCGAACGCACTGATCCATTTCGCATCTTTCAGAAAATAGAGATAATTTTCGAAAGTGAATTGTCTGGGCCACAGATACATACCGCCTGAAGCGGTGTCGGTACCCGCATTAAATGTGATTAATAAGATATAGTAAAATGGATAAACCGTAACGAAAATAACGACGAGGAGAATTACCGAGATGATTGTGTCCAGCACACGATCCTCCGTTGTTTTTCTTCTGCGCATAAGTAATCACCACCCTTGTATGTCTGGTTCATTAGAACAATCCCTGGCCTGTAAAGCGTTTGGCAAGCGCATTGCTGGAGAAGATCAGGATCACGGATATGACGGACTGCATCAAATCAATCGCTGTAGCGAAGGAGAATCTGCCTTGTGCAAGTCCAATATTAAACGCATACGTCTGAATAATCTGTGATTTTTCACTGTTAATCGTGTTGCCGAGCAGCATGGATTGTTCGAAATTCGAACCGACCAGGCCTCCGCCGAGCATGCTTCCGATCGTCAGAATCAAGACCACGATGGCTGCGCCCTTCAATCCCGGCAGGGTAATATGAATGATCCGTTTGAGGCGTCCCGCCCCATCGATCTCCGCCGCTTCATACAGTGAAGGATCAATGCCGGCAAGTGCTGCAAGGAAAATGATCGTCCACCAGCCTGCTTCCTTCCATACCGCCGTAGATACCGCAAGGCCCCAGAATGCATCCGGATCTGTGAGAATGGACAGCGGTTCTTTAATAATGTTCAGCGAGAGCAGAGCATCATTGACGATTCCGAAGCCTGATGAAAAGAAAGCAAAGGCTATACCGGTTACAACCACCCATGAGATAAAATGCGGCAAATAACTCACCGTCTGCACGAAACGCTTCAAGAAGACATTCTTGACTTCACTCAGGATAATAGCAAAGAGAATCGGAATCGGATACGAAAAAAAGATTTTCAACAAGCTGAGCACCAGCGTATTCCGTACCAGTGTCGGGAAATTGTAGTCGTTAATCAGCTCTTTAAAATGTGCCAGCCCTACCCAGGAGCTGCTGAAAATGCCTTCAATTCCTGAGGATATCTTATAGTTCTTGAAAGCAATGATAATTCCGAACATTGGAATATAACTGAACAGGAATAGGAACAGAAGTCCGATCCAGACAAAGATCTGGAAGGGTAATTGCTTCTTGAACTGTTTCGCAAGTACCGTTTTTTGAATGATGTCCACTTCTCCTTTCAGATATGTCCTGGATGAGTGTGTGCTGCGCAGCATCTCTTGAATTCAATTATAAAAGCGCATACATTTTATGAAAACGGTTCATTTCGCAGAAACTACTGTCCTTTTTCAAGGCGGGCAGGGCGATTAATGATAACGTTTTATCATTAATCATGTTGAGAAAATGAGTGGGGCCAGCCACAAATGCTCCATCGAGTTCATATTGAAGCTCTTTTGCTGCCTGACAATTACTTCCCAGCTTTGCAACTGTCTGAAATATCTTATCTATATATCAAAAATAAGTTATTCTTATCTTACATTCATTCGTAGGTGACCATGGTTTCCTATTAAGGATTAGCGGCATTCCTACAGCTGTAAACATTCGATCACAATCGAAATGTGTTAAAAATAAGAGGCATAATCGAGGTGTTATTCATGTTAAACAATGATACAACGAAGCAATTGAATATTCAGTATCCTATCGTACAAGCTCCGATGGCAGGAGGAATAACCACACCGAATTTTGTGGCTGAGGTTTCAAACAATGGCGGTCTTGGAATGATTGGTGCAGGCTATTTAACGCCGAGTCAAACAAGAGAACAAATTAGGGAAGTCAAGCAGTTAACCTCTAACCCTTTTGGCATTAATTTATTTGTACCTAACCAATTTGAAATTACACACGATACCATCGAATCCGCAAACCGATTGCTGCACTCTATTCATCAACAGTTAAATATAGAAGAATTCGGAATTGAGGTGCCAGAATCCAATCAAATAATGAGAAGTTTTGTTGACCAGCTTCAAGTTGTTATTGAAGAAAATGTGCCCATTTGTTCGTTTACTTTTGGTCTCCCTTCCAAGGAAGTCATTGCTGAGCTTAAACAGCATCAGATCACTGTCATAGGAACCGCTACTACAGTTAGAGAGGCTGTTGAAGTCGAAAACTCTGGAATGGATATGGTTGTTGTTCAAGGCAGTGAAGCAGGGGGACACCGCGGGAATTTCATTGATAATCATGAAGATAGCCTTATCGGTTTAATGTCGCTGATACCTCAAGTCGCTGAATGTGTAAGTATACCTGTTATTGCAGCCGGAGGTATTATGAACGGCAGAGGTGTAATAGCCGCAATGATTTTAGGGGCCGAGGCAGTGCAAATGGGGACAGCCTTCTTAACATGTACAGAAAGCGGAGCTCATGACATTCATAAAGAGGCCATTTTAAATGCACAAGAAGATCAAACCACGTTGACTCGTGCTTTTTCAGGTAAATGGGCACGAGGCATTAAGAACAATTTCATATCAGAAATGAAAGATCATGAACGGTTACTGCCTGACTTTCCAATTCAAAACATGCTGACTCAACGCATTAGAAAAACAGGCAGTGAACAGCGTAATCCAGAATTCATGTCTCTCTGGTCTGGACAGAGCCCTGGGCTCGCACAACATCAAACGGTCAAAAAATTAATGAGAGATATCGTGAGTGAGATGAAAAAATTCAATTTTGCAGATGAATCAATTTAATCTTGAATACGAAGCCGTTTTAAAGCGATCTTTTTGCTCCATTTCGTATAACTCTTGAAGGGAAAACAAGCTCTCGTGTCGAATATATGGCATGGGAGTTCCTCCTTTTTATCTCTGTGTTTTGGTCGTACTTAACACTTTCGAGATTTGGGGAGGTTCTCCTTTTTCTATGCTTGAAAAGTCAGTCAGGTCAAGGCTTAGGAATTATGAAATTGATTCAATTCTCTATGAATCTAACAATCTTCTGGAGTCAGCGGGCTGCCCCAGATGTCGTAGGTGTATTGGTTCAGCTGCATACCATCGGCGGCATACAGCCCCGTGACATCGCCGTGGCCATTGTGCAGGTAGTAGGCTTTGCTGCCGGTTGCGTCCTCGCGGTACAACAGCTGCTCTCCCCGCACATAACGCACCTTGAAGGTGACGGCCCCGCCGCTCACGGTGCCTTCTGCAATAATGTTCATTCCATCGTAATAATAACGCGTCGTGGTGGCAACTCCGCTTACAGTCTCTGTACGTTCCGTCATCAGGCCGTCGCCATTGTACCGGTATGTGACTTCAGCTCCTCCGCGCTGGACGGTACTCAGCTGCTCGGCATCATCATAGGTGTATTCCACATTGTCCGTATGCGGGGACTGGATACTGGGCTGCAGTGTCAGACGGTTGCCCTTCGCATCGTAGCTGAATTGCCCACTTCTGATCCCTTCGGTTCGATAGACGATGTCGCCATTATGATCATGGCCGTATTCATATGTTTCGGCAAATGCGGCTCTCAAAACCATCCCGAAGATAGGTTGTAACCAGCTGTCCGCCAGCCAGCTTGGTCTGGTACAACTGTGAAGATTTTTTTATAAATTGGATAGGTGCAAAAAAAGAGCCTTGAAAGGCATAAAGCCAATCAAGGTCACTATTTAGAAAATCAAAAAGAAGATTGTTTGTTAAAGTAATTAATTGTCAATAAATCCGAAAAATCTTCTGGAACTTTTTTATTTGTATATTGAAGTGGAATTAGTTCATTTATCGCCTTATCAACGGTGCGCCATGTAGATAGCTGTAGTTGGTCTAGCTCATTTCTTGTTGCCAATACACATACTCCATGACTTCGCTCCCCCCAAATAGCCCAACTTTTTGAAGGGGATACCCAAACTACTACATCTGAGTTAAATACAACTGCATCTGCCGGGCTTCCTTCTGGCTCAAGTTCTAAAATACTCCAATAATCGTCAGTAGAACTGGTAGTAGGTATTTTAAACCAACTATAGTATCCAAACTCCTTATAAAAATAGTCAATTGGATTTGGCTCAATGACTGCCATAAGGACGTAAGAATCTGCCGATTGTAATGCTAGGCTCTGAATTGTTTCCCAAAATTCTGCGCTCATAGACCAATCAAATTCTTCAAACACAAACTTATTTAATGGAGGCTGAAAAACTTGATTTGGCAGTCTAAACCCATCAATAATGATTTGATTAATTAACGATTGAAAGATATTAAATTCTTTTTTCTCCTTAATAATCACAGTTTTTTTATTCATTTTTATTTCCCCAGTCTAATTTTAACATCAATTTTTTTACTGCCTTTTTTGTAATAATCTGCGCTCGTTTCACCTGTTGATTTTGCACCTTCTCGTATGGAATATCTCGCTCCGTCTTTCTCATAATTCACTGCTTTCCCATCCTTACTGATCGATCTAGTCCACCCTTCTTCTATTAAGTTCTCCTCAAACTTTTCTCTAGTTACACCAGTTCTTCTGTTATGAAATCGACTAGTTGGTTCTGTTACATCCTTGTACTTGGATGCTTTACCCGCACCCTTGGAAGCAGACTTAGACATCTTGCCATAAGGGCTCATACCAAAAAGAAGTAGTCCTGCCCTAGCAAAATGCTCGGCTGAATAGGGATCTTCCTTACTTACTTCTGCATATTTTCTCAATTCAGTTACTGAACCGTTAGTCCAGTAATCTAATGCAGTATCCCATGATTTATGCTGTTCCTTAATATAAACCCAGCCATTAGAAACATCCTGCTTAAATCCAACCCCATGCTTCTTCAATCCATTCGGGCGCGTATCCTTTGGGATCAATATATCTTAGCGGATTATTCTCCACATACACATATGGATTCAAGCTGCTCGGGCGGTTCATGTACCCTTCAAATCTATCTTCTTGGATAAACCGTCCCAGTCCCGGATAAACCCAGCCATTAGAAACATCCTGCTTAAATCCAACCCCATGCTTCTTCAATCCATTCGGGCGCGTATCCTTTGGGATCAATATATCTCAGCGGATTATTTTCCACATACACATATGGATTCAAGCTGCTCGGGCGGTTCATGTACCCTTCAAATCTATCTTCTTGGATAAACCGTCCCAGTCCCGGATCATACCAGCGGCTTCGCAGATACTGCAGACCCGTGGATTCATCCCAGTACTCGCCGGAGTAGCGGAATGGGTTCTCTACCTGATTCTCTGTTCCAGCTTCCTGATCGCTTTCTGGAAGCGGGCTGCCCCAAATATCATAGGCATATTCACTTAGCAGCGTTCCGTCTGCCTGCCTCAGTGCGGTGATATCGCCGTGTCCATTTTGCAAATAGTAGGCTTTGCCCTCGGCATCTTCCCGGTAAATGAGCTGTGCACCGCGCACATAGCGGGCTTTAAAGGTCACCTGCCCGGCATGGACAGTGCCTTCTGCTACTATGTTCATTCCATCGTAATAATAACGCGTCGTGCTGGCAACTCCGCTTACAGTCTCTGTACGCTCGGTCATCAGGCCGTCGCCGTTGTACCTGTATGTGACCTCGGCTCCTCCGCGCTGGACGGTACTCAGCTGCTCGGCATCATCATAGGTGTATTCCACATTGTCCGTATGCGGGGACTGGATACTGGACTGCAGGGTCAGGCGGTTGCCCTTCGCATCGTAGGTATAGATCTCACTGCCTTCTGTGCTGGTGAGAATCCGGTTCAACGCATCGTAAGTGAATTCACCGTTGGTTGTTCCCTCACTCCGACTGATAATATTATCGTTATCATCATGGCCGTATTCATAGGTTTCGGTAAATGCGGGTCCCGATTGGGTCAGCGTGCTCAGACGGCCAAAACCATCCCGAAGATAGGTGGTCATTAGCTGTCCGTCAGCCAGCTTGGTCTGGTACAGCTGTGATGATTTTTTATAATTCGGATCTGTAGTGTCCAGGTTATCCCGATAGATATATTCCGCTTCC
>NZ_JABBPN010000030.1 GCF_012933385.1 Paenibacillus lemnae
CCGAAGACGCCGGCCAGCAGCGCCTCCCGCGGCAGGCCCAGCAGCGCCAGCCGCTGGAGCGGCTCCGCCGCAAGCCGCTGCTGCGCGGCTTCCAGCGCAGCGGCGGCATGGCTGCAGGCTGCGCGCCCGCAGGAGCAGCGCGCGGCCGATCCTTCACCCGGTACGGGTGAAGGGACCGCTTCGTCCAGCCATGGGGCTGGACGGCCCTGCAGCAGGCGGTACAGCGCCTGCGGGTCGCCGCCGAGGCGGCGCAGCACGCCGTCCCGCTCGGCGGGCGACAGGACCGGCGCCATGAATACAGCCTCATGGTCCGGTTCACCCGCAAGCTTGACGCGTAATTCTCCGGGCGTTACATGCATGGATACCCGGCCTGCGGCATCCTTTCCGTTCTCCATCCCCTTACACTCCTTCCAGCAGAAATCGTGCTAGCTTCAGCCACTTTACGATATTTCACATCTATCCCTGAGCTTACATCCAATCCTGGCTCTGCAGCTCAATTAACTGCTTCAGCTCCCCATCGGACATTTCCGTCAGCCAGGTTTCCCCGGAGCCGACAACCTGCTCGGACAAGGATTTCTTTTGTTCAATCAGCTCGTCAATCCGTTCTTCCAGCGTTCCCTGGCAGATCAGCTTGTGCACCTGCACATTTTTGTGCTGCCCAATCCGGAATGCCCGGTCTGTCGCCTGATTCTCCACCGCAGGGTTCCACCAGCGGTCATAGTGAATCACATGGTTGGCCCGGGTCAAGTTCAGGCCGACGCCGCCCGCTTTGAGCGAAAGCACGAAGAAACGCGTTCCTTCGCCCTCCTGAAAATCACGGATCATATCATCTCGTTCCTTCTTCGGCACGCCGCCGTGCAGGAAAGGCGGTGCCTGACCATAACGTTTCTCCAGCATCTTCACCAGCAGACTGCCCATGCCCACATACTGCGTAAAAATCAGGGCTGACTCGCCCACATCCGCAATACTGTCCAAAATCTCGAGCAGCCGCTCCATTTTACCGGAAACTTCACTGCGGAGCGGCCGGCTCTCATCCCCCTGAAACAGCAGCGGATGGTCGCAAATTTGCTTCAGCTTGGTCAAGGAGGACAGGACCAGGCCTTTACGTGCCATCCCGGAGCTGTTCCCGAGCTGGCCCACCATTTGATCCACAATCGCCTGGTACAGCGCTCCCTGGACTTCTGTAAGCCGACAGTATGATTTCAGTTCCAGCTTCTCCGGAAGATCCTTCTGGATGTCCGGGTCACTCTTCAAACGCCGCAGCATAAACGGTGAAACAAGAGCATGCAGCTCCCGCAGCCGCTCCTGCTGGCCTTCCCCCAGCACATAACGCTGGCGAAAAGCATGAAATGTTCCCAAGTAACCCGGGTTCAAAAAGTGAAAGATCGACCACAGCTCTGCCAGACGGTTCTCCACCGGCGTACCGGTCATGGCCACCCTGTGCGGCGCGGACAGCTTCATAACACTTTGCGCCTGCTTGGTCCGATAATTTTTAATATACTGGGCCTCATCCAGAATCACGCTCGACCACTGCACAGCAGACAGATCCGGTCCATCCCGTCCAGCGAGGTGATATGTGGTGAGGACAATATCGTATTTAAGAGCCTCTTCCTGAAAAAGCTCTCCCCGAAGCCGCCGCGTCCCGTGGTGCATGTAGATGGACAGATCCGGAGCAAAACGCTGCAGCTCCCGGTGCCAGTTGCCCAAAAGAGACGTCGGACAAACAATCAGCACAGGGGATCTTTGCTGTAATGGCCCCTTTGCTCCAGGCATCCCATTCTCCGGCCGGTCCAGCAGGCAGGTAATGACCTGCACGGTCTTACCAAGGCCCATATCATCGGCCAGACAGACACCGAAACCGAGATCACGCATCACACTGAGCCACTGATAGCCCTTGACCTGATACGGACGAAGCTGGCCCTGAAGCGCATCAGGTACCGGACGTGCCGGCAGTGTACGAGGACCTTCTCCCTCAAGCAGGGAGGACAGCAGCCCCGTGCTCTCCACTTCTTCAATAAAGAGCCCCTTCCACATGCGTTCATCGTCCATATCTGCCGTAAGATGCATCCATTCAGCCAGTTCCATCTCACCCTGTTCATGACGCTTCATAAAACGCAGGACCTGGTTGATCTCTTTAAGGTCTACCTCAATCCATTCACCTCGGAACTCGACATAAGGCATATTGGCCTCAGCCAGTGCCATCAGCTCATGACGTGTCAGCTGACGGCCCCCTACGGCTGCAGACACCTCGAATGTAACCAGATGCTGCATGCCCAGAACCGGAAACGGCTGTTCGCCGCTGCCGGAATCTGTCGTCATTTTCAGCGACAGGCCGACCCTGCGTTTGCCTTCCCGGCTCCATCTTGACGGCATCTGCACCTTGATGCCTGCCCGCGTCAGTTTCGGAACCGATTCCTTCATAAAGGTTCTCAATCTCTCCAGCGGCAGCACAAATGCTTCCGGAGCCGGGCCAGTCAACCCATCCGAGACTTCAGCCGAAATATCCGAGGCCCGCCCCAACTCCATAAGCAGCTGTTCCTGGATAGAGTTATAAAGCCGGCCGCGAATCAGCTGATCCTGCTCCTCATACTGCCAAATGCTGCGTGCTGTGACCAGCAGTCCCTCGTCCTCGCGGCTGCCCGCCCAGAACGAAATGCGCCACTGATCCTGTCCTTCAGCCAGCGGAGGCTCCAGCCTTAAACCAAGGACGATGGTTCCCTGCTCGGAAGGCATTTCTTCGCCTTCTGAGAAAGGCTGTGCGGTAAGACCTGTCTCCTCCACCTCGTGCGCCAGTTCCTCGATCTCGTCCGCCACACCCTGGATTGGAATATCCCTGCTGACGGTCAGGAGGCTGTTCCACCACAGCTCACTGAGCGGGGATCTTCCCCGCCGGTAGTCTCTCAAATAGCGGGAGAGCTTGCTGCTGGAAGACCTGACGGCTTCCCTGACCTCTGCATCGATTAAAGCGGATAAAAAAGAATATAAGATCACGGCGCCCGCTTCCTCTTTGCTCCCCGGTTCCTGACCCGCAAATGCCGCGGGAACGCCGATCCCGATCGGCGGCATGCTGGAAGCCAGCTGCAGGAAGCGCTCACTGTCTTCACCGATCAGCTGCGGCTTCCACACGGCCTTCAAAACATGCATCGAAGCGCTGCGGCGCCTTCCGGCCAGCGGTACCTCGGCCGTACCTGGAGCGATCCGCCCACGAAGAAGCAGATCCAGCGCAAATCGTGCGGCTTTACACCAGAATGCCATCTCTTCCCCTGGCACAAGACCTTGACGCTTATAAAACTCCGTGTCCAAAGCCAGCAGAAACACAAAGGCATCAAGCGGCTGCAGGGCCAACCCTTCCATCGTTCTGCCGCCCAGGCTCTTCCGCTCACTCCGTCGTCCGCCTTCTGTCCCTGCCAGGGGAGACGGAAATCGCATTTCCGCAAGCCGCAGGACGGCGCTGCCGAAGGGGCGTGTTCCATCCGGGAACTGTATTTTTTTCACTGTTCTTCTCCAGGCGTCCACTCGGGGTTCTGACATTTCGCCTGAAAAACAAAAGAATGCATCTCCTAGCCATACGCCATACAGCGGTTGATTCATCGTTGTCTCCTGTCTTTTTCCTGCTTTACAGATATTATTCCTATTTTAAACCATTGCCGGTGTTTTTCAAAACCGGATCTAACTTTCATGTTTCACATCGCTGCCAATGAGGCTGCTGCAGGCACAATTCATTCTATGAATGCAGCGTGGCTGCACAGGTTTGAGAGACGGTTCAATCCATATTGCGAGAAGAGGCACTGGAAATAAGCCTGAATTTCAAGCTTATTTCTCTCATTTTTCCCGCCAAGCGGCAATTAAGACTGAAAATCAGTCTTAAAATAGCCGAAAGTCTCCCTGCATACAAGAAATGGCCGAGAATTGAAATAATAAGATTGGAAACCAAGCTTATTGAGGAAAATACTTCTTTTTCATAAGAAATAAGCTTGAAAAACAACCTTAATCTGGGCAGGGGAATGTCAGCGGATCCGTTACCGGGGATGTCACCTGGGATCTCAGCCGAATGTCATTTTGCATTTGTCCACGTACGTCATTGGGATATCACCTGATATCATCTGCAAATAACATGTTGTACCACCTGGTTTATCCCTGGACACGTCACCCATATGTCACACCCGTATCTCACTTGTTTACCCCATACATCACCCCTATCTCACCGAGCATCCCACACGTCACGTGCATGTCAACGGGCATCTCACTAGCGTGGCACCACATCTATCACCGGATATCTCACCAGGTCTTTCACCTGCATGTCGCCGGGTTTCCATCGGATGCTTCACCCGTATCTCATCACCTCATCTCTCATTGGCATCTCACCTTCACGTCAACGACCATCTCTCCTGCATCTGCCACCGGCCATCTCTCCTGCACGTCACCCCAATGCCACCCACCTGCTGCCTGCCACCTGCCACTTGCTGCCCGCTCGCTAGCACGCATCCCTAATCAGAGCCCCCACCTGCCCCGCTGCAGCAAAAAAGGATGTTCCCCGTCCATTGGACCGGAAACACCCTTCCACGTTACTTCGCCTGTAAAAGTTACTTCGCCTTCAAATCAGCCCATGCCTGGTCCAGCGCCTCAAACAGCTGGTCTTTGTTCACATTGCCTGCCACATACCCCTGCATGATGCTGCCGAACTCATTCATACCGCCGTCCGGGAATTTGTTGAATTCCCAGGACAACGCTTTGCCGTCCTGACTGTATTTCATCACATCAGTACCGAGATCACCCAGCAGCTCGCTGTTGGCTTCAATACTTTTGAAGGCCGGGATGAACTTGAAGTCTTCCGTGATATATTTCTTCCCGGTTTCGGACGTCACCAGCCAGTTCAAAAATTCCTTCGCTTCGTCCTTCATGCCGGAGTTTTTGTTCACGACCCAGTTGTTCGGCACCCCGACCGGGAGCTTGTCATTCTGTTCTGCATTGTCGTTGATCGGCATCGGAAGCAGGCCGATGTTCAGTTCCGGATTAATGCCGTCGATCTGTACTTGAGTCCAGTTGCCGTTCTGGGTCATCGCAGCTTCACCGGTTGCAAATGTCGTGATTTCCGTATTGTAATCCGTGGTCAGCGGATTTTTCTGTCCGTATTTCATCGTCAGATCAAACAGGTTGATCCACTCGTCCATGACGCCATTGCCTTTAATTGTGCCCTTTCCCTCATTCAGGCTCTTCACAAAGCCGTCCGGGTCCTCCTGATGGGCAAAGCCGATATTCAGCAGATGGTTGGCCAAAATCCAGTTCTCCTGGTACCCGTTCACAAACGGCGTGATGCCTGCTTCCTGCAGCTGCCGGGCTGCAGCTTCCAGCTCACTCAGCGTTGTCGGAAGCTCTGTGATTCCCGCCTGCTGGAACAGGTTCTTATTGTAAATAATCCCGTAGCCTTCGATCGCCATCGGCTGGCCATACAGCTTGCCATCCTTGGTCATCGGTTCTTTTGCAACGTCTACCACATCATCTACCCATGGTTGGTCCGACAAATCCTCGACTTTCTCAAACCAGGTGTCCAGGTCTCTGTAACCGCTGACATTAAACAGGTCAGGCTCATCCCCGGACGCAAATTTCGCTTTCAGCGCGGATGCATAGTCAGATCCTCCGCCAACCGTCTGGATATCCAGCTTGATGCCTGGATGTTCCTTCTCATATTCCGCTTTCATCTGATTTAATGCCTCGGCAATTTCTACTTTAAACTGAAAAATTTTCAGCGTCTTGGTGCCTTCACCACCACTGCCCGCTGTCCCTCCGCTCTCTTTGCTGCCTCCGCAGCCGGCCAGCAGTGCGGACAATGCGAGAACCATGACAAGCGCGAGTGTTCCGTATTTCTTTTTCATGGGTTGTTCCTCCCTTGGGTTGATCTGGTTAGCCCCTGTAGATTATCGTTTACTTTATCAGTATAAATAACCTTAAATCGTTATATCAGGTATGATATTGATATAAAAGGTGGATGGAATTGACCATCTTGAACACCGCCGCATCATTCACTATCCCTTGACTGCTCCTGATGTGATGCCTTCAATAATGTATTTCTGCATCAGCAGGAAGAACAGAATAATAGGCAGGATGCCCAGCACAAGCGCGGGCAGCGCCAGATCCCACTGTTTGGTATACTGTCCGAACAGCGCGAATGTCGCAATCGGAATCGTCCGCAGATGTTCAGAGGACAGGATCAGGGACGGCAGCAGGTAGTCATTCCAGATCCACAGCGTATTTAGAATAATGACCGTTACGAACATCGGCTTCATCAGCGGAAACACAATGCGGAAGAATACGCCATATGGACTTGAGCCATCTACAGTTGCGGCCTCCTCAATTTCCAGCGGAATGGACTTGGTAAAGCCGTGGAACAGAAATACACTGAGCGGTACCCCGAATCCGAGATAACAGACAATGAGTCCCGGCAGACTGTTCGTAAGCCCGATCGCTGCCGTTACTTTCACCAATGGAATCATGATCGACTGAAACGGAATAACCATCGCAGCCACAAACAAGGCGAACAACAGCCGGTTGAAGCGGCTGTCCCGCCGCACCAGCTGGTATGCAGTCATCGAACTGATGAGCGCCAGCAGCAGATTGCTGGCCACCGTTACGATCACCGAGTTCCAGAACGCGGCCGTGAAGTTAATGGTTGTCCACGCCCGGGCGTAATTTCCCCACTCCATCGCAGACGGCCATGCGGCGGAATCCCGGAGCAGGTCGCCAAACGTCTTTACCGAGTTCACGAACAGGAAATAGAACGGAATCAGAAAGATGAGCGCTGCAATGATCATGATGATTTCTGTTACAAAGGTGCCTGCACGGTATTTTCTAACGGTATCCATCAGGCTTCAACCTCCTTCCGTTTCGTAAAGCGAACCTGAAGACTTGTGATGATCGCAACGACCACGAAGAAGATCACGGCCTTGGCTGTACCTAATCCGAGCCGGTTGTTCGTAAAGGCTTCATAGTAGATGTTCATGGCCACGGATTCCGTAGAACCGAACGGACCACCTTTGGTCAGCGACAGATTCAGATCGAACATTTTGAAAGACCAGGAGATCGCCAGGAACAGACAGACCGTCACGGCAGGCATGACCAGCGGAATAATGATGCTCCGCAGGATCTGGCCCCGGCTGGCCCCGTCAATTTCAGCAGCTTCCAGAATATCCTTGGGCACATTATTGAGGGATGAGATGTAAATGACCATCAGGTAACCCGCCGTCTGCCAGACGAATACGATCACAATCGCCCAGAAAGCGGTCCCTTTTGTCCCCAGCCAGGGAAGATTGAAAAAGGCCAAATTTGTCAGATCGCCGATCGCCGCAAAGCTTTTGACAAAGATAAACTGCCAGATAAAGCCCAGCAGCAAACCGCCGATAACGTTCGGCATAAAAAACAGTGTCCGCAGCACATTCCGCGTTTTGAGCGGCTTGGTGAGCAGATAAGCCAGGAAAAACCCCAGTACATTGGTCAGCAGTACGCCAAGCACCGTAAACCGGGTCGTAAACCAGAAGGCGTCACGAAACTTGGTGTCATTGGTGAATATGGTTATAAAATTGTCCAATCCAACCCACTGGACCTGACTTGATACTCCATTCCAGTTCGTGAAGGAGTAATATAAACCGAGCAGGAATGGAATGATCATGATAAGTGCAAAAAATAGAGTGGAAGGTCCCACAAATATGAGCTGCTGAAGCAGCCTGGATGCTTTTGTCCGATTCATCCGGATCTCCCTCTTTCTGTAGTAAAGTTCATGTCTTCCATTTATTATGGGGCAGCCAACAGGCCATAAACACGGAGAATGATGAACCATTAGGTGTAATATATTGACCAGTCCGCTGCCTGTGCTCTTATCCGAGGTGACCTATGAAAACCAGAAGCATCCGTTCCCGCCTGATCCAGTTCATGCTTGCCGCGACGACGATCCCCCTGCTGCTGTCACTTATGATTACGCATATGTACACACGGGAATCCGTGCGGGATCAAACCGTCGAAGAGAATGTGCGTCTGATCTACCAGGGGAAGACCAATCTCATCAACTATCTGGATAATGTGAACCGCTCATCCTTGTCGGTATACTCCGACCCTCATTTTCTGAGCAACCTGATGCTCAGTCCAGACAATTATCGGGTGGTTGCCGAACTTTACACTACGCTGCAGTCCGTTATGAATACGAATCCGGATATTTTTCAGATCTATATGCATAATCATTTGACCGGACAGTCGACCCAGATCACAAGCAGTGTACCCCGCCGTGAATTTCGCACCGAGCCTTACGAGAAGCCGGAGCATTTTAGCCAGGGACAGGTCGCACTCGGTCCGGTCCATCCCAGTCACAGCTATGGCTTCCCGCCCCGCCCTGCGGATCTTTCCGAGCAGCATGTCATTACGTTCTACCGTGCCATCACCAATGTTCCGTCCGACAAGCAGCTGGCTCTGCTGGCTATTGATTTAAAGCTGGATACGATCATTACGATTTGTGAGCCGCTATTCGCACCGGAAGAGGAATTATTTTATCTCCTGGACGAGACAGGAAAGGTGCTGTACAGCGTGAATGAAGAAGACATTGGACGGGAATTTGGAGATAAAAAACTGCTGAGGGAAATAACGGGGAACCTGAACGGATATTATGACGGAGAACAAGCTGTAAGTATTTATGACAAGCTGGAGCTGCCTTTTGCCGGGTGGACACTGGTGAAACAGATTCCCCATCAGTCCCTGTACAAGCAGTCTACAAAGCTGACAAGCATTCAGGCTGTCATTGCTTTTGTGACACTGCTGATCGTCATCTTCGGCACCTTGTGGATTTCGATCCGAATTACGCGGCCGATCCAGCAGCTGGCCAGTTACATGAACGAGGTGCAGTCCGGCAAGCTGAATGTAGAAGTGGATGTGAACAGTCCTGATGAGATCGGAACGCTGGCCCGGCGATTCAGACAGATGATGGATACGATCAACAACCTGATTCTCCGGGAGTACCGGCTTGAGCTTGCCAACAAAACGAACCAGCTCAAGGCACTCCAGGCCCAGATCGATCCGCATTTTTTGTATAATGCCCTGCAGTCGATTGGAACACTGGCACTTCAGCACAAGGTGCCCCGCATCTATGCTCTCCTCTCTTCTCTAGCTGGACTGATGAGGTACAACATGCGGAACGGGGAATATATGGTTACGTTAAAAGATGAGATCGGGCATCTGGAGAAGTATATGGATCTGCAGCAGGAGCGTTTTGGCGACCGACTGGAAGTCGTATGGAATATTGATCCGGACGTCCTGAGCGTCCCGGTACCGAAGATGATCCTGCAGCCAGTGGCGGAAAACTATTTTAAACATGGGAAAGATTCCGCAAGCGGCTTGGCCTCTCTGTCCATTTCCGCAGGAATGGCAGGCCCGGGAAGACTGAAGGTGCAGTTGTCCAATAACGGATCCTCTGTGGATCCGAAAGAGCTGGAGCGTATTCAAGACATACTGGATGATGCCAGAGCATCCCGCGGCGAGGTATCGGAAGGAGAGCCTCTTTCCTCCATCGGACTTCAAAATGTGCTGCTTCGCCTTATTTTATACAGCGACCCTACCGCAGAGCTGAGCATCAGAAATCTCGAACCACAGGGTGTTGCTGTCACCCTTGAATTTAACGTAAGGGGTGGATAATCAATGCGAGTATTAATCGTGGATGATGAAAAGCATGTTCGGGATGCCATCCGTTTGCTGGCTGATTGGGAGAAGCATGGTATTACAGAGGTAATGGAGGCGGCAGACGGAGAGGAAGCGGTACTTGCGATTCAGCAGACACCGCCGCAGATTGTGCTCACGGATATGCGTATGCCGCGCAAGGATGGTGCTGAACTGCTGACCTGGCTCCATGCCAGCATGCCCGAGATCAAGGTAATCGTGATCAGCGGCTATGACGATTTCGATCTTGTCCGTCACACGATCCGCAGCGGAGGTCTTGATTATATTTTGAAGCCTGTGGTGCCTGAGGCTCTTGATGAAGCCCTGGGTAAAGCGGTCGAAGCGTGGCGCAAAGAGGAGGATCAAAGACTGAGCCTCACTACAAAGCTCATTGAAATGAATCAGATGAAACCCTTGTTTCTGGACCGTCTCCTTACCGATCTTACGATGATCGGAAGCGGGCAGCAGGGGCTTCTGAAACAATTTGGCCAGCAGCTTCAGCTGCCGCCGGAAATCAGAACCTGCTGCCTGGCGGTCATCTCGGATATTCATTTCGATTCGGAGCTTTTAATGAAATTCCGCAGCCGCCGTGCACTGCTCATTTTCACTTTGATTAATATTTGCATGGAACTGGTAAAGGATAAAGGTACAGCCTTCCGGCATATGGATAAGCCCGGGCTGGTGGTGATCCTGTACTGGGGAGCGCCTGACACCTTTCATTCCATTCTGGAGCGTATAAATGAAGGAATGTATACAACCCTGCGCCGTCAGGCCCATTTTGGCACAGCTCAGGCTGAAGTCTTTCCAGATGACCTTCCCCGCTCCTTGTTGAATGCAGAGCAGCGTCTCCTGCACCGGAATTTGCTGCAGAAGAATGGCTTGATTCATTCAGAACGATGCGGAGAGAGCGGGACAAGCCGCGCGCCCCGGCTTGCTTCCTATGAGGAGAAATTTCGCATGGCTGCACTGAGCGGCAGTCCAAGCAAATATGAGGCCGCGGCCGATGAATGGCTGCAGGAAGTGCGGCAGCATGCATGGCTGACACCGGAGATGCTCATCAGGTGGAATTCGGAATGGGACTGGATGCAGCAGCACTGGGCTGAACCGGGTGAGTCCCACGAGTATGTACCACTGGAGGATGATGAGATCAACCTCGATTTCCCTGTTATCCTGCCGCTGGATCGTGACGGTCTCCTCTCATGGGAAGACTGGAGGTTCCAGCTCACCGGACGGCTTGGAGCTGCCTCACGAGTTCTGACCCAGAGCCATTCCAGAGAAAATCATATCATTCATGATATCGCCCGGTATCTGGAGCACGCGTATTCGGAAGAAGTTTCTCTTCAGGATATTGCGTCCCGTTTTTTTCTGAGCCGCGAGTATATCTCCCGCAAATTCAAGCAGGAATTCGGGATGACGCTGTCTGATTTTCTGGGCCAGCTCCGCATCGGGAAAGCCAAGATGCTGCTGCTGAATCCTTCCCTGCGGATTGCAAGTGTAGCAGAAATGGTCGGGTATCAAGATGAGAAATACTTCAGTAAAGTATTTAAAAAACTGGAGGGCCAGACGCCTAATGAATATCGAAAGGCACAGTCTACATAATTAACCCTTCGGTTAAATTTATCGTGTTATGGGGATGATTTTGGGTAAAATCAATATAGAAGGAGGAGGAAGCGTAATGTATCATAAGCATCCCTATCGCTGGTGGAACGCTGCTGCGTTCGCTGCCGTGATTACCATCAATATTTTGTCCAATGCACTGCCGCTCGGCGGCAGAAACACCGGAGATATCTCCGATCAGTTTTACATTTATATCACGCCAGCCGGCTATGCGTTCTCCATCTGGTCACTCATTTATGTCCTGCTGGCCGGATTCGTTATTTACCAGCTGCGCAGAGATACCAGTTCCCGGGATTCCGTACGCGCCACCGGCATCTGGTTTATTCTATCATGTATTTTCAATATGGCCTGGCTCTTTCTCTGGCACTATCTCTACATCGAATGGTCCGTATTCGCCATGCTGCTGCTTCTGGCTTCCATCTTTGTGCTGTACCGAAAGACCAGAGGCATCTCTTCTCCAAGCCCCGGTGAACGCTGGCTGGTCAAGCTTCCCTTCAGTATCTATCTGGGCTGGGTGAGTGCCGCATTTCTGGTAAACGTCGGCATTGTCATCTACAAGAACGGCTGGTCCCCGCTTGGTCTATCGGAGCTGGGCTGGAGCATTGCCCTTCTGTGCATCGGCGTGATCCTTGCGGTTGCTATCAGCTATCCGCCTCGTGACGGAATTCTTCCGCTTGTGTTTGTCTGGGCCTATATCGCCATCGCGGTGGAGCACCGGGATGAGGGAACCATCATGCTGACCGCCTTTGTGCTGGGAGCGCTGGTATTCCTGTATGCCCTATGGCTGATGATCTTTAAACGAAGACAGCACAGTTACCGGTACTAACCTAAAAAACTGCCCTGTTCTACAGCAGATGCTGAGGCCAGGGCAGTTTTTTCTTGATTATGTTACTTGATTGCGATGACTTCGATTTCAACCAGACCGTCTTTTGGCAGGCGAGCCACTTCTACGGCACTGCGTGCCGGGTATGGTTCGGAGAAGAAACTGCCGTACACTTCATTCACCGCGGCAAAATCATTCATGTCCTTGAGAAAAACGGTCGTTTTCACAACCTGATCCAGGGTAAGTCCAGCCTCTTCCAGAATAGCCTTCACATTATTCAGCGAAAACCGGGTTTGCTCTGTAACGCCCTCTGCAAATTCGCCGGTTTCCGGATTCAAGCCAAGCTGGCCTGAAGTATACAGAAAACCTCCGGCTTCCACGGCCTGGCTGTAAGGGCCGATTGCTCCAGGCGCCTTTGTCGTGCTGATGATTTTTTTGTTCATTTAATGTACATCTCCTTTTGATGGAATTATGTCATCCCCTGATTTCCCCAAGACATGAATCACTTCGTTCGGGTATATATGAATGCCGCCGGGGCTGCTGATGGCGATCTTGATCATCGCCCGGGCTACTGTGGAAGCAGGAACCGCCCGGTAGGGAGCCAGCTTACCCCGAAAAGCAAAATCCAGCCCCTTCATCACGACTGAGGCGATATCTTCGCCGAACCGCCGCTCCTTTCGCTCTCCCAGCAGTAACGAGGGACGGAACAGGTGCATGCCCTTGAATCCCAAGGAAGACAGCTCCTCTTCTACTTCACCTTTGACCCGGCTGTAAAAAGCTTTGGCATGGGGATCAGCACCGACGCTGCTTACAGCCAGAAACTGAGGAACCTGCGCTTCCAGAGCCAAATGAGCACCAGCGAGCACATAATGCTGATCCACCTTGCGAAACTCATCCTTGGATCCAGCTTTCTTAATGGTCGTTCCCAGACAGCTGAACACACGATCTACCCCATGAAAAGCTTCCCGGTGAACAGAAAGCTTGTCCCAATCCACGGCAACCACCTTCAGCTTCGGATGCTTGAAATCCGGCGGACGCCGGACCAGGATGCGGACTTCTTCTACCTCCGGGCTGTTCAGCAGCCCGCGGGTCACCTCGTGCCCAACAAGACCTGTTGCGCCCATGACAAGACAAGTTACTCCCATCAAAAGTTCCCCCTTATCCGTAAGCTTCATTAGGAAGCAGCAAGCAGTACTTTTCTTCCCAGCGTCCATGCGGTCAGCAGCATCAGCAGTCCGACCAGAAGCTGAAATCCATAGTGCTGCATCCAGACCGGAGCATCCAGCAGCAGCTTGAATACCTGGCCGCCGATCATTGGGCCGAGAAATGCAGCCATGCCCGTAATGGCGGAATACATGGCAATGAACATCGGACGATCCCCTTTGGGCGTATCACCGATCATAAAATTAAAGGCCAGCTGATTAAATCCGCCTACACCGGCTCCAAGCAGCATGTGTGACAGCAGCAGTACTGGAATCACAGGCAGTACCGAGAGTAGGCCCCATGCCACACAGGAGGAGGCAATCAGCGGAAGTGTCCAGAACAGCAGCGTCCGGTTGCTGTATCTGGCATTCAGATTACCCCATACATAAAATCCGATCATCATAACCGCTGTCTGCGCGACGGTCATCATGGAGACGACCGAATATGTAATATTCAGTACATCCAGCATCGCGTAGGAAAAGAGCGGAACGACCAGGGTCTGAAGAAACAGCCAAGCGCCGAGAAATAATGTCGAACGGATAAACGGAGTATCTGAGAGCGGCTTGCGCACCATGGGCAGGAACCGGGTTTCTGTGGAACGTTCAAACGGCGGATCCGGGTAGAACAGGAACAAGGTCATATTGGCAGCAATCGCTACCCAGGCTATGATAAACAGAATCAGAAACCCTTTGCCGCCAGGATACCAGTCCAGCATTGTCCCTCCGAGAAACAGTACCAGAGCGCCCAGAGCATTCAGTATCGTATTGCGGATTCCAAAATAGCGTCCGCGAACCTTTGCAGGGACCATATCGCTGATCACCGAAGTCCACAGCATACCTGATACCGTACCTGCAATAAATGCAGCTGAATAAAGGGTCAGGAAGACCGGAATCCACCATTCCCGGTCAAACAGGAACGGAATCAGACCCGTTGCTCCCCAGAGCACCCGGTTTAGCAGAGTGGAAATCAACATCGCCTTCTTGCGGTAGCGGAGCCGCTGCACCAGGAAAGCTGTCAAAATCTGCAGAACGTTAAAAAATGTTGTGACAGCGAGCACAAACCCGATCATGGCAGCTTCCGCACCCAAATACAGCAGGTAACCTGTTAAAAAGGGTCCCCCCAACAGGGTCTGATAAATGACTGCCGGGACACCTTCCCAGGTCGCGGTCAAAAGATGTTTGCGCTGGCTGGACACCAGCCGCTGAGGCTTAGGTGCAACTCTTACCGCCTTGATGATGATACACTCCTTCGATGACTTCAAATGGCTGGGATAAAACTCTTATTGACCTCATTCTACACCCGGAATAGCCTCTGTCAATAAGGCAATATGTAAAATTTTAAGTTTGCATTTCAATCGCCGTTTGAACAGGGAGATACAGAGAAAACGTGCTTCCCCGGTCAGGACTGCTGACCACCTGAATATACCCGCCCAGGAGGCGGGCCAGGTCCCGGCTGATCGACAACCCGAGCCCTGTCCCTCCATACTTGCGCGTGATGGAAGCATCCCCTTGTTCAAAAGCTTCGAAGATCGACACCTGCTTGTTCTGCGGGATCCCGATCCCCGTGTCACTTACAGAAAATACAATCCAGCGCCGATCTTCCTCAGCCTGCTGTTTCATATAAACCTGCAGGACCACACTGCCTTCATTCGTAAATTTGAACGCATTGGAGAGCAGGTTTCTTAAAATTTGGTTCAAGCGGTGGGGGTCAGACACCAGAACTTCCGGCACGTCTTCGCTCAGCTTCAGCTCAAACAAGAGATTCTTCTTGGCAGCGTTCACCTCAAAAATCATATGCAGCATGAATACAATTTCCCGGATGTTCACCTCATCCATTTCGATATCCAGATGGCCTGCCTCCACTTTTGACAAATCAAGAACATCGTTGACAAGTGTCAGCAGATCATAGCCGGAATGATAGATGAGCCGCGCATACTCTGCAGTTTCCTCCTGCGTACGCCCCTCATCTCCTTCGTGAATCAGCTGGGCAAGGTTAATAATACTGTTCAGCGGCGTCCGGAGCTCGTGCGACATGTTGGCGACAAACTCACTCTTGTACTGAGAGGCAATCGCCAGCTCCTTGGCCCGTTCCTCGAGAATGATCTGGGCCCGCTCGAGCTGCTCTTTCTGCTCTGACAGCTCCTTGTTGACGACACGCAGCTGTCCTATTCTCCGGAGTTCCAGATAGAACTCATAAAATAACAGCGCACAGCCAGCACTCAGCACAATCCCCAGCGGAAATGTTACCGAAGCCACATGCAGCAGAAACTCATCGGCCGGGAGCACGCCGAACAGAGCGATGTTTAACGTATTGGCAAGATTGACGGAACCTACGACAATAAATCCTTTCAGGAATAGAGACTTCCTGCTCTTTCTGAACCATATATTCAGGCACGCACATAATATGCCCAGGATCGTCAAATTGATAAATCCGGCCACGGCCGCCTCACTAAAACCAAAAGTAAACCGCATGAGTCCAATGCCTGTACCGATCACGATCATCGGAAAGGCCCGCGGATAACCAAACGTTGCGATGATCAGCGGTACAAAGCGCAAATCAAAAATAATATTTTCGCTTAAGCGGTACCCGAAAAAAGAGCAGGCCCACCCGCCTAAAATTAATAGAAGGATAGAAATGAAGTACATCACAAACAGCGATGCACGAATGAGGAGGTATTTATAGAACAAATTAGCCAGATAGGCAGTGGTAATGAGCACAGCAGTGTTTAGTAAGAACGTTGTGAGAAAAGAGTGCATGGACCCTCCTGGGCTAAAATGTCATTTTGCGGGAAATATCATGTCGAATAAGCACTACAATTGTAGCATATTTCCAAGATTAAAAGTTTCTTTATACATGAAAAAAAGGATGCCGTGTTATAAACGGCACCCTTGCTTGGTTTAAGCCCGGTTGGCACTTTTTTTCAACAAAGGAATCCAGGACGTGAGCGGATTTCTTTCCCTGCGGAGCCATCCCGAAAATACAGAATCTTCTGCCTCTTCAGGCTGGCTTACTGAAGCCCGTACCTTGGCAGCTTCCGCTTCCGGCAAGGAGAGGATTTCTTCGTTCGTCATCATGTAATATTTCAGGTGATACGTGCTGACCGTGTCTCCTTGAAGAGTAACCACATGATCGTCGCGAATTTCAATGATTTTGCCGGTAACCACTTTGCTGTTATACATCATCATCGCCTCCCCTTACCTTGTACTCAGCTGTCAATGTTTCTATATGGAACGTTACCCCATACAAGGCGGGATGAATCTAATTCTTCTCTTCCTCTTTATGATCACCGACCAGTTCCCTCGCCGAGGATTTGAATTCAAACAGTGTTCTCCCTACAGCCCTTCCCAGCTCCGGAAGCTTGGAAGGACCGAAGAGGATCAGGACAACGACCAGAATCATCATGATGCCTGCAAAGCCTACATTCTGAAACATGATATCACTCCTTGTATAGTAAGATGCTGTATAAATACCGCCGCAGCCCTATTTCTTCTTCGGATAAACCGCCACGGCCTCGATCTCAATCAGCCAATCCGGACTGACCAGACTGGCCACACCTACTGTAGAACGGGCAGGCTTAACCGGATTCTTGGCGGTATTGAAAAAATCAGCATACGCTGCAAACCAGCCAGCGTAGTCAAAGGCATTGTTTTTAGCTGCATCCGGGGTCACATAGACCCGTAAATAAACCACATCCTTCATGGTCAAGCCCTGTGCCTTTAACTGCTTTTCAATTTCAGTCAGGACTCCAATTCCCTGTGTCTTTGTATCTCCGTAGCGCTCATATACCGTCTTGCCGTCCTTGTTCAGCAGCGGAGGTACCGTGCCGCTTGTATACAGGTAGGAGGAGCCCTCCGGTACGATCACACCGCTTGAAATGGAGGATGTAGGACTTCCATAAAAAGAAGGGGCTGTTGACACTTTAACCGGCTTTTTCGGTGTAGATGCCGGCTTGTCGGCGTAAACGGAAGCTCCTAAGGCACTTAACAGCATCGTCAACGCAAGGGCCATTTTCAGTTTCTTATTCATCAACAATCTCCCTCTTTCATTCAGATTAAATTACGGTCAGCAGGAACCATCTACGCCTTCATCACCCGGGTATGAATATCTTTGACAACAATTCGTGCCGATTCGATCGCACCGGACTGCCAGCCTGTCATATAACTCAGATGCTCACCGGCAAGGTAAATGCGGTTATCCGGTTTACAGAGTGCAGGATAAAAGGACTTGCGGTCGTCCGAACTGTAGGAAGCCCATCCCCCTTCCTGATATTTCGTCTTCTTCCAGTCAATCGAGAACGAAGCTTCAAATTCTTTGGCATATTGTGGGTGAATCTTCCCTCCCTGGGAGAGTGCCAGCCGCTCTCTCTCGATATAGGACAGATTCGCGATTTTGTCGGCGTTTCCACCGTAAGCATAATATCCGAGCAGGATCCCTTTTTTCGAGAAATAGTCATTCGGCGGATAAAAGATTTGTGTGATGTCCATGTTCGTCAAGCTGCTGCCGCCATAGATGTGGTCATCTTCTTCCCAAAAGCGCCGCTTGAACTGCAGGCCAATCTTGCCCGCGGACGCATAATTAGTACTGGCAATCGCTTTGGACATTTCCGGAGAAAAATCGGCTGGAATGTTTTTCAGCACGCTCAGCGGAATTGTACAGATGCAGTAATCTCCGGTGATTTCCTTTTGCACGCCGGTATCAGGACTGCTGTAGAGCACTTTGACCCCCTCGCCCGATTGCCGGATGGCTTTGACCTCTGCACGATACCGAATACGGTTCCCCACTCGTTTGACAAATGCTTCGCTGATCTTATCCATGCCGCCGACCGGATGGAACATCATCATCTGCTGGTCATAACTGTATTCATTGCTGAAATATCTGCCAAAGCCAGAGTCAATGATGGACTTCAGGTCAAACGGATCACGCCTCACCCCGCCGTCCAGCGCTCCGCCCGGTTCTTCCTTGTAGCCGCCCCGCGATGAGCCTTTGTAGAACAGGTCCGGACTCAAATCCCCTTCTGCTCGCAAATAGTCCACCAGTTTATTTTTCTCCTCTGACGTCAGGGGTAGATCCAACAGGTTTTGGTTGACTGCTTTCGCCAGCATTTCTGCAGTGTACCCCCGTACGTCAGCCTTCGCCGCTCTCTTCGGCACCCGGCGGTTCGAGAGCGCTCCGGCATTTTCGTTATAGTAAAACCCGCTCTCATTCACATTATTGAACGGCTCAACAGCGATGCCGAACTTTCGGCAGTATTCCATCGTAACGTGAAACTGTGGAATTCGCATGGGACCAACATTGAAGTACATACCGGAATCAAAACGCGCCGTCTGCCGTCCGCTTCCAATCTCAGATACGGAGGTTCCTTTCCGGATCGTCCAGCATCGTCCCCCGGCAAAGCTTTTGGCTTCAAGAATCGTGCAGTCATAGCCAGCAAGGCCAAGCTCGTAAGCAGCGGTCATTCCTGCGAGGCCCGCCCCCAGAATGATGATCTTCTTCCCGCCCCGTCCACTCAGCTTCAGATCGCTCTGACCCGGCGGAACGAATTCGGCAGCCTTCAGCGTCTCCGGTGCCAACAGGCCCATTGTGCCCATCAGGCTGAATACGGCGGCGGAGCCTCCTACCTTTCCAACTGTTGTCAGAAACTGCCTTCGTGTCATTTCTTCCTGTTTTTCTTTTGTCGCCATGACCTCGCCACTCCTTTGCCGTGAAATCAGTTGATACGCTGATCTTAGCAGAGAAAAAGAAATCTGAGTTAAATTATGTTAGATATCCTTACATATATTTTATATTTTATGAAAAATAATTGCTTTTTTTGGATTTTTTACATAAAATAAGTTTCATGAAACCCTGATATTAAGGAGTGAGATGCTTTTCCGTTGGATGACACGGCATATACACGTCAGTTATATTTACAAATGGAGGCGATGGCTGTGGAAAGCAAGGTCATGAGTATTGGAGTTGTTTGTGAGCTGACAGGACTTACAGAAAGGAAAATCCGGTATTACGAACAGAGGAAGCTGATTTTTCCGGATCGGACTAAAGGAGGCAATCGAAGATATTCTTTTCAGGATGTAGAGAAGCTGATGGACATCCATCAGAAAATGCAGGAGGGATTTAATACAGTAGAACTAAGGGAAAGCCCCAGATCGCACAGACGAAGATGCACCCCTATCTATCCTTAAGCAGCGAAGACAAGGCTTTATATACGGAAAGGAGAGTTCTATGTGAATATCCAGCCCTCAATGAGTCTGGTCGGTCATATCGCAGAGCTCCGTAAACGAATCATGGCGGTCGCTGCAGTCTTCGTGCTCGGCATGACCGGCGGTCTTCTTGCAGCTCCGGGTTTTCTGACTGTTATAAAAATCCATTCCCCAGCGTTTCAGGTCACCTGGAATGTATTCTCCCCTTGGGATGGACTGCGAATTTACATGAGTATTGCTCTTGTATTGTCGCTGCTGGTTACACTGCCGTTCGCGTTATATCAGCTGTGGCTGTTCGTCAGGGATGGCCTGACCCCGCGGGAGCAAAAAGCAGCTCTCAAATTCATCCCTTTTTCGGTACTCTGCTTTATGGCCGGCCTGGCCTTTGCTTATTTCGTCGTGTTTCCAATGAGTCTGGCCTTCACTGCCAGAATCAATACACAAATGGATCTGGTCGAGACTTACGGAGTCGCACAGTATTTTGGCTTCATGTTTAACATTGTGCTTCCTCTGTCCCTGGCGTTTGAACTGCCTGCGGTAGTCCTGTTTCTGACCCGGATCGGGCTGTTGAATCCCGACCTGCTGCACAGCATGCGCCGTTATGCATACCTGCTGCTCGTGGTGATTTCAGCCTTGATCTCACCGCCGGATATCATCTCCCACCTGATGGTCGCCGTCCCGCTGATTGGTCTTTACGAACTGAGTGCACTGCTCGCACGGTGGATGCACCGGCGCGAGGAAGAACAGGAATGCCATGATAGTGAAGATGCTGTGCTCGGACAGCAGCGCGCATAGGCTAAGACAAAAAAAGTGGCGATACAGGGTCAGCCCTCATATCGCCACTTCTTTGGTTCTTCACAGATTCTAATACCTTATACCCAGTGAGCGGCCTCCTTAAGCTGGCCTTCATTGGCGCGCATATATCTCACAAACATGCCGGCAAAATCAGGATCCCATTGAGTCCCGCGCCCATTCTCCAGAATGTCGAGCGCTTCCGCTGAACTCATCCCTCTCCGGTATGGTCGGTCAGAAGTCATGGCATCGTAGGCGTCTGCGACGGCAATAATGCGTCCAAACAGCGGAATATCTTTACCCGACAGCCCGTCGGGATACCCTTTACCATCATATCTTTCATGGTGAGAGCGCACGCCTTCGAGGAAGGGTGCCATGGCATCCGCCGGTTCAATCTGGCGCAATATGTTTTCCCCTTGTGCCGGATGAGCTTTCACCTGGGAAAATTCCTCGTCCGTCAATTTCCCCTCTTTTAGCAGGATGTTATCACGCACGCCTATTTTTCCGATGTCATGCAGTAAGGCTGTCTTATGTAAAAAATCAATATTCTGCTCATTCAGGCCTGCAAGCTGGCCAATCAGCACGGAATATTCCGCCACACGAAGGGAATGACCTGCGGTATACGGATCTCGTGCATCCAGTGCTGCAGCCAGCGCAGCAAAATAGCTTTCCAGAAGTTTGCGGTTCCGCTCCTCCCTCATCTGCAGTCCTCTGACCATCATATTGAATCCGGCAATCAAGCTGGAAAATTCATCAGAGTACAAATTGGAGGTTTGAACAAACCGCCCCTCCTTCACCGTATCCATCGCCTTGTACAGCTGCCGAATCGGGCGGTTCACATCCTGCGTCATCAGCAGCGCACCGATATAGGCGAAACCTACACCCAGCAGCAGAATGATGCCGGCCCAGCCCCAATAGTCCTGAGCCATCAGCTCACTGAACTCCTCAATGCGGACCTGGGCCGCGAGACTGAACAGAAACAGCGGACACGTGCCGATCAGCATCGTGCTGAGCAGAAATTTGGTTCGAATCGCTGTAAAAACATGGCCCTCCAACGAAAAGTCCACACCATACCGGTTCAATGCCTGACGGCGCAGTTCCTTGACAACCGGACGAATGGCCGCTGCGGTCAGGAAGAACTCAATCATGGCATGACAGCTGGCGATCATGATCGCGCCCAGTGCCCCGATCCAAACATAAAAGAGCGGAATTTGGAGCAGTCCGTGCTGGATCATCCAGATGGTTACTCCGGCAGCCGGAATTGCCAAGCCTAACAGATGCGGACCGAAAATACGGTACACCGCCTGACGCGGCATCCGGTGCGCTCTTAAATAAGCTTCTTCCAGCTTGCCAAGTCCCGCATCCTGATCCTGTAAAGCTTCACGTATGAGACGCAGATGTTTGAAAAAGTAATAAAACTCCGCGGTCAGCATAATGAAAAACGAACCGCCGATGACCCCAAGCAGCCGTATACCTTCGATATAAGAAAATTTGACGGTCGTCGTGAGCATCACACCACCAACCACAGCAACTGCGATCAGGGAACCAATCACGTAATTACGTATCAGCTGATGGAGAAAGGACTTATACAGCTGCATGAAAATGCCTACTTTCTTCTGCAAATGTTTATATCTAGAAATATCGGTGTAAACCGCGAAAAAATCAAGCCATTTATTTTTATCTTTCCACGATTGCCCAAGCCCCTTGCTTTTTCTGAAAATTTCTGATATAATTTTCAAGTGTTATATGAAGTTTGACCCCGTGAAAGTTCCTCGCATTATTGATTCTCACGACAATTTCTTCTAGAAGTTTGTAAATTCCTATTTTCTAACCCAAAAAGTATGAGTTTAAAAAGGACATTGGTATTTTCGATTCACTGGCGCGGTCATCGGAGCCGCAAGGACGAAAGAGAGGCAGGGCTTTTGTTGTTTTGGAAGTAATGATCCACTTGACTTCAACAGGAACCAACTGTACAGCCTACAAGGCAGTCAGGCGTTAAATTTTATATAAGTATGTATATGAACATTCACATATGACGCCCCAACAGGGCATCCCGACTTAAAAGCACCCGGCAGCACAGCTGCCGGGTGCTTTTTCATGAAATTGTGACAGCTGCCCATTCCGGTGCATATGATGCCGAAGATGAACATCGGAAGGAGCGTGCAGTCTTTTGAAGAAACGAGGGAAGAGTTCAACAGTCAAGGATCTCAGTCAGCGTTATCTGGTGGATCCTAACATGAAGGAAATTGATCTGCCTGAGCGAAGCGGTAAACGCCATAAATCAGAGGATCGGGAGGCATTGGTATTATCGGCAGCCCCGCCGGCACCTCCGGCTGCAAAGACAAATGAGCCGCAGATGGACATCGCATCACCTCAGGAAGCTGTAATAGAACCTGATGCTGTGAAGGAAATGCCGGTCATGGAGGCACCACCTGTCAGCAAAACCGTGGCAATCCCCTCTCCTGCCGCAATCCGTCAACAGCTGGTGGATGAACGGCAGATGCCGGCTTCGAAGGGACCTTTCATTTATACGGAAGACATCGGGGAATACGCCATTACAGAGAGCCGAATCGCCTCCCGTGCCGTGACCTCCTCTAAACTGGCAGCACACTCTGTCGGCAGTGACAAGCTGCAGGATTATGCGGTGACTTCCATTCATCTTGCCGACGGGAGCGTTACGTCCAGTAAACTTGCGCCCTCTTCGATCACCGCCGAGCACATGGCTGGCAGCAGTATCACAGACCGCAATATCGCAGATAACGCCATCAGCGGCGACAAGATCAAACCGGAAAGCATCAGCGGCGCAAAATTGGCAGAGCATGCCGTCACCTCGGAGAAATTAGCCGACGGGGCTGTTCTTCCCCGCCATCTCAGCCCGATGAGCATTCCGGGACATCTGCTGGATGATGAGGCCGTCACTGCTTCCAAAATATCTTCCAGCGGAGTGGATACACGCCACCTGGCTAACGAGGCCGTGCATACCTCCAAACTGGCTGACGGCGCGGTTACAGCTTCCAAAATCCGGGACGGTGCCATTACGGCCAGTAAAATTGAGCCACAATCCCTCAGCGGCATGCATTTTCAGCCGGAGAGCATTACCGGGGTGTATCTGGCGCCCGGCGCAGTTGGACGCATGCATCTGGATCATGCAGCGGTCGGTCCGGATCAGCTGGAAGCTGGCAGTATCAGTGCCGCACACATTCGTGATGAAGCCATTACAGCCAGGCATCTGGCCCAAGGGTTAATCGGGCCTGAGCAGATTCAGCCCTCGTCCATCGGCAGAGAGCAGCTGGCGGCCGGCGGCATCCAGACCCGGCATTTGGGGGAAGCCAGCGTCACAAGCACGAAGCTGTCGGATCAGTCGGTCAGCACTGCCAAGCTGGTAGAGCAGTCCGTCACCGCTTCCAAAATTGCAGATCAAAGCATTCTGCCCAGCAAAATTACAGATGAAGCGGTACAAACACGTCATATCGGAAAAGGTGCTGTACAAAGTGAACAGCTTGCTCCGCAGTCGGTTCACGCTGAACACCTGGCCCCCCAGTCCATTCAAGGCAATCACCTTCAGGATGGAACCATCCGGCCGCATCACTTCAGTTCAAGTGCCGTAGAAGGAAGCGCCATTGCGCCTGATTCCATCCAGGAACGGCATCTTGCCGTAGATTCCGTATCCTCCGATCATATACAAAATGAATCCATAACCACCGAGAAGCTCGCACCCGAAAGTGTAGATGGCAGCAAGCTTGCGCCCGGCTCCGTCAGTGGTCAAACCTTGGCGGCAGGAGGCGTTACCTCTTTCCATCTCGCTGCAGGCCTGATCCGGCAGGTACACCTGGGAGACGGCAGTATCGGTTCTTCTGCAATCAAGGACCAGGCTGTGCAGCAGGAGCATTTGGCCACCGGTGCTGTAACCACCCGGCATCTGGCTGATAAAAGCATCTCCACCTCTGCGCTTGCCGCGGGTGCTGTCACCTCGGAGAAGCTCGCTCCCGGTTCCGTGACCGATGATGCCCTTGCAGAAGGCTCCATTTTCCCGCAGCATTTGTCCGATCATGCCGTCACTTCACTCAAGCTGTCTCCGGAAAGCGTGACGACCGACAAGCTGACGGATTTATCCGTAAGTGCCGCCAAATTGGCTGAGAGCAGTGTCAATTCCTCCAAAATTGCGGAAGGTGCTGTGCAGGAGCGGCATCTGGCTTCTGGTTCCGTTGCTTCCGGGGCCCTGCAGACCGGCTCTGTAACGTCGGATAAAATAGCCGCCCAATCCGTAACAGGCAGTCATTTGGCTCTGGAATCCGTAAATGGCAGACACCTGGCTCAAGAGTCAATTTACGGCTATCATTTGAAAAAGAACAGCATAACCCTGAGCCATCTGGCGGAGGAAGTCCGCTCTGCAGATCTTTTTGCCGATGCCAGCCTGCCTGGCCGTAAGCTGACGCCCGGCTCCATCGCCGAAAGCCATTTAAGCAAATCCGCGGTATCGGAGACAGCCATTCAGGATTACGCTATCAGCAGCAGCAAGCTCCAGGCAGAATCCATCACGGCAGAGCATGTGCAGGAACGTGCCATTCAATCCGTCCACCTTGCAGCTGAATCCGTTCAGTCCCCGCATCTTGCGGAACGTGCGGTAGAGGAGAAGCATTTGGCTTCAGATTCCATCACCCGGGACCATCTGCAAAAAGCGATTATCAGCTCGGTGCATTTGGCAGATCAAGCTGTCGGAAGTGAGCATCTGCAGCCTGAGGCTGTGAATGGAAGCCATCTGTCTGAAGGCAGCATCACGTCCCTGCATCTGCAGGATAACGCAGTGAACGCCCGGCATATCGCTCCTTCTTCTGTTTCGGGAAATCATCTGCAGACCCAGTCCATCACCTATGTCCATCTGCAGCCGTCAAGCACCGGGGCGGAGCATCTGCAGCCAGCAGCCGTCCAATCCCGGCATATCGCCGAAGGGGCTGTTCTGCCGCATCACCTGCAAAAGCAAAGCATCAACGCTGAGCATATTGAGAGTGGAGCCATCACCGGTGACCTGATTCAGGACGGAACGCTGACTGGAGAGAAGCTGGCGGAGAGCACAATCAACGGTGCCAGCATCGCTGGCGGGACCCTCACCGGCATGCATCTGGTCGAAGGCGCTGTCGACAGCCGCCACTTGAGTGAAGAAGTACGGAATGCTTTTATTATTCAGGAAGCCAGCATCACAGGGTCTCAGCTGAAGGATCAGGCGGTTCAGTCTGCCAAAATTGCAGAGGGCGCCATTAACAGTATCCATCTGTCCCCTTTATCCGTATCGTCAGAAGCTCTTCAGACAGGGTCGATCCATGCCGACAAAATCGCAAGCCAGGCCGTTACCGGACAGCATCTGGCCCTGGAATCGGTGGAAGGCAGGCATCTGGCACAGGAATCCATCTACGGATACCATTTGAAGAAGAGCAGCGTCACACTGGAGCATCTGGCAGAGGATGTGCGTTCTGCAGACCTGCTGCCGAAGGGAAGCCTGCCGGGCAGCAAGCTTCAGAAAGGCTCCATTGCTGCATCCCATTTGGCCGCCGGAGCGGTTAACGGGGCTGCGCTCGGAGATGGAGCAGTCAGTGGGCAGAAGATTCAGCTTGCCGCGATTTCCAGTGTTCATCTGCAGCCGGACATCATTGCATCAGAGCATGTGCAGGAAGGCGCCGTGAAATCACAGCATCTGGCTGCAGGGATCATCCAGACGAAGCATCTGGCTGACGGCATTATTACCGCCAGCCATCTCGGGGAAGGCATTGTGGGTTCAGCCCAGATTGCTGACGCAAGCATCGGCGAAGCACATATACAGTCCGGGGCAGTGACGCATGAGCATCTCCAGCCGGAGAGCACCGGAGCGGCACATCTGCAGGCTGGCGCCGTTCAATCCCGGCATTTGACCGAGGGAGCCGTACTCCCTCATCACCTGAAGGCCCGCAGCATCGGCGGCCATCATATCGAGACCGAAGCCGTGACGGGTGATCATATCCG
The DNA here is from genome assembly GCF_012933385.1 of Paenibacillus lemnae. Lineage (GTDB taxonomy): Bacteria > Bacillota > Bacilli > Paenibacillales > Paenibacillaceae > Paenibacillus_AQ > Paenibacillus_AQ lemnae. Next base: position 26,317 of record NZ_JABBPN010000030.1, read on the forward strand.
GAACCGGTCCCTGCATGGGGAAAAGCTCGCCGACGGCGCCGTAACAGGCCAGCAGATTGCTGATGGGGCAATAGAATCCGCTCATGTCGCGGATGGCGCCATTCAGGCTCAGCATCTCGCTCACCAGGCTGTTGGCGCCGATCACCTGGCGCCTCATGCCATTGGCACCGAGCACCTGGTGCCTGGATCGGTGACCGGGCAGCAGATTGCTGGTGCGGCGGTGGAATCCGCTCATGTAGCGGATGGCGCCATTCAGGCTCAGCATCTCGCTCACCATGCCATTGGCGCCGATCACCTGGTGCCTGGATCGGTGACTGGGCAGCAGATTGCTGGTGCGGCGGTGGAATCCGCTCATGTAGCGGATGGCGCCATTCAGGCTCAACATCTCGCTCACCATGCTGTTGACGCCGATCACCTGGCGCCTCATGCCATTGGCACCGAGCACCTGGTGCCTGGATCGGTGACCGGGCAGCAGATTGCTGGTGCGGCGGTGGAATCCGCTCATGTAGCGGATGGCGCCATTCAGGCTCAGCATCTCGGCTTCAGCCCGGTGCGGAGCAGCAGTGCTCAACCGTCGCTCCAGCAGTTTGGCCTCTCTGCTTTTGTATTCCAGGGTGCAGAGACGCAGACGAGCGTCACCGTCACATTTGATGAGCCGTTTGCCGCCATTAACTATGTCATTGTGGCCATGAGCAATCACCCCGCTTTTCTCGTTTCCCTGAAACAGCAGCAGGCCGATTCCGCGGTACTTGATGTGATCCGCCAGCCGGACTGCACACAGAGCCACGGCTTCCTGTCCTGGATCGCCATTGGTCCATCGATGTAGTATGAAGTGGCTCGCCCCAACTTTTTAAATAAGCCTGTTTTCCAAGCTTATTTCTTTAAAAACAGAAGTCATTACCTCAATAAGCCCGTTTTTCGGGCTTATTTTTTACTTTCTGCTCTGTTTTTCGTCTGTGATGAGATTTCCATCCAGTTTAAGACTGAAAATCAGGCTTAAACTGGATTCAGCCGGTAAAAAGAGGAAAATAAGCTTGAAATTCAAGCTTATTGCTGCCGAGGCGTTTAACACAGCAAAATAGGGCCGCTCCTCAAGATCCAAGATCTTGCGGGACAGCCCCTTCAGCAATATGGCACGGCCAGACTTTGCTGACCACGCGGCTCAAAGAGTCTTTTACAAACCAGGCATCTCCCAATCACGGACGGATTTCCCCAAAAGAACTACAAGGAGTTATTCTTGAGTCCGTTATCAATCACCCGCCGGATAATGTCTGCATAATCGGTCTGATTGATTTCCACCAGGCTGGGATACATCTGATCCACCAGATCCCTCACGGTTTCCAGCGCGCTGCAGAGCTCACGGTTCTGCGACCGATTAACATTTAAATACGCCTGTACACCAAGGCGCTCTTTCGGAGCCTCACGCTGGTACACGCCCTGCTTCAGCTCCTGCTGCAGCTCGCCCAGCTTCTCCACCACTGCTGTATACTGATGCGCCCGGCTGATACAGACCAGATGGCCTGAGCCATCCTGATCCCAGCGCTGATAGACATCAAATGGTACAAACGGCTGTGTCATCGTACTCAGGATCAGTTCCACCCGCTGGTTCGTATGTGTGGAAGATATATAGTTCTTCGCTTTGATCTGCGACCCTTCATCCACCAGATTCAGCCAGGAAGGCGTGGAGGGAAAGATGAATTCAGCGGCGGCAGAACAGGATAATACCTGGAACTCCCGATTGATTTTGTAATAAGGAACAGGAAGCTCCCTGTATTCCATAAGTGATTCACCCCATATTCTGATACAAAACCTCGGTCTCTGCTGCTCCGTAATGCATCAGCCAGTGATTCAGCTGCAGCAGATCCGGGAAGAACAGCGCGCGATCCCCCAATGTCTCCTGTATCCCGTATCGCTCAATCAGCCGTCCGCCGACGACGATATCGGGTCTGTAACTCAGACTCTTCAAACCTTCTACATAATCTTTTAGCTTCGGCAGGTGATACACAATAGAGGCTGACAATCCAATGACCTCTGGCTTCCAATTCATCGCGCTCAGCATCGCGGCTTCCAGCGGCAGATTTCTGCCGTAAAAACGGGTATCGAAGCCCTGCTCTTGAAAGAGTGACGCTGCCATTTTGATACCCAGGTCGTGGTGCTCGTCCTCTACGCAAAGAAACATGGCTCTCCTTCCGTGCCCCTGCTCTGGTTTGACCATAAATCCGTAGCGCGCAATTAACGTATCACACACCCCGGAGGCCAAATGCTCCTCAGCCACCGTTATCAAATTTTGCTCCCACAGCGATCCGACATAACGCATCGCAGGGGTCAGCAGCTGATCATAGATATACAGACTGTTGCGGCCTGCTTCTATGCAGCTGATCACCTTGGACCAGCAAGCTTCCGTCGACCCGCTGAGCATCAGCTCAGCCATGTGTTCAATTTCCATATTCAAAGGAATCACCTTCTAATTTTACGGTAATATTGTGACGTTTAACATTGTAATATGATTGCAATACATCATACCAGGGCTATTTTTGACGATTGAAAGTAAGCTTTGTCGAATCGGACGACCTGCCGATTTTTTTCACTATAATAGATAAATAAAGACTTCCAGACCATTCCATTTCCATTATAATATATTTAACCATGGAGATGTGTTTTCAGGAGGTTAGTATCATGAACATGGCCGGCAAATATGACAAACTGATCCATCAGGTGATCGCTAGGATATACGAGGCTGACCCTTCGCTGCTGGAACAGTATGGAGAACGGGGACGCATGAAATGCAGAGAGGATAATATCCATCATCTAAGGCATCTGGAGACAGCCCTCGAGCTTGAAGATACAACGGTATTTACAGATTATGCCCTTTGGCTTGAAGGGATCTTGAGGAAACATGCAATGAAAACGAATACACTAACTGATAACTTCCGCTATATCGAACAATACCTGCATTTGGTCGACACTTTGGACAAGTCTGCAGAACTTGCATACCGTAAATATCTAACCGATGCAATTCTGGCTTTGGAACAAAAAACCAAGCATTAGAACCTCACCATTAGAGCACGGAAGGGGAATGGCAAAATGATCGAAAACGAACAGAACGAAGTACTGCAACCCGCCGCCACCGTCACTCAGAATGAAACGTCAGCTGAATTACAAAACGAGGAACAAGCTCCCTCCCATGTTGTGGGATTAGGCGCATCCGCCGGGGGGTTGGAGGCACTGGAAGTGTTTTTCGATCATATGCCCGCAGATACGGGAATGGCCTTTGTGCTCATTCAGCATTTGTCGCCGGATTATAAGAGCTTAATGAGCGAAATTCTTAAAAAATACACCACCATGCAGATCCGTGAAGCGAAACACGATATGGTGGTCCGGCCCAATTTTATTTATCTGAGTCCTCCGCGCACCATGCTGTCCATTGCTGGAGGAAGGCTGAAGATGGCAGAACCGAGGCAAAATACAAATCTGCATCTGCCGATTGACATGTTTTTCCGCTCTCTGGCATCTGAATGCAAGTCCCAGGCCGTGGCTGTCATCATGTCCGGAACCGGAACCGATGGCTCGCGCGGGATTCAGGATATTAAAGATTCCGGCGGGCTGGTTATCGTCCAGGACAGCCATACCGCCAAATATGACGGCATGCCCAGCAGTGCGCGCTTATCTGGAAACGCCGATGCTATACTAACGCCCAAAGAAATGACCGAGCGCCTGATGCTCCATGTCCATGGAGAAGGCTATGAGAATGTGTCTACTGTCAGAGAAACCATTACTACCGAGCAATATGTTCAGCTGATATTCGAGAAAATCCGCCAGGACTGCGGGGTCGATTTCACCTACTATAAACGCAACAGTGTCCTGAGACGGATCGAGCGGCGCATGGCCATCTACAATGTGCCCAGCCTTGCTGCGTACATGATATATCTGGATGAACACAAGGAAGAACTGCAGGCCTTGAGAAAAGATCTCCTGATCGGTGTCACTAACTTCTTCCGGGATTCAGAAGCCTTTAATATTGTGTACGAACGGGTTCTCCCTGAGCTCTTTGAACGCAAAAGCTTTGCGAAAGAAATCCGGGTGTGGGTAGCAGGCTGCTCTACCGGCGAAGAAGCGTACTCGGTTGCCATTCTGATGAGGAAATATGCCGATATGCTGGAAGCTCCATATACCATCAAAATCTTCGCAACCGATCTGGACAAGGAGTCCATTGAATACGCCAGCCAGGGTATTTACTCTGAAAGCACCATCAGCCATCTGTCCCCGGAGGATCAGGATCGGTTCTTTATCAAGGACGATGATATGTTCCAGGTCAGCAAGGAAATCCGCAAAATGGTCGTATTCGCCCCGCAAAATATAATCAAAGATCCGCCGTTCCGCAATTTAGACCTCATCACCTGCCGGAACATGCTGATCTATCTTCAGCCTGAAATGCAGCAAAAGGTGCTGTCTCTGTTCCATTTCGCCCTCAATCCGGACGGCTTTCTGTTTCTGGGGCCCAGCGAGACGATCGGACGGTTCGCCAATCATTTTGAAGCGTTCGACCGCAGGTGGAACATATTCACACATAAAGCTTCAGCCGCCGCTGAAGAACCGCGCATGTTTTCCATGGAAGGTCGCCTGTCTCCATCCCCTTCCTCCCGGCGGACAGCTCTCCCATCTGTCAATCCAAAGGATGCTTCACCTGTAAAAAGACTGGATGATCTTCAGACGATGATGGTCGAGGAACATATTGCTCCGGGTATGATCATTGACCAGAACAATGATGTCATTCACCTGAACGGTCCGATCAACGATTTTTTGGTGCTGGCCCAAGGCAAACCAAGCTGGAACCTGTACAAAATGATTGACCCCAACGTGACGGCTGCCGTATCGTCCGGTGTACAGAAGGTGCGGGAACAGCGGCGGAGCCTGACCTTTCATTCCCTGATGATTTCAACCAATCACGGCGAAAAGATGACGGATCTGCATATCCGCCCCTTTTCCCTGAAAAATAAAGCCTATGATAAATATATACTCATTCTCTTCAAGGAACCGAAGCAGCCGGATTCGGAGACGGTTGTCGTCTCACAGCCTCTGGAAATCGATGGCCGCGTCAGCTCCCGGATCATCGAGCTGGAGCAGGCGCTTCTGCGGTCGGAGGAATCGCTGCAGGCAACGGTCGAGGAACTGGAAACCTCGAATGAAGAGCTGCAGGCCACCAATGAAGAGCTGGTTGCCGCAAACGAGGAACTGCAAAGTGCCAACGAAGAGCTGCAGTCGGTGAACGAGGAGCTAGTAACCGTCAATACAGAATACCAATTCAAGATCCAGGAGCTTACCGATGTCAATAATGATATGACGAATTTCCTGGTCAGCACGCGGATCGGTACCATTTTTCTGGACAAGCGTATGTGTGTGCGCCGCTTTACGCCGGCCATCACCAAGGAAATTCACTTGATGGAGGTCGACTACGGACGGCCGATTGATCATATATCCCATCATTTTAAATACGGTTCGCTCGTTGATGATGCGAAGCAGGTACTGCAGACACTCGTCCCGTTCGAGAAAGAGATCCAGAGCCAGAACGGCACATGGTACAGCATGCGTATCCTGCCTTACCGGACCGACGATAATTTTATCAGCGGTGTCGTGCTGACCTTCGTGAATATCACCGATCTAAAGAGTGTAAACGAAGAGCTGATGAAGCTTTCCTATGCCGTGGAGGAAAGTCCGAGTATTACAGCCATTATGAACGATAAGGGTTGTATGGAGTACATTAATCCCCGGTATACCGAGGTTACCGGATTCAGCCTGAACGAACTGAAAGGCAAGCATCTTCGTGAATGCAGCCAGAGTCCTGAAGACAACCGCTCGATCGACCACATTATGAAGCTGGCCAAAGAAGACGGGCAGTGGGTTGGCGAATTGACCGGCCAGAAGAAGAACGGCGACCAATTCTGGGAATCGGTTAAAATCATTCCGATCCGCGACAAACAGGAGCACATCATTCAATTCGTTAAGTTTTCAGAGGATATCACCGACCGCAAGCATGCAGAAGAAATGATGCGCAAGAACGAAATGCTGTCAGCCGTTGGCCAGCTGGCTGCCGGTGTCGCGCATGAAATCCGCAATCCGCTTACGGCTTTAAAAGGATTTACGAAGCTGATGTCCAATAAAGGCATGGGCAACGATATGTATATCGAGATTATGCTGAACGAGCTGAACCGCATTGAGCAGATTGTCAGCGAGCTGCTGGTCCTGGCCAAGCCGCAGGCTGTCGATTTCCTGGAAAAGGACCTCTCCCCGATTCTGCAGGACGTGCTGATGCTCCTGGAATCCCAGGCGAATATGAATAATGTGGAGATGCACGCGGTCTTTGGAGAAGGCCTGAAGGTACTGGGGGTTGAAAATCAGCTGAAGCAGGTATTTATCAATGTGCTCAAAAATGCGATTGAAGCCATGCCAGCCGGCGGCCGGGTCGATGTGATCGCTGATATTCATAAAGATGAAGAGCATATTACCATCCAGTTTATCGATAATGGCGCAGGAATCCCGGCCAGTAAATTGGCGAAGCTGGGAGAACCGTTCTATTCCACCAAAAATAAAGGCACAGGCCTCGGCCTGATGGTCAGCTACAAAATCATTCAAAATCATAAAGGCACGATCCTCTTTGAAAGCGAGGAAGGCTCCGGCACGACCGTAACGATCAGCATCCCCTGCTGTGTCGTGCAGCCTGTGACCGAAACGGCTGTTTAAATAAAGCAGCGGTCCCTCCTTGTATCGTCATTGCAGCTCAAAACCGGCATGCTGTCTATGTCCCGTGTCAACGGATCATAGCCGGCATGCCGGTTTTTTCCAGTTCTCTACTCCATGATCAGGTCTGCTTCTTCATTAAAGCAATCATTTGATTCCGCAGCCGATTAAAGACGATAGCCGCCTCCTCCCGGGTCAAGGGAGCACCCGGCCGGCTGCCGTCAAACAGGCCATTCGCTACGGCTTCATCCCAAGCTGATGCTGCCCAGGGACTGACCACATTGATATCACGCCCCGGCTGTCCGGCCGGAGGATCTACCTTCTTGGGCTGCAAGCCCAGATGCTTACCTATTCCGGCTGCATGTCCCTGGATCAGCGCCGCAATCACTTCTGGCCGCTTCAGCCGCACTGCATCGGAAGATACGTCAACAAACAGATTTTCCGTCAGTACTGCCGGCATGGCACTTTCCCGGACCATATGCAGGTTGGCCGCCTTTTGTCCCCGATCCGTCACCCCAAACGGCCGCAGGGCCGCCATGATTTCTGTGTGCAGGTGGTTCTGGAGCGTAACCGACTCTGCCCGGGGATTGGTGAACCGAAAGGATTCAAAGCCTCCTGCTCCGCCTCCTGCGTTACAGTGCACGGATACCAGAATGTCAGCTCCGGCCCGGTTGGCTGCAGCTGTGCGCTGCGGCAGCTCCAGAAACACGTCCGTAGACCGGGAGAGCAGCACCTGTACGTCCTGGTATTCGGCTTCCAATTTTGTTTTAATTCCGAGTGCAAGTGTAAGCACAACATCCTTCTCCTGCAGTCCGTTTCCGGCCGCTCCAGGATCCTTTCCTCCGTGGCCCGCGTCAATCCATACTTTTTTCATGAATCGTCCCCTCTCTTTCCAGCCTGCTTGACAGCCTGATGACCTAATACCGAAAATGCACCTGCCAGAATACCCTGGATGACCGAGCCTACATTCCAACCCAGCATCCACGACGTTAAGCCGATCGCAACCGCGATAATGATATATACAATGCTCCAGTCCGGTACCTTCGGTGTATTCTTCAAGATGTAGCCGATGACCCAGCAAGCAGATACGACCATAAGCAGCCGCGGATCAATCATTTCATAGATTACAGTCCACCCCATTTCTCTCCCCCCTTGCTGCTGCATGTACTATTCTATTCGACACATCTTGCAGACGGTTGTGCGGTTGCAGGACAAAGCTTGAGAGGATTCGCGGAATCCACGGATAACGCAAACAGGCGCATCCTCCTGTTGTGGAGTCTGCGCCTTCCAAATTCAAGCTACGGTTTGCTCGATAGGACGTTATCAAGAAACTGTTCTGCATCGCTATTGAATTTCCAGCTGATCCCAAACTTATCGACCAGCATTCCAAAGCAGGATGACCATGGCGTATTACTTAATGGCATGATCACATGACCGCCCTCAGACAAAGCCTGAAAATATGCTCCCAATCGTTCCTTATCATCCATGACCAGACTGATCCATACATTATTTCCCTGCACGAGCTCGCCGGTTACCGACTTCATGGAAGGCAAAATGTCCGACATCATGATTTTTCCGCCTGCGAATGCAATGGAAGACTCCATGATCATATTCAGCTCATTATCTGGAAGTGGATAGGTAGGATCCTGCGGAATATCCCCAAATCTCACTTTTTTCACATCTGCTGCACGTAAAGCCTCCGAATAAAATCCAATCACTTGTTCTGCATGTCCATCAAAATTTAAATAGGCAATCGCTGACATAAAACCTAACCTCCTTCGTGTTATAAATGAAGTATAATAAATAAACGGTGACATCTTATTGTCGTCATTTCATAACTGAAAATAAATAAAAGAGGAAAATGACATGAATAAGATAGAGCGATTGATATGTATCATTATGATATTACTGAAAAAGGACATGGTTTCGGCAAATGAATTTGCGCAAATGTTTCATGTATCCAAGAGAACGATTCTCCGTGATATGGAAACCTTGAGTTTATCCAACATTCCGATCTATGCGATCACCGGGGTTCATGGCGGTTATGGGATTATGGAAGAATACAAGGTCGATAAGCGTCTGTTAAGCAGCTCTGATCTGGAGAACATCCTGACTGCGCTTGGCGGGCTGGAACAGCTTCTGGTTCCTGAAGAAATCGGGGTGACGATCAAAAAAATAGAAGCCATGGTAAGTCCATTGGCTCCGAAAAGTTCCATTCAATTATCTTTTTATGATTGGGAGGGCCGGTCTGAGATTCGTCAAACCTTGAAGACTTGCCAAGAGGCTATATTAAAGAGGAAATTGATCTCATTTCATTACATAGATAAAGAGGATACGGCGACAAAAAGAACAGTCGAGCCATATCAGCTTCATTTCAGCGAGATGAGCTGGTATTTGAAAGGCTTCTGTTTAGCGCGTATGGGGTATCGAACGTTTAAACTATCCCGGATCGACGACCTTACCATGAATGAACAAACATTTACCCCACGTGATGATGTATTGCAGCAAGCACAGCACGCAGGTTATCAGCCAGATCTGGTGACCGTCAAGGCCTTGATTTTTCCGGGCATCAAAGATCATTTCATTGAAAGATATGGACGAAAGAGCATTGAAGACTACAGCCCTGATTATTTACTAGCCACAATCCATGTGCCGCAGAACAGTCACGGATTCCAATTTATAGCGAGATTCGGCACAAATCTGAAAATCGTAGACCCGAAAAGCTATGTGGAAGCATTTCGGGTCTACTTGAATCAAATGGTCGAGAATTATAGGAGCGACTTACAGTGACTTAATAGATTGATATATCTCCCACAGCCGTAACCTTGCCGTCTGATATTGCTGCTTTTAGCAAGTCTTCTTTAAACTGTTTTAAATACAACACGGCATCAAAGTCATCCGCATTTTGCTGGGCAGAGGCCGCTTCTTTCAATAGCTTATCCGCTAAATTTTGCTTGGACAGCACATTTTGGTAGCGAGGCGGAGCAAGCTTCTCCCAGTGTTCTTCCTCTGTAACTCCATCTGCTTTCATTAATTTTTTATGAGTGTCCTGTACTTCTTTAGGCTGCTGACTTAATATTTCTCTGTATTTTTTGGCTTCCTGTCTTCCCTCTTCTAATGTTGCGGAAACACCTTCTCGCTGTGCTAATTGTAAAAACAATTCTTCCCTAACCATATGTTTCAGAATCTCTGAGTCCGTCAGCGTTGAAGGTGTAATACTGTTTTGTTCTTTATAGTTCAAAAATTGACTGTTTGTAATTTCACTTGAACCTACTTGAACCAATACTTCCTTCACAGCGTTATTGTTCATTTTGGTGTTCGTCGATATCATTCCTACAGTAAGAGCTCCTATCGCAACAATGACTGCAATCACTATTTTTTTGTTTATCCTCATTGGCCACTCCTCCTATTTGCCGCCTGCTCTTATTACCACGATATACCTTGGATTATAAAGGAAGTAGTAAAATATTGCTATTTTTGATAGTATGTTTCTACTTTGTTTTGAGGGGGATTACGTTGAAAAAAGGTTTGAAGTTAGGATTCGCAGCGATATTGACTGTGCTGATGTTATCCGCATGTTCAGAGCAGACGGTGGTCAAGGAAGAGGCCAGCCCGGAAGTACAAGATAACATGGACAGCGGAGCTGAGGAGCCAACCGTTGTATCGGCCGACAAAGCGTCAGAAGACACGACTGAGGATACACCTAAAGAGGTGGTAACAGCCGCCAAAACGGGTGACACGCTGAACGTGGATGGTGTGAAAATTACCGTGGTTGATATCAACACGTTTGAGGGCCGTATTAATGAATACGACCCGCTGCAGGAGGACCATGCTGTAAAAATCAATGTGATCGTAGACAATACGACAGCGGAAAGTGCTTTTGTAGATGCGATGAATTTCAAGCTGTTTGATAAAGACGGCTTTGAACTGAACGCTGCACTGCCCGGTGATGAGGAGGCTTTGTCCTCAGACATTCCAGCCGGTAAAAAAACCAAAGGTGCGCTGTACTTTGATGTTCCCCAGCAAGAAGGGACATGGGAACTTCATTATGAGAGCATGATGTCGATCGACGGTCAGCCCGCCGTTTGGGAAGTAGAACCGAAATAGTACATAACGCCCCTTGAAATAGACTGGCTGGGTTTCAGCATATGTCCATTTAAGGGGTGTTTTTTTGTGTGCACAATGCTTCCTCTATCCCTGTACGTCATGCCGGACCACTTCTTCTGCGGTTGCTAAAGATGGTCTGGAAAGCATGACATAGGTGGTAACCACCGTTACTTTCTCACCAACCTCAAGATCTTCATACAGCTCGGCATCTTCTATAAAATAAATTATAATCTCCTTCTCATCATCACGACTGAACTCTGAAAAGGTGCCTGTATTAGCCTCTGACCGGGTGATGTCCTTCACAACCGTTATCGCAGATTTCTGGCTGCCGTTGAAATCCATTTCATTCTTTTCGATGATATAATCCCCCGCCTCATCAGCGGGCTGACTGCATCCAAGCAAGGAGATGAGCAGCAGTGCCGCAAGAATCCATTTCAGCTTCGGCGTAGCGATCATCCTCCAAGCTTCTCCTGCACCGACTGCAGCTTCTGTTTGCTGGATCCTGCTTTATCGCGGCGGTCGTCGATTTTGACAGATGTGGATACTCGCTTGGCTCCTGACAGAAAAGGTGCTTCGTGCAGAGCTGCAATCGCCCGCCATAGCGGAGTGAGCTCTCCTTCGATAATGGTGCTCATGGAGGTCAGTTCGTAGGAGATGCCCTCCTGCTGCTCCAGCACCCTCTGCATCTCTGCCACATAGCTGCTGAGACTTGTGGTTCCCGTACCGATCGGAATGACTGTGATTTCGGCAATCGCCATGATATGTGCCTCCCTTGTTTTAACGAAGATAGCTATATTTTAACAGTTCCTGCCACGATCTCAAAACATCCCCAAACCTCTCCCTCTTCTTCGCCAAAATAGCAATCTCTCATATAAGGTGAATCTCCTAATAAAGTGACGCATTTCGGCAGAATGTGAGGAATCCCACTCTCTTTTGTGAGTTTCCACATTGGCAGATTGTCTGCTCATTTGCTATAATTCATTTTGTGCCTTTTTTTCAGATTCTCGTTTACAGATACAACATATTGGGTTAAATTAATTATTACTAACCAAATATAGTGTATACAGGTGTCTTGATGATCCTGATGATCATCAGACTTAATAGGGAAGCATGGTGCAAATCCATCACGGTCCCGCCACTGTAAAGGGCTATAGGCGAGAGATTTCGCGATTTCTCCCCATCCCGGCTTTATGCCACTGAAGACTTAAATCTATATGTCTTTGGGAAGGCGCCGGCGATGTGCCCAAGTCAGGAGACCTGCCTGTATGACCATACACCAATCCTACGGGGATATAGGAAGTGTTTACGAATGGCGTCTGTACATAAGCAGATCCTTTCGGCTAATAGCCGGATGTGATCCAAGGCATGTTTCACTCACAGCGCACAGTAACATTTTCGTCCCTTCCCCGGGAGGTACGCCGAAAATGTTTTTTTCATGTTTTTTTTAATTTTCCTCAGGAAGGTAGGGAATTATTTATGCCTCAACTCGTAGTAAAACCCAATAACCGTCAGCTGGCTTTTGATGAAATCCGTCTCTCCGTCTATGCCGACCGTATTCTGAAAGAACTGGACATGCTCGATAAAGAAAGGCTTCTGCGCGGCGTACAATCCAAACTGCGCGGAGAGCAGGTCTCCGGTGAGGAGATCAGCAGCGCGTTCACCATGTCTGCCCTGGAACTGGTCACTAAGGAAGAGCCGAACTGGAAATTCGCAGCAGCCCGCTCCCTCCTGACGTCTCTCTATAAAAAAGCGGCGACTCACCGCCGCTACAAAGCTTATCCTGAAGAGCCTTACGGTGCGCTGTATCCGCTCATCACCGAGCTTGTGCAAAAAGGCATCTACCGCGAAGAACTTCTGACCAGCTACAGTAAAGCTCAGATCGAGGAGCTTGCCGATACGATTGACTATACGCGTGACCTGCTGTTTGACTACATTGGCCTGCTGACACTGGCAGAGCGCTACCTCGCTACTGATTTCGATGGACGCGTCATGGAGCTGCCGCAGGAGCGCTACATGGTGATTGCCATGTACCTTATGCATAACGAACCTGAAGAAAAACGCCTGGATCTCGTAAAAGAAGCATACTGGGCGATGAGCAATCTATATATGACCGCAGCTACCCCAACCATGTCCAATGCCGGTAAAAAAGTGGCCGGACAGCTGTCCAGCTGCTTTATCGATACGGTCGACGACTCGCTGGAGGGCATATTCGACTCCAACACTGACGTAGCACGTCTGAGCAAAATGGGCGGCGGGATCGGCGTGTACCTCGGCAAAGTCCGGGCACGCGGCTCCGATATCCGCGGTCATAAGAATACCAGCTCCGGCGTCATCCCTTGGATCCGCCAGCTGAACAACACGGCGGTCAGCGTCGATCAGCTGGGCACACGTAAAGGTGCGGTTGCCGTTTACCTGGACGTGTTCCATAAAGACATTCTCGCGTTCCTTGACCTGAAGCTGAACAACGGGGATGAGCGCATGAGAGCCCATGACGTGTTCCACGGCGTATGTCTGCCGGATCTGTTCATGGAAGCTGTTGAAGCACGCGATGAGTGGAGCCTCTTCTGCCCGCATGAAGTGAAGAAAGTGATGGGCTGGAAGAGTGAGGACGGACGTCCGCTGGGCCTTGAAGATTTCTATGATGAGAAGCTGGGCGAAGGCCAGTTCCGTGACAAATATGCCGAAGCCGTAGCTCACCCGCTGCTGCCGCGCATCACGGTTCAAGCGATTGACATCATGAAGCGGATTATGAAATCCCAGCTGGAAACCGGTACACCGTACATGTTCTACCGTGACACCGTAAACCGGGCGAACCCGAACTCCGCACACGGCATGGTCTACTCGTCCAACCTGTGCACAGAGATTATGCAGAACCAGTCTCAAACCGTAGTGGAACAGGAAGAACTGGTGACCAAAGACGGTCAAACCCGGATCGTGATCTCCAAAATCCCTGGTGATTTTGTGGTCTGCAACCTGAACTCTATCCACCTGGCCCGTGCAGTTCCTGCCGGCGTGCTGGAGCGCCTTGTACCGATTCAGGTACGTATGCTGGACAATGTCATCGACATTAACAATATTGAAGTGCTGCAGGCACAGTACACGAACAGCCAGTACCGCGCTGTCGGTCTCGGCACATTCGGACTGCATCACCTGCTCGCCCTGGAAGGCATTCGCTGGGAGTCGGATGAGGCCGTAGCCTATAACGACAACCTGTATGAGCGCATCAACTACCTGCTGGTGAAATCCAGTATGGAGCTGGCGAAGGAAAAAGGTCATTATCCGAAATTCAAGGGCTCCGACTGGGAAAGCGGCGAGTATTTCACCTTCCGCGGGTACACCGACGGCGAGCATGAAGGCAAGTATGTGACGACCAGTCAGTGGCGTGAGCTGCAGCAGGAAGTTCAGCAGAACGGTGTCCGGAATGCATGGCTCTTCGCCATCGCGCCAAACGGCTCCACCTCGATCATTGCCGGCTCAACCGCCAGCATCGATCCGCTGTATGAGCTGCTGTCTTATGAAGAGAAAACGACTTACAAAATCGCCAACCCGGCTCCGGATCTGTCCGAGAAGACGATCTGGTACTACAAGACGGCATTCCTGATTGATCAGAACTGGTCCATCAAAATGGCCGCCGCCCGCCAGCGTCACGTCGACCAGGCTCAAAGCTTCAACCTGTACGTGCGTCCCGATATCCGGGCATCGGAATTCCTGGAGCTGCACCTGCACGCCTGGAAAGCCGGCATCAAGTCCACGTATTATGTACGCAGCCGGGCCCTGACGATTGAAGAATGCGAGTCATGTGCAAGTTAACCGAATCCCTAACCTTTTCGAATCCCTCCCAAACCCTCCCTTTCCAAAGGGAGGGCCCCGAGGGCGCTGCCCTCTAGACACCCGGAACTTCAACCCGCGCAGGGCGGAAGTTTGGCTGAGGTACGGGGCTTGAGTGCTGGGATCGCTTTTCTCCCTTCGGGCACGCTTGATGTTTGTGCAGCCCGATGCGAAGCAAAAACGCGTTATCAGAGAAAACAGATTGTCACAAAAGGCATCGTTTGAATAAGCTAGAAAAAAAGCTGCGTAGGATAAGGATATCTAGTCGGAAGACGCCTTTGGGAACCCTTTGCAACCTCTTAATATACAATCCGGCAAAGGGTGGACAAGAGTGGCTGGAGAGTAGATATCCGTTCCCCCAAAGGGTGGACAAGAGCGGCTGGAGAATAGATATCCGTTCCCCATAGGATGAACAAGAGTGGCTGGAGAATAGACATCCATCCCCTAATATAGATTGCAAGGAGAGAAAATGAGCATGCAAATGCAAAAGATTTTTAACACGGAAGCGCCAAACCGCTCGACCCGTATCATCGAAGGAGAATGCTCCGGCATTTTGAACTGGAACGATATTCGCATGCCGCATATGTACAAGCTGTACAAGGTACTGCTCCTGAACCACTGGATCGCGGATGAGATTCCAATGTCCAAGGACGCGCAGCAGTTTCCACGGCTGGATCCGGAAGAACAGCGCACCTTTAAAATCAACATTTCGCTGCTCGCGGTTCTGGATTCCATGCAAACCATGTTTGTGGGGGATGTGAAAAAGTATTTCACGGACTCCTCGCTGGAGGCCATTTCGGCTATTATCGGGCAGCAAGAAGTGGTGCATAACCAATCATATTCTTACGTGCTGTCTTCCATCGTATCCGATCAGGAACAGAAGGAAATTTTCGAGTACTGGAAGCATGATCCGGTGCTGCTGGACCGCAACCGGTTTATTGCCGACATCTATCAATCGTTCCGTGACAACCCGTCGCCGCAGACTTTTTTTGAAGCGATGGTTGCGGATTTGATTCTGGAAGGGATCTTCTTCTACAGCACATTTGCATTCTTCTACAACCTGGCGCGTGACCAGAAGATGATGTCCACCAGCCAGATGATCTCCTACATCCAGCGTGACGAGAATCAGCATTGCTACTTCTTTGCCGAAGTGTTCAAGCAGCTGCTGAAGGACTTCCCAGAGCTGGACACCAAAGAGAACCAGGACTACATCTACCGTACCGTGAACCGCGCCGTGGAGCTGGAAACGAATTGGGCGCACTATACGCTCAGCAACGTGAAAGGCATTGATCTGAATGAGCTGGCAGATTACATCAAATACATTGCCAACCGCCGCCTGTCGATGATGGGGCTGGACAAGGCTTATGAAGGTGTAGACGTCAACTGCATGCCGTGGATCAAGCCGTTCTCTGACGAGGCCTTGAATGCCACGAAGACGGATTTCTTCGAAGCCAAATCCCGGAACTACGGCAAGGTCGGGGACGACAACGGGTTTGACGATCTGTAAGTGTCCTTATATCTATTATCAAAAAAACCGTTCCGCCCTTCCCTCGGGCAGAACGGTTTTTCTTAGGTTCTGGAAGTACTGGATCACCACTCACAGTTTACTGGATGGGTTGTTTGTCTTGTTCCCTCCAGCTCCATGTCCCAGCCCCTGCTTTACATGCTTCAGCTGTGCCACGATGATGACACTGATGACGACGAGCAGGAACCATGAGCTGATTTTGCCGATGTGCACCAGGCTCCAGGTCCGCTCCTGCCCCGGATAGGTCCAGGCCCCCAGAAAGGTGGAAATATTCTCAGCCACCCAAATGAAGAACCCGATCAGAATAAAAGACAAGGACAGCGGCATCCGGTACGTATCCCTTGACACCTGAAAGAAGACAACGGTGCGCCAAAAGACCAGGAACAGCAGAGCTGTAAGCACCCAGCGAAAATCCCACACATAATGATGTGTAAAAAAGTTGCCGTAGATCGCCGCGCTCAGCAGCACGGTCAACACGGCTGGCGGCCAGCCGGTCAGGCGCAGGTCAAACCTTCGCCAGGCCTGACAGATATAGCTGGCCACACTGGCATACATAAAGCCGCTGTACAGCGGCACACCACCGATTTTGCTGTACGCTTCTTCCGGATATGACCATGAACCCATATGTACTTTGTAAAGCTCCAGCATGAGTCCAATGACGTGAAACACGCAGATGACCTTCAGCTCATCCCAGGTTTCCAGTTTACTCACCAGCATACCACCCTGCGCCAGCAGGCAAATGAGAAGTATCAGATCATATCGGGGCAGCCCGGGGATGTCCACGATTTTGGTCAGCCCTAAAGCTGCAAAAATGATGACCGGAAAAATACAGGACAGCGCCTGCTGCATTCCGAATGTCCACAGCTTGCGAATAAATGACATGGTTCCTCCTATGGCAAAACGCTTGCCTCAATCATTATGATCAGACGTCTTTCTTTACGTCCTTCTTCCAATATAAAGCAGATGAGAGGATGTTCCAAGAATGGACGGGTCATTTGCCAAAGAGATTAGAAAACGCAGCCATTCATCTTTCTTCCCCTGCTCCGCCCAATACTGCTCCTGTTCCGAAGACAGCAAGGACATGACACTGGAAGATCCGATCAAATCCAATGTTTTGAAGCCATGGTTCTCCATAAACGGTTTAATCTCATCTACCTCAAAATAATAGGCTCCTGTAAACCGCCCCTTGTCACTATGATTAAAAGATCCAGTTTCCCTGAACTTCTGTATGGCTTCAAGGTTGTCATTCGGCTTCCAGAACTGCGGATGTTGAAGCGAGGTTAAGGCAGCTGATCCAACCGGACAGCATTCATGACATGAAACCCATCAAATTGATGTGTCAATCCGAATTCTGCAGCCTTTTGCTTTGCGGTTTCTACAAGGGCAGGCGTTAGATCCGACAGCGTGACACGATGCCCAAGCCTGGCCAGCTCCATCGCATATTTGCCTGGTCCGGCACCATTATCGAGCACCTTTTGAGTGCCTGTCAGATACGATTTGATGTAATGCAGATTAATCATGAATTCCAGTGGTTCACGGTCCAGCCGGCCCCACTCATCAAACTGGGAGTAATACTGAATTACACTCTCCATATTTACACCTGCCTTTTAATAAGTTATGAGGAATTAAAATAAAGACTATGTTAAATTCTAATGTTGATATTTGACCATAAGAAAACCGCAAGCTAGCCCCATAGCCGCAACGAAATAATGAGCCTAATCCGACAGTGCCCGCATGATGTTGGATTTCGCCTCTACCGCAATCGCTTCATTCCCGTCATCGACCGCTTGCATTAAGATCAGTATGGGGATGTATACCGCGATCAGCCGCGCCAGCAGCTTCGTTTCCTCGTCCGCTCCTCCGTACGTTTCGAAAAACACGCCGCGAGCGTAAGGTGGTAAAAAGCTATAAGCAACGCTCAAATCGCAAGCCGGATGGCCTACGCTCAGATCTCCCCAATCAATGATGCCGGAAACGATCCCGTTCTCATTCACAAGCATATTTTTGAAATGAAGATCGCCATGCAGCAGTGCATTCACCGCCTCGACACGGTCCTTTTGCAGCCTGTTAATATACGCTTCGATCGCACCAGACTCCTCCGGCGATAAGTGTTCAACCACCTTAGATAGAAAGCCCTCCAATTTTACTTTGCGCGCTGCTATGTCCGTCAAGTTTCGATGATCTTGCTGAACTCCGCACTTCAGCGCCGCCTGCACTGGAAACTCATGCAATCTCCGCAAAAATTTCGCGAGCGTCTCTGCCGATAAAGCCCGGCGTTCTTCCGTCAAACCGATTGGGAAATCTCCTGACACGTAGGCATAGCCAAGAAATGGCGCCGGGTATTCGTCACTTGCTTCGCCATAAAACAACGGTTTCGGATAGGGAATGGTCATATATGCCTCCAGCTTCGGCAGCAGCTTCCCTTCCATACGAATTGAGCCAACGGCAATCGTTCTTCTTGGAAACCGGAACACGTACTCGTCACCGATGAGAAAAACCGTATTGTCCCAACCCCAGCCCAATGGCTTTACTTGCTTCGATGACAGCTGAGGGAATTGTCTGCCGATCAGCGTCCGCGCCTGCTCTTCGTTAACCTCCCACTCCGCATCCCATACATTTGTTCCTCCCATGAATTGTCTGCCTCCTCGTTCCTTAAAGCCAAAGTGTTCGTAAGGTCATTGAATGTTTGGCGACAGGACTTACAACGGTAACGTTGACGTTTAACCTCTCCAGTGCATGTTCTTACAGCACACTTTTACCCTTGTTATAGAACTCTCGTTCATAATTATCGAATATCAAAAACAAAGTTTAACATAGCCAAAACAAAAAACCTGCCGCCTCCAAAGAGACAGCAGGTTACGTTCTTTAAGCCCAGTCATCTTCACCACTCTGATTTCGGCCTATCCTGCTTCAATTCCTGCAAGATGCGTTTCGTTACGTTTACTGTGCCTTGCGTACGGCAAACCATAGTTCAACATACTGAAGTCCGTCCCGGCTGCCATAAATTTCGAATTCCATGCTGTCAACTGGCTCATAGCCTGCTGTCGGCAGCCACTCCCCATAAAACCGACGGTACATCGTCTCTATAATATTGTCGAAGGCATCCCATGTAAACAGCTCCGAGGTGAACACCACCCACGTGAGCGTAGGAATCGATATGACTGAGTACCCTTCTACTGCACTGGACTCATTCCGAAACGCGCATAACATATAAGGAAAGGTATCCCCTCCCGTGTGCTTATAGCTGCACAGGGCATGAACCTTATGCAAATCCTGACTCACAAAGGAAGGAAGTCCCCCAGCCCGTGCAGCCAGCTGTTCTATTGCTCCGTTTTCGTGGCAATGCTGCCACCATTGTGCCGGGGTTTGCGGCATCTCACCGCCTCCGTCTATTTGAAATTCCCGTTCCAATCCGAATACCTGGAATGCTTCCTTCGTCTCCATCCGATAATTCATCGCTTCCGCTCCTTTGATCGAAATCAGGAAGGAGAGCCGGGGATAGGCTTTTAATGCAGTACCTTCTATGCGAGCCGCTGACGGAGTGACGCCATGAAGCTGCTGAAATGCCCGTCCAAAGGAAACCGGGGACTCATAGCCGTATTTAAGGGCTGCATCAATAACTTTGGCCCCGTGATTCTGCAAATCAATAGCCGCCAGTGTAAGGCGCCTTCGGCGTATATATTCAGCAAGCGGCACATTGGTAATGAATGAAAACATCCTCTGGAACTGATGTGACGAACAGCACGCATGACGGGCGACCTCACTCAGTTCAATGTTTCCGGACAGGTTCATTTCAATATAATCCAAGGCGCGGTTCATGTTCGCAAGCCATTCCATCTTTCTCCCTCCCTTCTATGCAAGTATAGATGCCTCAAAACAGTCAGTCGCAATGATTTGTGCACAATAAAGTTGTGTTCTTCATCTATTCAAAAAGCCCTGGGGCGGCTGCCCCAAGGCTTGAAATGCGTTATGTTTACTTCACCAGGCTTGCCACGATATGGTCGATGATCTGGCTGTTCGCGATTGGACCGGTGTAGAGCCAGCTTTCGCTCTTGGAGAATTCATAGACATTGCCGGCTTTTACTGCCGGGATGCTCTTCCAGAGCGCTCCGCTCAGCACATCCGAGTCTGCACCATCGCTGTTAATCACGAACAGCTGCTCCGCATCGAGCTGTACGAGCTTCTCTAGTGAAATCTCGCTCCAATTTCCTGTTGCGCTCGCAGAGATTTCTTTCACGACCGCAGGCACCTTCAAGCCGAGATCTTTATACATTACGCCGCCGCTGGAGACATTCTCACTGACGACGAAGAACTTACCGCCCACCAGCCATACTGCAGCCGCCGACGGATTGCCTGCCGCCTGCTCAATGGAGGCTTTCGCCTCTGCCGCTTTGGCGTCGTAGCTGTCCAGGACTTCCTTAGCTTTATCCTCTTTGCCGAAAACCTCGGCGATCTTGTTCAGTTCCTCACGCCAATCGATGTTTACGTCTTTGCTGACAACATATGTTGGTGCAATCTGATTATACTGGTCATACTTTCCGCCCTCTACCGTCGAAGCAGAATCCATCAGGATGAGGTCGGGATTCAGCGCTTGAACGGCTTCAAATGGAAGATCATACGGAACGGTCGGCACGCCTTCCAGGTCACCTTGAAGGTAATCCTGTACGCTCCCTTTGCTGGTGCTCCACTGTGCGGCTGGCTTGATTCCTAGTGCTACGAGGTGATCCTCCAAGTAGGAAGCAATGACCCGCTCGGGATTAGCCGGAACCTTCACTTCATGTCCCATTGCATCCGTAACTGTACGGGTCCCCCCTTCTTCTGCACTATTCTGTTCTGCTGGCTGCTCTGCCGCAGGCGTCTGTTCTGCTGGTGCTGGCGCCGGTGCCGCCTGCTTCGGATCGTCTTCCTGGCTGCCGCATGCCGCTAAAGATAAGGCCAGCAGACCTGTCGTCAGAAGCTGTACCATTTTTTTCGCTTTGAATCCTTTATACACGTGAAATTCCCCCTATATTCTTTCAAAATACATATCGTCTATCTAGTGATAATGATAATTGATTTCAATTAGATTAAAATATATAATAGAGTTGTTGTCAAATATTATTTTTTCAGAAACTTTACATAGAAAAGAGTATCTTACATGAATTCTTCCAAGCTAGAGAACCGCGGTCCCCGCCGTGAGCGAAATCCATTCCTGCGTCTGCTCATATTATTAGCCGGACTCGGCGGCTTGATGATCGCTGTCATGATCTCCATTCGATTCGGCGCCGCCGACCTGACGTACCGGGATGTGTGGGAGGCCCTCTTCGATTATGATGCGGAGAACAGTTCGCATATCATTATCCGTGAACTGCGGCTGCCGCGCGCCTTGGCAGCGATCTGCATCGGAGCCGCCTTGGCCGTATCAGGCGCGATCATGCAGGGAATGACCCGAAACCCGCTGGGTGATCCTTCGATTCTCGGTGTGACTTCCGGGGCCTCTTTTTTTATCGCGATCGCCCTTGCCGCTGCACCTGCTGTAACCTACCTGGGGCTCATGGCTTACTCGCTGGCTGGTGCCGGTCTGGGAGCTGCTCTGGTGTTCGGATTAACTGCACTCTCCAGAGGTGGCGCAACCCCGGTTAAGCTCGCTCTGGCGGGATCTGCTATCACAGCCCTGCTGAGCTCCTTGTCCACTGCAATTGGACTCCGTTTCAATATATCGAAGGACATCAGCTATTGGTTCGCCGGCAGTGTCTCCAGTGTCCAGCCGCAGCACGTCTACTTTGCACTGCCTTTTATCGCTTGCGGTCTGTTGCTGTCCATGCTGCTGTCGCGCTCAATTTCTATCTTGAGTCTGGGGGAGGAAACCGCCAAAGGCCTGGGTCAAAATATTACGCTCGTCAAGCTCGCAGGCACGCTCGCCGTGCTGCTCCTGACGGGTGCCGCGGTGTCTATCGCCGGGGTCATCGGGTTTATCGGACTGGTTATTCCTCACATCACAAGATTTCTTGTAGGCGTAGACTACCGTTGGATCATTCCGTGTTCAGCGGTGCTGGGCGGTATTTTGCTGCTCATATCCGATATCATCGGCCGGATGCTGAATGCTCCGTTTGAAACACCGGTAGGTGCAGTCACGGCCATCATCGGCGTACCCTTCTTTCTTTATCTCGCACGCAAGGAAGGGAGAGAATTATGATGCAGACATCAAACCGTACAGCGCTTCATAACAAAAGATTTCAAATATACATAGCAGCAGCGTCTCTTCTGATCATCGTAGTGATGCTGCTGGGCATCAATGCCGGCCAAATCCATATCCCATTGGGAGATGTCATGTCCACCTTGACCGGAAACGGCACAGCTGAAAACCAGCTGACCATTTTCCAGTTCCGTCTGCCCCGGATCGTTATGGCCGTTCTCGTCGGCATGGGTATTGCGGTATCCGGCGCCATTCTGCAGGGCATTTCCCAAAATCCGCTCGCCGATCCCGGCATCCTGGGGATTAACTCGGGAGCAGGATTTACCGTTGTGCTGTATATGTTTTTTATCCAGGGCAGTGTGGTGTTTACCGGCTGGCTGTCGGTTGTGATTATGCCCTTTGTGGCTTTACTGGGCGCTTTTGCCGCCGCTTTGCTCATTTATACGCTGTCCTGGAGCGGGGGAAGAGTAACACCTGTTCGGCTGCTGCTGTCGGGTATTGGCGTCAATGCCGCTTTTGGAGCCGGGCTGATTATATTTCAGATGAAAATGGAGCCCATGGACTTTATGAAAGCCGTCATCTGGCTGTCGGGGACCATCTGGGGCACCAACTGGACCTTTGTCTGGTCGCTGCTTCCCTGGATCCTGATCCTGATTCCCTGGGCTGTCTATAAATCAAGAGTGCTGGATGTACTGCGTCTGGGTGATCCCATTGCAGCAGGGGTAGGCGTGCCGATTGAAAAAGAGCGCCGGCTGCTCCTGATCATTGCCGTCGCTCTGGCTGGTGCCTGCGTTGCTGTGGGCGGCGGAATCACCTTCCTGGGGCTCATCGCCCCCCATATCGCCAGACGTCTGGTCGGCTCCGGACACGCCAGAGCCCTTCCCTTCTCCGCTGTGCTGGGCGGACTGCTGCTGCTGTCTGCGGACACCTTGGGCCGTGTCGTCATGGCGCCGATGGAGCTGCCGGTCGGCATCGTTGTTTCTATTCTGGGTGCGCCGTATTTTATTTATCTGCTGCTTCGGAAATTATAATTTTAGCATGACAAAAAAGACACCCGCGGTTTGATGGATCAACCGCGAGGTGTCTTTTTAGCGTCTACTTGAGGTTTTTAACTTCAGGCTGCTATATCCACAGGGGACTGCTCCTTCCGGTTGAGCAGAAATGTCAGCGGAAGCGCGGCCACAGCAATGAGTGTACCGATGAGAAAGACATCGTCGATCCCCATCGTCGTCGCAAGCGGCCGGCTGCTGATGCCCTCTCCTTTATAGTAGGCAGAGCGGGCAACGATCAGGGCGCTGAAGACCGCAATGGACAACGAGGCGAGTCCCTGCCTTGCCCAGTTCGTGATCGAAGAAGCATGACCGGAATACTCACGGGACACCGCGCTCATACCCGCATTGGTCAATGGCATACTGCACAGCGCAATACCGACACAGCGGACCAGCTGCAGCAGAGCAATGATCAGCACCGAAGTCCCTGTACCGATGCGGCTGAATAACGCTGTTGCCACGACAATAATGAAAATACCGGACAATACGAGCTTAAACGGCCCCGCCGCATGATAGAAACGTCCGACGATCGGGGCCGCGGCAGCCATCGCGATCGCACCGGGCAACATAATCAATCCGGTATCCATCGGCGACAGATTGAGGACCGTCTGCAAATACAGCGGCACGAGCAGCGTTCCCGTGTACATCGAAACCGTTACGATACAGTTCAGAATCAAGCTGTACCGGAATCTTTTGAACCGGAATACCTTCAGCTGCAGCAGCGGCGATTCGGTCTTCAGCTCCCACCGGATGAAAAAAGCGAGCAGCAGCAGACCGATGAACATCAGGGACATTGTCTTCAGTGAGCCCCATCCCCATTCCCCGCCATGGCTAAAAGCAATGAGCAGCAGTGTGCTGCTGAAGACTACAGACAGAAAGCCGGGAGTATCAAAGGATTTTTTCTCTCCAACCTTATAATAAGGAATGCATTTCCCTACAATCCAGACTGACAATACGCCAATCGGCAGGTTCAGAAGAAAGATGGATTTCCATCCGAGATACTGTACCATCCAGCCGCCCAGCGTCGGTCCGATCACTGGTGCCAGCATGGATGCTAAACTCCACAGCCCCATCGCATAAGCCTGCCTCTCACGCTCAAATACCTGGTAAATGATCGTCATCGTGATCGGAATGATCATCCCGCCGAAAATCCCCTGAATGATGCGGAACGTAATCAAGGAATAGATGCTCCAGGCTGCCGCACAGAGTGCCGAAAACAGCATAAAGCCTATCAGCGAGATGATCAGCAGCCTTTTATAGCTCAGCTGGTCCCCCATATATCCCACAATCGGAGCCACAATGCCTGTAGCCAGCAAATACCCGGCCATCAGCCACTGTACAGTACTGAGATTGGAGCCGAACGTGTCCATGACGACCGGAAATGTAACATTAATTGTCGTAATACTAAGTACGGCCAGAAAATTACCGATAAAAATGGCTGACATGATCAGCCAAAAAGAAGATGATGATTTCGATGCTTCCATAAGCTAAAATGCCCTCCTGTCTAAAAATCCATGTTGTCCTAGCGGAACAGCTTCCGCCGCAGCAGCTTCATCATGACGTACAGCATATCCAGCTCCTCGTCATCCATAGCGCGAAAGATGCTCATAATTCTGTCGTCGCCTTCGTTTCGCTTATCCAGCACAAGTGCATGTCCCGCTTCCGTATGATCCACGTAGTGACTTCGACCGTCCCGAGGGTTCGGTTTGCGGTACACCAGCCCCTTCTGTTCCAGCGCATCCACCAGATAAGTAATGCTCGCGGCTTTCAGCTCCAGATGTTCTGCCAGCTGAACCGGAAGAGCGGGACCCTGCTGGTCAATCCAGCTAAGAATCGAATATTGGTTCAGTGTGAGATCATGTTTTTTTAAATGCTGCAAAAAAGATACGACCCGGTGCTTGGTCAAGGCATCCGATAAATCCCGATACACATCCATCAGCTGATCGGGATTGATATCCTTGGGGTTCTGGGGGTTCTGCAACCTTGTCACTCCCTTTTCTAATCAGTTGTTCGCGCGCTATATAGTTCATATTTTCTAACTAAATAAACAGTAATTAACTGATTTTGAGATCCTCTTCTGTTGATACAACGTTTAATTATACACCATTTCCCGGATAAAGTATACATTTTGCGATTACATTCTCCATTTCCTCTTCTGCAAGCGGTTAAAAGTAATTCGATTCACTGTAGTAGTTTTGAATACTTCTCAAACGGAGTACTCATTTTTGATCATAGAAAAAGCTGTCCCAAAGATTTTTTGATCTTTCGGGACAGCCTTTTTTAGTAAGAATGCGTTGCCGCTTGTTCATCATTAAATACAGGGATCAACTGAGTTAATCCAAGTACCGAAAACACGCCGTTCAGCGTATCAATAGTTACATTTTGTTTAGCAGCCTCAATGTTAGATATTTTAGCTTGTGTCGTGCCAGCCAGCTTAGCCAATTCCGCTTGAGATAACTTCAAAGCTCTACGCCGTGCAAAAACCAGGTTCCCCACCACAACGGAGAAACTATCGAGATATTCCCGCGCTTCGGGAATTTCTCTGGCAGACATCTTCAATTCCTTAAAACTTTGCCCCAGTTTTTTACTCATACTGATCAACTCCTTGAAAGTTAATGTATTTCTCTGGGTTCTTAACAAAGTCCTTATAAATGCTTTCTGATTCTAAAGCGATCTTCTCAAATTCCGGAGAATATGTCGCCTGTTTCAATACTGCTTTAATCATTAGTAATACCTGCAAATCCCCTACCCGATGTTCAAAAAAGACACACCGGAAGGCACCGGCATTTTTCCAATTGACTCGAAACTCCAACAGAGGAACATGATTCCGAAGTTCTTTTACAAGGCGGATCGTGTATGGAAATCCATCTTCAGTCTCATCAATAAAGTACTCATTCAAGGCTCCTAAGCCGTGACCCTCTAAGAATTCTAAACCTCGCATAATGAAAATGAAAAGCTGCTTCATATCCTCATCACTGTCAATCTTAGACCGAATATCATGGATTAGACTAAGGGCTTGTTCATCTCCTGATTCATCAGGCAGAAATTCAATTATTGTTCTCATTATACCGTATAAGATATAAAATGTAAATTATAAATTACAGCTTATACCTTTTGCCTCCTCTCTTGTTTAATCCTTAAACAGCTCATTCAACATGACTTCACGATGGTTGATGAACTCTTTGGTGATCATATAATGATCGGTCTCCTCCAGCGTGCACGGTTCCATCCCGTGTTCTGTCAGTTTATAAATCACCGCATCCGGGTAGGCCATAAGAATAGGAGAATGCGTAGAGATCAGAAATTGAGAGTCCTCCTTCACCAGATCGTGAATCCGTGCAAGCAGCGCCATCTGGCGATAGGGCGAGAGTGCCGCTTCCGGCTCGTCCATAATGTATAGTCCGCGTCCCCTGAACCGGTGAAGGAAGGTCGCGAAAAATGACTCTCCATGTGACTGCTGGTGCAGGGACTTCCCGCCATAGGAATCGTACAGGCCCGGCCGCTCTCTTTCCAGGGCATCCACCTCAGACGCTACATTGTAATAGCTTTCCGCACGGAAGAAAAATCCGTCCTTTGGCCTGCGCACGCCCCGCACTGTCCGAATATACCGGTGGAGCTCCGAATGGGTTTCTTCCGTTGCAAATGAAAAATTGAGCGTACCGCCTTCCGGATTAAATCCAAGCGCTGCCGCAATAGCCTCCAGTACCGTCGATTTTCCCATCCCGTTCTCACCTACGATATAGGTGACTCGAGGATGAAACTCCAGATAATCCATCGCAGACACCGCAGGAAGGTTAAAAGGATACCGCTCGAAAGAAGGCACCTGGTCTTTCATTAGCTGCACACTCCGAAGATAGGCTCTGGTCATGCCATAACTCATGCTGATCTCTCCTTCCATATGATAATAAAAAAGCGGCATTTCCAGCATACTGCCGAGAAATACCGCTGATGTGTGGCTGTTCTTTATTCCCTTTGTTCCACTTATTCCCCTTGAATAAAACGGTACAGCCTCTCCACTTTTTCATCGGTGAGCGTCCCGCTGTTGTCAAACACATGGATGGATCCCGGCGGAATATCCCAATTGACTTCAGGCACAAAGTCCACCCGTTTTTTAAAATCGTCCCAGTGTTCCAGCTTCCATTGATCCCGCTCCGTCTTCCGGTCCACAATGCGCTCTTTCTGCAAATCCATATCCTTCAGAGCTACCACGATAACCTTAACATCCACTTCATCTTTACTGCGACCAGAGGCCGAGATGACCTCTTCGATCCACTCGCGGTTTTTCAGCTCTGCGGTGAACGGGGAAATCATGAACACATTTTGGCCTGCGCTCAGATTTTCGATACAAATATCCTTCGTGGTGTCATATTCCAGATCCCGAAGATGCTCCTTGTAAAAGGAAGAATCCCGATCGTTCGGATCCATTCCTTTAGACTCCAGAAATTTCTCGACAAAACGTCCTCCGACCGTATCCCGGTCCAGAAAAGCGGCCGGAATGCGGACAGCGAGCTTCTTCGCTACAGTTGTTTTGCCTGTGCCGGCGACACCGACAAAAAAGACCAGCTTTTGCATGCCGTACCTCCTCATGTTCTATTGTGCTGTATTACTCTGCTTTGTGGGCGATACGCTGTTCTGTTTCCACAGCCAGCTCCTCCAATGCGATATCAAGCCGCTCCTGCAGAATCTCTGCAATTTCGAAGCCGCCCTCCTCTGTACGTGCCACCTGTGCATCCACCGCGTAGACACCGCCCAGAATAAACCGCGCTCCCATGGAAGAAAGTACCGGCTTGAGCGAGTAATCAATGGATAACAAGTGGGCCAGGCTGCCTCCGATGAAGAGGGGCAAAATGACCTTGCCGGCGAGCCCTTTTTGCGGGATCAAATCCAGAAATGTCTTCAGCACACCTGTGAAAGAAGCCTTGTACACGGGACTTGCGATAATCACCGCATCGGCTTCAGCCACCAGGCCATTTGCCTTGATGACATGCTCGCTCTCAAATCTAGCCAAGATCAGATCCTCTGCTGGCAGCTGGGCCACGTCGACCCGGCTTACCTCGTACCCCTTCGCTGTCAGCTGCTGCTCCGCTTGTTCCATAATTGCGGTCAATCTGGAACCTGCCGTTGGACTCCCGTTAATAATAACGGCTTTTTTCATGCTCATCACTCCTGTAGTTTGGTATGTCTGCACGCAGGGCTGCTGTGTGCCGTATCCTTTTCTCATGACTGAAGCTCTTGATGCACAGATGCACAGCCTCATATTCAGAAAAAAGGACTTTACAAGATGCTGCAAAGTCCTCCGGTTGTCCGGTCGTGTTGGTTCTGATTTATGTTATCAATCGGCCCTGCGCTTTGTCAATGCGGCGGTTTGTGATATTCAATTCACTTCCTGAACAGGTAAGGGGTTGACCTGTTAACAGGATCAGACTGTTTATAGAATGAAGGATTCACTATATGGCGGATATCAACCACATAAATGATTGAGGTCATGAATGATTGAGAACATGAAAGATTTATCTTCTCACACAATTACGGCTTATACGCAGCGGCGGCACGTTCCGGCGGTCTTCAGCATAGATATACAGCATAAACTGGAGGACCGGAGTGATGCAGATTCGTGCAGGTCAGTCCGGTGCTGACAGAGATCGAAGGATGCAGGAGGAAGCCGCCGATGGATTCCGAAAAAAATCGTTATAATAACAGCCGGATGGATACAGGGTTTTATGCCTGGAACAAGCTGGCTGGTGCAGGTATGGCTGTGCTGCTGCTGACGATACTTTCATGGCTCTGGCCGCAGGCGGCCGGGCAGTCCGGAAAGATACTGGGTGTGTCCATTCCGATGGAACACTGGATTTACGGCTATGGTCTAAGCGCATCGTTAGCTGCAGATGCGGTGGTTTCATGTTTCCCGCGGGTGGGCCGTATGAAGCAGGCTGCGCTGTATGGTGCAGCAGGTTTTTTGTGCTTTGCGCTGCTTACAGGGGGAAGCACCGATACGGTATGGGTACGGGGAGCCGCAGGCATTCTGATGCTGATGGTGTTCTGGTGGAGCAGAAGAGTCTTGTTCCACCATTCCCTGATGATGATATGCCTTGCACTATTCGTACCGCTCTTCTGCCTGCTATAGCGCTTCGATTACATCACCGGCGGTGACGGAGGAGAAGTGGCCGCGCGCCTGGGCGGCTCTTTCTCCCGCCAGGCCGTGCAGACGGACACCAAGCGCCGCGGCCTGCGGTCCGGACAAGCCCTGTGCCAGCAGGCCCGCAATGATGCCTGTCAGCACATCGCCGGTGCCGCCGGTCGCCATGCCGGGATGTCCCGTTACATTAACAAAGGCTCGTCCGTCCGGACAGGCGATGACGGTTCTTGAACCTTTCAGGACGAGCGTCACCCGGTTGCGCAGTGCATAACCGACAGCCGTTCCGATCCGGTCCCGCTGCACCTCGGCCGTGGATATGCCTGCAAGACGAGCCATCTCCCCCGGGTGCGGGGTGAGTACAGTGTCGTGCTGGCGCGGCACCCACTTCCCGGTATCCGGTGCATCCGCGAGTGCGTTCAGGGCATCGGCATCCAGCACCAGGGGGACGCTGCTGGACTCCCACAGGCGGCGGACCCAGGCGCTGTCTCCATCAAAGCGCCCGATTCCCGGACCTGCGGCCAGGACATCCCGGCTCTCCAGCAGCTGGATCAGCTTGTCCGCGGAAGCTTCACTCCAGACCCCCCGGCTGCGGCCCGATGCCTCCACCGGTGTCAGCATCAGTTCAGGCGCTGCACCTGACATGGGCAGCAGCAATTCTTCCGGCAGCGCCCAGGTGACCAGGCCGCTGCCTGCACGAAGGGCCGCACGTGAGCACAGTAGACCAGCTCCGCTCATCGTGCGGCTGCCGGCCGCAGTCAGCACATGACCGTACGTTCCTTTGTGCCCTTCCGGGGAGCGGGGACGCTTCGGGTCACACTGAAGCTCCCCGCGCAGCACGTCCGGCGTGAGCAGAAATGTGTTCACGCCGTGCTGTCTGCAGAGCGACGAGGGAATGCCGATGGAGCGCACCACCACCCGGCCGGCAGCTTCCGCGCCGGGGTACTGCACGAGGCCTCGCTTCAGGAACGCGAGGCACACCGTCACCGACGCGCGCACACACGGCTCGTGCCGTGCGCCGGTGTCGGCGTCCAGTCCGCTGGGAATATCCGCGGACACGATCGGCAGGCCGCTGTCATTCGCGGCCTGAATGAGCGCGGCGTATGCGCCGCGGGGCGCGCCGCTCGCGCCCGTGCCCAGCAGCGCGTCCACGATTCCCGTGTACGCGCGCAGCTCCACGGCCTCATCCCGGCCGTGGAACTTCTGCGGGATGCCAAGCTTCGCGGCGGCATCCTGCTGAAGGGCGGCGGCGCCGGACAGCTCTGCCGGTCCGGCCGCCGCGTACAGCAGCGTGACGCGGAGCCCCGCTTCACACAGATGCCTGGCGGCAGCGGCACCGTCGCCGCCGTTGCTGCCCTTGCCCGCGAGCACCAGCCAGTGCTGCGCGGACGGGTTTGGCAGATGCAGCGAGGCATCTGCCGCAATGCCATGCGAGGCGAAGGGCGCCTCGCCCCCACCGGGTGCAGCGACAGCTGTCGCTGCACCGCTGCGGTGCTGTCCTGCCTCCCGGCACAGGGACAGCACCTCCTCCGCAATGGCCTTTCCGGCATTTTCCATGAGGGCAAACGCCGGAATCCCGATATGTTCGATCGTATGAAGGTCCAGCGCCCGCATCTGTTCTGTGTTTACAATATACATGTGCTGCTCACTCCTTAATATCCCACCGTGAACCTCGCACGGGTGAATTGGGGATCATCCAGCTCATCCAGCATGGCCACTGCATAATCCTCTACAGAAATATGGCTGGACCCGGTTTCGTCTACAACCAGGCGATCCGTTCCGATCCGGAACTGCCCCGTCCGCCGCCCCGGCTCTATGATCGCTGCCGGACTCAAATACGTCCAGTCTACATCCGACTCCTGATAAATCCCATAAGCATCCGCATGGGCCATCGCCAGGCTCTTGATTTCTGCCGGAAACTCCGGCGTGTCCATCAGCGCTTCACCGCTGTCTGTAATGAGGCTGCCCGCTCCGCCGACAATCAAAAGACGCTTTACACCGCTGCGCCGGACGGCTTCCAGCAGCACCCGGGCCGTTTCCAGCAGTTCCTCTTCTTCCCCGAACCGTGGGCCATACGCACTGATGACCGCATCGCTTCCCTTCACAGCTTCAGTGATGGAGTCCGGATCCACCGCGCTTGCTTTCACAATACTCACCTTGTCCCGGAACGCCTCCAGCTTCTCGGGATGCCGGACCACCGCGGTGACAGCATGCCCTCTGCGTAGTGCCTCCTCTGTAATACTTTTTCCAATCGTACCTGCTGCTCCAACAATAGCTACTCTCATCGTCATCCTGCTCCTTTCCATGTCCGTAGGGTGAATTTCTCTCTTCTATCATTACCCAAAACAAAAAAGATCAATAGGTCTTCACATTAGGTCTTCACATTTCAATCTGATCTGCCGATACTAGATGTGCATGCGTTTTTATGAAACAAAAGGCCTGAAATACCCTGTCTTTATGTCGTATTATGCTGAAAAATAAGTCTCCAGTCTCTCAGCCCATCAAACTACATAGAAATGGAGTTAATGTATCATGAAAAAAGTTCGCACCTCTTTCAAAATGCTGTTCCTGCTATCCTGCAGTTTGCTGCTCCTTAGCGGCTTTTCATATCCGCCTAAGCCGCAATCCCTGGGCACCAATAGCAATATGAAGGCTGTATGGTTGTGGGATACCCCTTTCATTAAAGAAAATCCTGCCTCGATCCTGGCGTTTGCGGAACAAACCGGACTGGATACCATTTATCTTCAGATGAACCGTGATGTGCGTCCAGAGTACTATAAAAGCTTTATTAAAGCAGCTGGCAAGCAAAATATCGAAATTCATGTACTTGGAGGTGCCCCCTCCTGGTCCCTGAAATCCGAACGCCACCGTCTTGATGCCTTTCTGACCTGGACAAAAGAGTATCAAGACGCTGCTGCGCCAGAAGAGCGGTTTACCGGAATCCATGTAGATGTTGAGCCGCACGGGCTTGCACAATGGAAAACAAACCAGGCTGATCTGATCCGTCAGTGGCAGGACAACACACGCTACCTGGCAGAAGGTGCCCGTGCTCTGAACCTGCCAATTACGGCTGACATCCCATTTTGGATATATCAATACCAGCTGCCGGACGGTTCCATGTCCATGAGCCGCTGGATGTTGACTCAAATGGATGGCGTAGCAATCATGGCTTACCGGGATCAGGCTGACAAGATCTACAGCGCTGCTGCAGTAGAGCTTAAAGAAGCGGACGAGCTGGGCAAAAAAGCCTGGATCGCCGTAGAAACGAAGTCCAGCAACGAAGGGGCATTCATTACCTTCTATGAAGAAGATGCTCCCTACATGGACGAACAGCTGCAGCTTTTGAACAAAAAGGCCGCTTTACACAGCTCATTTTCAGGCTTCGCGATTCATGATTACAAAGCGTACAAGGCTCTAGTAGAGAAAGAGTAGTCACAGTAAGGTTTGGTTCTTCACCACAACGTGTCCTTGACAGACTTTAGTCCAGAATTACAGCAAACAAGCCGCATCTCCGCTATCGTGGAATTGTTTAGATCCACACAAGAAGGGGAGCGGCTTGCGTTTTTAAATTTATTAAAGAGTCAAAATCCGTTGGATCCGGGACTTTAGCATGCCGAGAGTCACACCAAGCATCTCGGCCATTTCGGGTAAAACAAGCTCCGCCGAGTAATGGAGCACGCATTCTAAACAAAAAAATATCCCCTTCCCCTTCCTTGTCGGAAGCGAAAGGGTTACTAAACAACACTTATGATCCTTTTACAACTTGGATGTTATTAATAAAACCATCTTCTGGGGTAAATATCGGGGTAAACTTTTTAGTTTTCACATCATATTCATATAATCCACGTTTATTATTTACAATAGCAATAGTATAGATCTTGTTAGGGGAAGCTAATCTCCCTGACTGATGCCGGAAGAAAAGTTTTACTTGGATTAAAATCCATACGAATTGAACCGGATTTCATGGACAGTGTCTATTTCAATATGCTTACTGGAGAAATTATAAAAGATGAGAGCGTGATGAGATCCAAGTTTAGGACCAAATCTAAAGGTATGGTTTACCTTAATAATATTAAAGATTTAAATGGAGATTTTCTTACTACCTACGAACATGAAATCAGGGAATTATATAATATGAGCATTTTGCATAATTTTAATTTCGACGTAAAGACAGCAGGATTCACTCGGATCAAAGCGGATCCGGTGGCTTCATTTTAAAAATG
>NZ_JABBPN010000031.1 GCF_012933385.1 Paenibacillus lemnae
ACAGCCAGCCGGGCGGGGTTCGCGGGGCGGCTCTTGCCAGCCCCGCGTTCAGGCGCAGGCGGCCCAGCAGGGCGCCGAGCTGCGCCGCTTGCAGCCAGCCGGCGGTGTCCGCGCCCGCCTCCTGCAGCAGCCCCTCCACCTCGCCGGCCAGCAGCGCCCGGCCCTCCATAAGATCGCTGAGCTGAACCGCTCGCTCATACAGCCCCTGCCATCCCGCCTCAGACACGGCGGACTGCCCCCACACCCTCACACTAATCATCTCCCCGTCACCGACACTGTTCAGCCAGTACCGCCGCTGATCTTCCGGCTGATCTCCTATCAAGCCTTTTAGTGCCGACCGTATGTACCGATGCCAGTCCTTTTGTCCCCATTCGTCCATTTCCTGTACCGGTTTAAAAGAATCCCGCAGTTCAACAGTCCAACCCAGCGGCAGTGCTGGCGCAAGCAGCACAAGCCCCTGGACCGCATTACCCACATGACCTGTTTGCTCCCAATCCCCCATGTCACCCGTGTACTGCACATCTCTATTACTGCGTCTAACCCGCCCATCGCCTAAATCACTCTTATGCCAAGTTTCCCCAACACCGCCAGCATACTCCCTAGCATCTCGTTCCACCTCATTTCCCGCTAAATTTCCTCCACCATCTCCCAGAGTGCCACCCTGAACGAATGGCCGCTCTGTCCACCACCACACATCCACGTTCCAATCAAGTGAGACGCCAAGCCTCCACCAGTCTGATTCCCGAACCGCATACAGCGCCGCCTGCATACCATAACCTCCTCCTTCGAAACCTTCTGAAAATCCTCCAACCCCCTACGTAATCCTTCCTAGAATTTTCCCTTTCAGCACAATCACCTGCCCTTCAAGCTGGATGCACCAACACCCCAACCATGCCAAAAAAGCACACCCCGCCCCTTCAGGCCAGAGTGTGCTTCACTCGGTCTTCCTATGGATCTCATATTGCATCATGAAATGCCCCGTCTCCCCCTTTAAAATCCCCTTGCTCACTGTACATAAGGTATCCGCGCCGCACCAGCAGGAACACGCAGATCAATATAGATGCCCCGGTCCTCTTTCTTCCGGGAATTCCTTAACCTCAGCTTCAGCTTCTCTTTCTCAGAGTCATCCAGATCCATAACCTTCAGCTCCACATCCGGACAGCCAGAAAGTCTATGCAAAATCGCCAGGGTCTGATCGCCGGACTGTTCATCATAAAACGTCACCTGGACACGCACACCATGCAGCAAAGCATACAGTGAAAGGGCTCTCACAATCCACTCCACCTTTCGCTCATGGTTGGAGGTCACCAGCACATACTGCACTACTCGGTTCTGGTCAGCTGACCGCTTCACGTATCTTGCATGCATAACATGCACAAGCAAAACCGCCGCTCCATATGCAGCCAGGATCCACAGCAAATGAGCCACCATGAGACTCACCTCCTTCTCTTACAGCAGTATATGCCGCAAAACCAGAGGCGGTGACAAGAGGCGCCCTCTAGCGCCCGCACCCTACAGCATCGTAACGGCGACAGAAGCACATCTTGCTGCAGACCGCTCCCGTTTGTTAACGCACTTCTTCGCCCCCATCACCTGTGATGCCTCCATCGACTCTTCCTGCCAACTCCCATCACACAAAAAGGGAACCGCCCTCTTGGCGATTCCCCTCCATCTGCATATCCCGCTTCCATACCTTGGAGCGCGGTCTACAGTGTCACCCAGCCCTGCTTGATGGAGTTGATTACCGCTTGGGTGCGGTCGTCGACTTCCATCTTTTGCAGAATGCTGCTGACATGGTTCTTTACAGTTTTCTCACTGATGAACAGGTATTCCCCAATCATCTTGTTGCTCTTGCCCTCAGCCATGAGGCGCAGCACTTCTGCTTCGCGGCGGGTCAGCGGATTATTGTCCCCTGCAACGAATTTCACGCCAGCTTCCCGAGAACCGCCCTCAGCCATTGCTCCCGCTTCATTGACATACGTCATGCGGCGGAGCTGATGGATCAGCTTGCCCGTAACCTTCGGATGAATGAAGGCAAAGCCTTCATTCACAGAACGAATGGCGTTAATCAGAGATTCTGCTTCCATGTCTTTCAGCAGATAGCCGTTGGCCCCTTTGCGAAGGGTCTCGAAAACATAGCTCTCATCATCATGAATGGATAGAATAATGACCTTAATCTCCGGGAACATCCCACGCAGCTTCTCTGTGGCCTGTACCCCGTTCTCGATCGGCATATTGATGTCCATCAGGACGATGTCGGGTTTCTCCACGTTGCAGAATTCCAGCACCTGGATGCCATCGCCGCATTCTCCGATGACGTCAATATCGTCCTCCATGTTCAGAATGCGCTTCAATCCCTCACGGAACAGCTGATGATCATCAGCCAAAAGCACTTTGATTTTCTGTTTTTCATTTTCCGTATGCTCCATATTATTACTCCTTTCTCTTCTCCACGTTTGTCGGGATATGAATGACGATCTTCGTACCGCGGTTTTCGCCGGAATCAATCTCCATTCTCCCTTCAAGCAGCTCGACCCTCTCCCGCATGCCGATTAACCCAAAGTGGTCTTTGCTTTTCTGCTCCAGTAATTCCACCATGAATCCCAGTCCGTTGTCTTGAACGACGATTTTTACCATCTGGGCCTGATAAGTCAATTCCACCAGCACATACGTCGGGTAAGCATGCTTGGCCGCATTGGAGAGGCCTTCCTGTACCAGCCGGTAGATGGCCGCCTCCATTGCGGACGAGAGACGATGCTCATTGCCCCGTGTCTCAAACAACGTACGGATCTTCGTTTTTTCTTCAAAATCATGCACGTATTTACGAAGAGTAGGAATAAGTCCTAAATCATCGAGAGCCATAGGACGCAGGTTAAAGATGACTTTGCGCATTTCCTCCAGACTTGAACGAACCTGTCCCTTCAAATCTACTATTTCGTCCTGCACCATCTTAAATTCCTGCTTAGCCAGCATTCTTTCTACAATTTCCGTCCTGAGAACCAGATGCGCGAGCAGCTGGGCAGGACCGTCATGAATCTCACGCGCAATCCGCTTCCGCTCTTCCTCCTGGGCCAAAATAATCTTGAGCCCAATCACCTGGCGGTTCTTGGCCGATTCGATGATCCGCGACACCTGACCGAGCTCGCCGGACAGATATTCCAGAACCACGCCCATCTGCGAGCCGATCGATTCTGCGCGTTCCACCGAATGTTCGACATTCCGCACCCTTTTTTGCAGCTCGTCGCGCCGGGCCTTCAGGTACATTTCTTTCTCGCGGTAGATCATGAGATCAAGCTGAAGCTGCGTCGCCTTCTCGTACGCCTGTTTGATGTCTTCTTCCCTGTACCGGACAAAATCCCGGCTAACCTCGGTCAGCCGAATCCGGGAACGGCGGTAGTTCAGCTCCAACTGGTCCACCTTTTCCAAGGTTTCCGTCGTTTCTTTCAATACCTGCTGCAGTTCCTGATTGAGAGACACCAGCTCGTCACGCGAGGTCTCCAATATTTCAAACATCTGGTATTTGCTGTCCTCCATCACTTGGATGGCGTTCTTAATGACACGATCAATGGCATCAGCTTGATAATCCACGCACTCTACTCCATTTCTAACGTTTCATACTACACATCATACCATATCATGATTGGATCGTAACGGTCTTCGTGTTCTTGTCCCATTTTACAGTAAGGCCTAACTGCTCGGAAACGAGGCGAAGTGGTACTAAAGTCCTACCTCCAGTGATCATTGGAGACACGGTTGTCGTCATTTTTTTCCCGTTCAGCACCAATTCCTTCTCGCCTACGGTGAGTTCCATCAGTTTTCCGCCGCGCAGAACCGTGACTCTTTGAGCATCTTTGTTCCACGTTGCCTGGCCGCCAAACGCATCGAGTACGAATTTAATCGGTACGTAAGTGGTTCCACCCTTCAACAGCGGTGCAGCATCCGTCGCCACCTTGGTTCCATTGACCATCATCGATTTTTGCCCAATCGTCATGAGCGCAGTTCCTGTAGGTAGTCCCGCATCACTAGAGAGCGATGGCATCGTAAACCGAATATTGTCAAAAGACACCGTTCCCGTTAATGCCCGTTCGTCCTGCCCTTCTTCCACGTTCACCACATACACTCTTTTCAGCTGTGCCGGGAATGCCATGTTATAAGGACTGAGGTCGACGTTCAGCTTCTTCCAGCCGGTCCAGTCGATGATTTTAGCCAGGTCAACGTACGCGGTTTTGCCGTTCTTGTCCTTAAATTCCGCGCGGAGCCAGTTTAGGCTATTGTCGCCTTCGACGTCAAGGGACATGGAAGTCGCTGCCGCAGGGACGGTTTTGCCGGTCGTGCCGTTAAACTGAGCGTACGCGTACATTTTTTCACCCAGACCGCCGTTCATATCGTAGTTTAATTGCAAAACATTGGAATTTCCTTGAGTCCCGCTGCCCTTCGTGATCACAGTACTTCCCTTCACGCCAGACACATTGGTGGTGAAGTTAATCGGGTAGTTTACAGCTTCAAAATCTTCCCACGTGCTTTCTGCAGCCGTTGAGAGAACAACCACTGTGCTGAAGCCGTCATACCGGGCAATGGCATAGCCAACTTTGGCATTGCTGTTCACGGAGGAGACGGTCAGCTGACCATTGCTTACTTTGCCCTGGAACCCGATCATCTCCCATTTCAGTGCACTGTCCGGCACATCGACGGTATTCCCGTTTTTCAACACAGCCGTCACAGGCACAGATACGCTGGTTCCTGCTTTCAGAGGAGCAGCTGGCGTTCCTGCACGAAGCTGTGAAATATCGTCACTGCCCAGCACCTGGACCTTCAGGGTGGCCGTCGCACTGCCGCTGACAGCGGTAAGTGTGGATGTCCCCGGCTTGACCGCGGTTACGCTGCCGCCGCTGGTTTTGAGATTGCCGTTGCTCGATTTCCAGACCGGATTAACGCTGTTCATGTCAACAGGATTGTAATAAGTGTCATACCCTTTTAGCTCATACTTGCCACTTTGACCGATCAGCAGCATCGTATCACCGCTGACTTTGATGCCTTTTAAAGACCCTTTAGGTGCTGTTGAAAATACTCCCAGTGCGTTCACGATACTGCGCTGTGCGGTGCCGTACTCCGTCTGGAACGTCAGCTGCGTGTCCTGCTCCGCCAGCGGTCGGTTTACCATCGTGGTAGAGCCGCCTCCGTCCAGGTTGAGACCCTTCCATACCCCGATGCTGACCATAAACTGCTGCAGCTGACTCAGGGACATGCCAGCACTGCTGCTGTTCTTTTGCGCGGTGACCAAATAGACGTACCGGTTATCCTTGGAATAACCAACCGCCGTGCGGGCACGTGTACCGCCAATGCTGCTGACGTCTCTGGAGTAGGATGCCGCCTTGCCGCCATTGACCAGGACTGTATGGCCGCCGATCATCATCTGCAGGGTATCCGGATTGACTTTGGCTCCGTTTTGCTTGGATACCAGCGAATAGTTGGCTGTGAGGCGCTGTCCGACCGATAGATTATTTTTGACAAATTCCGCTGCCTTGCCGTGCGTCCGGAGGATAAAGCTTCCCTCAGGAATTGACGACGAGATGCCCGCCATGGACGAAATTTCGGTGATGATGCCATTCGTCACCATAACCTCGGTTGGCGTCGTGGAACTGTTCGTAGGACGCTCCAGTGCTTTCCAGGCGCTTGTGTATATATATGCAGCATGGAGGTGACTGTAATTGGATGTACCGCCCTCCGGTTTATAAGCGGATTTGTTCATGCCTGACAGCGGAAACGTGCTTCCATTCTCGGCTTTAATGCTGCCTTCAAATGTATATTCATCCACCATAGGCTTACCGTCTTTTGTCACGAGGAAGGCATACATGCCCTTTAATTGGGAAGGTGTCGACATCAGAACACCATCTGCCACCTGGCCGCCCATCGGAGCTCCCTGTGCACCTGTATTGAAAAAATCTCCATTAATCGCGGCGACCGCTCCATATTCCTTGGCCATACCGCCCGTGCTTTGTCTTGCGGTGAACTGGCTGTTCTTGCCTGTCATAACATCCAGTTTGACATTTTTATTGTTCAGATCAACCCTAATAACATCGGCCAGTGTGGTCTGGCTGCCGGATTTATATTGATATTTCATCAGTACTGCACCGGATGTAATGATCTCTTCCCCCAGTTTGGTGACCGACGAAGATGCTGCTTCAACGACAGATGATGACAGTGGACCCTGCAGCAGCGGCATGCCGCTTCCCAGTACCGGACTGACCCAGATGACGCCTGCTAGTGTGATAACCAGCCATTTTTTTCCCATAGACGATGTGCTAGACTTGCTGTGTTCTTCCTTGCGTTTCATGTTAAATATAACTCTCCCATCTATTTGTTCAGGCTCTATTGTCGCTTCTGAACGTTAAGTCTCTATTTAATAGACTTCATAGATTGGGAAAAGTTACGAAAAAAGTGGAAGAAGATTTACTACGATTAATCGCGGTGCTACGGTTCCGGATTGCTCTTCCGATCGCTGTTGCACGTAAATTTCTATGAATCTCTATTTATTAATGTTGAAATTTACGTGCAAAGGCGAACGCTTCGCTTCTCCAGATCAATTCCGGCCCCTTCGCTGTGTTCGCGCTTTCCTCGTACCTTTTTTTGTTGAAAGGGAAAAAGCCTGGTACCTACTCAATGAGTTGGGTACCAGGCTTTGGTAATGACTATATTATTCTATAAACCTTACAACACTACAATTCGCTTAGATGCCAGCTTGCTCTTTGAGAGCATCGGCTTTGTCCACGCGCTCCCAAGGGAGATCGAGGTCGGTACGGCCGAAGTGGCCGTAGGCGGCAGTCTGCTTGTAGATCGGACGGCGCAGATCCAGCATGCGGATGATACCGGCAGGGCGCAGGTCAAAGTTGTTGCGGATCAGGGAAACCAGAGTTTCCTCATCCACTTTGCCTGTTCCGTACGTATCGACACTGATCGATACCGGAGTCGCTACACCAATGGCATAAGCCAGCTGGATTTCACATTTGTCGGCAAGTCCAGCAGCAACCAGGTTCTTAGCCACATAGCGGGCTGCGTAAGCGGCGGAACGGTCGACTTTTGTCGGATCCTTACCAGAGAACGCACCGCCGCCATGACGAGCATAGCCGCCGTAGGTATCGACAATGATCTTACGGCCTGTCAGACCGGCATCCCCTTGAGGACCGCCGATTACGAAACGGCCTGTTGGATTGATGTAATATTTTGTTTCTGCGTCCAGCAGTTCAGCCGGAACAACAGGAAGGATAACTTGTTCTTTGATGTCTTTTTGAATTTGTTCCAGGGAGATTTCTTCAGCATGCTGTGTGGATACCACGATGGCATCAACACGAACCGGCTTGTCCCCGTCATATTCA
The DNA here is from genome assembly GCF_012933385.1 of Paenibacillus lemnae. Classification (GTDB taxonomy): domain Bacteria; phylum Bacillota; class Bacilli; order Paenibacillales; family Paenibacillaceae; genus Paenibacillus_AQ; species Paenibacillus_AQ lemnae. Next base: position 7,374 of record NZ_JABBPN010000031.1, read on the forward strand.
ACCGTAACCTGGGTTTTACCGTCTGGACGCAAGTAGTCCAGTGACCCGTCTTTACGCACTTCAGCCAAACGTCTGGCAATGCGGTGAGACAATGCGATCGGCAGCGGCATGAACTCAGGTGTTTCATTCGTAGCAAAACCGAACATCAGACCTTGGTCACCAGCGCCAATGTTCTCGGTTTCCTTATCCATTTGGGCAGGATCACGATGCTCAAGAGCCGCGTTTACGCCTTGTGCGATGTCGGCAGACTGTTCGTTCAGGGATGTCAGCACCGCGCAGGTGTTAAAGTCAAAACCGTATTTAGCACGGGTATACCCGATTTCTTTCACGGTATTGCGTACAATGGACGGAATGTCCACATATTCAGAATTCGTGCTGATTTCACCAATTACCAAAACCAGACCAGTAGCTACAGATACCTCGCATGCAACGCGCGCGTTGGGATCGTTGGCCAAAAAAGCGTCGAGTACTGCGTCGGAAATCTGGTCACAGATTTTATCCGGATGGCCTTCAGTGACCGACTCAGATGTAAACAAGCGGCGCCCTTTTAAAGTCATAAGATCAACCTCCCATATGGATAGTATGTGGTATAAAAAGAGGTCTTACACAAAAAATGAACCTTTTCCGATAGGAAAAGGTTTGAATGTACAATCCTCAACAAGCATATTAACGTATTTAATACAAGGTGTCAATCCAGCCAGCAAGCAGATTAGGCGAGAAAATGCTGCGATTATACGCCGTTACAGCTCGCCAATTCCGCCGAACATCCCTTGTTCTGCTTGACGAACCAGACGCTTCGTAATCTCTCCGCCAACAGAACCGTTCTGACGGGATGTGTAATGCCCCCAACCCGGCCGCTTTGAAGAAGAATGGCTCCCGCCCATCTCGCCCAGCTCGCCACCGAATTCCGTATCTTCTCCGTAAGAACTGGTATGTCCTGAAGTGATTCCAAATTCTGCAGCAATTTCGTATTTCATCTGATTCAGCATATGGCGGCTTTCCGGTACAACTTGTCGATTTCTTCGATTGTTATTAGCCATACAATGATACACCTCCTGAGATATAAGTTCACAGGAGTATTATGCGTGTCTGCATGGATCTCTACACGTATAAAACACTGTATCTGTTGGCAATAATTATAAGAAGAAACTGCCATAGAGTTACTTTACGGTGTATCCTCCGCGAACCATAACAACAAGACCTTGGGTCTGTCCGTCTTTCACTTGAATACCGCGTCCATCCCTAGGAAATGACAGCAGATGGTTCTTAGGAGCAGATTGGCCATTTACCAAATCCTTGCCGTCTGTCAGATCCGCTACACCATCTTTGTCTTCGGTATAAATGACAGCAATACCTGAGCGGACGATAAACTCTGCACCAGCTTCGCCAATGAGTATCTTGCCTGGTCTCAGGCTGACGATTTGTACTTCATTGGCATCTTGGTCGGGGCTGGTAGAGTCTGGTGTAGTTGGATTTGTTGGCTGTGTTGTGCCTCCACCCAGAGCTTTCTGAATTTGCTGGTCCACGTAGCTTTTGGTAACGACAGGGTCGTCGGCGGTGCCAGGCTGGGTGTTGGGGCTGGCGCTGTTTATATTCGTATCGAGTATATTGCTGATTAACGTAGCACTTATAATTAGAGTCATTAAAGAAACTAAGTATTTATTTTTTTTCATCCATATCCATCCCATGATAAGTTAATTAAATAGGGCAAGCTGGATATCCAGCTTGCCCTATTATAAACATATATTTGACTTAAGGAGCTACCGCTACAGTAATGTCACTCCCAGTTTCCGGAACCGTTACAACAAATGATTTTTGATCTGTAACGCTACCTTTTTGGATATTAGCTACTAATGTTACTTCTTTAGCAGCATCACCAGCTGCAGGTCTATCAGGTGTAGTATATGAACCACTGACAACATTGTTGTTTACTACCCAAGTGATCGATGTCCCATGATCACCAGCAGAACGCAGAGTGATGGTTGTAGCTGCATCATCTTCTGTTCCAGTAGGAATAGACAGGGTCAGCGCAGTTTTTGCAGCATCAACCGCTTCTACATTAGTAGGTGCATCTTGACCTACTGTCACTTGAGTGGTTGCACTTGGCACACCACCTGAAGGCGCTGCTTCTCTTACGACATAAGTCCCTGCAGGCAAACCACTAATTTTTGTTGCGCCACTAACTAGCTCGTAGCTAGAAACGGGGGCACTTGCCAGCTTATACTCATATGACTTCGCAGCATCCAAACCAGTAATTTCACCAGTATCTTCAGCAGCAAAATTATCATTTACAGCAGCTAGACCACTTGGTGCCGCTTGACCACCAACCAGTTCACTAATTCCATTGAAGTCAGCAGCTCGGTTACCAGCAGCATCAACAATCAGACGAGCATCTTTAACTTCTACACGGTATTCAGATGCAACACTTCTAGAAGCTCCATCGTTTAATGTAACTGTGACAGTGTCACCGCTAGCTGTTGCACTGAATTCCCCATCAGCAATACTCAATTCTTTGTTGTCAGTATTGCGAATCACTTTCAGGTCGCTGGCAACGTTGGAGTTTGTCTGAAGAGTTTCAGAGAATTTAATTGCAAAGCTTGGTGTACCAGTAGCAACTGTTACCTCGAACGGATACACAGTGTCAGCTTTATTTACAACAGGTTTCACAGAATCTTTCAGGTTACCATCAGCAGTGCTTACATCCACAGTTCCTGCAGTTGTAGTAGCACCCGCATTAGTGATTAACCGATCCAGGTCAACTCTCAGATCCACATTTGAACCGCTAGTAGTAATGTCATTCTCAAACTTAACATTCACTGTGGAAGTACCGTCAACTTCAACGCTTGATACACGTGGGGCACCATCAACACTAGATACGTTAGTAAATGCACCTGCACTGTAGTTAACAATACCTGCGTTGAATTTCACTTTGATAGTTCTTCTATCAACAAGTTCAGCTTTACCGTTTAATGCGATTGTTGTATCAGCATCAAGTTCAATCTTGCTGTTATTACTAGTAAATTCTTTGAGAACATTTCCGTTGACGTCTTTAACAGCAAGAACAGTCAAGGAGTTAATGTTAGTGTAACCAGTGATTCCATTACCTGAAGCCAGACGCACAATTTTGTTGCCGATGCTTTCAGTGAATTTCAAAGATACAGCAGTGCCATCTTGGAATGGAGTGATTTCAGCAATAGAAGAAGTCAACGGCTGAGTTCTTCCGTCAATTTCAACAAGATAGTTGGAGTAATTAACAAGAGAGTCAACATCCATTTTCTCATTGAATTTAACTACCAGACGACGATCGGAAGTGTTAACTGTTTCAGAGTCGATTTCTGGCGCTGTTCTATCTGCCAAGCTAACTTTACCTGTGTAGTCAAGGATAGTGTTTTGCAATTTAGTGTTGTCTCTAACATTTTGAATTGTCAGAGTGTTATCACCACTAGCAGACAGGTCAGTGTAAAGATTTACGTATACAACTTTCCAGTCATTAGTGTCACGTACAACGTCTTTAACTGTAATTGAGTTACCGTCTTTGTTCTTAACAGTATAATTAGCCTTATTCTCAGCGCTAGCTTCATTTACAGCTTTAGAGAAAGTGATTTTAATTTGACGCGCATTTTCAGCACTTACTGCCGTTACTTCTGGACGAGTTTGATCAATTTCAGGAGTAACTACTACAGAGCTATTCGCTGCAATTGTATTACCAGAGTAGTCCTTTACACCTTCAACAAAGATGGATACAGGACCTGTAGGCAAGGATTTCTCAGCACCGAAAGTAAACTGCCATTTGTTATCTGCAAGCTGTTTTTTGCTTACTGCGGTGATTTTGTTATCACCGGACTTCCAGTAAACTTTCGCAGCATCAACAGTGTCAACATCCACATCTTCAGAGAATGTGATTGTTACAGTCTCCAGAGTTGCCGTTGCTTCAGCAATTGTAGGAGCTGCAGTGTCTTCAACCACGTTGATCTCATGAGTAGAAGCGAGAGAAACAAAATCAGCATAGTCTTTTACGCCACTTACTGTAAGCGTATGGTTTCCAACAGCCAAAGCAGAAGAGCTGTATGGTGTCAGAATTACTGTTCTGTCGTTATTGCTAGTTGTTACTCTACCGAAGAACTCTCTTCCATCAAGATTGAAATTTGTTTGGCCAACAGTCTTAACTGGCTCACTGAAAACAACCTTCACAGATTTAGTTCCAAGGGATACAACAGATGTTACTGTAGGCAAAGCATTGTCAATAGCAGTAAATTCAATATTTTGGGAATTGATAGTTGTATTCCCAGCTTTTACGTTAGAAACAGAAACAGCATCAGTTCTATTGTTTGAAAGTACACTTGGATCTTTCAACAGCAATGTTGCTGTAGTCAAGTCAGAGGAAAGAGTAACACTATCGATAACCTTTCCAGATCTCAGAGAGTAGTTTGCTACTTTCTCAGCAGATTCTTTATCAACTTCTCCGTTAAATTTAACGACTACTTCTTTAAGGTTGCTAGCACTTGCGCTATCCACTTTAGTTGCAGTAGTTACAACCCAAGTTACAGATTCATTGTACTTGTAACCAGCATACTCGAATGGAACCTCAGTTGCTGTGTTAGCTACCAGTGCAGTATTTAGAGTTACTTTCACGCTTTCGTTGTTAGCCAATTTAAATGTAACAACTTTACCGTTTTCAGTAACAGCATAATCTACAACTTTTGGTTGCTGCTCGGACAGGTAGATTGCATAAGCAGTGTCAACCATCAAGGATCTTGTAGCGTTTGCTTTCGGGTCAACATTTGCACCCACGATGCCTTCGTTAATTGCAGCTTGAACATAACCTTTAGCCCAAGTGGATGCGTTATTGTTCACATCAGAAGGGATATCCAGTTTCAATGCACGAACCAATACCGCTGCCATTTCTTGAACAGAGATTTTACCGTTGTAGTCGAAGATCATCTTCGTCGTGTTCTTACCTTCCATCAGACCAGCAGAGTATACTGCTTCGATGTAAGGAACAGCCCAGTTCTTAGCTGTGTAGCCTTTGTCTTTAAAAGACAGTTGGCCAGTTACTGGCTGAAGGCCCATCAGAGTGGAAACCACTTTCGCGAACTCAGCGCGAGTCAGATCTTTGTCAAGGTGAGCTTGACCGTCTGGGTAACCATTCAGAACCTTAACTTCTTTAAGTACGTCAAACTTTTGTTGGTTTGTAAGTGCATCGTCACCGAATGCAACAGAAGCAAACATGGAGAATGCCATTGCTGTAGACAGTGCTACGGATAAAATTTTCTTCATAACCTTTTTGTCTCCTCCTTGGATCGAAACATTAATATTATTTTTGTCTTTAGAATAGTAGCTCTTATTACTCATATCGTTGCACCTCCTTCCCGAGTTGAGCAGAAATCATATAAATGATGTCTGTGACGGGTATCACAGAAACTTGTAACCAGAGTCGAACACTCACCTATTTTGTAGATTCCTAGAATCCCACCTAAGGTATTATACAATGCTTACCAATAACCGTAAAGAACAATTTTCTAATTCAGAAAACTATTTCTTCACCCGGAACATGTTGGGCATCTCGTTGTGCTCTACATCTTAAACGTTTGGTTTCGGAAAAAGTTGCGGGTGCTGCCAATATTTTTTTGTTTTTTTTCTAAAACCAAGTTTAATTACCCACCTGTGAGCCTAACAACGCACTTTTAAACCTCAATATATAAAAAAAAAGACGCCGGCATCGGCGTCTGATCTGTATGAGGAATTATCGGATTTTCATAGCGAGCTGAATAATACGGGCACGCATTTGCGGGTCATCGTTCAACTTAGTGTACATTTCTTCGATCTGGAATTTGTTGTCGCGGTATTCCTTCTCATGCTTGATCGTTACATGCGACCACTGAATCAATGCATTCTCTGCTATCGTAAGATCGTTGAACGCATTATGAAAGCCTGTCTCCATAACTAGCCCTTCCATAATTTCTTGGGTAATCTCAGGAACCTGCTTACGTTTCTTCTCGATCGTACTCTCCATAACCTTCGCTTTATCTTCAAACTGTGTCTTCGCCTTCATATAATCCAGCTGCGGCTTTGATAACTTCGGTTTCATAAATTCAATTTCACCCTCTAAAAAATAATATGTGCTTTCGCTATTGTAGCGTATTCTACATGAAATTACAAAGATCTGTAAATGGTAATAGGTTCTTGTCACTTGAAAAGGGCACCCGAGAGATCTAAAATCTCTTGAGCGCCCCTTATGATTTGTTTCTTAAAGTTTCTTCATTTTTTTCGCTACTTCCACAGCAATTGAAGCTGCATGAGCGCGAGTGAATGGCTGCTGTGGATCAAAGCGGTATGTTGGTTTCTTCTGGTTCTGCTGCAATTCATTCTGAATTCCGTTCATCACCTTGGCTTTAATTACAGCCTGAATCGAGGTGACAGAATATCGGGATGCAATCTTACCGGAATCCGTGAAACTCTTCTGCAGCGCGGCCAGGTCTTTCTCATAAGTACCTAATTTCAGGTTCATGGCTCTGGCAATCATAACCGCTGCATCCTCACGCTTCAGCGGCTGCCCAGGCAGAAAGGCTCTCGGTGCAGTTCCACGCACAATACCTTTACGCACGGCTGTCTCAATATAACGGTAGTCCCAACGATAATCATAGTAGCGGCCAACATCCTGAAACGTCAATTCATCATCCCCGGAAGGATAATCTAAAGGAATGTCTAAAATTTTGACCAGCATGGTTGCAAATTCACCGCGTGTTACAGACTCGTGGCTATTAAACTCTGCCGTATCCCGGGCATTCAGGAATCCTCTGGACAAGGCCATTTCAATCTCGTTACGTGCAGAGTTATGTGAGATAACATCATCATAGCTGTAGCGCATTCCAGCAACTACATAATATCCGAAGCCGTCAAAGGAAGCTGTTACAGTCTTCTTATTAGTATCAACTTTACCGCCGAGCTTCTGCCATGTACCAGAATTCGGGTCATATCTCCACATGCCGATGTTGGCTGCTGCGACATTCACAATATTGTGATCGTATTTGAGTGAAATTGTACCACGCTGTGATGGCTCCATCCATCTCTCTCCGCGATTAATGAAGAACGGGTCGTACGGATGCGATCCCGATTTGGTATCGTAGCTGAGTTCTCCGGCGCTGTTAGGAACCGAGGAGAAGTACCCCGCATCCAGCCAATACAGACTTGAGATGAAACCATAATGTGCAAGCGGCATTAACTTGGTTCTGGCATCACTGGAACTGTTGACCGGTGTCATTACACCATCGATATTAATGTTCTTGATGGTCCGCCCGTCTGTAGGATCGGCAATACCAACCAACACGTCTTGGTTATCAAACATATTAATACTTCGCTCAGAGCCGGTTCCTGGCTGTTCACCAGGCTTATTATTAGGCTCCTGAAGCATGGTTCCCTTTGGAAGACTTAATGTAAGGTTTCCTTTGAAAGCACTAACTTTACCACTCTTGGCTATGCCCGTTTTATATTGGGATCCAATCGCTATTTCTTCGGTGTAGTTTACCGCAAACTCTCCGTTCAGTTTTTCCTCTCCCCGGTACACGGTAAACTTGATCGTGTTCTTTCCCTTTTTCAAATTCTTGATTTCCAGACGATAGATGCTGCTCAGACCGTCTTTCACCATATCTTCCTTACCAATAGTTACCCGATCTGCGCCGTCAGCTTCGATGGATACATTGAGGAAATTCTGTTTAATGACACTTTCCTGCGGCAGCTTAGGAGAAAGCACTTTAAAGTTCTCATACTCACGAGTTACCTGAATGGTCTTTCTTGCCTTGGAAGCTCCGTCATAGGCTTCGATGGTTACCGATCTCGTCCCTGGCTCAATCAGATCAATGGTTCTCAGGATCACATGATAGTTATTGCCTGAGCGGATTGTTTCCAGTCTATAAGGGGCCGAGGAGCCTTCCCGATTCTTGCTGTCTTTAACGATGAAGGTATCTCCTCCATCAAGTGAAGCATATAGTATCCGGTTTGAAGTCCCGTCCAAATAAATGTTCAGATCCGATACATTGGATACCACAAACTGCAGATCCATTTTGTTTGCAGTTGTATTGAATAGGTCATCGGTTGTTGCTGAAGGTTTGAAAACTTCTGTGTCAGGTACCGTCTTCTCATATGGAAGCGGAACGGCATCTTTAATAATCGGAACATATTCAGAGAACAAATAAATAGTAATTGTAGTGGTGACAGGAATCCCGCTCGTCCGGCCGCTGAACTCCAGTTTGTTAGGTCCTGAAACCAACATCATCTGGCCCGCACTTGTACCATTAGCAATACTAAACTCTCCAGCGGAGTTGACACTCACATTAATACTCTTGCCGTTCACACTTGCTCTGAGGGTTGAATGATCGTCAGCACTGAAATTAATGAGTTTGCCCTGAAGTCCTGTAAATGGCTTGCTTCCTCTCTTTTCAGGCTGATCCGTGTTATTTCCTGTAAAAGTAGCCCCGTTGTAGATATTCAGCAGTTCAATAAATGGAGATGGCGTGTAACGAACAGCTGTAGAATACGTATCCGTTATGACATTACTATTATTGATAACGGAGTACTCAAATATCAGCTCACCTTCTCTAAGATCAGACACTGCGAATATCAGAGCGTTGATTTCACGCGCAGAGCTATTGAATGTCTTGATAACCACACCGTTCTGTTTGACCTCTAATTTGCCTGAGGTTCCAGCATCCAGATTATTCACGTTTACCTTTAACCAGATTGGAAGCTCACCGATCAGCGTATTATCTGTAAAAGGTATTGAGGACTCATAAATGGAAGGAGTCGCTGGGTTTGAAGGATAAATCTGCTCAACGTTTACAATATGAGGCTGTGTCGCATCGTAAAATTTAAAATTGACTTTGTCATTAACGATGGGTCCGCCAGAAAACAGTGTTCCCGTAATGCTAATCGACTGTGCTGAACTGCTTCCTTTGGTTAGCCTGACCGTTCCGCCAGATTCAAAGTTCGGATCTCCACCTCCCGCAATAGTTCGGTAGGTCAAAATAATCAGACCGTCTTGATTCTCCGTATTCGTGATATTGGTTTTGTATTTCCTTCCATCATACTCTACGGTGATGTCTGGACTAAGCGTTGTGCTTGCGTCAGGTTTTTTGAATACAACTTTACCACTCACTACACCACTAATTCGAGAACCGGTATCGGGACTTAATGTTGGATTTCCTTCCAGAGAGAGCGAACCAATTCTTGTATCATAGATAGTTCCTCGATCTGCACTGTACCCACTGAAATAAACTACATCGCGCGAGATTGAATAGGTCTTCGTATCATTGGATGCAATAAATTCAAGCTTGTTCAGCCCTGAATCCAGTTTAAAGTCACTAACCAGGAACATCCCCTCTGAAAGCGGGGCTACGCTTTTTCCTTTAATCGTGAGTCTAGTCGCGTTGCCAGCCTCCACCATAAAGTTCACTAGTTCGCTGGTCACCATAGTCTGCTGTCCAGCCTTTAACTCACGTCCAGCTCCATCCAGGAGTGTTACCTTGCTGACCGCAGGAACATTGGAATATTTAACATAAGCCGTTCCAATACCCTCCAGTCCATTGCTGGTAGATATACCGATCAGCGTAATGCGGTTAAGACCTTCCTCTAACCGGATACCCGCATAAGCTAAAGAACTTGGTCCGGTAATGCTTGGTCTGATATCTCTGCCGTTGCTTGTCAGCTTCCATTCATTCCCTTTCCACGCTGCCACTTCGTAGCCTATGGTCTGGTCAGATATTCCATTGAAAGATGCACTCACATTAATAGTGCTGTTATACCATGTCGTAGGATTGCCCTCAGACATACTTAAGTTATCAAATTTGAAATAATTATTGATCGGATCAGCTGCTGATGCAGATTGAACAGGGATTAATGTAAACAACAAAGCCACAGCAAGCATCAGACTTGCCCATGACCGCAATTTCTTCTTCACGACTCGCACTCCTTTCGGCTGGTCTTCCAACACTTTTGAATCTTGCTTCCGTTTGGTCACTGTCTTCCCTCGCTTTCTAAAATCGCATGAATAGTCCTGTACTTTATGTATCGGCAACCCACTCACCATTATTTAGAAAACCAAACAAAAAAGCCTCACCCTGTTTTCGGGTGAGGCAGCTTGTACGTTAATTCAGTACGTCAGTACGTTATAAGGAAAAGTATTAAAATAGCTATAATTATTTACTGCGTGGATCTGCGTTCGATCTGAGGCGCACCCGGTTGATCAGGCTTAGTATCGGACGCTTTGTCTTGCTCACAAGTCCGATCACCTCGGCGCCGATCTGCAGGAAGAACATCATAATGCAGATGACGACGAATGTCACCCAGTTGGCTTCATACAATGCAGCGGACGATTGAATGACAGCCAGCACACCAAAGAATGCAGCAATGGCATAAATCAGCAGTACCGTTTGACGGTGGCTGAAACCCAGTTCACGCAGGCAGTGATGCAGATGGCCTTTATCCGGCGCAAAGATCGGCTTCTTCTGAAGCTTGCGGCGGACGATGGCGAAGAATGTATCCGACAATGGCACACCGATAATGATCAGCGGCGTAATGAAGGAGACGATCGCAATCTGCTTGAAACCGAGCAGTGACAGCATGGCCAAACTGAATCCAAGGAACAGCGAGCCTGCATCACCCATAAAGATCTTCGCCGGATGAAAGTTAAAGAACAGAAATCCGATAATCCCGCCCAGCAGGAGCAGACACAGCAGTGCTACCATAGTATAGCCCATCAGCAGGGACATGACGAGAATGGTACCAATCGCAATACCGGATACCCCGGCAGCCAGACCATCCAGTCCGTCAATCAGATTAATGGCATTCGTCACACCGACAATCCAGAAAATCGTCAGCGGAATGGAGATCCAGCTCTCCAGTGAGGAGTAGCTGTCCTGGAACGGTATATTTACAAAATCAACGGTAATGTTAAATCCGAATACGACGACACATGCTGCGGCAATCTGAGCCAGAAACTTCACTTTGGCCGACAGCTGGAAGCGGTCATCGAGCGCTCCGATCAGCACAATCATGGAACCGCCGATCAGGAATGCCTTCATGAAATTCGCATCACGCGCAGAAAGACTTTCAGGAATAAAAGGAAGTACAACAATTAATCCAATGACAAAGGCCAGATAAATGCCTAATCCGCCCAGCCGGGGCATGATTCTTGTATGCACTTTACGAGCATCCGGCACATCGACAGCGCCGATCTTAACGGCGAACTTCTTCACGAGTGGTGTCAGGAACAAGGCTAGCGCCAGCGACACGATAAACCCGATCACGTATATTGTTACCATGTAATCATTCAACCCCCAATATGGTTCTACCGTGTTGAATTATACTCCCTTCGTCCGTGAAATCCAATACCAATTTACGGCGATTTTCAGGTTTTTTCACGAAAAAGTGCGGCTGCTAGCTTGTTTTTGTTACGTTTTCTTTGTCTCTCAGCACTTTAACGGCAAATTTCGGAAGGGCAAGCATTCTTTTGAAACGAGTTGGCTCTCGCAGCAGACGGTACAGCCATTCCAGCCGCAGCTTCTGAAAAGCTGCCGGCGCACGCTTGGATTTACCGGAAACGATATCAAACGTTCCGCCCACCCCCATCATCACAGGAACACCCAAGGCGTCCTTATGCTTGTCAATCCAGGGCTCCTGCGTATCTGCACCTCTTGCAACGAGAAGAATATCCGGCGATGCTGCCCGAATTTCCTGTATAACCTCCTGATCCTGATCTGCTCCAAAAAATCCATCACGGTATCCGGCCACAATCGCCGCCGGATACTGCATTTGTAACCGCTCGGCGGCTTCCTGAATCACTTCCGGTGTCGTGCCAAGCAGGTAAAATCTCCATCGCTTGGTTTCTCCGATGCGGAACAGCTCATGCACCAGGTCAAATCCGGTGACCCGTTCCGCCACAGGATCTCCGGCTTTACTTGCTGCCCATACGATGCCGGTCCCATCCGGAACAATGATCTCCGCACGCTGCATCATCTGTTTGTAGGATGGGTTGTCCAAGGCGGTCATGACCATAATGGGATTCGCCGTAATGACCTGATGCGGCTGTCCGGATTCCACCGCTTCCGTCAAATAGACGACCGTCTCCTTAAAGCTCATCTTGGAAAATGGAATCCCGTATATATGAACGGTCTGGAACCGTGCTGACTCTTTCACCATACTCACCCTCTGTGTCCTAGATATTGAACAATTTGACGAGCCGGCAGGCCGGCTTCCAGCTTCAGCTGATCAATGTGTGCTTGATGCTCCGTCTTCCACGCCTCCGGCTGCTCCAGCATAGAGATCATCAATCTCTTCAGATCTTCAGCCTGAAGCGAGTCGGTGCTGCCAACCGGTGCACTGTCCAGCCGTCTCAGAAAATGATCAATCTTCGGATCATAGGATATTCCGATCAGCGGCACACTTTGATTCGCGGCATAAATGAGGCTGTGAAGCCTCATGCCCAGAACAAGCTGACAGCGGCTGACTTCCCTGAGCATATCCTGCGGCTGCTGTTCTTCCAGATAGAAGCTGATTTTGCCTCCGTAAGATGTAATATCACCCATCCGCTCCGTAATATACCGGGAAGCTTCTTCATCATCCGGCTGATGGAACGGCAGAAAGCGTATATGCACCGGACGGCTGCGCATCAGGGACGTTAAGCCCTCGGCGATAGCGTTTAATTCCCGCCGCTGGCTGTCCCAGAAACGGACAGATATGCCGATGACAGGCAGCTCCTGGGGAGAAACAGAACCTCCACCTGGGCTGTTTTCCAGCCCCATTCCCTGGACAGAGACCTCACCGGCGATGGTGTCTCCCAGCAGTTCCTGAGAAGAGCCTTTACCCATGCTGTCTCCCAGCGGCAGCCCCATCACTGGATCTGCCACAACGTTAATGTCATCCGGCGAAATACCCATAGACCGCAGCAGCTCGGCCGACTGGGGATCACGGACAGAGATATAGGTGCATTTGCGGAACACGGAACGAATCATCGGGTGAAACCATTTCCGGTTTACAGGACCTACGCCCTGCGCATAGATAAAGGTAGGCTTTTTCGCCCACTGTGCCATTTTGATAATCGCCAGATAATAAGGGATCGTCTTCGGGCTGGTTGCGTCCTGCAGGAGGCTGCCGCCTCCGCTGATCAAGCCGTCACTCTCCGCAATGGCCCGGCGGACTTCGCCAAGCTTCATACGATGTACCGAACGGACACCGTAGGTTGATGAGGTCGATTCCGGATCGATGGAGAGCACCACCGGAGTGATGGCGACTCCCTGCGACTTCCCTTCGACTTCGAGAGCCGTCAGAATGGATTTTAATACCGCTTCATCCCCGCTATTTCGGAACCCGTAGTATCCGGAGATGACTATTGTCTTAGCAGATGCGACCATCGTCTCCAGATCCTTTCTGCCAATTGCCATACCAGGATAGCAATCAGGCCGATAATAATGCCGATGACCAGTCCAAGCAGCGTACGTATCGCCGAGATATAGAGCGGTGAATGAAGATGGGTGAATGTACCTACCATCGACAGTTGTCCCATGGCCCCGATAATAAGCAGATATGCTGCATGACGATACTTGAAGGACAGGAATAAACCAAGGAGCATCATCGGATGTGCCAGCAGGAACTCTTTGTTCCGCGGTCTGACACCGAACGTATTCTCAAGGAATGAACGGAATACCATTTCAATAGAAGAAACAGATCCCGAATTACCGGTACGGCTTAAATAATATAACCCGACGAAACCAATAACACCGGCTGCAGCGACCCACAGCAGTGTAATCGGTGTGTGCAGCAGCTTGAATATACCTGCACGGCTCATGAGCCCTCCACGGTAAAGGAGTACATAGACGCCTGTCAGCGCCATCGGTGCCAAAGCCAGCAGACTCACACCTCGGAATTGATCCAGCACCAGCATGTACGTCACGTTATTCAGCAGCGCTACCACAAGCGGAACTGTCGCGAGCGAGATGATTGTCGTCTTGATAAACAGCACCAGGGCATGCGCGATTCTCCGGCCTGTACCGATATTCGTCAGCCTGCTGCTGCTCTCGGTCACTTTACGAACAGCCAGGATCATGGCGGTGGTTGGACCGCTGATGGCCACGGCCAGTGCGATCGCCTGTTCCATAAGTTCAGCGTTCAATACATACAATCCTGCGCTGCCGAGCAGTCCCAGAAGAAATGCAGGGATGGCAAGGAACGGAATGAAGTAGGAGATCATCAGCGCAATCAGCGCAACAGCACCGATCAGTGCTCCAATCTTGAAGTACCGTTGAAGCGAAGACTCCGATACTTCAAATGCTTCTGCAGGTCCCATGACAAATCCGTTGGCTTCCATGTCACGGATCGCATGTCCAGGTTCACCCAAAGCTTCGATCAGGTTATCAAAAGGATCTACAATGGTCGCCTGGGCGCCATCCCGCAGCGGTTCAGCATTGAGATAAAACATGCGGATATTCCGGTCCTTCGTTCCCAGCACGAAACGGTCGCTGATCACTTTCGGATCCAGCGTCGCATCCCGTTCACTCAGGGAGTAAATTCGTGCTACGTTGTAGTCGGTCAGATAGGCGAGGAGTTCAAAGCCTTTTTGATTTTGTTTAATATTCTCAATTGCCATCAAACCGATATCATACTGGTTTAACAGCTTCGCGAACGAAGTCAGGCTCTTCTGTTCATCATGATCCTTGAATCCTTTTACAGCATCGCCGTCAAAAAGAATACGCTTTACATCGTTATCCGCAAAATAAGCCATCAATTGACTTGTATATGCCTCATCATAAGGAAGCGTATCCGACAAACGCGGAATGATATTAAAGCCCTTCTCTCGCAGCATAGCAAGGGTCATCGGATCCGGAGCCATCGGCTTCAAACCAGCTTCTACCCTCGGAACCTCCAGGACCAATCCTTCTGATCCTTCAAACTCCCAGTCCCGGACAGGGATGCCGAGGCGGGTAAACGTCTCCTGAATCATCGGTTTAATCCCGGCGGCATTTTGTTCATTGGTAAACAGGATATACGTGAAGTTCTCCATCGGAGGAATGACCTGGCCTGTAATGACAGCCACCTCTTTGGAATCATACACAACAATACGACGGGATTTGTTAAACTCCTCCAGCGTGCTTTCAAACATAGCCATGCTGATCACACCAGCTTCTTTCAGCCGGTCCAGCTGCTCTGATATGTATTCCTGCGGATGCGTCCGATAGACGGAAATGTCCAGCAAATCGCGATAATCAAACACCAGCTCAACATTCTTTGCCGTCGATTCCGTCTGCAGGCGGTCATACCCTACAGGCAGGGCGGACACTACGCCCAGAACGACCAGAATCCACAGCCATTTGCGGGCTGTGAGGTTCCAGCGTTTCCATTGTTGATACACTACAATTTCCCCCTCAATAAGCTTACGGATGATCACTTGTGCTGCCTAAGCAAACTCCAGTCCATCATCAATCCGGTTGTTTTTATTAAAAAGGATGGCTTGGCAGCAACGCAAGCCATCCTTTTCATAGTCATGCCTGTTTCTTTAAGCATCCACACGCGCCATAACGCGTGAGGACAGATTGTCCAGCTTCTGTTGTGCATCCTCTGCCGAAGTGCCGCGCACGGCAAAATATACTTTAATCTTCGGTTCGGTGCCGGATGGACGCAGGCAGAACCATGAACCGTCAGCCAGCATGTATTTCAGTACGTTTTCTTTTGGCAGTCCATCCAGGCCCTGAGCATAATCGAGCACCTGCTCTACAGCAATGCCGCCGATTTCCTGAGGCGGGTTGGAGCGCCATGCTGTCATGATGCCCTGAATTTGGGCAATGCCATTCTTGCCTTTGAGCGTACGGGATTCCAGACCCTCCAGGAAATATCCGAACTGCTCGTACAGCTCCTGCAGCACATCATACAGGGTTTTGCCCTGGCCTTTGTAATAAGCGGCCGCTTCACAGATCAACATCGAAGCCAGCACGGCATCCTTATCACGGGCATAGGTTCCAGCCAGGTAACCATAGCTTTCTTCATAGCCGAACAGATAGGTGTGCTGTCCGCTTTCCTGGAACTGGGTCATTTTCTCACCGATGTATTTGAAGCCGGTCAGTGTGTTCAGCACCGTTGCTCCGTAATGCTCAGCGATGGCTGCACCCATCTCGCTCGTCACGATCGTCTTGATGACTGCGCCATTGTCCGGCAGCTTGCCGGCTTCCTTCAGCTGGCCCAGCAGGTAATGAATCATAATCGCCCCAGACTGGTTGCCGGTCAGCACAACATATTTCCCCTGTCCATTCTTCACCACAGCACCCATGCGGTCTGCGTCCGGATCCGTTCCGATCAGAATATCAGCACCGATCTCCTCACCCAGCCTCATGGCGAGTGTGAAAGCTTCCCGCTCCTCCGGATTCGGAGATTTGACGGAAGAAAAGTCAGCGTCCGGCTGCTCCTGTTCTGGCACGACGTGCACCTGATTGAAGCCGATCTTCTCCAGCACACGGCGGACCGGGATATTCCCTGTTCCATGCAATGGTGTGAAGACGACCTTGAAGTCCTGTCCCAGCGAGGAAGAGATCGCCTCACGGTTCACACTGATGCCCGCTACAGTATCAATAAAGGCTTCATCCTCAGCTTCGCCCAGCCACACCAGCAGGCCTTGCTCCTCCGCTTCGGCCTGTGTCAGGCTTTTTACAGCGGCAAAAGAATCCACGTCCTGGATAAAGTTAATCACTTTCTCCGCTTCATCCGGCACGAGCTGTCCGCCTTCGGCGTTATATACCTTGTAGCCGTTGTACTCCGGCGGGTTGTGGCTCGCTGTGATCACGATGCCTGCCGATGCGCCCAGGTGCCGCACGCTGAATGAGAGCTGCGGTGTGGAGCGCAGGGACGGATACAGCTTCGCTGTGATTCCGTTTCCGGCAAGCACCAGCGCGGCCTCCAGCGCAAATTGAGGTGAGAAGTGGCGTGAATCATGCGCAATGACAACTGATGGCTGCGCAGGTCCCGTATGAGTCTCCAGAATAAAACGCGCGAAGCCTTGTGTCGCACGGCCTACCGTATATTTATTCATCCGGTTGCTGCCAGCTCCGATAATGCCGCGCAGACCGCCTGTTCCAAACTCCAGATCGCGGTAAAACCGCTCCTCCAGCTCCTGTGGATCGTGTTCAATGCCGCGAAGCTCGTTCTTTGTTTCCTCGTCCACATGCTGATCGTTCAGCCAGCGCTGAACGGTTTCTGTCGTTCTTTGACTCATTTCTGCCATGATGTTACCTTCTCCTTCCCGTTCCCCATATATATTGTGATTAACGTCAAGCTTTATGCCTGGTCAGACAGCGCGAACATAATCTCGCCTTCGGCTACGGTTTTCCCGTCGACGGAAGCTGTCGCTTTTCCTTTACCAATCGCACCCTTCAGGCGTGTGATTTCTACTTCAAGACGCAGCGTATCGCCCGGAACGACTTGTCCGCGGAAACGGAATCCGTCAATTCCGGCTAAAAAACCGAGTTTACCTTTATTGCTGTCCACACTGAGCATGGCAATGGCGCCCACCTGTGCGAGCGCCTCTACAATGAGCACCCCCGGCATTACAGCATATTGTGGAAAATGTCCGACAAAAAAAGGCTCATTGATCGTTACATTCTTGATGCCGACGGCCCGTTTGCCCTCTTCCATCTCAATAATTTTGTCAACCAGCAAAAATGGCGGGCGATGCGGAATGATTTCCTGGATTTGTCCGATATTCAGCACGGTAAAACTCCCTTCTTCTCTATGTACCCAAGCGGTACAGGTTTTGAATTATGTATTCAGATGCTCACCCGCAGGCGGCACGTTCTTCCCTCGCTGCATAAGCTGCAGAAATCTGGGCAACATATAGATACCCTTCGTGGACTGCAGACGTGGAGGTTGATATAAGGGCTCTTGCGGACTCAGCTCAGGCTGGACCATAAGGGCCCTTTTTACCATTCCCATTATAACGTTTAACGAAAAAAAAAGAAAACTCCCGCAAGGGAGTCAGTGAACTACGATATTACTTTGTTTTTATACATAGCATGAAGTTAAAGAAACCGTTCTGAAAGGCTGCGATGGCAAGTGTTCTTACGACCGCTGTTGCCTCCAAAATGCTTGGAATTATAATCAATGGTAGCATTTTGGAGGCAAAGGCGGACGCTTCCGCTTCTCCAGAATCACTTGTCACCTCCGCTATAGAAAGGTTTTATCTATAGTTCATCCTATATAACAAAGTCATGTCTCGTTCTATGGGGAAAAAACAAGGTCATAGACATGTTTCCATGTACTCCATTGAAACACATCACTCATCTCGCCGTCACCCAATATAACATAGCCCGCTACCATTCCTCCGCCAAGCGCTAAAAGCAGCATGAGGGGAACGATAATGCGAAGCGCGATTTTCCATCCCGGAGTCTTGTGCGCCTTCGGCTCGCTTGCTTCACTCACGCTATCATCACCTATCCTCGCATCGTGTTGGCAAGGTTCATCATGGTATCACTGGAGCTGAGGGCCCTTGCCGCGAGCTGATAAGCCCGCTGGACTTCCATCATCTTCGTCATCTCGTCAGACAGGTTCACATTGGATTCTTCCAGAAATCCGGACTGCACCTCTGAATTCAGCTGCCCCGGAGCCGCAAATACTTGGCCTTCTGTAAGTCCCGCCGACAGTGTGTACAGATTGCCATCCATCTGCACCAGCCCTTCCGGCCGCTGCAGTTCTGCAAGCTTCAGGACTTGAAGAGGCCGTTTGCCAGCTGCGTCCTCTACCCAAATCTGGCCGGTGGTATCGACCGCAATCTTACCGTTAGCCGGAAGCATAATCGGGCTATTATTCTGATCCAGCACCCTGTACCCCTGATTGTTAACGAGCTGCAGCATATTGGCATCCTCCGGATCCGGCGTCACATGAAATCCGCCTTCTCGTGTATAGGCGATGGTGTCTCCGCTGCTTACCGCAAACATGGCGCTGCCTTCAATACCGAGATCCAAAGGTCTTCCGGTTTCCTTCAGCACACCCTGTTCCATATTCTGCTCTACAGAAGCTACCTTCATTCCGTAACCAACGGTATAACCAGGCTGTGTCGCACGGCCGCCCAGGTTAAAATCCTTATGGTGCTGCTGCACCCGGTTCAGTACATCCTCGAAAGAAGCGTTCTTGCTTTTATATCCTACCGTATTGGCGTTTGCTATATTATCTGCGATGACATCCAGCTTCTGCTGCATGCTGTTCATGGATACCATGCTGCTGATCATGGAGTTATTCATGTAGAAACCTCCTTATACCCTGCCGATTTCATTGGCGGCTTTCTCCAGAGACTTGTCATAAAACTGAATGACCTTCTGATTTGTTTCATAAGCCCGAAGTGCAGCGGTCAGTTCCACCATGGATTTCGAAGGATCCACATTGGAAGCTTCAATAAATCCCTGGCGAACCATGACATTGTCTCCGTTCGCAAGCATACGCACGCCTTCTTCACTCTGCAGACGGTATACACCATTGCCTTCTCTCACCAGATCAAACGGCCTGTCCACTACACTGATTCCCAGCGCAGGTCCGATAGGATTTCCGGCTCCATCCAAGATAAACCCTTGCTCATTCACTGTAAGGTTACCGGCTGCCCCTGTCAATACAACGGCCTCGTTATTGGTATCCAATACCTGGAGCCCTGTAGAGGTCAGTACATTGCCTTCCGGACTGATCTGAAATTGTCCATTGCGGGTGTACCGGGTATTGCCGTTCTCGTCCTGTACTGTGAAAAAAGCCTGCGGACGATAGGTCACCTCTCCGTCTTCACTTATAAATCGGCCGGATGCATCAAAAGGCATGTTCATGCCTGTCTCGGGATTCATCACATTCAGCTCGGACACAATGGCAAAATCAGACGTGTTCCCGGTCTCTCTCAGGTCACCCTGTGTATACAGCGCCATGCTTTCTTCTGCAAATACACCTGTGTTCAGCTTGCCGATGGTATGCTTCGGATTGCCCGGCTCGCCGCCGATCATGGAGACCAGCACCTCCGGAAACGACCGAATGACCGTATCATTCTGCTTATAGCCCGCCGTATTCAGGTTCGCAATATTCTGTGTTACCGTATCGTGACGCCGCTGCTGGGTAACCATCCCTGCCGCTGCGTTATATAGACCTCTAAGCAATTGGAGCACATCCCTTCACAATGCGATAACATGATCACTTGTCGCTCTCTACCGTCAAAAAACTTCCTACTGTTGTATATCGGAAGGTCAGAACCTTTTCTTTACGACTTTATCCAAATTGTCGAGCATAATTCCCGTGCCTTTCACCACACAGTGCATCGGGTCTTCAGCGACAAGCACCGGCACACGCAGCTGCTCTGTCAGCAGCTCGTCCACCCCGTGAAGCAGTGCCCCACCGCCGGTCAAAATAACGCCGCGGTCGATAATATCCGCCGACAGCTCCGGCGGTGTCCGTTCCAGCACCAGCTTGGCTGCCGCCACAATGGATGACATGGGATCCCATAACGCCTCCTGAATCTCGGCTGAGGTCACTGTGACAGTAAGCGGCAGTCCGGATACCATATCACGGCCGCGGACGTCCATCTCTTCATTTCTCCCGCCTGGACGGACAGTTCCGATACCCATCTTCAGCTCCTCGGATGTCCGTTCCCCGATCAATAATTTATATTTAAGCTTGATGTACTTGATAATCGCCTCGTCGAACTTGTCCCCCGCCATTTTGATGGACGATGCCGTAACGACATCGCCCATGGACAGGACGGCGACATCTGTCGTACCGCCGCCGATATCCACTACCATATTGCCGCTCGGCTGATAAATATCCATGCCGGCGCCAATGGCAGCCGCTTTGGGCTCTTCCTCCAGGAACACTTCCTTGGCCCCGCTGCGCTCTGCCGCTTCCCGAATCGACTTCTGCTCCACGGATGTAATATTGGTCGGGGCACAGATCAAAATACGGGGACGGCTGTGCCAGCTGCGGGCACCAACGCGGTCGATAAAGTATCGCATCATGCTTTCCGTAATGTCGAAGTCGGCGATCACTCCGTCCCTCAGCGGGCGGATCACCGTGATGTTGCCAGGGGTTCGGCCGACCATACGATGGGCTTCTTCCCCAACGGCAAGGACACGCCGAGTCTCGCTTTCAATGGTCACGACAGAAGGTTCATCCACCACAACACCTCTGCCTTTGACATGAATTAATACATTTGCTGTCCCGAGATCGATCCCGATATCCTTGCTAAACATCATGAAAAGCCCCCAAAGTGAAATTTTATGGTAAAAGTGTACCGGTTATAAACCCGTTTATTGGACATATAACGACATACGCTTCAAAAAAACCGGCACCAAAAGGTTAAGTTCGTCGATCTTATACCATCTTTTAACATATCATACTTTAGGGGAGGGATTCAACGCCATTTTCGCGACCTTGGACCTAGATTCAGGATTTCGCTGAAGCGACAGGCTCACGGATACCAGATGGGGATTTTTTGTACTTAATCTTGGTGGCTTCTCCTCCCCGGAGATGGCGGATGGACTTGTGGTACTCCAGAATATGCTTAACCTGATCCGCCAGGTCCGGGTTGATCTCTGGCAGACGTTCGGTTAAATCCTTATGCACCGTGCTTTTCGACACGCCAAACTCTTTGGCAATCGTCCGGACTGTATGCCTCGTTTCCACGATACAGCGTCCGATCTTAATGGTCCGCTCTTTGATGTAATCGTGCACGCTCCCGCCTCCCTACTGTGTGGATAGTTTGGTACATTATATGAGTGCCATGACGGGATATTCGCGGTTTCACGGGGTGACAAGCTTTGCCGGACCCATTTATTTTGGGGACATGCCAGGACAAAACGAAAAACGGGCTGTCCCAAAAGTAGTTGTTTGTTATGCATGGGGGCTTACTTGAATGAAAATAACGTGGATAGTTCAGCCTATCTTAGGCAGCAAAAGGGGGCCGCCCTCAAGATCCAAGATCTTTTGGGACAGCCCCTTCCTCTGCTGCAAGCCGTACTTGGGCTTGACTTTATTTTTTGCTGATCAGGGTTTCCGGGTTGATCAAATTCCCGGCCTGGTACACTTCAAAGTGCAAATGGTTGCCCAGGTCCTTCTCGAACTCGCTGCGTCCAGCCTGGCCGATCACATCGCCCTGCTTGACTTCCTTGCCTTCTTCTACGCTCACGCCAGCCAGACTCTGGTACACGGTTTTTAAATCACCCGCATGGGTAATCTCTACCACGTTGCCGTTGACCGGATGCTCTTCGACTCGAGTAACGGTTCCGCTCTGTGCAGCTTGAACATCAAAAACCTTGTTGTCCTGACGCGCAAGATCGATGCCTGTGTTCGGTGTGAAGGTATCGTTGTACTGGATCATCGCTGCTTCATGCTCTTCAGCCGGAGCTTCGGCATCAAAGAAGTTCTTCACGATCACAGCTTCGGCGCTGTCAGCAGCCGGCCAGATCATGCTCTCTGCGTTAGCGATGACTTCGACAGCTTCCCCGTCTTTGCCTTCCGCCGCGGTTTGAGCTTCAGAACCCTGACCGCTTTCCTTCGCGGCTGTCTGCGGTTCCAGCGGTTTTTGGCCGGCGTCCTGGTAGACCCACACGAGGGTTAGTATAATTGCCGCTGCTGTCACATAAGCTGCCGGGAACACCCACCGTTTGGACAACATTTTCTTCCACGAAGACGGCGCTTGCGCCGATTCTCCCTTTGCAGTTTTAGGAGCTTCTTCGCGGGTTTGACTGTTTTTGTTTTCACTCATTTGCAATCACCTCAGTAACCATTGTTACCGGGGGCAAACCTTTTATACCTGAGCTATCTATTATTTTTTTGAACAAGTAGTTTGGCAGTTTCGGCAAAAGAAATCCCGGTATAATAGTGCCTCAAAATCTCCTTCGCCTTGTAGCCTTCTCTCGCCATACCTTCTGCGCCGTATTGGCTCATGCCTACTCCGTGGCCGTATCCGTAGGTTACAATCTCTACTTCTCCGTCCTGTATGCTCCAGTTGAACTGACTGGACCGCAAATCCAGCTTCTCACGGATTTCACGGCCCGAGAAGGTTCGGGTGCCTACCCGGGCTTCCTGAACTCTTTTGCCTTCGGTATAAGAGAGAATGTTCAGGAGGCTGGCCGAGTTCTTATCCTGGGATGATAGGGAAACCGGCACGGCTGACCCAGACAAGCCCAGGCGGGTAATCAGCTCCTGCCGCGTCATGGTGACTACCGTCTTGTATTTAGGGGAAATCTCTTTGTCCCAAGGACTCTCCACACTCCGTAGATACGGAATCTCGCTGCTCCAGTAGTCTTCCGAGTTTTCGGTATAGCCGTTACTGGTAGAGAAAAAAGAAGCCGTAATCGGCTCCCCCTGATAGGTCATAACAATGCCCCGGGTTTCTTTGACAGCCTGCTGCAGCTTCTGTAAATCGTGCTCCCTGCCAGCATCCTTCCAGTCTTTCTTAAGTACAGCCTCTGATATGTAAGCCTGATGGGCGACGGTATCGCTGACCTGCCCTTTGCCTTCCGGCACACCGGAGGTATCGCCGCTGCGAAGGCGCTGCACGATATAGGTACGGGCAGCGATGGCCTGCGCCTTGAGCGCCTCCAGCTGGAACTCTGCCGGCATTTCGGCGGCAACGACGCCGACGAGGTAGCGCTCCAGCGGGAGGCTTTCGGTGGTGTCCGTCCGGGTCAGGTAGACGGACACCACCGGTTCTTCCGCCGCCTGCGGCGCGGCGGAAGGGGCGGGCGCCGGCCCGGGCGCGGGCGGTGCGGGCTGGTGGTTGCCCCCCGGGGCGACCACCAGCAGCGGCAGCGCAAGCGCGAGGGCCAGCAGGC
>NZ_JABBPN010000032.1 GCF_012933385.1 Paenibacillus lemnae
ACAACCGCCCTAGGAAATGCCTCGGCTGGAAGTCTTCTCACCAATCGTTCATGGACGAGGTGTCGCGCTTAGCTTGACAATCTGTCATATTGATACATTTCCGTTGACCCCATATAACATGCCTTCCAGCTTTCTCAAGCTTGCATGGCCATTCGTATTCTCAATCCACTCGAGCAAGTAATCCCAGTACTGAATATATCGTTCTATATCTTGATGGACACTGTTGGTCGTCTTTCGGAGTTTGTAAGGCTGCATAAGCTTGAACCATGTGTTCAACACTCTGCTGTCAATAATAGGAACATACTGCGGAGCCATAAAGTATAAAACCTTGGACGCACCTACCACGGAGTTGTTAATGTAAGGAACAATCATAGACAGCAGCGGCTCTCTGTCTGATATATCTCCTGACTGCATCTTTACTAGCATAGAGTGAACCTGATTCCAGTCAATGTCTCCCAGCAATCTAGGAATCGTAGGCATCCAGGAGTACGCAAAGGCAATTAATTTAATGAAGTCTTCTTTCGTTTCGACGGATTGATTTATAAAAATCTTCTCGGATTCAGAAAACCAAACATCCTTTCTTGTTGTCTGATTATTTCGTTCGTGTAATGCAACTAACTTTATGTACCCTTCCATATTTAAGTGAATATTCATAGATGGTTTTCTCCATGAATCCAATACTTGCAGACTCCGTCTTTTATCCCTTCTAGAACGCCGTGATTTGCCTCTATAATATTCCGTGAAGCCGCATTATTCTCATCACAAGTCAGCAGCAGGCTTTCGATTTTCAATGCTTTAGCTTTCTTTAGAATCTCTCTCAGCATGATTTTTCCGTAGCCCTTGTTCCTGCATGATGGGCGAATCACATATCCAATATGTCCACCGTGATGGGACAGCTTTTCATTCAAGTAGTGCCGCAGCTTACCGTATCCTACCGGACGGCCATCGATATAGAGCCAATAAATCGTTTGAGGCACCAGCTGGGGCTCTAACTGAATACTTCTTGCCATATCGTAATATCGGGCTATTTTTTTGGAAAAATCTTCATTGCTCGCAGTAAACAAACCGTTTACAAATCCATTCTCTCCAGGACCAATCTCGACCGCCATCTCTTGGATCTCTTGAGTTTCTGGGATTGTAAGTTCTTTTAATAGCACTTCCATTTAGCAAAACTCCCCAAAAAATAATATATCAACTTTGCTCTCTTGCTGCAGCGCTCCTTCAATTAAATGTTCAATGAATCCTTCATTCGCTGCCGCTCTTTTAAGCACATAATAGCGTCTCGATACAGTTACTTGGTACACTTGGGCGCTTTATCTCGTTTATTCACCCAATCGACTGTGCCTCTGCGTATATAAAATACAATAAGTCCATCACCGTCAAAATAGCAGCAATGGAGGTACAGGATTTGTTCAACCGTTCACGTAAGGGAAGGAGCAAAAGCAAAGCTCGCTGCGTTATAGGCAAGGGTAAACGTAAAAGTGGCAGAGTGAACAAGAAAAGGTTATCCGCACATCCGGCCAGGATGCAGGAACGTACCCAGAGCAACACGGCAGCCAAGCAAGCCTCATCCCAGCCTTATTCAGATTATCCGTGGGTTATACAACCGACTCTCCGCCAGATATGTCACCTGCTGCGTTTGATCTTTCAAGAAACATTAATGTGTAGAATCCCCATCCAGTAACAAACCGTCATTTGGTCATTACGTATCAGGAGACGGCTGCCTGGAAAAAGGACAAAGCAACAATCATCCATATACATACAACGTGGAACTATAGGTGCTGAAGACCCATTATGATAATTTCATATGGAAAACACAATTTCCAAAGTGCCCTGACAGTTCTGGCAGACTGCCTCATGTCAGCGGGGCCTACAGAAAGGGACGATTTACATAATGGAAAATAACAAACCGCTTGGCCTTACGCCCGCCATGGGATGGAATTCATGGAACACGTTCACTTGGGACATCAATGAGCAGCTCATTCGGGATGTTGCAGATCTTTTCGTATCGGAAGGCTATAAGGATGCAGGATATGAATATATCGTCATTGACGACTGCTGGAGTTTGAAAGAGCGGGACTCTGCAGGAAATCTGGTCGCCGATCCTGCCAAATTCCCGAGCGGAATGAGAGCGCTCGCAGATTATATCCATGAGAAAGGCCTGAAGTTCGGTATGTATTCCTGCGTGGGCACCCATACCTGTGCCGGCTATCCAGGAAGCTTTGAGCATGAATTCCAGGACGCCCGATTATTTGCCGAGTGGGGAGTAGATTTTCTAAAGTATGATTACTGCTTCAAGCCCCGGCATATATCTGGAGAACTGCTGTATAAGCGGATGAGCCTGGCTCTCAAAAACTGCGGCAGAGATATTTTATTCTCCGCCTGCAACTGGGGAGAAGACAACGTATATCAATGGATCCGCGAATCAGGTGCTCACATGTACCGGTCTACCGTTGACATCCAGGATCATTGGGATTCCATAAAAAAACTGGCCTTATCTCAATTGGACAAAGAATGCTACACCGGTTCCTTCTGCCACAATGATCTGGATATGCTTGTTGTCGGGATGTATGGCGGAAGCAACAATAACTTTATCGCCAGTCAAATCGGCGGCTGCAATGACAATGAGTATAAAACCCATTTTGCCCTATGGAGCATGATGGGATCTCCGCTCATGATCGGCTGTGACATCCGCAAGGCGAATCAGGCGACAAAAGATATTTTGATGAACAAAGACCTCATCGCGATCAATCAGGATCTCGAAGGCCGGGGGGCTTACCGCATTAAGCCTGAGCCGCAATGGTTCCATGCAGAGGACGTCTTCATGCTGGTTAAAGTGCTGTCCGACGGTGATATAGCCGTAGGCTTCTTCAATCTGAGCGACAGGCAGAGAGAGATATCGTTACTGTTCTGGGATATCGGTCTTCCTTATGCATCAGGAACTTCATTATCCTTGTATGACTGCTGGGAGCAGAAAGAAATTGGCGTGTTTAAGGAACGCTTCTCTCCTGTGGTTCCCGCACATGATTGCTTGGTTGTAAGGGCTAAGCTGGTCTAATCCATGAGCAGCAGAACGTGCACAACATGCAGAGTTCCGCTTGTAACGGATGATGTAGCCATCTACTTGAAGCTCGTTTCCAGAACAGCGCAGGACTTCCTGTGTATAGATTGCCTGGGCATCAAGCTGAACTGTGGACGTGAGCCGATCGACAAACTAATCCAATATTACAGAGAGTCCGGCAACTGTGTGCTTTTTCGTTAACGTTCCGCCTGACCCGAGTGCAGCGTCATATATTCCGATGGAGTATATGACGTTGCTTTTTTAAATCGTTTCGAGAAATACAATTGGTCACTGTACCCTACAGAGCAGGCCACCGATTTAATAGATAATCCGGACGATTTCAACAATTCGCAAGCACGCCGGATTCTATAATCGGTCAGATAGGCGGAAATCGACATGCCGGCAGCGGCCTTGAAGAGACGAAACAAGTAGCTTCGCTCAACCTTCACAGCATTCACGATATCCGAAACCGTTAAGGTGGTTCTCCAATAATTATGTTCAATGTACTCTTGTGCCAGCCTGACATAATCCATGGATGGGATCGTGGTCTCACTAGGATAGTACTCCATGTAATATGAAAGCAGCAGACGGAGCTGCGCCTCGGAACGCATTCTCTCAAAAGGCTTTACATCGACATTTTCAATGCTTGGAAACAACGGCTCCAAATTCATGGGTGAAGCTGCGACCACCGGTTTATCTTTTTTAAACTCCGTCTTGGATAGAAGGCTCTGGGCTTCCTCACCTTTAAACTCCACCCATACATATGCCCAAGGATCCTGCGGATCCGGATAATAGTTGACTTCAGCCTCAGGAAATATAACAAAGCTTTCACCCGCCAGCAGCGGAAAAACCCCATTCTTTGTCTCCAGAGTGCCTTTTCCCTTGGATATGTAATGGATAGCGTAAATATCGCGCACACCAGGTCCCCATTTATGCAGATTCGGAGGCTTACGTCCGCTGTAAACACACATCAAATCATGATGGATATAAGAAGGATAATATTGAACTGGCTTCATAGGCTGTATTCATTCCCTCTCACGATGCTATTCTTAACACCTTACATATTTTCGCTTAAATCCGCCTTGCCGTATTAATATGTTCGGGTATCACACCATTTCCTAAGCTGATTGATATGCGCTTGATGATACCGGCTGTGGTCAGCCATATGCCAGATTCCCCAGCGAAGGGATGCCTGCTTTTCATGCTTATGTCCAAAGGTGACCACTTTATCTAAATCAGCATCTGTTAATTTCGTGCATTCATCTCTCAGCATACCAATGACATCATCATAATCAGATAACAATGTGTGTAAGGAGATCCCTTCAACCACGGGAAGCCTGTTATTGTCGTCGATCATAGGAGGTCAACATAGAAGAGATGTTTGATCAACTGGGCTGTACTATTGAACTTGCTGCCAGGCCCCTTATAGTCTGCTTCTTCTTGTGACATACCGTCGGTGATGGATTTAAGCCGTTGGTAATTTTCTCTCACCGCAGCGTACAGCATGCCCACAGCAGGCTCCATATTCCCTTCCCCTTGTAAATCGTAAAGCATTGAGGCACTCTCTCCTTTCTTCATGAATCTTCAGCATTCAAGTGCCTGACGGAGGCAAAACAATCGATGTCATATTTCTCATTGTCAACAATTAGTTTGGTAACCGAGCATTCAGAGACAAGCCTGCTTTGTTCCGCTACAAAATGGATGTGAAATTCATTTAATATACTCTCTGGAAAGGAATTGACCAGAAAATCAGTGATTAACCCGCCGTGAGTAACGAGAACAATATGACTTCCATCCGGGTACTCTTCTGCAAGATCTGTTAATAATGAAGACATTCGCTGGCACGCCTGTCTGGAGGAGTCCCCTACAGGTGGAATATAGTCCGGTTCTCTCGTACATCGATCCCACATCTCTACAAATTCCTGAAAGCTTTGCCCCGGCAGATCTCCCCAGTTAGCCCGCTCTCTTAAACGAGAGTCAACTCTTATGCTTACATGTGCTGCTTCTGCAATGTGTACCGCGGTGTGTTGAGCTCTCCGAAGCGGACTGGAAAGGACTGCTGTGACAGGAATTGGAGCGAAATGTTGTGCCGTTGACTGGGCTTGCTGCACCCCTTCCGGAGTGATGGTTACATCACCCGCTGCTCTTTCCTTAATGCCATGTCTGACAAGATAGAAATGGATACTCATTATTAACCTCCAAATGGTTAAAGCTGCTTAATTAGATATATCAAGAGATCATCATCTACCCTTACTTGCTCACCGGGCTTTACTTCCGCATGGTTATACATCATGCCTTTCCCATCCAGTACGTATCCGCGGGAGGTATACATCACTTGAGCAGCTCCGTAATCTTTATACAGTCCAACACCTATGCCTATTATTTGTGAGCTCTCAGATGCGATTTGTTCAAGCTCATCCAGGATGCTGCTTGCGATTCCTTTTCTTCTGAACTCCGGGAAGACATTTAAGTCATTGATCTCCGGTATATTGTTTTGGTTAAAATGTGGATAGCTCGAATCATAAAGTAAGTGGCAGCAGCCAGCGAGTGTGTCAGCATAGTAACACATTAATGTTACTCGCCTTCCTTGTTGATTTTCTTCGAGACATGTAAGGAAATAATCGCCTGAAGTATACCATGGATATTTTTTCAAAAATTCCTGGTCTAATAGAGAGGCTTCTTCTTGATTTGTGAGCTGCTTTAGTGTTATGGGGTTTGTCATGGTTTTCAATCCTCTATTCTGTTTATTAGGTTATTATTCCTTCAATCTGGATCCCATAGTGACATCATCTCATCTATAACGCCAGTAATCATGCGAGTAGTAGTTGTTAAGCGCTGTTCTATCTTTCTGTTATCCGCAAGCGTTTAATGATCCCGCCATCCTGAGTTATTTTCAACAAATATAGGTCCGGGTTCTTTAAATTCTTCCAATCGGCAAAGCCAAAATCACTCTGATAATTCTTAACCATTAAGGAGAGCAGAGCTCCGTGGGTAACCAATGCGAAGGTCGTCTCCGGCCGCTCCAGGACTTCATTTATGAGTGCTAAAGCTCTCTTAACTGCTTCATTAGAGGATTCACCGCCTTCGAACTTCAAATCAAGATCTTCATAGGTCTGTTCGAGCTTTTCCATCCAATCCTCAAGATGAAGGGTACTTAATACCCTTTCTACTAGACGATCATCCATATGAATCTCTTTATTGGCTCTATCGGAAAAAGGCTTAATCGTATCTACGGCTCTTAGGAAGGGGCTGGAATAAATAACGTCGATATTTTTATCCATGAAGTAGTCTGCAACACGCTCTGCGTCATCTTTTCCTTCCTCGGTTAAAGGTGCATCCGGCTCCTGGCCGGTGGCTTTGCAGTGCCTGACAAAATAAATATGCTTGATAAGGTCACCTTCTCATACTCAGTCATACTTCAACCCTATTTTCTTATAACGCATTTATGATATCCTGCACTTCATTCAGGTTACTGCATGTAAAGGTAGGTTCGATCCCTTCTGGTTTTCTTCTGTTTAGCCGGTTGAGCCAGATCGTTCTAATCCCTACGGCATCTGCTCCACATACATCACTTGAATAGGAATCACCGATATGCAAAACATCATCGGCAGATAAGTTGAACCTTTTGAGCGCCTCCATAAAAATGTCCGGTCTGGGCTTGTAGGCCCTCACATCTTCACTGGTGATGATTCCATTAACTTTGATTCCATGCTGACGCACTGCTTCCTTAACATCGTCTGTATCGATATTCGATAAAATATAGAGTTCATAATTGCTAGAGTTATGTATGAAAGGAATTGTATCCTCGTAGATACGAGGCATACGCCAATGATCAAACTGCTTCTGAATGATTTCTTCTGCGTCGCATTCCCCTTCAAATGTGGTGATCGTCTTTGCGAGCGACAGCATCCCCAGTTCTCGCTGAGATTTAAACGTTTCCCCATAACTGTTGCGGAACATATCTGAGAACTCCTTCCACCAGTGCTTTCCGATTTCACGGATATCACATGCTTCCGGGGAGGAGTCTTGGATCTCTTGACAGATCAAAGGTATGATATCATCGTCTTCATGAACCAAGGTACCGTAAAAATCTAAAAAGATGGCCTTTATTTTCAATTGTTTCAGCTCCATTTCATATGTATGAGATATTCCATCAAGAATCTTCATTTCCTGTTTATACAAGAACTCCTGTTAGAAAATAAAGGCTGCCGACTATTTTATTCGGCAGCCCTCACTTTGGCATCACTCAAAAATCGGATGATACAGCAAATGTTCGTAGGTGAGTGAGCTGAATGCAAACTTGAACGCTAGTGTTATCCCGGATCCTTCAACTTTCACGCTGCGGAGCTCTGGTGTTGTCACATATCTGCGTACTAAAGATGCTGCTCTTTGGGTATTTCCGCTGCGGATAGCTTTAGCCATATTTTGAGCAAATGCAGGATCGGTCTCAAGTGCATTGTACAAAGGCACAATGGCCATTGCCATTTGTTGATGAGCTCTTGTTTCCTGAGATAAACGCTTTATCGTACCCGGCGGAAGCAGCGTATCCACACCGTATATATCGATCGGGCCCTTGAATTCAAAGTATATGTTATAGCCGCTCTTGAACGTCCCAGGCAGGGGATTGGGAACAGAGGGTGACGCTAAGCGGAACAACCTCAGCATTTCTGTGGTATCAATATTCACGACGGCTCTGCTCCATTGGGTCGCATACACCTTGTTGCTGGAGATTTTTCGATAAAAGGGCAGCAGAGCTCTCGCCACATAACGTAAAACAAAGGGTGACACGAAACGATTGGGGTTCGGCTGTTGAGGCATTTCTATTATTCCTCCTTCGGTCTGCATAACCTCCTGACTTTATAAAATATCGTATGCTGTGTTGACCGCTTTGTTCGGGCCGTAAGTTATTTATTTTATAGTGATAGATGAAATAAAACATGTCGACATAAAGGGCTGCTTTTCTTTACTTTGGGATGATGTGAACTTCGTCAGCCATCTTTCTACTAAACACTTCATCTTTTGCTCCGTAGATCATCATCCCAAATTAGTTCTTGCAGCCTGTTGATTTGGCATTATTTTGGCCCCTTGTATTGTTATTACCTCTAAGAATACAATTTCGGTTATAGCTGTGTTGTTCCCACTTATTTAGTTTTAAGTTTAATTATTTCATCTTCCGTGAATTCTTGTATGTAGTCGTCTAGTTTTTCAGAAGAAAACCAGTCGATACCTGCACTAGATTTTCCATATTTTACAGTATGAATTATAGAATTTGAGGACAGGAAAATATTATGATGAACAAACGGTTCGACGATGACCGTATCTCCTTCTTCTAAAATACGAATTTCACACTTTCCAGCTGGATCTATTTCTGCATAAGCGATCCAGCCTTCTTGAACAACATATAATTCAAATAGAGTCTGATGATAATGACTATTCTGCCATGAGCCCTTCTCTGCTCCAACGGTTCGGCAGTATGAGCTCCCTTCCGGACCATCCAGCTTATATTTTATCTGACCATTTTCCAATGACTCGAAATTCACGTTTATTCCCTTTAATTGAGCTTCCTCTATACTCATTTGTTTAGGATTATATATCATGCACTTTTTCTGTCCCAAATCTCATTCACCTACCATTCACATTTATTCCCTTATAGGCTTGTTAATGTGTTTACTAATGTCCATAAACCTGAAATGATAATCAGCCATAATGCTAATCTTCTGAATAACTGATCATCTAATTTCTTAATGGCTTTGATTCCGCACAATACTCCGAGCAGCATACTCGGTATAAACCACGATGTGTATATCATGACTTCTTTAGTAAGCAAGCCGCTATAAATATATGTAGAAATGGTGATCACATTCAAAATGATTGCATATGCCGTAATATTCGCTCTAAATTTCTCTTTGCCCATATTTTGATTAGATAAAAACAAAGCCACAGGAGGACCGCTCATCGATATACTCCCATTTAACAGCCCACTCAAAATCCCAACCGATACAAAAGCAAGCTTCTCATTACGTATTGGAAATGATTTTCCTAATAATAGAATCGTCGAAAATCCAACAATCAATAGACCAGTTAGAATTTTAAGCACAGGTTCATTAAGATAAATCAGCAAATATGTCCCCATCGGAGCAGCCAATAAACTGAATAAAATTAAGATCCAAATCTTCTTAATGTCTATATGACGTCGAACATTAATGATCACGATGATGTTAGTAAACAAACTAAGAATGACCACGATGGGAACGATTTGTTGAAGCGGTATCACTTTAGCAAGAAAGGGCATTGCAATCAAGGCAAATCCAAAACTCGTTAAACCTTGAATAAATCCGGCAGCAAATACAGTCATAATTCCTAAGATGACAAGCAAATTCACATCCATTTAAATCTTCCTTTTGTTTTCAAGTAAAATTATTACACAAAAGTTTTGAGCCACCATGACACCAAGTGAATATCCCGCATAAACCCATATGATGTGGAAGCTCATTAGCTAGTCGTGTACCCCGTTCTATGATTTCTTACAGCCCGATTTCCTGAACGTTCACACTTCGATAATCCCTTGAGTGATGTAAGGATAATCCAATTGTTTTTTCACTTGTTCCTTTTCGTCTTTTCCAGCAAACAACTCAATCAGGTACAATCCCAGATCAATTGATGTGGCTACTCCACCTGCAGTAATGATATTGCCGTCTTTGACGATTCTCGCTTTGATGACTTCTTCGCAATAAGGAGCCAGCAGATCGTAAGCAGAAGGATGACTTGTCGCATTTTTATGTAACAAATACCCGGCTGCTCCTAACAATAAAGAACCTGTACATACAGAAACTTTATATAGCACATCCTCAGCAGTCCGCAGCCATTCAATAAATTCCGGATTATTTTTCAACTTTCGCGTCCCCATTCCACCAGGAACAAAAATCAGATCATAACCCGATAGATCCTGCTTTACTTTGTTCACCTTCACGGTCATGCCCAGCTCATCAGTCACTTCTTCCATCATTCCACATATATCCCAGGTCGTGCCTTTCGTCGGTTCAAAGAGATTCAAACGATAGATCACGTCATAAAAGCCCACAAAATCAAGGAACGTTACGCCATTGAATAAAATTAGAGCAATTTTCATTTAAAATCCTCCTATTGACTTTGGAGTGAACTCCAATTTCAGCCAATTGTTAGATGCGGCGATTGACACAGTAAGGGGGGGTAATGTTGAGAGTGACCAGCGGCTGGCAGGGTTTGCTCGTGAGATTCATAGAGATCTTCATAAGAAGGATCCTGAGATCATGTCTGGTTTTCGGCCTTGCCTTTATTATTATGTCATTCCAAATTGATACAACAAAGATCCAGACTGCAGCAAGAATGATCGCTTCACTTCTGCTTATTCGCCTCATCGTCATTCTTAGTATCACTGCACTTTATGATCTATCCTCAGTCACCAACACGATAGTCGATTCGATAGCCATTCTGATTTATACCGGCTTCATTTTAGCCTTAATAAATTCTGTCTCTAAGATCGTTATCATGAAAAGAGATCTGAATATACTCAATAGCTTTCTCACCATACAGTGTGATTGTAAATTCACCATTCATATAAATATCATCATTAAAATCCGTACTCATAAATCCGTTGAACTTTAATTTTTCAATCCCTGCTTCCCGATCCTCACCTACCTTGATCGAAAAGATTGAGAAAGAGGGATTTGAAAATTCCATGGACCCTGCCCGTCCATACAAGTCATTATCTTTGTCATCAGAAAAACTCACTCGTATCAATTGATCTTTGTACTCTCTCCCATGACCACCAAAGCCATAAAGATACTCTCCTGGTCCCCATCGCCGAATTAATTCATATTCAGTCATGCCAAATTCTATATCTCCAACATATAGATTGCTATTAATCGTTTCTAGGTCTATTCTTTTTTTAAAGCTTGATTGATGTTGAAAATATATCATAAAAACAACCAGTACCAATGAGGCTATCCCTGCTACTAAAGCTGGTTTAATTCGTCTATTCACATTCATAATCTTTCGGCGATTTTTTTAAGTTCTTCATTTCGATGCACTATGAATTTTCTCATGTATGTGCGAAGGATCAATCGCTCTACGATGATTCCGATTAAACCGAATGGCGCTTCAAATTGCAATGTATCGATGACGCAGGTCTTACCGTCTTGCTCATTAAATTCGTGGGTATGCTTCATGCTTTTGAATGCTCCGCTAATCATTTGATCTACGAACCCATACGGTCTCTCAAATGCAATGACTCTGGATGTAAGCCGCTGCCGAATCAGAAAATGAGTAGCCTCAAATGTTACCGTGTCACCCATGTTGATCATTCCAGACTGAATACCATCGACCGCCCGTTCTTTGGTATGTCTCCAGACCGTTTGAGTATGAATATCGATATTTCTAGCGAGATCAAAGCAGACTTCAATGGGTGCGTTTATTACTACCTCTGTCTTTAATGTGATCACATTAACACCACCTTGAGAATCACTTATTTCACATCTTTCTTGTCATGAATATTAATCCAGAAGACCAATTCAATTTACTCATGAAGAAATCATTCCTAGATTCTAAATATGTAATTAATTCTTCAACTTTATCTCCATGTCCTTCAGGCCAATTCGGCTGCGGATTTAAGTCATCGATAATATACATTCCTCCGGGCTTCACCATGCTTAGTACTTCTTCAAGCAAATAAAATTCACCTGGCCATGTATCCGCATAAATGATATCGAATTGATCCTTTATGTGCTCCTGTTCCCAATTCAAGAATGTCAATTTGCTGCCGCGATGCTGCTAACATTCTTAGAAAGTTCCCTAACAGGTCGTCACAAGAAGCATCAAAACCAATTTGATTAGACTTTAAAATGATATCTTCTGTTGTTTTTGGCTTTTTAATATTTTTATAATCATCCATGAAACAACCTCCAGATTATGTTCTCAGCCAACGACGTTTGGCTGTTGTTCTGTTTCTAGTTTTCTTTCATTTTAAATTTCTCAACTATTTTAATTAGTGAATCTATTGCTATCCCTAAAATCGCCCAGAACAATAAATGAAGTAGATAAACAATCGGTTTGAAAATATCTGTTGTATCTGGGTTTGTGTTCATTCTCGTCAACCAGCCTTCTAGATATAAATTTATCGGATTCGTCAGGAAGACAAGAATATTCTTATCATCTTGGCCTGATAAATTCATAAGACATATGAATAATGAGAAAAGAACAAACCAAAATGTAAACTTTTTA
The DNA here is from genome assembly GCF_012933385.1 of Paenibacillus lemnae. GTDB lineage: Bacteria > Bacillota > Bacilli > Paenibacillales > Paenibacillaceae > Paenibacillus_AQ > Paenibacillus_AQ lemnae. The sequence goes on from NZ_JABBPN010000032.1 coordinate 12,320, forward strand.
AAAATCAAAGGCATCATGGGTTCTCTCCTCTCGACCTTGAAAATACTGATCACTATTCAATGCATAATAGAGCTCATCAATTCTATAAAGTGAGCTTGGTGAAGCTTTTACGATAAGATCAATCAACCGTGATCCCACTTCATAAAAAGTTGGCCGCCCGTAAGGTTCTTCCTTACCCCAATGATTCTGGTTAATACCCAGTTGAGCGTTAAGCCGATTCTCAATATATCTAGCAAAACCTTCTTTCCATTCTTGCCAAACCATGTACTCTACTTGTTCCGAAGTCAAACATTCTTTAAGTTTTCTGCGTGCTGCTCCAATCTGCTTCAGATCTTTCTTCTCAATGCTCTCTAACAAGGTTTTTGTTAATTGTATGTATTGATTGTTCGTATACGGGAACGGATAATCTAATTCCCACGAATAACTCTCCGAATTCAAAGAGCGCTTAGCAAGCTCGATTTGTTTCCTCAGATCCATTTCGCAGGTATGGTACTGATAACAATGCACAAATTCATGAAATACAACGATCAGCTCTTTAACCGTATCAAATACTTCGCCAGTTACCACTACAACCGCTTGATACTGCATACATTCCAATGGAAATGCTGCTCTAACTCCAATTGGAATATTCATCGTATCGGGTTCGATATGAGTCAATCGATAACCTGCTTCTTGATATTCATAAATGTAGAAATGTTCATCTTCAACGATCGCGATTGGGTAATGTTCGGTTAATAATGGATGAATCTCCTCTACTTCATTCTGAAGATTTAACAATGATTCAAACCCATTGTAATATTTCGTTGCAATATCCTTCACTTGACCAGCTCCTTACAAAATCTAATACATGCGGCGGTCAATGGATTGTTTTGGTGCTGTATTCACGAAACACCCCAGCCTTAAATCAATCTGATCGTAGGACCTCCTCTACAATCTTCTTACTGCATGCCTTATATCAGATCTCATGACTAATTCTCGAACGTCGACTTTTAAGCTCTCTGGATAGAGATCAAGGTCTACCAGTTCCTCAAATGTAAACCATCTAAATATCAATCTTCCGTTGTCCTCAGTAATCATTTATTTACCTCTTATGTATGGATTTGTGTAAATATACAGCGTGAATCTATGCTTAATAAATATCTTTGACTTATTAAGATACACTTAAATATTATTCTCGTCATTAAACTCAATACAAAATGGCTGGAGTTCAGGCTTAAGACAATACTCTATTCTTTCTCTGAAGTTTTTCCAATTAACCATATTTAACGCTTCTTCTATTGGGAAAAATCCGGTATCTAAACTCTCATCTGTAACTATAAGTGTTCCACCAACTGGCTTCGCTAAAAATAAAGTATTACAAATGGAATTTCCCGTGTTCTGAAAAATCCCGCAAAATTTAATGATTTCTATGTCTATTCCTGATTCTTCTTTTGTTTCTCTAATCGCTGCCTGTGAAAGGGATTCGCCAATCTCAACTTGTCCCCCAGGCATCTCCCAGCCTCTTCTCGGTCCTTTAATAAGTAATAATTCGTTTTTCTCATTGACGACAATCGCTGCTGCGGAAACGATATGTTTAGGTGGGTTCATCATTCTCTCCTTTAATTTTATAGTTGTTCATGATCAAATATATTTCGCACAAAAGGGGTTATTTCCACTTGCTTTAATTCCTCTAATGGAATCCAGCTGGCTCCCGTCAACTCCCAAATGAGTATGTTTCTTCACAGCTCCATCCCCCGTCTGCCATTGTTAATCGCTCACCGGCTTGCATCCTTCATAGCTTCTACTATGGAAGTTTTACCTGAACTGGTGACACCATTTAAAAATATAACTTTCCCTTTTTCCATAATTGTCATCTTCCTTTGTCTTATTTGAATTGTATCCAGTCGCCTGCCAGCTTAGTTAAACACCAAACTGCTTTAAATGATGGTCCAGATGTTTATATATCCCCTTGCCCCATTCTTCAGGAGAGAGCTTGCCAAAAAAGGGATGTGTTTGCGCTGTACACTTCTCAGGTCCATGATGTTGAAACGCAATTAATTTCTGTATTAAAGTTTCTCTTTCCTTCTGAAACTCTCTTTCATCTGTAATCATAATATCGGGAATCGTGGACATATTCTGTGGCACTGACTTATCGTTATAGAACATCGGTTTCACAAATTTTCCTATCACTACACCCAGCCAACTTCTTGAAGACGTCATGTTACCCGTAGCGATATCTTGAAAAGCTGAGCAATGGGCCAGCATTTGAGCGGCATTCATTTTCCCCCACAGCGGTTGTGAATCAGGACGCAGTTGCTTGATGCGGGTAACAATTTCATCTGTATGTTTTTTTGCGAAAATATTATTCATTAGAACAAACCTCTCTTCGCGCTTTTGGATTCACTTTAATTTCAATCCTTTTAAAAACTTATCTGTCAGCTCATTGGTTAAGCTTATGGCTTCTGATCTACTGCTCGCTGGCGCTGTGATCATCTGCCCCGTGTCCGAATTCCATCCGGTGCCGCTACCATCAGTGAGTTGATTTTGATCTGTCACTTTGGTGAAGTTGTTATTGACCACTAGAGCACCATATTGATAAATATGTAAGCTCTCTACTGCATTGTTTTACTTGTCTTGGTAGATTCCAGGTTGTTCAGTTTTGAATTCAAATGAATCCTGCATATCTGTTAAATCCAGATTGATCCACGGCCTTCCGAACCAGATACTGACGTTGTTACCTGATTTAATTCTCTTTCATATTGCGTCAGTAAGCTCCCTATTGTGGATTAAACAGTAATCACCTGTTTTGTTTCGAATGTCAGTATTTTTGTTCTTGTATCATTTTTGGATATGAATACGTCTTTACCATTTTCATCAAGACAATAAGCAATGGGAATTGAAACTTTAGAATCTCTGTATGTACCATTTGCATGACTAGTCCCAATAACCATAGTATTGTACTGCTTGGCAATCTTTCTTGCCTCCTCAGTCCATTCTTGGAACTGAGCCTCACTGAACATTCCGACTCCGATAGGATGTACGATATAATGTATTTTAGCAGGCTTTATATGGTTCATGCCTTGAATTACAATTTCATCACACAACATGAGTCCGATTTTCTTTTCGTCTATTTCAACAAGAATGGAATCATCATATTTAGCGCGGTCAAGAAGTGCTCTGCCTTCTCGATCAATGATGAGCGCTCGATCTTTGGGTCTCTTATATCCAGAGATAACGATTTTCGAATATTGCTTGGCTAGATTACACGCAAGTTCAAAGTTGTCATTAATGTATCCTTCCGGAAAAATAAACACATCAACTTCAGGGTGATTTTGGAGTTCGTGCTCAAGCTGCTTCAGTTCTTGCTCCAGTAGAGGTTGTGCAATTAAAATATTCATGAATTTTCTCCATTCTGATTAATTAAAATATGATTTCCGAATCAGCTAATTGACCTTCCTTAGTATATTGAACTAAACTCTTTATTTCTTTAACTGCTCGATCCTTAATCGGCTTTATTGTCCACCAATTAGGCGGAAGTGTCTTACCTGTCCCTACCATAATAAAGTCTATCCAACCCGGCATATATGTCCTTAATGTTTGTAGACATCTTCGTAAATGTCCAGCATCGCTTACTGCTATTATTCTTTTGATATTATGTAATCCAAGCTTTCGATCTATTACTAGCAAGGATGCCAGCACATTTTCTTTCGTATTATTCGAGAATGTTTCGATCGATATTGCGTCTTCTGGAACTCCTTTTTCAAGTGCAAATCGTTTCATTGAGATCGCTTCTGCTTCCTCTCGTTCCCCCCACTGATCTCCACCAGAAAATAAAATTTCTGAAGCCCTGCCTTCTTTAAATAATTCAATTGCTTTTGTTACGCGATCCAGATTCCCATTTCCAAAAACCATTATCACATCTCCATACATTTTTGCTTCCTTAGGATCGCCTGGATATAATACATGGACCATTTGTTCCGGAGTTAATTCACCTGGATTTATTTCTGAAATAAGCATGTGTTTTCTCCGTTCTTTATTAATATAATAGCTGGATAGTTGAAGACTAAGCACACTGGTTTAGTCCGCAGAATGTTCTTCTGTGAAGCACTTAAACTAACTTCTCTCTTGTTTCACTCAATCTTGTCTCTGCCTTGTGATTAATAACCGGATCTGACCAACGAAAACCATCATTCTTATAGCGTGGGATTACATGCATATGAAAATGAGTTAAATCGTTAAAGATTCCGCCATTTTGGCATATTGTAATTCCATCGGGTTGAAAAACCAGTTTTATCTTTTTTGAAATCAGTACTGCGGCATCCATAATTGCTTTTAATGTTATATCATCCATTTCTTCAAGATCATGATAATGGCGCTTGGGCAGTATCAATACATGCCCTTCATTAAATGGAGCGATATCAAGAATACAACATATATGTTCGTTCTCATATATAACTTGTACATCCGCATCTATTTGATTTGCAATTCGAAAGTATAATGAGAATGCTGTTGAAAGCCTAAAATTCACAAACTTCATCGTAATTCGAATTATCGAAATTTCTGAAATCAGTTTTCATGTTATTCCCACTCATCCTCCCATATTACCTTGTCATAGCTAAGATCATTGTATCGCTTAATCTGGATTTTGCTTACTGATATGTCATCTTTTCTTATTTTACTCGATACTAGTCTTGGCTATATTATACGACATTCTCTTGGTCGTTAGTTCTTCCTACAAATAATTAATCCGTGCGTACTCATACCGAGAATACTTCGATCTCTACAAGTCTTAAAATGATAATTTTTATAAATCTCAAACTTCTGTTCAGATAGTTTGTCTATCTCATTATCCAGAGTGTGACTTAAGCCATCTGTCCCTAAATGATCTACTATTGAAACATCAAATTGATTCATCAATTCTTCGATTTCGTTGGGTGTTGTATAATGTGAATCTGTCCAGAATGATTCAGGGTCTCTTGCCTTTAAATATCCTTCGTCCATTACCTTGCTAATAGTACCATCATTAATGAAATTAGGTATTTTTTTAACTAGCATTGGAACCACCGAATGTTTATTAATATAGGCTGTTGCTAATATACCACCAGGAGCTAACACTCTTAATGACTCTTCAATTAATTTTAGCCTTGCAATATCATCAATTACATGATAATAAGGCCCAAAACATAAAACTGTATTAAAAGAGCCTGACTCAAATTGGCTTAGATCTGTAGCATCTCCAACTATCGCTTTCAAAGAAATATTCTTATAATTAGATTTTTTCTCGTTTATTTTGTTTATGTTGCTTGGTGTTACGTCCAGTGCTGTAACAACGTGCCCTTTGTCTGCATAATGGAATGAATATGCTCCAGTTCCCGCACCTAATTCAAGTATTTTCGATGAATGTTGAATAACTTCTTCTAACGCTCTTATGCTGGTTAGAAATTCAATCCTTCTAGAATTTCGTTGAAAACGTTGTTCTTCATCAACAACATCGTAAAACCGAATGATCTCTTCCATGGATATTCTCCCCAGTCAATTAATCGATTCTGTCTACTCATTTATTTGCTCTATGAAAATGCCATCGTCATAGACTCTAGCCTTCGTGGTATATACCTAATGGTATCCACAACAACCAATCGCTTTAGAAAGCTCTGCTCTCAAGGATTGTGTGTGCTGCTCAAAATCGTGAAAGTTCAATTCGTCTCTGGCCATCTGGGGTAACCATTATTGCAATCTCCACACATTAAGATCATTTTTATAATCGTGGCCGGGGTCGTGCGTTATATGAACAATATGTTTGTACACCTGAGTAGAATTTATAATTGAAGCACCATTAGATCTTCATCATAATATTGTCCCATAAACTTTAAAGCATTAGGTTCTATTCCATATGTCTTAAATCCAACTGATTTGTATAATTCCTTTGCGGGTTCGTTGTCACATACAACACTCAAATTCAACTGCTCGAGTCCTTCAATATCCTTTGCGATACGGATTAGCTCAAGCAAAAGTGCTTTTCCTATGCCTGTTCTTCTCATTTCTTTTGATATGTACACACCATAAACGTTGGCTTTATGTGTAGTTTTTATGCCGCTTTCTCGTGCCAAAGCTACAATTCCCACCAGTAAACCGGATTCATGAAATGCTCCTATTACAAACTTGTCTACGGCAGGTCTAATTCGATCTATTACGGTTTCCAAAGAAAACTTTGATTCTCTTTCATACGTTGAACCAAAAGCTTCCGGATTTGTCTTTAATCCATTTAATCTGAGCTCTTGGTACTGTTTAGCATCTGATTCCTTCAAGATTTTTATATTCAAAGATTTCACCTCCCGAACGGAAAATCAGCCCTTACTTCATTTATAAATCTTGTTATGATCGGTAAATCAGGAGGGCAAATTTGACTTGGAATCTTATCCAACTCGAAAAATTGAATATCCTGTACTTCATCTCCATCACCCCTAATTGTTCCTTGATAATCTTTACACAAATAAGCTGCAACTACGTTATATACTTCATCCCCATGTGGATACTGATAATATAGTTCTGGTCCTGAGAATATATCCAGTAGTGCTAATTCTTGAGCTTCCAAACCTACCTCTTCAAAAAGTTCCCGTTTTGCAACTTCTTTCATTTCTTCTCCGGGCTCCATCGAACCTCCTGGTAATCCCCATAAACCATTATCTGTTCTCTTTTGTAATAATAATCGACCTTTATCATCTATAAGAATCACACAAGCTCCTGACAAAATAATGGGATAAGTGCCTATTAATTTTCTTAATTGTTTAATGTAATGACTCATTTCTATTACATCCTTTACTATCATTTACTCATTATCCAATCAACGAGTTTATTGACTAACTGCTTTGAATCCCCGTTTATTGTGTATTCCTTTTTATGACTTATAATGATCCCCAATTCACGAATATCCACAAGATAATTATTGCTTTCTCCATCCTTTTCCTTATAAAAGACAGTCATTAAAATTGCATCACCACTTCCACCTTGAAATGTATTGAATTTTCTAGTGTATGTATTCTCATCCATGATTTGAATGAACTCATTAAAATGTATCCCCTGATCCTTGGTAAGCAAGTAATCAGTAAATTTGCCATTAGACATATAAGTAACATGAACACTTTCAATATTATCCGTATGGCGTAATACATGATGAATCTTTAATGGGTAAGTGAAATAGAGAATTAATCCGAGAACAGTCAACAATATAAGGATACTGATTGATAACCGCGGTGACTTTAAAATACTCCTTAGTCTGTCCAAATTTCCCACCATCCTTCTTCTCGCTGAATCCCTAAAACGTTCAGGGCATCTTTGTTAGCTGATGTTCATTTTTTGTATAAGTTTTCAAAGCAATTCCATCGTTACTGACGATAAACAACGCGAAAATTCATTGTTAGATGATTTTTAACTGAGATATCTCTAAAATCCTCTCCAGTACCTTAGCAACCCCATCGCTATCATTTGTGTCGGTGATTTCATCTGATATCTCTTTCAGTTGGGGAACAGCATTCCCCATTGCAACAGACCAACCACATATCCTGAATAAACCCGAATCATTATGATCATCACCAAATACAATTACCTTCTCAAGAGGTATTCCTAGACTATTACATAATAGCGTTACCGCTTTTTCTTTGGATGCCTTATCTGAGGATATCTGAACAAGTTCTCCATTATCCGTAATCACAATATTCAATTTATTTGAATATCTCTCTTTCACTGGTTCAATATCGATCTTTCCGAAAAACAGTATCTTAGTTGCTTCTTGACTCATTAGCTCATCCAATGTTTTAACTACCGGCAACTCTGTAACTTTAGTAATCGATGAATACTCGTATTCCTTCAGGCTCATCCACATATCGTTAACCTCAAGACTTATATCAAGATCTGGATTGCTGCTTATGCAATAATCTAATAACTCAGCAGTAAGCGTAGGGTTAATGGGCTCATGATGATTTATACCTGTTAGCGGGCATGTGATAAGAGCTCCATTATAATAAATGAATGAGCCAATACTTCTTAAGTCTTCTGGTAAAAAAAGATTCACAGACCTCGGAGGTCGTGCCGTGGCAAAGATTATTTTCATTCCTTGCTGATGACATTTCACAACAGCATTGTGATTCCTTTCTGATATTTTCTTCTCAGAATCAAGAACAGTTCCATCTAGATCCAATACAATTACTGAATACTTCATTGATTCCTCCTTTTTTAGCAATCAGACTCCAGCTACCTAGTGTAGTTAACGATTGGACCAACCCACAATTCTTTCACGCCAGTTGACCATTGCCATTCAGGTATAAATACATATCCAAAATCTTGAGTAATCCAATTGAAATTTTTGCCCTGCATTTCTTTCCATGCCCTTCTTACATCTTGGCCTCCCATTTCAGCTTTTAAAACAACTGCTTTAAACTCATCTCTATCTATAACAGTGACATTCATTATACTCCTCCTCGATTTGTGGTGCCGAAGGCAGGCCGCGATGCAGTTAGGTATTCTGCCGGACCCATGAGCGGCAAAACTGTCCCACCGCGTGAGTACTTTGTTTAACGCAGTTCCTTGTGTTATTTTCATAGTTTTAATCAATCTTCTTTAATCAGTCCATATATACTAATAATAACGCCAAGTAAAATAGTTATAAAACTTAGACTTGGAAATCTAAGTTGGAAGTCTGCAATTGTTGTAAATATGTATCCAAGTAGAATTAGCTCTCCACCAAATAACATGATTTTTTTACTAGATATTCTTCCAATTATTGATTTCAATATTAAAACTAGAATTCCTACTATTATTGATATTATTATCATAAAGCTTAAGACAAGAAATCCTGTTTGATTTAACTGAAACAACTCGGTATACCATGGTTTATCATTAATCATATAACATTTGTCCTCCTACTTTTTATTAAGTTCATAATGGTTTTCTCTTAGAGTTGTCTGCCCTGATTATCCTCTTGGGTTGACCAAGGGGCGTCAGCACCGGAGCGTCAATATGGTGTTAGTCGAGGGGAGTTCTGGAAGCAGCCATTGCGTTTAAGGCGTTCTCGAAATAGCTATATACTTTTTCTGCAATTCCCAGAAACTCTTCAACAAGTACATTATTATCCAAGTAACAAGCATACAGATAATCAATTAAAGCGGAGTCAATCTCGCAGTAGGTTAATATGGCATTCTTCATCTCAATAATGTCATCTTCCCATACACATGTATCTATTAAAACCAAAGAGTATAATGCACGAATTAATCTCTTAGAGTATCCTTTAATATATCTAGTTTTCATCGTGTGATCACTAGCAGTAGAAAGTGAACGACGTACACGATCTACTTCTTCCTTGGTCTCTGTATTTAAGTCTAGAATGAACGTTGGAGAAATAATGATCGGTGGTACTTTTTCACCAATGTCATGACCATACATGCAAACACAAATGATCTTCACCCAAAAACCCCATTCATTTGGTTTACTTAATACATCGTCAATCGAGCAAATGATCGTATCAATCTTAGTGATGAATGGATATTCTTTCAAAAGCCTGTCTTTAATATTTGACAATCTTTCGTAATCAATATCTTTAGGATTTACACAAACAATAGTAAAGTCTGCATCTGACTTAAAAGGTGTAGCAGTTCCTTTTGGAATCGAGCCACACATATAAATGCTATGAATCTTACCTTTAAATTCGGCAAGTATATGATCTATATACTTATCAACAAAATCCTTATATTCACTTTGTATTTCAATTCTATTTATCACTTTTTCTAATATCATATAGACCCCTCCTAAATAAGAACTTCTTTCGGCTAAGATAGCTATACTCACTCGGTCTCAGATTGTAAATAAATCATAATTCCGTCAGCTCTTATGATGACTTTATCACTAACAGATGCTATTCCTTCTCCAATAACGAAACCTCTTTTGTTCTTTAATACCTTGCAGTACAAATCTACCGATCACCAGGATTTCATTAATGGTAATGTTCTTATATCCCTTAACAAACTTATTCTGCTTCGTCGCTATACCTTGTGGCTTAAAGTCTGAATCATAGAAAAAACGTCCTTGCATTCACGAACCTCCAGAAGAGGCTGTCCGCTGCTCTCGCTTCATTAAAAAATTTCGGTTCTTCTATGAGATTCTTATAAAAGTTGTCCCATTATCATTCCTGTTTGCATATAAATCCTTCTCTGTAATGACAACTTGATTTATTACATTACCTTCCTTTATAAAGTTTATAGTTACACTCATATCATCAAGATAAAATTGATTACTACTTTTAGGTTTGAGCTTTCTATTCCCGAATATAATCAATTGTTCTTCTATCAATTCTACTTTTAAATTAAAGTTCAAATCGTGATTATGATATAGGCCTGTATAGCTTTCAAGTATAATTTTATCCACATATGGGTCAGGGATAAAATTCAAATCAAATTCATTGAGCAATTGCATTTCATATAATGAATAATTCCGTTTAGAATTTTCTATAACTATGGTTTCAATCGTCACTTCTTTGACAATCTTATTTGCAAGTTCAGCGTAATCTAAAAAAAAGGTTATATGTGATTCGATTCCCTGCTCAATCCGATTCAAAAAATACATTTCATGTTTATATTCGTTGTGTTTTCTTACTAAAAATTCTTCCTTACCCCTAGCATCTATCATCTTTTGAATTGCGGCTGTGGCATCATCTTGATAAAAATATATCAACTTGCAACCTACATCTTTGAGGAGCTTGCTTACATTCACAATTAAGTTTTGAATTACGTTTCTATCCACGTCTTTATGTAGTAAATTGAGCATTTTGCATAATTTTAATTTCGACGTAAAGACAGCAGGATTCACTCGGATCAAAGCGGATCCGGTGGCTTCATTTTAAAAAT
>NZ_JABBPN010000033.1 GCF_012933385.1 Paenibacillus lemnae
ACGAGATTATATAATCTCATGTTTGATCTTGCTAAAAGCAAGATCGGTTTAACTCACTCGTTGTTCAGTTTTCAAAGATCAACTTCTTCATTTCCCTCAACCAACTCGCTTGTTGGCCGGAATTAGAATATATCATAACTTACTAGCTTATTGCAAGCTTTTTTTTCGAAAGCTTCTTGCAATCAAAATGTTGTCTGCAACAGCCAGAAATATAATATATCATACCATTTGCTAACCAGCAAGCTTTAATTTCAATTAATTAATAAAGGCAGACACATGGCTGTGCCCGCCTGATATTTCATCTGTATCTCCTAACTATTTCGCTCCAACACGAGAAAGGATATTATCCGCTGCTTCCTTCCCTTTCATAATACAGTCCGGAATCCCGACCCCGTAATACGAACATCCTGCGAGCTGCACTCCCGGCCAGCTCTTTTCCAACTTACGTTCCAGGGTATCCACGATCTGACGATGCTCCAAATGATAATTTGGCATATTGTTAAGCCATTTCGTAACAATAGCCTCCACAGGAGCAGCATGTATGTTTAGACTCGCAGCAATATCTTGAACCGCTGTGTGCTTCAAATCATCATCTGTCATTTCACTCAATGCCTCATATGAAGGATTGGAGCTTTTGTAGAATAAACGGACCAGCAGCTGCCGCTCCTTAGATGTATGCTCCCATTTCCGGCTGCTCCATGTGCATGCATCACAGATCAGACCTTCGCCGCCTGAATTGATAAACCCGGTTCCATCACTGGGCAGCGATGCATCAGGGACATCAAATGCAAGATAGACACTAATCATTGATTTGGTATACAACCGTTTAAAGTACGGCGTAAGCTCCTCATCATTCAGCAAAGCTTTGGCCTGGCCGCTGTTACTGCTCAGTACGATGTGATCCGCTTGCAGCGTTTCTCCATTTCCCAAGTATACGTTGTAGCGTTCGCCTGCTCGTTCAATTCGTTCAGCTTGTACTCCTTTATAAATCCTGGCTCTCTCAGCCTTTTCTTCCATCTTATCAATAAAGGATGACATGCCCTCTTTAAAAGAAATAAACTTCTTACCCGCTGCACCCAGATATTTATGCCTGTTCTCATGCAGACCCAGAATAATGCTGCCGTATTCATTTTTGTAATCCAGCAGGAATGGAAGTGTAGAAGATATCGTCAAGTCGTCCAATTCTCCGGAATACACACCGGAAATGACAGGTGCGATCTGCTTCTGAACCAATTCCTCACCTAAAAATGCTTTTAGAAACAAGCCAAGAGAATCACTTTTAGTGAAAGACTCATTCGGTGCGTACAAATCTTTCAGCGCTTCCAGTTTTCCTTGATCCGAAACAAGTTCACTTTCCACTAAAGACTGGATCCCTGCAGGAATACCAAAGACAGAGTCTGCCGGGATTTTCTTCAATCCATGATCGGTATAAATATATGAAGTGCCGGTGCCGTTATATACAACTTCGTCCTTCAAACCTATCTCTTCTATTAGAGGAAAAACATTGCCCTTTCGTGCCACGATAGAATCTGCTCCGGTCTCCATAATAAATTCGCCATGTTTAGATGTGCGGATTTTACCGCCAAGCACAGGATCGGCTTCTATAAGAAACAATTCCATTTCAGAGGATTCTTTGTGCAAATAATACAGCGCGGAAAGTCCTGTAATTCCTCCGCCTATCACGACGGTTGTTGTCATTTGATGAACACCTCGGTCTGGTTATATGTTCTATAATGTACAATTTCAATCTTCCTTATATCCAAAGCTTAATTATATCACAGTGTAGAATGCGTTCGTCTTATCTGTTCTTCAATTTTATGAACACAAAAACCCCGCTGTAATCCAAGCGGAGTTCAAGTGTTTAATCATTCACTTATATGACTGTCAGGTTTAAAACACGCTTTAACTACATCATAAGCAAGCTTAGGTCTACGGTACTCGTCTACCAGCCCTTTGCTGTTCCGGGTGCACGAACGATTCAGGAGCCAGTCGAGCCCTTCTGTTACCCGGCAGTCACAGAACTGCCAAATGAACATGCCGGATATGAAATCTCTGGATTGATAGGACTTCAGATTACTGAGCAGAATATCTGCCTGACGTTCTTCAGAACCTTTCACCCGGTCCCTGCTGCGGAATCCGTAAAATCCGTCACCGCCAAATTCGCTGATGATCATCGGCTTCCCTGATCCTCCCAGACTTTCCGCCCAGCCTTTGGCAAGATCGGCCAGTTCACCCGGATCCTCATCCGTGTACCATCCCGGATACAAATTTACGGACACAATCTCGGCAAGGTCAAAGCATTTCTCGCGGCTGCGGTGATGGGATGCGAATGTTCTCGGGCGGAGAGGATCCACTTCTCGAATAATCTCAAGCTGGCGTCGATAATGGACCCGGCCTTCCTCTGTATCGCTGGCACACTCATTCAGGACTGCCCAAATCACAATGGAAGGATGATTATAATGCTGTTCTACCATCTCCCGCGTCACTTGTTCACTTTGAACTGCGAATAACGGATGCTGCATCTGTTCCAAGCTTAGTCCCCGCGCATGATTTTCTTCCCATACCAGAATTCCTAATTCATCACAGAGATCCAGAAACCGTTCATCATAGGGATAATGACTGGTACGCACCGAGTTACAGCCGAGCTCCCTGATGAGATCCAGATCCTGCACCATTAAACCAAGCGGCAGTGCACTGCCTGCCATAGGGTGATCCTCGTGCCGGTTCACGCCTTTAAAAATCAGCGGCTTACCATTCAGCATGATCTTTTCGCCGCATATATCAATACTTCGAAAACCAATGCGGTCGATCCAGTCATCCGCCTCCACTCCATTCAAAGTAAGCCTTGCTTCCAGTTCATAGAGAACCGGATGCTCCGGAGACCACGCATCGACGTCCGGATAAGCAAGCTCACCTTCCACCCAGCTGCTCTGCCCAGGATTCAAATCGATCGAGCTGAACACAAGCTCATGACCGGCCACCGTACCTTTAACCACAGCCTCCTGCTTTTTATCGCCAATATTGCGAAGCAGTGCCCGCCAATGCCCTTTCCATCCGTCCGTGGATTGGATCGGGGTGAACATCACCCGTTCCAGATATACTTCACTGATGATCTCCATGGATACAGGACGTGTAATCCCGCCGTATGTATAGTAGTCGTTGGGCACATGAAGTGCAGAATGATCTCCAAAGGAATTATCCACGTAGACCAGAAGTTCATGTTCCCCCGCTTCAACTTCAGGAAGAACAACGTCATAAGCTGTATATGCGTTGTAATGGTGCCCTGCTGGCATACCGTCAAAGTAGACGTTTGCGGTATGACTCACTCCTTTAAACTCCAGTCTTACATTACACTTCTTAGGGACAGACAGCATTTTGCGATAGACGCCTTTCCCGCGATAAGTTCCAAGCTCTGCATGACTTTCCCAGCATCCGGGTACTGGCAGTTTCATAGTATAGCGGTCAGGGACATCCCCCACTTCGGCTACCTTAGAAAAATCCCACAACCCTTCGAGCTCCTTTGTATTTCGGATACGGTGATGATCAAACAAACGAATCATGGACAGCTCCTCCTCAGGCTTGATGTATACTCTAGAGTTTAGTCCACTGTTATTAAAAAGCCCATGTCAGCAGCAGTCATAAATTTGTCATAATCGCTCCTGGCGGATTATACTATTAGCCAAAAGAATGATGTTGTAATCAGCCGAAAATGCCGCACACCTGGGAGGTCAATAACATGTATACTGTGGACGACTTGTCCGTTCGCATAGACTGGGTACTGCTGAAGACCACGGAACCTTTTTGGCAGGACATTCGTCATAACCGGTCAGTTCACTCTTTTTACTGGATTCATAAAGGAAGCGGTACTTTTCTTTGCGCGGGAGAAAACGAAGCCCATGCGGTGCAGAAGGGCATGCTGTTTTATATGGAACCCGGACTTTCCATGTCGATGGAGAGCTCTGTCGATGATCCGCTTCAGATTACGATGGTTCTGTTTCAATGCTCCATTACCTGCTATGAGAACCAACAATGGAAAATGCCTCAGCAGCTTGCGCGATTAAACATTCCATTTAAACAGCAGGTCCTGGGTCAGGATGCTTTGGATCTGGACGATGCTTTTAGGCAGATGGTCCACAGCTGGCTGCCTGATATACCGGAGCGAAATTTATATGTATGCGGAACCCTAATGCAAATCCTCGCCAAACTGCACAGTCCCGAACAGGTACAGGATCCAGAAGGTCCGGAGCAGGCTTTTCAACGGATAAAAAGATATATGCAGCAGCATTATGAGTCAACGTTTCGAATTGGAGATCTTGCCCGCAGCGAAGGGATATCGGTGTCGTATTTGCGAAAGCTTTTTATCAAGCATCTGTCTGTATCCCCTAAAGATTATCTGATCCAAATCAGAATGCAGCATGCTGAACGTTATCTTATCTTCACTCGTCTTCCTGTTCATGCCATTGCCAGGTCCTGCGGTTACCGTGATGAATTTCAGTTCAGCAAAGCTTTCTCGAAACATGCTGGACAATCCCCGCTTAAGTTTAGAAAACAAACTGAAGAACAATAAACGGCATCAAGAGATACTAGCTCTCTATATGCCGTCTATGTCTGCTGCTTCTTAGTGAGATATATGCTCCGTACCTGCAGATCCCTCTTCATCGGGATTGTATTCCACAATACGCACAACTGCATCCAGATTCAGCGGTCCATATATATGAGGATACAGCTTACCCGTCTCGTACAAATCCTCATATACAACCTCCGAAATGACCTTGCTCTCATCAATATAAAGAACGAACAGCCCTTTCTGATCCCGATAAAATGTGTTCGCAACTCCCAGCAGCTGTTCAGGTGTCGAGCAGTGAATAAAGCCATCCTTCGCAAGACTGGCTGGTGCGTATTCCCCGGCAACAACTGCATTTTTCCAGGCAACGGTGTTCATAATATGCAATATCATCTTCGCCAACTCCTTCTTCACATTCATTACAAATCTCATTTGAAGCTTTCAATAAAACGTTCTGCACTTTTGGACAGATAGTGATTTTTCAGCCATACGATACCAACACTGGATTGCAGTTCCGCATCTTCAAGCTCCAAGGCTGTCACGACGTTACCTGTATAAGAAGACATGACCGATTTGGGAAATATCGTAGCACCGATGCCTTCTGCAATGAACGACATAATAATGGCAACACTGGAGCATTCACAAATTACATGAGGCTCAAATCCATGCCGTCTGCACTCACTCATGATGGATTCATGCATACGGGTGGTGTGATCTGTCTTCAGTGTCAGGAAAGGAAAATCGGCGAGTTCAGACATTTGAATCGATGATTTCCCCTGAAACTTATGGGCCCAAGAGCTCGGAATAACGGCAACATAGGGATCCGAGGGCAGCGGCAGCACTTCACAGGGATCTGTCTGATGGAATGCTTCAAAAGGCAGCCTTGCAACCACCAGTTCAATGACTCTTTTCTGCAGCAGTTCTCCAAGGAAGGTATGATCACCCTCCATGATCTTATAGGTCAGCTGCGGGTACACTTCACGCAGACGCTGAATCACGCCCGGCAGCAGCGAGACACAGGACACCACCGATCCTATGGACAGCATGCCGCGAAGACCGTCCTCGGTCTCTTTGACCTCTTTCAAGGTTTCATCGAACTGGGACAGCAGAATTTCCGCTCGCTGTTTCAGCAGTTCCCCGGCTGAAGTCAGCTTCAAATGGCGGGAACTCCGGTCAAACAACCGCACACCCAATTCTTCTTCCATCTGCTTCAGCTGGCGGCTTAACGGCGGCTGCTCCATATTCAATTTCTTGGCAGCCCGCGTCACTTGTCCCTCATGTGCAATAGCCAGAAAATATTTAATCTGCCGCATATCCATACGAATATGTTCCCCTTCCATACCGATAAGGTATATACTTGAAACAAAATAGATACTTTTAATATACTTCTTAAAATGGTAGCATTTCAATTAAGAATAAACGTACTAGGGAGCGATGGGTATCATGGGCAGACCGATCAGTATCGAAATCAGCACACATAAAAAGAAAAAACCGCTGGAGAACGAACGCGGCTTCGGCATTCATTTCTCGGATCACATGTTTATTATGGATTATTCCGAAGGTCAGGGCTGGCACGATCCGCGCATTATCCCTTATCAGCCCATTTCTCTGGATCCGGCAGCCAAGGTGTTTCATTACGGCCAGACCATTTTTGAAGGATTGAAGGCTTACAAAACCGGTGATGGCAGGGTTCTGTTATTCAGACCACAGAAAAACATGGAGCGGCTCAACCGGTCTAATGACCGTTTAGGCGTCCCCCATATTGATGAGGAAATTGCACTCGAGGCGCTGAAAGCTCTGATCGCAGTCGACCAGGACTGGATTCCAGAAGAAAGCGGACATTCACTGTACATCCGGCCTTATGTGATTGCCACTCAACCGGCACTGGGAGTGGATGCTTCCACCGATTATAAATTTATGATCATCATGTCACCGGTTGGCAATTATTATCCGGAAGGTGTAAACCCGGTTAAAATTTATGTGGAGAACGAATATGTGAGAGCTGTCAGAGGCGGAATCGGTGAAGCGAAAACGGCCGGTAACTATGCAGCAAGCCTGAAAGCCCAGGAGATCGCCAAAGAAAAAGGATATTCTCAGGTACTCTGGCTCGATGGTGTCCACAGAAAATATGTTGAAGAAGTAGGCAGCATGAACGTGTTCTTCAAAATCAACGGAACTGTCTATACCCCGGCTTTGAGCGGCAGCATTCTTAACGGGATTACAAGAAGCTCAATCATCCAGCTTCTGCAGGAATGGAACGTTCCTGTCGAAGAAAGGGTGATATCCATCGAGGAGCTTTTTGCTGCAGCGAAAAGCGGTGAACTGGAGGAAGCTTTTGGTACCGGTACCGCTGCCGTAATCTCTCCCATCGGAGAGCTGAACTGGCGTGATGAAAAGGCCGTGATCGGCGGCGGCGTTACAGGAGAAATATCCAGCAAGCTTTATGTTACACTAACCGGCATTCAGCGAGGTCTCGTGCCAGATCCGTTCGGCTGGATGGTTGAAGTCGAGATTTAATGTGGATTATATTGTTAAAACCCCCGGCCAGAATGGCCGGGGGTTTTAACGTTTAATCAGTGTCAGTCGTTATAGGCAGCCGCACAGTAAACACCGTTCCAACCTGCAGCTCACTGTGTACAGCAATCGTGCCGCCATGGTCTTCCACGATTTTTTGGCATAAAGACAACCCGAGACCGGTTCCTTCTTCCTTCGTCGTAAAAAATGGATCGAATATTTGATCCAGATCATGTGCAGCAATCCCTTTGCCGGTATCTTCGACCTGGATCACTGCCCAAGTATTCTGAATGGATAGTGAGAAGTGAACGTTCCCCGTAATATCCATCGCCTGAAAGGCATTTCGGATCAGGTTGATGAGAACCTGAATAATTTTGTCACGGTCCATGAACACCGTTACTTCTTCCTGCGGAAGATCAATGGTAAAGGTATGTCCTCGTGAAGCCGCCTCCGATTCGCATAGAGAAAAGACACGCGTCATACAGCTGCGCAGACAATCGACCTTCATATTGCTCATATGAGGCTTGGAGAATTGGAGGAATTCAGCCGTCAGCTCGCCCACCCTCGTAATTTCGCCCATAATGACCTCATACCAGGGCTGAATATTATAATTCTGCACCTTGGAGAGCTGCACAAATCCTTTGATTGCAGTCAGCGGATTGCGTATTTCATGGGCCATGCCTGCGGCCAGCTCACCCACTGTTTTCATTTTGGCAGACCGCATAAATTCCTCCTGGCTTTTGAGCCAGGTCTCCCGGCGCATCTGAAATACCCGATCTTCCGCCATATTGATGACCTCTTGAAAAGAGCCCGCCTCCTCCGGATAACTTGTAATACTGAATGTAATCTGAACCCCCAAATCGTCAAATGAAGACAGTCCGTTGACGGGCTCATTCCCGGGAAGCAGAATTGCAAACCGGTCTCCTGCATACCGAGCTGCTGCATGCATATTTTTAAAGTGACGCCGTATATGAACGGAGAATCGAATTAGAATTTCGTTGGCCGAAGTAATGTCTTTTGCATTTAAGGATTTGAAATTGTTAATATCCAGCAGCACGATGCGAAAACTGCGAAGTTCTTCTGTCATCTGCTGGACGGTTTTCATATATCCTTCATAATTTAAAAAACCGGTCAGCGGATCATGATTGATCAGGAATTTATTTTGCTTGGTTAACGACTTTTTTTCCATTTCGATCTTGATAATAGTATGCAGCGTATAAATAATGACCAACGATGAGATGATGTCGTATACGGATACGATGATGTTATACGTGGTGTATGGTGAGTAGGATAATCGGATGAGGGAATACTGGATCGTGATCAGCAGTGCACAAGGAAGCATCTGTTTTAACTTCCAGCTGTGCTGAATCACATTCGTAATTAATATGTAATATAACAGAAGACACCAATTCAATTGGCTGGCATAATGAAACAAACCGAGCAGAACGAATTGCAGCACCAGGACTTTGGGATGTTTCTTCTCAATCCACATGCTTATGTTCAACAATAACGCAGATCCCGCCAATAGCAGAATATTTCTGTCCGGAATCAAGATCACTGAAGAGAACAGGACAAACAGCGAAATAAAAGGTACTAAAATCGATTTCAAGACATGAATGGACAACATTCTCACTCCAAACGAGTTGCTTGTCATTTTCACAGTTATCCCCTTCATCAGTTATAACAAAAAAATTGGAAGATTGACAGAACAAACATTAAAAACAGCCGTCGTAAAGGACGGCTGTTTCGATGTTAGGGTCGTCTGAGAGTTACAGCTCCAACACAGCTACTCCATAAGGGGACAAAGTCAATGAATCTATGGATTTTTTTGTAATATCATCATCTACGAGCAGAGGTTTCATCCGCTGTTTCAAAGAAACGGCCTGCTCTTCTCTTGATAAATTCAATACAAATACATATTCTGTTCCATCTTTTATGCGCCGGGTCATATGAATTCCTTCCGGCAGATCAGGATACACCTCGATATCCAGATTATTACACAGACGTGTGAACAAGGCTTTCAAATAAGACTCTTCTGGAAATGTTCCCACATAAAATGCTTCGCCTTGGCCCAGCTTGTTCCTCGTCACAGCAGGTGTCCCTTTATAAAAATCACAATCATAAGAAGCAACAGTCTCTGCCGTATCCGCCTCAAGCAGATCGCACCAGTAGCTGCATTCATATGAATGTCCGTCTAGCGACGCTATGCGGTGAACATGACTGCCAATCGGATCGTACTCTTTCACACTGACGCCGAAAATGGAGGAAAGCGGCCCAGGGAGCGGTTTCATCCAGCATTGGTTATTCATCTGCTTCACACCGCTTCGAGGAAGTGCCACAACCGTTCCTCCCTTGCGGACAAACGCTTCAATATGGGAAGCGCTCTCTTCATCTGCAACAAACAGTGATGGAAGGATAAGCAACCGGTACTCTTCCGGAAGGTTGTCCAGCCGATGAAGAATATCTACACCGACACCAGACTTCAGCAGTGATCTGTGAATCAATTTTATATATTCATAATAATCATAGCCTTCGGTCTGAGGCTGCAGCTGAAGCGCTGTATGACTATCAAAATCATAGAGTATCGCAACTTTATGCTGCATTTCAGAACCGAAGATCTGATCAGATAATCGGTTAGCTTCACGAGCAAACTGCTGGAACTCTTTAAACCTTCTCCCGGGAACATTACTGTGATCAATCAGTCCATGCCAATACTGCTCCGCACCGGCCGCAGCACTTCTCCATCGGAAAAATACGACGCCATCCGCCCCCCGTGACACGCTTTGCCATGCAAACGCCCTTAAGAATCCCGGATAAGGGCTGCGCCAGACAGGCATCCAACTGCCGGGCATTCCACCAAACTGTTCCATCACCCAAAAATTCTGCTGCTTAAAACCTCTGGTCCGATCTAAGAGCAAAGCACCGCTGTAAGGGTTGCTCTTGGCTTTATCCGGATCCGTAGCAGGATAATAATCGAAAGAAGCAAAGTCCAGTTCATCATACAGTTCGTGGAGGTCGAGCGGCAGCGGAGCACTCCAGGTATTGTGTGTGATCCACTGATCACGGCTGTGACTGCGAATTTCATCAATTTGAATCTGCTGATAGCTTGTAACCGATTGACTCTGAAACCGGCGGTAATCCAGCAATAAAGAAGGGTTAAAATAGCGTTCATTCGTGGGATAAAGTGCGATTTGCTCCCAATCGCTGAATCCCCCGCTCCATACCACCGTTCCCCACTCTTGGTTCAGGGTTTTCAAATCACCATACTTTTCCTTCAGCCAATTCCGAAATCCTGATAAACAGTTGGAACAGCGGCACATGTGCAGCGAAAACTCATTGTCCGTCTGCCAACCGATTACAGACTTGCGGCTGCCATAACGCTGTGCCATCTGTTTGGTAATAGCAGCTGTCAGGATACGCATAGAAGGGCTGTTGTAACAACGATGGCCGCGGACACCCGGATGAGACAAGTGCTGATCGGGCAGATCGGGCAGGGAATCCGGATAATGCTGACTCAACCATTGAGGAGGCGTCATGGTCGGGATCCCCAGCACAACATCAATTCCATGTCTTTCAAAAAGTGAAATCGCTTCATCCAGCCATTGAAAATCATATGTTCCTTCTTCCGGCTCCAAGCGGCTCCATGCAAATTCAGCCATACGGACAACGTTTACACCGCTGTCTTTCATAAGCAAAACATCGGTTTTCCATTCTTTCTTATTCCAATGCTCTGGGTAATAATCCACACCGATACGCAGCAATCTCATTCCCCCTGATACATCTTAGTTTATTGGTTAAACTATGTTTGATTTCAGCATAACCTGTATAGAGTACCACTTCAACCTTTACGATAATATTTTGACTTCTGGGTAAATGCACAGGTACAATAATCCCTGCCGTCATAAACTATCTTCGAATCATCACATTAATGGTTGGGGGATGTTAATATGGCTGGAATGGGCGGATGGAATACAGGAATGAATACCTCAATACCTCCTGTGCAGGCTGGAACAGCAATGCCGCCAGTTTCTCATAGTTCCGGATATCCCGGGCTGTCTGTGGCTGCAGCATCTTATCAAAGTACCAAAGTATATGTACAACCGGTGGCCCATCCTCATGCATGTGCCCCTGCTGTACTGCCTGCTGCATGCGTACCGAAGAGAACGGGAATGGCAGCTTTTGAATTAGTATTGTTTATATTGCTGGTTATCGTCATTCGTTGGTGGCACAGCTGCTAAACTGAACCTGCCGGTAATTGCAGCCAGGGGGGCTCTCTTCGCTTCTTTTCGATGTGAGATGAATGCTCCCCTGCAGGGTTGCCGCAGGGTATTTACATAACCCAATAACTAATGCGACAATACATACGATTGTATGTTCACAACGTTTGGAAAGGAATGGCTTATGGCTCAGTTATTTTTTAAGTATGGCAGCATGAACAGCGGGAAATCGATCGAAATTTTGAAAGTGGCTCACAATTATGAAGAACAGAACAAACCTGTTCTCATTTTCACTTCGGCTTTGGACAACCGTGATGAGGTCGGCTATGTGTCCTCCCGCATCGGTTTGCGTAGACAAGCAATTCCAATCACCGAATCCACAGATATTTTCGGAATGGTTCAGAATCAAAGCCCAAAGCCTTTTTGTATATTGGTGGACGAGTGTCAATTCCTCTCGAAATCAAATATTTTGCAGCTCGTTCGGATTGTCGATGAGCTTGACGTCCCTGTGATGGGATTCGGGCTGAAAAATGATTTCCGAAATGATCTGTTTGAGGGAAGCCGCTGGATGCTGGTCTATGCCGACAAGATTGAAGAAATGAAAACCATTTGCTGGTTCTGCGAACGAAAAGCTACAATGAATTTGAGGTTAAAAGATGGCAAACCCATATATACAGGTGAACAAATTGCAATCGGCGGAAATGACTCCTACGTCCCGGTGTGCCGAAAATGCCACATCCATCCGCCTGTAAGTCAACACCACTGATTATGTGAAAAGGAGTAACGAAACATGCCTATTGTCAGACCACTGTTCAGTGACCAGGATTTTCAAGAAGCTGTTGATCAGCAGTATGAAGTGCGAGTATTTAAAGAAGATCAGCTCGTTCATGCAGGTACTACGGTCATCCGCTTTACCGATCAAACCGTCGTAACCCAGTCTGATGTCAGCAATGTGGATTACTACAGCCGCACTGAATGTCAATTTTATGAACTTCGGAATTAGGGAGAGATACTATTCATCATGCTGGAATGGATAAGACAAGCACTACATGATTTAAAAAATATCGATATGCATCAGGTGGAAACCCTGCTGAAGGAGTATTCCCAGCTCGGACCGTTTCCAGGGATATTGATTTGTTTCCTGGAAGCCTTTCTTCCTATTCTGCCTTTGATTGTGATTGTGATGGGCAATGCAGCCGCTTACGGGCTGTGGTTTGGTTTTCTCTTCTCCTGGATCGGCGTTTGTGCTGGCGCGATTGCCGTCTTCTGGCTGGTCCGCAAGCTTGGCGGAAGGCTCGGTACCTATATCCAGAAGAAGATGCCCGGAACGCAGCGATTCTTTCACTGGATCGAAGAAAAAGGATTCACGCCGATCTTTATCATGTACTGCTTTCCCTTCACGCCTTCGGCTCTGATTAACATCGCATCCGGCCTTAGTTCCGTATCCATGACCACGTTTATTATTGCCGTTATGGCCGGCAAGTCGGTAATGATCTTTATGGTTGCCTTTATCGGTCACGATTGGCAGGGCTTTATCCACCAGCCCTGGCGTATCCTGATTGCTGTTTTCGTCTTATGGCTGTTGTGGATGATCGGCAAAAAACTCGAGAATCGCTATCATCATACGTGATTGCAGACTCGAAAAGCCCTTTGCAGAAACCCGAAATGGTATCGGATTTCTGAAAGGGCTTTTTATACATGCTATTGGTTTTTGATTATTGTTTTCCGCGGGTCTTGGTATTTGACTGTCGATTCAGGCCATGTTCCTCAATCTCTTTTTGAATGACTGGCCTTAATTCGTCAAATCGGCTCTTATCCCACATGGGTATACCTGAGCGGTAAGCCGCTCTTCCGTTCAAGTGACCGGCAACCGGTGAGGTGATAAATACAAAGATGATCCCCAGAATCAGTTTGGCACTGGTATGCTCTACATAAATCATAAAGTAAAGAAAAGCGCCTGTCAGAATCAGGAGTACACCCAGCGTAGCACTTTTGGTAGCTGCATGAGATCTAAGATACACGTCCGGCAGTCGAATCAGGCCGAAAGCACTGACCACACTTAAGACAGCACCGAACAAAACGAGCAGCCCGATCAGCAGTTCACCAATCTCGTTAATCATTTGTGCGCTCAATGACATCCCCCCGTTCGATATATCGAGCCAGCGCTGTTGTGCCAATGAAGGTCAAAATCCCAATCAGAAGAATAATATCTAAGTAGGCAAAGGTCCGCAGCAGCATAGACAGAACGGCAACGATAGATAGCAGAATGACGCCGATCGTATCCAATGCAATAATGCGGTCATTCATGGAAGGACCCTTGATCAATCGGTATACACTGCCCAATATGCCCAGTGACAAAAGTGCCAGCGAAAGCATTAACATCATATCCATCATCGCCGGGTCAC
The DNA here is from genome assembly GCF_012933385.1 of Paenibacillus lemnae. Lineage (GTDB taxonomy): Bacteria > Bacillota > Bacilli > Paenibacillales > Paenibacillaceae > Paenibacillus_AQ > Paenibacillus_AQ lemnae. The sequence goes on from NZ_JABBPN010000033.1 coordinate 13,701, forward strand.
CTCCATAATTGCTCTCTCAAAAGTGCCTCTGATCTGACTAGACACGCTTTCTACATCATCGATATCCATAGCATGGATATACAACGTTTTTTTATCGTGAGACACTTCTAACGTCAATGTTCCCGGCGTGAGGCAAATCAGCAGTGAGAGAATGGTAACCTCCCAGTCAGATTCCAGTTCTGTTTCATATGCGAAAATACCGGGTGTGACATTCAGCTTGGGACGAAGCACCTGTGCAATTACTGTAACACTCGACTTAAACAGTTCTTTAAGAAACAGAAGCAGTAATAGAATCAGCGACCACAGTTTCCGAAGATAAAAATCCTGTGACCAGAAACGGTTCAATAGACCAATTAACACCGCCCCGACGATGAACCCGAGAATGAACCGGGGGGCAGACCAGTCAGAATATAAAAACATCCAAACGACAGCAATAATGATGTTTAACAGGATTTGATGGCCCATCTGCACTACTCCTTTAATACGGCATCGATATAGATTGACGGGTTGGACAGCACTTCACCGGCTTGGCTGGCAAAACTGTAAACCCATTCAGCACCCAGACCCAGTCCAATAACAATGATAAACAACGCACCCGCAGAAACATACACTGACACCGGCCATTTTTTACGTTCAGTTACTGGAAGCATGGGATCTTCCCGCCAGAAAGCCCCCATGAATACTCTTATTAACGAATACAGAACCATCAAGCTGGACATAACAGCAACAGCTGTTAACCAGAATTGACCGCCTTCAATGCCTCCCGAAACCATCAGTACCTTCCCAGTGAATCCGCTGAGTGGAGGAATGCCTACGAGTGCTAGAGCCAGAACGAAAAACATCCAGCCGACCGCAGGGTACTTCTTGATCAACCCTCCCATTTGGTCGAGATGACTTGAATTTGCTGCTGATATCATCATACCGCCCAGAATAAACAATAATGCTTTTGCAATCATGTCATGGATCAGATATAGTACGGTACCATCCAATGACTCTCTGGTTGCGACAGATAAACCGAAGGCAATAAAGCCGACACTCAGTATAACATTATAGTTCAATATACGATGCACATCTTTGTATGCTGCGGCTCCTATTCCACCGAGAATCATGGTCGCTGCCGCCATCCAAGCGATAATGGTATGAGTAAATCCCTGGTCATGATAAAACATTAATGTAAATGTGCGAATCACAGCATACAAGCCGACTTTGGTCAACAAGGCACCGAACAGCGCTATAACCGCGGTAGGCGGAACGCTGTACGAGCCAGGAAGCCAGTAGAATAAAAACAGACCGGCTTTTAACGCAAACACGATCAAGAACATGATCGATATAATATTCAGCATCCCGCCCTGCTGAGCTTCTGCAACTCGTACAGAGATATGCGCCATATTTAACGTTCCAATCGTTCCATATAGAATGGCCATAGAAGCCACGAAAAGCGCAGAAGACAATATATTGATCAGAATATATTTTAACGTCTCGCGAAGCTGTCTGCGGCTGCCTCCCAGCACGATCAGTACGTAGGAAGATATCAGCATCACTTCAAAGCACACAAACAGATTAAACAAGTCGCCTGTCATGAAGGACCCGATAACTCCTGCCAGCAGAAATTGAAGAAAAGGATAAAAATAATATTTCTCTCTCTTCTCCCCTACGGTACGAAAAGCGTACAGCAGACATCCGGCAGCTGCGGCCAGTGTCGTTAATACCAGCAGTGCTGAGAACATATCGGCAACAAACACAATGCCGTACGGCGGCAGCCAGCCCCCCATGTATAATGTCTGGATTCCCTTCTCACTCACCTGTCCAACCAGCAGCGCAGCGACCACAATATTGATCAGCAGGCTGACCAGACTTATCCATCGCTGCAATTGAACTTTTTTGAACAGGAAGATCAGCACTACGGCGGTCAGCAGTGGAATCAAAAGGGGCAGTACAACCAGATTATTCATCTTCGCGCCCCCTCAGCTCTTCCATATCGTCTGTACCTAAACGCTGATACGCTTTGTATGCCAAGACGAAGAAAAATGAAGTCACTCCAAAGCTGATAACAATGGAAGTTAATATCAATGCCTGAGGCAGCGGATCAACATACGATTCTGCTTTTTCTCCGAGCAGTGGAGCAGCACCAGTCTTGAGCCTAGCGGTCGTAAGCAGCAGCAAGTGAATCGCGTGCGTTACCAATGAAGTTCCAAGTATGATCCTCAGCAAGCTTTTGGAGAGAATCAAGTATACGCCGACGGCGAACAATACGCCGATCGTGAGTGCCATATATAATTCCATGTCTAGTTATCCCTCCCTATGGAATAAATGATCGTCATGGTCACACCCACGACAGCCAAATATACACCTAAATCAAACAGTACCGCTGTAGCCAATTCTGTTTTCCCCAGCAGAGGAAGTGTGAAATAGTCAAAAGCCTGGCTTAAAAACGGTGCATCGAACAGGAACGAACCCATACCAGTAAGCAGTGCAATGAGCAGTCCGGCAGCGATCATGGTTCGGAAATTGACTGGAATAATTTTCTCACTGATATTCATGCCGAAGGCCATGGAGAGCAGTACAAGCGCTGCCGCTGTCATCAGACCACCGATAAATCCGCCCCCTGTGTTGTTATGGCCAGACAGGAACAGATACAAAGCAAATGTCAGAATAATAAAGATGACCAGTTTAGAAATAGTCCGCAGAATGACATCATTGCTGTTAGGGAGCATCAGATCTACCCTGCGGTCACCCAAACCGATGATTTCGTCTCCGGAATCAATTTTGATTAAAGCGTATATACCAAAAGCAGCGATACCAAGCACCATGATTTCAAGCATCGTATCAAATCCACGGAAGTCTACAAGTATGACATTGACGATATTTTTACCGCCCGCTAAATTGTAGCTTTCTTTAATGTAATAATCTGAAATCGACGCAAACAACCGGTCGCTTGATGCACCAAGTGCCAGCAACGTCACGACGGCACCTGCAGCAATCGAGATGATCGCATTGGTCCACTTAAAGCGAAGAGGAACCATTTCTTTACGCAGCTTGGGAAGATGGTAGAAACAGAGCAGGAACAGCATCACGGATACAGTTTCCACAATCATCTGCGTCAAAGCCAGATCGGGAGCCCGGAACAAGACAAAGAATAACGTAACCATATAGCCCGACATGCCGGTGATAATAATCGCAATCAGACGATTTTTAACAAACGGCAGCACGAGTACAGATCCGATCATTGAGATAATAATGACCATTTCGTAAAAAGAAACCGGTGCAAAGCCCGATGTATCGATCTTCACCCCGCCTGAATCGACAATCGCATACGTTAACAGTAAGACAAACGCTGCGAAGATATAGATGACATAGTGCCGAATAGAGCCCGTCATATATGATTTCGTTACCTTGCTGCTTCCTTTTTCATACCCAGCCAGACCTTTGTCATATAGACGGTTCAATGTAAACCGTTCGGTCCACGGTGAGTTCAACAACCTGTATTTGTTAAATATCAGGAAAATCAAAATTCCGATGAGAATGACTCCGAGCGTCATGAATATTTCTGCATTCCAGCCGTGCCAAAATGTAATGTGCACATCAAATTGCTCTCCCGATGACAGCATGTTTGGCAGCACAGCTGCCATAGCCGGTTCAATGAGCGAATAAGACAGCAGATTAGGAAAAAAACCGAACACGACGACCAGCGAAGCCAGAATGACAGGTGAAATGAGCAGACCCATAGGTGCTTCGTGTGGTGTTTTCTCCAGAGCTTCGGGCTTTCCTTTACCAAGAAAGGTTTTGAAAACGAGAATCATGCTGTACACGAAAGTAAAAATACTGGCAATCCATGCGATGACCGGTATTAATACCCCCCATGTCTGAACATTCCAGAAATCCATCTTCGCAGCCTGGAGAACAGCAGTAAAGAACATCTCCTTACTCAGAAACCCGTTAAATGGCGGTAATCCGGCCATAGAAAAAGCACCAATGACAGCAATCGTAAAGGTGATTGGCATTAGAGCCATCAGACCTCCGAGCCTCCGCAGGTCCCTCGTGCCTGTCTCATGGTCAACGATACCAACGACCATAAATAATGCACCTTTAAAGGTCGCGTGATTGATCAGGTGGAACACGGCGGCAGTGGTTGCTTTTGTATAGAACAACGCATCAGCAGAACCTGTAAAAAATGCAGATGCTGAACCCAAGCCGAACAGCGACATAATCAACCCAAGCTGGCTTATAGTGGAAAACGCAAGAAGAGCTTTCAAATCCGTCTGCTTCATAGCCCTTACTGAGCCGTAAATCAGGGTGCACAATCCAGCCCCGGAAACCAGCCAGAACCACTCCGGCTGTCCTGCGAACACAGGACTGAAGCGGGCAACAAGATAAATGCCTGCTTTAACCATTGTAGCTGAATGGAGATAAGCACTGACCGGTGTAGGTGCTTCCATCGCATCTGGAAGCCAGATATGAAAAGGAAATTGTGCCGATTTAGTAAATGCACCGAGCAGGATTAGAATCATGGCTGGCAAGAATAGCGGCTCGCCCACAATCTCTCCTGTTTGAGCAATGACCTCCCTTACGCTCAGACTTCCGGCCATTGCCGAGAGCATAAGAAAGCCTGTAAACATGGCCAGACCTCCGAATACGGTGATGAGCATGGATTTCAATGCACCATAACGGGATCTTTCACGGTTATACCAAAAAGCAATAAGCAGGAAAGATGAAATGCTGGTTAATTCCCAAAAGCCATAGAGCACCATCATGTTATCGGATAATACAACCCCGAGCATGGCACCCATAAATATCAGAAGATATACATAGAAACGGTGAACTGCTTCTCTCTTCTTATCGAGATAATAAATAGAATACAAAACGACCAGCATACCGATCCCGGAAATGAGCAGGGAAAACAGGAGACTTAGTCCGTCCAAATACACAGAAAAATTAATTCCAAGTGATGGGATCCATGGAAGCTCATGAAGCCCGCCATTGCCCTGCTGAACAATCGGGATCATACTGAGAAAGAATCCAAAGATGACTGTTGGTACGGGCAGAACCAGCCATCCGGTATGAATTCCTTTCAGCTTGATGCCAATGATGCCTGTCAAAATGGCATAGAACAATGGTGCCAGGATGGCGATGTGAAGAAGCGACAAAATGATTCCTCCTTGACTACGATTTTTTCTTCCTAAGTATTGCCATATTTAGATAAAAAAATCTAAAAAACACAAAAAGAGCCCACGTTTGGCAGGCTCCTCCAGGTATTGCTTATGTAATTGTTTCAAACATTTTTCAAACCGAAAATCAGTATAGCCTACATCAACATGCTTTGTCAAAGATATGGTGAATGATTATCATAAAATTGGGCATCACTCTATATAAACACTAAGGAGTGATTTCACCAATGATAAGCAAAAAAGTATGGGGCTGCGCAGGAATTTTTGTCGTGATATTTTTGGCATCTGCTCTGTTAAATTCAAGCATAACACATCATGCATCTTTAAATACGGAGTATCCACTTTATTCTATAACCTCACAACCTCAGAGTGAAACGCAAGCTAAACAGCAGCCTTTTAAACCGAGGGAATATATTCGAATAATTCGAAAAGCGTCCCAATGAAAATTCATTTCTTATTGGAGTCCATATTTTTGAATACGGTCATGAAATCACTAGGGTTATCTCTGACCATGTAAGAATAAACCCCGAAGCTTGTATGCAAATACAGCATGCCGCCAGAGGAACCCATGCTTCGGAACGATATATCAAACACATCTTTAACAGCAAATTCACGGGTCTTCGTTATGATGGATTGATGGGACAAGAGCAGCTCGCGATCCTCTTCCGTGATCTTCAGTTCTGTGCTCTGAACACGTCTTACCACTTTGTAATAAGGCTGAACAGCTAACCAGCTCATATTCGCCCTCCTTGTCTGTGAGTTCTATGTGAATTATACCCACATTCGGCGTTTCGATTGCAAGAAGGTCATATAAATCCGTTAGGATAAACAAAGAAGTGGCGGTACAGGATCAACCCTGATACCACCACTTCTTTGTTTATTTAAACGGTTATGATGCCTCAACCATTCTTGACTGAGGTCCCATCTTGATCACTTCAATATGGTTTATCTCTGCAAAACGTATAATTTCACGTACCCCTTCACACTTGGAGTCTAGAAATTTGAACGTATAGCGCATGGCCGGTTTCTTGCTGTTCTTTAATTTAAGACCGAATGCAGCACTGCGGCAGCCAGAAATACGAATCAATTCCAAATCTTCAGCATGTATGACTTCTCCATTAATGACAATGCTCTTCGTATCACTTTGGATAATGACTCCCCGCTTCACGAACCGGGCAAAGATCTCTATTCCTAATGCTCCAACCATTATAAGATTCACAACAATTTGAGCGTAAAACAATACTGGAAACGACTGTTTCGTCCAGACACCAATCTGAAAAATCACGACACTAAACATAAAAGACAACACTATAATTTCTTTCATTCGAGTGGCATATTTAATTTCATAATTCATCATGAGGTCAACTCCATTCCTGATAGTAAAATAAATTCGTGGAAGTGCTTTCAATTCATTCTACCTTAATATACCACGTTTGTACACAATTTAGTCACATGAAAGCCACAGTTTTGTCAAAATAATATTTAATCGGGTCTTGATTTTCATTAAAAATTTAGAATCTTTATAGAATGTTTATCGATATTTTCTTCTTACCCTGTGCCTCAAATTTAGGTTTATTACACTTGAACTTCATAATTGCGCAAGTTTTGGGTATATCACATATAAGCCATTTATAAATTCAAGGAGGGATTACATGAAAGCTGTTACGTTTCAAGGTGCCCATGATGTCCAGGTAAAAGAAGTTGAGGACCCTAAACTGCAAAAAGCAGATGATATTATTGTACGTATTACCTCCACCGCTATCTGCGGATCGGATCTGCATATTTATAAAGGAGCTCTGCCCGCCAAAAAGGATTTTGTTATCGGTCATGAACCGATGGGTATTGTTGAGGAAGTTGGACCTGAGGTTACAAAAGTTAAAAAAGGAGATCGGATTGTTCTTCCTTTTAACGTATCCTGTGGACATTGCTTCTATTGTGAGAACGAAATGGAAAGCCAGTGCGACAATGCGAACGCCAACCCGGAGTTTGATACAGGTGCCTATTTCGGTTACACCGAACGATATGGAGATTATTCCGGCGGCCAGGCAGAGCTGCTTCGGGTTCCATATGGTAATTTCATGCCTTTCAAAATACCAGAGTCGTGTGAGCTTGAAGACGATGCACTTCTGTTTATGTCTGATGTCCTGCCAACTGCTTATTGGAGTATCGAGAATTCGGGCATGAAAAAAGGTGATACCGTGATTGTGCTCGGCTGCGGTCCTGTCGGCTTGATGACCCAGAAATTCGCCTGGATGAAAGGCGCCAAACGAGTGATTGCTGTTGACCATGTACCGTATCGCCTTCGTCATGCTGAAAAAACAAACAAGGTCGAAACGATTAATTTTAAGGAATTTGATGAGACTGGAAAATATTTGCGGGAACTAACTTCCGGTGGCGCGGATGTCGTCATCGATTGTGTCGGCATGGATGGCAAGAAGAATCCATTAGAGGCGATTGGTCAAAAGTTGAAGATCCAGGGCGGAACCTTGAGCGCTTTAGAAATCGCACTTCAAGCCGTACGGAAATTTGGTACGATTCAATTGACCGGAGTGTATGGTTCGAAGTACAATATGTTCCCTTTAGGCAATATTTTCGAACGAAATGTATCACTCAAAATGGGACAGGCACCAGTGATCCATATGATGCCAATGCTGTTTGATATGATAACAGAAGGCAAAATCGATCCAACCGACATTATTACACATGAGGTGCCTCTGGCAAGAGCGAGTGACGCATACAAGGCATTTAATGACCATGCAGATGATTGTATTAAAGTCGTTCTCAAGCCATAAGGAATTTAAAAGCGGATATTGTAAAAAAACACCCCACGGGAGCCAAGTGTATTTCTGCTCCAGTGGGGTGTTTATGTGGGGAATCGAGTTCATACAAAAAAATTATGCTTAGTTCTATGAGTGACTGCTGCGTTTCATCCAAGAATTCATACGTTCCGTCTCTTTTGCATTGTTCAGAGCCAGATCGAAATCCTTCATGGTACGAGTATAGTTCTCGTTCGAAGACTCATAGC
>NZ_JABBPN010000034.1 GCF_012933385.1 Paenibacillus lemnae
AAAACTTCGCCAAGTTGGGGTGAAGTCCCTTTTTTATGTCTGGAAATCCTTTTGTATCAAGGGCTCCGATTAATGCAAAATGCTCAATATAAGAGTTAGAGTTAATCGGGATAGATATATGGAAGATGAAACTGTTGGTATGGACGAATTATACCGGGTCATTTCAATTGAGGATTTTGACCGCGTATACGATCAAATTCCAGCACATGTATACTACTCCCGAGATACTGACAACATCGTGTTTGAACTGATAAGCAGTGATAATAAAGATTTGTATTACACATGTCTAAGAGAGCAAATGAAAAATCATCCAAAATCATTTGATGAAATTTATGATACATGGGAACACAAACTACGAAGAAGATCTAACTTCTTCAATTGGTATCCTGAAGAAGTGTATGACATACAAACTTTAGAGGATAAGCGCTTTGAGTTTGTGACTCACCTCCAAGGTTCAAGTATAGACATGGATCATATCTACAACAGTTATTTTACAGATCGACTTATGATTTACCAAGAGTATCAAGACATTCTACGATCTCTAACCCAAAAGAAACCTAGAGAGGTTACCATTATCACAGATAATTTGTATATGTTAGAAAAGAGTGAATATAGCCTGCTAACCTTAATAGAAGCAATCTCTCAAAATTCGGCGATCTATATTGGCCATGGGAATAGATCAAACTCTGTAGTCTCAAAAATAAAAGAAAAATCAAATGTAAAAACTGTTTTGTCAAAGGAATACCCTGATATAAGAGGCACTCGAATTATCGTAGATGATGAGTACATGCTTACAATTCAACACAAACCGTTTCATCTAAGAGGGGAATGTTTTTTACAGGAAGTCGGTATTCTGACTTATAACAAAGCACATATCAATTTGATTAAAGATCTATTTCCTGACATTGCATCGTCAAAGGAATAAAGCTTAAATATCCTCTATAAAAAACCTTCGTCTTTAATACGAAGGTTTTTTATTTTAAGAGAAATTTGTTTATCTCCGTTGTCGTATTAAAAAAACACACCGCTATAGGAAGTATCCTTCAGGTCACTTTAGATAGACGCTATAAGCCTGATTCGCGGCGTTCCCCGGCGCATCTGGATAACATGGACCGATAAACCCGCGTCGCTACGCGGTTTTTCATAGATATGTTCACAAAATCCGTATTTTGGACATATGCCAAAGAAGGTCAAAGTCAAACCTGCTGATGGACTGTTTTTGGAATCATATTTCGAGAATGAAAAAACTCTGCCAGTGACATGCCAGCAGAGTCTATTAATGAACACAAAGTTTCCTTTCAACTACCTTTATAAGAGCGACGTACAAGTGTACTCAGTCTTCCCGGACCTCATCCATCAGTTTATTTAGTTATTTTTTCTCTCTGGGTCGCCGTTGCGCCGGGAAGAGATACCCATTTTCCTTCAGGAGTAAAGATAGGAAAGGAACTCTTTAATCATCCTGCCGTCATGGTTCACACTATGATTCATACGTGCATCGTCTCATCCTTGAATTGGACTCCAGCAGCCAGCATCATACTTCTATTTCCTCTCGCAGCAGTTGGGTCAACTGTTCCCTAAGCCGCATGAATTCAGGTTCTGTTCGCATTCTTGGTCTTTCTAATGGAATAGACAGCTCCTTCTTCACGAAGCCGGGACGAGACGACATCACAATAATCCGGTCAGATAGATAGATCGATTCCTCAATGTCGTGAGTTACCATTAAGACTGTCACCTGCTCCAGCCCCCATATTCGAAGCAACTCCTCCTGAAGCTTATACCGAAGGATTGTGTCCAATGCCGCAAAGGGCTCGTCCATGAGAAGAAGCCCCGGCTTGAGGCACAATGCGCGAGCGATGGCTGTTCGCTGCTTCATCCCACCCGAAAGCTGGTATGGAAACAAGTGGTCAGCACCGGTTAATTTAAACTTCTCAATATATTCCTCGGCTATGAGCTTCTGTTCTTTGCGTGATTTGCCTTTATGACGCAATCCGAACTGAATGTTTTGCCGAACCGTTAGCCAAGGGAACAAAGCATAATCCTGAAATATGTATCCGCGTTCCGGCGAGAGGTCCGATACTTCCTTCCCCTCAAAGCAAACCGTACCTTGATCTGGCCGCTCAATGCCTGCAATCATTTTCAATAACGTGCTTTTGCCGCAGCCCGATGGACCGATTAAGGATATAAACTCGCCTTGGCTGACAGAAAGCGTAATATCCTTCAAGGCCTCTATCGTGTCGTCCGACCCCGACTGGAATGTTTTACAAGCTTGCTGTATGTCGATATACATGCCTGATCCCCCTATCATTTCCACCTGATCATGACTTTTTCCACACAACGAATGATACCGGAGTAGGAGGAGCCCAGAAGTCCAATCGTAAACATCCCAATGATGGACTGGGAATAGTCCAACAGATGATAGGCCTGCCAGGTCGTATAACCGATCCCAGTCTGGCCCGACATCATCTCGCCTGTAATCACTCCCATCCACGATGCGCCGATCCCTACGGAGAAACCTGTGAATATCTCAGGAGCCATCGCGGGAAGGTATACCCTGATTAAAGACGGGACTCTTGAGCAGCCCAAATTGCGCGAAGCATGAACGAATTGAACGGGGATTCTACGCGCTGCATCTCTGGTGCTGATTAGCAAAGGGAAAAAAGCTCCAAGAAAAGTGATAAAGATGATGCTGCTTTCTATTGTACTGAAAAGCAACATGACGATCGGCAGGTACGCAATCAATGGGATGGGCCTGAACATTTCCATGTTCACCATGAACAGGTTACTCGCATTCCGCGACAGCCCCATGCCTAAACCTATGGGGACAGCTAAGAAAAATGCAAGGATAATTCCTAGAAGCACACGATAGGAGCTGATCATAATATCCATATAGTAGGTTGATTGTCCGAATAACTCAACCCATTCTGTTAGCACCGCCACTGGAGTTGGCAAGTTCCCAAACTGCAGAGGCCACATGACGTCTGTAACAACCGCAACATGCCATGCGATCAGAAAGCATAGGACGGACATCCCTTTGATGAATACCGATCCATCCACTTTCACTCGTTTTAATTTCACAGAAATCCCCTTGCTTTTGAAAAACGCTGACGATCTTTGATTTATTACAGTTCTTTGCCTGATATCCAATCTCCGCTTATCTCCTCTCCTGTCAAATAGGTTTTATCCAAAGCCTGCATCGCTTCCTTTAGATAACTGTCATCGATAAAAGCATCCATATCTAGTTCCTTCTTTAACTTCCCGATCTCGGATAGAAACACTGCACTGCTGTTTAACGTTTGGATATCCTTCTCATAAAATGCGGCATCATACCGAATCGATTCAACCATCCGTTCGCAAACCGCCAGCGGGTACTTACTTTCCGCTTCAAATATCGCTGCCGCTTCTTTAGGATGCTCTACCACATAACGATGTGCTTCATGAAGAGCCATCAGAAAGGCGATCACATAATCCCGATGTTGCTCAGCCCAGCCCCGATTCGCTACGATTCCGGTCAAGTAATCGATATTCGTCGCTTCTCCCGATTGCAGCACTTTCCCTGCGTTACGATATTCGATCAGACTGGGATACGGCTCCCATGTCGCGTGAGCATCCACCTTGCCCTGCTCCACGCTTTGCAGTCCTACGGTGACAGACTGATCGACAATGTTGACTTTATCGATGAGATCGTGCAGCCGCAGCGTATCCAGTAGCATTCTGTGGGCACTGCTTCCGATCGGGGTGGAAACCGTTTTTCCTTTTAAGCCTTCAATGCTGTCTATAGGACTATCCAATGGTACAACCACCGACTGATTTTTCCCTGACTTCCCCTTGCCGTCCAGTGCAATCAGAACCGAGCTGTACTGATCGCGGGTGATCCCCTCGACGCCATTCAGCAGAGAGGGCATATCTCCTAGGAAGGCCAAGTCCACTTTTCCGCCGATCATATTATTGTTCAACACCGATCCAGCAGGCGCATCAAACCACTCCACACGAACGTTATCATCGGGCGCAACCACCTTTAAATACTTCTCCACCAGCTTTTCATGCTTCATAATCAGCGCGCCCCAGGTCTCTGCAGTTGGCGATTGATATCCGATGGTGATCGTCTGACTTGAACCGACACCCGCTCCGCCGCCATTACCGCCATCAGTAAGAACACAGCCTTGCATACCGACACCAAAAAATAACGACAGCAGCCCGATCGAGCATAGTCTTGTCCATATTCTCATAGACGTTCCTCTTTCCCGATTATTCCTGGCAACGTTATGGATCACCCACTAACTTTCCACTGCCGTTTTGATCATCTCCAAGGCTTTCAGCTTACGTCCTTCATAATCAAAGAGCGTCAGATTAGACCAATTATTCGGATGACCGACCGACCAATCCTGTTTACATGGAATCCAGCATGGTTCCCAGTAGTGGAAGCCTTTACACCTGTTGTTCGGGCTTCTCTTGAGCAACTGGATAAACTCTTGCATATATGCTGCCTGTCCCTCTTCTGTCGCGGGATAACCCTCATGCAGCTTCTCCTCACTATCTACGATGATCACCGGCCCCAACGTATCCAGCGTCCACGGATATGCCATTTCAACAACCACGATATCCTTGTTATATCGGGTAATGAGGTCTGCCATATTCTTCTCCAGGTCCATCAAGGTGCCGTGCCACCAGGGATAGAAAGATAGACCCAACGTATCATACTCTACTCCCAATTGTTCGAATCGATCCAGAAAGCGGCGGCAGACGTCATTCTTTCCGCCTTGATCGATATGAACCATCACCTCAATCGCTGGATCGATGGCATTGACTGCGGAAATTCCCGTCTTCATCAATTCCGTGAATTGGTTCCATTGCTCCTCGGATTCGCCTAATTCCCCATTTACACTGCCCGTATCCCATACGATGCCAAAGGTGATTTCATTGCCGATCTGAACCATATCCGGCGGTGTTCCCTGATCTTGTAAAGCCTGGACCACATCATGGGTATACTCATACAACGCTTGTTTTAGTGCGGGATAATCCAGAGCTTCCCAAGCTTTAGGCTTTGTCTGATGCTTGGGGTCGGCCCATACATCAGAATAGTGAAAGCAGAGGAGCAGGTGCATCCCCTTCTCCTTAATCCGCTTCGCCATATGCAGCGTTCGCTTCAGGTTGCAATACCCACCATCCGGATCATTCCAAATTCGCAGCCGGATCGAGTTGATTCCGTTCTGAGACATGATCGTCAGGGCATCATTTACGCCGCTCTCATCGTAAAACTTGCCCTCAGCCACTTCGATTTCGTCCAGAAACGATATATCTGCTCCATATATAAATTGCGGCTTCATAAACATTACTCCCTTCCAGTAGTACTGGGATTGTCGATTCCAACGCCATGCCGGCCTAACGGTCGACACGTTGGTTTATAGGGTTCCACGGTGACATGTGAAATGCCCGCCAGTGGCTTTCATTTTATACAAATCGATTGAATTCAATGGCTCCGTGTTCGCGAACTTGAATGACCAGCACGGAGGTACCCAACGTAGCTTCAACCTGTTCTTTATAGTTCGAAACCTTGTCGTTCGGAAGAATTGCGAGGATCACTCCAGCAAATCCACCTCCGTGAACTCGGCATGCGCCCTGTCCGATCATCTTGATGTACGATTCGGTTATCGCCAGTGCAATCGGGATGTCCTGCTCCTTCACATCCTGACTGCGATAACAGTTTTGAAGCCACTTCCATGACGAATTGCCTGATTCGTTAACCAGTGACAGAAATTCGTCAAACTGCCCTTCCTCCAGCGCTTTTACCTGCCCATCGACGCGCTCATTCTCCTCGAAGAAATGCAACGCTCTCAGCACCGCGCGGTCTCCCGCCTGCTCCCTGACAGCAGACATGCTCGCATACAGTTGTTCTTTAGAGATTTGGCGGCATACCTGAACCCCAAACAGCTTCGCCACGGCATGCATCTCGTGAGGAACCGAAGCATAATCCTCTGTCAGATCAGCGTGATTGCCGCCTGTATTGACAATGACCAAGGAATACCCGTTACTCTGGAAATCGCATTCGAGGGGACGGATCTCTGGGTGGATTGGGTCATTAAAGTCAATTGCTATCAATCCGCCATAGGCGCAGGCCATCTGATCCAACAGCCCTGAAGGCTTGTTCCAATATTGATGCTCAGCATATTGGCCAATCTTGGACATCGCAACCGCATCGAGAGATCCATGGTTATAGAACGAGCTTAGAATCGTACAGATCAGCATCTCGAACGAAGCCGATGAGCTTAGGCCCGACGCCGAGAATACGCTGCTGGATACATAGGCAGTAAAGCCGCCAATCTCATACCCGAATTCCTTGCAGCCTGCGGCAATTCCCCGGACGAGCGAGCGAGTCCCATCGTCTCCCGGCTGTGGTGACAGGTCGGTGAGATCAATTTCGTAGGTGTCCGCATAGCCTTCGGAAATGAACGTGATGACAGGCTCCTCGACCTTTGCCGCTGCGGCAATCGTATCGAGATTAATACTGCCTGCCAGCACCTTGCCATAATTGTGATCCGTATGATTGCCACCAATTTCGCAACGGCCCGGGGCGCTGAACAAAAGAATCTCGTTGTCGCCGAAGTGCTTCTGATAAGCATGAATCAACGATTCATAGCGCGATGTCTGCTGTGCCAAATGCTCTTGTCCGTACATATTCACCAATAACGCCTGCGCTTTTTCCGTTTTGATCATTGCCAATGTTTGTTCTGTTGTTAACATGGATGTTCCCCCCTATTGGATCGTTATTTTGACCATGCCACCCGGCAGCATCTTCAGCACATTCCAGCCCGACGAGACGGGCATGGTTTCTATCAAGCTTCCGCAGCAATCGTAAACCTCTGCCTGCATAGCACCCGCTTCGTCCCAAAGATTGCGCACAAACAGATCAGGTTGATACGTACCGTTGATAACTGTGGTATTACGGTTTATCTCAAGCGGGCTTCCATGATTGACGAGGAACAGAATATCCTCATCGGCCTCCGGAGCCGTCAGCTTGATAAGATTGGCTTCGGCATCCAGCGGTTCACGATAGTTCATAAACATGGCAAGGTTCTCGTTGTACCATGCATTGTATCTGCGAATGGTCCACAGCTGTTCGGTGGACAGCTTCTTGAGGTCCACACTGTAAGCAGGGATGCCGACTGCAATCATCTTAATGACGGCCACCGCGGTATCCTCAGGCTTTTCAAACCCCTTGATAATCTGATAGTCATTCAAGGCGTACGGTGTATAGCCTTGGATAAACAAAGTTCTCAGGAAATTGCTCTCCGGATCGTAAGGTCCATCGCCCGCACGCATCATAGTTCCATATCTTGAGAAAGATGGAGTTCCATAGTTCTGCTTGAGCTCCACAATATAGTCCGGCTTTAGCCTGCGAGTGCGTTCTTCAATCAATGCCAGTGTCTGCTCTAGTCCTTCAAGCATCGTGGAGACGTCATGATGATGATTCGGATTGCAGCATGGGACGTTGGGCACCCAGTTGAATAGGTCATACTTCGCGCCATCGAAGTCCCACTTTTCTATAAATCGGACACAGATATCCGCCATGACCTCTCTCGCCTCTTTATTCATAAAGCAAAGCGAGTAGAATTGGGTCGGATTAATAATAGGGCTGCCCGACTCATCTGCGATCAAGAGCGGTTCCCGCTCTGTATAACACCGAGCCCCTGCGGCAACAGCATGCGGCGCACACCATATGATCGGCACAGCCCCCTGCTCCTTAATCTCGTGAACCAGCTTTGTCATATCCGGAATTTTCTCCGGATCTGGTTCCCAATCGCCGATGTTCAGCGGAACACTGTAATCATTGTCCAGTCCAGGGCCAAACCAACCGTCATCGATGATGTAATTGCGAATACCGAGCTCCAATCCCAGCTTTACATTTTCAAGGATCATATCGCTGGTCATATCATTGCTGTGCCAGTCTGCCCAGGTACACCATACCGGAAACATCGAAGCTTCCACTTTCAGATCGTTTAGGGCATATAATCGACGCTGGAAATCCGTAAAATCACGAATCGTCATGACCCATGGCTGCGGAGTTGGATCCTTTCTCCTATCCTGATAATACAAGTATTCCGTTATCGCCCGGTCCTCTTTCTGTTGGGAGACTCGCTTCGGAATCGGATATTGCTCCGTGCCGCGTTTAATCTGAAAGGCAATATGGCCAGTATGTACATTCAACGCACGATTCGATTCCGGTTCGACTAGCTTGAACGAGGTTTCATAATTTTCCCCGATCACCCCTGCGGCAAGCTCCGTAAAGCGATTTTTCCCAGTGAATATATAGAGCGGCAGCTTCGTGTCGTCAACTCCGGTCTCAAGCTCTCTAAGAGAGCGCCAGAACGTAACAATACGAGAGCCGTTAAAAAACCATCTGCCGCTGTCTGGAAGGATTGCTTGGTGGTAGTTTCGAATTTCCGTATAAAAAGTAAACTCCAGGCTTGTCACACAATCACTCGAATCTGTTGGACGAGCCGTTACAGCAAACGGCATCGAGTCTCCAACGCTCACTGCTACCCCGTTATTCTCGCCTGCATACTCCACCCCGAACAATATACGTTCGAATATGGCCCGCTTCCCTGATTCCATCATGACACTTACCGTTACAAAATCATTCATGGCCTAACTCCCTTCAATATCAATTAGTACATGCCCATTACACCTTTTTTCCTTTACTGCGCTTCAACCAGCTTGCGATAAACTCCCTGCCGCTTCATCAGTTCCACATGGTTGCCTTGCTCTATGATCCTTCCTTGATCGATGACAACAATCAGGTCTGCATCTCGAATCGTAGACAGACGATGTGCAATGATAAAAGTTGTCCTATCCTGTTGAATCTGGCTTAGCGCCTTCCGAATCTTGACCTCCATCTCGGTATCGATATTCGCTGTCGCTTCGTCCAGAATCAGAATCCGTGGATCCGCCAGCACCGCTCTCGCGAAGGCCAACAGCTGCCTCTGACCCATGGACAATGAAACCCCTCGCTCTTGAAGCTCCGTGTCGTATCCCTGTGGAAGCTCACTGATGAACTCATGAGCGAATACCATGTTTGCCGCCTTTTCGACCTCTTCATCTGATGCATTCAGTCGGCCGTAACGGATGTTCTCGCGAATCGTACCCGCGAATATAAACGTATCCTGAAGCACGACACCCATCTGGGAACGAAGACTATGCAGCGTAACTTCACGAATATCAATTCCATCGATCAGGATGCGGCCCTGGCTCGGTTCGTAATAACGTCCCAACAGATGTACGAGCGTACTTTTGCCGGCACCTGTGTTGCCGATAAGCGCGACTGTGCTTCCAGCTCGAACATTCAGATGAATATCCTGTAGCGCCGGCCTTCCCTGCTCATATTCAAACTGAACTCCCTCCAATGTCACCTCGCCAATGACTTCAGGCAGCTTTTTGGCATTCGGTAATTCCATATGCCTGGACCCTTCGTCCATAAATTCAAAGATACGTTCGGCAGAAGCCATTCCCACCAATAGCTGTGTATACAGCTGACCGAGTCGAGTAACCGGCTCCCAGAAGCTGGCTATGTAATTGGAAAAGCCGATCAATACGCCTACCGTGATGGCTTGGCTTTGAATGAGGAAGGATCCATACCAGAACAAGATGAGGGTGCCTACTGCACTGGTTAGCTCAATCATCGGTCCGAACAGTTGATTCAAAGCCGATGCCTTGTCCCATTCCTTGATATGCTCGCTATTAATTCGCTCAAAAAAATGAATATTCGGCTGTTCTTGTCCGTAAGCTTGCGTCACCTTGATTCCCTGAATCGATTCGTTTAGATGGGCGTTAATTCGCGTCTGTTTGAACCTCAGGCTTTGAAAGGAAAACCGTATTTTTCTACGCAGCACCATCGAGACCATGAACATCAACGGAACTACCAGCATGACGGCTATTCCAAGCTTAAAATTCCATATCAGCAGAACAACAGCAATCCCGATGAGCTGGATGCTATCCATCAGCATGGTGACAACCCCGTTCGTCAGCAGCTCCTCCATTGCATTCACATCTCCTGTGATTCGTCCTAGCACCGATCCGACCGTATGACGGTCATAGAAACGCAGCTGCAAGGCTTGCACTCGTTGGAACAAAGCCAGTCGCAGATCGCTGATGATGCGCTGACCGATTCGATTCATGTATCGAATCCGATATCGGCCCGCGCTCTTTTGAATGAGATAAAGCAGCAGCATGCCGCCTACATACCATAGCAGGAGCATCGAGCTGCCCTCTCCATCTACTGGGTTGATCGCATGATCGATTGCAGCCACGATGAGAATCGGGATCGCAAGCTTCGTGAGCGTTCCGATCAGAAGCATGACGGCAACGGGAACGAGCTGCTTCCAATAAGGCAGAATATATTGAAGCAGCCGAAGCATCGATCTCCAGCTATAGGTCGACTTCATGACCGCATCATCTGGATACACAAAGCGATGTTTCTTGTCGCGCCGCAACATCTTGCTCTCCTTATGGTTTCCGGTCGCAGCTTGACCACCAGTATGTATAAGAATTCCTCCTATCAACGAATATCCCATGCTGCTAAGACATCAATCCCGAGCTTTGAACTTCATAAATATCCCGGTATAGACCTTGAGCAGCTGCGAGCTGTTCATGCTGTCCACGTTGAACGATCTTTCCCTTGTCCAGCACAATAATCTCATCAGCATGCCAGACCGAGGAAATTCGATGAGCAATAATAAAGGTCGTTCTCCCCTTCATATATTCCTTCAACGCAGTCAAGATTTTGGCTTCAGTTTCTACATCCACCGCACTCGTGGCATCATCCAGCAGCAAAATTCTCGGATTGCGAATCAGTGCACGAGCAATGGCGATACGCTGCTTTTGCCCCCCTGAGAGCCCTAATCCGCGCTCTCCAATAACGGTGTCATAGCCTTTCGGAAGACGCTCGATAAATTCATGAGCTTGTGCCATTACAGCGGCTTCCATGATTTGCTCGTCTGTCACCTCATCCACACCATAGCTGATATTGTCACGGATCGATGCAGAGAACAGAAAGGTTTCTTGAAAGACCGGAACTATGGCTTCCTTCAAAATCTCAGGGTCCCAACGATCAAACTCAACCCCATCGATCTGAATCTTTCCAGCGGCTGCTTCATAAGCCTGCGTGAGCAAATGCATTACAGTGGACTTGCCTGAGCCTGTCCTTCCTATGATTCCGATTACGGAGCCAGAAGCAGACTGCAAGGTGAATTCGCTCAGCGCATAAGCTGATGTGTCATCCCCATACGCAAACGACACTTGTTCAAACGATACATCGCCTTGGATTGGTATGCCAGTCGGCTTATCTAACGTGCAATTAGATCGTCTATAGCTTGTTTGATGATCAAGCAATTCAATAACACGCTCTCCAGATGCTTTCGCCTGAGTATATTTATTGATATGAAATCCAATCCACCACATTGGTGACACAATCAACCAGGTCAAGGTGGACATCTGTACCCATTCACCAAGACTGAGTGACCCGTGAATCACCTGCAAGCCACCAAACAACAACAATAATACCGGGCATAAATTCGCCAACAGCTCAATTACTGGATAATATCTGGCCAGCACGTCCGATGCTTCAACCTGAGCCTGGCGATATGTTTCATTGTGCACCGCGAATTTATCCACTTCATGATCTTCACGGGCAAATGATTTTACCGTTCTGATACCCGCAATATTTTCCTGAACAGTAGCAGACAACCTCCCCATCGACTGTCGGATCCCCCGATATGCAGGATGAATATGGCCTTCGAAACGAAATGTCATGAATATCAACAGTGGACACAACAGCAGTGTCAGCAGCGTCAGTCGCCAATCAATCCACAGCATGAGCAGAGATCCAAATACGATAGTCAGCCCCATATTGATAAATTGTGCAAAGTCAAACCCGATAAAATTTCGTATTGCTTCCAGATCTGAAGTCATCCGTGATACCAGATCGCCGGTCTTCACCTTGTCATAGTAATTCGCCGGCAGCATCTGAAGCTTTTCATAGCAAGTATTGCGCAGCCGCAGCACCAGCCGATTGCCAACTCTGGCTCCGACAAAACCGTGAATATATTGCAACAAGCTTTTGAGCGCAATAACTCCAACGATGAATAGAGACAGCTTAGGCACCAGCTCGAACTTACCATCCATTATGATGTTATCGACAAGAATTCGAAGCAGGTTTGGATACACAAGCCCCAATGCCGTTGCACACATCAGGCTGGCTAATGAGATAACAATTCGTTTTCGTTCATACCAAAAATACGGTGTCAACTTAACTAAAAACACTCAACTTCTTCCCCCCCAGCATTTTATATAATCTAAGCTCACATAAAATTTTTCCATATTTTACAATCGAAATATATGGCACATTATTAATATAAAAGATACTATTACAATAAATTTCCCATTCAACGCTCTTATGTCATTTCACTCTAAGGTTCACTTTTTGGAATCATCATATTGAATATTCCGCTAACCTGCCCGTTAGTTTAATAAAAGGGCGTCTGTCGCCGTCGATGAAATCCTATCGGGAATGTAACAATGTTCTTGTCATCTGTTGGGAATGTTATCAAGTTCTTGTCATTGCGTTTTGACAAGAACTTGATAACATAAATATAAAAAGCCGCTTAATCAGCGGCTTCTAATTTTACTATGTTTTTGTCACCCGACATTTGTTTTTGATGACGAGAATCAATTCACAGCTTAACCCTGCGGCCCAGTCTACAACTTTATTTTCACGGTTAATACTTCATTTTTCAGTCTAAGAACCGGTTCGCTTCACCATGCATGGCTTCATCGGATGCGTACCGTCATCCTGCTGTCGATATACGGCCTATATGATCAGTGAAGCTGCAATGTATTACATTTGTATTTCTTAGGTAAATGATTATGTGTTATCAAGCTTCTTCAAACTCTTGTTGCCTGTAAGTTATTATGTTCGATTAATATAACCGCTATCTTTGCTAGTCGCTCTATGCCCACAGAGATAGTACTATATCAAGATAACTCAGTCCCCAAAATCGGGGGCGAGTTACCATATTCATAAACAATCAATCAAAGAGCAGATTGGTGAAAAAATCTTCGAGCTGATTCTTATTGTACGACATAAACTCGTTATGAATATTTACTATATTTCTAAGTATCTCGTCTAAATTTTGTGAGTATCTAATCAAATTTTCTTCGGATTCATTTATTGCTTGTCCATGTGTCAATTTTGAGCGAATTCCGTAAGCTTTTTTTATGAGATTGAAAATCTCTATTCGATTATCAAATGATTCTCCAATTAATAAGGCTGCTCTCTCAGCAATCTTATGTGATACCTCAGTGTTATCAGTAGTAAATAAACATTCAAGCGCAGTACAATAATTGAAAATTTTAAATGGAAGTATAGACTCACATCTTGCCACTATAATAAATGACCTTACTCGTTCTGATCTATCCATAATATCTTTAGTTAAAGGATTCATTAATGCATACTGCCCGTCAGAGCGAGTTACTGAGAAATCAAAATTCAGATTGTTAAATTTAGTCGAAGCTCTATTCAACTCTTCTCGTGTGAATGTAGTTATTACGTGTTGCCCATCATTTGTTGAAAGGACATTAGATAATGATGCTTTCTGTGTTTCTCCGTCTTTAGGATTAACACAATTATGAAAATGGATAAAGCCATCTCTCACAAAAGAACTGTGGTCTTTTAATTCCCAGAGAAGTTCCAGATAGTGTGATATCTCTCTGAGAAATGCAAAACAGTATTTATAGTTCTCGTATAAACCATATGTGTTATGAAGATCGGAAACTTCTCCCTCCACATAAATATATGTTGCTTTTTTTAGTTCATGGTAACCAATCGCTCCAATCCATTCATACATATCCGTTGTCTGCATCAATCTCTCTATGAAATCCATATTGTTCGACAGTCGCATATTGGGTTTCAACCGAATTCCCCTATTTAAAGTTTCATTGACTTTCATAGAGATAATTGGCGCGATGAAAGTGTATCTCATATATAGGATCTAACCTCCACATATTCATTTAGTGAGGTAAATTATAACATTTGTTATATTGAGTTCCTATAATTTGATTGCCCTATTTTCCTCTATCCCCTCCCTCAGAACCGCGGCTTCATATAACCCGTACGAACTTCGCAAATAACCCCAAAAGTAAAGTATTACCAAAACTATTGAATTATTCTGTCCATTAGCTTAATTAATTAGAGCTAATCACATTCGGAACATGTTCTTGTCCTTCGGCAATCGGTACAAGTTCTTGTCCTCGAGTCTGGACAAGAACTTGTACCGATAAACCAAAAGAGCCCCTAATTTAGCGACTTTAAAGGGATCATGTTTTGTCCCCCGACAATTAGACCTTTACGGCAATCGGGACAAGAACTTGTTCCGATAAAACAAAAAAAGCCGCTAAAATAGCGACTTTCAATGGGATCATGTTCTTGTCCCCTACTAATCAACTTGGCTGAGAATATCTTCAACATAAATATCATAAGGAATGAGGACCACTCTTCCCGTAGGAAGTCTTAAATACTCATCATCATAGGGATCATAGATGAACCCTTCGTCTTGAATTATAAAGGACTTCAAATCTTCATAGGATAGCCTTAACGAAATACGGAATTCAATTGCCTCAAGCTCTTCATCCGTGAAACCTAACGACTTCACATCGCCTTTAAAACTATAATTACCGTCCTCATCAGTATCCCAACTCAAAACCACACCACCTTTTTTTCTTTGTTCTGGAATGACATCAGTAGACAAAATAATCTCCCGTTAGTTTAATGACGATTTCAGTCTAACACTTTATTTTCTCAGTCTACAACTATATTTTCCAGTCTAATAGTTAATTTTCTTTCAACAACTTATATTTTTTCGCCTGGTTTGGAACATATATAAAACTATTATCGATGATTCATTTCATTCTTAATTTGGTTTCTCATAGTTTCTTAGATTTAAATCGTTGATAAAGAAAATATCCAACTATTATTAATGTTAAAACTGTTATATAAAATATAGTGTTGTATAGTTCTTTTTTTTGGTGCCATGCATCTTTACCTTTTTGGTAGTGAGTATAAAACATTTCAAGCAGGTAGTCGTTTTCACGGATTTCGTTTGGCACTATAAGGGCTTCATTTTTGCTTCCAATTTCAAAAGCAATTTTTTGATACTTATCCGGCATTTCATAGCCTTCCTTATAGCTTTGCTGTATATCAGGATACTTTAAATATGTATTAGGATCGTATTCCAAAGAATTATAATGAATCATGTAACCTTCTTGGAAGGCATCTTTTATCTTGGCTTTGTATCCATTCTCATATCCATTTCTAAAAGATGCTTCGTAAACTTTAGGGAGGTCATCTGGGATTGTGAGTGGAATCAAGTTATAACCTGCTTTGAAACCATCATCTTCGGAGGCCTTCTTTAATTTCTCCACCGCTTTGACGCGTCCCTCGCGGAATCCCAACTCATATGCTTCTTTAACCGACGTATTACTCATATAATTATTAGGAGTCCAAATGTCTTCATTACTCAAACCATACTTATATCCCGCATTCTTTGCCTTCTTCTTAAGTTCATCTGTTCTTTTAGTTTTACCTTCTTCATATCCTTCTCCGTATCCATATTTATACCAGCTATAATCGGCCATAGATAACTGTCCGAACTGGTCTGGATGAAAATCTAAAAATGGAAGTTCGTTAAGTCCGTGTGTTTTTTGCAAGTGAAAAATGCTGAGTTTTGCTGCGAAAAGTGCCGAGGTCACTTGCCAGCATAATCGTTACTGCGGAATTCGGTCCATGGCCTGCTTGAGCCGGAAGCTCTCGCCTGTGAAAGAAAGAATATGAGCATGGTGTACCAGACGGTCCACTAAAGCAGAAGTGAGCTTGGTGTCACCAAAGATCGAGGTCCATTGTCCAAATTCGAGATTGGACGTCACAATCACGCTTTGCTGCTCATAGCAATCGGCAATCACGTTAAAGAGCAGCTCGGATCCGGTCTGGCTAAAGGGTACATATCCGACTTCATCCAAAATGAGAAGGTCCAGTTTTCTCAGCTTTTCCCGGAATCGGGTTAGTGTACCGGCTGCAAACTTCTCCTGCAGCACAGCGACCAGATCCGAGGCGCGGTAAAACTGTACAGCTTGTCCCCGTCTGCAAGCCTCCACGCCCAATGCCGTTGCCATATGAGTTTTTCCGGTGCCCACGGCGCCCATCAAGAGCAGGTTCTCCTTTTGTTCTAACCACGCCAGTTCCCTCAAAACGTCTAACGGTTGTCCATTGGGGAATGTAATATGCTCTTCCACATATCCATCAAACGTCTTCAAATGAGGAAACCCAGCCTGCTGGACCAGTTTTCCCAGCTTGGCTCGGCGTCTGCCTTCGCGCTCTGCGAGCAGCAGCTTTTCCACGAGTTCGCTTGTTTTCTCATCCTGCCCAGCCACATAATCCACCACATGGGCCAGTCGGAGCTGCCGGCAAAGCTCGGTTAAATCTCTTCCCATCCTAACTCACCCCCATCAGGCGGTCATAGCGCTCTAGCGATTCTGCCGTTTGGGTACCTGGCGGAGACAGTGTCTCAGGCCATGCTGCCGGAATATCCCGGTTACTTTGCAGGATACCTAAAGCGGCACTCAACTGAGCCACGGTTGCCTCAGGTCCAGACTCCTCCAGCACCTGCCGGATGTGTTCCATCTCGTACACCCCACTCCAGTGCAAAAGCGCCTGCAATCGTTCTTTGCGTTCGGCCCAATCGGTGGCCTTAACATACGTTTGGAGAGCCTCCGGCAGCATGCGGACAAATTGCGAATGCGTGACGCTTCGAGGCTTCCGAAGCAGATTCGTAAACACCTGCTCCCAAGGGATATCGGCGGTTCGTCCTGTATAGGGACGAGGCACTTCCCGAATTCGCTGCTGCTGGGAAGTGAGAAGCACCAGGCGGTCCCAGAAGATTTGGATAAGTACTTCTTTCCCCGGCTGAACCAGGCCTGCCAAAGGGATCGTATGCTCATCCACACGTATTTCCCCGTATTTGTTCGCCACGGCTGCACTCATACGGAAGGCCTCATAACCGTGTTCCGGCAGGGTAAGCAAAACTGCACGGTCGGCTTCCCACAGGTCGGCGATGCGCTCTTTCTTGGCATAATGGCGTCGTTCGTTGTCCTGTTGCGCTTGTTTGGCGAAGT
>NZ_JABBPN010000035.1 GCF_012933385.1 Paenibacillus lemnae
CGGGCCGCGCGCGCATGCGCCGCCGCCAGCACCGCCACCCGCGCCAGCACCGCCACCCGCGCCAGCACCGCATCCCGCGCATGCTGCGAGGCAGCATCGCCGTGCCGCTAACCGCCGCCGCGCTGCTATACAGCACCGCCGCCGCAGCCGTCTGGCATGCCGCCGGTTCGCGGCTGCGCCTGGACGGCGGAACGGTGGATGCAAGACGGCTTATGTACGAGGATGCGCGGCACATGTGGAAAGCGGCGCCCTGGTTCGGACAGGGCGGTGACACATGGAGAAGCCAGTACCGGGCGTTTCAAAGTCAGCCCTACGTAGGGGCCGAGATGCACAGCGGCTGCATCGATTGGCTTCTGAATACCGGCGCGCTCTCTATCCTGGCTGCAGGGCTGCTGGGGTGGACGCTGTATCGGCTGTGGAAGCATCGCCAGACCTCGCTGTGGGCTCCACTGCTGGTGCTCTGCCTCCACAGTCTTGCTGACTTTGACTGGGCCTTCGGTTTGATCTGGCTGTTAATCTTCATCCTTCCCGCAGCAGGACAGGACTCTGTAATCCGGACGTCCGAGGACTACGCAGAACAACGGTATGCTGCATCATCCCGCTGGTCTAATATAACGCTTGTTCTTTGGCACGGCACTATTTCCAAGACTATCCTTCCTGCACTCATTCCGATCGTCCTGATCCTTGCTACCGGTTTGTCGGCCGTGATGTGGAGGGGCCAGTACCACCTCATGCTGGCTGCGAATGAACCTGACGCATCGGCGCGTCTGGTTCAGCTGCGTCAGTCCCTTCGGTGGAATCCGTATTCGGTGGAAGCAGCAGTCCAGATGGCGAATCTGCTTCCGGCGGATGAGGCCCTTCAAACTATCCGCAAAAGTCTTGCCCATTCTCCTGCGAGCCCTGAGCTCCTATGGAAAACAGCGGTTCTTTATGCGGACAAGGGGCTGGCGGAACAGGCCGCACAGTGGTTCAGCATCAGTCTGAGACAGGATGTCTTTCATGCCGAAAAGTATACGCAGGCGATTCAATCCCTGTCTGCCCTTGTTCATTCTCGATTGGAAGCCGGTGATCCTGTCTCTGCACGGCAGACCGCAGCTGCTGCAATCATGCTATATAACGAGTATAAAAAAACGGCGGCTGCCGTAAGCGGCACCTCCGCGTCCCGTAATGACCGGCAGTTTGGAATGACACCTCAAGCAGAGCAGGCTGCAGCTGAGATCTGGCGCTGGCTCCACCCACCAGCCTCCACCTCCAGCCCTCCCAGCACAGCTGCATCCGGCAGGAGTTCTTTCTGAGTCACCTTGTCTTTCAACAGCAGCGCGCTTGTATCAACCGCCAAATGCATCCCGAAACGCTGTTATGAGCGGTTTTTCAGGCACCTGCCACAGCTCTGCCAGCTCAGGGGCGACTTCGGATTCCCACCAGTCGCACAACAGCTTTTTGTTGCTGTAATTCTCATAAATCCAGATCAGTTTGCCAATGACTTTGCGATAATAGAGATCTTCACCTTGTTTCATGAGGTCAGGGGATATATATGTTTTCAGCCGCTTCGCCGTCCGGTACAGCTCTTTGCTGCATGCCCGGCGAATTCCCCTTGGGGAAGGTGGACGTACGCCGGCTTGTTTGCTGTGTGGTGTATGCATGGATTTCACTCCTTTGTTCACCATATGTGCCGAACCGGGCGGAAGACACTGAATGCAATCACAATGGGCGCTTACCAGGACCCGGGACATGTCCGGGACTCTTTCTGAATAGATTGATAGTGGCAGGGCTTTACGCAGCAAACCATAAATTTCGGGAATGAAGCAGGAGGATATGATGGAATGGATGTATAACCTGATCGCGCAGTTGTTTGAGTGGATCCAGAGCCTGGGTTATCTCGGGATTATGCTGGGATTGATGATGGAAGTCATCCCGAGTGAAATTGTGCTGGCGTACGGCGGGTATCTGGTTTCGGATGGCAGGATCAGCTTTTGGGGGGCGCTCCTTTTCGGAACGGCCGGAGGAGTTATAGCCCAGCTGATGGTTTATGGTGTCGGACGGTATGGGGGCAGACCGTTTCTTGAGCGGTACGGCAAGTATATCCTGATTCACAAAAAGCATATCGATTACGCAGAGGACTGGTTCAGAAAATACGGAACCGGTGTGATTTTCACCGCCCGGTTTGTTCCGATAGTTCGCCATGCTATCTCGATTCCTGCAGGAATCACAAAGATGAATGTCTGGCGCTTTACCTTACTGACAACGCTAGCCGTGATTCCGTGGACCGCATTGTTTTTGTACCTGGGACTGATCCTCGGTGATCAGTGGGAGCTGATTGACGAGAAGGCAGCACCTTATCTCAGAGAGATCCTGCTGGGTGCTTTGGCAATCCTTATCTTTTACTTTATAATTAAATGGATGAAGCTCAAAAAAGGGAGGGCGAACCATGGCCGTTAATCTGTCTCACAAGTTTGGCACGGGGATCACACCCAAGCAGTTTATAGACAGCATGGAGAAGAACAAAGACACTTTTCAATCCAACTACGATGCATTTGAGTGGAGTAGTGAACAAGATCGTGAATTTTTTGCAAGTCTGGAACGTAAAGATGATCTCCGGGTGCTTATTCTCGCTGCCGACTGGTGCGGGGATGTGGTACGTAATGTACCCGTCGTATTCCGCGCACTGGAAACCGCTGGCATACAAACCGAGGTGCTCGTGATGGAGCAGCATCTGGATGTCATGGATCAATTTCTGACATTTGGCGGCCGTTCCATACCGGTTGTGATTTTTACAAATGCAGACGGTGATGTGCTGGATAAGTGGGGACCGCGTCCGGCCCATGTCCAGAAGCATATGGCTGAGTTTAAACAGAATTACCCTGACCGTGAAGCACCTGAATATCAGGACAAGCTGATGGAAGTGCGCAAGGACATCCATAAGGCTTATGGTGAGCAGCATGAGTCAGCTGCAGCGATTATTGCTGAACTGCGGCATTTGATCTCGGGGGTTTAACGGATGCTGACGATTACTTCATACAACCTGGGCCCCTTGCAGACCAATGCGTACCTTCTTATTAATGAGGACCTGGGAAAAGCGGTGATTATTGACCCCGGCATGAATCCCGGACCACTGGTCAAAGCTATCGCTGATCTCGAGGTTGAAGCGATTCTGCTGACACATGCTCACTTTGATCATATGGGCGGTGTGGATGAAATACGCAAGCTCAAGGGTTGTCCCGTCTACCTGCATGATCTGGAGCAGGACTGGCTGACGACCCCGAAGCTGAATGGATCCTTGATGTGGCCGCAGGTAACGTCGCCGCTCAGTACCGATCCGGCCGAATATGATTTTGCCGCCGGGCAGAAGCTGGAGCTGATCGGCCACACCTTTACGGTATATCACACGCCTGGGCATTCTCCGGGAAGTGTCAGTCTGTTGACTGGCAGCGACTTGTTCGCCGGGGATGTATTGTTCCGACTGGGTGTCGGCCGTACAGATTTACCGGGAGGAAGGGAGCGGG
Source organism: Paenibacillus lemnae (assembly GCF_012933385.1). Classification (GTDB taxonomy): domain Bacteria; phylum Bacillota; class Bacilli; order Paenibacillales; family Paenibacillaceae; genus Paenibacillus_AQ; species Paenibacillus_AQ lemnae. Next base: position 3,504 of record NZ_JABBPN010000035.1, read on the forward strand.
ATCTTCTGGATTCTATCCAAAATATCCTGTTCAAGTTTCCAGACGATACAACGGTTTATCCGGGTCATGGTCCCCGAACAACGATCGGCTATGAAAAAGAGCGGAATCCCTATGTCAGATGAAGTCGGTAATTTGATTTCCTCGACATCATTACATCATTTCAGGGTAGACAAGACGTTGCAATGTTGTTAAAATGATGTCAATTGAATGTTACCTTTTGCGAAGCACGCAGACTGTGGATTAATTTCCCGGTTTGCGTTCTTTTATTTTACAGGCTTTTTTTGCGTGATTGGTGAAATGTTGTACGAGGGGGATATACAGTGAAGTACGAGATCTTGCCATACGTTGTCGATACACGGGATGTAATCATCAGAGAACACGTTTCTGATCTTTGCAGTTCTACAGCAGAGAGGGATAACTCTGTCATTTGGATGCGAATGATCAGGGATAATCCCGAATCACAGCCGTGGAGGAATAAGCTGGAGTCCCATCGTGCGGGTTTTTATTGAACGAACAGCTCAATCTTCATCCGCAGGTCAACGGATGTGTTAACTATGTCGTGATGGGATGCATGCCAAGCGTAACACCCTGGTCCAGATTTTCGCTCCTGCTGTTAAAGATTATCTCGTAGACAACTCTATTGTTTTTTAGTAGACTAAGTTGATAACGAAAGACAACACAGGAGGTAGACGATGCTGCGTTTAGGGGAAAAAGTTACAATCGTCGCAGATGCCTTTGAGCAAAATCTTCCCGTTGGCCAGTACGCATATATTATTGCCTACGACCGAAATCCGGACAATGCGTTTGAATACGTAATTCGGATTCCCTATCTCAACCGTAATTTTTTTGTTCCGGCCGGTGATATTGAGCTGGAGGCTGTCGTGTTGAAGCAGGAAGCCGAGCGGATCGAGCGGGAAGCGCTCATCGATTTTGCCCTGTCGACATATAATGAAAAGCTGTTTCATCAGGTGATGAACGGCGAGCAGGATATAGCTGAAGAGGAGGAGGAAGCCAAGGAGACGCTGTCTCAGGCTGACTTCATCAAACAAGTCAATCTTCGTGCTTGGATTTAGAAGAGTCGGCCTTGGGCCGGCTCTTTTTGCATGCCGGTTTGGATTGAATTGTCCCCTCTTCTACAATATAATGAGAAAAGTTATTCGCCAGAAAGAGGAGTGAAACACATGAGCATTACAACCAAGGACGTTCAGCATGTGGCCAAGCTGGCCAGACTCAATATGACACCGGAAGAAGAGAATCTTTTTACGGATCAGTTAAATGCGATATTACAATATGCCGAGAAGCTGAAGGAGCTCGATACAGAAGGTGTTGAGCCTACCACCCATGTTCTGCCGCTTCACAATGTCATGAGAGAAGATGAGAACCGCAAATCTCTGCCGATAGAAAAGGTGCTGCTGAATGCGCCGGATGAAGAAGACGGTCACTTTAAAGTACCTGCTGTCATGGAATAGTGCGAATAGAGGAGGATACACAACTTGAGTTTGTTCGATTATAAATTAACCGAGATACATAACAAGCTGCATGATAAAGAGCTGTCTGTCAGTGATCTGGTCGATGAAGCCTTCCGGAAGATTGGTGAGCGAGACGAGAAGGTTCAGGCATACATTACGCTGAATGAAGAAGGGGCACGTACACAAGGAAAGAAGCTTGATGACAAGCTTGTATCCGGTGAAGAACGTGGATTGCTGTTTGGCCTGCCTGCCGGTATTAAAGACAACATCGTTACGGAAGGGCTTCGCACCACATGTGCCAGCCAGTTTTTATCCAATTTCAATCCTGTATATGATGCTACGGTCGTATCTAAGCTGCGTGCTGCGGATGCGGTGACCATCGGCAAATTAAATATGGATGAATTCGCTATGGGAGGATCTAACGAGAATTCCAGCTTCTATCCGGTACGCAACCCATGGAATCTTGAGAGAGTTCCTGGGGGCTCCAGCGGAGGCTCCGCTGCAGCGGTCGCAGCCGGAGAAGCTTTCTTTACACTGGGTTCGGATACAGGCGGTTCGATTCGCCAGCCTGCATCATACTGCGGTGTCGTTGGTTTGAAGCCAACCTATGGTCTGGTTTCCCGCTTCGGTTTGGTAGCTTTTGCTTCTTCTTTGGATCAGATTGGTCCGCTGACGAAGAATGTCGAAGATTCTGCCTATGTGCTGCAGGCGATCGCAGGCTATGACGGCATGGATTCCACCTCTGCCAAAGTCGAAATTCCTGACTATGTTAGCGCCCTGAACGGCGATGTATCCGGTCTCCGGATTGCTGTCCCTAAAGAATATCTGGGGGAAGGCGTAGATGCCGGGGTGAAAGAGACGGTGCTGAGCGCTTTGAAGGTACTGGAAAGCCTTGGCGCTGTGTGGGAAGAGGTTTCTCTTCCGCATACCGAATATGCCGTAGCGACTTATTACCTGCTGGCCTCCTCCGAGGCATCTTCCAATCTGGCACGGTTTGACGGTGTCCGTTATGGCCAGCGCGTGGATCATATTGGCAGCCTGCTGGATCTCTACCACGAATCCCGTACCCAGGGTTTTGGAGATGAAGTCAAGCGCCGGATTATGCTGGGTACTTATGCTCTCAGCTCCGGGTATTATGATGCTTACTATTTAAAAGCACAGAAGGTGCGTACCTTGATCAAGCGTGATTTTGATCAAGTGTTCGAGAAATACGATGTCATTATCGGACCAACGGCTCCAACGACAGCGTTTAAGCTCGGTGCTCAAGTAGACGATCCACTGACCATGTATTTGAATGATATTTTGACAATTCCGGTCAGTTTGGCAGGCGTGCCGGCGATTAGTGTACCTTGCGGATTTGCAGACGGCATGCCTGTCGGACTTCAGATCATCGGTAAGGCTTTTGACGAATCGACCGTACTGCGTACGGCTCACGCTTACGAACAGAACACAGACCATCACAAACGGCGTCCGGAACTGTAAGGACCGGCAGAAGGAGGGAAACGAGATATGTCTACATCCAATTATGAAACGGTCATCGGGCTGGAGGTTCACGTTGAACTGCATACCCAGTCCAAGATTTTCTGCGGCTGCTCCACGTCTTTCGGAGCTCCGCCCAACACACATACCTGTCCCATCTGTCTCGGGCATCCCGGCGTTCTGCCGGTGCTGAACCGACAGGCGGTTGAATATGCTATGAAAGCAGCCATGGCGCTGAATTGTACGATTGGCGATATCAGTAAGTTTGACCGCAAAAACTACTTTTATCCCGATTCACCTAAAGCCTATCAGATCTCCCAATATGATCAGCCCATAGGGCTGAACGGCTGGATTGATATTGAAGTGAATGGCGAGACCAAGCGCATCGGTATTACACGCCTTCATCTTGAAGAAGATGCCGGCAAGCTGACTCATGTTGACGGAGGATATGCTTCTCTGGTTGACTTTAACCGTGTAGGGACACCTCTGGTTGAGATTGTATCGGAACCGGAAATTTCTTCACCCGAAGAAGCGAAAGCATACCTGGAGAAAATGCGTGCAATTATGCAGTATTGTGATGTATCGGATGTTAAGATGGAAGAAGGCTCGCTGCGCTGTGACGCGAACATCAGTCTTCGCCCTCACGGGCAGAAAGAACTGGGAACAAAAGCCGAACTCAAGAACATGAACTCGTTCCGTGGTGTGCAGCGCGGATTGGAATACGAACAGTATCGTCAGGCTGAAATTTTGGACGAAGGCGGAGTCATTGTCCAGGAGACACGGCGATGGGATGAAGCTCAGGGCAAGACGCTGTCCATGCGCGGCAAGGAAGAAGCGCACGACTACCGCTATTTCCCGGATCCGGATCTCGTACGTGTTCATATCAGTGACGAATGGAAAGAAGCAGTCCGCTCCACGATTCCGGAATTGCCGGATGCAAGAAAAGCCCGTTATGCTGCGGAGTATGGATTACCTGATTATGATGCAGGTGTAATCACATCATCCAAAGCGATGGCTGACTTCTTTGAAGACAGTCTGAAGTATACCCAGGATGCCAAGTCCGTCTCCAACTGGATTATGGGTGAGCTGATGGGGTATTTGAATGCGAACAATCTTGAGCTGCCTCAAGTCAAGATCACAGGTCAAGGTCTCGGGGAAATGATCGGACTGATCGAAAAGGGAACGATCAGTACCAAGATTGCCAAGACCGTGTTCAAAGCGATGCTGGACAGCGGCAAGCTGCCGCAGCAGATCGTCGAGGAACAGGGCCTGGTGCAGATCAGTGATGAAGGTGCCATCAAGAGTATCGTGGAGCAGGTGGTCGCGAACAATCCGCAATCTGTGGAGGACTATAAAGCCGGCAAACAGAAAGCGATCGGGTTCCTCGTTGGCCAGGTCATGAAAGAAAGTAAGGGTAAAGCGAATCCCGCGCTTGCCAATAAGCTGCTGGTGGACGTGCTGAACAGCTGATTACCGGCTCAAGAACAAAGGGAACTGCCTTCATGGCGGTTCCTGTTTTGTATATAAATAAACATCAGCTCTATTATGAATGACAGCAAAGGAGGCGGAAAACCCCATGGTTCATCTATTGTCACTGGAAGAACAGGAGACCGTACAGGAAATATGGACACTCCAGCATGCATCCTACCCGTATGAAGCAGAGAGGATTGGCCTGACCGAGCTGCCGCCCCTTATGGATACTTTTGAGTCTATTGCTTCATGCGGTGAAATCTTTTATGGATTCCGGAGCACAGAGGGGGATCTGATAGGAGCCATAGCGGTTGAACTTGGGGAAGAACAGCTTACCATCAGCCGGATGATGGTTCATCCGCAGTATTTTCGTCAAGGAATTGCAGCGGAACTGATTACTGCGGTGCTGGATACGTATGCTCGTATTCCATTATTCATCGTTTCGACCGGGACGAAGAATGCGCCAGCAGCAGCACTGTACGAGAAATACGGCTTCAAGCGTGCGAGCACTTTTGAGGTGGCTCCCGGTGTAGAGCTTACAGAGTTTCATCTGCGCCGCCATGCATAGCTTTATCATTCGCAAAACAACAAGCTCATAAGCATACTAGGAGGAGTTCAATGGATAGCCCATGGGTGATTGACAATACGAATATTTTGTTAAGGTTAGTGCTTTCTCTTGTGCTGGGAGGAATCATCGGCTGGGAAAGAGAGCGTTCCAATCACGCAGCCGGCTTGCGGACTCATATTTTGGTTTGTATGGGATCATCCTTAATTATGCTGCTTTCGGTGTACGGATTTTCTGACTTTGTGGACGAAGTGAATGTGCGGATTGACCCGGCTCGTCTGGCAACCGCTGTCATTACCGGGATCGGGTTTCTCGGAGCGGGAACCATCTTGTTTACTGGCAAGTCCATCACGGGCTTGACCACTGCCGCTTCCATCTGGGTTGTAGGAGCCATTGGTCTTGCGGTAGGCGCGGGGTTTTATTTTGCAGCGGTGGTTTCGACGCTTCTGATTATCGTTAATCTGGTCGTATTTAATAAACTGGAACAGCGCTATATTCGTGGCAGCAAGATGCATTTAATTTCTGTGCATGCTGCTAACGCGCCAGGCCTCTTGGATGGTCTCTCTGATATGCTGAACAACAAGGGATTTGTCATCAAAAAACTCATCGTCAACGAGCGCAGTTCTGTCCCGTATGGGGAAGCACAGCCGGCTGTTCCAGGATTAGAAATATCGCTGCATGTCCTGACAGACCGCAAATTTGACCCGGTTGATCTGACGAAACAGATTCGCGAACTGGGTGGTGTCACCATGGTCACAGCGGAGTAAAGCGTTATGGCCTAAGCCACCCCTGCAGGGGTGGCTTTTTTGAAAGGGGAATACCGGAAGCCTGTGAAATGACTTGGATATCCAGATTTTTTACAGTTACTACCGCCCAGGTTTAGGGTACTATCAAAGAAAGAAACGATGGTTTTTCGGAGGGAGGGGAGTATTATGCCGGAACCGCAAGCACTGCAAAAACAAAACAAAATCCGAGCCTTATCGCCGAAACGATATCATGGCCTGCTCAGGAGAAGGAGGAAAATCCCTGCTCTTCTGCTGGCTGCCATCATCCCCGGCATGGGACATATATATCTTGGTTTGTATCGGAAAGGTCTATTATTTGTCATGCTGTTGATGCTCGACGTTTCTGCACTGCTGTATTTCTCCTCCATCGGCATGCAGATCAATGTCCCGCTGTTAATCCTGCTGGGGCTTTTGATCCCTGCGGGTTATTTTTATAATGTATACGATGTGCTGCAGACCGCAGATTATATGATTTCCCGAAGACGACGTGCAGAAAGTTCAGCTTCTGTCCATTTCCATAAGGCAGATCGTCATGAACGTGATATTTTCAGAGGAAGAGGCGGATTTGCGTTTGGGTTGATTTTAATATTGGGAGGAGCCCTCTTGATCCTGCTGCATCAAAAGCCGGCTTGGCTGCAAACCACCATTCGTGACTTTGGCACGGAAATTTCAGCTGCGGCTCTCATTTTGATCGGTTTGTTTCTGGGTGTGAAAGAACCTGTGAGTACGAGGCATACCATCAAAATTGGCAGATATACGGCAGCACTGCTCCTGATCGTGACAGGAGGTTTGCTGCTGGCAGACGAATGGCGCGGTACGGATCATATTTTTATACTGCTGTCCTGGTGGCCGTCTTTGTTTGTCATTCTCGGATTAGAATATTTAGCACGCTATACGTATTTCAGATATCGTCGTTCTTCAGCAAAAGAATGGCGATTCCGTCCGGATATCCGCGGCATGCTGCTGTGTCTTTTTGCGGCGGGTTCCTTCTTTTTCGTATCCCAACAGGAGCACTTCCTGCATTTGTGGAATCGGGTCAGTCTCAATCTGACTGCTGCCGGGGTAGACTATAGTGAAGAAGCAGACAACCGGTTTCTCAAACCTTTGCTTGAAATCCCGGTGGATCTCGAAACGTCCCGATTGACGGTAGATCAAATAAATGGTGATATCATGATCCAGCGGGCAGATATCGATCGTATTCGGGTGAGGACCGAGGTATGGGTCGACCAGGAAGAACCCGCATTAGCTGAGGCTATAGCGGAGCAGTCAGTGATCGAAGGCGATGAAGGCAGTATTATATCTATTCAAGCTAAAGGGAAATCCTATGGTCAATCAGGAAAAAGGCAGCCGAGGATGAACCTCGATATTACCATTCCGGATGACCGGCGATTTGATATGGAACTTCGCACCATGAACGGGGCGATCACACTGCTCGGAGTCGAAGCCATTCGCAATATTGAACTGGAGTCCGGAAATGGACCGATCACATTGAGCGGAGTGTATGGAGATGTGACCGGAAAAACATTAAACGGGAACATCAACATCCGGAATGTTAACGGAAACGTTAAGCTCTCCAGCAACAGCGGAAGCATCCAATCGTATGATGTGACTGGCAATGCCGTATTAACAACACAGGTCGGTAACATTACCGCCAATCGACTTGCTGAGGATATTGAGGTCAAAACGAAGAACGGAAATATTTCACTGGCAGGAGTTAGACAAGCGTTAAAAGCCGAATCTTTGAATGGAGCTGTTGATATTCGTTCCGGACTCATCGGCGGTGCGTGGGATGTGTATAGCGCTGTAGGAGAGATGGTGATCCACATTCCGCTCATAGGGGATTACAGTCTGGAAGGAACGACCAGCTACGGAACCATTTTTACGGACATTCCTTTTTTCCGGGTCGAACAAAAAAAGGTTACAGGCAGAATTGGAAGCGGGGATCACTCCATCAAAATCGAGGGTAACAGCAACCTGAACATCTACCGGAGTTATCCTGATACAGATAACAGGTCAGGTGAGCGCGGTCAGATCCCGCTGCCTTATTGACAAATTTTAAAACATAACATTACAATAAAATGAGCTGCATCATTTTTACAATATGTCAGTCATCTGATCAAACTACAAAGGCGGTGGGCATTTATGGGAACGTCCGTAGAACATGCGTTGGAACAATTGAAGGCATCGGGTGTCCGGATCACGCCGCAGCGTCACGCGATTTTGTCCTACCTGGTTGAATCCATGGGCCATCCCACGGCCGATGATATATATCGTGCATTGGAACCGAAATTTCCAAGCATGAGCGTAGCTACGGTATACAACAATTTAAAAATGTTTATCGAAGCGGGTATGGTTCGTGAACTTACGTACGGTGACAATTCCAGTCGTTTTGATGCCAACGTCTCGGATCATTATCATGTAATGTGCGAGATATGCGGTAAAATTGAAGATTTCAGTTATCCGACCTTGTCTGATATAGAACATCAGGCGGAGAAGATTACAGGTTTCCAGGTGAAAGGTCATAGGATGGAGCTGCACGGCATCTGCGGAACCTGCAAACAACTACATCACTAATCTAAAACGTGCGGAATAACATATTCCCCACGTTTTGTTTTTTTTATGAGAGATGCAGCGGGAACTTAGTATAGGAGGAACCATATTGACAGGAAGAAGACGGAGGCGGCGCAGAAACAGCGGCAGAAAAAAATGGGGGACATTATTCTTATTCATTCTTGTTGCGGCGGGAGCATGGTGGATCATAGATAAAATGCCGAACACCAGACATGCTGAGCCTGACTGGAAGGGAGTAAAGCAGCCGGTTTTTGTAGAAGGTGTGATGACCGGATATTCGGCTGATGGCAGTGGAGAAGCTTTAATGCTTCCTCTTCCGCTCATACAAGAATATGTGGATCCTTACATACATGTTGAGGATGATACGGAATCCGTCATTTTAACTACGCCGTCCGATGTTGTTTGGCTGAAGCTGAATGAACGTACAGGTGAGCGAAATGGCCGTGCGATGACGTTTAAACAAAGTGTCCAAAAAATCTCGAATGAAGTATACATTCCGGCCGGCTTGCTGAAAGAACTTTACGGCACCGCATTCCATCAGGATCCGGATACAGGAGCTGTGATTTTAATGCGAGCGGGAGATCTTCTGACGCTTGGAAAGGCCTTTTCCAAAGATACTGACGAGCTTATTCCTCTGCGGCACGGGCCGTCTGTGAAATCACCGATTATGGAAGATATGTCTCAGGGTGAGCGAGTTCGAATATGGGGATCGGAAGAGGAATGGTATTATGTGCAGACTGACAGCGGATACACAGGATTCATTCAACAGGAGCGGGTAGAGCCTGCAGGGGATAAGCTGATCCCAACCGTGATCCATGAGCCGTCACGGGCAGATAAGGAGTGGAGAGACAAGTCGGTTAATCTGACCTGGGAAGCCGTGTATTCACGGAATCCGGATACGCAATCCATTGGGAAGCTTCCGGGTGTGAATGTGGTCAGCCCTACCTGGTTCAGCATTGTGAGCGAAGAAGGAAAAATTGAGAATTCTGCAGACGCTGGTTATGTAAAATGGGCTCATGGACAAAACAAAGAGGTGTGGGGTGTGGTTACGAACAGTTTTAATCCGGATATCACCACATCTGTGTTATCTCATTACAAGACACGTGCTGCACTCATAAAGGATATGCTGGCACTCGCTGATCAGTATGATCTCGATGGGATTAATATCGATTTCGAGAACGTCTATACGGCGGACAAACATAATCTAATCCATTTTATGCGGGAAATGAACCCGCGTGCCCGGGAGAAGGGACTCGTCACCTCGATAGATGTTACCCCTAAGTCTAACAGTGAAATGTGGTCAGCATTTTTGGACCGGAGAGAGCTGGGAAAAGCCGTTGATTATATGATTGTCATGTCTTACGACGAACATTGGGCGGCGAGCCCCAAAGCCGGATCTGTTTCTTCCCTGCCTTGGGCTGAAGGTACAGTAAGGCGCATCCTGGAGGAAGATGATGTTCCACCGACCAAGCTTGTTCTAGGTATTCCTTTGTATACACGGATATGGACAGAAGAAGGTAAGGATGGCGGTGGGAAAGTATCGTCCAAAGCTGTCGGTATGACTGCTATTCAAAACCTTTTGGCGGACAAGAAGCTTACTCCTGAATTCGATGAGTCGACAAAACAGAATTACGTGGAATACCAAGAGGATAACACGCTGAAAAAAATCTGGATCGAGGATGAAGTCTCCCTAGAAGCCCGGGTGGATCTGGCTCGAAAATATAAACTGGCCGGGATTGCTACATGGACTCGAAGCTTGGGGGCTCCTGCAGCTTGGGAAGTATTGAACCATATTCACCAATGATCTCATACCTTCGTTTTTTACTGCAAAATAAAAAAAGCCGGCTCCCTAAGGGTTCGGCTTTTTTGATTAAGTGACGTTGAGTGGCGAAAGTGGAGAATTTGTCCCGATGTAAACAGGCACTTAAACGGAAGTTTTCGGTTGTTCTGCTTCCAACTCATCTGCTGTAATGGTTGCGATACCCGGATCCTGTGTCAGGATCGTTCTGCAGAACATGCAGCGATCGGTTTTACCCAGCATTTTGGTGAGTTTGCCGCATTCGGGACATTGAATCTGCACAGCGCTGGTTGAGAGCATTCCTGCCCAAAAATAGATCCCCATGCTGCCTAACATAGTAATCAGTCCCAAAACCAGGCCGATACCTGCGAAAATTTTACCGGCTTGTCCCCAGAACACGATGCCTGCGGTACCTAATACCATAAGTCCCATACCAATCATGGTAAGCAGCAAACCCCAGGTACGGAAGGCGTTAATTTTAGCGGATTTGAAGATCATGTATAAAGACTCCTGTCATTGAAATAGATTATAAAGAAGGAACTGACATTTACATGTAGAAATATAGTATAACTGAAATGGCTTGTTTTGGCCAAGGAATGTATGGAGGGAATCGTGGAACTAGCCAACTTTTCTTTATATTATAACAATTCGGTTGATGCAAAAGCTTTGGGAGCGGTCGTTTACCGAAATCGCACTGCAGGGTTTAGTGGTTCGCTCGCTCATGATTTTGAGTTGAATCTGCTTGTTGTATACGAAGGAGAAATGACAGAGCCTGAAGTACAGCACATTCATGTTTTAGGTGAACGATGTCAGATGTTTAATCTAAGCATAGACGAACTGCAGCATGAACTGATCACTGCAGAAAATCATATGATACTGAAATGTATAATGGATGGTAGCTTGATCAAAGATACTGAGGGGAAATTGAGTGAACTTCGGCGTGAATTTTTAACCTTTGGCGGTTCTTTGAGAGAACAAAAGCTATTTGTTGGGTTTGCCCGATTTTTAAGACACTATGTGGATGCCAAAACTCATTTGAAAAACAAACATGTACTGGATGCCTTTTTGAGTATGATGGAAGGTTTGCAGCAATGGGCACGAATCGAGCTTATTCAGAGAGGTATTCATCCGGAAGATGCTGTGTGGGAGCAGATGTCGGGTTTGAATACGCCAGTACGCAAGTTGTACGAAGAGCTTACAGACAGTTCAGAAACGCTGGCACAGCGTATTGAACTAGCGCTGCTGGCATGTGAGTTTTCAGTGATCTCTAAGATGGCGGAATACTCACAGCCTCTTATGCGCATTCTACGCAGCAGGAAGCTTCCATGGTCCATTCAGGAACTGATGCAGCATCCCATGATGGAGCAGGTGAGTACAGAACTGCCGCTTGTGCTCCGAAAGCTGGTGTATCGTTCCCTGATTCATGAAGCTGTAGGATGGAAAGAAGCCCATCGGACAGGAAGCGAACACATACGTTATCTAGCGAACTGAAGTGTAGAGGGAGAGCTTTATTAAAGCTTTCTCTCTTTATCTTTAAAAGTAGTTGACGGCTAACTTAAATCTGTGATACATTATAACTCGCCCCTTTGAGAGGCGATGACAAAATTCATCCTCGAAAAATGTCGGTTAAGAAACTTCAAAAAAAGTTCTTGACGAAACAATGGGCAATGTGATATATTATAAAAGTCGCCGCTGAGAGATTGGTTGTGACGAAAAATGAGATTTTGATCTTTGAAAACTGAACAACGAGTGAGTTAAACCGATCTTGCTTTTAGCAAGATCAAACATGAGATAGTAATATCTCGTCAGTTTTGAAATGAGCTTTTAAACTCATCGGTCGGATATTTTCTCGGAGTCATTCGGGAAAGTGTTCGCTCGATAAAT
>NZ_JABBPN010000036.1 GCF_012933385.1 Paenibacillus lemnae
AAAACTTCGCCAAGTTGGGGTGAAGTCCCTTTTTTATGTCTGGAAATCCTTTTGTATCAAGGGCTCCGATTAATGCAAAATGCTCAATTTAATTATCTCAATATGATCTTGAAATGCATTTTTAAGAAAAACAGCATTTTTGATTGCTTTTAGTAAAGTAATATACACGGACTTCGACATATGCTGATGGTTTTATTTTGGGGTCAGTTACAATAAGGATAGCGAACATAATTATACTTTCCTTGGTGATGTTGACATCAAGAGTGTGATTATAGATGGAACCAAGTTTGACTAGAAATAATTAAAACTTCTTTGTGAGCAGGTTCATTTGCAACTTTTCCTGCCTAATGCGTGTTCTATTATCAGATAGATAGAGAAATATTCCAGGTTGGGAGGATAAACTCAAATGAACATTCAAAAGAAAAGATTCATTAGTCATTCCATTAAACGTCTATGTGTAGGTGTAATCGCTGGTCTATTGGCAGCTTCTTCATTATCTTTAACCGTTCAGGCAGAAAAAGCTGTTGTTTCGAGCAACAACGGTGCTGCATTTTCAAAAGTTAAGGTGCCTGAACTGAAGCCTTCCTGGTCGTTAAAGGTGGACAACAAGTTAGACAGTGGTGATCCTGACATTTCGAGTAACTACGCAGCAGTTGAGGACAGCAAGGTGTTCACTTTTATTGGAAAAAAGCTAGTTGCCGTAGATGCAAAGACGGGTGAGCAGCTGTGGAGTTATGGTAAAAACCTGACACCTCATGTTGTCTATGATAATGGCATGCTTTATGGCCTTTCAGGAGATCAGAAGCCATATGCTCTACATGCGAAAACTGGAAAAGTGAAGTGGTTATCGAAATCACCGGCTATTCATAAAGCACAGCCGGGTATGGAGGCCATGATGCCGAAATCTGATTCACTTTATGTGATTAAAGGCAGCACTACCTTTGCTTTTGATAAAATAACAGGGAAGTTACGCTGGAAGGCAGATGAAACAGGAGGAAATGGTACAGATTACATTGAGGAAGCAAGTGGAGTTATTCTTCGGACATTCCTTGTTCAAGGAGCACTAACGAGTGTACAACTGGATGCTTTTGATAAGAAGACAGGTAAGAAGTTATGGGGTATTTTCGGCCAGGGTGATGCTATTCGCATTAAAGACGGTCTTGTGTATTCTATCGACCACTATTCACAATTAATGACGGATTATGAGTCACTGCCTGAACGCAAGGTCATCATTAATGTATATAATTTGAAGACTGGTGTAAAGAAAGGCACACGGGAATACAATTGGAAACAATCAGGATTACCGCCGTATCCATTTGGACAAGGAAATGTAATCGTGCATGGGGATAAGATTTACATTCAACAAGCTGATAAGGTGGCCGAATATGATTTCGACTCCTATAAGCCTAATCCGGTTCCACTTCGTACATTTAAGATTCCTTACGGAGATAACTGGACATTAATTAATCTTGTGCAGGATCGGCTGATCTTCAAAAATAATTCAACAAATGAAATCACAGGCATTAAGACGGTGAACAATCGACAGGTAGGCTGGAATGGTGATGCACCGTTAGCTCAGGTTGATGTGTTTCAAAAAGGAGTATTCCGAGCACAGCGAAACGGTACACTTCTTGGGATCAATTTTCTGACAACCAAACCTATGTTTAGAATAACAACCGGATCAGATTTACACGAGGCAACTTTAAAGACAGGGGATATGATCATTATTCAAGCAGAAGGGAAACTCCTCGGAGTGAAACTGCCAGCAGCGTTGAGCTAAACAGCCATGAAGTCCGATAGACCGATTGAACCGGTACATTGAAAATGCACCCTCAAATGACCATTAGATACCTTGAGAATATCTAATAGTCATTATAAAGGATGCATTTTGCTTATGAGCTATAAGTTAATCCACACAATCACACTACATCAATGACGACCATCTGATGGCACGAAAGCTTAGGCAGTGTGTAAGAGACTGTACGATCGGTAATATTAAAAGCCAGCTCCTCTAGCTGCGGCGCCGTGTAAACCCGCTTCACCTGCTTGCCGGTGTCCGGCAGTTGGATGCTGACGGTCGTATCGTAAATCGGAACAATATCTTCGATCACTTCAATGCCATCGCCGCGCTTGACCGGAGCGGCATACAGAAGATGATTCACATATCGCTGCTCCTTCGGCTGCTCCATTAAAGTTACAATGCCTTGAGCAGGAAGATTGGTCGTAAGAGTACCGTTATCTCCCAGCAAGCGATCCAGACCATGCAGGATCGTTTCTTTAATCGCCAGACTGCCCTTGGCTGCATAATCCTCGAAAACGTTCCAGGCGATATAAATGCCGTTCGGACTTTCCACCATACCCGGTCCATTGTTCTGGCCTGCACTTGGCGTGTGCTGATGAGAACAGAAGGTGAAGACCTCCCTGTTGAAATAAGGGAATTCCCTATGACCGATTTCGACGCCACTCTCGGTCCGCTCTACTTGCTGCCCTTGAGTATAGAAGACAAAGGATGCCTTGCCAAGACTCGGGAGCTCGAAGTCAGGGTGGAAATAATCCGGCTTGTAAGGAGAGGGTTCTAGATAACGCACTCCCAGATCAATGGCGAAAGCCGTTTTTTCCAGATTCAAGCCCGATGTCCCTGTGGCCAAGACCTTTCCACCCTTCGCCAAATAGGAGACCAGCTTCTCTGCCGTTTCTTCCGACAGAAGAAACCGGTCGGGAAGAATCAGTACACGGTAAGCGTCCCAGCGGCTATCCAGATCTACGACATCGAACAAAATTTTGCCTTCGAGCAGGATGCGTACGGCTCCGGCATCGGAATCACCCACGCGGTTATGCCCCGATTCCGCTTGATCAGCGGCTAACGCCTCGAGGGTCAGCAGCGCAACATCCGCAACCGGCGAGGTATCCACACACCAGGTTTCTTTTTGCTCCACTTCACGGTAAGCAGCACCAACCAGCTTGTAGGTAGCCGGGTCCATCATGCCTTCCGGATGCAGCTGGTCGCCAATGGAGCAGCGTGCACCATTCGCGATACTGAGTGCGGTTTCATAACGCAGTGCATTCGGATGCTTGTACCCGCCAAATTCCCCCCATGTTGTATGAAATTTGCCGGTCATGCCGAGGTAAGGCAGCCCAAGGCCCTGCGCATAGCGGACGGAGAGCGGGAAATGATCATAACCCCAGCCTCCTGTAGGCAGGGATTCCAGCTCCAGATGCGTGTTCATCTGTGCAAGGTCACGTCTGCCCCGGCGGATATGGCCACCATTATGAAAGACGGGTAAGCCCGGCTTGTGAGCATCAATTGCTTCCCGAATCCGGCGGGTGTACGTGGCATAGGTTCGTTCGCCGAGCTCGAGAATGTCTGCTGGATCTTGAGGGTTTTTGCCTTCAGCCAGCAGAGTATTGACACAATTATGGCAGTAGCACTCACGTACACCGACAATATCCAGGAAGATGCCATCGGCATCATAATGCTGCACAACTTCCTCGACTTGACGGATGAGAACGTTCAGATAGGGGGAGTTCATACAGAACTGGTGATATCCCGGCTTCATGAAACTATCTACCCAATTTGTCTTGTCATGGATGTCCCGAATAAGCCACTCCGGATGGCGGCGGGCCAGCTTTTCATCGAGACCAGCCGAGAGGTATACCGGTGTGTTGACATTGATTTCGTGAGCTGCTTCGATCATCGCCCCCAGCAGATCAAATTGGAGTTCCGGATGCATTTCATTAGCCTCAGAAGGGTGATAGGCCCAGCCGTGATGGCATTTGGAAAATACCGTAATCGAGTCGACATGTCCTTCCTGGAGCATGCTCTGGAATTGCTTTTTATCAAAGCGGCTCCCGATGCCGGGGATGGCTTCGGAGGTATGAAAGTCGAGATGAATTTGACGAAAACGCATGAATGTATTCCTCCTCAATAAGGAAATATGAACTTCCTACAGCATACCCGTTCGTGCGCTTTGAACATAGTGACAGGGACGACTCGTAATAGCACATTTCCGACCAAGTAGTGAATTGTCAGGAGCGGACAGCTTCGTTACAATAATAGCAACTTGATAATTCACTCTACATTGTAATAAGGAGGACTCAACTATGGATTGTGTGCAGCTGCGCATCCCGCCGCTTCCCCAGTTATTAACGGTAGGGCATTCCCGATGGACTGTGGGAATGCAGCACTTCGAAAGAATCTTCCAAGTATACGATCTACTGATGGTCTTCGATGGAACTCTGCATATGTCGGAGAATGGTATTCCGTATTCCATTAACGCGGGTGAGCTGCTGCTCCTGGAGCCGGGACTATCCCATGTCGGGCACCTTCCTTGCACGGAAACTACAGATATTTATTGGGTTCATTTCAAGCATGATGCGCCATGTCAGAAGATGCCTGTAAAGCAGGTAGCCTGGTCCACTAGAATCCGGGAAGGGACAGATTATGATCTAACTCCTGCAGAGCAGTTCCTGTATCTTCCGAAATATGGTTCTTTCGAGATCGAAACGTTGAAAAAAGTACTGGATGACATGCTTCGGCTTCGACAGACATTAACGATGGAATATGCTGTGGATATGCAGGTGCTGTTCGGCAGGTTGTTGACGGTGCTTCAATCGGGGCTGCGGATGGAGCGTAAGGGAAGCCGTTCTTATCTTGTAGCAAACAAAGTCATGACATACCTTAGGGCACACTTGGCAAATCCGTTTCATGCGGGAAGGATGGCAGAGGAACTCCATTTTGATGAGGATTATTCGGCTCGGTGTCTGCGCAAGCATACGGGAATGAGCCCGATGAAGTATCACCATATGCTGCGTATGGAGGAAGCCAAGCAGCTATTGATCTACTCAGACCGGTCATTGAGGGAGATTGCCGATATAATCGGATATACCGACTACAATTACTTCACACGTATATTCAAGCGAACCATTGGGGTCACGCCGAGCATGTTTCGACAGGCGTCAGCCCAGTATATGTAAGGGGAGTTGTACGTTATTCTTGCAAATACAATGGACTAATCCTTATGGGGGAAATGAGGAACCAATACAGATTACAGATCGTAATCAAAATTTAACGAATCCCGATGTGCACATAACACCTTTGTATTATTTGCCACAATCACAAGAGATTCATTATGGCCTGTGGTTCAAAAAGTGGGCTTATCAGTCAGACAAAATACCAGATAGAGTTTTTCAGACAACCATTAAAGACGAAAATGGTAGGCGATTTGACAATGAACTGGTTACAAGAGTAACAAACGTGGTGTTTGATGAATTTCACTATAGGTCATTACCTGTCGATCTAACGAATCAAAACACTATTGAATTGACCATTTCATTGATCGAAGAAAACGGGAACCAAATTACCCCAATAAAATCCACAACACCGAGAACAGAATAGCGATAGTGGATACAAATATTAATTCTGGACTTAGGGGAGAAGTTATGGTTTTAGAGTTTAATGAGGATAAAAAAGACCTTTGTTTCTATTGGAAGATATAATTATATGGACTTTTTTTACAATCCTGTAAAAATACATTCACTGAAATTGAATTCCTAAAGACCAAAACATTCAACCGAACGAAGAGCTCCGGCCAGCGCCAGGGCTCTTTCGTGCCTAATGTGTTTCCCTTTGAAGACAAAAAGTCAATAAAAAGATGATTCATAGTATTGACTTAGAGTGCGCTTAAACTCTTATACTGATAGCGAAAGCTGCAAGTAAGCGGAAGTTAATTCAGTTTTTAAGAGGAGGATATAAGGTGAAGCATTATGCATTAGAGAACACTGGAATGTTAGTAAGCGCTTTTTCTTTGGGATGTCTGAACTTTGGATCGCGAACCAACAAGACAACCTCTTTCCAGCTGCTTGATCATTTTTTTGAAGCAGGTGGAAACTTTCTGGATACTGCCAATAATTATGCGGTATGGAATGAAGGCTGTGTTGGTGGGGAGAGTGAGTCTTTGCTTGGGGAATGGATGACCGAAAGAAAAAACAGACATCAGATCATTTTGGCAACCAAAGTGGGTGCAAAACCGATATTACCCAAAAGTGAACAATTGGAAGGCTTAAGCCGCAAAGCGATTGAGAAAGAAATTGACGAAAGTTTGCTGAGATTACGAACAGATTATATAGATTTATATTATGCTCATATTGATGATACCGAAACAGAACTTGAGGAAACCTTGGAGACATTAGACGATTTGGTTAAAATCGGCAAGGTCAGGGCTATAGGCTGCAGCAATTATCAGCTTTCCAGGATCCTTGAGGCCAAAGCCATCAGTATGTCAAACGGATGGGCTTCCTATTGCTGCATCCAGCAGCGATATACTTATTTTCGTCCCAGGGGAGATGCGGATTTCGGACTTCAGGTCAGTGCGGATGAGGATTTGATTGCTTACTGCAGTCAACACGATGATTTTACGCTCATGGCTTATTCACCTCTCCTTGGAGGTATATACAGCAAGAAGGATGCTGTCCTACCCGCTGCATATCGGAGAGAGGATCAGATGACTCGACTGCTTACGCTAAGGAAGGTGGCTGAAGAACTGGGAGCAACGCCGAACCAGCTTATCCTTGCTTGGATGCTGCAAAATCATCCGAGAGCTCTTCCAGTTGTTGCTGCAAGCGATCTAACGCAATTAGAAGAGAATTTGGGGGCCCTTAATCTCCGTATTAACTCAGAGCAGCTTGAACGATTGAACGGCACCTCCTTCAATTAATCAACGATGACAAACCTGTGTAAAAGTATGATCAAAATACCTAACGTTTACTGGTGGCTTACGGCTTATAAACTGATGGGAAAAGGAGCGGACTTGATATGAGCGGCAAAGAGATGACCATTCAGCAGGCAGCTGAGTTGACGGGGTTAAGTGTACATACACTTCGGTATTATGAAAGGATCGGTTTGATGGACCCTATACCCCGGGCAAAAAATGGTCATCGGGTATATCAAGAACATGATTTTGAGTGGATTGTATTACTCGCAAAGCTTAGAAGTACAGGAATGCCGATCGTACTTATGCAGCGGTTCGCTGATATGATGCGGCTGGGGGATAGTGGCATTCCCAAGCGCAGAAAGCTTCTAGAAGATCATCAGCAGAAATTAATCGAGCAGGCTCAAACGATTCATCAAACATTGGATATTTTGCGGGATAAAATTGATTATTACCGTTCTTGGGAAGAAGAAACCCAAATTAACAGAGGCTGATGTACCTAAAACGGCATTTCTCATTCCAACACGGAATTAATAAACGAGAGTCATGTGATAGGGGAGGGCATGATCGATGAATCGGTTTAAAAAAATCCTCAAAAGCAAAGTCTTCATGTTTTTCGCAGCTCTGTTCGTTTTTATCTATATAACCAACAGTTCGCAATTTGCGAAAGAGCCGCAGCATGGCCCTCTTCTACTGGCGCATAGAGGTCTCGGACAAACGTTCTCTTTAGACGGTGTTGTGAATGATACGTGCACTGCTGAACGAATCTATACACCGGAATATTCATATCTCGAAAATACGATTCCTTCCATGAAAGCTGCTTTTGAGGCGGGGGCTGATATCGTTGAATTCGATATACATATTACCAAGGACAACCAATTCGCAGTATTTCATGATTGGACGCTTGGCTGTCGAACGGACATGGAAGGCGTTACGAGGGACTACACGATGGCCCAATTAAAGAGAGCAGACATTGGATACGGTTACACGGCCGATGGAGGGTTGACTTTTCCTTTTCGATACAAGGGAATTGGTATGATGCCTTCCCTCTCAGAGGTCCTGGATCGATTTCCTGATAAATCGTTCCTGATCGACGTTAAAAGTAATGATCCCGAGGAAGGGAAATTGCTTGCCTCGTATTTATCCAAGCTCCCGAAGAAGCAGCAAGATCTGCTGGCTGTATACGGAGGAGACGAACCTATTGTTGCCTTGAAAGAAGAGATGCCACAGATGCGCGTCATGTCGAAAGCGACGATGAAAAAATGTCTGATCCCATATCTTTCTGCCGGATGGACGGGGATTATACCAGCCGCGTGCAAACATACTCAACTGCACATACCGGAGGAAATGGCAAAATGGTTGTGGGGTTGGCCTCAGAAATTTCAGAACCGGATGGAAGATGCAGATACGCGCGTCATTGTGGTCGGCGGGGATGGAGGTGAGTTCTCAAGCGGGTTTGACAGTCCTGTGGATATCGAACGGCTGCCTTCGAACTATTCCGGCGGGATCTGGAGCAACCGAATCGATCGAATTGGTCCGATCTATAAATAAGTTGATTTAGCCGCCGCTACATCACGGACCCTGCTAAATATGCGAGCAAGAGCCGTTGCTTTGCTATTAAAAAGCAGCGTCAGCAATTTGACGCCCACTATTATCGGCTCCAAAAGCAATTTAGTACAAATTTCTTCCCATTGTAAGTCGCTATTATAGCGGCTTTTTTATTTTATTGGTCATTATTTTATTGGTCATTAATTTCACCATAGCTGCAGCCGAGCTTCCAGTATCTTAGTCATCTGTTCGACCATCTCTTCTGGCGTATAGGGCATGGATTCAATGATCCACCACTCAATCAACCCCGTAACGGAAATGGATAAGAATTGTGCCATCACATCTCGCTGGATACCCGTTTCCAGATCCATGTAATTCACCACCACCGTAATATTCTCCTTAATAAACTGTGTCATACGATGTCTGAAAGTTGGAATACCTTTGTTGGTCATCAACACGCGATAGATCGACACATGCTCCTTCAGATACGTGAGCGCACGAATCAGCAGCTCCCGGGATAGTTCAGTAGATACTCCTTCCTCTTGCAAACAACTGTCAACAAGCATCATCAGATACGTCTCCACGCTCTGTTCTAGCAGGTCATATTTGTCTGTAAAATGCAAATAGACTGTTCCACGGTTGACATTGGCACGATCCGCAATCCCTTGAATAGTGATCTTCTCAAATTCCTGCTCCTCCAACAACCCGATGAATGCTTGCATAATCATTTGTCTTGATCGCTCGATACGTCGATCCATGTTTTCACCTCATCCTTGAACATATCCAGCTTTCGTTGTTCATTTCTCAACAAAAGCAGTTTCGATTAACCATTGTGCTTGCTGGGAGGGGACTATATTGAACATTCTTGTGTATGGAGCAGGCGTGCAGGGAAGCTATTTAACTCATGTTCTAATACAGGGCGGTCATGATGTGACCGTGTTAGCAAGAGGAAAGCGAGCAGATGAACTAGAAGAGAAGGGGGTTGTCATCCGGCATCACTTTCAGCGCAAGACAACCTTCGATCCGGTTCGTGTGATTCGTACACTTGAGCCGGGTGACTTGTATGACTTGATCTTCATCATGATGAAATATTCAGACTTTGGGGCTGTGCTGCCGATTCTCGCGAACAACGATAGCCGCAATATTATACTGGTTGGCAATAATATGGATACCTATGCTATGCAGGACTATTTGAAGGCTGGCCGGTCACCCAAACAGGTCGCCTTTGGATTCCAGCAGACCGCTGGTACACGTGCCGACGGGCAAGTCATTTGCATTCGAGTCGGCCACGGGCAGATGGTCATTGGGGGATTGAATAGCCCCATTCCGTTCCGCACCCTGCTGGAGGAGACATTCAAGCGTACCAAGTACAAGCTCAACTTTCATGACCAGATTGATGCCTGGCTGAAAAATCACATGGTGCTGATAGTGCCCATGACCATGGTTATACTGATGCATGGCTTCCAAATGAAACAGGTTGTTCGTGACGACAAGAGGTTGCGTCGGTTGGTGGCCGCGATGGGGGAGGGCTTTCACGTGCTGGATTCATTGGGTTACCCTCTGACCCCGGTGGGTCAAGCAACTTGGATTATCAGATATCCACGCTTAGTTCGCTGGGCCCTAAAACTTTTTTTCTTGCTCCCGGTTAGTCGGTTGATTGATGGGACGGATGTGGAGCTTAACGCCTTGAATTACACATTCGCCGAGTTGAGGACCAGATCGGATGTGCCTATGCCGAATTGGAATTCATTGGAGGCGGAGCGGATTATCCAATCGTAGTTAGTGCGATTTGCTCCACCGCTATTGGAAGAGGAATCGAAGTTAAAGTAACCGGAGCAAAAAGAAGTGAAACCAGTTTAACTGGTTAGTGAAAGTGACAAATAATACTGATCCTGAACAGATTTGCTGTCAGGCTAGCGTCTTTAGGCGCAGTTTGGCAACAGAGGGTTATCCCCCAAGTGCAAACCACCTGTTGGACGGGTGGTCATGATTAACGCAACTAAAAATCGAATATTTTCCCTCACCCGTTACTTTTTCTCTGCCCAGCACATCTAATCTATGTCGACAGTAATGATACACAAGAAGGCCCGGGTCTTCTAGGAGGTGGGAAACATTAAAAGCACGGCAATTAATCCATCAGGTAGCGTTAAATCGTCGGATAAAATGGAGCTGGCAAAGCTCGCATGGTCTGCTCGACAGGGAAATACAGAAGCCTTTCTTGAATTGATAGAGTGTCTGAAGGGAGCGCTCTATAGAACCGCAAGAACAATTCTAAAAAGAGACGAGGACTGTGCGGATGCGCTCCAAGAAACCATCGTTAAGGCCTACAAAGCGATCAGTTCGCTGAGAGAGCCGGCACATGTTAAAACATGGCTGTACAGAATCCTTATCAATGAGTGCACCACGATATTGCAGAAGAGACTACGCGAGTCCCTGCCCGGCACGCTGCCGGAGCCTGTTGTTGATAGTCCGGTTTACCAAGACGTAGAACTAAAAGAAGCTATTGATCGGCTGGAGGATCCACTTCGGTTGGTCGTGGTGCTAGTCTATTTGGAGGATATGAAGATTGCAGATGCCGCAGCAATTCTTGGCATCAGCGAAGGCGCAGCCAAGATGCGGCTGAAACGAAGCAAGGCCCAGCTGAGAAACTGGCTGGAGTCGACATGGGAAGGGAGAGGTAATCATGAAATTAGACCCGATTGATGAGCGGCTGAACCGACTTCGCCCGGAGAATGAACAAAAAGTAAACATCCCCGAAGTCGTGGACCTTCGAATAGAGAAAATACTCGGGAGAATCCGGGCTGAGGCATCTTCCTCATTGTCAGCAACCGGCGAGCGCTACGAGCAGGATCGAGTTGTCGACTTTGAAGACATCCGGCAGGTGAATGCTCAATCTGGGCGCACGCAATCTATCGTCCCCAGACGG
The DNA here is from genome assembly GCF_012933385.1 of Paenibacillus lemnae. Taxonomy (GTDB): domain Bacteria; phylum Bacillota; class Bacilli; order Paenibacillales; family Paenibacillaceae; genus Paenibacillus_AQ; species Paenibacillus_AQ lemnae. Next base: position 11,182 of record NZ_JABBPN010000036.1, read on the forward strand.
TTCCACCGGCTGCGACGCTTGACAGCCGTAACCGTAGCAAGCGTGTTACTGATTGGAGCGGGAATGGCCGGTCTCGGTTACTTATCACCGACATTCGCTGATTCGATGCGGTCAGTACCGGTGATCGGAAGCTTATTCTCCTTGTATGGGGACAAAGGAATGCAAGCCGCAGCGGAAAAAGGATTGGTGCAATCAGTTGCAGTCACCGAGACTCACGGAGACACAACAATCAGCGTTAAAAATGTCATTTACGATGGGGCGAGAATCGTGCTGGAGGTTCAGCGGGAGGATGAAGGGGAGTTCTACAGCCGCAACTTGCAGGAGTCTAAGCATGGCGAGCTGACTTGGGTCGATGCATATTTGCAGGGGCAGCAGTTGCTGCCGTCCTGGGGTCCGGCTGGAGAGGATTCCGTGCTCGTAAATATTGATCGGCTGCAATCAGAGTTGCCGAGTCAGTTCACGCTTGGTGTTAAACTTACGGTGGCCGGAGTTGAGGAGCCATTTAGCTTTGACGTACCAGTAAAAGTCAATGCCGAACCGGTTGTGATCGAGAAGCCTGAAATGCCAGATACACTCGCTTATCGCGGATTTGTAGTAGACAAGGTGGTCGTGACACCCGTGACGACACAGGTGTTCTTCCATCTTCGGCCCAAGGCCGAGGATACAGCAAACACATTTGTACATCCGGATGATTTTGATATGTCGGCAGCGCGAGATGATCAGGGGCGCGTCTATGAGATACTTGGTCGTCAGGGTGAGCCGGAGTCGGAGTCGGGCAGTGAACAGCTTTATATATTCGAGCCCGTCAATAAGGGAGCGAGCGCTCTCAAGTTAAACTTCAATGTCGCAGGCGGCCCTGATGGCAAGCCGTACACAATTGAAATGGAGGTGCCGCTACCGGATCATCAACGGTAATGCTGGAAATAACACATAATACCAGATTTAGCCTTTTTTAGGAAGGGACTAATAACACTCTGATTGAAGCTCAAAATGTCTGGGGACAAGAACATGGTCCCTTTGAAAGTCGCTAATAGCGGCTTTTTTGTTTTATCGGTACAAGTTCTTGTCACGAGCCAAAGACAAGAACTTGTACCGATTGCCGTAAAGGACAAGAACATGGTTCGATTACCGATTAGGCATGAATCTAATCGATTTCCGCCCGTAATTCATTAAGCTAACGGGCAGGATAGATTACTGGGATCTTGAAATACAGGGCAGCAGATCATTGAGTTCGGAAACCTTTCGTTGAGCAAATAGGCAGTATATTGAATATAAGTCGCTCTGAACCATACCACAAGTAACGGTGTTTCATTTGATTATGATTCAATGAGTCGAATTGAGAAAGTGAATGGTGGGGTGGATGGAGCCTATTCTTATGAGTGTTTACGTGAAGTAGAAGAAACATTACAAGAAGATCGAATAAGCAGAGTAGCCGTAAACGCAGACGGAAAAGCTATTGGTTGGATAGCGGGATCTAGTAGTTATAAGGGAAACGTATGGGACATTCACCCGTTAATTGTTCATAATGATTACCGCAATAAATGTTTATTGCATACTAAGAATGCCGAGAATCGCAGCGTAAAAATGCTCAAGTAGATGCAAAAATAAAGAGGCACTTGTCAGCACCACAATTTCCTCCTATCGTTAGGTTAGCGACAACTTGACGAAGGAGACTGGAAGGATGCTGAAAATGCCCCAGCAACAGTATATCAAATTTTTACGCGAAGCAGAAGGATTAACGGTAAGCGAAATTGCTAGACAAACGGGAGTGCACTGGCGAACAGCAAAGCGTTACGCAGACCAGGACAACTGGAATGAAAGCTTGGCGAAACGAAAAAGCAGCAGCCCGGTCATGGGCCCTCACATGGAGGTGGTCGATACCTGGCTAGAAGAGGACCGGCTGCTTCCACGCAAGCAGCGCCATACTGGGGTCCGGATCTTCCAAAGACTGAAAGAAGAGTATGCGTTTACGGGTGGACAACGTACGGTGTTAGCCTACGTGAAGAAGCGCAAGGGTGAAATGGAATTGGAGAAAGCGAAGGTATACGAGCGATTAGAGCACCCTCCAGGAGAAGCTCAAGTCGACTTCACAACCATTCAAGTTAGCCAAGGCCAGCAGCTGCTGACCTACAAGCTGCTGGTCGTCTCCTTTCCTTACAGCAATCGGTCTTTTGTGTATCCAACACCTGCCGAAAACCAGGAATGTTTCCTGGAAGGGATGAAGC
>NZ_JABBPN010000037.1 GCF_012933385.1 Paenibacillus lemnae
AAAAACTTCGCCAAGTTGGGGTGAAGTCCCTTTTTTATGTCTGGAAATCCTTTTGTATCAAGGGCTCCGATTAATGCAAAATGCTCAAATTAACAATCGGACTTTGAAATAACGCAGATTCCATCACAATAATATCGCTTTCATATTCAGCCAGGAGAAACTTATTCCACCTTTCCATATACCTTTCCATAAAGATCCTATAGTCATCAAAAGTTTCAGTTTGAATAATTGGATGATTATAAGTCGTCTCCAAAAACAAACTGCAGGTGTAGTCATTCCTTTCAAATTGATTTGCTAAAAATCGTGCATAAGTTGATTTTCCGGACCCAGGAATTCCTTCGACGAATACCATTTTATTCATTGAATCATCCCTTTCTAAACGTTTCAACCGAATTTCAGCTAACGTTTGGTGTTCACAACCCGAGAGGCTTAAGGCGCAAAGGTGCCGGGTCCAGCGGACTTAACCTCGCAGGGTTGTCTGCTGAAACTACTTCGTCGAATAACATCTTGCAAACCAAGGGCCGAACGGCCCGCAGCGTAGGTGCTATGTTATGGATAGTCATTGCCTTCATCGATCATCCCCAAAACATACCTCTATTATCATTATCTACAATATTTAATTGTTTTTCAAAATCTTCATCTGGTTGAATATCGTCTATGAAATGCCACTTTTTCTTACTATCTCTCCAATAAATCTTCCATTTTCCTTGATCTAATCTAAATTGAGCAATGTCTAATTGAACCCACTGATTACTCATAAATGCCGGTCTTTCTTCTATTAATGTGATGTTATTTCCCCGTATCTTGTAATTAAGTTTCAATTGATTTTGTAAATCTTTTAGGATTTTATTCTTAGTATAGTTGTCCATGATCTTCATTACTCTTTTCTTAGTGAAATCATCCATTGTTTTACCCCCTTATAACGTTATGTCTATGAATTTTATGTGTTTATTCTAGTCTTTGCAATGATTTTTCATAACGTTCAGGCATTCACAATTCCGCAATGCCTTAAGTGACCGAAGGAAACGGCCGCGATGCGGTTAGGCAGTACAGGGTTGTCCGCCTGCTTTCACTTCCTCGAAAACTTTCAGGCGGCCAAGCGGGCGATAATTACAAAGCGTGAATAGGTTGTTATCCAAAATCCCTACTCCCCCGAATAACATATAAAATGTTTGTTTATTCTCCAGTCTCTTTATTTATTTTAATTTGTAATAATCTTACGAAGATAATGCCGATTATAATGTAAATTAAAACAACCCAAAAAGAAAACGAGTTTGGATTTTCGGTTGCCGTAACCCATATTGGCGGCGAATTAGTATTCCAAGAATCTGACATGTTAGGGTCAAATCGACTCTCACGATATACAATTGCCCAGACTTGATAAATCTTCGATATTACATAACCTATAATTAAACCACTCAACGCCCCTAAATAATAGTGTGGATGTATCCTTCCCATAAAGCTCTTTTCCATAAAGCACCTCTCTTACTTACTTATTTAGTTATCTATTATTCTTTGTTATGTTTTTAGGGTTTTCAGATAACGTTTCTGAATTTACGAATCCGAGAGGATTAAGGCAGCTTAAGCTGCCGGCCACGACGTGGTAGAGTTCGCAGGGTTGTCACCTGAATTCACTTCTCTGAAATTCCTCTGGCGACCAAGAGTCGGACGAAGTGCTGATCGCAGTGTGAATTAGGTTAGTAATGTTGTTAGAAATGTCGTCTACGTCCGTGGTCGAAAGATTATTTAAAACAATAATACAAACTTGATCATCAAGGTATCTTGTTATTTTGTTTTTAAACCCTACAATTCCACCTCCGTGGAAGACACTCTTACTGCGTTTGTTATGAATCAGTTCATCTTTTATAAACCAACCATACCCGTAACCACATCCATAATCGGTGAATAGTCGCTGCATTCCTTCACTTGTAACTAACTTGTTAGAAGATAAGGCACGATCCCATATATATAAGTCTTCTGTGGTAGACAGAAGGTCACCCCCACCAGTTGCAATAGACATATCAATTAAGGCGGAATTAACAAATCCCCTAGTATTATCCAACTCGTATCCGGATGCTCTTTGTGAGATGATCTCCCTATAATTATCCGGTCCTGTACTGTTCATTAATAAGGGGCAAAATATATTCTTCGTCAGAAATTCTACGTAAGTCTGTCCTGTTACAACCCAGATCAATTGAGCTAATAATAAATAGCCCGAATTTGAGTACCTAAATTGAGAGCCCGGCTGAAAATCTAATGGAAGCTTCATTATTAACTCTGTGCTTAGATCTAGCGGGGTAAATTCCGTCATTAATTTTTTGAAATCTTAAAGTTGGGTAATATTGGGTATTCCTGATGTGTGGGTTAACAGATGATGAATCGTAATATTTTCACCAAAGATATAGTTCGGGAAAAACTTGACTAATTTATCACTCTCGTTCAGAAACCCTTGCTCTAGCAGCATCATTATAGCCATTGAGGTAAACTGCTTTGTTATTGAACCAATTCGGAATTTTGTTTCGGGGGTGCATTTAATTAAATGCTTTCTATTTGCTAATCCCACTCCCGCGCTGAATAACTTTTCGTTGTTCTTAGTTACCAAGACAGAACCACTAAATTCTTCCTTCTGGGATTTGTTCTCCAAGTAATCATAAATTGCACTTGATAGACTATTCAATATATCACCACTTTCGGGAATTGTAATGTTTTTTGTTTATGCTCATCTAAATTAAAGAGCGAATGTCCACTGCAGAAATGCTGTGTTATCGGATGTCAGCGCTCTCTTGGAAATATACTAATTCTTCTCTCAGCTCTAATTTTATAAACTGCTTCTTATTATTCCAATTTTTTTAATATTAATTATTATCGATAAAATACAATTGATAGTAGAAATCCCCATCCAAATAAATATTGAATACGACATCCACACCTTTATCATAGAATAATCAATGCCTAATAGATAAGGCCAGATCATTATCAATACCAAAAGTATAATGCTTGAGATTAGTGCGATACTACTTTCTGTCATTTTTCTGAACCTTGTCTTTTCATCTTTAATATTTATTTTTATTCCTCTAACGAGTTTAATTGCTTGAACACATAAGATCATCACGGCTATTATTACTAATAATGAAAATACTAAATCAATTAATAGATACACGTCATCATAATTAAATTGATTCATATGATTCCCATTCATATTCTCATAAATATTATTAGCAATTAGCGATGGTGAAGTTGAATTTAAATTAGCCAGAACAAAAATGGCTTGCTGTTTTTCTAAATTAATAAGAACCTGTGAAGAGTAATTAGGATTAGATCCATTATGACTAACTACTCTATTTTTTGTATCAATACTCCATCCGAATGAATAGTATTGATTTTCACCTTCGTATCCCGCTGTAATGTTGTCGACTTGATGTGATTGTTCGATCGCTTTCAATAAATGATCTGGCATATCGCCTATCCCCATTTGGGCATGAATCCAGCGTTTTAAATCTTTTGAATTCGTTACCAAATATCCTGCAGCGATATTCCCATAATATCTAGGGGCATCATATTCTAAGCTTCTTCCAAAAAATACACGATATCCTTTGGTAAGTTTATCAGATTCCTTTTCCAGACCTGTTGAAAAATAACTATCAGCCATTCCTAAAGGAACCAGTATGTTTTCAGTCATGTAATCTTGATAACGTCTGCCTGTAACTTTTTCAATAATCATCGCTAAAATATCATAATTAACTGTAGCATAATTATATGCTGTACCAGGATACGTATCTAATGCAATGTCTGACACATTATGTATCGTTTTTTCAAGCATATCTTCCGTGGTACCTTCAGGAATTAACCGAATACTCCACGGTGGAATTCCACTTGTATGAGCTAACAACTGATGAATCGTAATATTAACTTTCTCACCCTTAATGGTTGGCTCAAACGATGGAATATAATCTGTAATAGAATCTGAAAGAGATAAGTAGCCCTCATTTTCTAATAAAATTAAGGCCAAAGCCGTAAATGCCTTTGTAGTCGATCCCAGCTCAAATAATGACTCTTCGGTTACCCTCTTAAGATTATTAACATCTGCATATCCGTAATTTTTATATTCTGTCTTGCCCCGCTCTGATACTATAATAGCTACCCCTGGAGTCGCTGATTTGGCCATTATGGATTCTACCATATTATCCGTACTATCATAATTCCCTTTCCTTACCAAACTCCCAAGTTCATCCCAAAACGCTACAGTAACAATGATTGCGATAAGTAGGATGACATATACTCTTGATGTGCTTGTTTTACTTAATATTTTCTTCATTGTGGTTCTCCCTATTGTATACCTACTTTGTGCCGTCATCGCAAAATCGGATCCCCGCACTCCTCAAACTTGTTTTTTGCAAGTGAAAAATGCTGAGTTTTGCTGCGAAAAGTGCCGAGGTCACTTGCCAGCATAATCGTTACTGCGGAATTCGG
>NZ_JABBPN010000038.1 GCF_012933385.1 Paenibacillus lemnae
TATTAGCTTTTGAATATTCATGGTTATCACCTATTATATTATTTATTGATTTTGTTACTTTCAGTTTTCGGGAGTTTCATCTAACGTTCTCGCATTTACGAACTCGAAAGGCTTAAGGCGCGAAGCGCCGGGTGGCTTCGCCACTTAGCCTTGCAGGGTTGTTCGCCTGAATCTACCCACGGCTTCATCCTCATCTGGCGAACCGAGGGACGTATGTCCCGAAGCGAAAATGTAATGTTATGCGTTGTTACTGCCTTCTTTGAGATACGTAAACTTCCTTCATCGATTCACTACTCAAACCATGCTCTTCATCCGCGCCGCGAGCATCTTCGAATTCACTTCATATGTAGTATTATATATCGGTATTTGACTTAATAAGCTTGAAAAAGTTCATCCATTGTCCTGCAGTAATTACGCATAACGTTATTGTATTCACGACGTCCCACCGACTTAAGGCACCGTCAGGTGCCGGCCGCGATGCGGTTAGTCGGTGCGGATGTGTCCGGCTGATCCTACTTCCCGCTACTGAAATGCCTCTTCGAATCCTCTCCTAACTTCGTGCCGGACCGAGGGGCGACGGAGTCGACTCGATGCGTGAATATGGTGTTAGATGATGCTTCCGACTTCTCCGATACTTCTTTCAAACTGATGTTCCATCTCGTTCTTCATAAGTTCTTTTCTTTAATTGGGTACCAAAACCCACCACATACCTGTCTTTAAATTGATTACCTATCAATAACTCTCCGTATCAATTAACGTACCCAATATCCCTATCGTTGTTGGTCTAATATCATCATACCCTCCCATTTGATAAGTCGAAAAAATAAGGAAATTCTTTGTGTGGACTGTATGTACCTCAAGATCTTTGTTTCTTTCTGTCCAATGTTGAATGTAATCATCTCTTGAGGGATTAGTCATTATTAAAATGACTATCAAGATTAGAGTTAGTGATAATATAACTAATTTTATTAGCTTTTGAATATTCATGGTTATCACCTATTATATTATTTATTGATTTTGTTACTTTCAGTTTTCGGGAGTTTCATCTAACGTTTATGTATCTACGAACCCGAGAGGCTTAAGGCGGCTTGCTGCCGGGTGGCGTAGCCACTTAGCCTCGCAGGGTTGTCTGCCTGATTCCACTTCCCCGATTTTTCTTCCGCAGACCAAGGGCCGAATGGCCCGCAGCGTAGATACGATGTTATGAGATGTCGGGGGCTTCTTGATTTACTAACAAAAGTCCTTCGGTTTCAGTTATATCTTCTTTCTCTATTCATGTCTTGTTAATATTTCGAACTTAGTTATTCGGGCACTTCAATATGTTCTGATACTCTAGATTTCAATATTTCTATTAATTCTTCATCCATAAATTGATAATCGTCTGAGATATCAAGACAGATTAATCGTTTAGTCTTTAGACTGATTGGAAATTTATCTGTAAGCCTTCTCGTATGCTTCTTCTCCATTACAAAAATTAAGTCTGACCATCCAATGTGTCCTTCAGTTACCTTAATTCTCGCTCCTTCTTCCGTTCCCGCCGATCTTACTTCATAATTATTGTATCCATCAAAAATCTTCTCAGCAGTTAAACTACGCCATTTATTACGACTACAGATAAAAAGTAATTTAATGTCTTGTCACCTATCCCTTTATGATCTTTGGTTATTAATAACGAACTTAAATTATGTTTCCCCCGATTTCTTATAACGTTCCTGTATTCACGAACCCCAAAGGGGTTGTCTGCTGAAATTCCTCCTCGAAATCCATCCGCAGACCAAGGCTCCATCGGAGCCGCTGCTTGAATATTATGTTAGATGATGCTCTCACTTCTTCGAAAAGCTAACAATTAAGATTCTATCTGTCTATTCTCAAACTCATCTAAGTTTAATCCATTCTTCAATTTCCATTCTTTCCTTCCATTCATAGAACTGTTTCTGACTATAGCCGCTGCTGCTGAGGGAGATTTAAAATCAACATCCTTACACAACTTAAAGTAGCTCCCACTCTCTGAGGATTCAAAAAAATTATCTTCTTCAAGTTGTTTTCTTAACTTTGCATAATTATGACTAGCAAAACTACTAACATGATCTTTCCTAATGTAGGAACCTGCTAGTAGTCTATATGTTCCTTCTACGATCACAAGTTTCGCTTCCTTAGCACTCTCTCCTTTAGCGCCAGGAACACTCATATAGAAAACGTCGCTTTCTCTTTTGTTATTTTCAATTTTTTGATGATTTACTTCAGTCTTTGTAAAGTCTATAATCCCTAAATTATTAAGCACAAAAATAATATTTTCATTAAAGTCACTCATATCATCGCATTCCGAAATAGGCAACTTTGAACCTGGTGGTGTGTTTCCGTTAGTTGTTTCAATGGTTGTTTTATTTTTTAAAGAAATATCATAAAGTTCTCTCTCAAGGTATCTAACATGTGATTTTGTTAAATTGGCATCTTTACTAATGAATACTACAAAATCGTTCCACCAATCTTTTTGCTTAAACTGGTCTGCCATTCGTTTATTTACTTCATCGGCTTCACCTATGTAAATCTTCTTTTGATAAGAATCTTCTATTTCAGAAATCAATATGTAAATACCCGGCGAAGCCAGTTCTTCAATGTCTTGGAGCATTTGCACGTGTTTTCTTTGACCAATGTATGCTTTGCCTGTCCAATTACTAAGCTCGGCCGTTTTTAAGTTCTTGTATTTCTCTCCCATAATATAAAGTTTGATCGATTTCCCTCTCATTATTACAGTCTCCTTATCAGCTATATGGTATTTGCACTTTTCAACTCTTGAGAGTTTCATCTAACGTTTCTGTATCTGCGAACCCGAGAGGCTTAAGGCAGCTTGCTGCCGGGTGGCTTCGCCACTTAGCCTCGCAGGGTTGTCTGTTGAATCCCTTCTTCGAGAATACCTCTACAGACCAAGGAGCGTTAGCGACGCTGCGTAGATATAATGTTAGAGGATGTTGCTGGCATCTAGAAATACCTTCAAAGTTAGATTGTTTGTGATTTATCCTTTAATTAATGTTTAGTGTTATAATGTTTTTAATTAGTTCAAAGGAGTTGAACCGCATGGCTGTTTCAAAAGATCATTTAAATCAACTAATTCAACAATTGCCTGATGATCTCCTTCCGAAAGCTGCTGAATTTCTCGAAGGGCTAGTATCACAAAGACAGCGGCCTATCCCATGGGACGACGAACCAACTACACAACAAGATCTAGACGATATTAAAAAAGCAAAAGAAGCGTTTACACATGGTGAAACCATAAAATTAAAGGATGTTATTGATGAGTTACTCAATTGAGTTCGATAAAAATGCCTTTAAATATCTACAAAAATTAGACAAAAAAACACGTGTTCGAATTGTTCATTGCCTACAAATTCTCTCTGAAGATCCCTTCCACCCAGAACTTGACATTAAAAAGTTACAAGGAACTTACAACGATTTCCGATTACGTGTTGGAACATATCGAGTCATTTATACTGTTGAAAACCAAAAATTATTAGTGTATGTTATCAAAATTGGTTCCCGCGGAGACGTCTATAAATTCTAAAAATACAGTCTGTACTTTCAAAGTATAGGCTTTTTATTTCAGCAATTTCCTCTAACGTTACTGTATCTACGAACCCGAGAGGCTTAAAGGAGCGTAGCGACTGGGTGGCTCCGCCACTTAGCCTTGCAGGGTTGTCTGCTGAATCACCTCTTCGTAATTCCTCTTGCAGACCAAGGGCCGAATGGTCCGCGGCGTAGATACGTTGTTATCCGATGCTCCTGACTTCTTTGATCCACCTTCACATCATGTTATTAGTCCGTTATTATTCATAAAATATCATATGTGTTTTATTGTCCTTATAATATTCCATTCTATCTCTCAATTGACCTGTATGTAATTCAAACTTATGTCCATCAGGGTCTGTAAAGTATATTGATTTCTTGTCACGTTCATCTCGTTCTCTTCCGAGAAGTATGTTAACCATTAGATCTTCTAATTTTTTCTTATAGAATTCAAATTCTTCTTCCTTAATTGTAAATGCAATATGTGTATACGATTTGTTGAGATTATTCCTTTCAAAATCTGTTTCTTCATTCAAAGCAATCCATAATCCTTCTAAATCAAAATAAGCAAGCTTCCTGCCTCTTACTAGTAGTTTGGCACCAAAAACTTGCTCATAAAATTTAATAGATTCTATAAGATTAGAAACCGAAAAACAAAAGTGGTTTATACCTTGTATTGGCATGTATAATCATCCTATTTATTTAGTGTCTTTCAGGAGTTTCGGATAACGTTCTCGCATTTACGAACCCGAAAGGCTTAAGGCGCAAAGCGCCGGGTGGCTTCGCCACTTAGCCTTGCAGGGTTGTTCGCCTGAATCTACCCACGGCTTCATCCTCATCTGGCGAACCGAGGGA
>NZ_JABBPN010000039.1 GCF_012933385.1 Paenibacillus lemnae
TGAAGACGACGAGGTAGATAGGTTGGAGGTGGAAGTGCAGCAATGCATGGAGCTGACCAATACTAATCGGTCGAGGGCTTATCCTAAAAGCTTTACGAAGTAAAGCTACTTCGAAAGCATACGCTAAGTTTTCTGAAAGAAAACTCGCTGCGGAAGCATTACGCTCTGCATCGGAGCCAGTACTTCGAAGACACTACAGTTTCTAAACACACAAATTCGTTTCGTATCTAGTTTTCAGGGATTCAATCTCTGTGACTGCATAAGGTTATGATGGAGAGATACCCAAGTGGCTATAAGGGGACCCTCTGCTAAGGGGTTAGACTGCGTAAGCGGTGCGAGGGTTCGAATCCCTCTCTCTCCGCCATTCATATATACCTGATGCATGATAATTAGTATGGCGGTGTAGCTCAGCTGGCTAGAGCGTACGGTTCATACCCGTGAGGTCGGGGGTTCGATCCCCTCCGCCGCTACCATACATACCTGGAGGCTTAGCTCAGCTGGGAGAGCATCTGCCTTACAAGCAGAGGGTCGGGGGTTCGATCCCCTCAGCCTCCACCATTAATTTCATACGCCGGTGTAGCTCAACTGGTAGAGCAACTGACTTGTAATCAGTAGGTTGGGGGTTCAAGTCCTCTCGCCGGCACCAGTTATTTTAAATGCGGAACTGTGGTGTAGAGGCCTAACATGCCTGCCTGTCACGCAGGAGATCGCGGGTTCGAATCCCGTCAGTTCCGCCATTTATTATAATAACCGGTGGTAAGCTTTACAGCTTAACACTATTTTTTTGAAAAATGAATATGGCTCGGTAGCTCAGTCGGTAGAGCAGAGGACTGAAAATCCTCGTGTCGGCGGTTCGATTCCGTCCCGAGCCACCTTTAATCCTGGAGGATTAGCGAAGTGGCCAAACGCATCAGACTGTAAATCTGCTCCCGTACGGGTTCGGTGGTTCGAATCCATCATCCTCCACCAGTTTTAAGAGCCATTAGCTCAGTTGGTAGAGCACCTGACTTTTAATCAGGGTGTCGAAGGTTCGAGTCCTTCATGGCTCATCCCAAAAAGTCGTCAACTTAGGTTGACGGCTTTTTTCTATTTTTCATATTCTCATTCCACTCTAACGGATTGTAGGTCCAGTGTGATCTTGTGCTAAAATAAAAAGAAAACGATAAAGTGGTGGAGTCCTCATGGCGGAAATGCAGCACATCGTCCAGACCTTGAAGCAATCCTTGAATATAACCATTACGCATAGAAAGCTAGACCAACCGAATATCCAAAAAGTGAAGGCGGCCATAGACGTCGGAGAAAAAGCTTATTATTATGAGTTGGAAAATGAGATCTGGATTCCTGTCATCAAGGATGAAACTGAGGATGTTATCGTTGCTAGGCAGGAAGATCTTACAGAGTCTGAGGTTAATTTAATCAGTTTATGGCTGGCTTCCTTGCAGAATAGCGGCAATCTTCCTGCAGCAGGAGCAAAATATGAACTGGAGCAGCAAGCCAAGAAACTGGGAGAGTGGATCAAGGAACGACTGACTTCAGGTGACCTTGCAGCGCAGCTTCCAAAGGATACATATCGTTCAGGAAGTTTGGCGGAAGAAATGATCGCATTCCTCCTTATGAATGAAAGCGATCATGCTGTTCCGGTGGATTATAAGACCTTGCAGCGCTTGGTGCGAAGTTATTTTGATGGAGAGATTGTGCTGGTTCCTCTTATGGACAACGAGTGGCTGATCTTGGCCAAACAAGAGCTGCTTCAGGGCATCAAGGAGGATCTTGATGACTCTCTTCATGAAAAGAGCCAAGAAAAGGGACAGGACCCGCTGTATTCTTTCTGCATCGGTCTGCATGAGTTAATATCAACGGAATGGGTCGGAGACTTTCATATTTCCTGCATTCCGGATATCGATGGTCTTCATCGGCTTCCTCAATCGGTACAACTGCTGAGACAGACCATGAAGATCGGCCGGACTTTTCAGGTCAAAGAGCCAATTCACCTCTCAACCGGACTGCATCTGGAGCGTCTTCTCTACAGTATTCCTGAGGATCAACGGAGTTTGTTTTTGCAGGAGTATGCGGCAGGGCAGAGTCATCTTTTTGATGATCCTGAGACAATGTCCACACTGGAATTCTTTTTTGAGCTGGACTGCAACGTCAGTGAAACAGCAAAGCGGTTATACATTCACCGGAACACGCTGCTGTATCGGCTCGACAAGATCAAACAGGAGACCGGGCTGGATGTGAGAAGCTTTAATGATGCGGTCCTTGTGAAGATTTCACTCCTATTGTACAAATTGACGAAAAGATTCTAAGTTTTTTGTGCAGATTGTGCATAGTCACCAACCCGCCTATAAGGTAATATAAAGATATTCATTGTATCCGATTTCATAATAACAAGGGGGCAATCAGCATGGCAGGCGTACGCTTAGAACATATCTACAAGAAATATGCAGGATCCGATAAGGCAACAGTAATCGATGTTAACCTCGATATTAAGGATAAAGAATTCTTGGTACTGGTAGGACCTTCCGGTTGTGGTAAATCCACTACACTGCGTATGATCGCAGGTCTTGAGGAAATTTCCGAAGGTAAACTGTATATTGGCGACCGTGTTGTAAACGACGTTGCACCGAAAGACCGCGACATCGCGATGGTATTCCAATCTTACGCTTTGTATCCACATATGAACGTATATCAGAATATGGCTTTCGGTCTGAAGCTTCGTAAAGTTAAGAAGGATGAAATCGACAAGCGTGTACGTGAAGCAGCGAAAATCCTGGACATCGAGCATTTGCTGGAACGCAAACCTAAAGCTCTGTCCGGTGGTCAGCGTCAGCGTGTGGCCTTGGGCCGTGCGATTGTCCGTGATCCGCAAGTCTTCTTGATGGATGAGCCTCTTTCCAACTTGGATGCAAAACTCCGTGGTCAGATGCGTGCTGAAATCACGAAACTGGTTAAGCGTCTTGAAACGACTTGTATCTATGTAACGCATGACCAGATTGAAGCAATGACAATGGGTGATCGTATCGTTGTTATGAAAGACGGCATTATCCAGCAGGCTGCTTCTCCTGAGGAGCTCTACAACCAGCCGGTAAATATGTTCGTTGCAGGCTTCATTGGTTCCCCGACGATGAACTTTATCACAGGTAAGCTGTCCGAACAAAACGGCGGCGTGTTCTTTACATCGGAAGGCCTGAATGTTCAAGTTCCAGGCGGTAAAGCACAAATCCTGAAAAATAAATCCATGATCGGTAAAGAAGTTATCATGGGCGTTCGTCCTGAAGACATTCACGAGGAGCCTGTGTTCCTGGAAGCTTCCCCGAACACCATCTTTACTGCAAAAGTCGACGTTACCGAGAACCTGGGTCATGAAATGCTCTTGTACCTCAGCGGTATGGGCAATGATACTGTAATCGGCCGTGTAGACGGACGTTCCACTACGCGTGAGTCGGATACCGTTAAACTGGCTGTCGACATGAACAAAGTGCATATCTTTGATAGAGAGTCCGAACTGAACGTATTGCTGGTAGATTAATCTTCAGCCGTTCATTGAAATAAGAAACCGCCCTACATGGTATTATCCCCTTCAAGTAGACACTCGTAAAAAACCTCATGTGTTAACATGAGGTCATGAGTGAACTTGGAGGGGATTTTTGCAT
>NZ_JABBPN010000003.1 GCF_012933385.1 Paenibacillus lemnae
ATTTTTAAAATGAAGCCACCGGATCCGCTTTGATCCGAGTGAATCCTGCTGTCTTTACGTCGAAATTAAAATTATGCAAAATGCTCAAGTACTATTTTCAACTGATGTTCGGAAAGCAGGCCATCATAATAATCAATATAAAGGGCTTCTAAATTCGTTTTTACCCTACCATGATCCATTTTCATCCATCCTTTAGCTCGTGAAATTTGTCGTTTATATGTCGAAGTAGATTTATTTATAAAATAGTATATGCTATAATCTGTCTGGAGAAAAGTATCCAGACGGAGAAAGGGATTAAATTATGGGTTACGGCCAACATCAAAGTTTTTATTTAAGGATTAATTGGTTAAGAAAGGCTTTAAAGCATTTGCAGGAAGGTAAGGTTTTTAATAAGGTTGAAGCTCCTGAACAACTAGGTTTAGGTAAAAACATGGTTCAATCATTACGTTATTGGGTTGAAGCAACGGAAGTCGTGCGAATAGAAAAGGCTACACTACATATTTCGGATTTTGGGCAACTATTAAATAGATATGATCGTTTCATCGAACTTAGAGATACTGCAAGTATTATTCATTTGCATCTTACAGATAACAAGGAACCTAGTACTACGTGGTATTGGTATTTTAATCATTGTATTCGAAAGGTTGCTACCAAGGAAGAACTTCTAACTGATTTAATAAGTTGGATAGCTCAGAATGATGTGAAAAAACCCTCTGAGTCATCTCTTAAGAGAGATATTGATTGTTTAGTTAGATTATATTGTGATAAAGAAAGACCGGAAGATCCTGAGGAGGTTATTCAAAGCCCGCTAAACATTCTCGGTTTGGTTGCTGAAGAAAATAAGAATGTAATAAAACGTTCTCCGAGATATTCAGACATAGGGACAGGAGCTTTGTTGTATTCTCTGCTTAGATATAAAGCTGTTCATGGGATATCAGTCCTTTCTGTTGATGAAATAGAGAAGAAAGAATCTCTATGGGGTAAAGTTTATAATTTGCAAAGAAATGAAATAATTAAAGCACTTGAGGAACTAACCGTTCATCCTTATCATAAAATAAGGTTTGATAGAACAAATAGACTCGATACGATACACTTGCCTGATGTTAGTGCTATGAGGTTCCTAGAGGATGAATATAAACGAAATGGAAGGAAAACCTATGTTGACTCAAACTCAATTTTTACATCCTAGTGTAAACATTAGATTTGACTTAGGTCGAGATGAATTTCTTGACCGTTACTTACCAACTCCATCGCATGCAGAATCATTAAAAGGCATTATTAAAGGATTTTTAAACAAGGGTTCACATGCTCATATTATGATTGGATCCTATGGCTCGGGCAAATCATTGCTGACTACCATTATTGCAGGTATTGTTTCTAAAACAATTGAACATAAATCGTATTCTAATTTACTGAGTAGATTTATATCTGTGGACGAAAATAGGGAGACATCCGATTACCTCGAAGCAGTTTATAATCAGCCAATTACGTATATACCAGTCGTTCTAAATGGTAATCAGGGAAGTTTTAGAAAAAATCTAATGATTGCGTTGTATCAAACTTTAGAAGAGCATGGATTTGATTATTCTATGTCTAGCGTAGCATTAGAAATCGAAAGTACAATTGAACTTTGGAAGAATGAGTACGTTGGTGCATACGAATCATTCTTAAGCAGTTTAGATGAGACAAGCTGGAACCTAGAGCAGTTTTTACTATGCGTTAAAAGTTATGATATGAAAGCCATTGGTTGGTTCAAAGAAGTATATACACAACTTACTAATGGTTCGAAGTTGTCGTTGGCATACGAGCGTGATATTGTCACTCAACTTGAGTTTGTACTTCAAGAACTAAAATCAAAAGGATATGGATTATTCATTGTGTACGATGAATTTGGGCGGTTTATGCAAACGCTGGAAAAAAAAGAGACACATGAAGCAATGCATGACCTTCAAGAATTGGCAGAACTCGCAAATAAAGATGACGCTCAGAATCTACATGTTCTCTTTATTTCACATAGAAATATGCGCCAATACGCAATGAAATATCAAAATGAAGATCTTGAAAAGGAATTTCAAAAGATTGAAGAACGGTTTAGTCAATATTATACATTAACAGACCATTCTACATTTGTAAGATTAGCTAATTCGATTACCTCTCAATATAGAATTGGAAGGGATTATGAAGAATACGTAAGTGAATTACGACGATTCAATTTGTTCGACGAGCTTACGTTTTACGAGGTTGAGAATTTGGTAATAAAAGGGGCCTATCCCCTACACCCAGTAACCCTCTTCGTAATGACACATTTAGCTAATCAAGTTGCCCAAAATGAACGTACATTATTTACATTTCTAGAGAGTGACGAACTGGGAGGGCTAGTTTACCAGTATCAGAAAGATAAGGACTGGTACAGGGTCGATTCATTATTCGACTACTTTGAGCCTTCAATTGGGGATTTTGAAAAAGAGTCACTAGTAGGGCACTCATATGCATTGTTTCAAAGATTACAAAAAAAGCTGCATACCCTAGATACACGGGCTAATGAGTTAAAAGTGTTAAAACTGTTATCATTATGGAATATTGCTGGACTTAATGTTAAACAGTTGCCTACAGAAGAGCTGATTGCCTTTGCGTTATCATGGAGTATAGAAGATGTCTCTTTAGTCATGAAATCTCTATCTGAGAAAAAAGTGGTGCGTTTAAATCATAGGGATGGATATTGGGAATTATTTGAAGGTAGCTCTATAGACACAGAATTTGAAATAAATCAAAGAATAAAAAAACTTATATTAAGTAATAGAGATAGAATGACGTTGCTAGGTGAGACGCTTTTGCAACGATTCATATTGTCTAAAGATTACAATGATATGAGGTCGATGACCCGATTTGCTGCAGTTCAACCAGTGTTATACTCCGAAATAATAAATAATGAAATAACTATCGAGCAGTTGAAAACACTGAGTGATTCAGATGCGGTAATTTTATTGGTAGTAAATAAATCTCACACAACTGAAAAAGAAATAATGGCTCTAAGGAATTTATGTAAAGATGAAGAAAGAGCTATCGTTACAGTTTCAAAACTTACCGAGAGTGAGATAAATGATCTCATTAATAAACTGTCAGTTGTTAAGCAGCTACAAAAAGATCAGTATTTCTTAAGCCAGGATTCTTATCTCCATGATGAACTAGAAAGAATGTATACTGATTTGGTTTATGCATTAAATTCCAGATTAGATTTAGAGTCGCTTTTTACCGAAGGCTATTGGCTTTATAATGGTGAAAATATAGAAATAGGTAGTTCTGTTGAACTTAATAAGTATTTATCAGGTGTATTTCACCAGGTTTACAGTGAAACGCCGATTTTTCGAAACGAAGCCTTTAATAGGAGGAGTGTTTCGAAGATACAAAGAAATAGTGCCATCCAAGTTGTTAATAGACTGCTTAAATCTAATGGTGACATCAATTTTGATGGTAATGGTCCAGATGCATTTATTTATAAAACAATTATTATGAATACCGGAATTAACTGTGATAATCCTGACTCAATAGCTAATCCTCAGCTAAGAAAATTAAGAGATGAGGTTCTAGCTGTTTTAGCTAAACGGAAAGGTAAGCTAGAGGAACTAATAGATGTATTTATCTGTAAACCTTTTGGCATTAGGCGACCCCTTATTCCTTTGCTTCTAGTTTCATTATTTAAACAAGAGTGGAAACACATAATGTTTTATAATAAAGGTGTTTTTAACTCGGAGGTTAATGGCGAACTTATTTATTTAATGATCGAGAATCCCGAAGATTATACATTCACTTATCATCCTTACGAGAAAAAGTACCAAGTGTTAGTTAATAAGGTTGAGGAAATCTACATGGGCTTCATAGAAACATCAGAGCGTGTATTACATCCTGCAGTTTATACAAATAAAATTTTGCTAAGGTGGCTGCGTTCCCTACCGCGGCTAACTCAAAATACAAATAATCTAAGTGATAGTGCTAAAAGATTTAGAACCCTAATTCGTAGGGGTGAAATAGAGCCGGATGAATGTTTAGCTGAATTGTTCCAGATGTATAAAAAGAATGACAGCTGTTTTATCGAATTAAAAAACGAATGTGAAACATTTAGCCAGAAACACTCCAATGACATATGTTCTAAGATACTTCTTTCAACCAATACATCCTCATATGTTGATTTAAAAGAGTGGGCTTCTAAAAAGCCGTCGGTAGTAAAAGTAAAAAATGATTTAGTAAAGTCCATTCTTGATTCATCCAGTGAGGGTTGGGTTGAGGACCTATGTAAGAAATTGATAGGAGTTAATCGCGAGAATTGGTCAGATGCAACAGATCAATTGTTTATGAGCCAGATTGAGAGCTACTTAAACAATCTTTCTGAGGAGTCCTATCAGTCATATATTGAAGTTAAACTAGGTGAAGAGGCTCTTGCTGTTCCACAAGTACAACTATCCGATAAATCGCAATTGATACTTAATAATCTGAAACAAGACGTGAAGTTAATGGGCAGAACTGTACCTAAAGAAGAAATACAATCTCTTTTGTTACAATTACTCAAAGAATTTGTACTAGACTCTTAGTATTTAAATGGAGGTCTAACTAATGGAAAGAAGACCAATTCATATAGCAATGTTTAGTGGCGGAGCTGCTAGCGCATATGTAGCCTATTTAATGGTTAATATGCATGGGCAGGAAAACTGTAAATTGTTTTTTACGGACACTCTCTGGGAGCACGAAGATAACAACCGATTTATGCTCGAAGTTGCAGATTACCTTGGTCTAGAAATTATTAAGCGAAGAGATGGTAGAACTCCAGAAGAAGTTTTTGAGGAAACTAGATTCTTGGGGAATTCTAGATTGGCGAAATGTTCATCTCAACTGAAAGTAAGACAGACAGTGATTTATATCGAGGAGCTTAGGGATGAGGGGTATGAACCGATACTATACTTCGGAATTGGTCCACATGAAGCGCATCGAAAAGTAAACTTAGTGGACTTTTATTCACATCAAACAACCGGTACGGTCGAGACCAGGTTTCCTCTCATAGAAGGCAACCTAAGAGACATCGATATTAAAGCCATTATTCAAAATGAATGGAAAATTAAGTTACCACATATGTATGAACTAGGCTTTTCCCATGCAAATTGCGGGGGGAGATGTGTTCGTGGGGGGATGAACCATTATCGTCATCTTTATAACGTCTGGCCAGATAAGTATCTCGCGCAAGAACAGATGGAAAATAGGTTCAGAGAGAACCTAGGTGACTTTACTATTCTTAAAAGAAAAGGAGAACCACTTACATTAGAGCAATTTCGCATGGAAATAGAGGGTGTGTACCCAAGTAATTTGGATGAAGAAGAAAATGATTTACCATGTGTTTGTGTGTTTACTTAAAAGTAACATTGAGTCGGTCATAAGACCGACTCTTTTTGCGCATTTTTTATGTGCAAGAAGGAATCGAAATACCTATGTCGAATACTGTTCATAATTGTAATTTTTAGATGCAATTTAAAAAACATTGGGGGTACAATGGGTAGGGAGTATGAATATAGCGGCTTGAGTAGTATGTTTGAACCCGTATTAAAGTTTTATTGGAAGATCAAAAAAGGGATCTTAGGACCTACTTCTTTTCAAAATTATTTGATTGCGCGCGATTTTCCAAAAGTAGCGGCCCTAGCTGCAATCTCGATTGACTCGCTTGAGCGATTGCACGGTTCGTTGAGAAATAGTAGCGCCATAATATTTATATTTAGGAAAATCGTCCGATAAAGGACACAGTTCGCTGTTGCTAAGATTTCAGGAAAGTTAGATGATTTTTTTATCATAGAATTGTTATTAAGATAAGATATATTGCTAACGAGGTGACTAAATGCTACTTAGTGATGTGATCTTGAAAAAAGAATATCGCTCTTTTACAGATGATATTGTAAACTCTTTCTATTTACCATTGCTGAAGAGAGCTAACTTGTACCAAAGAGCAGTAGGCTTTTTTTCTTCATCGGCCCTTATTGAATTATCATTTGGTCTTACGGAGTTACTCAAGAATGGCGGTAAAATTCAGCTGATTGCTTCGCCACGTCTTCAAGAGGATGACATCATTGCTATTGAAAAGGGATATGAGGAACGGAAAAGTGTGATAGAAAAAGCAATTATGACATCGTTTTCCGAACCAAAAAACTACTTCGAAGCAGAACGTCTTAGCATTCTAGCAAATCTAATTGCAGACGGTAGATTAGATATTAAAATAGCTTTATTGGAGGAAAATGGAATTCTAGGTATTTATCATGAAAAGCTAGGGCTTATCTATGATTATAGTGGTAATTGTGTTGTCTTTACTGGTTCCTTAAACGAAACAAGTACTGCATTTTCACATAACTATGAGACAATAGATGTGTTTTGCTCTTGGACAGAAGACGCGGATCGAGTTAGCGTCAAATGTAAAGCATTTAACTCATTATGGAATAATGAAGTTAAGAAGATGGAAATACTTGATTTTCCCATTATCGCAAAAGAAAAACTTCAGTCATATAAAAAAGAAACAATTGATTTTGAACTTGACAATAAGGAATATCCCAAAACAGAAAGTGTACCTACCCCTCATTACGAGCCATCCTTTACTAAAGGATTTCAGTTGCATGATTATCAAAAGGAATATCCCCAAATAGAAAATGTATCTACCCCTCAGTATGGTCCATCCTTTCCTAAAGGGTTCCAGCTGCATGATTATCAGGTAGGAGCAATAAACGAGTGGGAAAGGCATGGTTTTAGAGGGATTTTCGATATGGCAACTGGTACGGGGAAAACTTACACTGGACTAGGTGCTGTTTCTAGGCTGTCTGAAATATTAAACCATGAACTAGCTGTGATCGTTGTATGCCCGTATCAGCATTTGGTTGAGCAATGGGTTGAAGACATTTTGAAGTTTAATATGAAACCCATAATAGGATATAGTGGATCATCCCAAAAAGACTGGAAGCAAAAACTTGATGGGGCTGTAAGAGATCATAAATTAAAAGTAAAAAACAAACGTTTTTTTTGTTTTATATGTACGAACGCAACATTTACTTCTGAATTTGTTCAGTCCACAATACAAAAAGTCAAAGGAAATGTTTTATTAGTAATTGATGAGGCACATAATTTTGGGTCCACTAAATTAAGTTCAATGTTATCCGAAAAGTTTAGTTATCGTCTAGCTTTGTCAGCTACATTGGAACGTCATAACGATACAGAAGGTACAGAGAAGCTTCTAAACTACTTTGGATCCAAATGTATTGAGTACTCTTTAGAGAGGGCGATAAACGAAAAAAAACTCACACCTTATAAGTACTTTCCTATTATAGTGACCCTAAGTGAGAACGAATTAGAAGCTTACACAGTGTTGTCCAATGAGATAAATAAATGCATTATAGTTGGGAAAAATGGAAAAAATAAACTTTCAGAAAAAGGGGAAAGAATAGCATTAAAACGTGCAAGGCTTGTAGCGGCTGCTGTATCTAAATTAGAAATGCTCAAAGAAAAAATAAGACCTTATATTAAAGATAGCTTTCTTTTAGTTTATTGTGGGGCAGCCTCATTGCTAAATGAGGCTGCCGACTATACAGAAGTTGATGAGGACGAAATTAGACAAATTGATGCTGTCACTCGTATGTTGGGTGATGAACTAAATATGAAGGTGTCTCAATTTACATCAAAAGAAGATGTTGAAGAAAGAGAAATCTTAAAGAGAGAATTTGAACAAGGAGAGAATCTTCAAGCATTAATCGCGATTAAATGCTTAGACGAGGGCGTTAACATACCTAAAATTAAAGTAGCCTTTATTCTAGCAAGTACTACAAATCCGAAAGAATATATTCAGAGAAGAGGACGTGTTCTTCGCCTTTCAAAGGGTAAGGATTATGCTGAGATTTATGATTTTGTAACAATTCCTAGAGCGCTTGATGAAGTTTCATCGTTAACGCATGGAGATATGAAAAAAGACTTATCCTTAATTAGAAATGAACTCAAAAGAGTTGAAGAGTTTTCTAGAATAGCAATGAACACAATGGAATCGGATCAAGTTATTCAAGAAATAAAAGAGGCTTACGGACTGAATGAAGAGATTATGGTTGATGACTCGTTATAGAAGGGAAGGGCATGTATCATGAATAGTACGAATGAAATAGAGATTGATGTAAAAAAAGCAGAAAGATTATTGAGGAAGTTAATTCTCATGGAGAAGCAAAATTTAAGAACTAAGCAATTTAATGATGCTGAAATGGTGAAAAAAATCAAAAAGGCTATCGAGGAGGAAGCAGAATGCTACTGAAGCAACTAAAGCTAACAAACTTCCGACAGTTCATTGGTGAGCAGACGGTTGAATTTGCAATCAATGAAGAAAAAAATGTTACGGTTATAATGGGGGAAAATGGGTCGGGTAAAACAACTTTAGCACAAGCATTTACCTGGTGCCTTTTTGGTGATACAGACTTCGAAGATAAAGTAGTGTTTAATCGTTCTTTTGAAAGGAAGATGCTTCCTAATCAAGAGGCAGTAGTAAGAGTAGAACTAAGTTTAGTTCATAATGGCATTGATTACACAATAATAAGAGAGCAGTTACATAAGAAAGATAGTCAAGGCAGACTCAAGGGGAATAATACTACTATAAGTATTGCTTATAAGAGGAATGGACAACAAGAATTTGTAAAATATCTTGAGGTTGATCCTCTTTTGAAGCAAATATTACCTAAAGAACTTTCAAGGTATTTTTTCTTTGACGGTGAACGAATAGGTAACATGAGTAAAGAAATTAAGAAAGGGAAAAGTCAAGATTTTGCAAAGGCTGTTAGAGGGCTGCTAGGTTTAAACGCATTTATTTCTGCGCTTGAACATTTGAAACCTACATCGAAGTATGGAGTAATTGGAAGCTATAATGATAGTTACGATTCGAAGAGTGACCAGAGGATATCGCAGTACACTACAGAAATTGAGAAAGCACAAGAAGAGGTTGATCGGATCGATCTAAGGCTTGATGAAATTAATAATGAAATTGAAAAAGCACAAGAGCAAGCAGATAAAATTAATGCATTGTTACTGACTATGGCAGAAACGGAGAAGCTACAACAAGACAAGATGAAATTGGTTAATTCAATGGGAAAAACGAGGCAGGCACGCTCCTCAGCAATGGGCTCGATTTTAAAACAGTTTAATTCCAATTATTCAACATATTTTGCTAAGTCACTCGTTCTTAGAACCTTAGAAGAACTGTCACAAGCAAGTAAGCTTGATAAAGGTATTCCTGATATGCATGCACGGACAATAGAATTTTTAATCAAACGTGCTACTTGTGTGTGTGGCGCAAAAATTGAGTTTGGTAACGATGCCTATAAAGAATTGAATAAAGCGTTGGAGTATTTGCCCCCGCAGTCAATTGGCATGTCCATCAATCAATTCGTTGTGGAGTCGGAACTGAAAATCAAATCATCTAACAACCTTTTTGAAAGCATTACTGATCAGTATAAGGCAATTAGGGACTATGAAAGTGAGCTTGAACAATGCACTGCTGATATTCAGTTGATTGAAAAACAAATCGGTGACACTAAACGCATAGGTCATCTCCAGCAAGATCTGTCACGGTATGAAAAGATCAAAAGAGATCGTATTAATGAGCTAAAAGAAATTAATCAAAGAAAAGGCTCTTTACAAACAACTAGAGATCGCTTTATATCAGAAAGAGCAGAGTTAACATTGCGTGACGAGAAAAATAAAAAAATTGAGATTTATAAGGCATATGCACAATTTATGTATGACGAATTAAACAAAGTCTATAAAAAGAATGAAGATGAAACTCGCCAAAAGCTCGAAAGGTATGTTAATGAAATTTTTAGAAGCATTTACCAAGGTGGCATGTCGATAACTGTTGATGAGCGTTATAACATCCAAGTGTTAGTAGAGGATGAAAATGGCTATAGTGATGACGTTGAAACATCAACGGCACAGAGTATTTCGGTGATTTTTGCCTTTATTTCTGGAATCATCAAGATGGCTCGAGAGAACGGTAGTCAACAAGATGGTGAGAACAAACTGTTGGATTCCGAACCGTACCCATTAGTTATGGATGCTCCTTTATCTGCATTTGATCGTCGTAGAATTAAATCGGTGTGCGATGCCTTGCCTAAAATTGCAGAGCAAGTAATTATTTTTATTAAGGATACAGATGGCGAGCTTGCTGAAGAATATATGGGAGCTATGGTTGGAAAAAGGTATCTCTTTAGTAAGAAGAATGAATTCGAAACATATTTGATACCGAGGTGAAGAAAATGCTATTTCAAAAAGAGTATTCTTTTCGGGGTACACATGCTGATAAGGTGAACAGACTCACATCTCAATTTGATAGTGATGCATCGTTTAAATTATTTTCTCGCAATATAGATGTTTATGTACTTGCCCCAATCATTGGATTTTTGTATGGAAGAAAGTCACCTCAGGATCGAAAGGGTAGTGATACTACTACTAAAATCTTCACTGATCAGCTAATTAGAGAAGAAACAATCATGAAGTATAACTATCAACTAATATTATTATTGGACAAAAAACATGAACCTTCGTTCGATGAAAGGATTAATAAAGCATTTCGTTATTACGGAAATAACAGCCCCGAAACTCTTACCGATGAGGAGTTATATGATCAATATGTACTTGGTGGAATTGAACTACTCTATGAAAAATTAATTGAAAATGCTACAAATACTGAGGACTATTTAAACAATTTGTATGATTTTATTGAGGAATTTAACGAAAGGTACAACGAAACCATCTCTGACGAAAAGATTTTAGATTTATGTGCTCTAGCTCGAAGTTAATACTTAACTGTGAAGTGGTGTTTTTATGGATGCAGGATTAATAAAAGGAAAAATTATATCACAATTATCTATCTTAGCAGTTAAAAAGGGATTTGTTACATTTGACGAAGTTATAAAAGTAACTGATTCTTATGACTTGCCAATTGATGAAGTTGAAAGAGTCTGTGAGCAAGTAATGTCGGAAGGCATTATTCTTAGAGAAGAGAATGAAACTGATGGCGCACTTACAGTAGAAGTCACCCAGCCGACTTTTGACAAGACAAAATTAAATTATGATGCTATTTATAACCGTGTTATTACAGTTGATAAATCGTTAACAAATTACGTTAGAAGATTAAAGAATATAGTTCCTCCTCAATATAAGGAGGAATTTAATCTTATTTATCACGCGAAAGAAGGCAACCCATACGCACGTGAGAGACTAATTTCCATGTACCTCAAGGTAGCATTAAGAATTGCTTTATGGCATCATGAAAAATTTGGTTTTAATTTAGATGAAACATTGCAAGATGCTAACATTGGACTGTTGTTAGCTCTTGATAAAATTCCACTAGAGAAAAATAATCGATATTCAACGTATGCTCCTTGGTGGATTAGACAATACATTGGACGTAAATCTCAATCGATATGCAAAATGTTTTATACTGTACCTGTTCATGTAAATGAAAAGCTCATTCCGATATTAATTATTAAAAGGAAGCATGAGTGTACTGGTTGTTCTGGTGACAAATACTGTCATCTATTGATAGAACAGGTTTGTGTTGAACTTTCCTTAAATAAAGATGATGCTATATCAAGCCTTAATCTCTTGAGTGAACCCTTAAGCGTTGAATATTTATCTGATATTGAAGATTTTACTCTGTCGGATGACGGGCAAAGTATTGAAAGAGTTATTGAAAAGCTTGGAAGAGAGGCATTGAAAGAGCAAGTCAAAGAAGTATTGGCTATGCTCAAAGACAAGGAACAAAAAGTTCTGGAACTGCGCTATGGGTTGGTTGATAGTAACCCCAAGACCCTAGAGGAAGTTGGAGCAATATTTGGTGTTACGAGAGAGCGAATTCGTCAAATTGAGTCGAAAGCTTTTGAGAAGATTCGGAAACTAGATTCAGCAAAAAAACTGATGTTTGAGGTGTAGTATAAGATACCTTTCATTTAATGCTTTAATTTGATCAAGGTTGATTTTTTAAATGAGGGAGCTAAGTTAGAGTAGATGATTGTAGATAACATATTAAATGTCTTGACTAAGTTGTACAACTCTGTTGGCTATTTGACTACGGAAGATATTCTATTAGTCTCGGAGAAAAAAAACTTAACGTTAGAAGAAGTAGATATTTTATTCGAGCGAATAATTTCATATGGAATTGTAATTCTGGACACTGCCCCAGATACAATTGATGAAAGCTCGATTCCAGTTGAGGATGTAGTAATCACAATATCCCATAGGGGTTATATTTTACGTATACCGCTTGCTTCATATAACACCCAGAGGCGTGGTGGGCGAGGGGTGTCAATGATTGAAGCCCGAGCGAACGGATTCGTTGATCAAATGTATGTTAATTTATCTCATGACTATCTGTTGTTTTTTACGAATCATGGAAGAATACACAAAATAAAAACATATGAAATTCCGGAGTCTAGGCGTTTAGGCAAAGGTAAGCTTATTAATGAACTACTTCAACTTGTGCCTAATGAGACTATATCCCACATGATTCCCATCTCGTCAATGGCAGTTAATGAAATAATGGGGCGAAATCTAGTTTTTGCAACTCGCCAAGGAATGGTAAAGAGAAACGCTCTGTTTGACTACTTAAACATACCTAAGACTGGAATTAAAGCTTTAAGCCTTCGCAATGACGATGAATTAGTAAGTGTCTGTCTAACAGATGGTAATCAAGATATCATTATGGCTACTCATAAAGGCATGTCTATTCGTTTCTCTGAAGCAGATGTACGCACCATGAAGCGCGATACAACAGGTATTATAGGTATTCAATTAAGTGAAAATGACTGGGTAGTCAGTATGGACACAGTTAGCGAAAAAAACTCCATTCTAGACACAATCCTAGTCATTACGATATTGGGGTATGGGAAGAAAACATCAATCCATGAATACAGAAAACAGGTGCGTGGCGGTAAGGGGTTTACTAGCCTGAATTGTACAGATAAAAATGGTTGGGTTGCTGGACTGCGAGTCGTTAATGAAGATAAAGAAATTCTAATAGTTACTAAGCTAGGTGTGACGCTTCGTACTTCCGTTGCAGAAATTGCTGAAATGGGGAGAAATGCGCAAGGAGTGAGGTTAATTAACCTTCATGAACAAGATGAGGTTGTGGCGGTAACACAAGTTACCCGTAGACAGTAAATACAGAGTGGAATTGAAATTTAAAATATTAATACGAGTAGGCGATAGATGCTTCTGTCATCAGCATGATGCTGGCGCAAAAGGAGGCCAGACAAACATGTAATCGGACGATCCCGAGGAGTTATAGCAACAAAATGCATGCAGTGATCGATGCCTTAGGATGTTTACTTTGTAGTCTTCCTTCCCCGGAAACACGCATGATAGTGTGATCGGGTACGAGATGCTTCAGTATATAGACTTGACCGATAAGCTAGTTATCGCAGATCGAGGAGATGATTCGAATCGGACCCTCGATCTGCTGCAAGAACACAAGCCTTAACGGTTACCCCACCCTGCCCTGTACCTTCGCGGCCTTTTTATCCTGGCTTCTAGGCTAAATCTCGCTTACTTAAGTTTGAAGACACGCTTTAATAGAATATGATTAAAAAATAGTAAATAATAATATACTTATAATGGAGATAGCCAATGAAAACTCAAAAATTTCCTAATAATCAAGTTGTGGTAAGGGGAGGAGAAAGTTCGCCTGAGACTTTAAAAAAAGCTTGCGCAAAAGATGTTAGAAATAAGCGGGGACATATTTCAGCAAGATCAATCTTAAAAAACAGAAGAGTGGATTTTTTAGCCGAAAGTTCTCCGTTTCCCAATGGAACTATCAGCTTTATATCAGTAGGGGAAGTGCGTGGTTTGATTAATATTCAGGATCATTGGGATGTAATTGATGACCCGAGTTCATCTCCTAACCATGTAGCAATATTATGCCCGTATGATCAATTAACGGATAAACAAGCGGCGGACTTATCTGAAAATTTTATGTTGTTAACAAATTATTGGAGAAAGTGATGAACCAAAATGGATAAAGACATTATAATTCCAATTGATTTTAATCAGCTATATCCTGAAACTATGCATCCATTGATATCTGAGGAAGATGTTGTTCTATTTGCTCTAACAGAGGGTATGATAGTTAAAGTTAAGCAGGGCAATGATCAGTGGAAAGGTATTATAAATTGTGATTCTAACTTACATTTATGTTTTGTAGTAATACAAGAGGGAACTTATCAAGACTTAACCTTCCCAGAAGGGCTATCATTTACAAATAAAGAGGGG
Organism: Paenibacillus lemnae; assembly: GCF_012933385.1. Taxonomy (GTDB): domain Bacteria; phylum Bacillota; class Bacilli; order Paenibacillales; family Paenibacillaceae; genus Paenibacillus_AQ; species Paenibacillus_AQ lemnae. The sequence goes on from NZ_JABBPN010000003.1 coordinate 14,314, forward strand.
TATAAAAATCATATTATTTGGCTAGAAGAGAATCTCATGCCCAATAGGTTATGGTTATTCAATAATTTTATTAAATTAGCTCAAGAAAATTACTTGCAAGTAACCGATGTAACTCACTCCGATAGATTAATCCAAAATCCAAATTCACTTCAGCAAATTTCACAAATAATTAAGAGTAGTGTATTGGAAATACTTAATAATAGCGCTAATGTGAAACCAAGAGCAAATATACGAAATACATTAATTGATGAGAATGAGATATTAAATTCCTACATTTGGTTTACGCAGGCAACTGGGATTGAAATAAAGGAGATTCCTAAAGGCATCTATGATCTAATGCTGGACGTAAGTTTATATTTTTCAAAGGTTATTAAATATAACAATGATGTTGATTGGATATTCTTTGATGATAAGCTTTGGCTGAAAGGTGATTGTATACAACCTGATAATTCTTTTTTAGTCCCATTCAAATTTGGTTTTGTCCAGGAAAATGTAATTAATCCATTTGGTCTAGTTCTATTGTATTTTTTAGATATATTTTATAAAGGAGAAGAATACGAATTCACGTTGGAAAAATTATATCATTGGGTTATTAGACGTTAATTGAAGAGATAATACTGTCAAAGTATATAATTCACCATGAGGAATTAGGGATGAAGTTGCAAACAAACGGAATTATGTTCAAATCTAGAATGTCCTTATAAATCAGGACTTTGACGTGCAGCGGCGACCCAATAGCCTGTGTTCCCTCATCAACTATTATATTTTTGTAAGTACATTGAAGTCAAAATGTTACTTGCCGTAAAACTGCCGTAAAAATTCCAGGCAAAGTATAGTAATGAACAAGAATACCAAGAAAACCGACTGCAAGAACATTGATTCTATACGATATTAAGCGACTATAACAGATGCCGCGGAAACGAGGTCGCCTCCCGCATACGGTGCATGTTGAATCGGTGGCTTTGTTGGTGAAGGGTGGTTTGTAAATAGCACTCAAAGTCTGCCCAAAGCCTAAATAGTCTGCCTAAAGCATAAAAAGTTTGCCTAAGAGCCGAATGAAATTCAGGATCTACTCCTGTTTTCCTTCGGCTTTTTCTTGATTCAGGGGGAGAGGGATTAGGGGGAAGGAAAAAGCTTAAACCAATCAAAATCCTTGTTTTATCAGGCCTTTTCTCGATTCCTCTATCCATCATTTTCTTTAACTGAAGCCCCGCGACCCTTTCTTTTCCTCTTGCCTTTAGGCAAACTTTAATTGCATTTTTGGCTCCGATTTTCCCCGAATATGACTCTGTTTTTCTCCTGTTCTAATGCAAACTTTAATTGCTCGAAGGAATTGGGGTTAGAGGGGAGGAAAGGCTGGGAAGCCTTGTGGCTCTAAGGCGGAGAGGGTGAAGGGAAAGGTGACATGCGTGAGTAAACTATTTAGGACTTTCACACTAAACACAAACCCAAGGGGTTCGAGAATGTATACACGATTCTCGAACCCCTTCTGTTCAATACCATCCCATATTTTTGTATTTGGCAATCGAAAAGTGCCGAGTTTTGCAATGATGTTTTGAATCAAAATACAGCAAAAAGTAATTTTATACGTAGGTTTGACATGGAGCCTCTATGGGCATGATTCCTTGCGAAAGGGCGAAGCCACAAGCTTCGCAGAGGCTAGCCAGCCTATCATGCCCACCTCTCCATGTAAAACCAGTTTTGCTAGGCTGAATCAAATTTGGCTGCAAAACTGAGCACTTTCACTTTGCAACATACACATATTTTGCGAGTGATCCTGGTGTCAGCCGTCATTCAATACACCCGCACACCCGTGCCAAGCACGGATCTGTTCTGCACGGAATTACCAGACAGATATACCTTTTGCAGATTAGGCAGCTGGCTTAGAGTCGCTATATTGGAAATGGCGTTGTTCTCGAGATGAAGCTCTTCTATGGCCTGCCAGTTACTCATGAATTCGAGAGAAGCCAAATTGCTGTCTTGCAGCGTGAAGGATCGTAGAGCGGACAGTTTGGCAAAGTATGGCATCATTTGATCTTCCATAACAGAGGTGTTGTTTATGCTCAAATAGGGCTGCTCTAAGGTCAAATGTTCAAGTGCACTGTTGTCCGCGGCCGCCTTTTGTTTAAAGTTCAGCCTGCATTCGGAGCATAGTAGAGATGTCACCTGCTTCAAGCGAAATAAGGCATCGCTTTCTTGGAACAGGGACGAGTCGTAAATGTGTAGGGTCTCCAGGCCGGACAAGTCGTCCAGCGCGGCAAGACGGGTGATTTCATCGATCTCCCAGAGGGAGAGCTGCTTCAGCTTCGGGAATTTACCCAGCGCCGCCAAATCTAATTCACCGCTTCCGCCGCGGAGCGTTAGGTTGGTTGCGGCGGGTGCTTTCAGTCCCGGAAGAAAGGGTCTCGGTATTTCAACGGACACGACATCAGGTAATGTCAGCGCTTCTTCCTCCTCGTAGTAACCGGACAACGTTAATTCCCGCAGAGAGGGCAGACTGTTTATAGCTTTTACCGAGCCAAGCTGACTGAGCGAAGCCAGGCGCAGTGTAGTGATGGAGTTTTTGCCGCTCAAGGGATCCAGGCTGGAAAAGTTCACATTTTCGAGATCCAGCGTTTGTAGAGCCGGCATATTTTGGACGAAGTCGATGGACTTTACATTCGCTAAATAGGATAACTTGAGTTCCTGAAGCTGGGTCAAGGCGTACAACGGCTGCAGGTCTGTGACTTCACTGTGCTGTATGGACAAGGATGACAGTCCGGTCATGGACGACAACCAACCGAGTTCATCGACAAAGGTGAGCGACAGGGACTTGAGCGGCAGTTGATTCAGCAGAAAGAAATCCGTTATCGACTCATCCACATAGGTAATGGATAAAGAGCTCAGATTAGGGAACTCAAGCAGCAGGGCCAATTCCTGATTGCTGCGAAGCTGCGTGGTAAGCTCCGTTATGCTTGCCTTGTCGCCAAAGTAGCCCGCAAATGTACGAAAGGATTCGTTAAATGCGCCTCCATAACTTTTTAATCCGGGCATATGGGCGAGCGTGGTTCGGTCTGTCTGGGAAATTTCATAGGTGTTGGTCAGATCCAATGCCGTCAGTCCCTTAAACGCCTCAAAATCCCGCTGATCAATCCGCTGGCTGTTCAGCTTCTTGTCCTCCGTAACATAGGTGATCTTCTCGGCCTGTTCATCACTGAAAGGGTCGGAGAGGCTATATGTAAACGTCCACTGATCATTCTCTGAATACTGTACGGTCAAATAGCGAATGCTAGCCAATTCCTCCTCTGTCGGCAAGGCAGACCCTTTATCGAAGATATCTCGCAGAAATGAGAGCAGAACCTCGCTTTCGGGCATCTTTCGCACAGGCAGATTGGCTTCTGTTTTTGAATAGGTGGAGCTGGTGCTGGAATATAAATAAGTACCGATGGCGCCCATTAGGACTAACATCAGGATCAGCATTAGCTTTACGGAGGCGCTCTGCTTCGGCGGTGTTTTAGGGGGCGTTCCGTGGTAATGATTGATGGTCTGGTCAACGTAATAGACATGATTTTGCTTCAATAAAAGCTCTGTTTCACAATAGGGACACTTTAAAATCTTATCCTCTTTATATTCAATTTTTCCGTTGCAATTGGGACAGTTTAACGGGATAAACGCCACGAATGTCCCTCCTTCATTATGATGGTCATAGGATCACACTGAATGGTCATCTGGCTCCATTATACCTTGTATAAGCTTCTCTCTGGTAAATAAATCAAATTTGAATTGCATACGTTTGATGAGAGATTAAAGTTTTACATAGAGAAGGAGCAGGGACATCCTGCTATCGCATGGTATTCTCGCCCGTGTGGCGTTATCGAAATTAGAAGGTTACGGCAGCTCATACTCATTTATCGTTGGCGTCGGTTTTAATTGAACCAGCATATATCAATGCTTTCTCATTCAGGTGAATTTGGGGAGCTTGATCTGTTATACGGTTTACATGGCTATATAAAGTAGGATACCTGAGAAAGGCAAGAGTGAGGTCGGTAACGACATAAATAAAACCAACCACAATAATTAATCCTATTATTTTCTTTTTCATATCATCCCTCCTGAGTTATTTAATCCTGTTGATCGTTAACGTATGGATATTATTGATTCGGCTTTGTCATATCGGTTGTATAAATCTTAACAGGTAGTGACCATAAAGGGATTGGTGTTTGTGCGTTGAATTTGAATACAAACCATAATGAATGGAGCCTGACTATGATAGAGCATGGAGAACAGTGGGAAGAGCAGATTAGTAGGGCTGCGGAAGAAGCATATGAGCAAGAAATGGATGAGATTAATCGCCAGCTGGACAAGGAGATTCTTATTGCTCTGATCGGTGATGTGAATACCGGGAAATCCTCCACTATTAATCGTATTGTGGGTGAAGAAGTCGCCGGGGTAGGCGCAGAGCCGGGTGAAACGGTTGAGATCGAGCCGTATGAGTATAAGGAGCACCTTTATTTTATCGATACGCCTGGGCTAAATGATGTGAACAAGGACCATTCAGAGATGACTCTGAATTATTATAAGAAGGCAGATATTATTTTGTTTTTCTTGAACGCGGCGGGGACTGTGTTTTCTGAGGTGGAGAAGAAATCTTTTGAGAGAATCCAAAGTGTGAATAAGAACATACTGATTGTGCTCAATAAAATTGATGCTGCGGACGAGATTGATCGATTGGTGGCTAGAATCCGTCAAGAAACAGGCGGACAGTATGAGGTTTCACCGATATCTTCCCGTACGGGTGAGAACTTGGATAAACTGAGACAGAGTATCCTTGAAATTCTCAAAAAAAAAAGTAAGGACATCCTGTTTGCGAAAAGCATAAAAGAGAAATCATCGACAGCCAACGCATGGATCATTAGTGCTTCTGTGTCCGCAGGCGCTGTGGGGGCATCCCCAGTTCCAGGCTCAGACATGATTCCCATAACGGGAATACAGATCGGGCTGCTGACCCGATTAGCCGTGCTTTACGACAGGCCGATATCCAAGGAGACTGCCAAAGAGCTGGTTGTGGCTACGATTGTCGGGAACATTGGCAAGAGCATATTCAGACAAGTGATAAAAATAATCCCGGGTGCTGGATCCGTTGCAGGCGCCTCGGTTGCCGGAGCGATGACGCTAGCACTTGGGTATGCGGTGAAATATGCGTATGAGCATAACGTGGATCTTAATGCAGATAATTTGAAGGATCTTTACAAGCAATTCAGTAAAAAAGATAAATCCGAATAGAGCTATGGGTTAAGATCGGAGATTACATCGCTGTTCGATTCCACGAAGATCGACCTTAGGTCTGACGACTGGCCATAACAATGGGGTGACGCTGTGAAATACATGACTAAAGAATGGTACGAAACGATGCAGAAAACGGATTTGCATTTGCTGCTGAAAGTATCAAAGAAGGCAGAGGTGTTCTCTGAAGAGTATTTTCAGAAGCTTTATAACAGTGAAGAAAAGGTATGGCTGCAGCTGCAGGAAGATGTTTCGAAAGTGGAATTCGAAGATGTTGTCCCAGATGAGGTTCAGGCTGTATTTGACCCGGAGCAGGAAAAGAAAAATTTCAAGCAGGTATTACAGCATAATGTTCGTCATCTTACAAAAAGTCTTCCCGATGATATTTTGCATCAGGTTGCAGATATCCGGGTTTTGGCTTTAAACCGCGCGTCTGCAGATGTGAAAAAGCAAATCACAGCCTACTGCAAAGCAAATAAACAGACGGTGCAATCCACTGCTGCAGCTTATTGGAAAGAATACAAGAATAACTTCAAAAAGGGTGAGCCGTCTTTTGCGGAGCAATTTCATTTTCATGATTGCAAGGTGGTTTCTTCTCGGAGAAAAGGGAAGGATCTCGTTCTAACACTTGATCATTCCGGAGGATTTACAGCGATCAGCGAAATTACGTTTAAAAACTGCTCCATACTCAAGCAGGATACCCCGCTGCACGGCGCCTGGTGGCTGTACGATGAAATCTATACAACGAAAGATGGATATGAGATCCACGTCTTGTTACAAAAGAAGCAGTTGATTGATTTCGTGATGACCGTATCGGATGTTATGTTTAAGCCTGCAGCTGCAAATGAATAATGTAAATAGAAGAGCTTAAGCGAAGTCAGCCGCTTAGGCTTTTTTTATGCAGATATAAATAATTATATTATTTTATATAAGTAAACTTTACTTTTGTAAAATATGAGTTTATAATGTGATACACGAGGTGATGGTGATTGAAGAAAGATTTTGGGGATTCCATATCGAATAAGGTGTATGAATATCGTGTGCTTGCCAGAATGTCTCAGCAGGAATTAGCCGAGCAGGTCGGGGTGTCCAAACAAACGATTTTCGTCATGGAAAAAGGAAATTATGTTCCGACTCTGCTGTTGGCTTATCGAATTGCTGAATTTTTTAATGTACGTGTAGATGAGATTTTTACTTATGTGAAAGGAAATGATCAACATGATAAATAAGTTTATGTCAGGTATTCATAACGCAATTTTTGACCCCTTAAAGTCCTGGGCTGAGCAATCTGCGGGGAATTGGAACATCTTAATTGGAGTGGGGTTTTTACTGCTCTTCGGTAGTGCGATATTTGCCTATGTATTTTACAAAAAGATTGGGCAAGGCGACGAACGGACAAATACTATCTTCTTAAAGAGCAGTTACTTTATGCTGTTGACCATTATGCTATGTGACATGATTTTTCCTAAGGACTATATGTGGAACATCTTTTTCTTGTTCAAGTATGGGCTGGCCATTTTAGCCGGTGGAGTTTACATGGCTGTCCAATATAAAAAGGATTTGTCGTAAGGGGGAATCCGATTAAGTTGTCATGGGTCATACTGGCGAAGGATGCAGCACTTATATAAAGCGCTTACTTTTTTGCCGATCTCATAAAATCCTGTGATACAATGAGGCTATCTTTTCATATTTTGCTTAAAAATGCCTCAGTGACGAAAGGGATTCAAACCTCATGAAAAAGCAATTGTCAAGCCTGACCGGCATGATGCTGGTTTTTGCCGCGGCTACCTCAATTTTCATCTATGACTGGCTTCACTCCAGCACCAGCTATCCGGAGGCGCGTGAAGGCGTGCTCGACGTCAGGACATGGGACTTTTCGCAGCAGGGAATCATCCCGCTTCGTGGGGAGTGGGAGTTTTACAAGGACCGCCTGCTGACACCCCAGGATTTTGCGGATCATGAAGATGAGCTGCAGGGAGAACGGCACTTTCTCCCGGTCCCGGGAGGATGGAACAAGACGGTGTCCGACAATGGGTATGGTGCGGGAACGTACCGGCTGCGCCTGCAGGTGAACGACCTTGATGATTACGGCCTCCGGGCTAAAAAGATCCGCATGTCGAGCCGGATCTACATGGACGGGCAGGAACTTGGCAGTACCGGACAAACTGCCTTGTCTGCCGCCGGTTTTGTGCCGAGCAATGTGCCATTCTTCGGGAGGGCTGAGGTAAAAGAAAGGACGATCGACGTGATCGTTCAGGTGGCGAGCCACCGGTATTTGCCGGGAGGACTTGTACAGGCTCCCGAGTTCGGACTGACCGCTGATGTTATGAGCCGCCGGGACAACGCCCGGATGGCTGATGTGATTGTCATTACGACTTTGCTGGTATTTGGTATTTATTTTGCAGGCATGTTCAGGCAGTGGCGGCGAGAACCGTACCTGATTTTTTTCAGCTTGTTCTGTTTGGCGCTGGGGCTTTTCTTCAGCATAGATAACGAGATCGTGGTAGCGAATTTGATCCCCTCCATGTCCTTTCTTTTACTGCAAAAGCTGCTGTTTATCCTGCCGTACCTGGCCATTATGTTCTTTATTTACTATGTGCGCCTTTATCTAAATGACAAGAGCGGACCCTGGTTCAGGGCATTCCGATGGGTTTCTTATGTTTACCTGGCGCTGTTGGTCGTACTGCCCAATGGTTCTCTGCTGATCCTGTTGTGGCCAGGTGTGCTGCTGCAGATTGTAGCTTTCGGCTTTATCTTCACTTCGATTATTCGCAATCGGTATCATGGGGTGCGGATTTACTATATTTTGCTCGGCGTGTTTTTCTTGATTATCAGCTGGGTCTTCGCCCAGACGCGGTATCAGCTGGCACTGGATAGCCCTTATTACATTATCGTTACGCTGCTGCTGGTTGTACTGTCACAGTCATTTCTGATGGCGGACCGGATTCACGGCGTTTACCAGCGGAGTGAACGTTTGGCTCAGCAGCTGCTGGTCCAAGACAGGCAGAAGGATGAATTTCTGGCCAAAACCTCGCATGAACTTCGCACGCCTCTTCACGGGATTATCAATCTCTCCGAGGCGCTGCTGGACAAGAAAGAGCCGCCCCTTGCCGCAGAGCATCGTGAGAACATCAGGCTGATGCATCTGATCGGAAGGCGGCTTGCCGGATTGGTGAATGACATCCTGGATATGAACCGGATACGGCACGGTCAGCTGGATGTGCAGCAGAAGCCGGTGGATCTTTATGTATCGACCCGTTTTGTGATGCAGACGTTATCGATCGCGCCGATCAAGCGGGATGTCAGGCTTGAAGAGAAGCTGCCTGCTGAGCTGCCCCTTGTGCTGGCAGACGAGAATCGGCTGCGGCAGATTTTGCACAACCTGCTCGAGAACGGGCTCAAGTATACCGACCAGGGGACGGTCTCGATCTCGGCTGAAAGACGTGGAGATTTGCTGGCCGTTTCGGTCAGTGACACGGGCAGGGGGATCCCGGCTGAAATCAGAGAGAAGCTGTTTCAGCCTTTCTTCCAGCATAACGAGGAAGGCTCCCGTTCGCGCGATGGCATCGGGCTGGGTCTGAGCATCTCCAAGCAGCTGGTTGAGCTGCAGGGCGGGCAGCTGGAGGTTGAATCCGAGGTTGGGCAGGGCTCCTGCTTCACCTTCACGCTGCCGATTGCCTGGAGCGGAGCGCAGGAGGCGGCCATTTCCACGGAAACAGCTCACGGTGACAAAAAAACAGAAGACGATACGTACGCGGAGTATGGAGACTTCACTTCGTATCAGCAGGATGTGTCGTCTCTGTCCGAGCTTTCTTCACTGTCCGGCGACCAGGAAGTGTTCCATATTCTGATTGTCGACGACGAGCCCTCCAATCTAAAGGTGGCTATGGATGCCATTGCCTCTATGGGACATACGTATACGACAGCAAGCGGCGGGGCAGAGGCACTTGAGGCACTCCGGAGAAGAAAGCCCGACCTCGTGCTGCTCGATTTGATGATGCCTGGCGTATCGGGGCTCGACATTTGCAGGGAAGTAAGGACGCTGGATGGACTGGCTGAACTTCCGGTGCTGATGCTGACCGCCTCGGGACAGACGTGCGATATCCTGGCTGCCTTTGCTGCAGGAGCCAACGATATTTTGCACAAGCCGTTTGAATTGGCAGAGCTTCGGGCCCGGGTGCAGTCGCTGCTGGTCATGAAAAGCTCATCAGAACGGGCAGTGCGGCGTGAGATGGATTTTTTGCAGGCACAGATTCAACCGCATTTTCTGTACAACAGCTTGAACGCCCTGGTCGGGCTCAGCTATAAGAATGTGGATAAGCTGCGGGAAACGATACATCATTTAACCACCTATCTTCGCGCCAAATTCAAGTTTGTCTTTCATGGAGATGAAATCCCGCTGGAACGTGAGCTGGAGCTGGTACGGTCCTATCTGGCCATTGAACAGCTTCGTTTCGGCCAGCGGCTGGCTGTCCATTATAATATTGATGAAGATGCACACTGCCTGCTGCCTCCGCTCACCCTTCAGCCCATTGTCGAGAATGCAGTCCGCCACGGGATCGGGCAAAAGCCTGAGGGAGGCAACGTGGACATCATCATTCGCCGCACAGACAAGGGCGTTATGATTATTGTCGAAGATGACGGAGCTGGGATGGACGAAGAGACACGGAACCGGCTGGAACTAGGGAAGGCCGGAGGGGTTGGCATCGGCAACGTAAAGCGGCGGCTTCAAATGAGGTACGGGCGAGACCTCGAGATTTCCAGCCGTCCGGGCCAAGGAACCACAATCACCATGTATTTAACGGAGGGGCGTTATGTGGAGAGCCATTCTGATTGATGACGAAGAGATCGCGCTGGACGTCATGGATATCATGCTCGGCGAGGTGGGCGGCGTGGAAGTGGCCGGCAGGTTTCAGCTGGTTGCTGAAGCGCTTGAACAATGTGCAGCCATTCAACCGGATTTAATCTTTCTGGATATCGAGATGCCTGGTGTGAGCGGGCTGGAAGCTGCAGGGATGTTATCTGAAAAATGTTCAGGTGCAGACATTGTTTTTGTCACGGCCCATGATCACTATGCCATTGATGCATACGACACCGACGCCATGGGGTACCTGCTTAAACCTGTCGCAAAAGACAAGCTGGCTTCAGTACTGTCTCGGTATGCAAACCGGCAGACCAGACAGACAAGCCGCGGAGGGAACGCTGCGAAAGTGAGCCACCTTCATGCTGATGATTCGGCCGCGGCTGCAGATCGTCAGGAGGAACATCAACCATTAATGTCACTGAAAGTGCTGGGTAGTATGGAGCTGTATGCTCCGGATGGCCGGCTGTTAACATGGCGTACGAAGAAAACGAAGGAACTGTTCGCATTCCTGTGGCATCACCGGGGACAGCCGGTTTACAAATATGCCATTCTGGAGCATTTGTGGCGGGATGATGCAGCAGAGCGCGGTCAAAAGCTGCTGCATACTTCACTTTATTATTTACGGAGCCAGTTTAAGTCACTAGGCTTCGAGGGATTTGTGAAGTATGGTGACGAGCGGTACTGGGTGGATCCAACGGTCATTCGCAGCGACCTGGAAGAGCTCCTTGGTATGCTGAAAGAAGAAGAAGCGGCAGCGAATGCCGAGAGTATTCTTCAGATGTATGGCGGGGACTATTTGGAGATGGAGCATTACGAATGGGCGAATGCTTACCGGATGGAGCTCCGTTCGGCCGTGATGTCCAGCATGAATGCAGTCATCAGAGTGGTGCCTAAGGGACTTCGCGCACAGCTTCTATGGAAATTGATTGAGCTTGAGCCAAGCCATCTGCCCTACTATGACTTGCTGGCGGACAGCTTGCAGCAGGCCGGTGATGAGGATGGCATCCGCCGGGTGATGGCGATGAAAGAGCAGATGGAGCTAAAGGGAGAATAGTATAAGGGCGGAGTAGGTCGAAAGAAATGGATGATAATCGAAAAAAATGCAAAAAGACAGTCTTCAGATGCAAATTTGAAGGCTTTTTTTGTCGTTTCATGGTGAAATGTTGTGAAAATGTTGAGTGCCCATCAGTACAATGGACTCAGATGCAGGCAGTTAAAGGAACATAAGGTCTGTAATTTGCTTTTGAAAGAGAGGGTCAGGTATGAAAGCACAGAAGAGGAACAGCATGACTGGCAGGATGGTGACATCTATCATGATCTGTCTGGTTATGCTGCTAGGGTCGATTCTACCAACGCTGGCAGTTCCGGGACAGGCTTCGGCAGCCACAGAGTATGCTTGGAATTCGATTGATGGGGGAGGGCTCCAGGCGGGAACAAGCAGCGCTCCCACCTCTGGGGAACCAAGTATTGTCTCTTGGAACAACCATTTATACGCAGCGTGGTCAGAGGCAAAGCCTTACAATTTTTCTTCAGAGCTGCAGGGAATGGAAATCAGAGTCATGAAATGGGATGGCAGCCAGTGGTCTGCAGCTGATGGCGGAACCGGTCTGAATTATTATGGACACAGCAATGCAACCAATCCATCGCTTGCGGTATACCAAGGCTGTCTGTACGCCGCCTGGATAGAAGGTTACCCCTCACTTCTAGGGGATCAGAGTATCCACCAGATTATAGCCAAAAAAAATTGCGGAGACGAATGGGTGTCTACAATAGAGGATTATATCCCGGTAATCGGATCTGGTAGAGGGAAAAATCCAGTTCTTCTTGTCTATGACAACGCATTGTATGTGGCATGGCAGGGTGACTCGAACCAAACGCAGGACCAAAAAGTTCAAGTCATGAAGTATGACGGTAACGTTTGGAGTAGCGAAAAGTTAGATTTGAGATTCTTTGAAAATGGTGTAGTTGATAGACCGCGGCTCGCCATATATCAGAATGAACTTTATTTAACTTGGAGCGAGGAGGTGCCGGGCATTCAGTCCTCATCCCACATTCCAGTTTATAAAAGAACGGTCAACGGAGGCGAAGTTACATGGGAAAACGTATCAGGAAATTTGGGAATTACGAATACAACGACATCTGCAGGAAGTTCGGTTCTACAAGCTTATAATGGCCTGCTGTACGCGGTATGGAGAGATAACAACCCCGCTCAGCTAAAAGTCAGCAGCTTCTATGGAAATACTTGGGGCCCTGTAGGCAGTGGGAATCTGGAGAAATTGGAAGAGGATGAATCGCAAAACCCGAATCTATTTGTATACAACGACAAGCTGTTTGCAGTTTGGAACGATCAAAATTCAAGCGGGATGGGTCGCAAAAACCGGGTCGAGTTTTATGACGGCAGAAATTGGAGTGCTGCGGGCGAGGGGCTGCCGAACTCCGTACGAGCCACATCGTATGCCTTGCACGACAACTTGGCGTATCTAGCCTGGTCTAATGGTTCGAAAATTCAAGTATACAGTCTTCAGGAGAATCCGGCACCGCAGCAGGTAACCGTAAGCTACTTGCCAGGGGATCACGGCACAATCAGCAGTACGAGCGAGCAGGTAGTCCTTGGCGGACACCCGGCAGCAGTGCCGGTGGTTACGCCTAGTAATAAGTATCGATTTATAGGCTGGAGCAGTGATGGTGGTGTCACTAAGCTCAGCAGTCAAGAGGTAGCGAGCTTGGCAGTGACGGCGGATGTGACTTTTACCGCGTACTACACGGCGTTTTTATTGGGGGACGCGGATGGCGACGGTAAAGTATCGTCTTCGGATGCACTGCTGCTGAACAAATTTATCAAAGGCAAGATTACACTGACGCAGGTGCAGCTGCAGGCGCTTGACATGAATAGTGATGGGCAATGGGACGAAGAGGACATCAAAGCGATCCTTGCCATATCCGTTGGAAAGGGTTGATATGATGCGATTAAAGAAATGGATTTCGATCTTATTGGTGGTCATGCTGCTGATGCCTTTTGGCACGATGGGCTATGCGGAGCCGGGCGATAAGGAACTGAGGGTGGATCCAGATCATCTCTCTGTGGAGGATTCGTCCGATGCAGTACTCACCTCCGGCAAGGTAACGTTAGAGGAGGTGTTGTACACTGTAACTTTTAATTCACAAGGAGGCAGTGAGGTAGCCGAAATCGCTGATGTAACCAGCGGCAAGACGATCAGCGAGCCGCCGGCACCGACGAAAGCAGGTTACACTTTCGAAGGCTGGTATACAGAAGCAGCAGGCCATGCCTGGGACTTTGAAGAGAATAAGGTGACGTCTGATCTGACGCTGTATGCGAATTGGACGCGCCATTCGGCAAAGATTAAGATCGGCTCGGTAAGCGGGAGCCCAGGCACCGAGGTAAATGTACCGGTCACTGTGATCGAATCTACTTACGGCATCTCGGCATATAATCTTGTGATTGATTTCGACGAAGAAACCCTAAAAATATTGGATGAAATTACAGACGATGACTTACAGTGGAATGTAAATAACGATGCAGGCAGCCTTGAGGCAGCTTGGTTTGATGCAGATGATGCACCGATGATGGAGGGGGACACTCTGTTCACGCTACCCTTCTTAATTAAGGAAGGTGCAGAGCTGGGCGATACGGCACTGACGGTGGATACGGATGACCTCTTTGTGTGGGATTCGTCAGCTGAAAAGATGGAGATCACGCTCATTCCAGGCAAGGTAACGGTGGCGCTGTACACCGTAACCTTTGATTCACAGGGAGGCAGTGCAGTGAAGGAAATTGCTGATGTGACCAGCGGCACGACGATCAACAAGCCGCAAGCACCGACGAAAGCAGGTTACACTTTCGAAGGCTGGTATACAGAAGCGGAAGAAGGAAGCCATGCCTGGGACTTTGAAGAAGATAAGGTGACGTCTGATCTGACGCTTTATGCGAAATGGACGCGCCACTCGGCAGAGATTGAGATCGGCTCGGTGAGCGGGAAACCCGGTACCAAGGTAAGCGTACCGGTCACGGTGACCGAATCTACCTACGGCATCTCGAAATATGATCTCCAGATTGATTTCGACGAAGAGAGTCTGGAAATATCGGGTATTACAGGCAATGACGATCGCTTTCAGTCGAATAAAAATAACGATGCAGGCTGGCTTGAGGCATTATGGAAAGATCACGCAGGAGACTCACCGATGGTAGAGGGTGACACGCTGTTCACGGTAACCTTCGACATTAAGGAAGATGCAGAGCCGGGCGATACGGCACTGACGGTGGATACGGATGACCTCTCTGTGTGGGATTGGTCAGCTGAAGAGATGGAGATCACGCTCATTCCAGGCAAGGTAACGGTGGAGGCCAAGCAGTACACCGTAGCCTTTGATTCACAAGGAGGCAGTGAGGTAGACGACATCGCTGATGTGACCAGCGGCACGACGATCAACAAGCCGCAAGCACCAACGAAAGCGGGCTATACCTTCGAAGGCTGGTATACAGAAGCAGAAGAAGGAAGCCATGCCTGGGACTTTGAAGAAGATAAGGTGACGTCTGATCTGACGCTGTACGCGAAATGGACGCGCCACTCGGCAGAGATTAAGATCGGCTCGGTGAGCGGGAAACCCGGTACCGAGGTGAGCGTACCGGTCACGGTGTACGCTTCCACCTACGGCATCTCGGCATATGATCTCCAGATTGATTTTGACAAGGATAGCCTGGAAGTATCAGGTGTTACAGGAAATTTGGAAACCTACTATGATTCCCACTACGATAATCAAGCAGGCTGGATCAAGACATCGTGGATAGACAGCAACGCTGGCGATACGCCGATTATGGCGGGCGAGACGCTCTTTACGGTAACCTTTATCATTAAAGATAATTCGAAACCGGGCGATAAAGCCCTGACAGTGCAGACGAGTGAACCGGGCCGGTTCTCTTTTACAGATGCCTTTAATGTGGAGATGAAGAAAACCTTGATCTCCGGTAAGGTAACAGTAGAGAACCCGGGAAATCCGAATCCACCAGTTACTCCAGGTAACCCAGGTACGCCGTCCGTACCAAGCAACCCAAGTACGCCTTCCGTTCCAAGCAATCCTGGTACGCCAAACACACCGGCACCTGTGAATCCTCCTGGCGGCCTCCAAGTCATCGTGAATGGCGTTGTGAAGGATCAGATTGCAGCGGGAGTGACGACGAATGAGAACGGCAAGTCTGTACTGACGGCTACAATCGACCCGGCTAAGCTGGCGGATCAGCTCAATCAGTCGGCAGACAAGTCCAGAGTGGTTATCCCTGTAACTGCAAATGTCGACAAAGTAATGGTACTCTTGACGGGTGAGGCCGTGAAGGGGATGGAAAACAAGCAGGCAGTGCTCGAGATCCAGACACCAATCGGTACCTACAAGCTGCCTGCAGGACAAATTGCCATCGACAATATTTCTTCCAAGCTGGGCGAACAGGTCAAGCTTTCGGACATTGTCGTTCATGTGGAAATTACCAAGAGCGGCGAAGCTGCAGAGATTCTTGCAAGAGCTGCGGCAGCTCAAGGAAGCTTTGAGGTTGCGGCTCCGCCAGTCACCTTTAATGTAACGGCTTCCTACAATGGCAGCACAGTCAGTGTCGATCAGTTCAGCAGCTACGTGGAGCGTGAAATCCCACTTCCTGCGGGCCTTGACCACAGTAAAGTGACAACGGCTGCTGTACTGAATAGTGATGGCAGCGTACGTCATGTCCCTACTTATATTACGACCCGCAATGGCAATCATTTTGCGGTTGTGAACAGCCTCACGAACAGCGACTATTTCCTCATATGGAATCCGAAAACATTTGCAGATGTAGAGGGCCATTGGTCGAAGCAGGCTGTCAATGATATGGCTTCTCGCATGATTGTCAAAGGCATGAACGAGAACCAATACAATCCGAATGCCGTAATTACGCGTGCAGAGCTCGCAGCCATCGTAGTACGGGCTTTGGGATTGGAAGAAAACAGCAGCAGTGCCAGCTTCAGCGATGTCAAACCGGGAGATTGGTATGCAGGCGCTGTCGGCAAGGCTGCAGAATACGGTTTAATTGAAGGCTACGATAACGGAACCTTCGCTCCGAATCGTACCATTACCCGTCAGGAAGCGCTGGTCATTATGGCCCGTGCAATGAAGGAGGCAAACCTTCAGGCTGACGAGGTGAATGCAGATTCCGTACTGTCTCCGTTTGCAGACCAGGCGCAGGTCGCTCCATGGGCGAAGCCAGCCATGGCTGCAGCTGTAAAGTTTGGACTTGTGCAAGGATCGAATAAAGGCTTGATGCCGGCTGGAAACTTGACCCGCGCTGAAACTGCAGCAATTGTACAGCGGTTTTTGATGAAAGCCAGTCTGATCGATAACGGAAACAACAACTAGTTTAATAAAGAGACGCTCTACAGCAGTACAAAAAAACCAGCTTCCTTTCCCTTTCGCAGGGTGAGGGAAGCTGGTTTGTTTTATATGGAGACGCAATACCGATCACGCCCCGCCTGCTTCGCCTGATACAAGGCCAGATCGGCAGCCTCTATAAGCTCGTCAATCTTGTCGCTGTCTCCTGTCTTCATTGCTGCAAACCCGAAACTCACTGTAATGAAGCCCGATGCTCCAGGAGCCTCATGAGGAATGCGTATGGCGCGAACTTCTTTTATAATACGCTCTGCCAGATGCTCGGCGGACTCACGATCTCCCCTATACAGCAAGCAAAACTCCTCGCCCCCGTACCGATATACGCTGCCGCCTGCCGCTGACGCTGTTCTGTCAATTATTTCGGCCACACGTCTGAGGCAATCATCACCGGCTAGATGTCCGTAATAATCGTTAAATTTTTTAAAATGATCGATATCAATCAGGTATAAATAGAGGGGAGCGTCTCTTTCCTTTTCCTCCAGCATCTCTTGAGCGTCTGCTTCAAATGCCCTCCGATTTGCAATACCCGTCAGCCCATCCAGAAGAGACTGCTTCTGCAGCTCTTGATTTGCTTCTTCAAGTTTTGCTGTGCGTTCAGCAACCTTCTCCTCCAGCGTATTGTTTAAAGCCTGCAGTTTGAATGTGAGATTTTCTGTAGAAGCGTACGCCCGCGAAAAGCTAAGGCCCAGAACAAAAGAATTTGCAAGCACGTACACCAGCAGGCCCAGCGGAATGTAATAACCCGTCATCAGCAAGTGCCGATTGTACAATACATCATTAAGGACCGTCGCGGCCAAGAAAATGGCGGCTGCCAGCGCAAGCGCAGCTCCTTCCTTCTTCCGCCAAGCGGCCAGCGCAAAAGCAATCACGCATGATATCGTTACAAACACAATAACCAGCTGATACACCGGCAGCAGTTTCATGTAGAGCCAGCCGGGAGCCGCCACGCACAGCAAGCCGTAAAGGACAGACAAGGCAAGCACGGGTCTTAGAATCCATCTGCTTAATTCCTCAGGATATAAGGATCTGACGAACATCGAGAAAGAGATGACAGCAATGGCCATAGTCGTGTACTCAATACGTACTGCGGTATCCCAAGGAAAGTCAGGAAGCAGGACGTAAAGCGAGGTCTTCCCTGTAACCAGATTTCGAAGAGATATGGAGATACAGAATATTGAAAAATAGAATGGAGAGAGTTTTTTGCTCCGCGCCGAAAACAATCCCAAATGATAAAGCCCGATGATGAACAGAGCACCTATAACGAACATATCCAGCGAGGAAGAACGAACCATCTCAGCCTGCAGAGCAGCTGCGTAACCGAGCCGGATGCTCTCCGTCAAGCCACCGCGAGGATGATCGTAGTTCGCCACATGGATAACAATATCAAGCGTCTTGGACGGCTCCGGAATTAGAAACAGCCTGTCACGTCTTGATGGCTTGGCTTCTGCTTTATTGTCTGCGATCCGGCCGTTTTCTCCGAGCAGTTTGCCATTAATCCAAATTTTATAGGAATTCGATACATTTTTAATGTATAATCCTAAATTCTCGTGTTTTTCTCCTAGCATCACCTGAAGGCGATAAGAACCATAACCGTGTCTTGTAGATTCGCCCTCATTCCATAGGCCTGGAACCTTGAGGCTGCGGCCTGGTTGTTCTTGACGGTCACCAGAAGGATCTATGAGCTGCTCCCAATAAAATGTCCAATCTCCATCTAAATCAACGGGATGTACGGGATCCTCCAGAATGTAGAAAATGCCATCGGCCGCCTTGGGAGACGACGATAGCTCACTAGCCATAACGGGAGTACAGAATATGGTCAGGAGTATTACCTGCACTAGGAGTCGAATGAGTAAGCTGCGCATAGGTGAAACCCCTTCCAAAATTGTATCGAATGTGTGAGTTGATAGGTAATTAAATTCGACATCTAGTTCTTTTTTCCCTCCCTGCATATATCTGAAATTATGGCCCGAGGTTCTGCCTTCGGTTTTCTTAGAGTTATGCTCTCATCTGGGTTATAATATAAACGTTTCATATTTCAAAATAAGGACTTGTCCTGATTTCTATAGAGAGGTTTTTGATATGACAGACAACTTTTGGCTTGATTTACCGCGGCCTTTTTTTATACTGGCACCGATGGAGGATGTGACGGATGTTGTGTTTCGTCATGTTGTAAGTGCAGCAGCAAGACCGGATGTGTTTTTTACCGAGTTTGCAAACACAGAGAGCTACTGTCACCCGGTGGGGAACCAAAGTGTGCGGGGACGCCTCACGTTTACTGAAGATGAACAGCCGATGGTCGCACATATCTGGGGGGATAAACCGGAGTATTTTCGTCAGATGAGTATCGGGATGGCGGAGGAAGGCTTTAAGGGCATCGACATTAATATGGGCTGTCCTGTAGCGAATGTTGCGGAGAATGGGAAGGGCAGCGGACTGATCTGCCGTCCGGAGCTCGCAGGAGACATCATTCAAGCGGCCAAGGCCGGGGGACTGCCGGTCAGTGTCAAAACAAGGCTCGGTTTCACGGCCGTTGATGAGTGGCGCGGGTGGTTAACCCATATTTTGAAGCAGGACATTGTAAACCTGTCCATTCACCTGCGCACCCGGGAGGAAATGAGTAAAGTCGACGCGCATTGGGAGCTGATTCCGGAGATTAAGAAGCTTCGGGATGAGGTGGCACCTCATACCCTGCTGACCATTAACGGGGATATTCCTGATCGGCAGACGGGCCTTAAGCTTGTTGAGCAGTATGGGGTGGATGGCGTTATGATCGGGCGCGGTATTTTTCACAATCCTTTCGCGTTTGAGAAGGAGCCACGGGAACATAGCAGCGAGGAGCTGCTGGATCTGCTGCGGCTGCATCTGGATCTCCACGATCACTATTCCGCACTGGAACCCCGTTCGTTCAGGCCGCTTCAGCGCTTCTTCAAGATTTATGTCCGCGGATTTCGCGGGGCGGGTGAGTTAAGGAATAATCTGATGAACACGAAATCCACGAGTGAAGCGCGTGCGCTGCTTGATGAGTTTGGGAGCAGGGAGCAGGATGGGGCGGAGGAGATTTAAATTCGAGTATATATATGATTAAACATAAAGGGGTGACTCAAAGGTTCAATTATGAACTCCGGGGGTCATCTCTTTTGTATACACCGCCAGCAGCGGTGATAGAACGAGGGGAGAGGTGTGAATGTCATATAACAATGACCTAATGAACAAAAAGCAACTGCTCAAAGAGCTTGATTCCCTCGGTTATTTGGACCGAATGAGACGGATGGCGCTACTGGGGCGCCAGCATGCAGGAGATGAAAGCTATTCCGCACTGCTCTTATCTTTGCTAGAAAGCGGCAGCGCTTACGAGGCGCATTTGGCATTAACGGGTGCCGACGTAGTAAGTGATGCACGAGCGGTTTTATTTGCTCTCAAGCATCCCAAGGCAGGCGTTAGGGGAAGGGCAGCTGGATTACTGCCGAAAGTGGTGACAGATCGGGAATTTTCAATCGAAACCGAAATTGTTCAGATGTCGTACGATTGCCGAAGACAATTGCTGCGGAGTGTCTTAAATAGATATCGCCAGGACTGGGCACAGC
This sequence comes from Paenibacillus lemnae, assembly GCF_012933385.1. Taxonomy (GTDB): domain Bacteria; phylum Bacillota; class Bacilli; order Paenibacillales; family Paenibacillaceae; genus Paenibacillus_AQ; species Paenibacillus_AQ lemnae. The sequence continues at coordinate 34,450 of NZ_JABBPN010000003.1, forward strand.
GGCTGCTGCCGCTCGTGCTTCGCCGGTGGGGTGCGGAAGAAGCGTCCTCATTATTGGCAGCATGCAGCGAGGAGACGGTTAGCAGCAGGCTTTCTGAGCTGGGCTATGCATTAAAGAATTGGCGGCTCCTGACGAAGTACTATCCGGATCACGTTGCAGCGTATTTCAAGAATGCTTTACAAAATGCAGCGCATCGGGAAAAATCCAATATATGGTGGACGTTATCATCGGCGATTGAGGTATTAAGTGATTTAAGACCAGCAGTCGTTCTGGAATGTGCCCTTACATTTGGACCAGCGGAAATGCTTCATCCGGTACTGAAACAGGAGCTGGGCATCCTGATTCAGGCCAGCCCTGAGAGTGTATTTCAGCTGCTGACCCGTGAAGAGACACGCGGATATCTAAGAAATCATGGCGTTCCAGCAGGAATTCTGAAAAAGAGAAGATATTTCACTGCAGCACAGTGGACCACACTGACTATATTGCTGGCAGATCAGCCAGAACATACAGCTAAGGTGCTGGATGCTATTGCGCCGTCTCTTCGCGAAGGAATGTTTAATGCCGCTTATAAGGCTGACGAGCGGAAGACACGGATTCTGCCTCTGTCTCTGCTGGATGTGCTGCCCCATACACTGCGCGACAAGGAAGCTGCCCGAATGCTGGAGCTTCGCAGTATTAGGGATGATCAGGAAGTCATGCTCGAAACAACGGCGCGCCGCCTCATTGGTAACGCCAGAGAGGAGCTGGAGCAAGCTGTCCAGGTGTCTAATAGTGATGAGCGTGCTGCGGCATATGCCTACCTCATTCGAAGCACGGCTCTATCCCGGAACGGCATGGATGAGACGCTGCGCTTCCTGACTCGAATCAAGAACGACCAGGATCCAGTCCGATGGAAGATCATGCTCGAGCTCTCAAAGTGCCCTGCTCCCATGTTTAAGAATGAGCATGTGGACGATCTGACGACGCTGGTGGATATCGTAATTGAAGCCAGAGACACTTCATATGGAACGAGATCAGCTGTGGAGAAACTGGCTTTTGCCATACTGCGGGAACATGCAGTTGAGCCGGAGGGTAAGCTTTTTAGGTTCGCTTTGAGAACTTTTGGAAGATTAACGATGCGGGATGCTCAGTTTGCGTTGTTCGCTATGGATTGGGACAGTATACCAGATTCGACACTGGAAGCGTTGTTTGATGAAATCTATGCCTTTGGTGCAGATGCTAACAAACGCGATAACGTTAATGTAGTCCTGCATATGGCTATCTTATTCGGAAAAGCCGTGGATCGATTGCCGAAGCTTCAGCTTCTGCTGGAGGATCTGATGAAGGCCAAGGTCGTATCGCCGCAGGCGGTCCATTACTGGCTGGCACCCTATAAAACTCGAGATGAAAGAGTTAGAAGACTGCTGGACAGAGACCCCACCTTTATTTCGTTCTACGACGTATTTATGCATCTGCACCTGAAACGGCAGGAGTGGCTGGACCCGTTCATTTCGGGGAAAGTCATTAAGGGCAGACATTTGTCGGGAAAAACAATTTATTTATTGCCCGTCCATAATGGGTTTCACCGGTGGCTGCCGCGCCAGCAAGAGGAATTCGCTTCTCTTTTGGAGCGGGTAGCTCTGGATCATAAACGAAGTTTCCATGAACGTGCGTCAGCGATGCAGAGCCTTGCTGTTATGCCGGATTATGAATCAAATAAGCTGAAGATCCTGCTGGAGGATCAGGAAGTGCATGTCGTCGAGGCAGCGCTTCATGCATATTCGTTAGGGGAACAGCCGGAGAAGGCACTGCCTGTCCTGCTGGACAATCTGGATGGAGACCGTGCTCGTGTTGCGATGTATTCCATCCCCAGATGCATGCGCAGGGTGAGTCCAGTGATACTGACTTCTTTGCTGTCGGACCTGCTGAATCGGGAGAAGTTAAAAATTACGGTCAGAAAAGAGGCCATCCGGCTGCTTGGAGCTTACAAAAACAGTGAGAGCATGTCGCTGCTGATCACTGAATTCGAGAAACCGAATGTACACAAAGATGTGATGATTGCAATCGGTCACGCTGCCAGGCAATGGCTTGATGATGAACGCAGCTGGAGTATAATGAGTGCCATGGCTGCTTCATCACAGCGGGATATCGCAAGAAGTCTGCTTTACCAGCATGCAAGCGGACTCACATTGGAGGCCCGGCCAAGGTATTTGCAACTGATTATTGAGATAGCAGGACATAGCGATGCTGTTGTGGCAAGAGAAGCTTTCCAAGCCATGACCCAATGGATGAATGGAAGCGAAGAAAGGATAGCAGCTGCCGTCAGCAGAACGATTCTGGATATGGACGACAATGTCAAATGGAAGGCAGCGATGGATACGCTCAATGTAGCTTGCCGTGACGGAAAGGTGAATGATGAAGTCATCCACGTTTGCAAACAGCTGGCTGATATGAAAATGAAGGCAGAATGGAATGCTGCACCCGAGAGAGATCTTCCGCAGCGTCAGCGTCTATCCGTATTGATCGAGACGCTGATCTCATTGCCATGGAATGCAAGACGCTTACTTATTCCTTTATTTACGGGCATTATCGATGTTCTTCGATTCCAAGAAACCTTGAGACCTCTCGTAATCAAGTTGTATTTAGCAATGGTTGAATGGAGTGAGGCTGGAAAAGCTGCTCTGAATTTGAATCCTGTGATTCAAATGGTGGATACACATTTGTATCTGCTGGACTATGCCTCCAGCCAGGTCACTCGGTCAGCCAATGCCAGCCAAGCGTACTGGAGACCAGAGGCTCTTGTGAATCTGGTGGATCATTTGAAAGGAAGCCAGTCGTTTACGGCCCAATGTATCGGTCTTTCTTTACTGAAGGTTGCGGGAGATGCCTTGTTGTGGAATCAGGCCTGCTCCGACCGTTTAAGAGAGTACCGGAACCATGAGCATGAGGCGATACGTTTAGCGGCACTGGATATTTGGACTGTTCTGGAGTAGGAAAAGATCGGGGGATGTTATATATGGCCGAAAAGCAGAATCAGCTTGACTGGGATGAATGGGCTTAACTTACCAACTGACATGAAATCGTGATGCTATTTATTTAAACAAGGAGAACATCCCCCAGTATGCTGGAGGGATGTTCTTTTAATTTGACAACCCGTCGTTTGAATAATCATGAAAGTTTGGTTTAAAAAAATTTTAAAACGTAATAATGAAATTTAAGTTTACTTTCAATTATTTTTCACTTTATTGACGAACTGAACATAAAGTATATAATAGGAGGTGTGAGGTGAATGGTAATGCGACCAACTGTGATTGAGAGAACGATATTGACAGGACCAAGCGCTGAAGTTTTCGTTAAGAAAATGGTGGAGACGGATCAACTTCTAATGGCAGCTCTTGTAAAGAACCTGCTTTTTACAGTAAAAGGAGCTGAGCGTTATATTCATCTCTGGGACGAAACTTGCTTCCTTGATAGGGAAAGGCTATCTGAATACGCCTCGACCTTGCTTCAGCATATATCCCGGGAATCCAGCAGTGAACACCCAAGCCATGTATCATTTTCGACTACAGAGGTAGCCAAGTACATTGGAGTAACCGTTCAAACCGTAAACACGTGGATTCGTGAAGGCAAAATTAGTGGTGTAGAAAAAGAGCGAAATCGCTGGACTAAAATTCCTGAGGATGCAGTAATTACGTTTGCCCATGGCAAAGCAGTTCCTGTTTCCGTCTTAAAAGCGAATTGGGAAGCGGAGAATCAAGAACCTCAAGTAGATGAGGCAGTATACTTAAATAAGTCGATTCAAGAGTTCGAACAAAAATACGGCGGACCATTCGAAGAGATTTTTGGTGATAAGACAATCAGAGAACTGACAGAGGAAGACACAGATGCTTCGGTTTGGTGGTCATACAAAGCGAGGTTATCTAGTGCGACAGCAATTTCTCGGAATAAAGAAAACAACGTTTTCTAACCTTGAGTACCTCTATAACGATATATTAGAGGTTAGTTTCCTGGAAACTCCTCGAAATGAGCTTGACCACAAAAAAGGCAGAGAAATCAATGCCAAAATTACGTTTCACTACTACGATGGCAACCTTCGATGTCGTGAAATCTTCGAAGGCACTGAGCTTATTGAATATTATTACGATTGGTATGCAAGCAACGGAAATATAATTCAAAAATTTCATGCTCACTATCATCCCAGTGGAACGCCTGAGGAGATCACGCAATTCGATCCATGGCACTGGCATGTACCTAGAAGTATTGATGATGTCGAGGGTGAGCGAATAACGTGGAGACCGGAGTACACTATTCACGATGTCATAGAAGAGCATCTTAAGCCACACATACTGCGATTGAGGCGTTCAGAAGCAAATAGATAGGGATAAGAAAGACAGATCCAAGAACGGCTTTTTAAAAGAGGCATCCATAGTCTGAGCACCTTCTTGAAGGTGTCCAGACTATGGGTGCTTTCTTAAGATTTAGATGCTGATGTCCAATCCTGGATATGCCTTTGAATCTCTCCAAGCTTTAAAGTGTACTGATAAATTTCGTAAGCGAACACTCCATCTTCCCCCTCTGTCAGGATATAGTCACTGTATGCCTCAATGATCTCATCCAGTTCTTGAATGAAATCATTAGCTTCCTGGGCGTAGGTGTTTGAATTCTTAGTGATTTCTTGAAGCAATTCTGTCCAATGATCATTCCAATACATATATTCCCTGCGAATAGACGAATAATCAAAATGATCAGGGTGGTCCTCGTCGCAGTGGTCGAACTGCTCCTCGTTTGCTTCATGAAACGTTTCATGGCAAAGATCCCCGCAGAAATAGTCGCCGAGGTAGTTGATCGAATAATATTCGGAAACTGGAGCAGCGCAGTGTCTGCAAACGATCCTTTTTTTCTTACTCAATACGATTATGTCCGCAAGCTCAGGACCTTCTTCTTCCAGCGATTGAAGAACATCAGTAACATATATAACTCGGTTATTGGCAAGAAAGTCTCTTAAAAAAATATTTAGACGTTGATATTCATGCTTGTTGAGCGGCATTCTTTTAACTCCTCCTTTAAGTTGTTGTCTCTAACTTATTTGTTATATAGACTGAAGTAAAAAGTTACCGTTCTGGATGGCTTCGATGGCAAGTGTTCTTACGACCGCTGTTGCCTCCAAAATGCTTGAAATTATAATCTATGGTGGCATTTTGGAGGCAAAGGCGGACGCTAGCGCTTCTCCAGAATCACTTGTCACCTCCGCTATAGAAGGGTTTATTCTTTAGTTCAGTCTATATTGGAGCCGGATGCTGCATCATTGAGTCATATAAGAAGAACATCCCTATCATGCTGGAGGGATGTTTTATTTTCGGAATTTATGTTTTATGAGAGGCAAAAATTCTGTAATATGAAAATATAACTATTTATGAATAAAACGATGATCGCCCATGGGCGGTCAGACGGAGGTACACAACATGGACGAACTCATCGAAAAGATCATTCTATTCCGGGATGAAAGGGACTGGAAGCAGTTCCACGATCCCAAAGATCTTGCTCTTTCTATCTCGCTGGAGTCAAGCGAGCTGCTGGAGCTCTTTCAATGGAAGAGCAGTCAAGAAGCCATAGATCAACACCATTCCGATATGCGAGACGAAATCGCTGATGTTCTCATCTATACACTAACGCTCGCGCATGATTTAAACATTGACGTGAAGAACGCCATACTTCAGAAAATAAATAAAAATGCGGAAAAATATCCAACTGCTCAATTCAAAGGGAGTTCAAATAAGTACACAACACAGAACGATTAGAGGAGATTGTCATGATTATTTATGAATCGACCAAGCAGCAATTCATGAACGACGTGACCGAAGACAGCATTGCGGTAAAGATTCATACCCAGTTCGTGCAGAAAGTCGGCAGGGTTTCAATGGGAGAGATCAATGCCTGGAACAATTCCATGAATTACCTCTATAAAGTGCTGAATACTGCAACCATTCCGGATGACGTAGGTATAGCAATTGAATACAAAGTTCCCGCATCCTCAAGGAGAATCGACTTCATGATTACGGGGTTGAACGAAAAGGACCAATTCTCCGTTGTAATCATCGAGCTGAAGCAGTGGACTAGCGTCGAAGCGATTGAAAACGCGGATGGGATCGTGGAAACCTATTTTAACCGGACGAAGACAAAGACGCCGCATCCCTCTTTTCAGGCATGGTCTTATGCACAGCTGATCAGCGATTATAACGAGGCCGTGCAGAACGAAGCGGTCCAGCTTTATCCTTGTGCTTATATGCATAATTATGTCAAAGTCGATAACGACCCTATTTTGCATCCGGTATACGATCCATATTTGAAGTCAGCCCCCGTTTTCTCTAAAGGAGATGCTCTTAAGTTAAGGGGATTTATTTCTACTTACATCAAGAAAACCGACAGAACCAAATCACTCTATCTCATTGAGCATGGCAAAATCAAACCATCCAAATCCCTTCAGGATTCTCTTGTCAGCATGCTGCAAGGAAACCAAGAGTTTATCATGATCGACGATCAGAAGGTTGTATATGAGGAAGCACTGCGATTAGCGCAGAAAGCCCAGACAGGCAAGAAACAAGTGTTGATCGTGGAGGGCGGGCCAGGAACTGGTAAATCGGTCCTAGGGATCAACCTTTTGGTAGAGGTGACATCACGCGATCTGGTCTGCCAATATGTAACCAAAAATAGCGCACCTCGGGCGGTATATATGAGACGGCTTCAGCAAAAAGTGAAAAAGTCAGTCATTGATAACTTGTTTAAGTCGTCAGGCGTTTATTATGAAGCACTCCCCAATGAATTCGACTGCTTGATCGTGGACGAGGCACATCGATTAAATGAAAAATCCGGTTTGTTCAAGAATAAAGGCATCAATCAAACGATGGAGATTATTCATGCTTCCCGGTTTTCTGTCTTCTTTATTGATGAATACCAGAAAATCGCCATGCATGATGCTGGCAGTAAAGAGCAGATCAGATGGTATGCGGAGCAGATGGATGCCGATATCACCGAAATGACGCTGGCTTCTCAATTTAGATGCAACGGATCAGATGGATACTTGGCGTGGCTTGAAGACGTATTGGAAATTCGTGAAACGGCAAATGCCGAAGGATTTGATTTTGACTATGAAATCAGACTCTTTGATGACCCGAATCAATTAAGAGAAGAAATTTTCAGCAAGAACCAGATGAATAACAAAGCAAGAATGCTGGCCGGCTACTGCTGGGAGTGGAAGAAGGACGGAAAAAACAATCCTGGCATTCATGATATTCAATTGGATGAATTTCAATTTTTCATGAGCTGGAACCTTGGTAATACGACTACCTGGGCCATTGACTCAGAATCGGTAGATCAAGTGGGCTGCATACATACCTCCCAGGGGCTGGAGTTCGACTATGTCGGTGTCATTATTGGTGAGGACATGCGGTTTGAAAATAACCGTGTGATTACTGATCCATTCAAGCGTGCGAAAACAGATAAGTCTCTTTCGGGCTTTAAGACATTGTATAAGAAAGATAAAGACAGGGCGCTCAAAATGGCGGATCAAATTATACGGAATACCTACAGAACATTGATGACCCGGGGAACGAAGGGGTGTTATATTTATTGTGTAGACCCTCATTTGAAGGCTTATTTGCAGAGACGGCTGGCGATCCAAAGCCAAGCGGCGATCATGTAATTTCTTGCATAAGGGTACATTATTAAAGAACACAATTTATGGTCAAAAAACTCAGTTTAACGGACAGGACTCTATTGAAGAGAATTATTCCGTTGATGACCTTTTGGAGGCTGCTGGTTCATTAACGCCTGAACGTGGAGAAGAGCTCCAAGAAGAAATCAACAGATCGCGTGAGGACTGGAATACATGAGAGCAGAAGATGTATTGATGTCACAACAGAAATAGCAAAAGTGGACGGAACATTACGCAAGGATCTTCAAGGGAAAGGCCGTAAGCTAAAAACCCCAGATGCACTTATTATTGCGACAGCGTGGTTTCATGGACTCACCTTAGTGTCCAGAGACTCTGATATGAGCTTTGCCCACGAAATGGAGATCGAGGCATTCTCCCGCCGCGAGAAGATGATGAAACTTCGTGAAGAGCTGCTGGCTGTTCAAGAGGATCGTATGGCCGGACGATGACGAAAGTGATGTGGGTATAGCAGTTTTTCTCCCTATTTTGAGACGCAGTCTCGGGTGGAAGGAACTAAGTTTTTGTTGATTCAAGCCCAAGACTTTGATATTGATCTTGAACCGCTTGCCATCAGATCATTAAGTACAAGCACCCACAGCCTAATCACCTTTGAAAGGTGTTCAGCTGAGCGTGCTTTTTTATTTCCTGATAGAATGCCGTCAAGGCATCAAGTATAATGAAAGCTGCGTCCCATTTGACGGGAGTAATCTACTTTCTAGGAGATGTCTAATCTAACATGCTGAAAAAAGAAATAGCATATATTCGCAAGCAGTTTAAGCTGGACCACGAAAAGCTTCATATTTATGACATTTTGAATGTGTACATTATGAAGGACAGCAGTGAGATTTACCATTTCGAACGTCAGCCATTCGAGCTGCTGGACCGGGAGAAACAGGAGCTGTACATGGGAAATTTTAAGAAGCTGCTGCTCGGAGAACTGGACCAAAAGCTGTTCGAGCTGAGGCTTCATGAGGAAGCAGAGGCGCCAACACGGGTCATGCTCCATCAAGGCCTGGTGACAGGTGATGCGGAAGAATGGCATGATCTGATGATGCTGCTGGTGGAGAAGATGCTGGCAGATACCACATATGAAAAAGATACGGTAGTTACTTTTGTGCGCGGACAATATTACCAGCCGACCCAGGCCAGGAATGATGAAGCCGAGGAAAGTGAAAATAATGAGATGTTCTCGAATCCGTTCATTTTGTGCAGCGTAAACTCCACAGAACAGCCGCGTAAAACCCTTCAGTTCGATTATGTCGAACGGGAATTTAAATACAATGTCATCGTGGATCCGATCATTAAATTAAGCACACCAGAACAGGGGTTTTTCTACCCCAGCGTGACGGACGGTTATTCCGATGTGAATCGGATCCTGTACTGCTCAGGAAGGGCGAATGAACCGAACGCACATTTTATCGAGGAAGTCTTGAATGCTGAAACGACGGTGACGGCGCTGGAAGAAAGGTCTATTTTTGAAGAGATCGTGAAGGAAGTATCGGAGGATCAGCTTGATGCCTCCATGATCGCGAGTGTGTACGAGGAAATTCATCAGGTCATCGAGACCCATGAAGAGGAAGAGCCGCCGAAGCTGGATTATAAAGATGTGGAACGGATGCTCACGGTGAGCGGTGTGGAGAATGTGACGCCAGAAAAAGTAGAGCGGGCATTCGAGAGTATCGTTGACAATAAAAACTATGAATTCAAAGCAAGCAGCGTCATCCCGAAGTTTAATTCGAAATCGATCAAGATCACGACGAAGGTTGCGACGATTTCGGTAAGTCCGCAGGACCTGAAGTATATCAAACAGGTGAACTATCAAGGGAGAAAGAGCATCTTGATCGAGGTTGACGAGGATGTCATTATTGAAGGTTTTACGTTGAGCACGGAAGAGTTATAGAACACGGAAGGCGGAACAGCTAGACATGTATAAAAAAATAGCACTAGCCATCTTTTACCTCGGAATTGCATGCCTGATCTATCTTTATGGAGAATCGATATTAGTCTGGTTTCGCCAGACGGACAGTATAACTCAAGTGATTGCAATGGCCACGGTCATGGCTTTGTTCCCGATTATTCCTTATCCTGTAGTCGGAGGGGTGATTGGGGCCGCTTACGGACCTGTCACGGGCGGGATTGTGACGTGGACGGGATCGACGGCTGCCTCGATACTGATGTTTCTTTTTATTCGTTACGGATATCAGGATTGGGGCAAGAAGGTCCTTCATAAATTTAAAAATATCGAGCGGGCCACGGCGCTTTTTGAGAGGAATGCTTTTTTGTTCATCTTGTTCGCCCGTATGATTCCGACGATTCCGTCGATTATTGTCAATGCATACTCTGCACTGAGCCGCGTTACTTTTGGCGTCTATGCTGTCTCTTCATCATTAGGCAAAATTCCTGCAATGCTGTTGTTCGCTCTGGTCGGTGACAGCCTGCTGAATGATCCTAGGAATGTTGTCTTGACGATTGCAGTTTACGCAGTGTTTCTCACAGTGACCATGTACATCTATAGACTTTGGAAAAAGAAATATAGCCCTGCTTCCTAAAGAAGCGAAGATCGTGATAAATGCCATCATCCAAAATAGCAAAACCGCCGTATAATGTGGGATACGGGAAAGCAGGTGAGCGAAATGCCAGCCAAGAAGTTAAGTCTGGAGGAGCAGCTAGCCGCTTTTGCCTGGCTTCAAGCTTTAGGGACGATTATAGCGGCAATCGGTCAGAGTAAGAGCTTGTCCCCGAGAAAGCGGGATCAAAAAGAAGCGGTTCAGCTGTCCATTCTAGGGAATGCAGTGCAATCCACAGCCAATGCAGCACAGGCCGTGCTTACGGACAGACTTAGAGCGAAAGCGGCCAATCAACAGGCAGTAGATCTGATGATCGCTGGACATGTTCTGCAGTCAATTGGAAATGCTCTGCAGGTCATTGCGGACAGCGAGGAATCCGAGATTGACGTGTAGACCTGTCTGTAGTGGTACATTACTGGGCCTTGGAGTGTGCGATGTTCCAATAGGATCGGCGCGTTACGAAGTCATAGTTCAGGATGCTTCGAGTCGGTATTCAACCGGCTCTTTTTATATATGGATGCATTAAAGTCTTTACAACTACCTCCATGGAGTGTGAATACCATGCCGAAACCATCTTCGTTTGAAGCTGTATTAAATATGTTGACTAAAGAAGAACTTGTTCAAATTCTAGGCCAAGCCGCCAGCAAGGATTCTGTGTTAAAAAACACGATCTTACATAAGTACGCCAAAGATACGAACAGCGGCCTTACCCAGCAGCTGAAGTCATGCAAGCAGCAGATGAAGGCGATTGTAAAAGAATATAAAGGACGTGAAGGGTTTATCCCTTACCGCGAAACGGGCAGATTTGTTAATGAAATGCTGCTGATGCTTGATGAAATAGACGATTCAATGGATCCATTTCTAGCGCTTGAGACAGCTTGGCTTCTGCTGGAAGAAGGAGTTGAAGCATTCCAATATGCAGATGATTCCAATGGAGAGATTGGGATGCTGGTGCAGGGGGCTTTGGAGCGTGTCGGGGCGATAGCTTTAAGCCTGGAAAGTCGGGAGACTGCAGTGCGGGAACGCTTTTTTAATCGTTTGCTGCAAATTAGCCAAAGCCAGGTTTTCCGGGGATGGGAAGATTTTCAGATGGATTTGCTCCGGCTTTGTGCTGAATTCGCCGATTTAGAGACGCCGAGACAGCGACTCAGAGAGACGATGGAGCAGCTGATCGCCTCCAATCTGAAGGATGAATACAAACGGTATTTCAATGATGTCCTGCAGGAACTCTTGTTCCAGCTTATTCGGGATTATGGAACGCCAGAGGAAGGTGAGCGATATGTAGAGGAGCATCTGGATATCAAGTTTTTCAGAGAGCTGGCCATTGAACAACATATGAGAAGCGGGGACTACCGCCGCGCTTTGAAGTTGGCTGAAGAAGGTGAGATACAGGATCAAGAGTTACCAGGTCTTATATCGAAATGGAAGGCCGCCAGATATGAAGCTTACAAGCAGCTGTCTCTCACGCAGGAACAGGAGCGGCTGGCGAAAGAGCTTTTGCTGGATGGAGATTATGCATATTATCGGGAACTGGAGAATCTACATCAGGGGGACAAGGAGGAGTTATATCGCAGCATATTGAAGGAACTGAAACAGGCTGACGGCTGGAGAGCCAGGGAAGTTTACCTTCAGCTCATCTCTAAAAGAAATGATCTGGATGAGATGATGATGTATGTAAAAGCCAACCCTCACATGATCGAAGATTATGCACCGCGCCTATTCCCAGAGTATCCAGAGGAAACAGCAGAGATTTACAGCAGCTATATCAGCAGTGCAGCCGGTTCGTCTTCCAATAGAAAAGAATACCGGCGTGTATGCGGCATACTTAAGAGATATAAAAAGATAGCGGGGAAACCCCGTCAGGAACAGCTCATCGAGCAGTTAAAAGCCCAATACGCGAAGCGCCCGGCTTTTTTAGATGAATTAGACAATATCTAATCGTGAAAACAGTAAAGGAGCGAGAGTTATGAAAATCACCTGTTATTACGGTATAAGCGGAAATATGGGCTACATTACGTTAATGCCGCGGGCAAAAGATGAATTGGACATCGACGATAACCGTGACAATGAAATATTACAGCACGTTACTTCCGATAAAATCACAATTTCTTATGTGGCAGATACAGCATTGAGTGCTTATCTGGATCAGATGGTCATCGCCCCGCAGACGTTTAAAGAAGCTAACGAAAATGGATGCGATACCGAATTTGGCATTGATATGGACCGTGACGGTTATATCACAGGCATTGAACTAACCCTCCCGCCAGCAAGGTTCATCGAATTAATCCAATCTCAGGCTTATAAAATCTACCAGACCACATGGCGGGACAGGGAATTTCATCTCGTCACCTTGGATCATGCCGAGCATGTGTTTAAACCGGAGAATGTCATTTATAAAATGACCGGCAAAGAGGATGCTTTTGTCATTGTAGAGCATGTCGAGCCCGATAGTTGAAGAGGGACATGTAGCAGCTTCAGCTCAGCCGGATGGCTCCTGGTTCTCCGCATCCGCAGCAAACCGGCACCCCTCACTCACCTCCTGCACCCGCAGCACCCCTGTGCACCTCATTCGCTTCCCGAAGCACCTCCTTGCCGCCAGCGGCCATGAATTCCTGAACAAAGCTGCCGAATTCCTCCAATGGACGGTCGCCGGTGATGAAGGAGATATAAGCTTTGTTTCTCAGCTTGATCAGCCCTGGAGCATGTTTGACGAGAGAGGGAGTAGACGCCTTTAAGGCATTGTAGATGCCATCCTGTTCCAGCCCTAAAGTGGAAGCCCACTGCTCTCGATTTGTAGTTGGAGGAAGGGGAACCATCATGCCCAGATGCGCGCCGACGGTATTGTGATAGCTGAACTCCTGGTCATAAGGAGGCAGCACCACAATATCTTCCTTAGAGCTGCCGGTCCAGATCCAATGCTCTCCCTTGATCCCATGCTTCATGGTAGTATACATATCCGGATCTGGATTGGCGCTCACATAATCCAGGATCTGCAGAATCGTTTCCAGCTTGCCGGGCTCTGTAACGGCATTCGCGCCCATCGCGGTAAAGCTCATCAGCATGTCGTAGCCTTTGGAACCGCGTTTGCCGTCAGGTCCGCTGAAGGGCCGGCCGAACACGATGCGGGCTTCCGGGTTTTTTGCGGTGAGTTCCTTCATATTATAGCTTGCCTGCACCGGTGTCTCGAGAATACCCTGCTCCTCTTCGTATGTCCAAGATGAATAATCGCCGTCTTGAATCCAGTGATAATAATTACCCATGGAGGTCATGCCGATGCTGCCGTTGATAAAAGCATGAGACAAATGCTTGTAGCCGCCCTTGTTCTCCCCGGTAACAAACTCCGGATCAATAACCCCGTCTTTGTACCATTTTTGAAGATAGGCCAAGGCTTCCTGCATGTCCGGCTCCAAAGCGCCGATGACCAGATCTTTGTCCTTGATTCCGAAGTAGAGCTGATCTGCAAACACAATCTGTCCAAAAGCGCCGAACACTACGTTCATTCCTTCCAGTGACAATCCATAGGTATCCTTTATGCCGTTGCCGTCCGGATCGTTGTGAGCAAACGCATAGATGACCTCTTCAAACTCAAATAATGTTTCGGGCACCGCAAGGCCCAGCTTGTCCAGCCAGTCCTGCCGGTAAACGACCGGGATACGGTACTTGTTCGTCGGATTGATGACCGGAATGCCGTAATACCTGCCATCGATGGTGCCTACCTCTTCATAGCCGGGGGCATGTTCACGGATTGCCTTCATAATATTGGGCGCATACCGGTTCAGCGTCACTTCCGGAATTTCGACCAGCAGTCCCTGCTGCTGGTATTTCAGCAGATCCTGGTGCTGCCGGATCCGGAACACATCAGGCGTGCTTCCCTGTGCCAGCTTCATATCGAGAAGAGCTTCATATTGGTTATTCTCCAGGTTCCAGACATCGAGATCGACATCAAACTGATCTTCCACCTGCTGGACCAACTCGGCATCCACAGGCACGGGGAGATTCTGATGCATCGTCCAGGAAATAGTGTACCGGGGACCGGCAGCAGCAGAATCGTCGGAAGCTGCAGAATCAGCGGAATTCTGACGTTCTGCCCCGGCAGACGTACTGCCTGCTGCTCCAGACGGATTGTCCGATGCCGACGAGGGGGTGCCTGATCCAGTGAAGCCGTCTGATCCTAGATCACATCCGCTGAGTAAGAGTAGCACCATGACAGCAGCAAAAAAAGAATATCGAAGCAAGTACTTTGTATTCATCATTGTGTCCATCGTCAGAACCTCCTTTCCGGGTGAACCTTTCGTCTCTGACAAGCGGTCATGCCCGATTTGCCATACTGCGCAAGTAATTTCCGGGGGTGCATCCATAGTTGTCCTTGAACTTTTTGATAAAATAAGCCGCCGTCGCGTATCCAACCGTACTCGCAATCTGCTCGACCGTCATATTCTGCTTCTCAATCAAGGTCTTGGCCCGCTCCATCCGTCGGCTGGTAACATAGTCGGTATAGGTAATCCCGAGCTCCTCTTTAAAAAGCCTGCTTAAGTACTTCGCGCTCAAAAATACCTGACTGGATACCGCCTCCAGAGACAGGTCTCCAGACAAATGATCCTCAATATAATGCTTGGCTGATTCCAGGGTGGAGAGGGCGCGATCGCTGTTCCGCTTCTCCGTATGGGCGAGGAATGTGGAAACTGAGTCCAGCAGCCATTCCTGAAAACACTGGATGCTCGTAACCTTCAGATACTGATTGTACAAATCCGAATGACCCTGTGAAGGATCCTTATATCGGACACTTTTTAAATAATCAGAGTAGATAAAGACAGTGCTCGCCAGGATAAAATGGCAGTAATCTGCAGGATACCGTCCCTCCCGCATAGCCTGAACCATCTGCTCAACCGCTGCTTCAATTTCTGCATAATGACGGGCCTGCAGTTTATCTTTGAACTTCAGCAGCATGGTCTGCGGAATTTCTTCCAGACTGTCCTCGCGCTCCAGGAGACGGCGGTCCTTCAGGACGTGGTGGCCGGGCAGGAAATAGGCGTATTTCAGCAGTGTCTGTGCTTCCGTATAAATGGCTGGAATATCGCTGAGCGTATCTGCCCAGGAGCTCTGCGAAAGCTGAGTGTCCAGGCCCAGGAACTGCCTGGCCTCGGGCAGTACCTGTTCGGAAAGCTGTTCCAGCAGCACATCTGCGGACTCATCGGCACAAAGAATGACAACAATGTTCTTGTCCGGAAGCTCTTCGGCAATCACGCGGCATTCCGGCAGGTGCAGAGATTCCAGCTGATGAATCAACCGTTCCATCACTGCCTGCATATTCCCGGAGCTAAGGGGCGCGAGGGCTTCCCTGGAATTCAGCAGCAGGCAGGCGTAATGACGGTATTCCCGGCCGATGCCCAGCAGCTTCAGCTCTTCCTCATGAGGCAGGCCGGTGCGTCCGCTGTGAAGAAGATGAAGGACCGCATTTCGCTTGATCAGCGGACTGCTCGCCTGCAGGGTTTCTTCAAGGGTGCTGACTTTATCGTTCAGTTTTACAAATGCCGTATCAATCAGCGTATAAGCATTGGCTGCCGGTTCAGGCGTCCATCCGGATAAGTCCTTGATTCTGCCTACCAGCCTTTTGATAGGACTGTAGATCGCTTTGGCCCAAATGCCGGACATGACGACACCTAGCAGGATGGCAAGGAAACAAATCGCTAGAATGACCTTGTTTACGACCAGAGACTGCTCATAGAACAGGCTGGCAGGCACTGCGCTGTAGATCTTCCATCCGGTGGACGGAAGCGTTTCATAAGAGACGACATAAGATGTGCTGCCGAGTTTGTCGTTAAAACTGCCGGATTCCTCCTCACGCATCCACTGGTGCAGGCCGCTTGTGCCGGGCTGTTCTGCCACAACCTGGTCTAAGCCTGCGACCACGCTTCCCGATGGATCCCAGATGAAAGTGCTCTCATATTGGGATGGTATCATATTCTCGATAATGCCCTGAATCGCGCTTTCCTTCACGTCAATGGCTATGATCAGGTCGCTGTCCGCGCCGGACGACTGAAACGGATAGCTGTGCGCATACGTGATCAAGTTCTCTCCGCTGCCGCCAGGAACGCTGGAGTGAATATCCTCCGGCACCCATCGGGCCCGGGTCCATATGCTGCTCTGTGTACTGCTGCGCATCTCCTCCATCCAGTCCTTGTAATACACGGCGCTCTCCCTCTGATCTGCTTGAAAGTTCATACCGTAGATCGAAGAGAGGAGAACATGGTGCTTCGGTTCATAAATATGAATTCCTTGGACAATATCGGAGCTGCTGGCCGCCACGGATTTCAGAAGTTCTTGAAGCTCAACGGCCCGGCTGAGGTCGGTTTGAAAGGCGGAGTCTGCCGCCCAGCGCAAATCGGCTTTTTTGCCCAGAGAGAGCTCTAGGTAGATTTGCTGTACCCGCTGAAGCACTGAGGTTTCGATCGTCCGGGCTGTATTCTCAAGAATGAGCTGGTTCTTGCTGCGAAGCTCTTCTTTATAGCTGCCGGAAAAATAAATATAAAAAACCGAGCACAGGGCCAGCACGATAACAAGCACAATGGACATATAGGAAAAAGCAAGACTCGTAAATGCAGAATTCCATTTCTTCAACATAGACTCTCCTCCCTGCGTTAAGGATAGCGACTGGATGATATGAGTATTCAGGAAGTGTGTTAAATACGTATTAAAATAGCAAAATTATGCCGAAAAGATCCCATATTGATAGAATAGAGAAATTGTTATATTGAAGAGCGGCGGGTACGGATGCTACATTTGGTGCGATTCGAATCAAATCACACATAGAACAGGAGCCAATACGAGTGAAAACAAAATCCGTCAAAATGCTGCTATCCGCCGCTATGGGAATGGTGCTGATCTCTAACACAGCTGCAGGACAAACTGCAGCGGCAGCACCGTCTGAAGCATCTACTGCTCCACTGTCTAATGAATCGGCCGCCTTATCTTCCATCCCGCTGCCTGCAGAACCGGCATGGGGATACTTTGTCGATACGTACAAGAACAATAATAATGACAACTTGTCCGTTACATCCAACCCGGCGATCGGAGTACTGTCCGGATTTCTGGATTTGTGGGAGCCTGGAGCGACCTGGGATACCGGCAGCAAGCTGAACGAAGAACTGCTGAATTACAACATTCAATATGTGAAAGATCTGTCAGCCACCCGCACACCGGAACAGGAAGAAAGAGCTTATTATGATGACCGCAGAAACCAGAGCTATGGAGCGACAGAAGGTCTCGGTCCCTATCAGGATGCATACCGCAGGCTCTCGGGAACATACACGACGATTACCAGCATTCCGGAGGATGCCGTCACCAAGAAATACGATGATGGAAACACATTCGGTAATAGAGCAGGTGACATCAACTCTGAGCTTGGCAAAATGGTCGATTTGATCGGAGCCCTCCGTGGCGGCTATGCCTCGACGAATCCCGCTAAAACGTTCTACAGCTATATGCGCCCTTACCGCTGGTCGCTTATAGAGGATCCGGGGGCCGCGTCGATTATTGTGCCTACGCTGGAGCCTGCAAAGAGCAGTACGCCTCAAACGGACGGCGGTTTCCCGAGCGGACATACGAACGCTTCATATCTTGCGGCACTGTCCTTGGCGTATTCCGTACCGGAACGTTATCAGGAGCTGCTGACCCGGGCCTCGGAAATGGGGAACAGCCGGATTGTAGCCGGTATGCATTCTCCGTTTGATGTCATGGGTGGACGTGTGATGGCGACAGCGCTGGCTGCTGCTGCGCTGAATGATCCGGAGAATGCCCAGCTCAAGCAGGAAGCCTATGATCAGGCGCATGAGATTCTGCTGGATCAGCCCGCTAATGCTGAGGACCGGTTCACGAACTATGAGCAGAATAAAGCCGATTATATTCAGCGTCTGACCTACGGATTTCCGCAGGTGAACAGTGCGGCAGAGCCAATGCCTGTTCCCAAAGGAGCCGAGGTTCTGCTGGAAACCCGCCAGCCTTATCTGAGCGCCGAACAGCGCCGGGAAGTCTTGGCTACAACCGGCATTCCGTCCGGTTATCCGGTGCTGGATGATCCAGAGGGCTGGGGACGGCTGAATCTGTTTGCTGCCGCAGACGGATATGGGGCCCTTGTAAGCGATACCACAATTACGATGAACGGCAGCCTGGGCGGTTTTCATGCAGCAGACCGCTGGCGGAATGACATCTCCGGCTCTGGCAGTCTGGTGAAGGAAGGCTCAGGGTCATTGACACTGGCCGGTCGTAATACGTATTCCGGCGGTACCGAAATTCTCGGCGGCACGCTCCAGGGCGAGTCAGCCACAGCTTTTGGCAGTGGCGAAGTCGTCAATACAGGCGGCTCTGTCGTAGAGAGTGTCTATGGAAAAATGACGATCGGCGGCGACTTCACTCAAGGTGCCAGCGGTACGCTTGAGCTGAACGTCTCAGGTGCGGACGACGTGTTGGAAATTACAGGCGCAGTAGATCTGAACGGAACACTGAAAGTCAAATTTAGCAACCAATTTGCACCTGCTGCCGGCACCTTTACTCTGATCACGCATGCCGGACAGCGGAGCGGGCAATTTGCTTCCGTGGATATAGAGGGCCTGCCGAGCGAATATCAGGCTCATGTTCTGTACCAGGGCAATCAGATTGCGCTGGCCATCACACCGAAGACGAACAGCGGCAATCCAGGTTCGGGCGGCTCCACGCCAACAGATCCTCCGACAACACCAACAACACCGCCAGTCACAGTGCCGGCAAAACCAACAGCTCCGCCAGTGCCTCAAGAGCCGGTGAAGGTCAATCCGTTCCTGTCGAATATTGTGAGTCAGCAGGCGGTTCTGCAGGCAGTGAGCAGCTCGATTGCGGCAACGATGAACATGAATACATCCTTTAGCGATACGGCCAGTCACTGGGGCAGCAGCGCCATAGCTGCAGCCGTGAAGCTGCGCATTGTGGACGGCTATAAAGATGGATCCTTCCGTCCGAATGCACCGGTTACCCGCGCGGAATTCACAGCAATGACTGCTCGTGCTTTTGGGCTAGCGCCAGGTACAGCTTCAGCAGCTTTTCAGGATACAAGATCCAGCTGGGCTGCGGGTTATATCGGCGTTCTGGCGAATAAAGGAGTAATCACGGGTTATCCGGATGGCAGCTTTAAGCCGAATGCACCGATTTCCCGTGCTGAGATGGTCGCGATTCTGTCACGCATCATGAATCTTGGTGCACTGTCCACGGGTACAGCCGCAAGCTTTACCGATGTAAGCAGCAATTACTGGGCTGCAAACGCCATACAGCAGGCGGCATCGGCCAATCTGGTGCAGGGAGTATCTGCTGCTGCGTTCGCACCTCAGAACCAGGCAACCCGTGCCGAAGCTGCAGCACTGATGATCCGTGCTCTGGAAAGCGACAGCTCGATCAAAGAGCTCATTGCCGGATTGAAATAATAGATTAGATTTGTGATGAGGCCTCGCTCTATAGCGGGGTCTTTTTCTTTATTGCACCTGCCTTTCAGTATCTGCGTTTCATCTCAATATGTACGTAACAGCACCTCCCTTGAAAGTGTGATTTATCAGCAGCCCCAGCACTCTACCTTTCAGCATTTTCTATATTATAACCCTCCACGCCCCTATTCGAAATGATTCCGCCCGTCACAGCGCTGTATTTCATGCGGAATTCCGTCGGTGTCACGCCCTCCATCTCCATAAAAATCTTATTGAAATAACTGGCGGTAGGGTAGCCGCAAGCTTCCGCGATCTGATGAATGGGCATGTGCGGGTGGCTGAGCAGCAGCTGTTTGCTGCTGTGAATTCGGCATTTTGTGATATAGGCCAGCGGCGTAGTTTTAGTCACTTTTTTAAACAGGTTGCAGAAATAGTTGGGTGTAAGTCCGACCTGATCGGCCCAGTCCTTCATTACGAAAGGCAGGTGGGCATTTTTTTGCATGTTTGGGAGCAGTTCGATAATCATTTCGATTTTGGCTTTTCCTTTTCGGCTGGCGAACGGAATGGCCCGGGTCGTAAATTCGGTCAGGATTGTATAGGAAAGGGCGGACATTTTGGAAGGGCGTGAAATATCATACCTCTCAATCTCATCCATCAGATCCAGGAAGGACTGCTCCAGCAGGTCAGCATCGTTTAAGAACCAGATGGAGGTTTCATAGAAGCCCTTTTCCAGTAAAAAGTCCGCCAGCTTGCTGCCGTTAAACTGCATCCAGTAGACTACCCAGGGATCGTCCTCGGAAGTGTAGTAACGCATTCTTTGAAAAGGAACATGGAGGAAAGCATCTCCTGCCTTCATGGTATACAGGTTATCGTTCAGCTCAATATAGCCCTTGCCGCCGACGACATAATGCAGACTGAAATCCTTGACGCCTTCATCGCGGGTTACGTTGTGGTCAGCAGGGCAAGTGTATTTTCCTACAGAATGAGGAAAACAGAAAAAGTTGAATTCATCGAAGGCCGGCAGAAAGTGATGGCGAAACATTCGGCAGCTCACCTCTTATAGCGTAGTATTGTTGCATTTAAAGTAGCATTATATTATTTACTATACCATATACAGTGTTACATAATTACAACTATAGAGTAGTTTTATTATATATGAATGATGAATCCAGAGCGAAATTATAGAGGGGAGTTCGTAACCATTGAGAAACAGCATGAATATCAACCGGGAATGGACATTTATTCGAGGAGATTGGGAGGGGTATCAAGCCCAAGGTTCTGAACAAATTCATTTTGATGATTCCGCATGGGCTCATGTAGGTCTGCCGCACTCATTCAGTACGCCATATTTCATGGAGAATGAGTGGTATATCGGTGAAGGATGGTACCGCAAGCATCTTCATGTTCCAGCCGATTGGGATGGGAAGTTTGTTCACTTGAATTTTGAAGGCGTTTTCCAAATTGCGCATGTTTATGTGAACGGGCATCTCGCCGGGCAGCATGAGGGCGGGTATACCGGGTTCAGCCTGGATATTACGAAGCATCTGGTTTCGGGAGATAATGTTATCGCCGTGTGGGTCAACAATGAATGGAACGGAAAGATTGCGCCCCGGGCAGGAGAGCATACCTTTTCTGGGGGAATATACAGGGATGTCACGGTAACTGTGACAGAGCCTGTTCATGTAGACTGGTACGGTACTTTTGTATCGACGTCTCTTATTTCCAATGAGGATGCAGGCGTTCAAATGCAGGTACGGATGAAGGCTGAGGTCTTGAACCATAGCGGTAAGGCTGAGAAGACCACCGTGCGCACGGTAGTGACCGACCGGGAAGGACAGGTGCTCACAGTACTGGAGAGTACGGATGTAATACCGGCAGACTACAGTCTTCAGTTTGATGCAGTGAGCGAACCCGTTCACAACCCCCGGCTGTGGAGTCCTGAAGACCCGTATCTATACCAGGCTGTCACGGAAGTCATTGTCGATGGAGTCGTGACGGATGTGGTTATGGATCAGATCGGATTCCGGTGGATGGAGTGGACGGCGGATCGAGGCTTTTATCTGAACGGCCAGCATGTGTTTCTGAACGGGGCGAATGTTCATCAGGATCAAGCCGGCTGGGGCGACGCGGTGACACAGGCTGCGATCTACCGGGACGTGAAAATGATTAAGGATGCTGGCATGAACTTCATTCGCGGCAGTCACTATCCGCATCACCCGGCCTTCTCGCGCGCATGTGATGAATACGGCATTCTCTTCTGGTCAGAAGCGACCTTCTGGGGGATGGGCGGCGGAGCTGGAGATAACGGTGAGAGAAAAGACTGGAGATCCAGCGCTTATCCTGTACTGGAAGAAGATCAGGAAGCATTTGAAGAGAGCGCTATTCATCAGCTGCGGGAGATGATTCGAATTCATCGTAATCATCCCAGCATTATTGTCTGGAGCATGAGCAATGAGCCGTTTTTCAGCCATGATTCGGTGAAAGAGAAAGCCATCGCATTTCTTAAAAAAATGGTGCAGGTATCGCACGCAGAAGATCCTACACGTAAAGCCGCGGCCGGCGGTGCACAGCGCTGGGGTCTGGATGACCCGGAAATTGCGGATGTAGCGGGTCTGAATGGTGATGGCGGCGGCTTTTACCTGAAGTGGGAGGGAGAAGAACGGGTTGAGGATCCGGCATCGAACCGGCCGAAGTGTCCACAGGTGATTTCCGAATACGGAAGTGAGGTCATGGACAGACCCGGGAAATACCGCCCCTTCTTCGACCATGTCTCGGTGAGCCGGAAAGACCCCAACCGCCATGCTGCACCGGTGTGGAGAAGCGGCCAGGCAGTCTGGTGCGGATTCCACCACGGCAGTCTGGCAAATGATATGGGGCATATGGGAATTGTTGATTATTACCGTTTGCCGCTGCGCACCTGGTACTGGTACCGGTTCAATTTCCTGCCGGAAATCGGTGTGACCCCCGAGGAGCTCAGTTATCTGGGCATTGACCCTCCTGCTGCGGGCAGCATTGAACCTGAGTGGCCAAAAGCCGGGGTTCCGGTACGAATCAAGCTGTATCCCGGTGTGGGCAGTGATACTAGCATCCGAAACGATGGTACAGATGATGTGCAGCTGATCGTGGAGCTGGTGGATGAAGACGGACGCAGAGTGGATGCTGCTGCAGATGTGACCCTTACGGTTACGGGGCCGGGACAGCTGCCTTCCTATGATTCCAAGGTCATGAATGCGGAATCCGGCCTTCAGATAATCGAAGGCTTGGGAGCGATTACGTTCCGTTCTTATTATGCGGGCGTGACTACGATTGAGGCGGCATCACCGGGCCTGAATAGCGCAAGTTTAGAGATTACAACAGTAGGGGAAGGCACTGCCCAAGAACCGGATATGAGCATTCCAAGGGTGCAAAATGATCCTGAGAAAGCTCAGCCTGCACTGCAAGAACTGCTGGAGCTGTCTACCTACCGGCCGAACGGAGCAAGCAGCGAAGCTTATGGATACAGCAAGAATCATGCCAATGATGGAGATACGAATTCCTCGTGGAGAGCGGGCAGCACGAAAGCCGGAGAATGGTGGATGCTTGATCTTGAAGGTGTTAAATATCCGAAGCATGTGGAGATTGAATTTGACCGGGAAGCCAGATACCAGTTCATCCTCGAGGGTTCTGCGGATGGCAATACCTGGTCCACACTGCTGGACTGCCGCCATCTTCAGGAAGCAGTCAGCAAGGTTGAAGATAACCTTGATCAGTCCCCCTGCCGCTATGTGAGGATAACATTCACCACACTGCCAGAGGATGTACCAGCCAACCTCAAGGCCTTCCGCTTGTACGGCTACAATAACGAAGAGTCTATAAAAAATGAAAATTTACATGTTTAACGTAGAGTGAGAACCAAGCTGGAGAAGCGAAGCGGTCGGCTCAAAGCTTTCCGAAGGAAAGCTAGCTTCGAAAGCATAAGCTATCCCCGGATTTTCTCATGTATAAGTAATTCAAATAAATCCGGGGATAACAGCGATCGGAAGATGGTTCTCAATCGAAGTGGACATCGAGTAATTTAATTTTTCGCTGAATGGAGGAGTACAATGAATATTCAATTTCAATCCCCTGCCGTCTACTGGACTGAAGCACTGCCGATTGGGAACGGCAAACTGGGCGGAATGGTGTTTGGCCGTGTAGAGAAAGAACGTATTGCGCTCAATGAAGATACACTCTGGTCGGGGTCTCCCGCCAGCTGGAACAATCCGGACGCCAAAGAACTGCTGCCGAAGATCCGTGAGTTGATATCACAGGAGCAGTATGCGGAAGCAGATCGGCTCAGTAAAAAGATGATGGGACCCTATACGCAGTCGTATCTGCCTTTTGGTGATTTGAATATCATTATGGATCACGGACAGCTGTCACGGGAATACAGCCGCAAGCTGGATCTGGCTTCTGGCATCACGACAGTGGCTTACACGGTAGGAGGCGTACAATACACGAGGGAAGTGTTCGCCTCTCACCCGGATCAGGTGATTGTCGTACGGTTATCGGCCAGCAAGAAAGGGAGCATCAGCTTCCGGGCGAAGCTGGAGGGCACGCTCCGCTGTACCTCGGCGGTGGAAGGGGAGCATTATACCCTGTCCGGCAGGGCGCCGGAGCATATTACGCCAAATTACTACGACGGTGAAGATCCGGTGCGTTACGGTGACCCTGAGACGTCCAAGGCCTTAACATATCATGGCCGGCTGGCTGTGGTGCACGAGGGAGGAACGATCACTGTAGATGCTGACGGGCTTCACATCCAGGGTGCAGACAGCGCTACCTTGTACTTCAGCGCGGCGACTTCGTTTGATCCAGCCACGGGCACCAGCAGTGCAGACCGGAAGCCGGATGAGATTACACTGCAGACGGTCCAGGCCGTCATTGGGAAAGCTTATCCCGATGTGCGAAGCCAACATCTGGAGGATCATAAAGCCTTGTTCGGCAGAGTGACCCTAAAGCTGGGTGAATCGAAAGCTCCGGCGAATCTGCCTACAGACCGGCGCATTGTGGAATATGGAAGCAGTGACCCGGGACTCGTCGAGCTTCTGTTTCACTTCGGGCGGTATCTGATGATCGCCAGCTCACGCGAAGGTACGCAGCCAGCGAACCTTCAAGGGATCTGGAATGAAGAGACCCGCGCGCCATGGAGCAGCAACTATACGCTTAATATCAATGCACCTATGAACTATTGGGCTGCAGAAAGCTGCAACATGGCAGAGATGCACGAGCCGATGCTGCATTTCATCGAGCGGCTCGCCGAGAATGGCAAGGATACGGCCGAGACGAATTATGGTGCAAGGGGCTGGACAGCCCACCACAATTCCGATCTGTGGGCACAGACCTCGCCTGTAGGCGATTACGGGCATGGGGACCCGGTGTGGGCGCTGTGGCCGATGGGCGGCATTTGGTTGAGCCAGCATCTGTGGGAGCATTATGCCTTCAGCCAGGATGAAGATTTTCTACGAAACAGAGCTTATCCCGTACTGAAAGGGGCTGCGCTCTTCTGCCTGGATTGGCTGATTCCGAATGAGGACGGATACCTGATTACCTCACCTTCGACTTCACCTGAGATCAAGTTCAGGTTTAACGGTGAAAAATGCGCACTCAGCGCCGCCACGACGATGGATCTCTCGTTAATTGCCGAGCTGCTGGATATTTGTATCCAATCCTCGGAGATCCTTGCTGCCGATGAATCCTTCAGGGAAGAACTGAAAGAAGCGAGAAGCAGGATGCTGCCGATGCAGATCGGGAGCCAGGGCCAGCTTCAGGAGTGGTCCAAGGATTTTGAGTTCGAGGATGTTCATCACAGGCATGTCTCCCATCTGGTAGGGGTGTATCCTGGAAGACTGCTTACGGAATCCTCGAACCCGGAGCTGTTTAAAGCGGCCCAGACTTCGCTCGAGCTCAGGGGAGACGGAGGAACAGGCTGGAGTCTGGGCTGGAAAATCGGCCTGTGGGCCCGCTTCAAGGACGGCAGCCGGGCGGAGCGCTTGATCAGCAATCTGCTGACGCTGGTAAAGGGAGATGACCCGATCAATCATGAGCGGGGCGGCGTCTATGCCAATCTGTTCGATGCCCATCCGCCGTTTCAGATTGACGGTAACTTTGCGGCAACAGCAGGAATTGCCGAGATGCTGCTGCAGTCCCACCAGGAATACCTGGAGCTGCTGCCAGCCCTTCCGGACAGCTGGAAGGACGGGGAAGTAACAGGACTGCGTGCCCGCGGCGGATATGAGGTCGACATCCGCTGGTCGCAAGGCGTACTTACCGAGGCTGTACTCACGTCTTCCATCACACAGAGCTGCAGGATCCGGTCCGAAGGGAAGGTTACGATCTCAGAAGATGGTCATAACATCGCTATTGAGCAGCAGGATGACGGCTGTATTGTATTCCCGGTGATCAGCGGACAACGATACGTTGTGACAGCAGGATAACCCGTATTTCTGCATGGATTATGATGACCGGCATTGGGGGACATTACCGCCCTGTGCCGGTCTTTTATATGTGAAGAAACGAAGAGATCCGCGATGGAGAATAATGTATTTATAATCGTTGTATTGTTATATTCAATGTATGATCTCGCTATTTTAAATTCATTTATGCTTTCTTATAATGTGTGTACAACAGTATTTTGTTCTAGCAAAATGAAGCATCATCTATGACGTCAGAGAAGGGGAAAGGAAGTGAAAGGTTTTATTCAGTCCATTATGAAAGCGCTATTATGAATGTGGAAGGGGACGTTTTTAAGAATTAAATTCTAGAGGGGGGAGAGCCATGAACACTAGAACTTCGTATTCAGAATCTGCTCCGATGCCTGTAAAGGTTCATAGGCGTGCTCCAGGCATGCGGGACCTTGCCAGGCGAAGTTTAAAGAGACACTGGCAGCTGTACTTATTGATTATTCTGCCGGTTGCTTACTTTATTATTTTCAAGTATATCCCCATGTTCAATGCGGTACTGGCATTCAAGGACTACAACGTCATTGAGGGGATTTGGGGGAGCCCTTGGGTAGGGACCAAATACTTCGAGCTGTTTTTCGAAAACCCTGCCTTCGCTACATTGATCAAGAATACGCTCATTATCTCATTCTACTCGCTCGCTGTCGGATTTCCGATTCCAATTTTGTTAGCGCTTGCACTGAATGAGGTGAGGAGCCGAAGATTCAAAAAAACTGTGCAGATGATCACTTATGCCCCATATTTCATTTCGACCGTAGTCATGGTTTCCATGCTGATGCTGTTTCTGTCACCTCGCTTGGGGATCATTAACCTCATCGGCAATGCGCTGGGCTTTGATTCCGTGAATTTTCTGGGAGATACAGGCATGTTCCGTACCATTTACGTATTCTCGGATGTGTGGCAGAGCATGGGCTACTCCGCAGTGATCTATCTTGCAGCCCTTGCCGGAGTTGACCCCTCGCTGTATGAAGCAGCGAAGGTGGATGGCGCATCCCGGTTCCAGAAAATCCTCAACGTAGACATTCCGGGCATTATGCCGGCCGCAGTCATTATTCTGATTCTCAGTGTTGGAAATATCATGGCGCTGGGTTTTGAGAAAATGTATCTGATGCAAAACCCGCTGAATCTTCCGGTTTCCGAGATTATCGCAACGTATGTATATAAGGTTGGACTGCTGAACGCCAATTACAGTTTCGCGACAGCCGTCGGTTTGTTCAACTCAGTGATCAATCTAGTTCTTCTCATCGTTGTGAATTCCATTGCCAAACGAGTGTCAACTACGAGTCTATGGTAGTGGACCATTCAAGAGAGGAGGAATGAGATGTCTGCCATAAAAGGTGACGGAGTCAGTCAATCAGCTGCTTTTCGCAGGGGAATCCGGGAATCGCGGAGTGACCGTATATTTCTCGGTTTGACGTATTTGATACTCACGGTTGTCTTGATTATTGCATTGTATCCGCTGGTGTATATCCTAAGCTCATCCATCAGCAGCCCTGCTGCTGTAGCGTCAGGGAGAGTATGGCTGTGGCCGGTGGAAATTTCATTCGATGGGTACAGGGCTGTGTTCCAAAACGACCAGGTCCTTATGGGCTATGCCAATTCTTTATTCTACGCTGTATTCGGTACCTTGATCAGTGTCAGTCTCACCATCATGATTGCTTATCCGCTCTCCAAGAAGACATTCTTCGGGCGGGGTCCTCTAATGATTTTCATCACGTTCACCATGCTCTTCTCAGGAGGGCTGATCCCCACTTATCTCGTTGTCAAAGAACTCGGTATGATCGATACCCGCTGGGCGCTGCTGATTCCGAACGCCATTTGGGTATGGCAGGTAATCATTGCCCGTACCTTTTTTCAATCGTCGATCCCCGACGAGCTGTCCGAAGCGGC
Source organism: Paenibacillus lemnae (assembly GCF_012933385.1). Classification (GTDB taxonomy): domain Bacteria; phylum Bacillota; class Bacilli; order Paenibacillales; family Paenibacillaceae; genus Paenibacillus_AQ; species Paenibacillus_AQ lemnae. The sequence continues at coordinate 62,522 of NZ_JABBPN010000003.1, forward strand.
AGAGATTGATGGCTGCAGTGACATGCGGTTTATCACCAGTGTCATCATCCCGCTCTCGAAGCCAATCATTGCGGTGCTGTCCCTCATGTATGCCGTAGGTCAGTGGAATGCCTATTTCGATGCCTTGATCTATTTGAAAACGCAGTCGCTTTACCCTCTGCAGCTGATCTTACGCAGTGTTCTGATTCTGGGTAACGGCTCCAGTGTAGATGCAGCCGATATGATCAAGCAGCAGCAGCTGGCAGAGCTGATGAAATACTCACTTATTGTGGTGGCCAGTCTGCCGGTGCTGATCATCTATCCGTTCGTGCAGCGGTATTTTGTTCAAGGCATGCTGATCGGTTCAGTTAAAGGGTGAGAAAGCAAAACTATCTAAGGGGGATGTGTGAAATGAGAAGATCCATGAATCGATTTGTAATTTGTGTTCTTATCTTCACTCTGGTGCTGGCTGGATGTACTTCGGGTAACAAAGGTAAAGATAACGCGGGTAGTCCGGGCAGTGAAGCCGGCGGAGACGGCAAAGTGTCCATCAGTGTGTTCTCCCATCAGGACTCGGATGTGGATCTGAAGACCAACAAGTTCACGAAGTTGATTGAGGAACAATTCAATATTCAGTTCAAATGGACCACGGTGCCATTTGACGGCGCAGCGGAGAAGAGACAAATCTCCATGGCTTCCGGGGATTATCCGGAATTGTTCCTGCTCATTCCCTGGGTCGACCGTTTCTCCCAAACCGACCTCCTCCGGTTCGGCAAGCAGGGTGTCATTCTCCCACTCAATGATCTGATTGACCAGCATGCTCCGAACATCAAGGCGGCACTGGATGGAAATGAATACTACAAGGCTATGAACACGGCGCCAGATGGGAAAATCTACGGATTAACCGGCTTGAACGAGTGCTATCACTGTTCCTACCCGAACAAAATGTGGATCAATACCACATGGCTCGATAAACTGGGACTTTCCGAACCAAAGACGACCGAAGATTTTAAAAATGTGCTGAAAGCATTCAAAACTCAGGATCCTAACGGCAATGGCAAAGCGGATGAAGTGCCGCTCAGCGGGTCGGTTGAGGAATTCGGCGTTCACATCATTCCATTTCTGATGAACGGTTTTATCTATGATGATGACCGCACGTACCTGTATATGAATGACGGCAAGGTTGATATTGCGGCCAACAAGGCGGAATGGAAAGAAGGTCTGACCTATGTTAAATCCTTGTATGATGAGGGGCTGATCGATCCGGGCGCATTTACCCAGAATGCGGAAGCTTTCAAGAAAATCGGCGACAATGCTGATGCCCCGCTGCTTGGCGCCGGAGCTGGAATGCATCCTGCTATTTTCATTAACACGGGAGAAGACGGCCAGTACAATAAAGACTACAATCCGATAGCTCCTCTGGAGGGTCCTAACAGCAGCTATGCGACCTTTAATTATCCGGTAGAGGCGGGAGCGACCTTCGTGCTGACGAACAAGGCCAGTGAGGAAGCCCAGGTTGCAGCCGTCAAGATGATGGATTATATCTATACCCAAGAAGGAGCACTGAAGGGAATCTTCGGTGAGGAAGACTCCGCTTGGCGTAAACCGAAAGAGGGCGAAGTGGCGCTGAACGATGAGGCAAAACCGCTGTACTCCCAGATTATTCTGCCTCGCGGAAGTGATCCTCTGAATGACAGCTGGGGAGCGCTGGCTCAATACAACCAGAATAAAGAACTGCGGGATGCACAGGTCCAAGGCACTGACATTTACGCAGCGGACGGTTTTGAGCGCCGCCTGTATAATGCCACGCTGCTCTATGACGGCAAACAGCCAGAGAGTGTATTCCCTCATTGGGCGCTGTGGGTAGATCCGGAGATTGTGGACGAAGCCAGCATGATGCGGACGAATATCAAGGATTACATCGACCAGAATGCGCTGCAGTTCGTAACCGGAGCCAAGAGCCTGGATAAAGACTGGGATGCATACATCAAAGGTCTGGAATCGCTGAATCTGGCGCGTTACCTGGAAATTATGCAGAGCTCCTATGACAACTCTACGATCAATAAATAATAGCAGCGGGAAATGACAGAGCATGAAAGGACCTAAGCTATGGACATCACCAAGTATAATGTACGCTGGGACTCCCAGAGCAGAAATTCCGGTGAGAGCATGCCGTGCGGTGGTTTTGATACCGGAGCGAATGTGTGGGTGGAGAACAATGAAGTGCTCCTCTATATCGACCGGAGCGGCAGTTTTGACGAGAACAATCAGATGCTGAAAATGGGGCGGTTTCGGATCCGTTTTGACGACAACCCCTTTGAAGAGCTGTTTGTGCAGGAGCTGATGCTGCAAGAGGGCCGAATCCGAATTGAAGGCAAAAGGTTCGAGCTGAACATCTGGTTCGATACATCAAGACCCGTGTGTCATGTGGAGATGGAGTCGGAATCCCGGCTTGGGATAACCGTACAGTACGAGAACTGGCGGTTTAAGGAAAGGGCGCTGCCTCCTAATGAACGTATGGCTGCGGCAAGTTATGTCGCTTACCCTGGTGAAGTCATTACCTACCCCGATCAGGTTGCATTTGAAGAGCAGAGCTTGACCTTTTATCACCAAAACCGAAACGACAAACTGCTCTTCGATTTTCTGGTAAACCTGCAGCATTTGAACGGGATTAAGGATCAGCTGATGAACCCGCAGCAGAACCTCATCTTTGGCGGGAGACTGTTCGGGGATACACTGAAATACAAAGAGCGTACCTTGGGTTCTTATGCCGGAGTGGATTATGAGGGCTATGCCTATACCTCTGTGCCGGACGAGAAGCATCACTTTATGATCGCGTTCCACACAGAGCAGACCCCTTCAGTTGAAGAGTGGAAGAGCCGGTTGGAAGATCTGAGCCGGGAAGCGGAGCAGGACATTTCGGCTTCCGAACGCTCAAGGGCATGGTGGGATGCTTTCTGGAACCGAAGTTTTATCGATATTGAGCCCTATGCAGATGAACAGAACACGGGATTTCAGCTCGCGAGAAACTATGCGCTGTTCCGGTATATGCTGGGATGTAATGCATATGGAGCGTACCCTACCAAATTCAACGGCGGCTTGTTTATTGCTGATCCTGCGTACAGCGTAGGTCCGGAGCACGAAGGGAAAACTCCGGATTTCCGCGCATGGGGAGGCGGCAGCTTCACAGCACAGAATCAGCGCCTTGTGTACTGGCCGATGCTGAAGAGCGGTGACTTTGACATGATGGCTCCGCAGTTTGAATTTTACCGCAGGCTGCTCCATAATGCCGAACTTAGGACCTTGGAGTATTGGGGCCACCGGGGCTGCTCCTTTACCGAACAGGTAGAGAATATGGGCCTGCCGATCGGCTGGAACTGGGGGTTTCAGGAGACGGAGGATCTGCAGCATCTGAGGCCGAAGAACTTCGACCGTACCGAAATGCGAAGTGCATGGATCCGGTATGAGTACATCACACAAGTAGAATTCGCGTTCATGATTATCCAGTATTATCGGTACACGGGAAATGACATTGGCAAGTACATCCCGTTTATTGAGAGCTGCGTCACCTTTTTCTTCGAGCATTATGAGCAGATCCACCGCCTGAATGCGGAGAGTCCTTATGATGCAGACGGCAAGCTGGTCATTTTTCCGTCGACGGCACTCGAGACCTATAAGGATGCACTGAATCCAACCGATGTGATCTCCGGCCTGAAGGCGATTTTGACGGAATTATCCCGATTGGATGAATATGTGGACAGCAAGCACTATCAAGAGCTGTACAGCCGGGTTCCCGATTATAAGACTGAAATTCACGACGGGAAGGAGCGCATTGCACCAGCCTATGCCTGGACACATATTATCAATTGCGAGCTTCCGCAGCTGTACCCGGTTTTCCCTTATGCATTAGAGGGGATCGGCAGAGGAAGCCTGGACCGTGCTATTCACACCTGGCGAACAGCTCCGGAAGAGCAGAAACACCATATCAGCTGGCATCAGGACGGCATATTCACCGCCCGGCTGGGTCTGGTGGAAGAAGCGGTGGAGATTAACAGCAGGAAACTGAGTGACAGCGGCCGAAGATTTCCGGCTTTCTGGGGGCCTGGACATGATTGGGTTCCTGACCACAATTGGGGCGGAAGCGGTATGATCGGCCTGCAGGATATGCTGGTTCAGCAGAAGGATCACGTTATATACGTGTTTCCCGCATGGCCAAAAACGTGGAATGTTTCGTTCAAACTTCATTTGAGCGGAAAGACCATCATTGAGGCTTCCCTTGTGGATGGCAAGGCGGATTGGAAGGTGCATTCGGAACAATACGCTGACCCGGTTGTAATCTGCTGCTTGTAAAATGGCTCGTGAGTGTTAACGATAGAATCATCATCGCACCATGATCAGACCCTTGTTCCTTTAGCCGTGGCTAAGGAGCAAGGGTTTTTACGTGATACGTTATCAGCGAAAGGAAAAGGGTCCTGAGGAAGGATTATGTAAAGACATGTGGAATTAGGTTTGGATTGATAGAGAAATGGTCTGGGAGTCGCCAGGCTGTGAAGCAACAAGATATCACCACGGAGGTCAATCCATGAATCTAAAGAACCGCTGGAAGAATATGAGAATTCGCTGGAAGTTTGTGTGGCTGTGTTCCCTGGTCCTGCTCGTTCAGTTTATTGTTTCCAATATGTATCTGTACACTCATTCTGCCGATCTGGTCCGCAAGCAGGGGGCCGAGCTGGTGGGCAAATACGTGTCGCAGAGCAGCGGCAGCGTGCAGAACGAGCTGGCCAACGTGGTTTCTTCAGCCAATACGCTGGTATTTAACGAGACATTTCAGCAGTATTTACGCAAATACGCGGTCGGCTATTTCGAACATGAGAATGCCAATATTGATTTTCAGTTTGACTGTGTTCAAATCTTCCGCAGCCTGCTGTCCCAGACCGGAAATATTGAACAAGTCCATGTGTATCTGGAAAAGAATATATTTACGGTTTCCCCGGAAACGTATTTCAATCAACCCAAGGTCGACCTGGAGACATTCAACCGGATCACAGCCTCCCCCCGGGCCAATTATGGCTGGCATATGGAGCAGCAGGACAATGGATCAGGAAACATCTTCTACAGAATTCCGCTCAGTGTGTCTGGTAAAACTTCAGGACTAAGAGGCTGGCTGGACGTGGTCATCAGGCCCGAAGCGGTATTTCGCTCCGTGCAGGATATGGCGAGCGAACAGGTGGAACTCTTTGTCGTGAACGAGCAAGGCGGAGCTATTTATTCCAACCGGGAGATGGCGGAGAAATCGGTCATCTCAAGCGGGATTCTTCATACTCTGCCTGAGCCGGATGTGGCGGAGATCCAGAAAGTACAGGGAGAACCGCTGATGGTCAAGATGAACTGGATTCCGAACGCACCCTGGCTGGTGCTCGCTAGCATTCCGAAAGAAAACTTCCAGCTCGACTTTGGCGGTTATATACGGACAAGCCTTTTTATTCTCTTTATTCCCCTCATCGTGCTGGCTGCGGTGATTCTGTTCATGACAGACTATATTCTCCGTCCGTTGAAGCAGCTGGTCGCGGTCATGAGCAGTGTCAATCAGAGCAATGTCACGCCGCAGATCGTAACCGACAGTCAGGATGAATTCGGCCTGCTGGCGAACCGGTTTAACAAAATGATGGGCCGGATTGACGATCAGATTGAGATTATCAAAGAGACGGAGCAGGATAAACGCGAGGCGGAAATGGGGGCGTTCCAGTCGCAAATGCGCCAGCATTTCCTCTATAATACCCTGGCCCTGATATCCTGGACCGCACGCAGAGAGAAAGCCCGTGATACAGAACGGATTTCAGGCCTGTTTGCCCGCTATTACCGTCTGGCTTTGGGAAAAGGCGAGACCTACATCGCCTTGGAGAGGGAACTGGAGCTGCTTCGTCATTATTTGGAGATTCAGCGCTGCCGCTTTGTTGATCAGCTGGATTATGAAATTGTGGTGGATGCGGAGACGGACGGGTATCAGATCATCCGCAATCTGCTGCAGCCTCTGGTTGAGAATGCTGTAGAGCATGGCGTGCTGTCCAATGAACGGGGAAAGGTGAAGGTGACCGTCCGCGAGGACCCGGATTACCTTATTATTCGTATCGCTGACGACGGAATGGGAGCTGATCCCGAGACGGTTCGGCGCATTAACGAGGGACAGGCATTTGACGGAGAAGACGGCTTCTCGCTGAGATCCATAAAGAAAACACTGCATTCTTACTACGGGCTTGATGCCGATTTCGATTTTTTCAGTGAGACAGGAGCGGGGACCATGGTAACGGTCAAGTTCCTTAAATCCAGAATCAGCAGGAGTGTTGGATGACGACAAGGCCTGATCAACCTATATCGACAGATAAAGCTCTTCCTTTCCACGACGGAGGGGCTTTCTTTGCATTTGGCGTAAACCACTTCTGCCCACCAACCCCAATGAAGAAGCCATTGAAATAGAAATCTGTGTTGCTTACCTAACAAAGTGTTGATTTTTGAAAATAATAAAAATGAAAGCGGATGCTAGAATAAAACCAGATAAAAGAAAGCGATTACATAAAGAGGGGTGATTATTTCATAACGTAAAGCGGACCTTGGTTCCAGACAGAAAGGAGTGGGGCATCTTTTGATCCAGACTAAATATAAATTGTTTCTGCTAGTAGTTCCGTTCATGGTATTCACCTTTATCTTCGCTTATTTGCCGCTCTGGGGCTGGCTCTATGCCTTTGTCGATTACCGGGCGGGAAGATCCATTTTTGAAATGGATTATGTTGGTTTTAAATGGTTCAGCATGCTCGTTTATTCAGAGCAGCAGATCTATGAGATACTCAGGGTACTCAAGAACACCCTCGGGATCAGCTTCCTCAGTTTGTTATTCTCATTTCTGCCGATGGCATTTGCCATTCTGCTGTATGAGATTCGGAGCATTCGGATGCGTAAAATTGTCCAAACGCTGACGACCATTCCGCATTTTATCAGCTGGGTGCTGGTTTACTCCGTCGTCTTCTCCCTGCTTGCAGTGGACAGCGGCGTGGTCAACAACCTGCTGATCGATCTCGGCTTGATTCAGAAACCTATCAATTTCCTGGCGAGCTCGGATCATATCTGGCTCAAGATGGTCGGTCTGGAAATATGGAAGGGACTCGGATGGGGCGCAATTTTGTACCTGGCGGCGATTAACGGGATTTCGCAAGATCTGTATGAAGCTGCCAGAATTGACGGAGCGGGCCGATTCAGGTGTGTGTGGCACATTACCATACCAGGTCTGCTGCCAACCTTCTTCGTACTGCTGCTGCTGGCCGTTGCCAATATGATCAACACAGGCATGGATCAGTTCTTTGTATTCTCGAATGCGATGAACAAAAGCTCCATCGAGGTGCTGGATCTGTATACGTACAACATCGGATTGTTGAAAGGCAACTTCTCACTGGCTACCGTCATTAGTATTTTGAAAACCATTGTCAGCCTGACCCTCCTGTTCAGCGTAAACCGTCTGTCCAAGACGTTGAGAGGGGAGTCGATATTCTAATGTCTGACACGAAAATGAATATTAAGCTTAACAAGGGCAGCAAGCTTCAGGGTGACAAAAAAGAAAACCTCAGCCCCAGCGAAAAAGTATTTAATGTGTTTAACTATTTATTCTTTATATCATTTATGCTGCTGTGTGTGTATCCGTTTTATTATATCTTCATCAATACCATCAGTGACAATGTGCTGAGCGCGCGGGGGATGATCCGGTTTATCCCGCAGGGGATCCATTTCGGAAACTATATTCAGGTCCTTCAAATTCCGAATATTTATCATGCGCTTATGATCAGTGTGCTTAGAACCGTCATCGGCACGCTGCTTACCGTATTGGTATCAGGCTTCCTAGGATTTATGATGACCCAGCGAAAAATGTGGATGCGCACCTTTGTGTACCGCTACTTTATTACCACAATGTATGTCGGAGGCGGGATTATCCCGGTATATCTCCTGTTTAATCAACTCGGACTGCTGGACAATTTCCTGGTTTATATTATTCCAGGTATGGTATCGGCTTTTAATATGATTCTTGTTAAAACGTATGTCGAGAACAGCATTCCGCATGAGCTGCAGGAATCTGCCGAGATGGATGGGGCAGGAATCGGGACGGTATTTTTCAAGATCGCCTTTCCGCTGATGATGCCGATTCTGGCCACGTTAGCCATATTCTCTGCTGTGGGACAATGGAACAGCTTTATGGACACGGTCATCTATGTGACGAAGGAAGACCTTCACACCCTGCAGTATGTGCTGTACCGTTATCTCAGCCAGGCAACCGCGCTCGCCAATATCGTAAATTCCGGCACGGTATCCGGAGAAGAAGTGAGTGCAAACATGCAGACGGCACAGTCGATCAAGCTTACTGTGACGATGATCGTAGTTATTCCTATCTTTCTCGTATACCCGTTCTTCCAGCGTTTCTTCGTTAAAGGCATTATGATCGGTGCTGTTAAAGGATAATATCTATCATTCTAAATATATCTGGGAGGTCATTATGAACATGAGCATGTTTAAGAAAGCGGGACTTTGGGGAGCGTCGGCATTGCTGCTGATCGCTTCAGTTGGCTGCAATTCAGGGAAATCAGGAGAGAGCGGTGAGGGCACGCCAGAGCTGAGCATTTATACGCAATCCGCCACCTATGAAGGTCCTGTGGATGGATATATGGGCAAATTCATCAAGGATAAAGTGAATGTGAAGCTGAACGTGGTTCCGAACAGTGTCGGCGGCTCTTCAAGGTTCGAAACCAAGCTGGCTACCGGTGATCTGGGTGATCTGATCTTGTTCACCTCGGCAGACGATTTCAAGAAAGCGATCGATGCCGAAGCTGTTGTGGATCTGAACGAGGAGTTGGGAAGTATGCCGAATGTGGCCCGGTTTGAAGAAGCTGTGGAACGGATGATGAACAATTTCGATGGCGTGTATGGCATTCCTACAGGAGTTGCCACCTCGAATGAAGTGCATAAGCTGGATCCGGTCGTAATCCCATCGCTGCGATACGACTACTATGAGGAGCTGGGTACACCTGAAATCAAGGAGTACTGGGACTTCTACGATGTGATTAAACAGATGGTCAAAGACCATCCAACCACAGAGAGCGGGGACCGCTTCTATGGATTATCCCTGTTCAGTGAATGGGATGGTAACTCGGTCGGTATGGCAACCAAAGTTGCTGAAGCCTACGGATATTCGAACACTGATGGTGTGAACCGATATAACTTCATTATGCCGCATGCCACTGAAGATAAAATCGAGAATTTGCTGGCAGAAGACAGCTATTATCTGAAATCACTGGATTGGTTTAATCAGTTTTATCAAGATGGCATGCTGGACGAAGATTCCGTATCCCAGACCTGGGCGGACTTTTTGAAGAAAGCGGAGAAGGGACAATCGGCCATCTGGTTATTCGGCTATATGGGCAACCTGAATTTCAACCCGATGAATCAGGAGCTGGTAGAACAGGGGAAAGGCTACAAGCGGATTCCGTTTGCCGAGCTTAAAGCTGCTGAAGCGAAGACTGCTACGATAGGCAGCAACTGGTTCTGGGCGTTGTCATCCAGCACCAAGAACAAGGAAGCAGCACTCAAGCTTCTGGACTTCTTCTATTCAGATGAGGGTGCACTGGGTTATCATTTGGGACCTCAAGGCTTGTTCTGGGATGTGAATGAGAGCGGCGAGCCGGTTGTAACGGATCTTGGCAATGCACCTTACGAAACGGCAGTTCCAGAAGAATGGGGCGGAGGAAAAGTAGACGATACGCTGAAAATGATGTTCAATGGAGCGGCTCTGGATCAGAACGTGATTAGTCCGGTGTTCAATGCGCCAATGAACAAAACAGCTTGGAAATCCTATTTGGAGGATAACGCCAAGCTGCTGGATAAAAATTGGACGGAGCATTATGACGGTGCGCTGTCCGCGAAGGAATATATGGTGAAGAATGATATGGTTGCTCCTTATACGGTCGTAGCTGTACCGAACTTTCAGTTCGACGATCAATTGGCTGTAAAACGCGATCAGGTCGGATCGATCATCAAGGAACTGTCCTGGAAGATGATTTACGCCAAGAACGATGCGGAGTTTGAAGCGCTCAAAAAAGAAATGATCCAAAAAGCCAAGAGCCTGGGGTACGATGATGTCGTAGCCTTTGAGGAAGAAGCCGCGAAAGTCTGGTTCGAAGCACGCAAAGCGGTCAATTAAAATGTTCAAGGGCTGCGCTCTACAGGCTTAAGGAGGCATGCGCAGTGATGAAGATGATTATAGTTGACGATGAACGGGCCGGCCGGGAAGGGCTGATGGATTTTATCGACTGGCGCACGGATTACGGTATTGAAATCACCGGAACCGCAGCGAACGGTCAGGAGGGATATGAGCTCTACCGGTCCGTTCAACCGGATATTGTGCTGACAGATATTAAAATGCCGATCATGAATGGAATCACAATGGCTGAGAAAATAAGGGCATCCGACAAGACCGTCAAGATTGCCCTGTTGTCCGCGTACAGCGAATTTAAGTATGCACAGCAGGCGGTAAAGATGGGGGTCGACGATTATCTGCTCAAGCCGATTGAAGAATCGGAGCTGCGTAAGATGATGGACCGGATGACATCCGAGATGCTGGATCATAGAGAGCGTCAGCACTCCAGACAGTATTTTCTCGATATTCTGGGCGGGAAGAAGGAGGATTACGCTGCGTTAAGCGGATATTCCTATCAGGTTTTTGTTCTAGGGAAGGAACCTGAACTGAAATTCAACGCCAGCGGAATGTGGTTGATGGAATTCTATGAAGGGGTGAACGTTGGCATTGCAAGGTATGAGTCCGTCGATCCAGCCGCAGGTTTTCACAATTCAGCCCGTGAAGGCTTTGAAGTAAGGTACGCCGGAAGCCGGGTTCAGGGCCCGGAAGAGATCCGGCGCAGTTATAAAGAAGCGGTTCTAACGCAGTATATTGGTTTTTATTGGGAGCTTAAAGAACTGGAATATGCTCAAGTCGTCAGACGGCGGGATCAATGGAGCACGCATGAAGCAGAGATCCAGCAAGAGCTGATGAAGCTGTCTGACGACATCCGGGCTGCGGTAAATGGCCTGGACCGATCCAAGGTCCAGGCCGCCGTTCACCGGACTCTTCATTACTTGTCGCACAACCAAGGCCTTGATCCGGCATATGTAGAGGATTTTATCATGCGGCTTGCCTCCAGGATGGCCGAGGAATTTGCCGGTCTGAACGATATCAAGGATTCATTGTGGGAACTCCGTATATCTCTGCACGAATTGGAGCATTTCCGCCAGGTCAAAGGCATACTGAGCGGATGGCTGATGATGTTGACGGACAAGGCAGAAGAGAAACAGCGAAAATCCGATACCACGATTGTACAGACGGTCATCGGAATAATCGACCAGGAATATGACCGGGATATCGGTCTGCGAACGATCGCAGAACGGGTATATCTCACCCCCAATTACCTCGGGAATATCTTCCGGCAGGAGACCGGTATGTATTTCAATGATTATCTGGCCAGCCTGCGTATGAAAAAAGCTGCAGAGCTTCTGGTGGCGGGAGCGGATAAAGTCGCAGACATCGGGGAGGCGGTCGGGATGACCAGCACCTCATATTTTAGTTCTTTATTCAAGAAGACTTTTGGCGTTACGCCGAAGGAGTACCGGAGGTATTACCGGAAGCAGTGATCAGCTTATCCGGTGTATGACCGGCTGTAATTTCGTGATGTGAGGAGTGTCACCGTGAATGAAACTTCGACTGTATTAACGATGATCGATGTCATGAAATGGGATTGCTTGGAGCCGCAGGCAGCGGAAGGTTCGCTGCCTGCACCTCTGTTGAAGCTTGAATCAGAAAGCGCTGTCATTCTGCGATATCCAGGCATTCATCTGGATAATCACTGGGTGCAGCACGGTTTCGTCAGCCGTAACGAATGTAGTGTGGATCTACGGGGTTGGTATGCGCTGGAGATCACGGCTGAGCTGCCGCAGAACCAAGTGGTAGAGCTGCAGGCCGAAGTAGGTCTGCTGCGAGATGTAAGTCCGCTGCCGGAAAAAACAGAATACATTTCTTCCAGATGCCTGGCTGCCGGAAACGGAAGCGGTGTCAGCGTGATCACATTTCCTTTGAGTCATTTTGACGATGACAAGGCGCTGTCCGGGAAATGGAAGTTTGTCCGTTCGGTCCGGCTGTCCCTCAAGGACCAGGATGCGAAGGAACGCGGCACGGTCTCCATTCGGCAAATCCGGTTTGTACGGAGACCTGCGTTATATGTAGAGACCCCGGTCTATTCACAGGCAGTTTCTGCGGGAGAAACAGCCAGCTATCCGGTTATATTACATAACTGTACAGGTGAAGTACTGCCGGTAGTGATCTCCCGGGAAAAATACGGCTGGGAATGTATGCAGGTGAATGTTGAACCTGCATCGTGTGTGCTTGAACCTTGGGGGACGCAGGAGATTTCAATACAGGTTGAAGTTTCAGAACGTGTGGCCCCGGGCGGTCATGAGGTACAGAAACTCACACTGGCTCCGGGAGGCCGGGGAGAACATGCAGAACAGCTGACCCTGATTACGCTGCGCAAGCTTCCTCATCCTTATATCAAGCATACGCCGGATGGATGGGATGAGGTCAGACGCAATATCGAGGAGTATGACTGGATCAAGGAGCTGTTTCAACAATATGAACAGCGTGCGGACCGCTGGATTGTGCCTGATCTTGAAACCGGTCCTTTCCTGTTCCGCAGCCATCATGCCAACGAGGCGGAGAATGCAGTGATTGTCTGGAAGCTGTCTGGCCGCAGAGAACTCGCGGAAAAAGCGGCAGCTTTCCTCAGGAAGCTGGTGGACCCGGAAAGGGGATACCCGCGGACTCTGCAGGCCTGTCACCAGGAGCTGGTTCATGAAGGCGAGTTCTTCAAGCATGCAGCGGTGGTGTACGACCTGCTGGCGGATACGGATCTGCTGACAGTCGAAGATCATCATCATGTCCAGCATTCCTTCCGTCTGTTTATGAACCTGATCGACTATGCGCTGTCCCTGGGAGATATTTCGAACTGGACGATTGGCGAAATGATCGGTGCCCTGTACTGCAGCCAGGCGCTGCAGGATCTGGAGAGAATGAACCGGTTCCTGTTCGGTACCGGCGGCTTCACGGATCATCTGTCGACAGGCACGCTGGATGACGGCTGGTGGTTTGAATGCTCCGTGGGCTATAACCTGATGTCGGCCGGCTTGTTTACCGAGGTTGTGCAGAGCTGCATACCATGGGGCATGAACCTTGCCGATCAGTGGGTGCCAGCCCAATACTCTGATCAGATCACACCTGGACGCAAGTCGGAAATCGACGGGCTGTGCCAGGAGGTTTGGGGTCCAAGACATCAGAATTACCGCTCTATCACCCAGCTGTGGGACAGTCTGCTTCCCTTTGCCGATTACCGCGGAATTCTGTTCGGTATTAATGATTCGGCGGAATCGAAGCTGCCCGGCATCTCCGAAAGAGGGTATCTTGACGGCCGCTATGATCTGGCCTATTACCTCTACCGCAAACCGGAGTATGCGGATGTTCTTCTGAGCTGTAATCTGGAAGACCGGGATCTCCTGTATGCTGTTCCGAACCCTGCTTCCAGCGATTCCAAGATGTATCTTACATCCTCCTGCGCGGACAATGCGGGCGTGGCGGTACTGCGGTCGAAGACGGAAGAGCGGGAACCTCGGGAACAGATTCAGGCTGTAGTCAAGTACGGCACACATGGAGGTGCGCATGGCCATTATGACCGTTTAAGCCTGCTGTCCATTATGCGTTACGGCCGAAGCTTCTATAATCCCCAAAACATATGGTACAGCTATCATACCTTTATGTATAAATTTTACGTCCAGACTTCCATCACTCATAACATGGTGGTGGTGGACCGGAAACAGCAGGATCCCGTCGAAGGAAGCCGGCTCTTGTTTCACACAGGCAGTTTGTTTCAAGCCTGCGCGGTGGAGAACAAGGCCAGATGGTCTTATCCGCCGTACGGGGGATGGCGGGTTGAAGACGAGAGTACCTTCGCGGAACGGGCCTGGAATGAAGGGCGCTGGATGCCGGTTCCACAGAACGAACCGGAGTATTCGAAGCGAACAGGCTTTACAGAGACGGTTCTGGGACGGAGATTAACCGTCGTTACCGATGATTATGTTGTCCTGTTCGATTATGTGTCCGGTGAGCAGGAGCATGAATACGATTGTCTGTTCCACTGTAAAGGGCTGGTTGGCCTGGAGGGGGAAGAGCTGCAGCTTGCACGGCGCACCGAGCAGTTCGATACTGATCCGTTGAACAGTGCCCAGTTTATTACAGACTGCGAGTGGTATGACACGAAAGGGCCAGTGAAAGCGCGATTCAAGACGGGTTTTGGTCCGGAGTACGATCACCGTGCAAACCGTACGGTAAACAACGAGGAGGGGCCTCTGTCGATTGACCATTACACCCTGTGGCCGCCTGAGGCAGAGTTTATGGTCGGCAATGACCCTGAAATGTATAAGGTGGATAAGCGTCTGTATTATCAGATTATCGGGGACGGGAAGGTGCTGGCCGAAGGCAAATTTGGTGCCTGGATCTTCGGCCGGGATGATCTTGATCTGCCTCTTGAAGGCGTGCGCTCTCTGGAGCTGCGTGTCCGTACAGAGGAGGGTGTTGGAGACAACGGCCTGCCGAAAACCTCGGAGAAAACTATTTTCTGGGGAGATCCCCATCTAATTACCGAATCCGGGGATACCGTGTATCTGGCAGATCTGCCGCTGGTGACAGAAAATACGGATCCGGGCAGCGGCGTTGGCGTTGATTATTTCGGAGGACCTGTGAAGCTCCACCTCAAGCCGTTTAACCGGGCCATCCCGGCGAATCCGGCGAATACGGAGCGCGAAGGCGTCATTCGCGTGGACCTTGGCGGTATAGGAGCTGCACGTCTGGTGACGTCCATCGGCGGCGATTATCCGCTCGGAGACGAAACGCAAAGACGCAAAATACTGAGTGCCCGCAGTACTGGGAAAACGGCGAGATTTGTCACGGTCATTGAGCCTTATGAAGAACAGCCGGTCATTCGTTCGGCACGGGCCAGCTCCGCGGATGAGGTTGAGGTAAGACTTGCGGATGGAAGAGTCCAGACCTTAAGTGTCACCGGCTTTGATGCCGAGCAGGCGGACACGCGTCTCGTGGTTACGGAGACGGATGGAGCAGGCCGCGTACTGCGCCGAGAAAGCAGTACAGCCAAATTAAATCTATAGACATGTAATTAAGATTTTACCCTCTACAGCGGAGGTGACAAGTGATTCTGAAGAAGCGGTAGCGTCCGCCTGAAAGCTTTCCAAAGGAAAGCTAGCATCGTAAGCCTAAGCTTTGTCTCCGAAATGCCTCAATGGAACATAAATTCAAGCATTTTGGAGACAACAGCGGTCGTAAGAACACTTGCCATCACAGCTATTAGACAGGTAACTGTTAATTACATTCTATCCAGAAGGGCGGAATGAAGATATGACATCGGACATACAGCATCCGGCCAAGCTTCGGACGCTCATTCAACAAGCGGAGACGCTGCTGGAGACCAGAGGAGATTTCTTTACAGAGGGAGCGAAGCTTGCGCTCATCGATTCACTGCAGCTGGCGAAGTCTGCACTTGAGGGAAAGGGCGGGCAGCCTTTCGTCCGGAACCGGGAGTTTCTTGTCCCGCGTGAGGATGAAGATATTCAGTTTGCATCAAAAAGATATACGATGGTGCCTCCATTTGCTGAGGACCGGACCGTGTTTACCTATTATGGGCTGGAGCCTGCCCTGGAATGGTTCGAGAAGCAGGATGTACTGCGGAACGGCGCTGAATGTCTCCCGGCCAAGGCAGCCTTCGTGCTGGAGAAGGCCCGCAGTCTTCTGGTAGAGACAGAGACCGGGAACGTTGTCGGACAGTATGACGCTGCGCTGGCAGCGGAGCTGGAGCGATCGATGGAGGCGCTGAGCCGGGCGATAGAAATGCTGGAACCGGTGACAAGCGGAGATGAAGCGGCCCGGAGGATTGTGGATGTCTATAATCGCCTGCGTGGTTTCCGGCAGTCCCGGCGCCTGCGTACAGATTTGGATCCGCAGTCTTCCTTATATCTGACTGTGGAGGGACTGGAGGATTTGAAGACAGCCGTAACCTCCCAGCCTTTGGTCCGCGCACAGTATGACCGGATCAAAAAGCTGACCGAAATGTATACATTAGAGGATTTGCAGCGGGCAGTTAGCGGCATGCTGAACGGCCCAGCTGATTACGAGGAGCTGAACCGGCATTTCTATCTGTGGAGCTCCACGGATAAAATCGTCAACTTCAAGGTACCATCCGGTGCCGTGAAAGGCACTTTGTCTTTTATTCTTCCGGCAGAGGAGAATCAGCAGGATGGCCTTGGGCATGTATGGATCGACGATCTGGAGATCCTCACGGCCAGCGGTGCCAGTCTAGATATCCAGAACGGGGGCTTCGACGAAGGGGAAGAGGGGCCGGACTGCTGGAGAGCAGAGCCGATACAAGGCGAGCCGATCTTCATGTGGGAGAAGCGCTATCCATTCTGTGGAGGCGGCAGTGGCGGTCCGGTTAATCCGTCTTCAGAGGCATCCCGAAGTACCGGTAACCATCAGAACCGTTCACTCTATATTTGTAACCCGGGTCCTAACGATGAGGGAGCGTGGACGTATACGCGGAAGTTTGATGTGCAGGGAGGAACCGGCTGTACCCTGACATTCGCCGCCAAACTGGACGGCAAGTTCAGGAAGGGATTGAAGGTGCTCATCTCGTTCTTCGATGAACAGGGCGGTTCCGCGGGTGAGTTTACGTATTTCTTCAACAGGAAGTCCTCTATTCCCGGCGGCCGTTTTCAGCTGGCCATGCAGGCTGATGCGATCCAGTATGCCGTGACCGGAAACCGAAGCTATGCCGAGAAAGTCAAACTGGCTATGCTGTATACCCTGAACGACTTTTCTCAAGGGGCAGAGCACTGGCTCGTCACCAATCTGCGCCCGGAAGGAAGCGACGCCTATGGAGCAGTGCAGGGCGGGCGGATGATGTCCGTCATGGCGGCCAGCTATTCGCTGATTCGTTCGGCCGATGTGTTCAGCGCAGAGGAGAAGGAGCGGCTGTATGCACTGGTGGAATTTATGCTGCGCTACTTGCTGGATTTGAGGGACCGGACCGAATGGACGCCTGAAGAGGCTCAGCGGGGCTGCAGCAATTGGCAGACCGACATGTGTGCCGGCACGGGATTGATGATGATGGCGATGACGGATTTTCCGAACCGCATGACGTGGCTGAACAATGCGAATGCCATCTTGAAGGCTCAGCTGGAGCTGAATGTGAACCCTGACGCCTCCTGGCCGGAATCCATCCGCTACCACCACGCGTCACTCGAACGGTTCGCGGGATATGCCAAGGTGCTGAAAAATGTAACCGGTGAAGACTGGTTCCAAACCACGCCATTAACCCGGATGTTCAGTTACGGTATCGATATGCAGACCCCGGGATACGATTTTTTTGATGGAAAGATCAGTACGCCGCCATTCGGAGATCATGCGCTGGGCGGAGGGGAAGAGTTCGGGTACTTTGCCGTGTTCCTGTCGGATATTGCTCAAGTTGACAAGGAACTGGGAGACCGGATGTATCATACCTGGGTGAAGGCCGGCCGGCCGTTCAAGAGGACGGGGCCGGAGGGCGTGGTGCTGGAGAATCTGCTATCCAAGGTAGACACCTATCAGCCTGAACAGAAGCTTGAACTGAAATCCGAAGCCGGGTACCCGGATGCGGGCATTACGGTTTTCCGCAAGAACTTCGGCAGCCGGGATCAGAGTTATTTTGCCATCATGTCCAGTCCGAAGCCGGTCGCCCATGGACATTTGGATCAGGGATCTTTCATCCTGTATAAAAACTCCGTTCCGCTGGTTATGGATTCAGGAATTGAGGGATATTTCGACAGCAGTACGCCATGGCACATCAGTTCGTATTCTCATGCATGTCTTCAGTTTGAGACGAAACGCGAGATCCCTGAACAGGATGCGGGCGGCTCCATCAATTTGTCTGCAGGCACCTACAGCCGGGAACGAGGCTGGGAAGACGTGCCGAAGAGCAGCCGGGTGCTGGAAGTGAGTCTGGGGGAAGAACTGGAGAGCATTTCTATCGAAATTGTAAATCCTCACGGAAGCGGAACGCATATCCGCCGCGTAACGTATGTCCGCGAACCGGACCTGTATGTTATCTGTGATGAGATTCGGGAGTTTGAAGGAAAGGTGCTGTTTAGTCTCCCGGTAGCTGCCGCGGAGTCGAAGATACAAGACAGCCGGGTGTACTCCCGGGGTGCGTATTCTGTGGACTTGGAGACCGTATTTCTGGGGCCGGTGGATTCCATTACGCTGGAACAGGGCCGCACGACACCTTTCTATGAAAGGAAGAGCGGGGGGGTCTGTCTTATGGATTACGTGCGGGCCGTGGCGGACAGCAGGAACGGATTTCTGACCGTACTCTATCCCAAAGAACAGGGCAAACGGGAGCTTGGCGTGACCCGCAAGCCGGACGGGAGCATAGAATTGCAGACAGAGGAGCATCAGGTTTGTCTGAATTTCCTCACAGAACAGTCCGCGGGGAACAGTGGAGTCCAGCGTCCGTTTGAGGTCTCTGTAAGCTCTAGTGTCGCGAAAAAATGAAATTAATTCAGATAACAACTGATTGCAGATATTTTATGGATTGAAAGAACGATAGGAATATTATGAACATCTTAAAAAACTGCTATTACAGCTGAAATAACTGCATCTATTCAGGATAAGGTGAGTGATAAAATCCGAGTGACCTGAAGGGCCAATTATCTGTAGTCATATAAGGGGGTGAATGACGTCAGTTCGAAGTAGTGTAAGCGCTATACCTTAAATGTATTCCGTAACCGGAATAACCGTGAGGTTTGATAGGCAGCATTTATATTTCTTGGAAAAGGAGAGGAAGGAATGAATCAGTATCAGGACATGGGAACGATGAACAAACAACGGCCACGGAGATGGATCTCCATCGTGATCATTATCGCTATGCTTGTATCGGTTGTGCCGGTATCCGTCTCGGCAGCATCTGCAGATGAAGCAGGACTACCGGCAGCCATCGCCGCTGCAGGGAATGAAGGCACTGCACAGGAAGGAGACGTACAAGAATTGTCCAGCACCTTGAATGCAGCCGTCGATATTATCAGCGTGACCAGTGAGGAAGGGTTCGTCCATCCCGGCATAGGTGCCACCAAGGAAGTACTCGAAAATATGAGAACGCAGATTCAGAATATGCAGGAGCCATGGTACAGCTACTATACGGCCATGCTGGAAGCCGATGAGGCGAAAACTCAGTTCGTATCCAGCATTTCTCTGGATGGCGTAACCCTGCGGACCGACGCTTATAATGCCAGCAATGTTAAAGATATGGCGTCAAGGGATGGATCTCGGGCATACACACAGGCCCTGTTATACTACATCACCGGAAACGAAACCTATCGCTCGAATGCACTGAGAATTTTAAGGCTGTGGCAGCAGATGGATCCGGATAAATATCAATATTTTGCCGATTCGCATATCCACACCGGTATTCCGCTCTACATGATGATTATGGCGGCGGAGATTCTCCGCTATACCAGTTCTTCAGAGGAGTTGAAGTGGACAGAGGAGGACACAGAAAAGTTCACCAATAATGTCATTGATCCAGCGGTAAGGACCTTTCTGGATTATAACGACAAGTTTATGAACCAGCACAATTATCCGCTGTACGGCACCCTTTCTGCTTACATTTTTAAGAATGACAAAGAAAATTATGAGAAGGCGGTAGAGTGGTTTACCGTCAATGACTCAGCCCCGGATAAATACATCACAGGCTCCATCTACTGGCTGTACCGGATGGTGACACAGAATGATGAAACCGGCCAGCCTGTGAACCCTTACGTGCAGGCTGTGGAGATGGGGCGCGATCTGGCGCATAGCGATGGAGATGCGTCGAACATGGTGGCTCTCGCCCGTATGCTGGAATCTCAAGGCACCAAGGTAGACCCTGTGGATGGTACGGTGACCACGGGCGGAGATGGAGTGTCTGTGTATGAGTTCCTGGACGACCGGATCTTAGCGGGAACCGATTATTTTCTCAAAAAGCAGCTGGGCTATGACATCCAGTGGACTCCGGTCAGAACTTCGGCCGCTTCGGAATATCATCAGGCGAAAATTTATTCCATCGTGTCGGATGAGTATGAAGGCAGGATTCTGTATACGAATTTGACGGCCTGGGATCTGTACTACGTGTACCGTTACAAGCTGGGCTATTCAGAGGAGCAGCTGGAAGCGAAGGCTCCCTATTTTGTCAAAGCATTCAAGACCCGGGTCGCGCCCAACTTCTATTTCTCCGGTGCAGGCTCTGACGAGGACGTAGTCCGGAGATTTACCGGGGCAGACTGGTGGATATTCATTCCGGAAGAAGCAGCCGCTGAATCGCTGGACTCCACCGAGAGAACAGTGAAGGACAATATTTCTCATGAGAACCGGTACATCCTGCAGTTGGATGAAACTTACAGCATTATCGACGGCTCAAACGAGATCGTGGATGAAACCGAGCTGATCCGGACGGAGACCGAAGGAGATATCAGCTATATTGGGACAACAGCGAGCGATAATGGCACGATGTTTGCGGCTTACAACATCTTCTTCATCAACCGGAATGACACGGCGAAGGTCGCGTTGAAGATCCGCACGGATGGCCCGGCCAAGCTGGAGCTGAAGAAAGAGCGGGAGTCCGAGCCTTTCCAGACCCTTGAACTGCCGGACACAAATCAGGAGTGGAAGTATGTAACCTTTGATATGGGGCAGGATGACGTCTCGTACGGAGAATTTACGACCCGTACATTCCTGGCGTACTTTAACATTGTTGGTGAAGGTACGAAGGTGGATTTCGATTACATGAACATCAAAGCAGATGAAACGCTGACGCCGCCTGTCTTTAACAAGATTACGAACGACAGCATGGATCTGACCGTGTTTGCTGACAGTACGATCGAATATGATTTCTCTGCTGCGGACAGCAATAGTGGACATCAGATTTCATATGAGCTGCAGGGCGATGATCTGCCGGGTGCGGTGCTTGACCCTTCGACGGGAGCATTCACCTGGACTCCTTCAGCCGGGCAGGCGGGCTCCTATGTAAGTCTGGTTGCTGCATCAGACGGCGAGTCGGTTACTGCCGTGCGCCTGAACATTAATGTAGCCGCAGATCGGCAGGGTGCCATGGATCAAGTATCTTCCCACTATAACCCGGATACCGCTTATGAATCGAGTTCCCTCGAACATTATGAGGAAGTGTATGCCACGGTGTCTGGACTGGTGAACACGTCGACAGACAGCGAGTTCTATGCCGCTCTCGATGAGCTGGGCCGCGCCGTGGATGGACTGAAGCTTCTGAACCCGCTCCTGAGCGACGGCAGCCTAAATTTTCCCGGCCGGATGAGTTCATCCCTTCAGACCGGATTCGATGCCTATCTGACGGACAATAACTCCGTGACCTTCAGCGGAGATTTGTGGTCCAAATATTTCACGATGGATTTCGGATTGAATTTCCGGGTTGCACCTGAGAGTTTTGCCCTGCAGCCTCGGAATATATGGCCCGAACGCATGGCTGGTGCAATTGTTTACGGCTCCGATGATGGAGATACGTGGATTCCGCTGACGGGTGAAGCCCAGTACAGCAACGATCTCCAGACCTTGAACGTGCTGCCGGAACGCCTGGGCGAGGCCTACCGGTATTTTAAAGTTTCGACGACAGAAACCACCAATACTTACGGGAGAAAAAGCTACCTTCTTAGCGTGGGTGAATTTAGAATCTTCGGCGAGCGTTCCGAAATCCCGACCCGGCTCGAGAGCGTATCCATCGGTACAGATGCAACTCCATTGACACAGCATATGCAGGGGAGCGGTGCCAGCAGTAATGTTCAGGTTCCGGTCAAAAAAGCCGCTGAAGGCGACACGATAACGCTGGATATAACCACGAAGCAGCCTTTGACTGAGCTTACGGCAAGCATTGCCGGTATGGATGCCGAAGTGATCCAGCAGGATGATCAGCATTACACGGCTTCGGTGACCCTCAGTCCGGAAGCGGCGGCATGGAATGCAAGCCGGAATGCGGTATTTGAAATCAATTACAAATACCTGGACTCCAGGAATAACGGAACGGAAACGGCAGGTCTGCCGATGGAAGGTACGACAGACGGGTCTGTGGTGCTGGTATCGGACACCTCAAAGCGGATTGATGTCATGAGTAAAGCGGAGCTGACCTTCAACCGGCCGTCAGATCTTGGAGCGGTGGTCGGCCCGAGACTGTTTGACGGAAACACATCGACATTCGTGGATATCCGCAACGAGTCCAGCTCCGGCAACAATGTGTTCTATCAGTTTGATTTTGGCCAAGGCGGTGTCTCGCTGAGCAGTGTAGAGCTTGTACCGAGAATGACCACGAATCTGGCCAGCCGTATGATCGGCATTTACGTAGCCGGCTCGAGCGATGGAGTGACCTTCAAGAAGATCTCTCCCGAATCCAAATTTCTCTGGGATTGGCAGGGGCTGATCGTAAACGATGACACTTATTATCGCTATATCCGCATTGTGAATCAAAACTCCTGGTTCGGGAATCTGTCGGAGCTTCAGTTCTTCGGCTCGTATGTCGAAGACAGATCAAGCGTAGAGCAGCCTGGTGCGGATCGACGTCTGGATCTGGCTGACCTGCAGCTGAGTGAGGGTGAAATGACACCGGCCTTTGATCCCGAAGTGATCGCATACAGCGCCAGCGTAAGCCAGGATGTGTACCAGATCAGCGTGACGGCATCTGTGTATGATCCATCATCTACGCTGAGCATCAACGGCAATGACGCGGAGAGTGGAATTCCAGCTGTTGTCCAGTTGGAGGCAGGGGAGAACACGGTTACTGTCCAGGTGAGTGGAGAAGCGGGCGTGAAAGAATACGTATTGAAAGTGGTCCGCGGAGAAGATGACAGTGACGGAGATGATGAAGAAAAGTCATCGAATGCTGATCTGTCTGCACTTAAAGTCAGCCCGGGTACACTTACCCCGGCTTTCCGTCCAGATGTTAAGGAATACAGCGCAAAGGTAGGCTATGGCGTCAGCAGCGTAAACGTCACGGCATCCGTGTATGACGATAACGCATCGCTTACGGTGAACGGGGCGGAAGCGGGCTCCGGCGCAATCCGGGTGCCCCTGCAGATTGGCATGAATGAGATCAAACTGGAAGTTAAGGCCGAGGATGGTACGGTCAAAGAGTACACCCTTCGGATCAACCGGGAGCAGCGGCCAGGAACGGTCCCGCCTCCAACTGAACCAGTTGTAACTCCTCCGGCAGGGCCGCCGCCTGTCATCACGAATCCGCCTGCGGCGGCTGGAACTGACGGAGCAGTTAACGGAGGTTCAATCCTATATGATCTCAAGCCTGACAGCAAAGGCCAACTCGAGATTGAAGTGAAATCTGAGGATCTGTTGAAGGTGCTGAAGCAGCTAAAGGACGGCAAAATCATGATTGGAGTCAAGACCACCTCGGCGGAAGCTGAGCCTTCTCTGAAGAAAGCGTCCGTTCAGCTTCCTGTCAAGACACTGCTTGCGGAACTGGAGGCCGGAAACATTGAAGAGATCTCTTTCCGCCTCGGCCTGGCTGCTGTGACGGTATCAGCGGATGAACTGATGAAGACAGCAAAAGGTGCAAATCATTTGACGCTGCTGGTGTCCGCCGTGTCACCGGATGATCTCCCGGCTTCTGTAAAGGAGCGGATCGGCCGCGGAACTGTATATGATCTGCAGCTGCAGATTGACGGTAAGCCTGTTACGGGTGATAACGCACCGGTAGTGGGAGCCGTAGAACTGGACTATAAGATGGAAGCCGGGCAGAACCCGGAGACCATTGTGGCGTTTTCCGTGAATGAAGATGGTGCTCTGCATGTCATCCGAAACAGCCGCTATGATCGAGACGGAGGCATATTGACCTTCTATGCTGCTCCGCTCGGTGTCTATACGGTTCTGGAATCGGATGTGCATTTCAATGATTTGAGCAGTGTGTCCTGGGCCGGGGATGCAATTCTGAATCTGGCAGCCAGAGGTATCATTGAGGGCATGGCCCCTGGGCAGTATCAGCCGGAAGGGGCGGTAACCCGTGCCCAGTTCGTCAAACTGCTGGCCGAGGCACTGGACCTGAAGGCCGGAACCGGCAGATCCGGGTTTACGGATACAGTGAACGGAGCCTGGTATGAGGAGGCTGTGGCAGCAGCGAAGCAAGCTGGAATTATCCAGGGATACGAGGATGGACGGTTTGGCGTGAACGAACCGATCAGCAGACAAGATATCGCGGTGATGTTAGACCGGGCTTTATCTTATGTGAATGCTCCGATCTCATCCCAGTCGTCTTCGGAATATTCGGATGAGGGTGATATATCTGCCTATGCGGGGCCTGCGGTTGCCCGTTTATCCAGTGCGGGTGTGCTCCAAGGATTAAGCAGAGGCCAGTTTGCTCCACAGGAGCAGGCCACCCGGGCGCAGGCAGCCGTCATGCTGTACCGGATTCTTCAGAATGTAATGGAGCCTGAAATGTAAGAACGGGGACCGGGCAAAGAGAACAATCTTTGCCCGGTTCTATTGTATGAGCTTTAGGAATTTTCGAAGAGGTGATGGACGGTTGAGTTTACTTAAGATTTACGATGCGCCTTCGGGGGCGGTGAAAAGCGATGATTTTGCTGTGTATGCCCGCATGTCGGGGGGAGATTGGCAGGAGCTGTTTGTTTATGAAGTGAAGGTAGACATGCATCAGGTCACAAGATCATCGATGGCTTATTTCGATATGGAAGGCGAAATTGAAGTGAGAGTAGTCAGCCGAAAACAGCCCATACAAGAGGCGGTAATCCGTCCGCTATCGTACGAGTTGGCGTTCACCCATGATGAGCATAGAGTCGAGTTTACATTAAGTGAGCCTCGAAAATGTTCAATAGAAATTAACGGAGATCGGTTTTCCAATCTGCATCTGTTCGCCAATCCGTGTGAGCAGGATGCGCCGCAGGCGAATGACAGCGGAACCGTTTATGTTAAGCCTGGAATCCATCGGACTGATGAGCTTCTTGCTCTGCTGGAAAGGCCGGACGGCGGCACAGACCGGAGAACACTGTATTTTGCCCCCGGCATGCATCATATCGAAGAGACGATTTTGCGAATTCTGTCCCGGACTACCGTGTATATTGCCGGAGGCGCAATCGTGGCAGGATCGATGGTCTGCGACCAAGTGCAGGATGTGATCATCCGCGGCAGGGGAATATTGTATCTCTCGGAGTTCCCGCGTTTCTCGGCATTTCGGGGGATTCGAATCATGTTCTCCCGGAACATCACTGTAGAAGGGATTATCACCCTGGACCCGCCGCATTACAGCATTTATCTTGGCAAGTCACGGGACGTGCGCATTTCCAATTTCAAATCGTTCAGTACAAGGGGATGGTCGGACGGCATTGATATGATGGCCTGCACCGATATCGACATCGACGATGTGTTTCTGCGGACCTCGGATGATTGTATTGCCGTATACGGATCCAGGTGGGGCTACCGGGGAGACTCTGGCCGGATCCGTGTTCGCAACGCGGTGCTGTGGGCAGATGTGGCGCACCCGCTGATGATGGGAACCCATGGAGACGATGAGGGAGCCGGAGATCATATTTATGATGTGCAGTTTGAGAACATAGACATTCTGGAGCATCACGAGCCCCAGGTCAATTATATGGGGGCTATGGCCATCAATGCAGGGGATCACAACACGATCCGGGATATTGTGTACCGGAATATCCGGGTTGAAGACTTTGAACTGGGCCGGCTGATTGATGTCCGCGTGATGTGGAACCATGATTACAACCCCGCTCCCGGCAGACGAATCTACAATATTTCCTTTGAAGATATCCGTTACCAGGGAACACGTCATAAACCGAGCCGGATCATGGGGTACGATGAGGAAAAAACGGTCTCGAACGTCCGGTTTAAGGGACTATATATCAATCACCAGCTTGTACTGGGTCCTGAAGAGGGCGTGCTGGAGCTAAACGAGTATACAGACGGCATTACCTTTGAAGCTTGAGATCCTGCGGCTAAGGGAAGAGCGGAAGGACTCGTTACGAGGGTCGTTATTTTACTGCAGACCTTGAACAGGAAAATCACAAAAATGCTGCGATGCAAGCTAAAGAAAATGCACTCGCCGCTGGCGGGTGCCGGAGTATACTGTCTTGGATAGAGAGGAGAGAATGCACTGTGCTATCGATTGAAAAATATTGGGAAGACCCTAATCTGCTGCATGTGAACCGGGAACCAGCCCGGGCTTATTATATCCCATACGCTGACCTGGATTCTGCTGCTTCACGCAAGCGCTCCCGGTCGCCTTTTTATCAGGCTTTAAACGGAAACTGGAAGTTTCGTTATCATACAAGCGTAAAACATGTGGAAGAGGGATTTTATACCGAAGACGCTGATGTCAGCGGCTGGGATGATCTGCTTGTACCCTCATGCTGGCAGCGTAACGGGTATGATCAGCTGCATTATACGAATACGAATTATCCGATCCCCTGCGATCCTCCGTTTGTACCGGATGCCAACCCTGCAGGACTCTATGTCAGGGAATTTCAGGTTACAGAAAACTGGCAGGAGAAAGAAAAATATATTGTGTTTGAAGGCGTGAATTCGTGCTTCTATCTGTGGGTAAACGGTGTTTTTGCCGGGTACAGCCAGGGAAGCCGCAATCCGGCGGAGTTTCATATCAGTCCTTATGTGACCTCAGGCCGAAACCGGATCGCCGTTATGGTGCTGAAGTGGTGTGACGGGACTTATATGGAGGATCAGGACATGTGGCGGTATTCCGGCATTTTCCGCGATGTCTATCTGCTTGCACGTGATCAGGCGCATGTTCGTGACGTCTTTATCAAGCAGGAGCTGTCGGAAGATTTCCGTCTTGGCAGGCTGACCTGCGAACTGGACATAATCGGTACGCTGAAAGCAGACGTGGAGCTGCGGGATGCTGAAGGACGAAGGCTCCAAAGCGCAAGTGCAGTCATCAATGGCAGCGGCAATGTGGAGCTGCAGGTCCAAGATCCTGTGCTGTGGAAT
Source organism: Paenibacillus lemnae (assembly GCF_012933385.1). GTDB lineage: Bacteria > Bacillota > Bacilli > Paenibacillales > Paenibacillaceae > Paenibacillus_AQ > Paenibacillus_AQ lemnae. The sequence goes on from NZ_JABBPN010000003.1 coordinate 89,712, forward strand.
GCCGAGGTGCCGTATTTATATACCTTACATATTCACTATGGCGATGAAGTACTGGCTTTCAGAACGGGCTTCCGGCAGACGACTGTAATAGACGGCGTATTTCAGATTAACGGCCGTGCGGTCAAGCTGAAAGGGGTGAACCGGCACGAGTCCCATCCGGAGCTTGGCGCGGTCATCCCGCTGAAGCATATGATTCAGGATCTTCATTTAATGAAGCGGCACAACATCAACACCATCCGCACCGCCCATTATCCGAACGACCCGAGGTTTATGGAGCTGTGCGACGAGTACGGGTTTTATGTCATTGACGAGGCGGATCTTGAAGCTCACGGCATGAGTTCGGCGGAAAAATGGGCCGAGGGCGCGATCAACCGGCTGTCGGATAACACCCAGTGGGAAGCCGCGTTCGTCGAGCGGGCCCAGCGTCTGGTCGAGCGGGACAAAAATTTCCCGTGCGTCATCATCTGGTCTCTCGGCAATGAAGCGGGTTACGGTCCCAACCATATCGCTATGGCCCGCTGGGTTCAGAGCCGTGATGCATCCAGGCTTGTGCACTACGAGGGCGCGGCTGCCCGCTATAAAGGCAGCACCGATGTCGAGGCGTTGGACATGGAAAGCCATATGTATGAATCCGTGCCGTTTATCGAGGAGTACGCCAGGGATGAGAGTAAGACCAAGCCGCTGTTCCTGTGTGAATACAGCCATGCCATGGGCAACAGTCCTGGTGATCTGCAGGATTACTGGAAGGTCATCTATCAGTATCCGAAGCTGATGGGCGGTTGTGTGTGGGAATGGTGCGATCACGGTATTCTGGCCGAGACCGAAGACGGCAGGCCGTATTTCGCTTACGGCGGTGACTTCGGAGATAAGCCGAACGATGGGAATTTCTGTATTGACGGCCTGGTTTCACCGGACCGGATTCCACATACCGGCTTGCTGGAGCTGAAGCAGGTCATTGCTCCGGTCCGGATCGAAGCCTCGGACCTCAGCAGCGGAACGGTATGCTTGAGCAACCTGTATGATTTCAGAGATCTGTCGCATCTGTTCCTCAGCTGGTGTGTCGAGAAAGACGGTCATGTGCTGGAGCAGGGCCAGATCATGGAACTGGAGGCGGCTCCACACGGCGGTTCTCAAACACTAACCCTGCCATACAAGCTGCCGGAAGGAGATGGGCGGTATTTCCTTACCTTGTCCTGCCGGCAGAATGCGGAAACCCGCTGGGCAGAGCCGGGATATGAGATTATGTTCCAGCAGTTTGAGCTGCCGACAGGTCGCAAAGACGTGCTTTCCGCTGATCCGTCCGGACGAGAAGAACGCCCGTCGCTGCATGCTTCGCAAGGACATCGCCGGGAAATTCAGGCGAAATTGAAGGATCAACTGCTGGTGATCAAAGGCCTGGATTTCCGCCATACCTTCGACCTGTATGAGGGAACGCTCACCGGCCTGTCCAAACACGGTGTTACCATGCTGGCTGCTCCTGCAGCATGGAGCATCTGGCGGGCTCCGACCGACAATGACCGTGGCATCCAATCCAAATGGCTCACCGAAGGGTATGACCGGGCCGTGATGAAGGTGTACGGCTGTACATGGTCGCAGCAGCCGGACGGTACGGTGGAGGTTATCGTCGACTACTCGCTCGGCGGCTATACCCGCTATCCGCTGCTGCGTGGCAGAACCCATTGGCGGTTTGGTACGGATGGCGGTGTGTTTCTCCGCACGGAAGTCGAGGTTCGGGAGGAGCTGCCGTTCCTGCCGAGATTCGGTCTTCAGCTGACCCTGCCGGCGGGGAACGAAGAGGTCGAATATTTTGGATATGGTCCGCAAGAAAGTTATATAGATAAGCGGCTGAGCACGCGAATGAGCAAGTACGAGCTGACGGTGGACGATATGTTTGAAAACTATATTCATCCACAGGAGAATGGTTCGCGTTATGGTACCGAATGGGCTGTAATCTCTAACCGTCAGGGGATGGGGCTGCGTGTGGAAGCACCGAAGCCTTTCTCCCTGCAGGCGCTGCATTACACACCAGAGGACCTCACTGCAGCACGGCATGATTATGAGCTGACTCCGCGCAGGGAGACGATTGTGCACGTGGATTACAAAATGAGCGGCATCGGTTCGAATTCCTGCGGTCCGGAGCTTGGTGAGCCGTACCGGCTGGATGAGAAGGCATTTACGTTTGAACTCCGCCTGCTGCCGGTGTTCAAGGAAGATGAATAAGAACTGTTGTTGATTGAAGCGTAACGATATTGAACAACGAAGGGCGGCATGACACATGTTAAAACAAGCAGAACAGCAATGGCTGAATAGTGTGATTGAGAAATTAACGGTGAAGATGGATCAGGTCAGCGAGCGTTCCCGGGACAAAATTCCATATACAACGCTGGACGGGGTACATGACGACCGGGCAACTGTAAATCCTTCCGGATACGATACCGATGGGATCAACTGGTGGACCAACGGTTTCTGGGGCGGTATGTTGTGGCTGATGTACCATGAAACCGGGAATGAGAAGTACAAGGAGATTGCGCAGATTTCCGAAGCGAAGATGGACCAGTGCTTTGATGAGTTTTACGGCCTGCATCATGATGTTGGGTTTATGTGGCAGCCGACCAGCGTCACGAATTACAAGCTGACCGGCAATCCGGTATCCCGCAAGCGGGCTCTGCATGCGGCCAACCTGCTGGCCGGGCGCTTCAATCTTGCGGGCGGCTTCATCCGCGCGTGGAATGATTTGGAGGAAGGGGATACGCGGGGCTGGGCAATTATCGACTGCATGCTGAATCTGCCTATCCTTTATTGGGCAACGGAGGAGACGGGAGATCCACGGTTCCAGCAAATTGCGGTGAAGCATGCAGATACAGCCATGACGGCATTTGTTCGTCCTGATGGTTCGGTCAACCACATCGTGGAATTCGATCCCTTTCAGGGCGGCGTAGTCAAAACGCACGGCGGACAGGGCTTCGGTGAAGACTCTTCCTGGACGCGGGGACAGACCTGGGCACTGTACGGATATATGATGAGCTACCGTTATACCGGCAACGACGAATATTTACAGACGGCGAAGCGGGTGGCACATTATTTTATGGCCCACATTCCGGAGGATGGCATTATTCCTGTCGATTTCAGACAGCCGGAGGAGCCCAAGCTCGCGGATGATACGGCTGCAGCGATTGCGGCCTGCGGACTTATCGAGATATCAAAGGCAGTTGGCGGTCACGAAAGCCGGTTCTATCTGTCGGCGGCGCTGAAGCTGCTTCGCACGCTGGATGCCTCACGCATCGACTGGTCGCCAGATACAGACCATATCCTGCTGCACGGCTCGGCAGCCTACCATGCGGCGCGGCATCATGAGTCGATTATTTACGGTGATTTTTATTTCATGGAAGCCATCTTTAAGTTGAAAGGAAACGACCTGTATTTGTGGTAACTATTAGTGTATATCTCAAAAAAAAAGCTTCTGCGCATAAAGATGCCGGAGGCTTTTTTTGATAGGCCTTACTGTTCTATAATAGAGAAGTTGGAATTCAACTACATATCATATACATCATTACCTGATGGAACAGGAGAACACAAATGACAAAAAAGAAATTAGCTGTGATCGGCTTAGGCAACATGGGCCGCCATATGATCCACCGCCTCGTGCCCCAATACACAGACCATATCGAACTAATCGCCATCTGCGACAGGGATGAATCCAGCCTGCAAAAAGAAGCAGCAGAAGCAGGCGGAAGCCCGCAGCTGTATACCGATTACCGTCAGCTGCTGGAGGAAGTGGCACTGGATATCGTATATATCGCTGTTCCGCCGTCCCTGCATTATGATGTGGCGCGGATTGCTTTTGAGAAGGGCATCCATGTCTTCTGTGAGAAGCCGCTCGCCAACAGCCTGGAAGAAGCCAGAAGTCTGGTAGAGCTGGCGGAGCAAGCTGACAGAATCCACGCGGTTCATTTCTCGCTTCCGCTGGAGGAACCCGTTCTGAAGATGAAGTCCCTGCTTGAGAGTAAAGCGATCGGGGAGATTCGCATGATGAATCTATACCTGGAGTTTCCGCAGTGGCCAAGAGCCTGGCAGCAGAACCCGTGGATCGCTTCCAGACAGCAGGGCGGTTATCTGCTCGAAGTAGGCATTCACTGGATTCAGATGATCCAGCAGGTATTTGGCCCGATTACGCATGTGAAGAGTGAGATAGAGTTTCCGGAGGATGCAAGCAAGTGCGAGAGCCGTGTCCAGGCAGTCCTGCGGCTTCATGATGGCACGGAGATTCATCTGTCGGGAACGGACCAGCGGGAAGGTGAGGAGCGGATGTCCCTGGTGATTCAGGGTAAGCAAGGAACGCTGGCGCTGGAGAACTGGAGCCAGCTGCAGTTGGGCGATAAGGATGCAGCAGACATGCAGCCTGTATCTGTGAACGATGTCGTCAGCCCGCTGCCGATTCTAAAGCAGTTCATTCAGCTCATGAATGGAGAACCTGGGGTCACATTCAACTTCCATGACGGCTATAACGCACAGGTTGTGCTGGAAGCTCTGCGTAATCCGGCTGAGGGATTTACGGATCTAGTGCCGTCTCTTCGATTTCATTCATAACCCCCACCATGTTTTTAACAGCGAATCAAAATTACCATGTTACGTGAAACGTGTCATGTGTTAATATAATGTCCACAAGTTCTTTCTGCCGTGTCTAATTGTCGCCTTTATCGCACTTATTGGATATGTGAGGTCTAAGGATTGAAATACGGAATCTGGAAAAGTAGAAGCTGACGTTGGTTAGATGACAACATCAGCTTTTTTTGTTGTTGCGTTTCACAGCCCTGCGGGCTCAACTGATTGCTTGCAGACACTTCTCTTGACAACGCGATAAGTGTTGGCTATATCTATTAAATATCTTAATTCGCTATAAGAAATGAAGGTGCTTAAGAATGAGGATCAGCGTGATGCTTGTCGACGATGAGCCCCTTGCTTTGGAAAATTTGTATGAAACCGTGCCTTGGCAGGATTACAGGTTCGAAGTCGTCGCCCGGGCGACAAATGGAAAAATGGCATTGAGAATGTTCGAGCAGCTCCGGCCCCATATTGTCATCACGGACATATCTATGTCTCCCATGGACGGGCTGGAGCTCGGAAGCCGCGTCCGTGAAATCCGGCCGGAGACCCACCTGATTTTTCTTACCGCTTACCGGGACTTCGACTATGTCAGGCATGCGCTTGATTTAAAGGCGGCTCATTATTTGCTGAAACATGAGATCAGCCGCAACAGGCTTCTGGAGCAGCTGATCAAGCTCCGTGAACATATAGAAGCCGAGCAGACCGCAGAACGTCAGGAAAACCGCCGTTGGTTTAGAGAGCTGCTCTGCGGCAATTTAGATGAGCAGTCCGAGAAGCGGGAAGCAGGACGGCTTCTTCCTTGCGCGGCGTCCCTGCTTTATTTTGAATTAAATCCCTGCTTAAGGCTGGACGGCCGCAGAGAGACCGATCGTTTTGATGATCCTTCTGTATGGGATGCTGTGGCAGATGAAATGATGCAGGAGGAAGGTACAGGAATCAAGGAGATTCTTTTATTGGAGACAGGGGATGGCGGCTGCGCGGCAGTTATTCAGTTCTCCATTCCGAACAGCCTGCTGATCAAACAGTATACACTCCAAAAGATCTCGCTTACCCTCCAGCGCTGTATGCTGGATCGTGCAGGAGAGGCACCTAAAATATTGATGTCAGCTGTGCTGGAACGGGAGAATGTCCACCGGCAGTATGAGCGGATCAAGCATTTGTATACCTATGCTTTCTTTCTCCCCGATCGATCTATCTTTTTGCTGGAACAGGCTCTGGGCTCGACTGAAACGTCGGCAGAGCTGGAGAGTGAATGGATGGATCCAGCAGAGAATGAGAGAGAGAAGACGGATACGGAGATGCTGGATGGCTGGAGAAAAAATCTGGATGGGATTCTGGCGAACAAGTCGATAGATGGCCTGCTCTTCACTGTTAAACGGACGGGAGAGAGATGGACTCAAGCTGGCATTGGAAAACCGGATATGCCGCTGGGCTGTGATGCTCACCATATTGTGGACACTCTATACCGCATGGCTGAAGACAGAGCGAAAAATAATCGTCAACAGTCGCAGTACTCTCGCTGGGTGCTGAAAGCGATGGAATATGTGCATGAGCATTACGGTGACACCGAGTTGTCGCTGGAGACTGCAGCGGAACATCTGCAGATCAGCGCGGTTCACTTGCGGATGACATTCAAGAAAGAGACAGGCAGATCGCTGCTGGACTACACGACAGAGTATCGGATAGAAGCTGCGAAGCGGCTGCTGCTTACTGAAAAGTTGAAAATTTACGAAGTGTCCGAGAAAGTTGGTTACCGGACGAGCCAGTACTTCAGTCAAGTGTTCAAGAAAGCCACAGGCCTCCATCCCAAAGATTTTGTCCGAACGGAAACCGGTCGATGAGAGTACGCCGCATCCGAAACAAAATTCTGGGGAGTGTCATTCTGATTGTTGTCGTATCGATCACGCTGATCAGTGTGCTGGCACTGGAGCGTTTCTCTTCGATTTTAGAAAACCAGGCCCTGAAAGAGGATCTGATCCATGTCGATCAGACAGCCGACCAGATCGAGCAGTTCATCGAGGATGTAACGCTGTATGCAGGCAACATGGTTAATGACGAGCTGCTGCAGTCCTTTGCCAAGCGGAATTCCTATCCTTCTGTGTACGAGGAGATCAAGGCCTATCAGCAGGTGGTCGTTCAGTTGACCAAGTTCAATGTGCTCCGCAACTACTTGGAGAGCTCGGCCATTGTTCGAAATGATGGCAAAGTGTTCTGGTCTTCTCTCTATCTTGACCCCTACTTTGAGCGGGAATTGGGCAAGAGCTGGTATCGCGACGCGATTGGAACCGGACGGAAAAGCGGTTTTACTGCCCCTCACACCATCAGTGTCAGCAGCGGAGACCAGAAGGTGGTCAGCTTTTACATCCGTTTTGCGCCCGAATATGGAGGTGTCCTGCTGCTGAACATCAGATATGATGCGATTGCCAAGCTGTTCGATTCGCTCGCACCCTCCTTCGAACGCTATGCCTGGATGAATGATGGCGGTTCAACCTATCTGCTGAATCGAAACATGACGCACAGTATTTCAGCATCAACCCAGGAACTTACGGACGGGGAAGTTACCGTGCATCATCAGAGATCGGGATACTATCTGACCCGTTCATTCAAGGAGACAGGCTGGTCCGTTATCACGTATACTTCCAAAGGGAGATTTTATAGACTCCTGGGCTACGTCGTCCAGTATTGGGCGATCTTCCTGACGCTGTGCCTCGGTCTTTGCGTGCTGCTGTTTCTGCCGATCATCTCCAACATTACCCGTCCAATCTCCCAAATGTCCAAAGCGATGAAGATGGTGTCCATGGGCAATTACAATGTAGGTTTGCAGTTCCGAAGCAATGACGAGCTGGATATTTTACGTACCGGGTTTCAATCCATGCTGCGCGACATTGAGCTGCAGATCGAAGAGAAAGTCCAGCAGGAAAAGTGGAAAAAGAGAGTTTCGACAGAACTGCTTCTTGCCCAAATGAACCCTCATTTTATTTATAACACACTGAATACCGTCATCTACTTGTCACGTAAAGGAAACAACAAAGCTGTCGAGGAGATGGTTGAAGCCTTTATTGGCATTTTGCATGATGCCGTGAAGCTCGGCGAGAGCGGGCTGTTCATTCAGGCGGCGAAAGAGAAGGAACTCATTGATCATTACGTGCTTATACAAAAGTACCGGTATATTGATAAATTCGATCTGGTCTGGAATATGAAAGAGGAGATGGAGTCTGTCCTGATTCCCAAGAGCGTGCTGCAGCCGCTTGTGGAGAATGCGATTTTTCATGGATTTGCCGAACTGGAATCACCCGGTTTGATTGAAATCACATTGGAGCGGACGGAGGATTACATCATTCTGAAAGTAAGAGACAACGGAACAGGCATGGACCCCGAGACGGCCGCAAGACTATTAGCGGGAGAGCTTCCTACAACCGTTCGGCATACCGGCCCTATGAAGCATATCGGAATCACCAACATTCGCGAGCGATTAACTTATTTGTATGGCGATGCAGCAGTGTTCAAGCTGGATACCAACGAAGGCGACGGAACGACCATTGTGATTACTCTGCCGCTGAAGTCAGACGTCATTATTGAAAGCGGTTAAAATTCGGTATCGCTTTTTATACAGAATCATCAGATTGTATCATTGTGGCTCCTTCACATCGACGGTATATTACGTGGTGAACAGACAGCACGGATGCATAGTCTTTATCGCTCGGTGCTGTCCAAAGCTAGTTTACAAAGGGGGTTGCAAGAAATGCAGAAAGATTTTCGGAAAAAGTTATCTTGGAGCACACTCATGGGACTGATGCTCTGCGTCTCACTCGTTCTGTCGGCATGCGGAGGCTCTAATGAAGGTGGCAATTCCAACAGTTCCAGCTCGCCGGAGGCATCATCGGAAAACGGCTCGGACGCAGCTGAGAACGGCAAACTGATCGTCTGGGGATGGGACAAAGGCAGTCACGACAAGCTGATGACCGAATTCTCGAAAAATCATCCGAATATTCAAGTGGAATACGTGGAGGTTTCAGCAAAGGATTATTTGAAGAAAATTCAGACCTCGATCGCGTCCGGCTCCGAGCTGCCTGACATCATCTGGGCAGAAGCAGCACAGCGTGGAGCGATCTATGAGCTGAATGTACTGGAAGATCTCGGTGCCGCACCGTACAACTTCGATAAGAGTACACTTCTGGACTTTGAAGTTCCGCTCCTGACCAACAGCAAGGGACAGCTGGTCGCTCTGGATCAGCAAGTAGCGCCGGGCGCTGTTGCCTATAAGCGGGAACTGGCAAAGCAGTATCTGGGTACAGATGATCCGGATCAGCTTGCTTCGATGTTCCAGAGCTGGGACGATTTCGCACAGAAGGGCAAGGACGTATATGATCAAAGCCAAGGCAAAGTTACGATGTTCGCAAGCTTGATGGACGCCTACACCATTCTGAGCAATCAGATGACAGAGCCATTTGTTGACGGAAATAAGGTCAATAAGGCGGAGATGCTTGACTTGTTCAATAAGCTCCAGATGCTGCGGGACACGAACAATGAAGCAAAGCTCAGTATGTGGTCACCTTCGTGGAGCGCTTCCTACTCCCAGGACAACGTGATTTTCTATCCAGCGGCGAATTGGTCGCCTGAGTTTGTCATCAAGCCGAATGACAAGAACAGCAGTGGCGCTTGGGGTCTGACGGTCCCGCCTGGAGGAGGCTTCACCTATGGGGGTACTTCGGTTGGAATCTGGAAGGACAGCAAGCAGAAGGAAGCCGCGTGGACATACCTGAAAGGAACATACGGTTCTGAGGAAGGCGCAGAGGTCAGCTTCAAGGGGATGCAGGCCATTCTTCCTCTGAAATCGGTCTTTGACGATACCTCCAAGCTGGCTTCCGGTCCAGATGAGTTTTTCGGCGGCCAGGACCTGAACAAGTTCTGGGTCGAAAAGGTATTCCCGAGCATTAAAGCCAAACCGGTCACAAAATACGATCAGGATGTGTATGCCGCTTCGGAAATCGTGCTCCAGACGATGGCGCAGGACAACAATTTCGATGCCAATCAAGCGCTTGAGAAATGGTCCGAGGAGATGAAGAAGAACCATCCGGAATTGACGATTGAATAATGAAGACAAGTCGCATGAATCGAACCAATAAGTGGCCTTATCTGTTCATTACACCTTATTTTTTGTTCTATGCTGTATTCAGTTTATTTCCCATCTTCTTCACCTTGTATTTGAGCTTTACCGATTGGGATTTGTTCGGCAATAAAAACTTCGTCGGCTTCGATAACTATGTGCAGCTGTTCATGCATGACAAGTTTTTCTGGACCTCTTTATGGAATGTTCTCGTGTTTATTGCCTGCTATCTGCCTGCACTGGTACTGATCGGCATGCTGATTGCCAGCCTGATTGAGAGCAAGCTGATTCGCCGAAAAACCTTTTTCCGCCTGAGCTTTTTCAGTGCCTATATGACGACACCGGTGGCCATTGGTATTATTTTTGCGCTGCTTTTTGACTGGCAGGGAGGGTTTGTCAATAATCTGTTTATTGAGCTGGGCTGGATCCAGGATAAGGTGAATTGGCTTGGCTCGCCTGCTTGGGCACGCTGGATTGTGATCATGATGATTTTCTGGAAGAATCTTGGATACTTTATTATGTTCTATGCAGCAGGAATGGCGAGCATCGATACATCAATCTACGAAGCAGCCGAGATTGACGGCGCTTCTGCCAAAAGTGTCTTTTTTCGCATTACCATCCCGCTGCTTAAGCCGATCAACCTGTTTCTTATTATTACGTCCATTATCGGCGGACTGCAGCTCGTAGAAGAGCCGATGCTCTTGTACAGCGGCTGGGCTTCCGGTACATCGATGACAGGAGGACCGGACGGCTCTGTATTTACTCCGATTTGGTATATGTTCGACGCTTCATTTAGCGGCTCTTCGTTCAAATACGGCAAAGGGGCGGCCATAGCTTATTCAACGTTCCTTTTTATCGCATTGTTCTCACTAATGGGCATCAAATGGCTGAACCGGGACGGTGATTCGACATGAAGACTCAAAAATGGCTGCTGATCATCGTGCTGACCGTGGTGTCGCTGCTGTTTCTGTTTCCCTTTTACATGATGTTTGCAATGGGAACCTATTATTCCGAGGCTCTGTTTAAAAAGCTTCCAATCCTGCCTAGTGGATATCTGCTTGATAATTTGAAGACGATTCTATCGGCGGACTTTCTTCGCACCTATTGGAACAGCTTCTATGTAGCCGTACTATTTACCTTCGTATCGGTGCTGATGAGTGCGCTGACCGGCTTTGCCTTCGGCAAGTATGAATTTAAAGGTAAGAAGTGGCTGTACGGATTTATTCTCCTTACCATGATGATTCCAGGGCAGCTTGGATTGATTGCTTTTGTCATGGAGATGAAATGGTTTCATCTGAATAATTCCCATGCGCCGCTCATTATTGCGGGTCTGAATAATGCTTTCTGTGTCTTCTTTATGACCCAATTCGTGCAGTCCTCTGTACCGATGGAGGTCGTGGAAAGCGCACGTATTGACGGGTGTACGGAACCGGGCATATTCTCGCGAATCGTCATTCCTTTTCTGCTGCCAGCGATCAGTACACTCGGCTTGATCTGCTTTCTCGGTTCGTGGAATAACTATCTGCTGCCTCTTGTTACGATCAACAAGCCAGAGCTGTACACGCTGCCGCTCGGTATTGCCAACCTGTCGACCCGCTACCGGACCGATTATTCGGCCAGTATTCTCGGGCTAACGCTGGGGACGCTTCCGCTTATCGTGCTGTTCCTGTTCGGATCAAAGACCCTGGTTCGCGGATTAACAGGCGGCGCGGTTAAAGGATGACAGGTTAAGGTATCAAGGGTGTTTATAAGGGTATCAATAAATGAAAGCAGCTGACGCCGGGATTAAATTCGACGTCAGCTGCTTTTTAGTTTTTTATTGGGTCAAATACCTATAAAGCTTGCTCTCCACAGATTGCTCCAGTACTAGATTCATATGCACAACGGAAATCGATTTGCTGTTACGATCGAGCATAGACCCTTGGACGGCGCTTTGAGGATCGGGATGAGCTTTGCCTAAATAATAGAATTCCGTTCCTTCCGCATCGTCTTTTTTGATGAATACATGCAGGTCGATTCCCCGCTCATCTGCCTCAAGGATTGTTCTGACTTCTTCCGATTCCAGAGTTCGTCTGCTTCTTGTCGACCATTTCAAAACCTCTGGAGAAATAAATTCCTCCTGATAGTTCGTGCTTGCTTCAACCCCTTCATGCTTGTGATAGGTGACAAAGATCGGGCAGGTCTGATACTTTGTCTTGTACCCATACATGGTGGAGCTTTCATCACTCAGCCAATTGAGCAGCTTACAGGAATCCTTCCGGGAATATTTTTTATAGAGCGTAAGGTGTTCATGGCAATCATACTGCTCCGTGAGATGTGAAGCGGTTTGGATGATGTCGGCAAGCATTTCCCTAAAGTATGAATTGTTCTGCATGGACTGCAACAACATCGGATGAAATAGAAACCGCTGCGCTTCCGTGAATACGACGACAGGAGTGTCACCATATTTCTTCCTTGTCGGCTCCGTGAAAAAGGACATGTCCAGCACACGTTTCACGGAATCCAGTGTTTGCGAATCCACAGAGCATCCATGCTCAGCAAGAGCGTGGACCCATTCCTGGGCTGTAACACTACACTCTGTTAGTAACTTGCTCAGCAGAACAATCTCATGCCTGCGTTTGCCACTCAGCACTTCCGCCGACAGCATTACCAAATACTTTTTCTCTTGCTCGGATAGTGGCGGGACAGGCTCTTTAATCTTCTGCAAAAAATGATAATAGCTCCCGTGCTCATCTGAGAAAATCAGCGGATCGATCGAGCCGTGCTCCAAGAAATCCAGATGCGTAGGGATGCGGTTTAAACGGTTTTTGAGCTGAATATATTCTTCTCTCAGGATCTTCAGCGCGGTTAAGTTACTATTGCTGATCGATTGAAAGATCTGTTTCTTGGCAACTTCCTCGAAATTAATCGTCGAAACCCCATTGATAAAGCTGGTGTCCTTCATATGACGGCGGATATTATCCTTGTTCTGCGACTTATCTCCAGAAAGCGCGATCGGGATCAGGTAGTTATTCTTATAATTCCCAATAAAATCGATGATGGTCACGAATTCCTTGCCACCGTGTTTACGTAGTCCGCGCCCAAGCTGCTGTACAAATACGATGCTAGATTGAGTCTGGCGCAGCATGACCACCTGATTAATGCACGGAATATCGATACCTTCATTAAAAATATCCACGGTCAGGATGTAGTCCAGCTGCCCATTTTCCAAATCTGTCACACAGCGAGCACGTTCCTCCTGGCGGTTATCCCCCGTTAAAGCTATCGTGCGGTAACCCCTCAAATTCAGCAGCTTAGATAGCTCGAGCGCTTCTTCTTTCCGGCTGCAAAAGATAAGACCTTTTACCGTCTCTCCGGAATAACCGTAATACTCAATCTTTTCTATTAGATAGGCTACTCGTTCATCTGAAACGAGCTGAGAGAGCATCACGGTATCGTCGGTCACTTGGCCATTATACTCGAAATCCGTCACTCCAAAATAATGAAATGGACACAGCATATCCTCTTCCAGCGCCTCTTGCAGACGAATTTCATAAGCAACGTTGTAGTCAAACAACTCATAGATGTTAAAGTCATCCGTCCGCTCCGGCGTAGCAGTCATCCCGAGCAGAAATTTAGGTTGAAAATAATGAAGGATGTTAAGATACGAGCTGGCCCCGGCCTTGTGCACTTCGTCTATTAAAATGTAATCAAACGCTTCAGGATCGAAGCTGTTTAGATTGGAGGCTTTTGATATCGTCTGGACAGTAGCAAACAAATATTTGGCATCCGTCTCTCTACTGCTCCCAGATAAAATGCCATAGTCTCGATCTTCACCACCCAGGATCCGCTGGTAATCGAGCATGGCTTTTTGCAAAATTTGCTCCCGGTGAACGACAAACAGCATTCGTTTAGGGGCAAAGTTTCTGACGTCAAATGCTGACAAGTACGTCTTGCCTGTACCTGTTGCCGAAATCACGAGCCCTTTGTGTGCTCCGGTGGCACGCAGATCCTGAAGGTTCCTCAGGGCGTTCATCTGCATGGCGTTCGGCACAATAGGGCTGAACACCGTCTGCGGAATGCCTTCTGGAGCGAGTGGAAACACCTGGCTCACATCTTGAGTGGCTTTTGTAACCTCTTCATATAAAATCTGATATGCATCAATCCACTGGCTGGACAAAGGGACGGATTCATCCCAGACCTTATTGAATTCACTTTGAAACTGCCCCAGGAGACCGCCATGCTTAAAAGAGGTTAGCTTCACGTTCCATTCATAATTGGCTTTTAAGGCAGAGGCTGTCAGATTGGAGCTTCCTGTAATAATGGTGGAATAACCTTCATGGTGAAAAAGGTAGCCCTTCGCATGAAATCCACTTAGATCTGATAATCGAACCTCTACGTTGGTGATCTTCAGCAGCTCTTTATAGATTTTTGGCTGGTTAAAGTTAAGATAGTTGGAGGTCAGGATTTTACCTGTAACACCGCGCATTTTCAGGTCGAGTAAATGAGACTTCAGTGTGGCTAGTCCACTTTCTGTGATAAAGGCAACAGAGAACACGAAGGACTGACAGTGATCCAGCTCTTCTAGTAGTGGAGTCAGGACATAATCCTTGCTCTCTTTGTTGTTCACCAGCAGCTTTGGTTTATATTTGTCTACCGACTCCTGTTGATGATTAATGAACGCCCAGCTTAGAGAATGATTGAACTGTTGGGTGGAGGTATCCATTTATTTGATCAAGTCCTTTTGAATGCTGTGTACGGCAGGGATATCTGCAGGTGCCCAATCCAGGGACATGAGTTCATCGGGGGATAGCCAGGCAATTTCTACGTGTTCTGTGAGCACAGGCTTTCCGCTTAGAAGGTGGCAATAAAAAGTAGACAAATGCACAATACCAAAATCATATTCATACACGGTCGTTTCGATATGCTCACCGATCTCGATGCTGCAGTGCATCTCTTCGTCAATCTCGCGCTTCAATGCACCCTGAGGCGTTTCGCCTTCCTCAATCTTGCCGCCGGGAAATTCCCATTTGTATGCTAAAGCTTTTGTAGCCCCGCGCTGGGCACAGAGAATCTTTCCGTTTTCGATGATGACAGCTCCGACGACGTGGATATTCTTTTTCAATTCATTTCCCTCCGGTCTTGCATTCTGGTAAATGTATGTAGCTTTTAGTCTATTCTATTATATTTATCGGTATTGGGGCCATCTCTCGTGATTGAATATATTGGAATATATGAGGGTGGTATACCTATTCCCGGTTAATAGTAGATATGGTAAACGCTTAAGGAGTAGGTGAAAATGAATAAACAATTAAAAGATTTCCTTAGTGACTTAATTATACTCATTCAGGAGAAGTATAATGATACGTTGGATGTACCTGCAGATGAAAGTGATAAAGATAAATCTTACAGATTGGGTTTGAACTTTGCTTATTACGATGTGTTAGATCTAGTAGAGTCTCAATTATTATTACAAGGCCTTGCTTCTAACTCTCTCAAGAAAATTTCGCCAACACTAGGTGAAAAAATTCAAGCAGAGTCTGGACTCTGATCGTTAAAAAGGAGGAGCCTATGATCAAAATATTGTTAGGTATCACGTCCATAATCTCATCCGTTATCGTCCTATGTACAGGATTTATTGTTTCAGCATTGAGATCTGTTCATTATTCGTCAGGTACAAACCTTGGAGCCTTTGAGTACAGTCTGTTTAATCTTAGTTTTATGTGGATTTTAATACCCATTTTGCTATTTATCCTGGGAGTATTTCTGCTCTACTCAAGCGCCAAAGATGCCGGTTAACATGCTACAATACAATTACACAACCAACCAGCAAAGGATGAATAACCCATGCCAGTATACAATAAGCTTGTCCGGGATCTGATCCCGGAGATTATACATAAGAGCGGCAAGGAATGCCGGACACGGATTTTGGATGAAGAAGAGTACCAGAAAGAGCTGAACGTGAAGCTGAAGGAAGAATCGGAGGAGTATTTTGCCGCATCGAAGTCGGAGGAAGCTTTAGAAGAGCTGGCAGATATGCTTGAGGTGATACGGTCACTGGCTGCTGTACATGGTTCAAGCTGGGAGCAGCTTGAAGCGTTGAGAGACCAAAAGGCGCAGGCACGCGGCGGGTTTAAGGATAAGGTGTATCTCATCGATGTCGACGACAACGCTTAATGTTAAGCTGATTACAGAGAACCTAGCGGACGAGCTGATTATTGGCATGCAGCATGCTTCTGGCATTTATATTATGACTTCGTTTGTAATGCAGTCGGGTGTGCGTTTACTGGCTCCTCATTTGAAAAAAGCCATCGATCGCGGTGCCGAGGTCAAAATGCTGGCGGGTGACTACTTGTATGTGACACAGCCTGAAGGCCTGCAGGCCCTGCGCGACATCGACAGCCAGCTGGAGGCCAGGCTGTGGCGGAGTATGGGAACCTCGTTCCATCCCAAAGCCTATCTTTTTGATTATGACAAAGGAGAAGGTCTGCTCATCGTGGGCTCTTCGAACTTCTCGATGTCGGCCATGCGGATGGGGATGGAGTGGAACCTGGCGATGAATGCAAAGGCCGAGCCGTACACTTTTCAGGTCGCTTTGGATAAGTTCATGCAGAACTTTTATCACGACTCCACCCTGCCGCTGAACGACCATACAATCTCTCTATATGAGGAAGAGTACCGGGCTTACCACCGGGAGAATCCGGAACTTATCCGCAGAATTACCGAGATGGAAGAAGAGGAGTATCGTTCGGAGAGTGTTGGCAGCTCTGATGCTGCGATTATTCCGGATGTCGAGCAGGTACTGATTCAGCCCCGATTTGCCCAGCTGGATGCTTTAGATGCATTGGAGCGTACTCTGGAAGAGGAATACGATAAAGCGATGGTGGTCATGGCGACAGGCTTGGGCAAAACCTACCTCGCTGGCTTTTTCGCTCAGCGGTTTCAGCGTGTACTGTTCGTAGCGCATCGGGAGGAGATTTTGCTCCAGGCGAAGCGGTCTTTTCATCAGATTATGCCGGACAAAACCTTAGGTATCTATAACGGGCAGCTGAAAGAAGGAGACGCGGATTGTGTATTTGCTTCTATTTATACACTGGGCATGAAGAAGCATCGCGAGGGATTTGCTCAGAAGCATTTTGACCTGATTGTGGTGGATGAATTTCATCATGCGGCTGCCAGCTCGTATCAATCGGTGATTCAATATTTTGAACCGAGGTTTCTGCTTGGCATTACAGCAACGCCGGACCGTATGGACGGCAAGGATGTGTATGCTCTTTGTGATGGAAACGTGGCGTACCAGATCCATTTTATTGAAGCGATTCGGCGCGGCTGGCTGTCTCCTTTTCAATATTACGGCATCTATGATGATACCGATTATTCCTCCATCCGCTGGATGGGATCGCACTATGATGACGAACAGCTGACGGCTGCCCAGTTAAGAGGGAGTCTAGCGGACAAAATTTACGAGTCCTGGATCGGTCATAAGCAGACAAGAACGATTGGTTTTTGTTCATCGATCCGGCAGGCGGATTATTTAGCAGGGTATTTTCAGGACAAGGGCATACCCGCCGTCAGTCTGCATTCCGGAACGGTCGGCATGACCAGAGGGGAAGCAATCCAGCGTCTTGCCGGTGGAGAGCTTGAAATTATTTTTACAGTGGATTTGTTCAATGAAGGCGTGGATATTCCGAGTGTGGATACGCTGCTGTTCGTGCGTCCGACTGAATCGTTAACGGTGTTTACCCAGCAGGTGGGCCGGGGCCTCAGGTTGTATGAGCAGAAGACACACTGCACCATTATCGACCTGATCGGCAACTACAGGAATGCAGATGTGAAGCTGCGGCTGTTCGCAAATGACGAGGAGTTGAAAGGAACGGCCAAGGACAAGGTGATTCCTTCTGTGCCTGCCGGATGCGAGATCCAGCTGGAGACCGGGGTCATCAACCTGCTGGATGAATTAAGCCGCAAAAAGCTGCCTCACCGCGAACGTCTACACCGCTCTTTTCTGGATCTTCAAGCGGAGCTTGGGCGGATCCCGACCTATCTGGAGCTTCACCTCTACGGCCGCGCCAACAGCTGGGAGTATCGGAATGAATTCGGTTCCTATGCGGGCTTTCTTCTATGGGCGGAGTGCCTGAGTGAGCAGGAAGAAGAAGTTTATTGGCGGCATGAGAACTGGCTGCGTGATGTAGAGAAGACGGCCATGAACAAAAGCTACAAGATGATCGTTCTTCTGTACATGCTGGAGCGCGGACCGAAGCAGTGGGCAGAGCCTGTGACTTCTCTGGAAGTCGCGCCATTCTTCCATAAGTACCTGACCGAGAAAGAGTACCGCAAACGGATTGATTTCTCGGATAACGATGCGAAGAAGCTGTGGAATTACGATGAGGTTAAGGTCAGCAAGCTGATTGAGAGAATGCCCATGACCAAGTGGAGCTCAGCTAAAGGCAGCATGACTGGCTTTGAGGATGGCGTGTTTAGCCTGGATGTTGAACCTGCTGCGGAGGATCTAGAAGTGCTGCACAGCTGGACGCAGGAGGTATGCCTGTACCGGCTGCACTATCATTTTGAGCGTAAGGAACAGAGAGTGGTGCAGTAGGATTGAGTGAAAGAGCCGATCGGATATCAGGAATGTTCTGATGTTCGGGCGGCTCTTTTTATTTTGTGGAAGCAATATGTGATGACGTATCTCGTTTGATTAGCTATACTTTTCACTATAGGGTACATTTACCTAGTCCCTCTTTATAGAAATCATGTTAAGGAGAAAAGATTATGAGTGATATGGACGAGCTTTACCATAAAATCAATCGTTTTGTTACAAATAATGATTTATTGGAGCTTTTGAATTCTCGGATCAATGAGTTCAATCCTTTTAAAGTGATGAAGGTGGATCAATTTGAGATTCGACATTCAAACATACTGGCATGGCTGTTAAATCCAAGAGAGAATCACTTCTTAAGCGATTTGGTACTAAAGAAAGTAACTGCTGAAGTAATATGCAGAGACATTGATATTAAAAACCACGACTTGAAGGTATCGGATATATTATTAGGCAGCTTCCATATTCTTGTCTTTTCAAGGAGCAATGATTTTATCCTTCTTATTGAAAATAAAGTGCACGCCGGTTTAGAAAGCCATCAGCTAGAGAAGTACATCCAATTAGTTAAGGATCATTATCCAGGGGTCCAGCACATTATTCCTGTATTCCTAACTTTAAACGGAGAAGAAGCCCCGCACTCGGAATATTTTAGCCTTGCACACTTGGATATTCTTAGCATTTTAAAATCCATTCTGACCTTAAATAAAGAAAATATGAATAGTAAAATCCATAATTTTATTAGTTACTATACCAAGACTCTGGAGGTACTCACTTTGCAGGATGAACAGCTAATAAAGCTATGCCGCGATATTTATAAACATCATAGAGAAGCGATAGAAACAATCATTAAATATGGGGTTACTTCCACTTCGACCCTCAACCAGGCAGCCGAGGTCTTGAAATCGGAGTTGAATGACATTGGGCATGGGGAAAATCCTGATTTCTTTTTAAGCGATAAAGAATACTGGTTTATGCCTAATATGATCGATCAACAGCTGCCTCGTTTACTTAAGAAATGGAAATCACCAAGACCCATAAGCTATTTCTTTGCTGCTGAAGAGAAAAAGCTGCGACTTATCCTTGAAGTAGGACCCATCACGGATGGTCATACCAGATTGAAATTATTAAATTATATCAATGATAATGACCCGGATCATTTATTATCCATAAAGTCAAATGCTCTGAAAAAGCTGAATGGAAGTTTTACTAGAATTCGTGCTAAAAGTGTCGACATTAGTGATTGGACGGATGCGGACCTTGTGGTTGAACGCATGAATTATTTATTAGAAAAAGGATTTAAGTATAACGAAGTAAACCATTATCTAGGTACTCTTCTACAGCAATTCAGCCTTGGTAACTCCAGCGACACGATCTGATAGCTCTATATACTCAGGCCTCCTCCTAAAGAATGGTGGGCTTTTTTGTTGTTCTGAACAGATGCTGCTCTTGAGTTATTCCCTTAAATGGTGTTGTCTTCGGGGTTAGTGTATACTGTCTTGCTGGCTTTACATAGGAATGACGCGGTAAAGACTGATGAGCTATTTGACCGATAAATAGGAAATAGGAGACATGTTAATGAAAAATATAGATCCAGTTGGTTCTTGAGGAGGAGTTCGGAAGTCATTGTTGAATGGATATATATATTGAAAGCGGTTGTCGATTAACAGATGTCTTTATCTTATTCGAACGAATAGGATCTTTCTAAGAAGAGACATCTTGATCGGAACGTACATTCGATGACAAGGTTTGCTACATAGACAGTCTATAATGATTAAGTAATCATGCATTTCATTGAGGCTGATTACCGCTTTGCTCTTAACTTACTTTAAATGGATGCAGGAGGTTTTTTCATGTTTAAAGATACGGTCAGCGCGGTCAGGGATGAAGTCATCAGGCTTTTATCTCAGCAGCGCAATATAATAAGTGATCTTCTGGAATCGGAAGACATGGTTATGGAGAGAGACGAGCAGCAAGAACGTTCTCTTGACCGGCCCTTGGCTGAAATGTGGAATGCAGCGTTAGCAGAAGAGCTGACGAAGGTTCATGATTTGGAGATGACGCTTGCCGTTGTAGGAACAATGAAGGCAGGAAAGTCGACGACAATTAATGCGATCGTTGGCCGGGAGGTGCTGCCGAACCGGAATAGACCGATGACCACGTTACCCACAATGATCAGGCATCAGCCGGGACAGGAAACACCGGTTTTACGTTTTCCCAAGCCGCAACCATTCAATCAGGCTATACGGGAAATCAGATCAGCGCTGCGTGACATGGATGAGGAAGCATTGTCGAGCCTCCCGGTCAATGCTTCGGATGATGGCAGAACATTAGTTCAGGATATCTTGAGCGGTCATATCCATGAGCTGGATTCAGCCTATCATGGGACCGAGGGTATTTATGATTTCCTGAAGACGCTTAATGATATTTCAAGATTGTGCGACTCCAAGAATCTGGATCTTCCTTCTCCTCTTACCGAATATACATCCTTACTGGAGCTGCCCGTCATTGATGTAGAGTTCTTTCATTTAAAGCATAGAAAGCAGCAAACCAACGGGAGACTGACCCTTATTGATACACCGGGCCCCAATGAGGCAGGACAGGTGCATTTAAGAGGAATTCTGCAAGAACAGTTACATAAAGCATCAGCCATCCTGGCTGTCCTTGACTATACTCAGCTTAATTCAGAGGCAGACTTTGAGGTGCGTATGGCGATCGAGGAGGTAGCGAAGTATTCCCGGGAGCGGCTGTTTGTGTTGATCAACAAATTTGATCAAAAAGACCGGAATTCCATGGGGGCGGATGAAGTTCGCCGTTATGTAAGTAAGGAACTTTTTGAAGACCGGCTGCCTCAAGAGCATATCTTTCCTGTTTCCAGCCAGTTGGGGTATCTGGCGAATTATGCACTTCGTGAGATCGCAGAGAGAGGGTGCTTGCCATCTCCTGATCAAGCGGAGTGGATTGAGGATTTTGGAGATCGAGCTCTGGGTTCCTTCTGGCAAGAAGATATCGATGATATCCCCCGGGTAAACAAGAGTGCAGAGCGATTGTGGCAGAAAAGTGATTTTGAAGAGCCGTTGGACCGTGTAATTGGCAAAGCCTATGAAGAAGCTGCTCTCATTGTCATTCAATCGGCACTTGAGAAAATGAACATGTACGATGAAGAAATCCTTCAATATCTGAAGATGAGAAGAGGAAGCATCCATATCGACATCGACTCTTTAAAGCAAATCATCACAGAGTTGGAGCATAATATTCAATTAATCCAGGATGTTCAGGAGAAAGCCGAGGCATTATCGGATTCTGCTCAGAAAGAACTATCTGGAACATTTGATCTGGTGTTTAATCAGGGAAATGAGACTCTAAAGAGATTGATTGACAGTCTGTTTAGACATGGAAAAAGATTGGAAAGTGAACGGGCTAAACTGGAGAGGAAGAATAATAAAAAGAATAAAGGTTACATGTCGGATATTATATCCTTGTTTAAACCTGCCCAAAAAGCCTCCATCCCTATAAACGAAAGCGGATTAAACGTATTCTCGAACAAACAAGATGCGCTTGAGTTTCTTAATAAGATTCAATCGGCACTTGTCCAGGACTCCTCCCAGATTTTCAAGCAAATTCAATCTGAAGTAAATCGGTTCGTTGAATCGATGGAGTATAAGCTCCAAAGTGAGATTAGGGACAAAATGGAACCGGTGCTGGAGCGAGCGGCCAGTAAGTTGAATGACACCTTTCATCTCAAAATCTCTTTCAAGCAGCATGCCATTAAACCGATTCAAATCAACTTCGAATCTCTTCGTGAAGACTCTATCAATGTGAAGAATGTTGAGAAGAAAAAAACGAGATATGTTAGAAAGTGGTACACTCTCTGGTTAAGAGAGCATACCGAATCCTACACAGTTCACGAGGATGAGTACCACATCGATACGAAGCGAATGGGTGCTGCAGTGCTTGAAAATTTAAAAGCTTCGCAGAAGAAGCTTCAACAAGATTTGGATATTTATATGAATCAGGAACTCTCCAACAATCTGGCTGATTACTTCAATCATCTTACATCCTATCTGGACAAGTTCCTCGGCAATCTTATGGATGGTATCCATGATAAGCAGAAAAGCGAGGAGTCTTTGGGAAAGCTTCTGTCGGCTATGGAGAGCCTCATCTCGGTAGTCGAATTGCACCAACAGGATATTGAGCCGATAATGAACGAGATCTTGTCGGGCAATCCTGTAGGAAAGGAAGTCAGTTTAGTCTAATGAGCATACATGAACGTGAGTACAACGCTGAAGAACAAGAGATACGCCGCCTGGTGCAGTCCATTCCCATTTTGCAGGATAAAATGATAGTAGATCTGGTCAATGGAATCCAGGTTACACAAGATCATATTCGCGTCAGCCAAGATCGCATTACAGGGCTCGGATCAAGAATTGTCGATGCCGTAACCGGTAAATCGGCGCTGCGGCAGCAGCGAATTGATCAGAACTTGAACGAAGGGCTGCGAAGCACCATGATCTGGCTGGAGAATCTGCAGGCCAGTCAAATTCAGACCGATCGGGCTTTAGCTTATGTGACAGAGAAATTATCAGAAACCCGGCAGGGAATCATGAAGCTGGTGGACAAGCATGTTGCTTTAAAAAACGAGGTGCGGCAGTTAACTGAACAAATGCATGGATTAGAGGAACAATTTACTCAGCAGTCGGAACAAATTCGTAACCAGCTCACCTCTATAGATATGAGACAAAGTGCGTTAATTCAAATGAATCAGGAGTTTGATAAATGGGCGGGCGGAGGATACGCTTCATTTTCACCACTGCTTCAAATGTTTCTGGTATTAGAAGCTTTGAGCTGGGGACCTTTTGGTGTGTATGATGCGGTTAACCCGGAATTCAGGGAACAGTTAAATTATAAGTGTGCCGTTCTTTTGAAAGACGTAAGAGGAATTCCCATGCGCAACTTACCTACGGACAAGTGGATGCTGTCGCTGGTGAAAGAGAGGGCAGCGCATAAGGAAATGCTCAGATTTCTACTTCAAGATGATGCTGAACTTTTGGCTAGCTTGCCATTGCAGAGTACGATGCTGAAAGTAGTAGACTTGGAAGAGCATAGTGCTGAGTCTATGAGATCTATACTGACCCAGGTCAACGTCCCACTCGTGTTTGAATCCAAAAGGCTGAGCCAAAGATTACTTATGGAATCACGCATTCGGCTGCATAGGAGGGGACTCCATGCATCTTGATTTTCCGGTATTCGGCCTGGTGTTCTCCGGCGGCGGCGCCCGGGGAGCATATGAGATCGGAGTCGCTCAATACCTGGCCTCCCAGAACTGGGTGCCATCCGCTTATGCTGGAGCCAGCATCGGGGCGTTAAATGCGGTGTTTCTAGCTGGGGCTCCGTCATTTCAGGAAGGTGTCCATCGGCTTGAAGAAGTTTGGAGAACACTGAAAATTCAAGACATTGTGAAGATGAATCATCAAATGGTAGTTTTGGGTTTGGTCCATGCTGCAGTCAAAAGAGGCATCGTACTTCATCCGGGATTAGCTGTATATGACGAAGCCTTCAACCTGCTGGCTTCAAAAATCAAGGTGATGAAGGATGTCAAAAATATAAGCCAGCTCATCACGGAGCATCCCCTTCTTTCTAAACTGCAGCAAGGGCTGTTAGATAACCAGTTCTTACGAAGATTATTAGAGGAGCAGCTGGGTATCCATGATATGGAGAATGCATCACCTATTTGGGTATCGGCATATCCGAGTAAGGGAATGACAAGAGATATTGTAGATTACTTACTCGCAGGATCCGGTATTCGGGATACAAATGAATCGCACTATCTGCAATTGAATGAGATTCGTAAAGAAGAACGACTGTCAGCTATTCTGGCTAGTGCAGCCATTCCGGGAGTGTACAGCCGGCAAACTGTGAATGGGCAGCCTTATGTTGACGGGGGAGTAGGAGGAGCTGTGCATTCGAGAGGTAATACACCTTTAACTCCATTAGTATTAGCCGGATATACCCATTGTGTGGTCGTGAACTTATCAGATGGATCCATGTTTAACAGGCATGAGTTTAAGAATACGACGATTATTGAAGTTCGGCCTGAGCAAACATTACATCGGAATGGTCTTCTCCCAAGTCTGTTTGACTTTAGGCCGGAACGAATTCAGTCTTTAATAAGTCAGGGTTACGCGGATGCAAAGAGATGTATTGGAGAGTCATTGACAGCTTTGTCATTAGTGCGTGGGGGGAGGGCGGCTGCGCAGTTAAAAGAAGACCGTCTCCTCGAACTAAAGAATGACGGTTTTGATGATGCAATGAAATTATTGGACTAGAAAATTTGAAGCGCCCTGGCTAATGCAGTAATGGTTAGCAGAGAGGGCGCTTTTTCTCCGTTCTCCAGCCCACTGATAAAAGACCGGTCGAGACGGGAATATAGGCTTAAGTCATCCTTTCGTAGTTTGCGCAGTGCTCTGCCGAAGGCAATATACGATGCTGGATGTATGTTATATGGCTCGGATAAACAGTCAGTCTGCTGCAGGAGAATGGATGAACAATATATTTAAATCGGATCTTAAAGATTCGATAGCAAGACTTGAGCCATGGCTATTCAGTCAGTCTATAAACGAACGGACGAGCACTTACTCCAGTTGTCCATGAAACTTTAGCTGCCTTTTGAACCATACCATTCTGTATATAAACATGAAGTGAATCTTCAATTGTTGTGAATCTAGGGCGTGTCTTCAAACTACAGGGTTGATTTGATCTGGTAAAATAAAGGTATGAGACAACGATACGAATTAGGTGACGACCAGTGGGATAAGATGAAAGACTTGCTGCCTGCGGAGCGGAAAGCTCAGGGTGGCCGGCCGGCCAAAGACAATCGAACCATGATCAATGCCATGCTGTGGATTGCTCGAAGCGGAGCGCCATGGCGTGATTTACCGGAATATTACGGACCTTGGAAGTCAGTCTATACTCGATTCCGACGCTGGGAGAAAGCAGGTGTATTTCATCAAGTCTTAGAGTGCCTAGCATCGGAACCCGATTTGGAAAGCTTAATGATTGATGCCTCGATCGTCCGTGTACATCAGCATGGTGCTGGCGCAAAAGGGGGCCAGACAAGCAAGTAATCGGGCGATCCCGAGGAGGCATAACTACGAAAATTCATACGGTAGTGGATGCGTTAGGGTGCCCTCTGCGCATCGTTCTTTCTCCTGGAAACACACACGACAGTGTGATCGGGTATGAGATGCTGCGGGATCTGGATTTAACCGATAAGCAAGTCATCGCAGATCGAGGATATGATTCTAATCGCATTCTCGATCTACTGAAGGAACAGCAAGCTACATCGGTTATTCCACCCAAGAAGAACCGTGTAAAGCAGCGAAAATGCGACTGGTGGCTGTACAAAGAACCTCACTTAGTCGAATGCTTTGTTAATAAACTGAAGTACCGTCGCTTGGCCACTCGCTATGAGAAGCTGGCCTGTACGTTTGCGGCATTTTTATCCTTGGCATCTAGCTTAGTTTGGCTTGCTTAGGTTTGAAGACACGCCCTAGGATGTTTTACCCAAAAGTCAGATAACAACTACATTCCAAGCACTGCATGAAGGACTCTGGAACCTTTTCCATATATTTGAATCCTTGTACAATAGGGTAAGCGAAGAAAACGGAGAGGTAGCATATGACCAAAATACTTGTGCCGCCAGAAGTGCTGATCCAGGTGTCCCAGCAGTTTCACCAGGCTTCTCTGCAATTTGAGTGGACTGTGAACCAGCTTAATTACCAAATGGACACGATGCTGTTATGGGAAGGAACGACACGGCAGCGATTTTATGCGGACTATGATAGAGCTCGACTGGATCTAAAACGGGTTATTGAACTTATGGAGTCAGTGAGTGTAGAGTTAAAGGGGATATCGATCAAGTTCCGTCTTCTGGATGAGGAAGTGTCTTCAAAAATTGCCTCAAGTGGTAGATCTGAAGCGCCCCCCGAGCCCAAAACCTGGCAGGATCATGCAGAGGGTCTGTGGGAAGGCGTAAAAACAGGCGGGAAAATCATAGCAGATTCCCTTGTGAGTACGGGGGAAGCTCTAGTGGAAGATCCTGTTGGAACCATAGGAGACATGGCGTATAATGCCACGATCGGCACGGTTGAGGAAGTCATTGACACTTCGGTCTGGGGAGCTAAGATGGCTTTTGATGTGGGGGATACCCGGGAGAAGTTTGAAGAGAGCGTTAATGCTGCAGGCGGAACCAGTCAATTTATCGGACAGCAGAGCGCGATGATTGCTGGAGGCCTTGCTTTACGTCGAGTGGGTGTGAAGAATCGCAGCGATTCAGTAAGTGTTAGAGGCAGCTCTAAAGGGGTTAAAGGGACAAGTGAAGTTAATCCACTTTTCCGTACTGGCAGTAACTCTGAAAGAGTAGCAATTGACTCTGTAAAATTTGATCGCATGAAAGCACAGTTTGAGTGGCAAGGTGGAATTATCATGCAAGGTCCTGAGGTTACTGCTCGACTCGACAAGTATCAAGCAGAAGCCTCTAATATCGGGCCTGACATTATCATGCATAGGGAGAATCCAACGACATCTGCTGTGTTTGAGGAATTCATTCACTCAACTCAAAATCGAACTGGTAGAGCTACCGGTGACAATTGGTTGCAGATGGAAATTGAAGCGCAGGAAAAACTTATTCGGTATAGGAAAGCATATGGTATTCCAAATAATGAAACGAGACAGACAATTCAAGCACTTAGGGATTATAGAATATTACTTAGTGAAGAGTGAGGCGAATTCAATTGTTTGAGTTAGAAATTATTAAGGCTGATTCATTAAAAGAAGTGAATCTCATAACAGTCGAAGCTAGACTGTTAGGTAGCATCGACAGTCCGTTGATAAAGACAGTTTTTGTTGATAAGGAACACAAAGATAAATGCTTTTTCCTCAAAGGACCAATGTTTGTGGATGGTCCTAATGTAAAGCGTGCGAAGGATTATCTCTACCTTGCATTCGACGGTACGAACTATACACCTGAGGATATGATAGGAAGAGTATTAGTTCCTTTGCAAGAGTGAAATTTTTTTAACTTTGAAGCCTCATGAAGACCACTCTAGTATCACTGCAGACGCCGAGAACGAAAAGACTGGTGAGCAAGTCGAAGGTATAACGATTATGATAGATGGCAAATTAAAAGATATGTTAGACATAATCATTGAAAAAGAAGAGGGATACAACAATTACACGGAGTTAGTGAAAGAGTTGATTTTTTCTGGTATAAATCAATTTGTAGTGAAGCATAAGAAGTAATAAACAATAGGTCGATTATGGTCAGATAGCACTATGATTGGCCTTTTTTTGTTGGATATTGAACAGAGAAGAATTTGTGAAGATTTAGGGGAACGGCAATATCCAATAGATAACTTTGGCCCTGTAGAATGAACAATGGAGAGGTGATAGGAAGTGAAGCCTTTAAGTTTATCGAAGGAAATAAAAGAGGGCAAATTAAACGATCTTGAAATTATCCAGTGTCTAGATATTCATCATAATCAGGTTTTAGTTAGTGCGATAAGTCAAATTGTCAGCAAAAAACTCTGTAATGAAGAGATTATTTCTAAACTTTCTTGTATCAGCACATTTAGAGACCCGAATGTTAATAAACTCTTCGGGATTGACACTATAGGACACTACAGTATAGCGGCTCTTTTGGTTATTGGTAATCCTGAATCGATAAACAAGTATGAAGAATTAATGGCTGATCTTGATGATTGGGACAAAGAAATTGTAGAAAGAATTGCAGAGGGCATGGGTTAATTATAACCTGTGGTGGTGCTGCTAAGAGTCGTTGACCGCCATTCGCGCACCGCACATTGAGCGGTCAGGAGATGCTTGTTTGTGAATATGGGGAACTCATGGATCAGCAAAATGCACTCAACTCATCTACTAAATCTGATTAAAAGAACGGACGAGCACTTACTCCAGTTGTCCATAGAACTCCAACTGCCTTTTAAACCATACCATTCTGTTTTTAAAACTTAAAGCAAAGCATCTATTTGTGTTCATCTAGGACGTTTTACCCAAAAGTCAGATAACAACTACATTCCAAGCACTGCATGGAGGACTCTGGAACCTTTTCCATATATTTGAATCCCTGTACAATAGGGTAAGCGAAGAAAACGGAGAGGTTGCATATGACCAAAATACTTGTGCCGCCGGAAGTGCTGATCCAGGTGTCCCAGCAGTTTCACCAGGCTTCTCTGCAATTTGAGTGGACTGTGAACCAGCTGAATTACCAAATGGACACGATGCTGCTATGGGAAGGAACGACACGGCAGCGATTTTATGCGGATTATGACAGAGCTCGACTGGATCTGAAGCGGGTTATTGAACTTATGGAGTCTGTAAGTGTAGAGTTAAAAGGAATCTCGATTAAGTTCCGTCTCCTGGATGAGGAAGTGTCTTCAAAAATTGCCTCAAGTGGTAGGTCTGAACCGCCCCCCGAGCCCAAAACCTGGCAGGATCACGCAGAAGATGTGTGGGAAGGTGTAAAAACAGGCGGTAAAAACATAGCAGATTCCATCGTGGATACGGGAGAAGCTCTCATTGAAGATCCCCTTGGAACCATAGGAGACATGGCGTACAATGCCACGATCGGCACGGTTGAGGAAGTCATTGACACTTCGGTCTGGGGAGCTAAGATGGCTCTGGATTTAGGGGATACCCGCGATAAGTTTGAAGAGAGCGTTAATGCTGCAGGAGGAACCAGCCAATTTATTGGACAGCAGGGCGCGATGATTGCAAGCAATTTAATTTTTGGCAGAGCCGGCCTTAAGAATCGCCGCCACGATTCAGGTGCGGAGGACGGTGATGACTCCAAGGTGGCTGAGGGGTCGGGGAAAGTTCTTAATACTGTCCCGTCAGTAAGAAATGGAGAGTTCAATAAATGGTTTAATTCTTTGACTCCTGATGAATTTGATAAAGTATGGTCAGACCCTAACTTAAGAGATAACATAAAAGACCGACTCAGACATCCTGGTGGACTACATGAGTGGCATTTGGTATCAAGAGCAGATGTTTTCAAAAGATGGGGAGTAACTAGTGAACAAATTGCCGATATGCGGACACTTATAAGCGAGACCAAGTTTGTAAATCCCACTGGAAAACATGGTGGGAAAGGTTCAACAAAAGCACATAATGAACTTTTAGAAATTATTGATTCGTCAACTGATTATGATATGTTTAAGAGAAGATTACAGAGCTGGGCGAATTATAGATTTGAAGGCGGGGTAGACGCTCTGCCAGATGGATTAAAACCTTAGAGGAGGCTTAACATGGAAAAGGAAGGATTCGTATCTCTGTGGGTAGGTGATGTTCAATCTTCCGAGGAACTGGATAGAATACTTGTTGTTTCTTATTCAGATGAAGGAGATTTTATTCCATCTATATTTGCTAAACATTTTGAGATTCATAGATATGATGATGCTGTAAGAGAAGCAGAGTACTATGAAGAAGCAAGTAATGACCTGAATCAATTACTGGAAGGATTTTCTTATGATGATAAAATTGTACCAAGCTATAATAAGCTAGTGCAGGAAGAGCTGCCAGATGATATTAATACAGTAGTGTTGCTTTATAACTTTAAGTATACTGGGGAAATTGTAGAAGCTACAATTCAATCCAATTATCTGAGATTCTTAGGTACAGTAGAATATAAATAATGAGGCTACCCAGGATCGACCAAACTGGAGTGCTACGATAAAAATGCAGTCGAAAAACACCCTCCACCCAACCAAAAGTGGCTATCGGATATCACCGAAGTCCCTTGTTCAGACGGGAAGCTATATCTGTCCGCGGTACTGGATTGCTTTAACGGAGAGATCGTTGGGGTTGCGATGGACGACAATATGCGCAAGGAGCCCTGCATCCAAGCTTTTGAGAATGCCTGTAAAGCAAAGAAAGCTCGCGGAATGATATATCACAGCGACAGGGGTAGCCAGTTCACAAGCCATGCTTTCCGGGAGAGCCTAGCTAAACGTGATGCCATTCAAAGCATGAGTGGTACGGGACGTTGTTATGACAATGCAAGGATGGAGAGCTTTTTTGCTACGCTCAAGAAAGAAAAGCTGTACAAGATCAAAACGGAGCGCTATCCGATGGTCTATATTAAATCGATCATCTTCAGATACATCTTGGTCTACTACAACAGGCGGCGGATCTACACCTCCAATCCAGGAGGGTGGTCGCCAGCTATTTATCGTGAAAGAATGCTGTCACAAGCAGCTTAATCACGGGATTTCTGTATGAGGGGTGTTTTCAAACTGCACTTTTGTTGACAACTCCAATATGTTAGACATAATCATTGAAAAAGAAGAGGGATACAACAATTACACGGAGTTAATGAAAGACTTGATTTTTTCTGGTATAAATCAATTTGTAGTGAAGCATAAGAAGTAATAAACAATAGGTCGATTATGGTCAGATAGCACCATGATTGGCTTTTTTTGTTGGATATGAACAGAGAAGAACTTATGAAGATTTATGGGAACGGCAATATCCAATAGATAACTTTGGCCCTGTAGAATGAATAATGGAGAGGTGATAGGAAGTAAAGGCTTTAAGTTTATCGAAGGAAATAAGAGAGGGCAAATTAAACGATCTTGAAATTATCCAGTGTCTAGATATTCATCATAATCAGGTTTTAGTTAGTGCGATAAGTCAAATTGTCAGCAAAAAACTCTGTAATGAAGAGATTATTTCTAAACTTTCTTGTATCAGCAAATTCAGAGATCCGAATGTTAATAAACTCTTCGGGATTGACACTATAGGACACTACAGTATAGCGACTCTTTTGGTTATTGGTACTCCTGAATCGATAAACAAGTATGAAGAATTAATGGCTGATCTTGATGATTGGGATAAAGAAATTGTAGAAAGAATTGCGGAGGGCATGAGTTAATCATGACCAGTAGTGGTGACGCAGTACCCAAAAATCAGATAACAACTATATTTCAAGCGCTGCATGAAGGACCCTGGAACCTTTTCCATATATTTGAATCCCTGTACAATAGGGTAAGCGAAAAAAACGGAGAGGTTGCATATGACCAAAATACTTGTGCCGCCAGAAGTGCTGATCCAGGTGTCCCAGCAGTTTCACCAAGCTTCTCTGCAATTTGAGTGGACCGTGAACAATCTGAATCACCAAATGGACACGATGCTGTTATGGGAAGGGACGACACGGCAGCGATTTTATGCGGATTATGATAGAGCTCGATTGGATCTAAAACGGGTTATTGAACTTATGGAGTCTGTAAGTGTAGAGTTAAAAGGAATCTCGATTAAGTTCCGTCTTCTCGATGAAGAAGTATCCTCACAAATTGCCTCAAGTGGTAGATCTGAAACGCCACCTGAGCCCAAAACCTGGCAGGATCACGCAGAGGGTCTATGGGAAGGTGTAAAGACAGGCGGTAAAAACATAGCAGATTCCATTGTGAGTACGGGAGAAGCTCTAGTGGAAGATCCAATTGGAACCATAGGAGATATGGCGTACAATGCGACGATCGGAACGGTAGAGGAAGTCATTGACACTACGGTCTGGGGAGCCAAGATGGCGCTGGATGTAGGAGATACCCGTGAGAAGTTTGAAGAGAGTGTAGAAGAGGCGGGAGGAAGAGACCAATATATTGGGCAGCAGGGAGTCAGGATTGCAAGTGATTTGTTCCTTCGCCGTCTTGGGCTCAAGGACCACGAAGGTTCAAGCGGTGGTGGTAGTTCCAAGGGGACTGAGGGGACGCCAAAAGCTCATGCAGGTTACACTGGGGGAAGAACTCAAAAGGAACTGGATGATTTAGCAGGTGATCCTTCACATAGCGGTAAAATTAGGAATCAAGGTTTGAAAGAAAGAGAGGTCGGGCTGGATTTGGAACAACAAGGAAAACTAGGGAAGATAGTACGCGACCCCCAAGGAAACGGAGGAGCTGAATTTATTGATACAACAAATAACGTTAAATGGGACGTTAAAAGTTTTGTGTCTTATCCAAATGGTCATACTTCACCCAGAAAAGGCGCTTTCACAGTAAACAACGGGATGAAGGCAATTAATAAAGAACTAGATAAAAATTACAATGTAATTGTGGATAAAAGAGACATGGTTCCTGAACATGTTGAACAGTTAAAAGAGGCAATTAAAAAAGCTGGGTTATTAGATAGGATTATTTGGTATCCATAGGAGGGTTAGGTATGACAACAGATATCAAAGAAATTATAACTCGATTAGAATCACACCGTCTTTGGATTGATACTATCGGAGAACAAGGCGAAAAACTAAGTATAGATGAAATTGATTTGCGAAATGTGGATTTGTCACAATATCCATTAGACCAAGCATATATAACAGCTTGTATCTTTGATGGCATGAACTTAAATAACAAAGACTTCTCTTCATCCTTATTAAGTTCATCGACGTTTATATCTACAAATTTAGAAGGTACAGACTTTTGTAAATCTAATATATCGTATGTGGACTTCACAAATGCCAATGTAAAAGCCGCTAGACTTGCTGATAGTGAATGTATTGAGACGGTGTTTGTTCAAGCTGATTTATCAGATGCTAATTTAGTGGCTGGTCTTTTTGATGAAACTGATTTTCGCAATGCAATATTGTTCAATGCTGATGTACGGTTAGCTACATTTGAAAGAGTATTGATAAAAGGTGCTAAGTTAACTGGGGTTCGGGGGCTAGAAGAGGCCTTTATAAAAAGCATCAATGTTGGGACGTCAGAGCAACCAAATATTCTAGTAGGTGAAGAAGCTAGAAAATGGTTAAAAGATAATAAGTAGTCCCTTTACATCAGTAGAGACATTTGAATCAACTTCATAATGCATAGCCGCCCATGTTTCTCTAACCGAAAACCTATAATCAAATTTTCATTTCTAGGCAGAATATTCATTCAAGTATGCATTCACGCGCTCGCCCGCAGATCGCTTCTTGGCTACTTCTTTCCATTCGTTGAGCGGTCAGGAGAAACAAAGTCAAGCAT
Organism: Paenibacillus lemnae; assembly: GCF_012933385.1. GTDB lineage: Bacteria > Bacillota > Bacilli > Paenibacillales > Paenibacillaceae > Paenibacillus_AQ > Paenibacillus_AQ lemnae. Next base: position 123,025 of record NZ_JABBPN010000003.1, read on the forward strand.
ATTCAAGATTTAAATAAATCTATGCTTGTTTGTGAATACGGAGAACTCATGGATCAGCAAAATGCACTGAACTCATCTACTGAATCTGATTAAACGCAAAAAGTCAGATAACAACTACATTTCAAGCAATCGATGAAGGACTCTGGAACCTTTTCCATATATTTGAATCCCTGTACAATAGGGTAAGCGAAGAAAACGGAGAGGTAGCATATGACCAAAATACTTGTGCCGCCGGAAGTGCTGATCCAGGTATCCCAGCAGTTTCACCAGGCTTCCCTGCAATTTGAGTGGACTGTGAACCAGCTGGAATTACCAAATGGACACGATGCTGTTATGGGAAGGGACGACGCGGCAGCGTTTTTATGCGGATTATGACAGAGCACGACTGGATCTAAAACGGGTTATTGAACTTATGGAGTCTGTAAGTGTAGAGTTAAAAGGAATCTCGATTAAGTTCCGTCTCCTTGATGAGGAAGTATCTTCAAAAATTGCTTCAAGTGGTAGATCTGAAGCGCCCCCCGAGCCTAAAACCTGGCAGGATCACGCAGAGGATGTTTGGGAAGGTGTAAAAACAGGCGGCAAACTCATAGCAGATTCCCTTGTGAGTACGGGGGAAGCTCTAGTGAAAGATCCTGTTGGAACCATAGGAGATATGGCGTACAATGCCACGATCGGAACGGTAGAGGAAGTCATTGACACTACGGTCTGGGGAACTAAGATGGCTCTGGATTTAGGGGATACCCGTGATCAGTTTGAAGAGGGTGTTAATGAAGCGGGAGGAACCAGCCAATTTATCGGACAACAGGGTGCGATGATTGCCAGTAATTTAATTTTTGGCAGGGTCGGCCTTAAGAATCGCCGCCACGATTCAGGTGCGGAGGGCGGTGATGACTTACAGGGTGCTGAGAGAACAGGTAAAGCTGAACCAAGCGATGTAGTAAACGCTCTCGATAATTTTCAGAGCCGAAATTTTACATTTGGAGATCAAAGCTTCTTGATCGACAAACGAGGTATGAAGCATATTCTTGAAAGACATCATCCCGATTATTGGGATGGCTCAATAAAAGCAAAACAGACCTTTTTGAATAAAGATATGACAATAAATGAGGTGGCAGATGCGATAGAATCTATTATGAAGCAAAATCGGGATACCTTATTGGAAAATGGTACGAATTTCAGTTATCAAATAAAGGGAACGTATCATGGAGTGGAATATGTAGTTGGTTTTAACAAAGGCAGAGTTGGTCAATTTTATCCTGAATAGTAGGTGAGTAAATTGTTTTATGTAAATACCTTTATTAGTAGACCAGACAGAAAAATTAACGACCTATCACTATTGGAATCTAATATTGAAGAATATTTTGTTCAGATTAAAGACGTACGTGAAATTTTGAATCTCAAAGATTCATTAGATTTTGATTATTTGAATGGAGCAATTACTTTAAAGTATTTCGAACAATCTTTACTTGATGTTTCCTTATGGGATTTAGTTGACCAATTATGGTCGTACATTTTGAATGCTATAGAGGAGCTCTTAAATACAGGAGAAGCAGAGACTTACTTTCCTGATCAACCTGTCAAGATACGTTTAAAATCAGTATCTAAGGATACAGTGCTATATGAGATAGAGGCTAATGACCATTTTAAGATCTCGATTCCAAAAAATGAACTAATTGAAACACTATTGGACGGAGCGAACGAATTTTTCAAAAGTATGGAGGGTTATTTTGGAGAAAAGTGTAATTACCAATATGAAATTGATAAGATTGTTTCATTGAGAAAATTGTTTTGAGCAACCGTCGTTATGGGGGCTACACAATGCCGTAAATGAAAAGTTAGCGGAGTGCAAAAAAAAGTTAAATCAACATTCCTCCCCAAAAAATACTGGTCACCGCAACAGGTAGTAGATGCTGTAGTTGAAGCTTTTAGTATCAAAGAAGTTAATTGAAGAAGTTAAGGGTATAGAAAATAAGATATATTGAATTTTGAGAGCAATGGGGGAGAACAATGAGTGAAAATAAAGTAAGCATATTATCTGAAAAGTTTGAGAACGAAAAGACTGGTGAGCAAGTCGAAGGTATAACGATCATGATAGATGGCAAATTAAAAGATATGTTAGACATAATCATTGAAAAAGAAGAGGGATACAACAATTACACGGAGTTAATGAAAGACTTGATTTTTTCTGGTATAAATCAATTTGTAGTGAAGCAGAAAAAGTAATAAACAATAGGTCGATTATGGTCAGGTAGCACCATGATTGGCTTTTTTTGTTGGATATGAACAGAGGAGAACTTATGAAGATTATGGGAACGCTAGAGACCTTCGTCATTCACATGTTCCAGAAGGGTGTGACGATGTCGGAGATTGATGGCCTTATTGAGATAATGTATCGACATCAATACACGCCGCAAACGGTATTGAATATGACGCTTCGATTCACGGCATTTTCGGTATGCGATAAACAGCTGTCGATTAAAGGGGGAATTGAATAATGAAGCTAACTAGAGAAAAGGCCCAGCAAATAGCTATCGATTTTGTAAATAAAGATAGAAGCAACCACTTCTACTTAGCACTGACTAATGTAGAAGTGTCTAGAATCTCACATAAATATTGGTCCGCTACATTTGAGGTTATAACATCAGAAGGGCACGTTATGGAAGGTCCTTTGCTTATACTGGTTGATGATGATCTGGAAAAAGCAATGACTCTAGATGAGGCTATTGAAGCTCATCTATTAGAATAGTAGCAAGAAAATAGGCAGGTGTGGATCATTGGAAGAGATAATAATCGAAGATATTATAGATACGCCAAATCGAGGATTAGTACTTGTCATAACTGTAAATGAAACAGATGATCTTACTTTATTCAGCAAAATGAGGGGCTCGAAAATAACGATCATGGAAGAAGATGGTGCGAGTTCTCAATTTGAAATTAATGATATTAGTGTTTCGTTCTCGATATCTAATCGTCCTCTTATAGCGATAAATATAAAGGGGAATGTAAATACAGTGAACATTAAAAAAGGCTCAAAAATATATTTGAATTGACGGAGAAAATGAAGATGATAAATCATGATTTTAAAAAATGGCTCCAGCTTGCAGAAACTGTCATAACAAAAGTCCCGGACAGTCCGACTTTAATTTGTCCTAAGTGCAGCGGTCATCGTGTTAAATATGAATTCATTGGAGATCGTCAGAAAAATGCAGGGTATTTTTTGATATGGTGTAATGATTGTTTAGAAGGAATACATATTTCAAGAGTTGATATACCTATACAAGCAAAAATCATACCCTTTGGCGCCCCATCAGAAGTCACTTCGCATATTCCAAATTTCAAAAAAATAAATCCTTAGCTAAAAAGATTAGAGGTGATTATAATGGGAGCTTTTGTTTTACTCTTGAAAGACTTCGAAGAAACTAGAATGTTCTCAGAATTAGAACCGATTAACAGCCCAAATCATTCAAATCAATTTTACTTCGATCGAGCGGCTCAAAGAATGGCCAAATATTTAGTTAAGGAGGGCGGTGTATTTCCTAATAAAATGACATTTGAATCCTAAAGTTTGAATTTCAACATTCTGTCCATAACACGAATACTGGAGGTGACAAGTGATGTTGGAGAAGCAGCATAATAAATGTCTAAAGAACTTAATAAATCGATACCATAATGAAAATAAAGAAATGATTATTCAGCATATTGAAGGCAATTTTGAAACCACAACATTCATCTTTAATGATCCCGTGAATGACCACGACTTAGGCAATTTTCAGCAAAAAATCAAGCGCAAGTTACCTGATGATTACTTGGATTTTCTGCAAACTACAAATGGTTGTTGGTTGTTCAACCATGTTGAAGATGGTTCTGAGAATCAATTGTTTAATCTCAAAGAACTTGAGGAGCATAGGGATATCTTTGAATCTGCATATGAAACGCCTGATCTATTGGGAGTTTCGTATATACTCCACGACTATATTGTCATTAATTTGCAAGATGTTAAGGATGGTAAAGATAACTACATGTACGTACTAGACTCGTCAGCTCCGTTAGAGTATATGAAAAGCCTTAATTGTAGCTTTGAATCTTGGTTAGACAGATTTATTGTATGCCAAGGGCAGAAATATTGGGAGTGGGTTTGAACTCACACCAATCCCCCACAAACCGTCAGGCCTGCCTGACGGTTATTTATTCTTCCGGTAAAACGACGGTTTAACACCATCAATTTTCTTGAACGCTTTGCTGAATGACTGAATATCGGAATATCCAAACTTTTCGGCAATGGCTGTTAGGGATTCCGTCGTGAATTGAATGGTCTCTTTCGCTTTCTCAATGCGCAGCATCTGGTGATATTGGATCGGGCTCATGCCGAATGTTTTCTTGAACAGATGAATGAGATAGAACTTGCTGATCCCGGAGATGTGAACAAGCTCGTCCACGGTCACTTTCTGATCGATATGATGCTTCAGGTAGCTGCGAATCTTGACCAATTCATCCATGTTGGTCACGAGATGCGGATTCTGGTTCCAATAATTCTCGCGCAGGAGATGGATAAACAGCTGAATGAACATCCCCTTCACATTGGTCTCATAATAAGGCAGCTTCATTTGGAATTCGTTAATGATCTCAAACAGCATCTTCTCGATAATGACAGGGTTTCGAAGCCGGAGGTGGCTTGCGATTTTGAATGCATTGTTATCCAGGACATCTTCGCGGAACCACACCATTTCCTCCTCGGAAATCTCCTCCAGCGGTTTGAACGAAATTTTCACATCCGGACTGTCTTCCTCGAAGATCAGATCAAAATGCAGATGCGTCTGCCGCTGCCGCAGCATGCCGGTCCCTACCTTCATAATAGAATGCGGCTGTTTCGGCCGAAAGAGAAACAAATCAGGACGACTCTCATACTATGTTTATAATAAATAGTTGGCTGAAGATGAAAGCACCCCACTTACCTAGTTTGAGTGGAGGTGCTTTTTGGGGTGAATTAAGGACTCTGGAACCTTTTCCATATATTTGAATCCCTGTACAATAGGATAAGCGAAGCAAACGGAGAGGTAGCATATGACCAAAATACTTGTGCCGCCAGAAGTGCTGATCCAAGTTTCCCAACAGTTTCACCAGGCTTCCCTGCAATTTGAGTGGACTGTGAACCAGCTGAATTACCAAATGGACACGATGCTGTTATGGGAAGGAACGACACGGCAGCGATTTTATGCGGATTATGACAGAGCTCGACTGGATCTAAAACGGGTTATTGAACTTATGGAGTCAGTGAGTGTAGAGTTAAAGGGGATATCGATCAAGTTCCGTCTCCTGGATGAGGAAGTGTCTTCAAAAATTGCCTCAAGTGGTAGATCTGAGCCGCCCCCCGAGCCAAAAACCTGGCAGGATCACGCAGAGGATCTATGGGAAGGTGTGAAGACAGGCGGCAAAAACATAGCGAATTCCATCGTGGATACGGGAGAAGCTCTCATTGAAGATCCCCTTGGAACCATAGGAGACATGGCGTATAATGCCACGATCGGCACGGTTGAGGAAGTCATTGACACTTCGGTCTGGGGAGCTAAGATGGCTCTGGATTTAGGGGATACCCGCGATAAGTTTGAAGAGAGTGTAGATGAGGCGGGTGGAAGAGATCAATATATGGGGCAGCAAGGCGCGATAATTGCCAGCAATTTGATTTTTGGTAGAGTCGGCCTTAAGAATCGCCGCCACGATTCAGGTGGGGAGGGCGGTGATGACTCCAAGGGGGTCGAGAGCAATGGAAATATCCCGAGACAAACGGTTACATCGAATAAAGGGAATGTTCTTGATGTTACCCCGAGTGCAAACCATACTACAGTAACAAATAATCCCGGGCCTAAGGATGGTCAACCTAACTCAAGTATAGATATCGTAGACTCTAACAAAAGAGAAATATTAACAAGAAGATGGTATGGTCCTGATGGTAGGGCTACAAGGGATGTAGATTATACTCATCATAAGAACCCTAAAACTCATCCTGAAGCACCGCACGAACATATATGGACTTATGATGAAAATGACAATCCAGATAGAAGTAAGTGAGGGAGGCAATGAAATTGAATTATGCTGAATTAGTTCAACGGGTAGGGTGGGGCGAAGAGTTCCAGTTCTACTATAAAGATGAAGAGTACTGGATTAGTCTTAATAAGGAAGGGTACTATTTAACAAGAGGGAAGGACAGCTACACGCAATCATTTGCGACAACAGAGGAATTGTTTAGGGAAGGTCGAATTGATGGGAAGTCAATCTACGATATTTGGGAACTCATAGAAATCTAATGTTGTGAGGATCTTAATATATTTTACTGCTTCCTCGCTACACTAAGTGGCTGAAGTCTGATTGCTAAAAATTATGTCAATACTGCCTATAAGAATATTGATAAGTTCCGTCTCCTTGATGAGGAAGTATCTTCAAAAATTGCTTCAAGTGGTAGATCTGGAGCGCCCCCCGAGCCAAAAAACTGGCAGAATCACGCAGAGGATGTGTGGGAAGGTGTGAAGACAGGCGGCAAAAACATAGCGAATTCCATAGTGGATACGGGAGAAGCTCTCATTGAAGATCCAATTGGAACCATAGGAGACATGGCGTACAATGCCACGATCGGAACGGTAGAGGAAGTCATTGACACTACGGTCTGGGGAACCAAGATGGCTTTTGATGTGGGGGATACCCGGGAGAAATTTGAGGAGAGCGTTAATGCTGCAGGAGGAACCAGCCAATTTATTGGACAGCAGAGCGCGATGATTGCAGGTGGTCTTGCTCTTCGTCGGGTTGGGGTAAAGAACAGCCCTAAATTGCCTGGTGAAAGCGCGAGTTCAAACAAAGTTAAGAAAATGGAGGGAACTCAGAATAATATTAGACAAATAAAAGATACGAATGGTTTAAGAAACGAGCTACCTTTGACAGAATCTCAAATAAAAAATCTCACAGATTATGCAGAAAAAATAGGTATGCCAAAAGAGAACATACGTATAGCTGGTGCTAATGATACTTCTCCGACTGGATTGATTTTTGATACTGTTCTTAAAATTAATAACGACGTTTTTCCTTCAAGTGCTACAGGGAAGTTATCTGCCAATAGTAGGATATGGAGTTGTCAACAAAAGTGCAGTTTGAAAACACCCCTCATACAGAAATCCCGTTATTAAGCTGCTTGTGACAGCATTCTTTCACGATAAATTGCTGGCGGCCACCCTCCTGGATTGGAGGTGTAGATCCGCCGCCTGTTGTAGTAGACCATGATGTATCTGAAGATGATCGATTTAATATAGACCATCGGATAGTGCTCCGTTTTGATCTTGTACAGCTTTTCTTTCTTTAGCGTAGCAAAAAAGCTCTCCATCCTTGCATTGTCATAACAACGTCCCGTACCACTCATGCTTTGAATGGCATTACGTTTAGCCAGGCTCTTTCGGAAAGCATGGCTTGTGAACTGGCTGCCTCTATCACTGTGATAAATCATCCCGCGAGCGTTTTTTGCTTTACAGGCATTCTCAAAGGCTTGGATGCAGAGCTCCTTGCGCATATTGTCGTCCATCGCAACCCCGACGATCTCTCCGTTAAAGCAATCCAGTACCGCGGACAGATATAGCTTCCCGTCTGAACAGGGTGATATCCGATAGCCACTTTTGGTTGGGTGCTGAGGATCTGAAGTCTCTCTGAATTAGGTTCTCGCTCTTTTGAGCTGCAGCATCCTCACGTGTCATGCCGTTTGGATGACGCTTCACTTTTTTCAGCAGTCCGTGCTTTTTCATGATGCGATAGACGGTACTGTAGCTGGTCGTGACACCTATTTGTGACAGCCTCAGCAGAATACGCTGGACACCGTAATTGCTGTTGTCTTCATGTTCTCCAATGATTTCTTTAATTTTGACCAGAAGGCGTTGCTGTCGCTCCTGTTTGGGTCCAGGCTTCAAGCTACGATAGTAGCCCGATTCGCTGACAGCAAGCACGTCGCACATCTCCTTGACGGTCCATCGATCCCGTCGTGCACGGATGTAAGCATAGAGCTGACGTGCCTTTACCGCTTCCGGTCTTTTGCGAAAAAACCGAGTGCATCCTTTAGAATTTCATTTGCTCGGCGTAGCTCGCCAATTTCTCTTTCTAGTTCAACTTCACGTGCAGTTTTATCGGCCGACGCATAAGCACGTCCGCTCCCAATATGCGCTCCGTCACCGTGCAAGGTTCTTCGCTTTCTCCATTCCTGCAAGGTATAGTAGGATACGCCTAACTGCTCGGCAGCTTTCTTTGATCCAATCTCATCACTTAATCTTACTGCTTTTTCTTGGAATGCTTTATCGTACCGATTCATTGTCACTCGTCCCCTCGTTTGTTTTCATTTTATTTCATACGAGGGTGTTTATCGACTGCATTTTTATCGTAGCACTCCAGGTCGATTATGGTCAGATACCACCATGATTGATCTGTTTAAATATTGGCATATGTGTGGGTACATCAGTCAAGGTGTCTGATATACCTGTTGATTCTACGGTATTTGTGCGATCCTAATGGAACAACACGATTTATCTTATTAGTGGAGCTGGATGAATCACTGGTTTAGCAGACAAAACTCCTATTACTCGTAAGATTACCGTTTCTGATGAAGGAGGGGCAGCAACTTCTACCTTAAAACTTACAAACGAATTAATTTCATAAAGCATTGCCATCCATGTTTGCATTAACCGAAAATCTATAATCAGGTTTTTGAAATTCTAAGCAGCCTGCTCTTGGTGCTGTTGGTTTAATCGGTCGTTAGCAAGTTTCATGGCGTTGTACGTTAACGTAACCAAGTTGAAGTGCGCTTTGGCCTTTTGTCCTGCTGATGCCGCACATTGTTTAATTGAAAATATTCTTTCAAGTATGCATTCACACGCTCGACGGCAGATCGCTTCTTGGCCACTTCTTTCCATGACTTGGTCCCTCGTGCAGGAGCAGAATACTTTCGTAAATCTGTTGTTATCTTCATCTTGTATACCTTCTGGCATAGCGAATCCTGTGCCAAGGGGCAACTTTGACACTCTTTCGGCCGGACGTACTTTAGCGTCTCGTACTTAGGATCATAGCTGTCGTAGCGATAGGCATGTTCTCTGACACAAGTCGGCGCAAAATGTTCGTCAAACCCTACAAGCTCAGGCTCTCGTCGTCGGTTGTACGCAATCACAGCATGAGCTTCAGATGAACGAACTTGCTTGTAAATGGGTTCATAATCGTAACCGGCATCCATGGCTGCATATTTGTAGGAGTAAGATTTGAACTGAGCCGTAATTCCCTTCATTAAAGGAATGGCAGCCTTCCCATCGTTCAAGTTTCCTGAAGAGAGCAAGGCTCCCAGGATGTACTGGCTCCGGGTTCCGACCGCTAAATGACCTTTGTAGCCATACCAAAATACGTTCTTGCCTTCGCTGCTTTTCTTGACGCCCCACTAAGGAGCCAGCGGCATTTCATTTCGTAACGTATCGTAAGATAGATGGAGTTGAGCAGCAATCTCCTTTTCATAGACGGGTTTTTGTTCCTCTTCTTCTTGTTTTTGCTTTAACCAAACTCCGCGCTCTGCTTTGGACTTTCGTCCACGCTTCTTAGGCTTCGGTTTTTCTTCCTGCTCTGGTTTTGCCGGTGCCTGATCGAGGGCTTCGATATGGGTGCCGTCGATGGCAATCGTATCGTCTGAAATGAAACCCTCGGTCATCGCTTGCTGAACCACTTGTTCCTGCATCTGTTCGAGAGCTTCACTCTGACTGATTTTTTTGATTAATCTTGAGTACGAAGCCGCAGAAGGAATCTTCTCGGCGAGAGTAAACCCGCAGTCTAATCGGAATAGGATATCTTCACGAAGCCGTTTGATTAAATCTTTGATCGTTGGGATTCGTTCTACGATCCTGGCGATTAATGAATAGACCACAGCCTGGTAATTCGCTTCAACCGGGGCCCCATAAAGAGACTTTTTACGAACTGCACGTAGAGCAGGGGTGATATCCACCGCAGAGAATATGGCTTTAAAACGATCTTTTTGCTCCATTTCGTATAACTCTTGAAGGGAAAACAAGCTCTCGTGTCGAATATATGGCATGGGAGTTCCTCCTTTTTATCTCTGTGTTTTGGTGGTACTTAACACTTTCGAGATTTGGGGAGGTTCTCCTTTTTCTATGCTTAAAAAGTCAATTAGCTCAGGACATTGGAATTATGAAATTGATTCAAACAAGAAAATAATTCAAGAGATCACAGAAGGTTCTTCTAAATTAAGAAGAATCTTTTTTATATTCCTATGACTATACCAAATGAGGGTATGTGGAAGGAGATTGATAAATGCATCATTACTACACAAAAAATCGTTTCACTCGAGTATGTGGTGGATCTTACGCGGGGGCGGCAGCGAAATGCAATGACCATCAAGTCAGTTCAGGACAAAATGGAAAAGCACCTAAAAGATCTGCATAAAAAAGCCGATAAACTAGCTGCAGAGCTCAGGAATGCTAAACAAACAGTTGTATTTGTAACTAAGAACTACCAGTGTTGGCCATGTTTATCTGCCAAATTCAAGCTGCGAAAGTTGAGGGGAAAATTATACTGATTTTCAATAAATCACTTGCTATTTGTTGACGATAATAAATGTAGACAAGTTTAACAGCATTTACTGGAGGGGTTTTCATTGCAGGAAATAGATAAAGTATATCTGAGTAGAAACAAGATGATTACGAATTTAATATTAGTCATGCTTTCTATATTTGTAGTATTTGCAATGGTTATGGAATCATATCAATCACTTATTACAATTGGGATCGGTCTGATTTTTGCTGCCGCATTAGTTATAGTGAACCGGATGCAGCTGCTTGTTAAACAAATTCCATACCTTATTGCAGCTGTTTTTGTGTTGATTTTGTTTGTCAGCAGCTGGGGGGATTCGAGTTTGACTGGAGAGAAGTATTACTTAACAATAGCCCTCTTTCTTATATATCCAAGTTATAGGCCTGTCCTGGCGTACGGGCTTATGACCATTATTTCTATTATCACTAATATTTCATTCAGTCAACTAACCCTCGATACTGCAGCAACTCTCCTTCTAATGATCACACTGTTTACTGCTATTGCTGTCTGGGTAGCGAGGCTGAGTGAAAATTTGTTTGTAAGTGCCGAGACAAGGAATCAAGAAGTGAAGCAGGCCAAGGATCAAGTGGATCATTTACTGAATGACATTAAAGACTCGATCGGTCATCTTAATGAGTTTTATGGCAATCTTAAAGACAATGTCGCGCAATCGAGCCGACTAATGAATGAGCTTGCTGGCGCTTTTTCTGAGGTGGCAAAGGGTATTGAATCTCAGGCGATGAGCGTTTCGGATATTTCGGAAACCATGAAAGCCTCGTATCAGGATATTTACGAAGCTGCACAGAGCACCAGGTCAATGAATCGATTGTCGGGTCATACTATGGAGATAACCTCCTCGGGAAATGACCATGTCCAAGACTTGACCGTACAGGTGAAATCTGTAAATCAGATTATGGCTTCAATTGTGACATCCATGACAGAATTAAATAAACAAAATGAACAAGTTTCCAATATTTCTGAAACGATCGCCGAAATGGCAAACCAGACCAAATTGTTGGCGTTAAATGCGGCGATTGAAGCGGCTAGAGCCGGTGAACATGGGAAAGGTTTTGCTGTAGTTTCTCAAGAGGTCAGAAAGCTGGCGACAAAATCTCTACATTCTTCTTCCGAGATATCTGGGATTCTTGAAACCATTCGGAATAAGACGCAACAGCTGGCAGAACAAGTGTCCCAAGGGAATGAAGCTATCCTTTCAAGTCAAGATTCAGTATCCCGATCGGCAGAGCTGTTAAATGAAAGCACTAATAATGTTAGCAATGTACAGATTCAGGCCTCTGAGGTGGAAAGCAGAATGAAGTTGCTGCAGCAGTCTTCCGAAAAGGTTGTTCAAGAAGTGACTTCTGTTTCAAGCGTGACAGAGCAGTCCACCGCTGCGGTTCAGGAGATATTGTCCAGTATAGAAGAACAGAAGCAGCTTAGTGATGAGGTGATGAACAGCTTCGGCAGTCTTGAACAAATCGTTAACAGGCTGAAAAGCTTGTCTAATCAATGAAAAGTCGTTAGCACTAGCGTCATAGCCATGGAGCGCATGCAATCGTTCTTTTAGCACTTAAAGATCGCCTACATTATACAGATAAAGAAGTACGCCCCGGTGAGGGGCGCACTTCTGTTAACTAACAGCGTTTAGATGAAGCAGTATTCTAGTAGAATGCAGTTATCGTATGGTAGGATTAAATATTTTAAAAGATGATGCCGCGTTTATTTATCTTTATTCTGCTCGGCATACCACGCCGAGAACTGCTTCTGATATTCAGCGATATATTTATCGATACCAGCTGCTTTAAGTCTCTCTAGTGCTTTAGGATAGGCTGTATCATAATCACTGAATCCACTGCCAATCGGTGCCATATATTCAGTTAATACTCCGTTCAGCTTCGTCTCTTCATTCTTCACTGAAGTGTTGTCGAAGTTGAATCCGGCTCCCTTGGAGAGAATCGATCCTTCATCCCAGGTCTTGAAGCTCTCAATAATATCATCTGGAACAGTAGTGTCAAAGCGCATGAAGCTGTTGTTCATTAACAGCCAATCCGGGATTAATGAATCTGTTGTCAGCCGGGTCAGCCGGTCATTTGCATCAATGGTGTAATCGGTCCCTTCAATACCGTAAGCAAACAGATCGTACAGCTCCTGATTCTTTTGCAGCATGTTAAAGAACATCATGTAACGCTCCGGATCCTTGGCACCCGCGGAGACAAAGAAGGCGGTGTTATAGCTGCCGCGGCTGATCTTCGGACGACCGGTGCCGAGGAAATAGTTGACCAGCTTGGCGTCGGGTACGGCTTTAGAAATGGAAGCTGCCCCTTCGAATGGCCTCGAGGCGGTGCCGGACCAGAACATCCCTTTACCAGAATTCCAGTCGGATTGCAGCTGAGGGACATTGGTGGCTGCATATTTAGGGATGATTCCTTTCTCGTACCAGCCGCGCATCAGATTAGCGTAATCCTTAAACTCCTCGGTTTCAAACCAGCTGATGATTTGATCGTCTTCAGCGGATTCGTCCAATGCAATAAATTCATTTTGCCAGTATAGATTCATATCGGTGTAATCATAGAGAAGTATACGGCGGGCATCTGCGCCAGGATAACCGACCAGCTCAGGATGGATCTTATGCACCTCATCATAGAACTTCTCCAGCTCTTCAAGCGAAGTGATTTCTGTCATGCCGACCTCTTCCAATAGATCCTGCCGGACCAGAACGCTGTAAAATGATGCAGAGTTCGCTTTATTGCCGACCGGAATCGCGTATTGCTTGCCTCCAAGCTGAAAATCCCGGAATGAAGCTTCATCCACATGTTTCTTTAGATCCGTAAGGGCATCCATGTAAGGAGTTAAGTCCGTATACAGTCCTTTGGCCACTGATTTAATTGTATAGTTGGAGTCTGTATAGGTGGCGAAGTCCTCGCCTGTAGACAGCATCAGGTCTGTTTTGCCCCCGCCGTATTCGGTATAGGGCAGGAATTGAAACTCGACTTCGGCGTTAATTTCCTTCTTGATCACATCGTAAAATTCTGTCCGGGCCAGTTCTTTCATCCGGCTGGACTCGTCTCCATAGAGAACGATCTTAAGCTTGGCAGGGGCCAGACCGCTGCTTGATTCACCAGAGCTGTTCTCATTGCTTCCAGGGGCAGCGCTCTCATTTTTGCTGGATGAACAAGCGCTCAGCAGCATTAAAGCCGCTAAGAGCAGGCAGAACCAGCTTTTTCTTTTTGTCATAATAAACCCTCCTAAATTGGAATATATTTATTGCAAGCCTCGCTCCCTTTGAAGTTATTATAATCATGATGGGGAAAGGGAGCTTGACTTGTTGCAACCTGATTAAGGTTAATGAGAGAGGGATCAGCCTTTAACTGACCCAACGACGATACCTTTGACAAAAAAACGCTGAAGAAACGGATATAGTATGGCAATAGGAAGGACGGTTAGACAAGTCATTGCCATCTTGGCTGTCTCCAGCGGTGGGGCAACCGGAATTCCTCCGATCTGAGCGGCATTGCCGGAAGCGAGAAACTGGATATTGGCCATCATATTGTACATAAGGAATTGAATGGTATAGAGACCCTGGTCCGATACCAGCATGAGTGGCAAGAAGAAATCATTCCAGAACTGCAGGGCATAGAACAGAGAGATCGTTACGAGTCCCACACGGCCAAGAGGAAGCATAATACTGATGAAGATTCGCATATGGCCCGCACCATCAATCTGGGCGGATTCCACAATCTCATGCGGAATGCTCCGAAAGTAGTTGGTCATAAGAAACATCAGGAAGACGCTCAGTAAATATGGAACGAACAAGCCGGCCAATGTATCACTAAGATGGTAATATTTTGTGCTGAGCAGGAACCAAGGGAGCGTTCCGCCACTGAACAGCATGGTGAAGTAAGCAAAGAAGGAGAGCACGTTTCTGTAACGGAAGCTTTTTACGGAAATCACATAGGCATAGGCAGTAGTCACCAGCACTGCAGAGACGGTGCCCAGTACGGTAACGATGACCGATACCGAATAAGCTTGAATAATCTCCTTCGCCTTGGAGCCGAACAGGAACTGGTAGGTCTCCAGTGTAAAGCCACGGGGCCAGAAGGAATAACCTTCCGCAGCAATACGTGATTCCGTCGACAGCGAGCCGGAGACGGCTAGTATAAACGGGATAAGACAAACCGCAGAGAACAAGGCAATAATGACATAGAAGAATACAAGTAATCCTTTATTTTCGGTGATGGGCATATGATCGTCTCCTAAAATAGTTTGCTGTCTTTGTCGTACCAGCCGGCCAGCTTGTTCGCAACCAGCACTAACACTAAGCCAAAGATGGATTGATAGAGTGTAATCGCAGAAGCGAACCCGAATTCGCCGGAACGGATAGCGGTTCGATAGACGTACACATCAATGATGTCAGTGGTTGGCAGCAGCAGCGGATTAAGAAAGGTGACACCCATAATCATACTGAGGTCGCCTTTGAGCATGCCTCCAATACTGAGCAATGTCATTAAAATAATGGATGGTATGAGCAGAGGTAACGTAATTTTCGTAATCGTCTGCCAGCGTGATGCTCCATCAATTCGCGCAGCTTCGTAATAGGAAGTGTCGACTCCTTGCAGTACCGCATAATAAATGATGGCACCGTAACCTGTAGCCTTCCAGATGTTAGCCAGTACCAGTACAATGACAAACAGCCAGGGACTGGAATACCAATCGATCTGTGTGATGCCAAATGCAGTCAGCAGCTGATTCATGAGTCCCTTATCGTAGTCGAGCAGTGAAAAAAGAATAGCACCAATAATAATCCAAGAGATGAAATAGGGAAAGAACATGATGCTTTGGGTAACTTTGATGAACCACTTGCTGCGAAGCTCGTTTAGAATGATGGCAATAGCTACGGAAAAGAATGTACCCGTAATCATGTACAGCACGTTCAGCATGACCGTATTGCGTGTTGCTCTCAGCGCATCATCCATGCTGGAGAAAAAGAACTCAAAGTTTGAGAAACCCGCCCATGGACTGCCAAATATGCCGTCATTAAAGTTGTAATTCTTGAAGACGAGAATCAAACCGCTCATCGGCAGGTACGCGAACATTATTAGAACGATGATACCCGGCAGAGCGAGCAGATAAAGCGAACCGTCATTTTTCAGAGACTTTATAATGTTGTGAATCTTCAGACGGGGCTTTCCAGACACGCTGCCTTCCCTCGCCGGTGGTGCCTTTTGCATCATGATGCCTCCCACTCCTTTAAGATGTCTTCTTGATCAAGTTTCGTTCAGAAGAACGTGATAACGTTTACATGCAAAATCATAAAACTACAACCTTGAAAACGCTATCAAAATTAAGTCGTAAAGTTTAAATAAATGAGAATTCTGGGCTTAAAAAAACGAAAAAAACACAATTATTCTGTAAAAGAACAGTAAAAGAACAGTATAAGAACAGTATAAGAACAGTATAAGAAGGCTTTTTTAAGGGAGGAGGCTGCATAAATATAAAAAAGGACCTCCAGCCGCGAAAGGCACCAGAGCGTCCTATGGAATGAAAATATTAATCCTGCTGATTCAAAATGTGGTTCATTCTCCACTTGGATGGTGTAACACCATAGCGTTTCTTGAAAAGAGTTGTAAAGTAAGTACCGCTGTTGTAACCGACCTGTTCCGCAATTTTGCGAATATCAAGATCAGGCTGGGAGATAAGGAGCACCTGTGCTTGTTCCAGTCGGTGCATATTCACCAGATCAGGAAAACTGCTTTCTGTTTCCTCTGCAATAAGCCGGCCGAGATATGCTGAACTGATGGACAGCTTCTCAGCGAGAACATTTAAAGAAAGTTTCGGGTCGTCAAAATGTTCTTCAATATATTGGATTGCTTCGCCAGCGAGATTTCGTGTTTGGACAGCGGCCATGCTGCGAATGCGTTCAGCTGCGGAGCGGCAGCATTCCTCAAACCAGTTCCGCAGTTCATAATAGCTCTCCATTCGCCAGATATGCTGGTAATAATCGAGAAAACCAGTGTCGCGGCAATCTGCTTTGAGCTCGGCTGTGCGGCTCAGTTCCAGGGCCAATTTAGCTAAGGCAGCGGTGGCGGATACGGGACGGTAACCGGAAGCCACAGCAAGCAAACACTCTAACTTTTGAAGGATGCATTCCGGTTGACCATCCTGACGTACCTCTTGAAGCACCGGTTCTAATGAACTGTCTGGGATGGCATTACTATCCAGTTGGACCGTGTCTTTAGCGAAAAACATGGATCGATGTTCATGGAATTTAACGATCTGCAGGCACTCGGAAGCTTCCTCGTATTTCTGCTTGAGTAGGCGGGTATCACTCGTTAGAGTGCTGATTCCAAGCGAGTAATGAAAATCACCGGCATGGGACGCCAGCACTTCCCACTGGCAGCGTAAATTCGATTCATCTTCAAAGGTGCCTTCTGCCAGCTCACTGATAATCAGCACAGCAGTATGCTCATGGGGGCGGAACGTGCGAATCTCAGCCCACTGGCCAAAGGCGCTTTGAATCTGGCTCACAACATGTTCACAGGCAGCCTTCAAACTCTCGGCCTCATCATTTTCATGAATATACAATACACATACGAAATAGGCGCTGTCAGGTAAGGTCAAATGTATACATGCATCACTTTGGTCAGGACCTCCTTGGGGGGCTAGCAGCCAGCGAAGCAGGGCGCTGTCGTCATTCTCTTTCCGCAGCTGTTCCAGTCTGGTTCCGATGGTCTCCAGTTCCCGGAATGCGGCATGAAAGTCGTCACCTGTCTTCAGAACCTCTTGATTGCCGGAAATATGCACAATGTTGCCGAACAAGCGGCCGATCGGCTGATACATCCGCCGGGAAATCAAATAGGAGCTGGTAGCTGCAGCGGCAATGAGAGTGAGACATAAGACGATGATGAGATTGCGGGCGTTGGAAATGTCTCGAATGCTATCTTTATAGGAAGTCTCTGATACGAACCATAAATTATCCTTCGGCGAATGCACGTAGGTGATGAGCAGCGGCTCGGTGCTGCCCTTCCAGACGAAAGAACCCCTCTCTGTGTCCGAGGCAGAAATACGCTGAATCATTTCTGTCTCAAAATCCCTGCCCGTGCCTTGATTGTGCATCAATACTGCTCCGGTATCGTCAAGTACGGCATAGCGTGTTTTCTCATCATCCCGCTGAGAGAACAGATGGTTCTGCAGCTTGCTCAAATTAACGGTTATGGCCACAGCACCATAATAAGCACTGTCTGTGAAAGCGCGGTCATTATAAAAAACAGTTAAGAACGTTACAGGGACCCCATTGTTTAGTACAGCCTGCCACAGAAACGGCGACTCTTCGATGCGGCTCTCTCGAATCCGATCGAACAGTTCCTGCTTGGATTCCGGGCTTAGGGGCATATTCTCAAATACCGTAACAGGTGCTTCAACTCCGAATATGTAAGCATTCTCGAGAAACGTATTTACGACGAGTGCACCGCGAATTTGACTTAGTGCGCTGTAGAGCTGGTCGCTCCATTCTGTATCACCACTCATCATTAGTGCATGGATATTGGGGTTGGCATAGAAGTCCATCGTGTAGTTCTGTACAATCTCTTTATAGTTCATAAAAACGGTTTCAGTATTCAGCAGCACACTCTGATTAGCCTTATCTACATTATGGATTGTAAGATTTCGGTACCAGTAAAAAATAGCTATGGCCAGCACTAGAATGCAGCATACGGAAATTAAGGTCAGGCTCATAAAAAACCGTGTGAACAGCTTCTTCTTCCGCATGATGGTCGCCCCTTTACTTTAATGCTAATACACCCATTCTAATGGGGGTGGTTAACGATTGACAATGGGTATGGATGCATAAACTTACTATAAAGCAAAAAAGTATTAAAAAGATATATAAAAACATCAAAAGTAGAGGAATAAGGAAATCAGAAGGGATATAATGGGGGATGCTTAATTGCCGCATTTCAGCAGTATAGACAGCAGGAGAGATCGCACCTAATAAAATTAAATTGGATGAACAGGAAGGGGTTTATTAATATGCTGATTACAGTTGCAAAAGACGGAACGGGCGACTGCCTTACTCTGCAGGAGGCACTAGACAACATACCGGAAGAGCATGATATTGTGGTCACGATACGAATCAAGCCCGGAGTATACGAAGAGAAAGTGACGGTTGCCTCAGGTGCCCCGCCGATTCTTCTGTTGGGTGAAGATCCGCAGTCCACTATACTGAGCTGGTCGGATAACGCCCATACACTGGGTCCGGATGGGGAGCCGCTTGGTACGTTCCGTTCAGGCACCCTGAATGTGTTTGCAGAGCGGTTTACGGCGGAAAATTTGACCATTCGCAATGCCTCTGGACCGGGGACCGGACAGGCGGTAGCTGCGTTTGTGAATGCGGGTTATGCTGTTTTTCGCAGGGTTAGACTGCTTGGAGATCAGGATACGCTTTATACTGGACAGGGAAAACAATATTATAATGAATGCTATATTGAAGGCGATGTAGACTATATTTTCGGCGCAGCTACCGCGGTCTTTGATCATTGCCAAATACATACTAAGCGGTCACGAGGTTACATTACAGCTGCCTCGACACCGGAGGGTACATCGTTCGGATACGTATTCTTGGACTGTGAGATTACCAGCGGAGAAGGTGTAGGAGAGGTCTATCTTGGGCGTCCATGGCGGTCTTATGCCCATACTGCCTTTATCCGAACCGTTATGGACAACTCTATCATTCCTGAAGGTTGGCATAATTGGGGGCAGCCGGACAGAGAACGCACCAGTCGATACGAAGAATTTGAAAGCACCGGCCCTGGTGCCAATCCACAGTCTCGGGCAGCCTGGTCCCGGCAGCTGACTGCTAAGGAGGCTTCAGAATACCGGGTATTTAACATACTGGGTGGCTGGCA
Source organism: Paenibacillus lemnae (assembly GCF_012933385.1). Classification (GTDB taxonomy): domain Bacteria; phylum Bacillota; class Bacilli; order Paenibacillales; family Paenibacillaceae; genus Paenibacillus_AQ; species Paenibacillus_AQ lemnae. The sequence goes on from NZ_JABBPN010000003.1 coordinate 142,530, forward strand.
TCCTGAAGGATATTGACATTATGATTAGCTGCTGGGACAAAAAGGATACGAGCGGCGCTCCACCCATATTCATGAACCATGTGAGCGAGAGGCAGGGTATTGTAGAATGTAACTGAACATTTTTTACAACAGGAGGAATTCTCATTGATCATTTCATTAGGTAATTTCGAAGTAAGCTCTGGACAGCTGGTTGCAGCGGACCCTTGTAATGACTTGGACACAAACAGCATCATTATGGGTGTGTTGGAGCCTGCCTTAAATGGAACGTGGGCTTCTGAGGTTGAGAAAATAGAGCTCCCTGACTGGGGCGAAGCAAACGCCAAGTTAACGGTATATCACGAATCTGCAGCAGCACAAAAAGAAACGTTGGCTTGGATCAAGTGTCCTTTTATCGCCGGTGTGGACAGCGGGCAGGCCGGAGTTTTCGATGTGTCCAAATACCGGATTGCGGATGCAGCTGCGCCACAGGACAACCCTGCCGGAGATACGAATTGGTACGATATCTGCTGTGATATTACCGAAAGCGGAGAAGAAGCGGGGGTCCTGGACGGTGGCGCGGTATCACGAACCGGAATTGGTGATGGAGCCTATGGTGTGTACAAGGCAGTGAACGACCAAAGCCAGATCATCGGTGTAAAAATTGTGTTTATTAAAAGTTGAGCTGTTGATTGTTCGAATGAGAATGAAATTAACTCAACAAAAGGAATTGAAATTTCAACTCAATTGGCCCAGGAAACGGATCTTGGACAGCAGATACTCCGACAAAAATAAAGTTTTTTCTCCTTAAGGTGATCCAAACTTCAAAACCCTTCGTAAGTTAGGACAAGATCACCACACACTAAGGAGATGAGAACAAGATGAAGCTGAAAAAAGTATTAGGTACATGCATGGCAGCGGTGCTGCTGGTTCCCTCGATGGCGATGGCTGCTCCTGCACCAAGCGCGTCTGCAGCATCGGTTACACCTACGGTAAAGACACCCGCGGCGGATTTGCGGATGACGTTCAGCGAACTGCTGGCGGCGCACTTTGAATACCAGGTGATGACGACGCTCAAGGAATACCAGAACGCGGAAGACGCTGATCTGGCCCAGGACATGCTGGAGGCTAACGCAGAGGAAATGGTCAAAGCGGTACAGTCTCTGTACGGAGCGGAAGGCGCGAAGCAATTCGAAGAAATTTTCTCATCCCAATATGAAGACAGTGCAGGTCTCGGAATGGCTGTTCGCAGCAAAAATATGAATGAAGAGAACAGAGTGAAGGATGAGCTCCTCCAAGACTTCCCATCAGAACTGGGCGGCTTCCTGAGTACCGCTACAGGTGGAAACCTGCCGGCCGGCACGGCGACCCAAGTCTTGATGGCGCATGAGAAGGATGTGCAGGACGTCTTCTACAACTATATCAACGGTAACTATGAAGAAGCGTATCAAGCATATGATGAAGGCTACAAGCGCATGTTCGTCATCGGTGAAGCTTTATCCGGTGCCATCGTGAAGCAGATGCCGGAGAAGTTTGATCATACGAAGGTCGATACACCGGCTGCCGATTTGCGTGCGACGTTCAGTCAGCTTCTCGGTGCACACTTTAATTATCAGGTTATGACTTCACTGAAGCAGTATCAACAGGCTGCGGATGCAGGCGTGGCAGCAGACATGCTGGAAGCCAATGCGAATGAAATGGTGCCGGCCATCCAGTCGCTGTACGGTAAGGCGGGTGCAGACCAGTTCGCGAAAATCTTCTCCAGTCAGTACAAAGACAGCACCAGTATTGGTGAAGCTATCCGCAGTGGTAACATGAATGACATTCAGCAAGCACAGGACAATGTCCTGAAGGATTTCCCGATGGAGCTTGGCGGTTTCCTGGCAGCAGCAACAGAAAATAATCTTCCGGCTGCCACTGCAACCAATGTGCTTATGGCACATGAGCAGGATGTTATTAATGTAGTGAACAACTTCAAGAACAAGCAGTATGCACAAGCATATCAAGCTTTTGAGGAAGGCCATGGGCGTATGTTTGACATTGGTGAGGCTCTGTCCGGAGCTATCGTGACGCAAATGCCAGAGAAATTTGGCGGTACCGTGACACCGGAGCCTATGGGTCCGATGAAGATTTGGCTCGGCATTAATGATCATATCATCAAAGTCGATGACAAGCAGATCAAGATGGATGTAACACCGTTTGTAGACAAAGGCACAACCTATGTACCGCTTCGTTTCTTGAGTGAAGCGATTCAAGCCGACATCAGCTGGAACAACAAGACCAAGACGGCTTGGGTGATGATCGGGGAAGATAAGGCCGCATTCTGGCCAGGCGTCGATTACGTTGAGCTGAATGAACAAAAGCTGAACATTGGTAAGGATGTTATGATCCGTGACGGACGTGTTCAGGTACCGCTTCGCTTTATGGCGGAATTGCTGGACTGGAAAGTAAGCTATGATAAGAATACGCATGGAGTTACACTGACCCGATAACAAACAGCTGGATACCGTAATCTGTTTCAGCAATCGGAAGATACCAGATACCACATACAACACGACCAATCAGATACCAACAAACCCATACCTCACACCTTGTTTTATCATATTCGGCAGGCCGGTACATCGAAAATCCGGGTCTGCCGATCCAACAACCCATATGAGTCAGGCAGGACAAGGATTCACCTTGTCCTGCCTGTTTTCTTTCTGCTCATGCCCTTTGACAAAGAATTGCTGCAGTTGAAAGGACAGCGTTTTGTATGCTGTGATAAAAGCTGCAAAAGGAGACGGCGTATGAAAGGGATCAGGCTCATTGAAGGCAGATTGCTGTATAAGAAAAGGTGTCCCTGAACAGTCAGAGACACCTTTTCTTTAGCCTTCGGTCAAGATTGCAGATCCTCGATTGAATTCACATCTTCCATATAAGCAGGGACAGCCAAACCGGATTTTACATTAACCATATTAGCTCCCAGATCATCGAGCTGCTCTCCGTACTCTTTCCAATAATCGGAATGAGTGATAGGCAGCCAGGCTGCTACAATGGCATCCACATCACCGTTGGCGACACCGAGCCACATGGGGCCAATCTCTACCTGCAGTGCTTTTGCTTCGTAACCCAGCTTCTCTTCCAGCACATAGCGAACCACATTGGTGCTTGCAAGCTCGGAATCCCATGCTACATAACTAAGTGCAAAAGGATCACCGTCTACGGGCTCCAGACCATCAATCCATTCCTGCACCTTATCTGTATTTTCATTGACCCATTTAGCGGCAGCTTCTTCCGGTTCCATGCCATTCTGGATATCGACCATGACTTCTCCCATGTCATCAGATGCCCAGTTAAAGCGGTCCAGAAACTCATAAGCCACCGGATGATCATCCTGCAGTCCCAGTCGAGCAATGGTGTGAATTTCTTCTGGTTCACCGTAAGTCAGTTTCGGGTCATCTAAATATTTCAAATCATATTTGTTGAACATCCAGTGTGGAGACCAGGCCACAAAGACAATAGGCTCCTTATTTTTATAAGCCTTGTCGAGCTGAGCTGTCATGCCAGCGGCCGAGCCTTCTGTTAAAGTCCACTCAGATAAGTTATAATCTTCCATAGCCTGAGCTGAAAGTCTCATAAGACCAGAGCCCGGATCAGTTCCAGTGATCGTATAATCAACCTGCTCTCCTACGGATATTTCATCACCCTCAGCAGGGCTGGAAGAACATGCTCCTAATACTAGTAATGCTGCTAAACTTGCAAAAACCAACCATATTTTCATTTTCTTCATTTTTCGTTTCCCCTCTAGATAGTCGTTTAGATTCCGGCTCACATTCTGCAGAAATGTAGACACTACTTGACGAAATTCGACAGTCGTTTTGTTATTTCGACAACATCGACATGATAACAAAGAATGAAATCGATCTCAAATAAAAACAAAGTTTATAGCGAACATACAGAGAAAACTGAATTTAATAAACGCTAATATGCTTGCTAGTTCTCTTTCATAATCCCGTATGCTTGTCTTTCATCCTTACAGAAAAAAATTAAAGTTTTTTTCATATTCACTCCTTTCAACAGTCTTAATATTGAAATATGTTCCAATTAAATGAGGGATTAATCACAGGATCAGGCAGCTGAATTTAGGAAGAAATGAACCCTATCATAGGAAGTGAGGTGCTGTATAAAATGGAAAAGAGGAGAACATTGCTGCTCACATTCGGCCACAATCTGGATCACAGCAACATCCATGCGCTGGTTCAAGACCGCTTGGCCAAGAATAAGGGCGGCTTGCAAAAGGATTATTTTGACCCTGTACTTCATAAAGGCGCCGAGGTTATTCTGAACTACCGTACCATCGACACCAACTTTAACCGGATCTCGGACAAGTATTATTTGGATGACTACCACCTCACCGAATCTCAAATCAATGGCTTCCAGTATTCGCTGCAGCGATTAAAAGGATGCCATGTCTTTTGTGAACCGAGAATTCGGGGGCATGCCTACGCTGTGGTCAAGGGAATAGAGTTTTCATTTTATGTGCACAGGTCCTTGGACGGCATAGATTATCTTTTCCCGCAATACTGGGAGGATGCCAATGCAGACCAGATCGTGAGGAGGCAGCTGCCTAAACTGCCGGAGCATGAACAGTTTCTGGAGATGCCTGCAGCGATAAGTGATGCTGAAAAAGACGAAATCAAAATGAGCTGGATCCTTAAGCTGGTAGAGTTCTAACGGGGACGTTCTCCGTCGGTCACTTCACCCTTCTACACTGCAAAAACCGATAGAAGCGCAGGATGATCTCCTGAGTCTTCATCGGTTTTTTTATGTTCTCGTTTGACAGAATGAACAATACAAATTATATTAATCAATGTAAATCGTAAATATTACGAATAAAACATAAAAAAGGATATATAACGGAGCAGATCAATCATGACCCAAAATAAAATTCCCGTCACGGTGCTCAGCGGCTATCTGGGCTCAGGTAAAACGACCGTGCTCAATCATGTACTAAATAACCGCCAAGGCTTGAAGGTGGCTGTCATTGTAAATGACATGAGTGAGATTAATATCGATGCTGCGCTGGTCAAAGGAGAGGCAAGCTTGTCGCGGACCGAGGAGAAGCTGGTCGAGATGACCAATGGCTGCATATGCTGCACACTGCGTGATGACTTAATGCAGGAAATCGAAAAGCTGGTGAACGAGGGGAGATTTGACTACATATTGATTGAATCCACGGGGATCAGCGAGCCGATTCCGGTAGCGCAGACTTTTACCTATGCGGATGAAGAAACAGGCATAGACTTAACGCATCTGGCAAGGCTTGATTGCTTAGTCACTGTAGTGGATGCCAACCGGTTCTGGCACGATTTCGCCTCAGGGCAAAGTTTGCTTGACCGCAATCAAAGCGCAAGGGAAGACGACACCCGCGATGTTGTCGATCTGTTAATAGACCAGATCGAAACCTGTGATGTCCTGCTTCTGAATAAATGTGATCTTGTGGAGGAAGACGAGCTGAACAAGCTGGAGGCTGTCCTTCGGAAGCTGCAGCCTGGTGCCAAGCTCATCCGTACCCGTCATGGAGAGATTGATCCGGCTGAGATACTGAATACCGACTTGTTTGATCTGGAGCGTGTAAGCATGTCAGCCGGCTGGATTCAGGAGCTGCAGAAGGAGTCACATACACCGGAGACCGAAGAATACGGCATCAGCTCCTTCGTGTACCGACGCCGAAGACCGTTTCATCCGGCAAGACTGGCAGAATATATGGGCGATTGGCCGGAGCAGGTCGTTCGGGCTAAGGGGTTAATATGGCTTGCGGCAGCTGGAGATGCCGCGGCAAGCTTAAGCCAGGCCGGACCCTCGATACAATTTGGCCCCGCAGGATTGTGGGTAGCCGCACTGCCTGAAGCAGAGCGGGAAGAAATTTTGGCTGCCGAAGACGATGTTCGGACAAAATGGGATCCGCAATGGGGAGATCGGCAAACCGAATTGGTGCTGATCGGTATAGACCTGAAGCAAGAAGATACGGAAGCTGTACTCGACCGCTGTCTGCTCACCGATGAAGAAATGTCGATGGATTGGGAGCAGTTCGAGAACCCGCTGCCATGGCAATGAGTAAAAACAGCACAGCCCAGCGCCTTCCACGCGCGAAAGGCATGGATATGGCGGACGTATATTTGCCCAAAGAATGTTCCAAGAAGGTCAGACATTTAATCCTGCCTGAGGTCAACCAACGAATCGTGGATGAGTTTATTGAGATCCTGGGCATGCGGGAGGAATTTGAGAACCATGGCGTTCCGATTCCTAATAAAATCGTCATGTACGGCCCGCCGGGCACCGGCAAAACCTTAACGGCGTTCTACATGGCTAAATCGCTGGACCTTCCGCTCGTTCTGGTTCGCCTGGATGCCATTATCCACAGCCATCTGGGTGAAACCGGGAGCAGCATCCGTAAAATATTTGATTATGCCAGAACATTTCCCTGTGTTTTGTTCCTTGACGAATTCGATGCCATTGCCCGTACAAGAGATAACAATGATGAGGTTAAAGAAATGGCGCGCGCGGTCAATACTCTGCTTCAATGCCTGGATGACTTCGGTGATCGAAGCGTGATTATGGCGGCTACGAATTTAGAAAAGGACCTGGACCAGGCAATCTGGCGCCGGTTTGATACCAGACTTGTATACCCATTGCCCAAGCAGGCAGAACGTATGAGCTATATCGGACTCTTGATTGGGGAATTCCCTTGTGATCCAGAGGTCATTTCGTGGGCCAGTGAACAGCTGGCAGCCTGCAGCTTTGCTGATATTGAGCAGATGATCCTGAAAGCCAAGCGAAAAGCTGTCATCGAACGGGAAACCCTCCGGCTTAAGCATGTCCAGGGTGCGATCGAGGAGTACAAGCCTTGATTTCCGCCAACCTGAAACTGTATTCCAAATAAACCTCTGACCTTATTTTCCGGTCAGGGGTCTTTGATTTTAGCACACACCATTCTTCCAGGTACCTAACCATCCTTCCATCCCATTTCTGTCCAATGTGCCATAAACGCTGTTATACCGCGGATTCACAGATTTGCGCATTCCTTGGAAGATGTAATGATTGTGCAGGCTGGACGCTGAAGGGTACGATGTCGGTGACAACAAGGAAGGGAGGCTAGGCAGCCATGTCCACAGCACCGGTTCCAGCGGAACAGGGGCAACCCGCTCATACGGAAGCCCGCACGGAACGTCAGACGAAGAACCGGATACTATCCCATTTGCGGAAGCAGTGGATGCTGTATCTGATGATTGCTCCAGGTATCGTGTACTATATTGTGTTCAAATACGTACCGCTGGCAGGGAGCATGATTGCATTTCAGAACTATCAGATTTTTAACGGGATTCAGGGAAGTCCATGGGTAGGGTTCGATAATTTCATCTATCTGTTCACATACCCGGACTTTTACATCGTCCTGCGTAACACCGCCCTGATCGCCTTGTATCAGCTGGTATTCGGATTTCCGGCACCGATCATATTGGCGCTGCTGTTCAATGAAGTCAGGCTGATGCTGGCGAAACGTACGCTCCAGAGCCTGTTTTACCTGCCGCATTTCCTCTCATGGGTCGTCGTCGGCGGTATCGTCTTCGAATTGCTGTCGTCCCAAGGGATGGTGAACCAGCTGCGGGGACTGTTCGGTCTGGAACCCATTCTGTTCATGCAGCAGGAAGGCTTTTTCCGCTCCATCGTGGTGGTGTCGGGCATTTGGAAGGAAGTCGGCTGGGGCACGATTATTTATCTCGCAGCGATTGCCGGCATCAATCCCAATTTGTATGAAGCCGCAGTTATGGACGGGGCGAACCGGTGGAAGCAGATCATGTATATCACCATTCCATCCATGGCGCCTACGATTCTGGTGCTCTTCCTGCTGAACATCGGCAACTTTCTGGAGCTGGGCTTTGACCAGATCTACAACCTGCTGACGCCAATGACCTATTCGGTCGGCGATATTATCGAGACTTATGTATACCGGGCGGGCGTACTGCAGGGACAGTACAGCGTCACCACGGCGATCGGACTGTTCCAGTCGGTCATCGGGTTTGTGCTGCTCTATATTTTTAACCGTCTGGCACGCAAGTCGGAACAGGGGTTATGGTAATGATGAGACAATCAACAGGAGAAAAGGCGTTTCAATGGATTAACTATATGGTGCTGGCTGCGGCTGCGGCAACGATGATCACTCCGCTGCTCCATCTGCTGGCGATGTCCTTCAGTTCCCCGATCGCGGCGGATTCGAAGCAGGTGTTTCTGTTCCCGGTCGACTTTACGACCGCCTCTTGGGAGCAGATCTTGCAAAACGGAGAGCTCTGGCGCTCATTCGGCATTACGCTGTTCATTACAGTAGCCGGTACCCTTATTAGTATGCTATTTTCAATCATGACAGCGTTTCCACTTTCACGGAAAGATTTCTGGTTGCGCAGGCCGGTCATGCTGGGCATCGTCATTACGATGATCTTCAATGCGCCGATGATCCCGTTTTTCCTGACAGTCCGTGAGCTGGGCATGATGAACTCCTTGTGGGCGCTGATTATCCCCGGTGTGATCGGGACCTTTAACATGATTATCATCCGGACGTTTTTTATGGGCATTCCCAAAGAGCTGGATGATTCGGCCCGAATCGACGGCTGCCACGAGTTCCGGCTACTGTTCCAGATTTATCTCCCGCTGTCTAAACCTGTGCTGGCCACGGTCGGCCTGTTCTATGCGGTGGGATACTGGAACACATTCCAGCGTGCGGTGCTGTTTATCCGTGATCCGGAGAAGTGGCCGCTGCAAATGAAGCTTCGCGCCTATCTAACCTCACCGGAGGAGCTGGCAGCTGTGAACATGTTCCTGGGTGATTACAATTTCAACACGACGACGCTGAAAGCAGCGACGATCATCTTCGCGACGCTTCCAATCATTATGGTATATCCGTACCTGCAGAAATACTTCGTCAAGGGCTCCCTCCTGGGATCCTTGAAAGAATAGCAGCTGTATAGACTGAGAATAAATTCACATGTCTAACGTAGAGTGAGAACCAATCTGGAGAAGCGGAGCGGTCGCTCAAAGCTTTCCGAAGGAAAGCTAGCATCGGAAGCATACGCTATCACTGAATTTTCCCGCTTGAGGTGTAATAAAATCGAAAAAAATTCGGGGATAACAGCGATCGGAAGATGGTTCTCAATCGAAGTGGACCGGTGTGATTTATAACTTCAGTGAATACAGCAGGAATTTGTTCATAGATGAAGGGAGAGGGATTTATGTTCAAGTGGTTCAGAAACCGGCCGGCCAAGCAGGCCATGGCTGCCATCCTGGCGTGTACGATGATTGCGGGCTGCGGTGGAGGCGGATCGGGCAATACAGCTGAAAATAATCAAGATCCAGGAGCCGGAAGCGAGGGGCCGGTGCCCATTAAAGTATTCAAAAGCCATATTGGTATCGGTAAAATTCCGGGCAGTGATGATCCGCATGTTAAATATGTAGCAGAGCAAACCGGGGTGGAGTATAAGCTGATTACGACACCCCCGGGCTCCGAGCCCTCCGAGTATATCAACTTAATGATTGCCTCGGATGACCTTCCGGACATTCTCCGTCCGATCGGCGGGATTGAGCAGACGCTGATACAACAGGGCGGGGCGCTGGCGCTGGATGAACTGCTGCCAGAATATGCTCCGAATGTATGGAAGAACATCCCTCAGGAGGCCTGGGACATTGTACGGTCTGCTTCAGAAGACGGCAAAATCTATTACGTGCCAAAAGTGTTTCTTGTGCCAGAGCGCGCGCCGATGATCCGCAAGGACTGGCTCGAGGCAGTCGGAATGGAGATGCCGGCGACCGTGGAAGAGTACAAGGATGTGCTGCGGGCCTTCCGGGATAAGGATCCGAACGGCAACGGCAAAGCCGATGAGCTGCCTACAAGCGGCCGGGAATTCGGACGCTGGATGGATCATCTGTTTGCCATGTATGGTGTAGCCATGTGGGAAGGATACCCGGAGTGGGATACTTACGACGGTGAAATTCAGTATGCCGGGATTACCGAGAATATGAAGGCCTCCATCCTTTTCGCCCGCGAGCTGTACGAGGAGAAGCTGCTTGATAATGAGACTTTCCTGAACAAAGGCGATGTATGGACAGCCAAAATCAACAACAACCTCGTCGGCAGCTGGTATCATCTTCCTGCCAATATTCGCGACCGTCTGACTGCGATGCGTCAGGGAGCGCCCGATGCTTACATTGCAGGTATGCCGCTCCCCAAAGTGGAAGGGTTTGAAGGTTATGTGACCCAGAAGAGCATGGGTGAACCGGAATGGGTCATTCCGAAAGCATCGGAAGGAAAGGCTCCGGATGCGCTGAAGCTGCTGGATTTCTTCTATGACAAGCAGCATGAGGAATTCGTGCGTTTTGGCATCGAAGGCGCGCAGCATGAGGTCGTGGACGGCAAGAAAGTACTTCTTCCGCCAAGCGATGACAGACCGATTCCGCTGGGCATGCGCAACCTGACGACGAAAGAGGACATGGACGTCCGAATCGAACAGACGATTCCGGAAGATATGCAGCAGATGGTAAGGGATATGTTTGAAGTGAGTACGGCAGATGCGAGAAGAATTGCGGGCGATGGGCTGCCGAGCACGGTGTACGAGGGCTTCCCGGATATCCAGTCACACAAGCTGTTCCAGGAGTATTCCACCAAGATCATTATCGGCGAATGGCCGATCGAGAAATTTGATGAGTTCAAAGAGCGCTGGTATCAGTCCGGAGGCGAAGAAGTAACGAAACGCGTCCAGGAATGGTATGCCAAAACCAATCAGCAGCAGTAATCCATATCACAATCCTATCGCAGAAAGGGGATTCCATGAAAAGAAGACGATATGCCATATGCGGTCTAAGCGGCCGGGCCCTGGGCCAATTCGCGAAGCCGATCCTGACCACTTTTGCTGGCGGCAGTGAGCTGGTGGGTCTGCTCGATCCCGATCTTGCCCGGTTTGAAGTGTTCCGCTCCAGATTTCCGGAGCAGGCCGATATTCCGGCCTACGGTGAGGATGAATTTGTCCGGATGGTGGAGGAGACCCGTCCGGACTGCATTATTGCCGCAGGGCGGGATGATACGCATGCACGATATATTTTGTCGGCGCTTCAGATGGATCTGGATGTCATTAGCGAGAAACCGATGGCCACCACCGGAGAGGACAGCCGCCAGATTCTAGAAGCAGAAAGCAGGAGCAAAGGCACGGTAACCGTGACCTTTAACTACCGATATGCTCCCATCCATACGAAGATCAAGGAAATGGTCTCGGAAGGCCGGCTTGGACGGATCACCTCCGTAGACTTGAACTGGTACCTGGATACGTATCACGGTTCCAGCTACTTCAAGCGCTGGAACCGTGAGCGGGCTTTGTCCGGCGGGCTGTCGATCCACAAAAGCACACATCACTTCGATCTGGCCAGCTGGTGGATTGGACAGAAGCCGGCTGAGGTATTTGCGTACGGCGCTCTGAATTACTACGGAGCGGATAGTGAATGGAACCCGGAGCGAGAGGATGGCCGTCATTGCGGCACCTGCGATGTCAGCAGTCAGTGTGCCTACTACTCCAGATGGAATGCAAGAAGTAAAAAGCTCGCCGTCCAGGATGACCATCTGGGTTCACTGGGCGGGCAGCAGGGTGCCTTTCCATATACAGGCTACCGTCCGGACCGCTGCGTTTTCGACTCGGATATTGAAATTGAGGACACTTACGCCGCGGTCGTCCGTTACGATGGCGGTGCCATGATGAGCTATTCGGTGAATTTCTCACTTCCTTATGAAGGTTACCGCCTTGCCATCAATGGAACCAAAGGCCGGCTGGAGACCGTGGAATATCATATTCCCTCCCGGATTCCATTTCCGACACCGGTTCAGACGATTGACTATTTCCCGCTGTTCGGATCCAAAGAGACGATCCATGTTGTTCAGCGGGAAGGCAGACATGGCGGCGGAGACCCGCTGCTGCTGGAGGACTTATTCATGGGAGAGGACAGCAGCAGGCCGTTCCGCATCTTATCCGGAGCGGAGGACGGTGCTTATGCGGTAGCCACTGGAGAAGGTGTGTGGCGTTCGGCTCAGGAAAACCGTCCGGTGAGATTGTCCGAGATGCTGGGCAGCTCCCCGCAGCAGGAGCTCGCCGTGAACAGGAAGGGGGGCGTATGATGCAGCAGCGTTATTTTGATCAGGAAGAAAGCATTGCGAGGCATACAGCCAGCCCGGGGATCGAGCATGTACTCACCGTGATGGCCCAGCGGTATATCGGAAGCCATCCGATGCATGGTCCTGTCTACCGCGTGACCCGGAAACAGCCGATCCGAAAGGGAGAGGATCACCGGTATATATTTCCCGGTGAGGACTTGTTTCCTGAGGATGATGCGGGTCAGCATGTATACGCTTGGGGAAAGCTGTGGATCGAAGAAGCCCAGAGCTTTATCTTTACGCTTTCCTGCCTCGGGCCAGTCAAATTGCATCACAACGGAATTCAAGTGTTCGGATCCTCTTCTGAAGAGGAAGATGGCCGGCAGCTGAAGCTGAAGCTTTCGCTGACAAAGGGCTGGAATCATATGGTGCTGGAGCTGGGCCGCGGACAGGGTGCGGTGTTTGGAACCAGCAACCGTAAGAACTTTCCTTATCATTTCCTCGCTCCCTCCTTAGAGCGGGAGGGTGAAGAAGGGTGGCTGTATACCAGGCCGACGGATAAAGTGCTTCCATGGCTTCCGGACACCTCGGTGCCGGAAGCCGCCACAGGGATGAAGTGGCTGCCGGAAGATGCAGCTGCGCTGGACAGTACTGCAGAGGATGAAACATCAGGGGGCAGGGCTCCGGGCGGACAGATGCTGCAGCTGTACGGCCATCATGAGGGAGCGGGCGCGTATGCCTGGACCAAAGTCAGCACCGCTGCCGGTACTGCGGGCGGCGTGCTGACGGGAACGGCATACAGTCCGATCCGTGTCCTCTTGAATGGGGAAGAGGTGTACCGCCAAGACGAGCCGGGCGCATTTCATGTGACTGTAGAGTTCTCGGAAGGCAAGGCTGCAGGTGATCTGTTCATCTATAGTGAATACGGAGCAGACGGCTGGGGCTTCTCGCTGGAGGAAACGCCGCTTACGGCCCAGCTTCAGCTTCAGTCACCCAGGAACGTCCTGGGAGCAAGGGAACCATGGCTGTATCTGGGTCCGTTGTCCGGAAGCCTGGAGCATGATCCTCTGTTGTACGCTGTCGAAGATCTGGTGAAGGATCCGGAAGGCGACAGCCCCCTGACCTGGCGGACGGCCCAGCCGGAAGGTTATGCCCGTCCTTTTCTGGAGAACGAGCTGTTCGGCCGCTGGAATTATCCGCTCGGCGTCACGCTGTACGGCCTGCTGACGACAGGACAGGGACTCTCCCGCCCGGACTATACCGACTATGTGAGGCGCCATGTGGAGTTCGCAACCTCGGCCTATGAATATTCATTATGGGACCGGGAAACGTTCGGCGCAGCCGGACTTAACAACCAGCTGTCCCATATCGACAGCCTCGATGACTGCGGCTCGTTCGGCGCACTCGCCATTCTTGCAGACCGGCTTGGTCCGCTGAAGGGTGCCAAGGTAGCTGCGGAGCATATTGCACAGTATATTTTGAGCCGGCAGGACCGCCTGCCGGATGGAGCGCTGTACCGCCGGGTGGGCGTGTCCGTCAGCATGAACAATACGATGTGGTGCGACGATATGTACATGAGTGTGCCATTCTTGTGCCGCTATGCCGAGCTGTCCGGCAATCCGCTGTATCTGTCGGAAGCAGCCGATCAACTGCTCCTGTACAAGAAATACTTATATATGCAGGACCGTCAGATCATGTCCCATGTGTATGATGTCGCACAGGGCAAGCCGACGCTGACACCTTGGGGACGGGGCAATGGCTGGGTCTTCTTCTCCCTGACCGAGCTGCTCGCTGTTCTGCCGGAGAAGCACCCATCATATGAGGATATATTGGTCTTTTACAGAGAACTGGCCGAGGGTTATCTCGCTCTTCAAGACGAAGAAGGCATGTGGCACCAGGTGCTGACTGATCATGAGTCTTACCCGGAAGCCTCCTGCACCTCGATGTTTATGTTCGGCTTTGCCCGCGGTGTGCGCTGCGGCTGGCTGGAAGATGGCGACCGCTATAAGCAGGCGGCCATATCCGCATGGGAGGGGCTGTGCCGGACTGCCATAGATAAGCATGGTAACCTGTACGGAGTCTGCCGGGGTTCCAGCTATTCGTTCACCAACCACTATTACAAGCACGAGCTGGGATGGCGTTTGAATGATACGCATGGCATCGGCATTGTAATGCTGGCTGGAATGGAAACCAGAGCGATGCTGCTGGACAGTGAAATAAAACAAAAGCTGGAGCATTCGGCAGGCTAGGGGTGTGCTGCAAAGCTTGCAGGGGATAGGGGACAGCTGTGCATCTTGTAAGCGGTTTCGAGCAAGGGATGGGTTCGCAGTATAATAGACAAATACTGTGAAAGGTGGTCATGCGCATGTGGCAATCGTTTACGAAGTGGCTTGGCTATACGCTTACCAATACGCAAACCCGGCTCGTCCTGTTCCTGACCGTGTCCGTATGCGTCCTTATTCTGACGGTGAGCCTGACATCCTATTTTTCCTCCAAATCGGTTCTCCAGAAAGAGCTGAGCGAGCCGCAGCAGCAGCTGCTCCAGATCAGCATGAATTTTATTGATGAGTATATCGATAAAAGCAACCAGATTGCCATCGCCGTCTCGCTGCATCCGAACATTTACAATTTTTTGACGGCCGAGAATCAGAGCTCCTACCGTAATATTTCTGAAATTTATACCTTTATGTCTACCCTGATCGAAAATACATCTTATATCGAAAGCATTTATGTACATGACCTTGAGCGCGGCAGCTTCGTTTCCATGCCCCAGGGATACAGCGCCAGCAGCCTTACTTTTGCAGACTCTGCCTGGATTGGTGTCGCAGAAGAGTTCGGTGACCGCAAGATGTTAGTCCGCGACCGGTCGGTTCCCTCCGGTTCAGGCTTTCGGGGCAATGGATCTGAAATTACGCTGTTTCGAAAAATTCTCATCCAAGGCCAGTTTAAGGGAATTGTGGCCATCAATCTGAAGGAAGAGGAGATCTTCGCCAAGCTGCATCCGCCCCAGCGGACAGGGCTGGACCGGACACGGTTTATTGTCGATACAGACGGCGGCATTCTGTACACCGTGCCGGGTGGTGGGCTGGATGGAGAGGGAATCCAGGCCATGGCGGAACTGGCAGTTATGAGTGAGCCTGGCAGCCATGGAAATGAGTACGGCAGTGAACCCGGCGATTTCCTGTATCAGGATCGTTCCTTTCTGGTAAACCGGCTGGATTCACCGCTGACCGGCTGGAAATACATATCTGCTGTATCCCAGGAGAGCCTGCTGGCCCAATCCAAAAGCATTCGCAATGCCGTGCTGTCCATTTCCGCAGCAGCCCTTCTGGTCGGCGTATTGGCGATCATGTATATCCAGACGCTCACATTCAGGCCGATCCGCCGGATTCAGCAGCTGTTCCGCAAGAACGAAAGCGAGCTGCCGGGCACGGACCTTCATCATCTGGAGCGCCTGACCACCGAGCTTCTCAGCGATCACGCCCAGCTCTCGCAGCTGATCCGGCAGACGATGCCGGAGGTTTCCTCCAAATTTTTGTATGACATTTACGTGGGAAACCGCTCTGGAATCCGCAGCATCCGGGATAAGTGGAGCAGCTGCTTTCAGGACTGGAGCAGTGAGCCTGTTCTGATTGCCGTGGTCTCCATCGATCAGTTTGAGTGCTGGTCACGACGGTACTCTGGAACTGACCGTTCTCTGCTAAAGTTTGCTCTGGCTAACATCATTACCGAGGTTCTTTCTCCGGCCTGGCGTTCGGAATGTTCCGATTTTGGCAAGGATAAGCTGGGCATCGTGCTCCAGCTGAAATCGGGTGATGAGCCGGGTGAACCATACCTGCAAAAAGCGGCGGATGTGGTAGATCGGATGCTGGGATTCAGCATCAGCATGGGGATCAGCGCTGTCCATGCGGATGCCGGGGAGCTGAAGCAGGCCATGCTGGAAGCAGATAATGCACTGGGATACCGGCTGTACCGGGGAAAGGGCAGCATTGTCTTTTTCCGCGAGGTGGCAGATCATGAGCCTGGGGAAAAGTCCGAAGGCACGGAAGCGGATTGGGCGGGAGAACTTGCTGCTGCGGTCGAAAGCGGCGATGAAACCCGAGTGCTGAATCTTGTCGTGGATCTCGGGGAGGAGCTGCGGACGGAGAATGACTATCCATCGAGAGTGATTCTGAAGCTAAGGCCCATTCAGGAACGGCTCCACCGGATCGGATTGCGGGAAGCAGTGGAACTGGAACGGGAAGAAGAGCCGCTTGAGGAACTGCATACCCTTACTCTGGAGGATATTCTGAAGGACTTCAGCCATGAAGCGGTGCAGCTGGCCCGGCGTTTCAACAGTCTGATGGAGAGCAAAGAGTTTGTGCAGTGCCGGAAGATGATTGAATTTATGAAACAGCATCTGGCCGAACCTGTCGGTATTCAGGAGATTGCGGACAGTGCAGGCATCAGTGTCAGTCTGGCAAGCCAGCTGTTCAAGCAGGAGATCAATGACACGATTTACGGATATTTTACAAAGTTGCGGATGGACCGTGCGGAGGAGCTGCTGGTAGATAGTGATGACCGGATCTCGGACATCGCCGGCAGGGTCGGTTATGTGCACGAGAACAGCTTTATCCGCGTGTTCCGAAAATATAAGAACATTACACCAGGCAAATACCGTGAAATGATGAAATACCGCAGCGGTCCCGATCAGGAATCACAAGAACACATAGGAATTACGGAATGGAAGGAGATGAATGATGCTAAACCACATGAAATTGAACCGAAAGCAAATCGTATCGCGCCATAACCCGGTCCTGACGAAGGCAGAGACGCTCGCTCCCCTGTCCATCGGTAACGGGGAGTTTGGCTTCAGCGTCGATGTGACGGGCTTGCAGACCTTTTATGAGGATTACGAAACCCCGCTTGGCACGCAGTCGAACTGGGGCTGGCATTATACCGGAGGACCGGGGCGCTGTACGGCAGAGGAAATTGTCTATCAGGAATTCGAAACGTATGGCCGCAAGGTGCCTTATCCGATGAAGCCGGAAGACCGGACAGAGGCATATCACTGGCTCCGCCAGAATCCGCATCGTCTGCAGCTGGGACAGATCGGCCTGAAGCTTAAGCATCGCGGCGGACAGGAGGTCCAGCTGCATGAGCTGGAAGATATCCGGCAGGAGCTGGATTTATGGAGCGGCATTATCACCAGCCGGTTCAGTGTGGATGGCCAGCCCGTTACGGTGGTGACGAGCTGCCATCAGGAGGTGGATGCTTTAGGGATTTCCATATCCTCACCGCTGATTCAGGAGGGGCGCCTTCAGCTGTTTACACGTTTTCCAGCTCCGGATATGACCCATACCAGCTGGTCGAAGGCGGTATTTCCGGGATGGGATCAGGATGAACGCCACCAGACGGAAGTGACCGGGCAGGAGCCGGGTGAGGCGCTGCTGAGCCGGAGTATGGATGAAGACCGTTATGAGATCCGGTGGACGTGGAGTGCAGGAAAGCTTGAGCGCACCGGGGTCCATGAGCTGATGCTGCACGGCTCGGATGGAACAGACCGTCTGGAATGTACGCTGACCTTTGCCTCTGCTGATCCCGTCCGTACCACCTTACAGCAGGTGGAGAATTCCAGCCGGGCAGGCTGGCAGTCGTTCTGGAAAAGCGGAGGTGCAGTGGATTTCTCGGGATCTGTGGATGAACGGGCGGGCGAGCTGGAGCGGCGAGTTGTATTGTCCCAGTATCTAACCGCCATTCATAGCAGCGGAGAGCTTCCGCCGCAGGAAACGGGCCTCATGTACAACAGCTGGTTCGGCAAAGCTCATCTGGAGATGCATTGGTGGCATGCGGTTCATTTTCCGCTGTGGGGCCGGGTATCCCTGCTGAAGAACAGCATGGACTGGTATCTCCGCATTCTGCCGCTGGCCAAGGAGCTGGCAGTCTCGCAGGGTTATGCCGGTGCCCGGTGGCCGAAGATGGTCGGCTTTGATGGACTGCAGAGCCCGTCCGCCGTAGCCGTGGGGCTGATCTGGCAGCAGCCGCATCCAATGACACTGGCAGAGCTGATCTATCGGGCTGAACCCGGCACTCAGACACTGGATCGCTATGCGGACATTGTATTTGAAGCCGCGGATTTCATGGTGTCGTATGCACATTTAAATCCGGAAAGGAACGCTTATGATCTCGGCCCGCCGCTCATTCCGGCACAGGAGTGCCATCCGATGCAGGGCAGTATGAATCCGCCGTATGAGCTGGAATATTGGAAATACGGTCTGGAAGTGGCTCAGCGCTGGGCTGAGCGCCTGGGACGTCCGGCTAATCCGGACTGGATGAGGGTGGCGGGGGCGATGGCGCGTCCGCCCCAGCAGGACGGGGTGTATTTGGCACATGAGCATTGTCCGGACACCTTTACGGAGAAGAACCACGATCACCCATCCATGGTGGGAGCCCTTGGCATGCTTCCGGGATCGCTTGTCGACCCTGAAGTGATGAGAAATACCTTGAAGCGGGTTCAGAAGGACTGGATATGGGAGTCCGCCTGGGGCTGGGATTTTCCGATGTGCGCCATGACCGCAGCAAGGCTCGGTGAGCGGGAGCTGGCTGTTGACTTTCTGCTGATGGAAGCAACGAAAAATAGATATCTGCCGAACGGACACAACTATCAGCGTCCGGGATTAAGCGTCTACCTTCCAGGCAACGGCGGCCTGCTGACTGCTGTCGCCATGATGGCATGCGGCTGGGATGGTGCCGATAACAAGGAACTTCCGGGCTTCCCGCAGGATGGAAGCTGGTCCGTGCAGTGGGAAGGGCTGCTGCCGCTGCTGTAATCTCTATCAATGAGGAGGATGACCATGGGCAAAGGAACAATATGGCCTGCCGAATGGAGCACCTATAGTGACCGGATCACCGGCATTGAAGTGCGCCAGCTGACGAATTACAAGACGCACAGCTATCATCTGTATTTTACTGAGGGCGGCTGGTATGACGGGGATCGTAGACTGCTGTTGATGTCAGACCGCGGAAACAGCACGAATCTGTACAGCCTGGACCGGGACAGCGGGGAGATCCTGCAGCTGACAGACCTGAAAGACAATGATTACATGGATGCCTGCCTGAACCCTGTAAAGAAGGAAGCGTTCTTCAAGTTCGGACGGGGAATCACCCGGCTGAACCTGGAAACGCTCGAAGAAGAGCTGCTGTATACAGCGCCGGAAGGCTTCAACATTGGCAATCTCAGCTGCACGGCAGACGGTAAGTATGTCATGACCTGTATTCAGGAGGATCTGTCCCGGCGCATCCGCCTGGATCTCGGTAATGGTTATGTCGGTCACAGGGAACTGATGGAGGCATCGCCGCTCAGCCGGATTATTGCCGTGGAGGCCGGATCCGGTACAGCGGAAACCATCCATGAGGAACACGCTTTTATAACCCATATCAATGCTTCACCGGTTCTGCCATGGCTGATCACCTACTGCCACGAGGGGCCCTGGCACCTGGTGGATCACCGGATCTGGGGATTGGACCTGAGGACGGGAAGCGCTTGGAAAATCCGTGAGCGTCTGGAGCCGCGGGAGAAGGTGGGGCATGAGTTTTTTTACCCCGACGGAGAAACGATTGGCTACCATGGCTTCCGTGAAGACGGGACGAACTTTCATGGAAGGATCAAGTATGATAATTCAGGCATGGAGGAAACCGATTTTGCCTTTGATACCTGGCATTCTCATGCGGATGGTCTCGGGCAGGCGGTGGTGGACGGCAAGGGGCCGGTCAAGAATCTGTGCGTATGGCGAAAGACAGATGGCAAATGGCAGGGCCCCCGGGTGCTGTGCGAGCTGAGATGCAGCTTTCATTCACAGAAGGTTCATGCCCACCCCAGATTCAGTGCAGATGGAAGCCGCCTGCTGTTCACCAGCGACAAGAACGGATATGCCAACTTGTATGAGGTACAGCTCCCGCTGAACTTCGAGGAGCTTCCGGAATTGGAGCTTGCGGAAATAAAGCTTACAGGAACAACGCGCGCGAATACTAAGCATCCGGACACTAAGATCTTAAACGCATAACATCAGGGTACCGAGTTTTCTAAGCTTTCCTGATAACAAGGAGGAGAATCATGATGACAGAGACCGAGACGAAGACCCGGCCGGCCTGGTCCGTTCGAATCGGAGAGGCCATTCTGAGCGCTTGCGAGCAGAGAGATCACCCGAAGATGGCCAACAAGTGGGGCTACGTGTCCGGCATGGCACTGATGGCGCTGGGCAGGCTGTCTGAGCATGCAGGGGAACCCCGGTTCATGGACGTTCTGCAGCATCACATGGAGCTGTTCATCACAGAGGACGGCGGTATCCGTACTTACCGGCTGAACGATTACAATCTCGATCACATTAATCAGGGCAAGAATCTGTTCCTGATGCATGAGAAGACCGGCGATGCCAAATATGAGAAGGCGATCTCGCTTCTCGTGAAGCAGCTCATCGGTCAGCCGAGAACAAGTGAGGGCGGTTTTTGGCATAAAAAAATCTACCCTTACCAGATGTGGCTCGACGGCGTTTATATGTCTTCCCCGTTTCTTGCCGAATACGCACGGCGATTCGGAGGAGATCGTTTCTTCGATGAGGTCGCACTCCAGATTCTGCTGATTGAGAGCAGAACGCGCATCCCTGAAACCGGTCTGCTGTGCCATGCATGGGACGAGAGCAGGGAGCAGCAATGGTGCGACCGGACGACCGGACGCTCGCTGCATGTCTGGGGACGCGCCATGGGCTGGTATGCCATGGCAGTGGTGGACGCGCTGGATCATTTTCCGGAGGACCATCCGAAGCGGGGACAGATCATGGGTATTTTTCACCGCATGGCTCATGCGCTCAAGCATGTTCAGGATCAGGAGAGCGGCCTATGGTACCAGGTTATGGATCAGAATGGCCGGGAAGGCAATTATTTGGAGGCTTCAGCCTCCTGCATGCTGACCTATGCTTTGGCTAAAGGGATCCGCAAGGGATATGTTTCGGAACTGAATCCACAGGTTGTGCAGCGGGCTTATCAGGGTATACTGGACCGATTCGTGACGGAAGACAGCGAAGGCGTGCATCTTCACGGCATTTGCCATGGTGCTGGACTCGGAGGAAACGGATTTTACCGGGATGGATCCTATGCCTACTATTTGAGTGAGGAAGTGGTCAGTGATGCGCTGATGGGGGTAGCGCCTTTTCTCCTCGCCAGCATCGAGATGGAAAAGCTGAATGAAGCAAATGACAGGGAGGTGGAGAGTATTTGAGGATGCGGCTTGAATCTCCGGCCTCCTGGTGGAAGAACATGTGGCGCGAAGCGCTTCCGTCGGGCAATGGCGAGATTGGTGCTTCCGTGTTCGGCGGTGTCCAGCAGGAGACGATCCTGCTTAACCATGCAGATCTATGGCATTGGGGGCGCAGGGATCCACTGCCTGATGTGTCCGATACGCTTGAGCAGACCCGAAGGCATATGGATGAAGGAAACTATATGGAGGCAAGCTGGACACTGGCAAACGCGCTGAAGGAAAGTGGATATGCTTCGGCACTGGCCTCCCGCTTTCCTGTGGCTGCGATACAGCTGAATATGCCGCAGCAGGAAGCCTTCACCCGATATGAACGCGCTTTGGAAATGAGCACGGGAGAGGTCAGTGTGAGCTGGAATGACGGAGTCACCCGCTGGACTCGGGATTTATTTGTTTCCCGCGCGGATGATTGTGTTGTGTACCGAATTCATGGTGACCGGCCGGAAGCTTGTCTGGATGGCGGTATCACTCTTCAGCTGCATCCCAGCGACCGATGGCAGGATGACCCGCGTTATAAGGAGCTGCAGGAGTCTGTGAGTGTCATGATCCAACCTTCTGTTGTCTGCTATGCCGGCCGCAATGACGACGGACTGGACTTTGGGGCGGTCATGCAGTTGATCCCGGAAGGTGGACAAATCATTCAGGAGGGCGATCAGCTTAAATTTCAGGGTGCCCACAGTATAACCGCTGTGGTGCGTGTATTTGCTGGCGCCCATGACCGTGAGGCGGAATGGAATAAGCTTAAGAAGGAGCTGGCCGGCAGGACGTTGAGCTATGATCAGCTGTTGGAACGGCATGTATCCCTCCACCGTCCCCTGTTTGAGTCCGCTTCGTTCACTTTGGGAGACGGGATTCGTTCTGATGCCCATGTGTCCAACGAGCGGCTGCTGCTGGATGCTTATCAGGGAGAAGCTCCTGAAGAGCTGGTTCAGCGGATGTGGGCCTATGGCAGGTACCTCTTTATCTCCGGCACCGGGAGGAAAGACCAGCCCTTCGGGCTTTACGGTCTTTGGGGCGGAGACTACCGGCTGGTCTGGTGCCACAACATGGCCAATGAGAATATTCAGATGATGTACTGGCATGCTCATGTAGGCGGACTGGGAGAGCTGACAGGATCGCTGTACCGCTATTACGGCGGGCTTATGGATGATTTTCGTAATAATGCGCTCAAGCTGTACGGCTGCCAGGGGATCTACATTCCCGCCGGAACCACTCCCGGCAGCGGCGTGCCAAATCAGATCGTTCCCGTCATTCTAAACTGGACGGGTGCAGCGGCATGGCTGGCAAGCCATTATTACAAGCATTACTGTTTTACCGGGGATGAGACCTTTCTGAAGGAGACAGCCTGGCCGTTTATGCGGGAAGCTCTGCGGTTTTACGAGGATTTTCTGACGATAGAACATGAGAGCGGCCAGATCAAGATCTATCCTTCGGTTTCCCCTGAAAATACCCCGCTGAACTTTATGCCGCCGGACGGCGTGCAGCTCGCCCACCCGATGCCAACCGCCGTCAACTCGACCATGGACATTGCACTGATGAAGGAACTGCTCTCTTCGATGCTGGAAGCTGCTGATGTCGTGGACTGTGAGCCAGGAGAGGTGGAGCGGTGGGAGGAGCTGCTGAAGGCTCTTCCGCCATATACCGTGAATGGCGATGGAGCCGTGCGTGAATGGCTGGATGAGACATTTGCGGACCGCTATGAGCATCGTCACCTCTCTCACCTGTACCCGATGTTTCCGGGACAGGAGGTAGAGCGGGAGGAGCAGCCGGAGCTGTTTGCGGCTTTTGAAGCCGCGGTCAGACTCCGGAAGCTGGGCGCCCAAAGCGGATGGTCGCTAGCGCACATGGCCTCGGTGTATGCCCGTCTTGGCGACGGGAACCGGGCACTCGACTGTCTCGGCCACCTGTCCCGGTCCTGCCTGCTGCCCAATCTGTTCACCCTCCATAACGACTGGCGCGGCATGGGCATATGCATGGATATGCCCACCGCGCCCGTGCAGCTCGACGCCGCGCTCGGCTGGGTGAATGCAGTGCAGGAGATGCTGCTCTATGTCTCTCCGGGATTGGTGAAGCTTCTTCCCGCTCTGCCCTCCGGCTGGAAGAGCGGACAGGTGAAGCGGTGGAGGTTCTGCACCGGGCATTTGTCCATGGAGTGGGATAGGGAGCGCCATTTCTTCAAAGCGGAGCTTCACGCGGAGCGCGATACAGATATCGCGCTGCAGCTTCCTGCAGGAGTCACTACAGGAGGCAGTACGCTCGAGAATGGAACGCCTCTCTTTGCGAAGGCCTCTGTTGATACAGAGAGCACTTTCAATAAGGAGAACTCATTCAATGAGGAACTCTCCTTTCATGTGGACGGGGAGAGGATTGCGCCCAATGCTGAGGCTTATGGCCGTTACCGGGTCCGGCTGGTGACCGGGGCAGTTATGACTGTGGAACAACGATGGGCATAAGGCTCAGGATTTATACAAATATAGATTGCAGCTGTGTAAGCTTTTCTTCAAAGCATTCAAAGCCTATCTTAAGTTGGATTTTTCTAAACTTAGGATAGGCTTTTCTCATCTGCACCCGCATGATAAGAAAAACACTGTGTTGGGCATATTTTCTATGGTAAAATCAGGAATGTTAAAAATAGGTCTAAAGAACTTTAATGGACTTATAGAACTAAATTTGAATACATAACGGGGGATGAAACATGAGAAAGATGATGAGCTTTATCTTGGTGCTATGTTTGCTGGCTTTGTCAGCACTGACGCCAAAACCAGTTTTCGCGGAAAAAGCCGCTATCGCGAGAGCTGCAGCTACCTGGATATCTTTTGATGGAGAAAGCCAGGTATTGGATGGATTTAATATTGGGGGCAGCAACTATTACAAGCTTCGTGATATTGCCGAGAATCTATCCGGTTCTACCAGCCAGTTTAATGTCACTTTTAATAAAAGCAAGAACGCGGTGGAGATTCTGACAGGGCGCAGCTACGCTTTTGAATCCAAGCCGGCAAGCATGTATTACAGCAAGAATCAGAATTATAAAGCCCGTTTTACAGATTCAAAAGTTCTGATTGATGGAGAACTGCAGCTGCTGAAGGCATACAATATAGATGGCAGCAATTATTTTCAATTAAGAGACTTGGCCCAAAAGCTGTCATTTAAGGTCGCATATGATCAAAACGCAGGTCAGATTTTAGTGCTCAGCAAACCGGTTGAACATTCATACCGGGCAGATTTTAAGTACCAGCTGCAGGACAATGCGGTATCATCTTATTTTCCAAGATGGAAGGAGACCGTTCAAACCAATCTAGTGCAGAATAAGGATCAAACCATCAGCGTCATTGAAGCGGGGGAGAAAGTCACAATTGAAACCTACGATAAACAGTACACTTTGATATCTCATCGCTCTTTACCTTTTGAGCTTCCGATTTTTGGCGGGTTCTACAGCGGGGAGACATACAATTATATTGCTTTTGGCCAGGAGAACAAAGAGGAGAACAATCAGAAGGAAGTCATTCGGATTGTGCGCTACGATAAAGAATTTAATAGGCTGAATAGTGTTTCCGTTACGGGTGGAGAGAGCTTTACCATAACTCCGTTCCAATTCGCGGCCGGACGGATGGAAGAGCACGGTGATAAGCTTGTATTTCATACTTCCCGTCTCAGATACACGACAGCGGACGGACTTAATCATCAGTCCCAGCTTACTTTGATTGTAAACACGCCAACGATGACCGTTGTCAACGATCTCGGGCAATTTCAGACCAATCATGTCGGTCATTCGTTCGACCAATATGTTCTGTTTGACGGCAGCCAGCATGTACTCCTGGACCATGGGGATGCCTTTCCTCGATCGGTTGTCCTGCAAAAAGAAAACGGCAGCCGATATACCGAGGTGGAACTTTATCAAATTCCGGGGAGCATAGGCGCCAATATGACAGGGGTTTCGATCGGCGGATTTAAACAATCCTCAAGCCATTATTTAACCGCTATGAATACAGTCGACCATTCCCTGGTCAGAGCTTATACCTCCTTTGAGATGGTAGGTCTTAAAAAGGATCAAAGGGATATCATTATAAGTGCTGTACCTAAAAACAATTTGAACAATAGTGCCGTAAGGCATATTACCTTGGCGAAGTATACCGGAAGCCAAGCGATAGGTTCCATTCCAAAAATCGTAAAACTCTCTGATCAACGAATGATGGTACTGTGGCAGGAATTTGATATGGAGGGGACACGGGAAAACCTCAAGTATGTGTTTATAAATGGAGAGGGAACGGCGCAGGGGAGCGTTCAGACGAAGGAGCATTTTGTCTTGTCGGAGACGGACCCGGCAGTTATAGATAACCAGGTAGTATGGTACACCAATGAACATGGACAGCGTAAGTTCTATACGATACCTTTAGCCGACTAAATTGGCTGCATACAGCAGACTCTTTTAATTTTGAAAAACAAGTTAATAAACAGAGGGGCGTTTTTGAAGTAGATCATCTACTTTAAAAACGCCCTTTTTTTATTTTCAAGCCCACGCCCCGCATCCGAGACCACACAATTATTCCACGTAACTGCTTTTTCTGCCCCGGCCCGTCCAATCACAGAATTGTGTATGATCTGCATGAATGGAGGGTTGCCCTCTACCTGTTGTTCTTTTACGCTAACGCTGAACTCAAGGAAAAGGGGGGAGTTGAAGGATACAAAGAACGCCTTTAAATATCCCTTTAATGGCGGTGAAAGAGCTTGAGAAATGATTGGGAGGTGTCAAAATGAAAAGATGGTGCATGCTGTTTCTCTGCCTAGCCGTAGTCCTGGGCTTATTTCCAATATCATCTTCACCGGCCGAGGCGGCTTATGATCAGCTGCCGGCGTTTCCGGGTGCAGAAGGCTTCGGCTATGCAGCAGCAGGAGGACGGGGCGGTGAGGTCTACTATGTTACCAGCCGTGAGCTGACGGGACCGGGTACATTTCATGATGGACTGATGACCGCCGGTTCTGTACCGAGAACGATTGTGTTCGGGATTTCCGGTGAAATCACCATTCCTCAGATTGTAGTGAAGAACAAGTCGAACATCACGATTGCCGGGCAGACCGCTGCCGGGGACGGGGTGACAATCCGGGGCAACAATATCCGGTTCATCAACTGCAGTGATATCGTCATCCGGTATGTTCGCTTTCGTCTAGGTAAACAGGATTTTAACGATGACACGATGTATTTTGAAGACTGCCAAAATGTCATTATCGATCACTCCTCCTTTTCCTGGGGAACCGACGAGGTGCTCTCCATCAAGAGTAAAAACTACGATAAACCTCTCTCCAAAAACATTACTGTTCAGTGGTCCATCATTTCCGAAGGGCTGTTAACCCATTCTATGGGCGGCCTCATTGAGATGAATACCATCTCCATGCACCATAACCTGTATGCGCATAATAACGACAGAAACCCTAAGACCAAGGGACAGATTGATTTCGTGAATAATACGGTCTATAACTGGGGTGGCTATCCCTATGTGGCCGGAGGAGAGTCCGGAACCAAGGGCTATGGCAATGTTGTCGGCAATTATTTCATCGCCGGCTTGAACTCAGCGGATCCAGAGTACGCGGTCGTACGCGGCAATGAGAACTACAGCTTGTACCTGGATGGTAACAAAATAGACAGTAATAAAAATGGAATGCTGGACGGCACGGATACCGGTGCAGGCATGATGGAGGCCGACCGTCCAAGTGTCCTGGTTCCGGAGCGTTTTGAATACCCGCCGGTGCATACCCAGAACCTCGAAGCTGCACTGGAGTATGTGCTGAATTACGCGGGTGCCTCACTGATCCGGGATGCG
The DNA here is from genome assembly GCF_012933385.1 of Paenibacillus lemnae. Taxonomy (GTDB): domain Bacteria; phylum Bacillota; class Bacilli; order Paenibacillales; family Paenibacillaceae; genus Paenibacillus_AQ; species Paenibacillus_AQ lemnae. The sequence goes on from NZ_JABBPN010000003.1 coordinate 169,774, forward strand.
GTGGATATCCGGGTGACAGAGGAGGTGCGCAATCAGACGGGAGCTATTATCGGCCATGAAAATGATGCCGGAGGATTCCCGGAACTGCAGTCAGGGAAAGGTCCGGCTGACAGAGACCGAGACGGGATGCCGGACGATTGGGAGCTGGCCCATGGCTTAAATCCGGATGATCCGGAGGATCGGAACGAAGATCAAAACGGGGACGGTTACACCAATCTGGAGCAGTATTTGAATGAGCTTGCGGCGCCCGGTTTTCCTTCCGAATATCCTATGATCCCGCCTGCATGGTCAGGCAGCCCGTTTGAGCCTCAGCCTCCGGTAGAGCCGCAGCCTGAGCCCGAACCTCTGACTGCGATGAATGGGGACGTCATTCGGAGCGCCAGGGTGGATGATAACAGCGGCAGCGGCAGCCAGAACGCTGTGAACTGGTCGGTTCAGAATCATCTTCAAATCGGAGATTATGTTGCTGGCGACCGAATGACGGGAAGCAGTCCGTATACATTCGTGACTATTCCGGAAGAAGTTCAGGGAATGGAATGGATCCGTACGGCGGTAGGTTCCCGCAGTGCGACAAGCGACCGGCTGCTCTCATTTTATTTGACGGCTGAAGCGGACGTATATGTTGCACACGACCAGCGGATATCGCCTAAACCGTCATGGCTGGCATCTGCCTATGAAGATACAGGACTAACCATCGAAGACAGCCAGCCGGTGTCGTTCCGGCTGTATAAGAAGCATTACCCTGCCGGATCGTCTGTGGTGATGGGACCGAACGGGAGCACGTCGCGTATGAACTATTTCGTCATCATAAAGCCATCAAGGCCTGACCTTGAACCGCCAGTACAAGAGCCGTCCGGATTGACAGCTGCTGCGGCAGAGGGGCGCTTGGTGGATCTCCAGTGGCAGGCGGTTGAAGATGCCGGCGTTTATCTGGTTTACCGACAAGCTGAAACAGAAAGTGAGTTTAATGTGATTGGCACGACGCAGTCTCTTCACTTTAAGGATGAAGATGCGGAACCGGGCATGACCTACCGCTATCGGGTCAGTGCTGTCCATGCTGGTGGGGAATCTGGCTACTCCCAAATCGCAGAAGCAGCATTATATGATGAAAGTCAGCCACCGCCTGGATCCCCGGCTGAGCTGAATGTAAGTAAAGCTGGAAGCAGGAGCGTCACGCTGGCATGGTCCGCTGTGGAAGAGGCTTCCCTTTATGCCGTTTACCGGAGCGAAGGAGAAGGAGAGGCTAAGCGGATTGCAGCCACACTCAAGAACAATTTTACCGACACTGCTGTCCAGCCTTCTATTGAATATACTTACAGAGTATCCGCCTTGGGTGCTGGCGGTGAATCTGATCTGTCTCCGGCTGTCACGTTGACGACGAAAGCTCCGGTAAGTCAACCGGGGACACCTGATGGGCTTTCATCAGCTGATGTGACACCGTCCTCCTTCTCGATTCGCTGGGAACCCGCGGCTCATGCAGAAGAGTATGCCATCTACCGCAAAGCCGATGGAGAACAGGGATACTCGAGGATCGGAACTGCGGCAGAACCGGCCTTTACAGACCGGAGCGTCAGCCCGAATCAGAACGGATATACCTACGAGGTCACTGCCGTCAATGAGGCAGGTGAATCATCACGTTCTTCATCGCTTACGATCGCTATGCCGGTGCCTCAGCCGCCATCTGAATTGGTTACCGGACTGAAGGGGGACGGTTTTGTAGGGCTGATCTGGACCTCTCATGGAAGCGCCGTCCAGTATGACATTTACCGTGAAGGAGACGGTGAACCTGTGGTGCTTGCGGGAACCGCCAAGGTGGATACCTTCTATGACCGATCGATTGAGCCAGGGGTCGTGTACACCTATTATGTTACGGCAAGAAACGCCAGTGGGGAGTCCGCCGCTTCTAATCAAGTTGTGGTCCATATAAAGCTTGAGCATTTGGATGAAGCGATGGCTCGCGCGAAGGATAAGGGAAGGATTAGAAATGAAGGGATTTATCACAGTCTGCTCGTCAAAGTGGAGCGTGCTCAGCAGGAAGAAGGAGAACAGCGGGTTCAAGCTTTACATGCTTTGGAGAATCAGCTGTCTGCCCAGTCGGGCAAACATATTGATGCCCGGTTTGCAGAGGAGTTTCTATCCGCGATCCGCTATTTAAAAGGGTTATAAAAATCAGGCCCGCTCAGCAGTTTGATCTGCTGAGCGGGCCTGATTTTTTGGGGACGGGCACATGTTGTGTATTGCGTGTATTGCTATCCCATCAAATCTGCAATGAGTACCTTCTGCCCGGTACGGGCGCTTTCCAGAGAGGCGAGCACCATCGCCATGCTGTACTGATTATCACCGCAGTACGTTTCCGGCAGCGTGCCGGATTTCAGGGCGGAGAACATATCCTCCAGGCAGCCGTGATGTCCTGTTTTGTCCATGACAGGCAGTTCAGCTTCAATGCGGTTCTGCTGTTGAATAAAGCTGGGTTTACCGCTCTCATCCAGGCTTGGTTTGTTGACCGCTTCAGCGTAAATTTCATTGTGTCCATCCCAGATGGCGGTGCCACGCTCTCCTGTAACGCGCCAGGACGCTTCCCAGGATGTGGGTACACCTTCGGCACACCAGGAGCCGCGGTAGCTGAACACCGATCCATCGGACATTTCGAAGATGCATAGTGCCATGGCATTGCCGTTAAACCAGGATCCGGGCGGGTTGAATTCATGGCAGTAGACCGATACGGGATCCGCACCAAGAATGAACCGGGCCTGATCGAAGGTATGAATGGCCATATCCAGCAGCAGCGGACTGTCCATAATTTCACGGAAGCCGCCAAAGTGCGGCCCGAGGAAAAAGTCTGCTCCAGCATATCCGACTCTGCCGATCGTGTCGTCCGCGATTAGTTGGCGGAAGGCGCGAATACGCGGATCAAAGCGGCGGTTCTGCATGACAGCCTGGATACGCCCTGTCTCTTGGGAGAGAGCGACAATGTCCCGGCAATCAGAGAAGGTTTCGGCCAGAGGCTTCTCCCCAAAAACATGGCAGCCCTGCTTAAGACCTGCCATCGCTATCCCGTAATGGCTAGCGGGAATGGTCACGTCAAATACGATATTGGCTCCTGTGTCAGCAATCGCTTCATTGATATCGGTGAAAGCAGGGCAGTCGAGCCCGTGGCGGGCAGCGAGATTGGCTGCCTGCTGAGGCTGCAGATCCACCAATCCGACAATGGCCGTGTCCGGTCTTTGGAGGGCGTACTCCACCCATGTGTTGGACATACCGCCGCAGCCGGCTACAATAACACGGTATTTTTTATCCATCAAATTCATCTCCATCTTTACACCGGATTAGGGATAAAGCTTCCGCCACGGCATTGTTTGAGATAGTTCAGTGCATGCACCTGTCCGGTCATTTCCAGTTCTCCCTTGTACACCGGATCATGCCAGCCCTCGATATCGATGGTGCCTTGGTATCCATGCTGGCGCAGAATGGTAATAATGTCTGACCAGTTGGTGTCCCCGAAGCCGGGAGTTCTGTGCCATACAAAAGGGTTCGGTCCATGGATCCCCTGCTCTTTGACGACATCCCAGGCAATGGTGGCGTCCTTGCCATGAACATGGAAAACTTTATGTACCCATTTGCGCAGCTGCGGGATGGGATCGATCAGGCTGACCATCTGGTGGCACGGCTCCCACTCCAATCCGACATTCTCATTCGGAACAGCATCAAACATCATCTCCCAGGCTGCCGGGCCGTGAGCGATGTTCCACTCTCCGGTCTGCCAGGTTCCGCCCATGTCACAGTTCTCAAAGGCGATGCGAACGCCGCGGTCTTCTGCCCGGCGCGCCAGCTCTCCGAATACCTCTTTGAACCTCGGGATGGATTCGTTAATCGGCTGCCCTGGCAGCCGGCCTGTAAAGCCGGAGACGATGTCCGCACCGAACAGATGAGCATGGTCGATGGCCCGTTCCCAGCTTGCCAGGGTATCGGCACTGTCTCCGGCTCCCGTAAGCGGATTGCCGAAGATGCTGAGTGACGAAATAACCGCACCATGTTCGTCCGTAACCTCCCGGATGGTTTTGGCGGTTTCCGGAAGATCGAGGTCACCGGTAGTCTGCCAAAAGGTCAGATTGAAGGACTCAAACCCGTGAGGAAGAATTTGCGGAATGACCCGGGCGGCATTGGGAGCGCCTACTAAAGTACCTATACGTATTTCATGATTCATGATTGAAATTCACTCCAATATTGGCTTATAGTCTTCTTGACACACTCATTATAGTCCGGCAGCTGCCCGATGACTCTATACAATGTTGTGCATTATTAGTCTTATCTTGTGTTTAAGGGGGAGAAGCCAGTGACAAATATGGAAGCGCTTCACGAGAATACCCGTATGGATCATAAATCCCATCCGTTTCAGCTCTTTCAGAATCGGTGTTCTGAAATGAAGGTGGGGGAGTGTGTATTATATCTGCACTGGCACGAGCATTTTGAATTTATCGTGATGCGCAGCGGCAAGGCGCAGTTCCACATAGATAGCAGACCTTACATGGCACAGACAGGTGAGGTGCTGGTTATCCCTGCCGGGGCGCTGCATGTGGGGTTTGCGGTGGAGGATGGGAACGTGAATTATGATTCGGTCGTCGTAAACGGAGCACTTTTTCACGACTTTATTCATGACCCGGTGCACACCGGGTTTGTATCGCCTTATCTGGAAGGCCGGCTGCGTTTTCCGGTTAAGCCGGCTGAGGAGGACGACGCCTGTGAGGGGGCATATCCGCTTTTATTTGAAGCGATTGAGGAGATGGCGGATCAGCCCCCGGCATATCAGCTTGTCGTCAAATCAAAGCTGCATGCGCTGTTCACGCTGCTGGCGCGGCGTTTTCTGCCTCAGCACCCGCAGGGCGGGGCGGCAGCTCCCTATTTTCCGAACCGCGACCGGTTTAAGGGGCTGATCGAGCACATAGAAGCAAATCCGGCAGAAAAAATGTCAGTCACGGATGCCGCAGGTCAAGTCGGACTGAACGTGTACCATTTTTGCAAAATGTTTAAGAAGCTGACCGGTCAGACGTTCGTGGAGTATATGAATGGATGCCGTATCGCGCTGGCGGAGCAGCTGCTGCAGGAAAGCAGCCTGACGATCACGGAGATTGCCGAGCGCGTAGGCTGTGACAATGCGAATTATTTTACGAAGCTGTACAAGAAATATAAAGGCATGCCTCCCTCCAGGGGCCGAGTGAAAAAAGAGATCTGAACCTCAATATTTTTGCAGAGTGCATGAAACAATTCAGCTCAGCGGATCGTGTTCTATGTAGGAGGTGTGAAGCAGTTGGATGAGTGCAGGGACTTCGGGAATGCGGCTGATCTCTTCCGTGAACAGGTCGACCGGCATGCAGATATGGTGCTTCGGCTTGCACTGAGCCACACCGGGAATTTAGCAGATGCACAGGATGTGTGTCAGGAAGTCCTGATCAAGCTGTGCAGATACCGGCAGGGCTTCTCCAGTATGGAGCATGAGAAAGCCTGGCTCATTCGGGTCACCATCAATCAGTGCCAGGACCTGTCCCGGTCGGTTTGGAGCAGATGGTTCGCTCCGGTGGAGAACGTCCCGCTTATCGATCAGGATACCGAGGAGATGGATGTGCTGTCCCATGTGCTGATGCTGCCTCGTAAGTATCGGCTGGTGATCCATCTTTATTATTACGAAGGCTACAAGACTTCTGAGATCGCCGATTTGCTGGATCTGAATGAGGCTACAGTTCGAACACAGCTGAAGCGGGCGAAGGGAAAACTTCGGATTATGATACAAGGAGGGTTTGAGGATGAAGATTAACCGGAAATACGTGAGCGGTATGAACCGGATTCAGGCGGAGAAGGAACTTAAAGATCGGGTGATCACACTTGCGCGCTCGGACAGCGGCACTCCTTCAGAGGGATATTTGGAGAACATTCACCCTGTGCGTCGGCGGAGGTTGCGCACGGCCGCGATGATTAGCGCTGCACTTTTGTTTGTTGTTATGACTTTCGCTCTGGTGGATAATCAGAACGGGCAAGAGCAGGGCGGCCTCATTCCAAGCTTGGCGATTACCGCATATGCTGCCGACGGAATGCCGATCGAAGTCAAACCTAACGTCGATTTTCCGCTAGGTCAGTACTCGCCGACCATGAGCAGTGTGCCAGGTCTTCCTCTAACCATCACGGCCGAGGATGCTGACCAGATTGAACTAACCGCTTCTGGCGGCAAGTTCGTACTGTGGAATACGACGGATTATAAGGTGAGAGAGCAGGGGCGGACAGTCAGTGTTTCGTCAGGGGATAAGGTATATTGGTCACCGCCGCTGTCAAGACATGAGAAGCAGCATGTTTTGTATACGATTAATGTTGACGTGTATCTAAATAAGGAAAAGGTCGGCACACGTATCATTGAAATTACCAAAAAAGATGATAACAAGCTGATGTATACCGGCAGGCTGGCAGCGGATTAGAGGCAAGAAACCGTCATCTCGTGATGGCGGTTTCTTGCTGTCTGATTGAATTTATATTTATATAATAAAACATAAATTCAATTATAAACTTTTTAAGTTAATAATTGACATAATATGAGAGGTTAAACTATAATTGTAAGCGTTAACATATCGTTATCGTAACTCTATTTTTTTAGTTCCTATTGAAAGGAGGTGTATTCTTCTTATCTCAGCTTAGATACAGCTTAATTTTCAAATTAACGTGGTTCAAGTCCAGAAAGGAGTTGGTGATGTTAATGAAGAAGAACAAGCCTTATATGTCTGCTGCGCTTGTCTTGACTCTTTTGTTTAGTGTACTGAGTGTAATGCTTCAGCCTGCTGAGCCGGTATCTGCAGATTCAGGGGAGACAGCCACCATTGCGGAGATTTTGAGTAATCAACGGTCAGATGGAGGCTGGAGAAAAAATTATGCCACCACCAGTGGCGAGTGGGCTAAATCAACCATCGATAACGGAGCCACCTATACTGAAATCCGCAGGCTTGCTGCCGAGTTCAAGCGAACTAATGACAGCAGGTATTCAGCAGCTGCGGTGCGAGGCATTCAATTCCTGCTCAATATGCAGTATTCTAACGGCGGCTGGCCACAGATTTATAACAGCTCCGGATATCATAAACATATAACATTTAATGATAATGCGATGGTTAACGTAATGAAATTGTTGGACGAGGTGTCTCAGAAGAAGGGAGATTTCTCCTTTGTGGACACATCGCTGGCAGATCGCAGCAGGTCTGCGGTCGCCAAGGGAGTAGACTGCCTTCTTAACACACAGGTTATTGTGAATGAAAAAAGGACGGCCTGGGGACAACAGCATGATTCCGGGACGCTGAAGCCGGCCGGAGCGCGGGCTTATGAGGTGCCTTCGCTTACAGCTAATGAGAGCGTAGGCATTGTACAGTTTCTGAAAACAAGACCAGCCAGCTCTCAGATCACAGCTTCTATCAAGGCAGCCGAAGACTGGTTCAGAACAGTACAAATTCTCGGCATCCGGGTTGTAAAAACTAGTGATGATGTCATTGTGGTGGAGGATCCGAGTGTAACAACGCCGATATGGGCACGCTTTTATGAGATTAGAAGCAATCGGCCGATCTTTGTAGGGCGTGACGGGGTGGTCAAATACAAGCTCAGTGATATCGAGAAAGAACGCCGAACAGGGTATTCCTGGTACGGGAACTGGCCATCGAAGGTGCTGTAAGCTTGTCCTTACGGTATTCAGCGTTGTTAAACATAGCTAGGTTCCAGCTTCATAGGCCAAATTAGTTCATTATTCAATAGAGAAAGCGGTCTTGTTGTCAAAGTCTCTGACTTTGACAGCGTAGGGCGCTTTTCTTTGTTTGCTTATGGGTTGAATCATTCTCCTAAAGGTTGAAAGGTTGGAGGTATGAGCCGGGGAGTGCTAGAATTAAACAAGACGAATTCAAGAAACGCATAAGTCAGCTGCGTACACAAAGGAGACGATACATCATGACCATTGCACCGGATCATACCTCGGTGGGATTTATCGGCCTGGGCGTTATGGGCCACAGCATGGCGGGACATATTATGAAGGCCGGATATTCGCTGCATGTGTACACAAGAACGGCCTCTAAAGCGGAGTCGCTGGTAGCGGAGGGGGCTGCATGGCACGGTACCCCGGCCAAACTGGCAGAAGCCTGTGATGTTATCATCACGATGGTCGGTTATCCGAAAGATGTTGAGGAGATATACCTGGGAGAAGACGGGCTGATTGCTCATGCCCGGGAGGGTGCTTACTTGATTGACATGACCACGTCGAGCCCCCAGCTTGCCCGACGTATCTATGAAGCTGCCGTTGCCAAAGGGCTTCATGCTCTGGATGCTCCGGTATCCGGTGGTGACGTGGGAGCACGCGAAGCTCGCTTGTCGATTATGATCGGCGGAGAACAGAAGGATGTCGAGGCACTGCATCCCTTGCTGTCATTGATGGGAAGCAATATCGTTCATCAGGGACAGGCTGGAGCAGGACAGCACACCAAGATGTGCAACCAGATTGCCATTGCTTCCAATATGATGGGAGTATGCGAGGCGCTGGCCTACGCAGAGAGTGCAGGGCTGGATCCCGAAACCGTGCTGAAGAGTATCGAAAGCGGGGCGGCAGGCAGCTGGTCACTAAGCAACCTGGCTCCGCGGATGATTGCCGGTAACCTGGAACCGGGCTTTTACATCAAGCATTTCATTAAGGATATGGGTATTGCGCTCGACTCAGCCAAGGAGATGAATCTGGTTACGCCGGGTCTGTCGCTTGCCGAATCACTGTACCAGCAGCTGGCGGAAAAGGGATATGAAGATAAAGGGACACAGGCTCTGATTAAATATTACACAGGTGTTTAATAACTGAGCCGGATCACAAAGACAGCTCCCGCATAAAAGAGGCGTGGAGCTGTCTTTGCGCTGTATTGCCGGATGTTCAGCTTCCCGTACTCGCATTCTGAAAGGCGGGGCTGGTGGCAGCAAGCAGACGCAGAAGCTGGCTGGCTGTGGAACGAAGCTGTATACAACAAGCTTAACTAGGGACTAGAGAAATATGATTTTTGTGTCTATGAAATATAAGAAATTACAGGATTATGCTGCGACTGGAGTGAATATATAATCAAGATTTTTTACATAAGGGCGATTAGAACATTCGTGAAGCTTGAAAAAATTGAACTAATGGGGGAATGGCCTTGGTTTACACGGCACTGCTGCGGGGAATCAACGTCGGCGGAAATAATAAAGTAGATATGAAGCAGTTAAAAAAGGTGTTTGAGACGGCAGGTATGACGAACGTCGTAACGTATATTAATTCCGGGAATATCGTCTTTACCTCAGACCGGGCGTCCCAAAATGAGATCGCCGCCGTCCTGGAGGCAGCGATCCTGGAACACTTCGGGCTGTCAATCAAAGTATTGGTGCGAAGCATGGCCGACATGGAGGCCGTCATGAGCATACTTCCCACAGACTGGAGCAACGACGACCGGATGAAGAGTGACTGCTTGTTCTTATGGGAGGAATACGCACATGAATCTGTGCTGGAGCAGCTGAACATCAAGCCCGAGATTGAGACGGTGTTGTATGCTCCGGGAGCTATTTTGTGGTCGGTGGACCGGCCTAACGTAACGAAAAGCAGCATGAATAAGCTGATCGGGACCAAGCTGTATCAATCCATGACCGTCCGCAACGTTAATACCACTCGTAAAATTTATGCTTTGATGCAGGCGGCGGGACAGAAATAGAGGATGCGTTTATCTTCTTCAGTCTTCAATGGAAATGGACTGCAGCATTTCGTGCATGACAGCCCCCATACCGTCTGCAGCTTCGGCGGGATAACTGTAATAGATGATCAGGCAGCTTGCCTCGATATCGAAGGCATAATATCCATGAATCTGGTCTTCGTGAAGGAAGCTCTGCCGTGTTCCTTCATAACCGTTTAACTCCTGCGGCACCTTCTCCGTCTGACCAGGCGTAAAACCCTTCTGCTGGAGAGTATGCTGCGCTTTTCCGGCGGCTTCCTCAAGCGGAGTCTCTTCCAGGACTTCAACCATCAACTCGGCGGTTCCTTCCCCCATGGCTCTCTGATAAACAACCTGCCCGCCTTCAACAGACGGGGAACCCATCAGGACCCTCAGATGATACTGAATACCGGCAGGAGTCAGGGTGTATTCCACAACCTTCACTTCTTCTGTCATACCTTCAATAGTGGTTTCCATTGAGATGGTACTGCCGGTATGGACCTGTAATCCGCTGTCAGGTTCGTCGGGCTGGACGTTATCGTGTTCTTGAGACGGGGGACTCTGCTCTTCCGGAGCAGGTAAAAGGCCAGGCGGACCGTTTTCCGCGATGGAGCATGCACTGGTCAAGAAGAAGAGAAACAGCGCGGCTGTGCATAGGATCTGCTGCTTTAACTTCATCGAAATCCCTCCTTGTTATATACTCTGACGACAGGACAAGGGTCAATGTTTCAGGTATGTAAATTTTATCCATATGCTGTGATGAGTTTAGCCAGAGGGCTTTAAGGTTACAAAAAAATAGTGAGGCTGCAAAGCAGCAAAATCTATTGAACGTAACCAAGGAGGGAAACAACCGTGGCAAATCAGGACCAGTACCAGACACAGGATCCAACGAAACAGTATCCGCAGGCATCATCAGAATGGAAACAGCAGCAGGATGAACCGGGGCTTCAAAAAGAAATGACTCCCGTGCCGGACTGCGGGGAGCAGAGCTACCGTGGAACCGGAAGATTGACCGGCCGCAAGGCAGTCGTAACTGGAGCGGACAGCGGCATTGGCCGTGCTGCGGCGATTGCATTTGCTCGTGAAGGAGCGGATGTAGTACTGTCATATCTGCCTGAAGAAGAAGCCGATGCTCAGGAAGTTGTGAAGCTGATTGAAGAAGCTGGCCAAAAAGCGGTTGCCGTTCCCGGAGATCTGAAGGATCCTTCTTACTGCAAGCAGTTGATATCACAGGCCGTAGAGCAGCTGGGCAGCATTGATATTCTGGCCAATGTGGCCGGCAAGCAGCAGTATGTGGAGAATATCGCGGACTTGAGCGATGAGCAGTTTGATGCGACGTTCAAGACGAATGTATATGCCATGTTCTGGCTGTGCAAAGCGGCAATCCCGCATATGAAGCCAGGCAGCTCGATTATTAATACGTCTTCCATCCAGGCCTACAGCCCGTCTGAAATTCTGCTGGACTATGCAACGACCAAAGCGGCCATTAACACATTCAGCAAAGCGCTTGCTCAGCAGGTGGGCAGCAAGGGGATCCGTGTTAATGTCGTGGCACCGGGTCCGGTCTGGACACCGCTTCAAGTGGTAGGCGGACAGCCGGAGGAAGTGCTTGGCGAGTTCGGTTCTTCGACACCGCTGGGCCGTGCAGGACAGCCGGCCGAAATGGCTTCAGCCTATGTATATCTGGCCAGCCAGGAGTCCAGCTATGTATCGGGAGAAACTTTGAATGCGAACGGCGGCATGGTTTCACCGTAAGTTAAAAGCCAGGCAGCGGTGGCTTGCTCCCGACATCATGAACGCATGTTGAGCGAGTCAATATCAAGTACAGGATGCCCTTGAGATGCCAAACATCTTGAGGGTATTCTTTTGTGCATTTGTCAGCGCAACCCGACTATGGGCATGTGGCTGTTGCGAGGTCAAGTGATTTATGATTATGCTGGAAGCTGCTGACTTTATAGAATCACTAGTTACTTGGAATTCTAACGGACCCTCAGTCCGTTAGAGCATACGGAGAGTCCATTTTCAGCGCAAATACCTGCTCTAACGGACTCCATGTCCGTTAGAGCCTCCCGGTGTTTGCCAGCTTGCGCCCTCCTGATCTCCGCCAAATCTTATCCTCCAGCGCCACATTCATATTCCTAGGTTCATTTCTACTAACTGCCTAACTCTACATGCTCACACACAACATCACACATTCATTCATGATACTTCTTGACACAGCTATCTAATTTAAATAGTATCTAATTTAACAGATAACTAATTTAACATATGACTAATTAGATGAATGACAAATTAGCGGATTATAATTCAGAAGGATGTGAAGCAGATGCAGCTGGATAAAGTCGTCAGCTACCATAAAGCGTTAGCCGATCCCAAGCGGGTTCAAATTCTAATACTGCTCGCCCAAGGCGAAATGAACGGCCAGGTGCTGGCCGAGAAACTGGGGGTCACACCGGCTACCATTACGCACCATGCGGCCAAGCTGAGAGAGGCCAGCTTGATCCAGGAGCGGCGGGACAAGAATGCCATTTATTTTTCACTCGATCATTATATGATTCAATCCAGCAGCAAGGCTGCTGTAAATCTGATTTACCGCAAAAGCGAAGGAGGTGCTCAGGAAATGGATGAGCAGCAAAAACAGAAGAGAGATGGCGTGATCAGAAACTTCATCACACAGGACGGGAAGCTGAAGAGCATTCCTTCCCAACTGAAGAAAAAATTGATGGTGCTGGAGCACATGGTAGAGAAGCTGGAGTATGGAAAGAAGTACAGCGAGAAGGAAATCAACGAATTTATCAAGACGTATCATGATGATTTTGCGACCCTGCGCCGCGAGTTTATTATGCACCAGTTTATGTTCAGGGAAGACGGGATCTATGAAGTAAATCCCCAGGAAATGTGGGCAAGATGGGAGACGCTGTCCTGATCGCAGGGATGATAACAGCTTTTCAAATCCTCAGCCAGGATTATGCCTGGAATCTGAGCAGTGCCTCGTCACGGGCAGCAAAGGGGCCCCTTCAAGAACTAAGATTTTCAGCTCTTGAGTGGGTCTTTTTCAATTGCTATATATACTGCATTCTCTGCTGCAATTCTACAATTTTAAGTTTGGAGACATGTGCATACTTCGTTGTATGGTGAAAGTAAGCCAGGTAGGTCTGACTTTCAGAACTAATACCAGAAATCCAGTTGAGGTTAACAATATAGGAGCGGTGTGAGAGAAAAAACTGCCTGCCTGGCAGCTGACCCAGAAGATTCTCAATGGTGTCGGTGGTGTGATACATTTTATCTTTGGTCAGTATGTGACACTTTTTACCAATCTTCTCAATAAATAAAATGTGATCGAATCGAATATAGTACGAGTTTTGACCATCTTTAATGGTTAGGCGCTGTAATAAAAAAGACTCCTGTTGAGACTCGAACCGCTTTCCTGCTTTCTCCAGAGCCCTGTAAATCCGTTTTTTCTCAACAGGCTTTAGTATGTAATCCACCGCGGCAAGCTCAAACGCCTCCACCGCATATTCGTCATAGCTGGTTATGAAGATACACAGCAAGTCTCTTTGGATATTCATACAGGACCGCATCGCTTCAATACCATTCATTCCAGGCAGACGGGTCTCGAGCAGAATTAAATGTGGCTGATTCTTGATTACGGAATCGATCAATTCCTCTTCGTTGATGCATGTATCGACAATATGGAAACCGGGGGAATTGTCTATATAAAACTTGATCCGTTCCATGTCGTTTTTTTGTTCATCCGCAATAATGACCCGAATCATTGCAGCGCTCCTTTGAGTGTCATATAGAAGATAGTTAGCAAATCTATGAACCGGATGGGATGACAGGTCATGCACCTTCATGACTCACTTTTATTTGGTTAGTTAGGTGTACAAATGATATTTACCTGAACGGACCACCATTTGAATCGAAAAATTCGAATTTTGTCGTAGAATGTCAAAAAACAGGTCCGAAATAATAAGAGAGAATTAGACAGATTGTTAAGAAATCCCTTACATTATTAACATAATACATAAAGGATCCACCAGCTCCTCCGAGGAGGGAATGTATGATGAATATGATGTCAGAAGAAGAATTAACAAGTTTAATTAAACAGATCAATCTCGAGGAGCTTGATGCATCTTCCTGGCAGGGGCCGTCCCCAACATTGGATGTGAATCAGGATGATGGTGCAGGAGAAAGAATTCATATTATTGATAAAACCATTCAAGTAGAGGATTCGTTCCCTTCAGGACAGTCTATAACGATCGAGGCTGAAGCACCTGTAAAGTTGAAAGTGAATGGTGAATGGATCGAGGGTGATGTTAATGTCACCTCAACAGACAATATACAGTGGGAAGTTGAAGATCAGCCATTATTTGAGTTAAGTGTTACCGAAGACAAGCTGGTGACTGATTTCCAGCTGATTTCAAGAGAGCGCTATTCTGCGAAACTGGAGAAGGTTGAAAATGACTCCACAGTGCTCTTCAAAGCTGTAGAAGATCGGGATATTGTCCTTGAAATTCTTCGACTTGATGATGTTATGGCCGTAATCGAAGGCAGATCAATCAAATCACACGTAGATTTGGCCGCCATTCATGATGAATTGGAAAATCCCACCTTTCGGAAAATTACGATAGCCAAAGGGAAAAAGGCAGTTCCCGGAACAGATGCCCGGCTTGAGGTCTACTTTTCGGAGCAGATCGAAAGTCATTTTTTTGAAATCGGAGGCACGGTGAACTTCAGGAATCATCTGCAGATCCCCTCCGCGAAACAAGGGGAGGTCATCGCAAGGAAGATACCTGTCATTGAAGGGATTCCCGGCTATGATGTTTACGGTAACATTCTTCTTCCAGATCCTCCTAGGGATATCATGATCATTGCTAAATCTACAGTGGAAATGACTTCAGAAGGGGAAATTATAGCGCTGAGGGAAGGCAGGCCGAGAATCACCGGCGGGAAAATCAAGACCTTCGAAATCTCGACTTCTTTTGTCGTATCGGGTAATGCGGATATTAAAACCGGCAATATTGTTTTTTCCGGGGATGTCATTATCTATGGTGACATTACCGAGGGGATGATCGTCGAGTCACTTGGTAACGTCTACGTGTATGGAAGTGTGTACGGATCTACCGTTACAGCAACGGGCAGCATTTATGTAAAAGGCAACGTAATCGGCAGCAAGCTGTATTCCGGATACTACGGGGTTATGTTTAACCGTTTATATCAAGCTTCCAAAACGCTGAGTGATTTGCTGCGCAAGATGCTGATGGCCTCAGAGACACTGAACAAGGCACTGGAGTCTAAAAAACAATCCGTCCGCTTTGGCCAAATCCTCCTGCTTCTGATCGAAAACAAATTCAGGGAAATTCCAGTTGTTATCAAGGAATTGCTGATCGTTATAGCGAACATCCAGCACTTTAAAAAGGATGAATTCCAGAACCTGCAGCGAATGTCGGAGATGTTCATCCAGCCTGCTCTGCTGTTGGAGAACATGTCATACAATCTTTTGAAAGGATATCTGGCATACTTGGACAATACATACGCAGAAGTAGAGCGGATGCAGGAGAATGAAGTGGAAATCCGCATCAATCAGTGCCATAACAGTGAGCTCAAATCCAATGGTCATATTTCCATTCTGGGTGAGGGCGTGCTGAACAGTGATTTATTTTCAGCGGGGGATATTTCATTTGCCTATGAATCAGCCGTATGCCGCGGGTCCAAGCTCGAATCAGGTGGAAGCATACAGGCACGGATAATTGGCGGACAGACAGGTGCGGATACGATCATGAAGGCCGGCAAACAAATCTCTGTAACCCAGTGGTACGGAGGACGGATCTGTATTGGCAAACGATGTAGGGAGATTTATGACTATACAGAGAATCGTGTATTTACCTCTGCCAATGTCTGAAACCAGAATAGCTCCCTTGCTATCGATGTTCTCAGGGAAGTGGTGCTGTCATGTCTATTGAGTCGCAAGGATCTAACCACAGTTTGTCTGCCCACATCGGGTATCGTCTGAAGCAAAATGTGTATTCGAAAGACATATTGCTGCTGCCGGCCTGCTCTATTCTTACTGCCAGAAATATAGAGCTGTTACTGGCAAATCACGTTCACATATGTGATGAAGACATAGAGCCTACTCAGGCGGTTCACATGGTGGATCAAGCCGTAGAGGAACTTAAGGCCGCTTTTGTTCTTGCGAGGTGCACACTTCAGGTGCCGATCGCTCGTATTCGCAGTTCCATTACACCTTTGATTGTGGACCTCAATGACAGTCCGGATATCAGGACGCTGTTTTACCGAATGGAGCAGAGTGATGAATATACGTATCGTCACAGTATTGGGGTGGCGCTGCTTTCCCGGCTGATCGGAAAAGAGCTGGGGCTCAAGCACGCACAATTAAACGAATTGACAGAGGCTGCGCTTCTGCATGATATCGGTAAGGTTATGATTCCGGAGGAGATTATTAACAAGCCCGGCAGATTAACTGATATGGAAATGCGCGAGATGCAGCAGCATACGATATATGGCTATGAGATGCTCAAACGTACACCTGAGATTTCGAGCGCGCAAGCTATGGCGGCGCTTCAACATCATGAACGTGAAGATGGAAAAGGGTACCCTTTTAAATTAAGAAGTGAGGAGATTGACTTCTACAGCAAAATTGTAGCGGCAGCCGATGTGTTTCATGCCATGGTATCCAAAAGACCCTATAAGAATCCAGCCCCGGTGTACCGAGTGCTTAAAGAAATGACCGAGCATGCGTATGGCATGCTTGATCCCCGGGTGACCTTGAAATTTGTAAAGCGGATTATGGATATGATGATTGGCAATCAAGTGCTGCTTTCCAATGGGTGTTCGGGAAAAGTAATTATGATACATCCCCAGCATCCGATTCGCCCTCTGATCCAGGTGAATGGTCATTATATTGATCTGGACAAGGAACGGGCCATTGAAATGATAGATTGGGCATAACCATATAAGAGCAGGGACAGAGCGCAGACGTTGTTTTTTGCGGGATGTCCCTGTTTATTTATAGAAGAGGAGGGGTCAAAATGAATGCATTTCGAGCGGTATCGTCATGGGTGTATGACAAGGTGAACTGGAAATGGACTCTTGCAGCTGTTGCAATCTTCATCTGTTTCATGATTTTTGTACTGCCTCAGCAGGCAGAGAAGTCAGAGGGAGCCACGGGAAGCGGCGAGTCTCCTGACTCCTCATTTGTGTATACGGCGGAGGATCTGTACCGGATCGCAGATATCTATGGAGAAGAGGGGCGGAAGGAATACATCCAGGCACGTTTTACGTTTGATATCGTATGGCCGCTCGTGTACTTGTTCTTTCTCTGTACGCTGTTGACCTCGCTGTACCGGTTTCTTCCCGAGCGGAGCCGGTGGCGGTTCATTCATCTGCTGCCCTTGGGCGGCTGGTTGTTTGATCTGCTGGAGAATCTCGGTGCATCCTTGGTGATGTACCGCTATCCGCAGCCTACTCCTGTTGTGGCCCAGCTAACCCCTGTCTTTACACTCTTGAAGTGGATGATGATCTACGGAAGCTTTGCGGCTGCAGGTATAGGGATCATTCTGCTTCTCATTCGAGCCGTTCGGGCCATAAAAACTCGTTAAGACAAACGGTATGAAGCAAAGGGTTCGCTATTAATGAATGGACGGCTGATCTCATCCATTCTGGAGGCGAGCTCCTCGTCGAGTTCAAGATGCAGGCTCTCCAGATTGCTTTCCAGCTGAGCCGTGCTCGTAGCGCCGACAATGACGGTGGATACAGCCGGACGTTTGAAAAGCCAGGCCAGCGATAAGGCGCTCGGGGTATATCCATATTCGGCAGCCAGTTCACTGACCTGCTGGCCGAGCGTAAGATTTCGTTCCTGAAAAAATCGGGTGAAGTTCGGGTCCGTATCCGCTCTGGAGCCGGATGGAATGCTGCCGCTATCCTTGTATTTGCCGGTCAGGATACCACCGGCCAGCGGGAAATAAGGAATCAGGCCGATGCCCTGGTCCAGACACAGGGGAACAAGCTCCCGTTCCGGCGTCCGGTCTGCCAAAGAGTAGCTGGTCTGTATAGAGGTATAGCGGATGTATCCTTTCAGATCACTCAGTCCGAGTGCCTTCATCAGTTCCCATGCAGCATAGTTGGAAGCCCCGATATACCGAACTTTCCCTGAGGAAACCATGTCATCCAGGGTGCGCAGCGTTTCTTCCAGAGGTGTGTACGGGTCAAAGGTATGAATCTGATACAAATCGACATAGTCTGTCTGAAGCCGCTGCAGACTGCCTTCCAGCTCCTTCATAAGATGGGAACGCGACGAACCCTGTTCGCCAGGCCCCTTTCCCCGCGGCAGTCCTGCCTTGGTCGTCAGCACAGCTTCATGCCGCCGGGCCTTCAAGGCTTCTCCAATAATTCGTTCCGATTCGGTTCCGGCATATATATTGGCGGTGTCTATGAAATTAATTCCATGGTCCAGCGCATGGTGGATAATTGCGGTTGAGGTTTCCTGATCCGCTCGTTTCCCAAAAGCATTCGTCCCGAGCCCCAGTTCCGAAACCTGCAGCCCGCTTGCGCCCAATCTGCGGTGCAACATCGTCATCTCTCCTTTGTTAATCACTCTGTTAGCCATCCTAGTATACAGCTTGTCCTGCCCAGGCTTCAAACGAAGCCATCCAATTAAGCGGCTTAGCATACCCTTGAAATAAAGCGAAATTTTCATCTCAATTTGTCATATTTTGGGTTGTTGATGCCAGCTTGCTCTGTTATGATCTAGGAAATAAGTTCTAGTATAGATTTAACAGTGAAATGAGGTTGAATGAGATGAACCGGAAAATGATATTATCCATGGCAGGATCATTATTGGTCGGTGTCGCAGCAGGGACAGGCATCATGATGAATGATCAGGCGTATGTGTCTATGAAGCAGGTTGTAAGCGGAAGCGGCACGAATAACTCCGTTGGGCAAATTGGTTTGAACATGGTCGATCTGTCCAGTATGGATATTGAATCTGCGCTGATGGCTGTTCAGCAGGAGCGGTCAAATTTGCTGGATCAGCAGCTGCAGAATCAAATTGAGCAGATGCAGCAAGTCAATCAAAGTCTGGCCGAGCTAAACGACATTATTGGCCAGTTTAAAGGCTTGACCTCAGGGATTACAGAAGGCGGCTCCATTACGATTAGCGCTGATTTGGCAGCCCGCGTGGAGTCAAATGGCCTGGGAAACAAGGACAAGCTGGACTATTCCTTCCAGGAGGCCAACATCCTGATTACAGAAGCGAAGTCGCTGTCGGATGCCAAGTCAAACAGTCAGCAGATGGACATGCTTCGCCTCCAATCGCTCAGCAACAAAAGAAACGAGGCTTTTGAAACCATGTCCAGCTTCATCAAGAAGATGCAGGATTCCAGAAGCAGCATCATCGGCAATATGAGATAATCGTCACGTGACTTTAGTTCCAGATTCATACATAATAGAATGACATAAGAATACGAGAAAGAATCTGCCTTGTGGCGGGTTCTTTTGTCATTTGGGGAGATGTTCATGTCAACGGCAGAATCGGCAGTACAGTTTTTGCAGGGACACCCTTTATTCCGGGGAGTGCCGGAGTCTGAGCTCTTGGCAGCGGCCGGATCAATGCATGAAGAGCGATTTGAGGCAGGAAGCTATCTGATAGAAGAGGGCAGCTACGGAAGCTCCTGTTATTTTATCAAAAGCGGCGAGGTCCGCATTACTTCCAGGAATTTGATCGGTGACTCCGTAACCCTTGACCGGCTTGGCGAAGGTGCCTTGATTGGCGAGGTTGCTCTCTTTCTGGAGGAAAAAAGAACGTCCAGTGTTCAGGCGATCGGGGGCGTAACCGCGCTTCGGCTGGAACAAAATGCATTCAGCAGGCTGGCGGCGGCCAGCCCGATGTTCCATGAAAGCTTGTCCTTCTCGGCTCGAATCCGGACGATGCATGCGATGCTCAGCAAAGCATCCATATGGGCAGCGATCCCGAATGCCGAGCTGCGGGGACTTGCCGAAGTAACGGTGAGGCGCAAGGTGTACAAGGATGACACCATCCTGGAAGAAGGCGTCAAATCAGACCGCTTCTACATGATTTCAGAGGGTCGGTTTGAAGTCCGAAGCGGCAGGAGAAAGAAGCAGATCTTCAAAGCCGGAGATTATTTTGGTGAAATGGATCTGCTTACCGGTGAGGCGCATACGGGCACCGTGAAAGCGCTGGAAAGCGGCGAGCTGATGGTCATGGGCCGTGATGAGTTTCATTTCGTCCTGCAGCAGTATGAGCCGGTACGCCGCCAGTTCTATGAGGTGCTGGATATCCGGAGGCCGGATTTGCTGACACCGGAGGTGCAGGCCAAGCTGCATTTCTCGGCCGAAGAGAGCAGCAGCGGGGGCGCGTCTCACCCAACAGGCGTCTCAGAAGCTGCGGCTGCTGTGACAGATGGTGCGGCTGAGAGTGCTTCGGAGCAAAGCCGCACCGCTGCGGTATCTAACGCAGCACCAGCTAGAGATCGCTGGATGGATATCGTGCTGTGGCTTGGTGGATTGTTTGTACTCTTTACAATTCTTGCAGTCTGGATCCGGCAGCCGGTCTGGATCTTCGGCGCACTGCTGACGGGCGGATTTCTAGGCCCGGTCACCTTTGTTGCTTATATTCGCGGATCCCAGCTATTAGGGTTTCGGCCTGCCCGGCTGGCTCTGGTGTTTGGCGTTTCTGCACTGACGACAGTGCCGGGTGCCTGGGTACTGGAACGATACTTGCTGCAGGATCCCGGATTATCAGGAACAGCGGCTTCGACATGGAGAATGGTTCTGACCATTGCCGTGGTTGAAGAAATCCTGAAACTGGCGGTGTGTCTAGTATTTCTACGTGGACGCACGGGACGCTTTTTGATGGACGCGATCGTATTCGGGGCTGCGGCTGGCATGGGATTTGCTGCTCTGGAAAGCATATTGTACGGCTGGACCTATCTGCAGCAGGGGGCTGCACCGGGCATGCTTGCCGTATTATGGGTACGTGCGCTGCTCTCTCCTTTTGGACACGGGACGTGGACCGCCATTGCTGCAGCAGGCATCTGGTACGGAATGAGCCGGCGGGGGGACAAACAGGAGACTAGCGGATCGGGCCGCGGGAAGCTTGTGCTTGTTATGCTTGGCATCCTGCTGAGCATTCTGCTTCATTCGGTCTGGAACTACCCCTATGCTAACGGCGGCGGCAAGTTAATCGGGATGGTCAGTGTGGGTGTTGCGGGGATTGCACTGCTCTACCTGCTGCTTCGGATTGGAGCGAAAGAGGAGATTGAGCGTCTGGGTGCGGTAAACCCTGAACGGCATACGGAACACCGGCTGCAGGACACGGTTGGGAATCAGCCCGCGGAAGGAACCTCCACCTCCAACGCATCAGGCAAAAGTCTGGTCTGCGACAGCTGCCGGACGGTATCCCCGCCAGCTTCAAGGTATTGCGCAAGATGCGGACAAGCACTTCAGTTGAAGCGATAAACTGCCAGCAAAAAAGACGGGTGCCCTGTTTCCGAGGCACCCGTCTCACGTTATGAAAGCTGCGATTAAATCTAACCGCAGCAAATTGAGTCAGGATTGATGAACTTCATTCAGGACTACGCTTGGCTGAAGTGTAATCTCAAACGCCCGGTGCCAGGTGAATTCCACGCCGTCTTCTGGCAGAGAAACACTTGTATACTCCGCATAGGTCCAGCGGCCGCCACACATGGAAAGTACATTCCGGGAAGGGTTTGTACTGCCGATTCCAAAAGCGTTTCGAGCCGCTAAAGCGGCGCAATGCAGCTGCATCTGCTCCTGGAGCATCTGAGTCAGATGAACGTAGTCCTCCTCCGTGTTAAACAACAACATATGTCCGTCTGCATAAGGGATGTTGGTATAGAGCGCACGGGCCCGGGAGTATTCCCGAATCACGGCAATAGTGATCTTTTTGTAGGCATAATCCTTAAGGAAACGCTTGAATAACAGAGAGCCATGACTCTGGACCGCACTTTTCCTGCTGGAATCCTCTTGTTCAGAGGTTACAAAAGCATACCGGGCCTGTGCCATGCCTAGCGCGATGCCGATTTTGTTGCCGGCCGTGTTCCAGGCACTGTATCCCAGCAGCTGCCCTGCTGCCGGCGTATCCAGCAGCGCTTCGGCCACCTCCGGACGGGCTGCGCCTCCGCCTGTAAAGTCGATGACTACGCTGGGCACCTCGTCTGCAGCGTTGTTCTGAAGCTGCTGTATGGCGGCCGAAATACCTTCCGGCCCGGTTACTGCGATGATCTGCACTTCCGGCTTTTTCGAAGCGAAGGAACTGGAAGCACCTGAATCTACATCATCCACCAGCTGTCCACGTACGATCTCGACATGATAACGGATATTGTCGTGTACACTCATATATTCATAAGGATTGATAATACTGCAGCCATCCGGTCCGAAATATTGGACAGCATAATGTCGTTTATGGAAACTGCTTGATAACTGACACGCCATGCGTGCCATCAGGGAATGCCCGAGTCCGTCTGCATCCGGAAGGATGATGACCCGCTCCGGCTGCTGTCCATCCTCGCCTTCCAGGTTTTCGTTGATGTAATTTTCGATAAAAATAATTTCGTTTGCCTGGACGCCCTGGGTAGACGAATCATCTACACCAATCGCCAGAAAATCGATGAAGCCAAGACGGCATAGCTGATGCAGCAGATAGACATTGGACTTGAACTTATGGCGTCTGGCCTCATAATATTCTTCTTTGTTAAACGTATGACTGTCTGGATAAGGAGTGCCGTCCGGTTTCAGATCATATCCTGACAAAATATCTTCCAGTCTTGAGAACGGCTTCCTCGGTTGTTTCATGAGATTTCGGGATTCATCATAGGCATCCTGAAATACCCCGTCCACGTAGGTCGTGGTCGCCAGCCGCATGATCGTATCCAGTACATATACCGGCTTGTGCGGGTAACGCTCTTTTACGGTCCTGATCACATCCAGCAGGTGTGTGACTTCAGGATCATAATCAGGGTAATTGCCGCTGCCGCTGGGGCGCAGGCGGCGGCTGCCTATCAAGCCGCCGTAGGCCAGCATATCGGATGAGATGATGAAGCCGTCAGCGCTGTCGGCCAGCTCTTCAATAAACCGCCGTATAGCCGCCGTATCCCCGACATGAGGGCATGAGGTGCTCATCAGCGTATCTCCCTCTGATGTCTTATGGGAATCCATCCGATTTTTTATATACTCATCATCCGGGGTGATCACCTCTAAGCCGGCAGAACGCCCCAAAATAATGACATCGTCCAGATTGACCGGACGGTCGTCGAGCGGTACATACAGCACTTTTTTCATGGATAACAACTCCTTACAGATTCGCTTCAGCTTATTTTCACATGCTAACTCGTAAATGGCAAAGGACGATTTATTTAAAATGCATAACCGTTTGACAGAATCTTCAAACCTATGTACAGTTATAGGCAAAAGAATAGGAAGTCCACTAGGGGAGCCGTATGCGGCTGAGACAGGAGTATATCCTGGACCCTTTGAACCTGATCTAGTTCATACTAGCGTAGGAAAGTGGAGCCGGCCGTCATGACTGCTGTTTCATTATTATTTTCAATGCAGCAGCTACAACCACAAGGACACCAGCCGCTCCCGCTTACGGGGGCGGCTTTTTTTGCGCGTCTTCCAGTAAGGCGACACCGTGATTTAACGAACAGAGAAGGACTTCCTGCTTTTTATTCATGCTGGAGGTGGAAGGAATATGAATTTTACACAGGAGCTCCGTCACAAGGCGGACGGTATTTTTCAGGCGATTTTTGATCATCCCTTTGTGCGGGGAATTGCAGAAGGGAACCTGGAACGGGAACAGTTGATGCACTATGTGAAGCAGGATTTTGAATATTTGAATGCCTTCATGCGCATTTACGGGATTGCGATTTCAAAGAGCGGCTCACGGGAAGAAATTGCTCTGTTTAACGAGCAGATTTCTTTCGTACTGCACAGCGAGGTTCATCCGCATAACAATTTTTGTGAGGTGGCCGGCGTTACTTATGAAGAGATGCAGGGCTATGCATTAGCTCCGTCTGCGCATCATTACATCCGGCATATGCTGACCGTAGCCCACGAAGGCAGCCTGGGTGAAATCATGGCGGTGCTGCTGCCGTGTCCATGGACATACGTGGAGATCGGCCAGAAGCTGCTGGACGAGGTCAAGCCGGGCCCGGACCATCCGTTTCATGACTGGATTACCTTTTATGGAAACCGTGCCGAAGGAATCACCTCAAAGCTGTGTCAGCGGGTGGATGCCTGGGCGCTTGGGGCAGCGGATGCGGAAAAGGAGCGCATGACGGAACATTTTCTCCTCAGCTGCCAGCTGGAGTATATGTTCTGGGATATGGCCTACCGTCTGGAAGATTGGCCGGTCCAGAAGCCTGCCGCTGAAGTGGTGCTGGAGGCCGGCGCTGCCGCTGCGGGGTCAGCAACATGAGCGTAGCAGTCATTC
Source organism: Paenibacillus lemnae (assembly GCF_012933385.1). Lineage (GTDB taxonomy): Bacteria > Bacillota > Bacilli > Paenibacillales > Paenibacillaceae > Paenibacillus_AQ > Paenibacillus_AQ lemnae. The sequence continues at coordinate 193,993 of NZ_JABBPN010000003.1, forward strand.
CCCGGGCGCTTACCATTGCAGGCTCTGACAGCGGAGGAGGTGCAGGTATCCAGGCTGATCTGAAAACTTTTCAGGAGCTCGGCGTGTACGGCATGTCAGCTCTGACGGCTGTGACGGCCCAGAACACCCTGGGCGTCCAGGGTGTTTATCCGCTCAGTGCGGAAGCCGCAGCGGCCCAGATTGAATCGGTAGGCTGCGATCTGGGGGTGCATGCCTTGAAGACAGGCATGCTGTTCAACGCCGATATTATCAGTGCCGTAGCGGACAAGATCAGCAGCTTTGGGTGGAAGAATGTCGTGGTCGATCCCGTCATGATCGCCAAGGGCGGTGCGGATCTGCTGCAGGCCGAAGCGGTTACAGCGTTGAAGCGGGATCTTCTTCCGCTGGCCCTGATTGTCACGCCGAACCTCCCGGAAGCGGAGGTGCTGGCCGGCATGTCGATCTACAGTATGGAGGACCGGAGGGAGGCAGCGAAACGCATTCATGACATGGGCTCAGATTTCGTCGTGATCAAGGGAGGTCATGAGGAGAAGGAAGGAGACCAGATCACGGATTTGATTTATGACGGCAGGGTATTCACCAAGCTGCTGGGTCGGCGGGTCGAGACGGTACATACCCACGGAACAGGCTGCACGTTCTCGGCAGCCATTACGGCCGGGCTGGCCAAAGGAATGTCAGAGATGGCGGCCATTACAGAAGGCAGAGCCTTCATTCAGGCAGCCATCGAAGACAGCCTGGGTCTGGGTCAGGGACATGGTCCGACCAATCACTGGGCATACGGCAGACGGCGCCAGGCTGTGACTCAGTGAGCATGCCGGCGGCCGTCATTTTTTGACTCGATTCCCGGATGATTGATCCCGCCCCTCTGGCGGTTAATAACCTCATATAATAAAGGGCAGTCATTTATTGGAAGGCTGCTACGCGGTGCATAGAGGGGCGTTTTTTGTGGAAGTGATACAGGTAATCCTGCTGCTCTTGGCGGGGTATATTGTTTTTGCCGTAGATAAGAAAAAAGAAAATGTACCGGTTCCGGTCATTCTTGTACTCATCGGGATCGGACTCTCCTATATTCCTTATTTTGCCCATCTGGAGCTCAGCAAGCAGGTCCTGTATGATATCTTTCTTCCCGGATTATTGTTTATATCCGCCTACAAATACCCGCCCCGGGCGTTACGGAAACATGCGGGTGTGATCGCGGTATTAAGCACAGTGGGGCTGCTTGCTTCAGCACTGCTGCTGGGGATGGTGATTTACGCTGCAGCGGGTATGTTTGCCGGCTTGTCTTTTGTCGGTGCACTCCTTATATCTTCTATCCTTACGCCAACCGACCCGGTATCTGTCGTCTCCATCCTCAAGCAGTCATCCATTGATGAAGAAGCTGCGGATGTGGTTGATGGAGAATCGATGATTAACGACGGAACCAGTGTGGTGCTGTTTGGCGTCCTGGCAGGCATGTATATGGATGGAAAATCGTTTAATTGGCTGTCATTTCTCGGTGAATTTCTGCTGCTGGGGCTGGGCGGAGCTCTTCTGGGCGTAGGCGCTGGCTGGCTGCTCAGCAAAACCATTCATGTCACTCATCACCGGGAATACCAGGTCATGCTGAGCATTATTGCTGCTTATGGCGTGTTTCATCTGGCCGAGCAGCTGGGCATCTCCGGCGTATTAGCTGTAGTTGCTTCCGGCATTATGCTGGGGTGGGAGTTTGAGCATACGAACAAGGAGGATCACTACCGTGAGGCATTAAATGGCTTCTGGAATGTGGTTGAACCTACCATTCTGGCGCTGGTGTTTCTGATGATCGGGATCCGGGCGATGGATTACCTGACTTTGGACGGCTGGGGACTAGCTGTTCTTATTCTTGCAGCTTCCCTGGCGATCCGGTTTCTCGTCATTCTACTGACAATGGAGTCATTCCGGGGCTGGCGCGATTTCAACGACTGGCGAACCTGTACCCTGATCTCCTTGTCAGGCATTCGGGGAACGATGTCTGTTGTGCTGCTGCTTACACTTGCACAAGAGGCTTCTTCTACAGGAGAGACCGAGCTTATTCTTTCCTTGTCCTTTGCCGTTGTGATGTTATCGCTTGTGATACAGAGTCTGGGCATCTATCCCCTGGCTAAGATAATGGGAAGTGGTGGAAAGCGTAATACCTAGAATCCATTCAGCAGCTGTAACCACCATGTGGGAGCCTGCTGCCGCAGCTGCGGCAGCAGGTTTTTTATGTCCAATGGATCAGTTTTGGCATTTTCGGCAGTGCAAATTAGTCTGCAAAAAATAACGGACCGTTTTTCGTGAAGATACGTATATAATGTCATTAGACATGTTTACACAATTTTACTTAGTAGGTATATCTTTCAGCAGAGTCAAGGGGGTGAGTAAGTTTTGAAAAATAAATATGTAAAGCTCTTAGCGGTGATGCTGGGTGTTTCAGCCGTCAATATTATTGTTTTATCCCCCGGCCTGTTAGGTCTCCGGTATGGTGAGAGTCCGCTTACGTCCGCATTGGTTATCACGTTGTTGTTAACAAGTCTTGTGGCTCTCCTCTATGCGATCTATATCCTGCTTATCAAAACAACACCGGCAGCGGCGCCTGTCAAACCGCTGGAAACCCATGAGGAATACATAATGGCCGTTGAACAATACAAGGGAATAAAAACACTGAAATCCGAAATAGATCTTTCCATATCCCAACTGGGCCGTCTTCAGCAAAGAATGCTTACCCTGCTGGGCGTGTTAAACCAAAGGTTCGATCCCAATGAGCTTACGTACAAAAAGTTCATTTCCGTTGCCCACGAAGTGGAGAAGCTGTTCTATTTAAACATCCGAAGCATGCTGAACCGGATCCGCTTGTTCGATGAGGCCGATTACAACAGTATTCAAAAGCAGGGAAAGTCCAGTCTGCCGCAGCGCATAATTCAGGAGAAACAGGCGGTTTACGATGAGTTTTTCTCATTTATAAGTGGTTCGCTGGCTACGAATGAAGAAATTTTACTGAAGCTGGATAAGCTGCTCGTTGAAATCTCCAGACTCGACAGCTTTGATCCTGCAGAGATTGAGAACATGCAGTGTATGCAGGAAATCGATTCCCTTATTAAACAAACGAAATTCTACAGAGATTAGGAGTGCGTGTAATGAAAAAGCAAAAAAAGTTTCTCATGACCTCTGTGATTCTGATTGTCACAGTATTCGTGCTGGTGTACGCAGGAATCAGCTTAACCTCGAATATAGGAGACAGTGATCCACAAGCCGCAGCCGAGCGCGCCAATAAGAAACTGGAGAAGATGTACTCCAAAATAAACGTTATGACGGAAGCGCCCGTGAAGGGACAGATTGACCTGAACCCGGCCGATATTGCCGAATCGCTCCCGGATATCGCTAAGTTTCCGGTCACGGTCGAGCCGACGACCAGCAGCTATGTTGAAATCTTCTCTTCCACGGAGAAATCCGGAACCGGCGTTGACGGGTGGCTGACGGAAGTTGCGACAGCATTTAACAAGGCGAAGATTCAAGTTAACGGAAAACCTGTTTCAGTCAAGGTTCGCAATATCGCTTCCGGTACCGCAGCAGACTATATTAAATCCGGTAAATACGTCCCCGATGCGTTTACCCCATCCTCGGAATTGTGGGGAGAGATGGTGCAAGCCAATGGCGTGAAAGCCGAATTGATCACAGACCGGCTTATAGGTAACGTTCCGGGAATCGTGATCAAGAAGGCAAAACATGATTTCTTGGTCGAAAAGTATGGTGCTGTCAATGTGAAAACCGTCATCGAAGCGATTGAAAATAATGATTTCTCGATGGGCTACACAGACCCCTTTGCCAGTTCAACCGGATTGAATTTTCTGATTACTGCGCTGGATACCTTTGACCGGTCTAACATGCTGGGCACAAAAGCGGTTGAAAAGTTTGAGAAGTTCCAAGCCAACATCCCGTTTACGGCTTCAACCACCATCCAGATGCGTGAAGCCGCGAAGTCAGGTGCCCTGGACGGTTTTGTTCTGGAGTACCAGACCTATGTGAACGCCGCTGACCTGAAAGGCGGATATGTATTTACTCCGTTTGGTGTACGGCATGACTCGCCTCTGTATGCGCTGGGTAAAGTATCCGCAGAGAAAAAGGAAATCATTACAAAATTCGCAGAATTTGTAGTCCAGGAAAAGTATCAGGCCACGGGTGAGCAAAAAGGCTTCAATGGTCTTGAAGATTACAAATCAGACCTGCCTGCCGTGGACGGGAACCTGCTTGGTTCTGCTCAGAAGATCTGGAAAGAGAAGAAGAATGTCTCCAAACCGCTGGCTGCTGTCTTTGTGACCGATGTATCCGGAAGCATGGCAGGCGAACGGATCAATCAGCTGAGGGAATCTCTCATTAAAGGCCAAAAGTACTTGGGGAAAGACAACAGCATCGGACTGGTTTCCTATTCCAGTGATGTTACCATCAACCTTCCGATTGATACGTTCAACACGAATCAGCAGTCGATGTTCGTGGGTGCGGTTAACAGTCTGCAGCCGAGCGGGGGAACGGCAACGTTCGACGGTATTATCGTAGCGATCAAAATGCTTCAGGATGAGCTTGCTGTGAATCCAAACATGAAACCGATAATTTTTGTGTTAAGTGACGGCGAGACCAATGAAGGGAACACATTAAAGGATATTAAAGGCCTCATTGAAACGTACAAGATTCCTATTTATACGATTGGATATAATGCCAACATTGAAGCACTCGAAGATATTTCAGTCATTAATGAAGCAGCCAGCATCAACGCAGACACCGAAGACGTCGTGTATAAAATCGGAAATCTGTTCAATGTTCAAATGTAATCATAATTCGAATAATGGAGGTTATTCCTATGTCTTTTTCCATGCAGGTAACAAGCCCGGAGGAAATTCAGTCTGTCATCGAGCAGGAGGTACAGCCTGAACCAGCCGAAGTCACAGAGCTCAAGAAACTGGCAGAAAATAATGTTGCGAAAATCATGGAGATCAATCTGGATTCTCTCGATACACGCCGGGAGATTTTGCAGTCCATTGACTCCTTCGGAGTGAATACAATAAAACACTCATCCACCAAAAACTCATTGCTGCAGGTGTCTGTCGGCAACCTGTCGAAATCGGGAGATGAAGGCGGGGTAGTGGCCAAGGGTTTAAGCGAGCTGCACACCCAAATTAAAGATTTGGATCCAAGTCTGGTCGACTTCACAAAAACCGGCTTTCTGGGAAAGTTCTTCAATCCGATTCGCGCCTATTTCCTCAGATTCGAAAAAGCGGATTCGGTCATTGCCGATATCGTTGCTTCTTTGGATAAAGGCAAGATCATTATGAGTAACGATAACAAAACGCTGGAAATGGAGCAGCATTCCCTGCGCGAACTCACCAAAATTCTCAAGAAAGAGATTCAGCTGGGCACATTAATGGATGAATCTATTGAAGCCCAGATCGAGGCTGCGAAGATGCGGAATGAGGATCCGGAGAAAGTCCGCTTCATCACGGAAGAAATCTTGTTCCCCTTAAGACAAAGAGTGATGGATATGCAGGAGATGCAGGTAGTAAACCAGCAGGGCATCATTGCAATTGAATTGGTGATTCGTAATAACCGTCAGATGATGAGGGTGGTAGACCGGGCCAAGACCGTAACAATCTCTGCGCTCCGAACGTCGGTTATGGTGGCAGGCGCTTTGTACAACCAGCGTATCGTTTTGAAGAAGGTTGATATTTTAAATCAAGTGACTTCGAATCTTATGGAAAGCACATCGAGAATGCTGAAAGAACAGGGAGCCGAAATTCACAAGAAGTCGATTGAGTCCAATTTGTCACTGGATTCCCTGAAAACGGCCTTCAGTGAAGTGATTGAGGCCATGGATTCGATCAGCACCTACAAGCAGGAGGCACTGCCGAAGATGAGAGAGACGATCCATCAATTCCGCGATATGGCGGAGATTGGTGAGAAGCAAATCAGAAGGCTGGAGAAGGGGAACCAGTTAGCATTGTAATAGAATAGGAAACGAAAGAGCCCGGCGTATGCTGGGTTTTTCATGTTGGATGAGCAACTTTATATTTGTGAACGCGTCTATATAAGTAGAGTATCTTCATAGAAAAAAAGGAGGAGACATCATGAAGCATGGCATTCGGCTGGTGATCAGTATGTTTGCCTTTTTTCTTACCTTTGGTGCAGTGCAGCCTACAGATGCATCTGCAAGCAGCGATCCTAATGTTTATATCAATCAAAATAAAGTCCCGCAAGGGAATATTGTCATGAAAGACAATCAGATATTCGTAGCTTTTACAGAACTGATTCAAGAACGGGATGGTTTGAACATGCAGTGGGACAATATCAACAAGGAGATTGAGATTACGGGGTCCAAAACGTACCTCATCATTACAGTAGGCAAGAATACGGTGATCAAAAATGACAAGCAGCTCGAAATGAGTGCAGAGCCTTTCATTCATGAAGGTAAAACGATGGTTCCGCTCCGGTTTGCTTCAGAAGCACTGGGCAGGGAAGTGCAGTGGAATCAGGCTGCCCAGACTGCTTATGTGCGTACACCGGATAAAGCCTCCTAGGCAGGACAAGCTGCGGTAGTTTAACATGAGTTTCTGACAGACAGAGCTGGGAATATGCAAGTAAAAAGCGGTGCCAGGGTTCAACACCCTGGCACCGCTTTTTACTTGTATCAGATCCATCCGCGGTCACGTGCTTTTTCAATGGCATGATGCCGGGTTTCAACTTCGAGCTTCTGGATCGCAGAGGATAAATAATTCCGCACGGTACCTGTGGTCAGGTAAAGATGTTCGGCAATGTGCCGGGTGGTACCGCCTTCTGAGACCATGCGAAGGACTTCCTGCTCACGCTCGGTCAGCGGGTTGGCTTCATGGGTGAACAGGGAGTCTGCCAAATACGGACTGACCACCCGTTTGCCCTGCATGACTCTGCGTATCGCTTCCACTAGAAATTCGATAGGCTCATCCTTGAGCAGGTAAGCATCGACGGCGGCATTCATCGCTTTTTGCAGATAGCCGGGTCTGGCGAACGTCGTAACAATCATGATCTTACAGTTCCAGCCGCGGTCCCTTACCGTCTGTGCCACCTCCAGACCGGTGAGGCCCGGCATTTCAATGTCCAGCAGGCATATATCCGGCTTGCAGGCTTCGATCATACTCAGCGCTTCATGGCCGCCGGATACCTGCGATATAATTTCAAAATCTTCTTCCAGCTGCAGCAGCGAGGCGAAGGCGCCGCGCAGCATATGCTGATCTTCAGCGATCACGATGCGTATCATTGAAAGTCTCTCCTCCTTGTATTACGGCACCCATCAGGAATGTTCCGTCATAACCGGAACGATTAACTCTACTGCGGTTCCTTGCCCGAGGACGGAACTCACATGAGCTTCCCCATGAACCTGACGCATACGTTCGTGCATGGACGGGAGGCCGAATCCCTCTCCAGAATCAGGAGATATCCCGCAGCCATTGTCTGTGATGGTGATCCGGCAGTGATCTTCCTCATGGTGTCTGGCGATGCTGCACCGATCCGCTCTGCTATGTTTCACAATATTCGTCACAGCTTCCCGCAGGGAGAGAGCCAGCATGGTTTCCACGGCCGGAGGCAGCGGAGGTACGCTTCCAGTAGAGCGGATCTCCAGCGCAATGCCAGCTGACATCAGCAGAATCTGTGCCTGCGATAGCTCCTCCTCCAGCGATACATGCCGCATGGAGGTGACCAGTTCACGTACCTGCTGCAGCGCCTGGCGGGAGCTTGTTTTAATCTCTTCGATTTCGGAGCGCGCACGTTCGGAATCCTTATCCACGAGCCGTGATGCGAGCTCACTTTTCATCTTGATCATGGTCAGGGTCTGGCCCAATGTGTCGTGAAGATCCCGGGCGATCCGGGTGCGTTCTTCCTCCTGGATATACCGCTCCAATTTGCGGTTGGCATCATTGAGCTTCGTGGAGAGTAAGCGGGACCTCTCAATGGTCTGGATAATGTAAGGTGTGAGCAGCTGCAGGGCCATTACCGGCATAAACGGAGAAGTGAAAAAAGTGAACAGATCCCCATGTAAAGCAGCATGCGTAACCAGAAACATCACGGCAATCCCGGCCATTCCGGCGGCCATATGCCTTACACTTCGCGCGCGTCCCAGCAGATCGGCATACATAAAGCCGTATAAGAGCAGCCATTCGTTATAGAACAATGCATAGATGGTGACAATACCAAGCCCCGCCCAGGAAGCCAGAACAAGCATCCATCCCCGCTGCCATATACCGATGTAGAAGGTAAGCAGTGTCAGTACATATAGACCCAGGCTGATCCCCCATCCGAACGGCTGAGGAGCGGCGAAGGTCAGGTAAGCCAGGCATATCAATGAGAACAGATCAATAAACAGATAACGTTCCAGTTGTTTAGGAGGATACAGTTTTTGAATCATGGTGACGTCCTTTGTCAGTCATCCGGCGGATGAAGAATTTACGTGCCGCTTCCAGCGGACCTTGCTTGAAAATGTTAAACCATACGGTGGAAAACAGGATCAGGAACAGACAGATGGATAGCCAGACTGTGACAGTGGCAAGGGAACTTGTGCTGCCTCCAAGCGAAAAGCCCCAGCTGTAGAACAGAATGGAGGCCAGCACATTTTGCAGGACATAACAGCTCAGCGCCATTTTGCCGATCCGCTCAAGCATGGACCACAGGCCCCACTGAGAGAATCGCTCTGTCATCAGGGCAATCAGGGCGATGTATCCTAATGTCATTACCGGGGCAAACAGATAGCGCAGCGGGAAATCGAAAAGTCCACCGGGCACAAACAGCAGGAGATTCAGCGGAATACCTGCACCAAGACCCACCTTCAGCATACGGCGTCGTATTTCCCGCCCACGCTGATCCGGCGCAAAAGCACCTGCACGCATCAAGCGGATCCCTGCCAGAAACAGAAAGATATTAAGTGGAAGAACGAAGACCGCTTCCGTGCGGAAGAAGCCGAAATTGGAAATCCGGAACATCACTTGTTCCAGCCAGGTTCCACTGCTATATACGGTCTCTGAGAAGGCTGCATTGCCTATAGACATGCTGCCTCCCATAAAATAGGTGATCATCGTGGCCATAAACAACAGTAACACGAATATACCATGGATGCTTCCTGTGATCCACATGCTGCGCCGGATGAAGCGGTCTCCGCGGCTTACGATCCAGGCGACGATGATGGAGGTGAGGGCATAGCTCATAAGAATGTCATATTCCAGAACGAGTGTATAGTGCAGCAGACCTTCCAGCATGAGAAACAGGGCAGTCCACAGATAAGGACCGGGCCAACGCTTGTTACGCAAGCGTGCTCTGCGGTACTGAATTTCAAGCCCAACCCCGAATAAAAGAGTCAGCATCCCCAGCAGCTTGCCATTGACCAGAAACAGCACGATATAGCGGATCAGTGTGTCGACAGAGGCCCACCACTCGTTATGTGTGTAGGTGAATAGATAATCAATGTTGCCCAGATGAGCAAACAGCCATATGTTCGTGCCAAGGGTGCCCAGAATGGCAAAGCCCCTTAAAATATCCAGCAGCCGGATCCGTTCCGAAGTTTGTGTATTCATCTTATAAAATCCTCCCAAGTCCGTTTACGTGTATTCCTTCTCACAGTGTACGGCTCAGGAGGCGGGGGCGGTAGACACGGGCGTCATGCCCTTGGGCATGACAGGTGTCATACTATGCTGGTTGTTCAGCGGGGTATGCGTTCTCTCATCATCCAGCCAAGCAGCAGTCCGTACAGCAGGTGGCCTGTAAGCCAGAACAGCAGAGCCGGGAGATCCAACAAATCGGGTGTCCGCGTAGACAGTGCCGTGGTCGGATATAAGAGCAGTCCTACTGCTGTGTTTACAGCCATATAAAAGTACAGGCGGGTGCGTATGGACCATGCTGTTCCCTTCCAGTTAACAATGAGCGCCAGCACCAAAGCAAGCAGGACGGAAATGATAAGGTGAAGCAGAAATTCTGCGAATTCGGACAGCTGAAGCTGATTCAGGAGCGGGATATAGTCGACGTTTAATAACAGTGTATATACCTTTAATGATGTTACATATTCAACACCTTTCAGAAACAATCCCAATAAGACCCCTGCGATGATACCGGCCCATAATGACCGTACAGCAAGCGGGGTGAAGTGAACCTTTGACGCAGGCAGGTTTAGTTTTTCCACAACTAGCGCATCCTCCTTATGATCACAATGCTTTTCATATGGGTTAATTGTATAGTAAGTGTATAGTGTTTGTAAAAAGAAAGGAGGGACTGTTTATGGAATGTTCCCTGGTCTGGTTTCGCAAGGATCTGCGTGTGCATGATCATGAGCCGCTGCTTCGTGCTTCGGCATCCGGCAGGCCCGTGGCGGGCCTGTATTGTTTCGATCCCCGTGATTACGGAGTCACCTCATTCGGATTTCCGAAAACAGGTGCACATCGTGCACGGTTTCTCATTGAAAGCGTGAAAGAGCTGCGGGATAACCTCCACAAGCTGGGCATGAAGCTGATCGTTCGTATGGGCAGGCCCGAACAGGTTATAGAAGAACTTGCCGCCTCCGGGAACCTGGACATTCAGGAGGTGTATTACCATGACGAACTGGGAAGTGAAGAAGAGGAAACCGTGAAGCTGGTGAAGTCACAGCATCCCGGGCTAGCTTTTCACGGGTTTGATGGACATAGTCTCGTACATCCGGAGGACCTGCCTTTTCCGCTGGAGGACCTGCCCAAGCTGTATACACCATTTCAAAAAATCATCCTTCGCAGCCAGGAACAATGCGTCCGTCCCCTGCTTCCTCTTCCGAAGCGGCAGGAAGCCGTGATTGCTGCTGAAGAAGGCGACATCCCGAACCTGGACCAGCTGGGACTGGACAGTTCGATGCTGCCATCAGATCCGGTGTTCCGCGGAGGTTCCTCGGAAGGGAGGAAACGGCTGAAGCATTATTTTTATGATCATCAGCATGTCAGCCGGTATGGCGAAACCCGCAATGGGCTGCTGGAGTATGACGATTCCTCCAAACTGTCCCCGTACCTGGCCTTGGGCTGTCTGTCTCCGCGTGTGGTCTATTGGGGTCTGAAGGACTACGAGCAGAGCATTGCGATGAACGAGTCCACACAAGGATTTATGGCTGAGCTGCTGTGGCGGGAGTACTTTATCTATGTGCACAGGAAATATGGGGATCGGATTTTTTTCGCTGGTGGACTGGATGATAAGAAGCTGCCCTTGTCCAGGGATGAGAAGAGGATCCGGGCGTGGTGCTCCGGGGAAACCGGGTATCCGTTCGTGGACGCCAATATGCGAGAGCTGCAGCAGAGCGGCTGGATGTCCAACCGGGGAAGACAGAATACGGCGAGCTTCCTCGCGAAAAATCTAGGTGTCGACTGGCGGGCAGGGGCAGAGTGGTTTGAGTCCAGCCTCCTGGATTATGATGTGTCCGTCAATTACGGGAACTGGTGCTACAATTCGGCGGTAGGGAATGATACCCGGCCGTACCGCATATTTAATGTAACAAAGCAGGGGAATGACTATGATCCGCAGGGGGCCTATGCCCGTAAATGGCTGCCCGAGCTGCAGGCAATTCCTTCTGAGCGCATCTATGAAGTCCCTGAGTTTACGCTATTTGACCAGCTGGAGTATGGTGTCACGCTTGGGGAGGATTATCCGCATCCCATCGTGGAATGGATGGCGTCGGTGACAGCGTTCCGAGCCAGACTGAAGGCAGAGAAAGAATAGAAAGAATAGAGCACTATTTAAGCCCTGAAGATGATAGTATGCTTCAGGGTCTTTGTGCTTTCAATAACATCCGAAATCTTGATTGAATGCCCTTACATTTAAGAAGATATTCCCGATATAATAAATATATTTGCTTTCATGTCGCCTTCCATCATGATGAAAAAAAAGGGGAATCTTATGCCCAGATTTAATCTGTTTCGTAAAATCATACTATTCATATTTCTCATGCTCATTCCGATACTTGGATTATATTGGTATTCCAACCAGACCACCACTCACGTACTGAGCGATGAGCTGAGCCAGTCCAATACCAACCAGCTTGTCTTTTTTCAGAACCAGGTGAATAACCAGATTGATTTGCTCGCTTCCTGGCCGAACCTGCTTCTGCACGATCCGGACATTTCCAGCTTCCGGGATCTTTATCTGGACGAACGGTATCTGAAGCTGGATGAAATTAATCTAATCAAGAAGATCCAGACCAAGCTGAGCATCCAGGAGAGTTCTTCCAATTGGCGGAGTAATCTATCTATCTATTCTCCCTCATTAAATCGAGTGGTGACGGACAACGATGCCGGCTTCTATTCACATAAAGAGCTGAAGGAGAAGATTGCTCCGGGCTGGCAGGTCATTCCGGGGAACGAAGGGGACTCATGGGATTACCAGTTCGTCTGGTACTCGGTCTCGCCATACACAGCTAACACTTCCGGTCAATTTCATACGGTCATCAAGGTAGAGTTTGACAGCCGAAATATCCAGGATATGCTGGACCGCATCAAGAGCGATGGAAGAGGTGATCCCTTTTACTACAAGCCGGACACCGGAATCATTTACAACCGAAGTGCCGATCAGGAGATTATCCGCCATATGATCACACAGCTGGAACAAGATCCCATGACCGCGCCTTCTGAAAGCCGCGTCAAGGAAGTGAATGGCAAAACCTATGCAGTCAGCATGGCCGTCTCAGAAACGACAGGCTGGGTCCTGATTGACTATCTTCCGCTGTCCGACATTATGGAGCCGATCGTTATATCCAACCGGCTGTTCTATATCACGGTTGGTGCCCTGCTGCTGATGAGCTGTCTCGCAGCATATCTTCTCTACTCGCGGGTTCAGGTTCCCATCAAACAGTTGATTCACGTGTTCCGCCGTCTGCAGGCGGGGGACTATACGGTTCGGATGAATGAAACAGGACACAATGAGTTCAGTTTTTTGGCCACCCGGTTCAATCATATGGTGGAGCAGATTCAGGAGCTTTTTGAACGGGTGTATCTGGAGAAAATTCATGTTCGGGAGGCGAAGCTGAAACAGCTTCAATCGCAGATTAATCCGCATTTTTTTTATAATTGCTTCTCGTTCATTACGAGCATGGCCAAGTTAAAAAAATTTGAAGCCGTAATTGCGATGTCGCACAACCTGTCCCGTTATTTCCGGTATACAACCCGGCAGGAGAGGGAGCTGGTTCCATTGAGTCACGAAATCGAATTTGTTACCCATTACCTGCAAATTCAGCAGATGCGAATGAAGCGGCTGGAGTACCGAATCAGGGTGGATGAAGATGCAGACAAGCTGCAAATTCCTCCGCTGGTCATACAGCCGCTGGTAGAGAATGCGGTCCTGCACGGCATTGAGCCCCGGTCGGGACACGGGGAGATTGCCATTACGTTCAGGATCGAGAGAACAATGGCTTACATTCAGGTGGATGATAACGGGATCGGGATGAATGCTGCCGAGCGGGAAATGTTGGAGCAGCAGCTTACCCGTCCAATGGACGAGAACATGGGATGCGGGGTTTGGAATGTATATCAGCGGATGAGGCTGCGTTTCGGTGAGGAGGCTGGTGTATATTATGATGCCTCTCCAGAAGGAGGCGTGCGTGCTGTGTTGTACTGGCCGCTCTCCGGATGTACCGCAGAATCAGGGAGGAAGCAGGAGGTAGGCAAGGATGAATATCTTACTGGTTGATGATGAAAGTTACGTGACGGAAAGTTTGTATCAGACCATTCCCTGGGACAGCCTTGGTGTGAGCGAGGTACATCAGGCTGTGTCTGCTCTGGAAGCCATCGACCTGCTGGAAGAGCGGGAGATCGATATTGTGGTGACAGATATCCGGATGCCGGATATGACAGGACTGGAATTAATCGAAACTATAACGGAACGATGGACACAGGTTCGCTGTATTCTGCTAACCGGATATTCCGATTTTGAATATGCCAAGCAGGCGATTCGGCTGCAGGCGGCTGACTATATTCTCAAGCCTGTAGATGATGAGGAGTTCATTCAGAGCGTAGAGTCAGCCGCAGCAGCAATCCGGGAGGAACGGGAGGAACTGGAGAAAATCCATCATTTGCGATACAGCCGGAAAACAGACCTTGCTATTCTCCGAACCACACTGATGCATGATCTGGTTTTGGGACGGAACCTGCCCCGGACCGTTCTTCACCGGAATCTGGAGGATTACGAGATTCCGCTGCATATGGATAAGCCGGCCGTCATGCTCCTGATTCAGCTCGGGACATCTTTTACCGGCATGGATGACCGTTCGATTACGCTGATGGAGTACGCGATCGGTAATATCGCGGAGGAGATCTTTAGAGATTGTTTTCGGGTCTGGCCAGGCAAAGCGCCTCATCACGGCATGATTCTGCTCGTACAGGGCAGGAGTGATCCCCCGGAATATATCAGTCCCGGCCTTCTTGAACCGTGTATCACCCTGTTTCAGCAGTCGGTGAGCAGCTATCTGAAGGGTGAGATTTTCGTATGGGTCACGGAAACATTTCTTTTCCCGGCAGCGACGGCCGAGGTGTACCGAGCAGGATTGGAAAGGATGTATACCGGATCCCTGAGGGACGGGCCGTCAGCAGGAGCTGTGACCGGAAATCATTCCAGGCAGCCGGATCGAAGTATGCAGGCAGTACACAGTCTTGCACACCCTCCGAGCCTCCTGCATTTGCTGGAGAGCAGCCAGTGGGATCAGGCACGTGAAAAACTTGATGCTGCTTTTGCTCAGATTGAAAACGCCTCCAGCGGAAGAATGCCGCTGTACGAGCTGTTCCTGAGTGTAGCGAATGCTTGCATGTATATCGCTCACAAGCGAGGATATGATATCCATCAGCTGGACCAGGCCTCATGGGATCCGCTGTATATTCAGCAGATTGTGCAGTCTGTACCCAAGCTGAAAGCCTGGTCCCATGACATGCTGCAGAAACTGGGGAATCTCTCCCTGGACCAGGTCACAACGAGCAAAAGCCATATGATCAAGCAGGTACAGGAGATGGTAACGACAGATTCCGGTCACGATCTGTCTGTGAAGACGATTGCGGACCGCGTGTTCCTGCATCCGGTCTACCTTTCGAAAATATACAAATCCGAGACCGGAGAAGGTCTCGGTGATTATATTATCCGCAAGCGGATGGAGCGGGCTGTGTATCTGCTGAAGCATACCAATAAGAAAATTTATGAGATTACAGCCGAACTCGGTTATCAGAATCCGCAGTATTTCAGCAAAATGTTCCGAAAGCATTACGGCATGACGCCTAACGAATACCGGGACCAAGGATGATTGCGAAAGGTGCAGAAATCTTCGATTCGTGACATATCCTGGGGATAAGAGGCCCTCTATAATAAAACTTGTAGTTGATCAGGTACAAGGGGGTACGTTCAATATGAAACAAAGAAAAAAATGGATGCCGGTTCTGGCATCGCTGGTACTGGCAGGAAGCCTGACAGCATGCTCCGGCGGCAGTGAGGCAGAACAGCCGCAGACGCCGTCTGCTGAACCGAAAAGCGAGAACGTTTACAAAGAGAAATATGATCCTGAAGTCACCATTTCCACCGTCTGGGGTATCGATCCGACCCTCCAGTACAAGAATGGAGAAACGATTGAGAACAACGTAGCTACCAAGTGGGCTAAAGAGAAAATGGGCATCAACATCAAGACCTTATGGTCCATTACCGATACGAACGGAGCATTTGGGACCAAGCTGCGTTTATCCATGTCATCCGGTCAGGACATGCCGGATATCGTGACGCTGGGTAATGAGAATAACCAGCTGGCACAGGATTTGATTGATTCCGGCATGTTTGCGGATGCGGGAGCCTTGTTCGATCAATACGCGTCAGATAATTGGAAGAAAGCAATGGATCTGGATCCAGGTGTATGGAATCAGTACACCCGAGATGGCAAACGAATGGGCATTCCGGTGCTGGATTATGCCTATAATCACGACTATGTGCTGTGGATCCGTCAGGACTGGCTGGATAAACTCGGCATGAGTGCGCCAAAGACGATGGACGATTTGGAGAAGGTTATGGATGCATTCCGCAATCAGAATCCTTCTGGACTGGCTCCGGATAAAGTGACGCCGCTGAGCATTGGCTTCAAGACATCGATGAACACCTGGATGGCAGATCCGTCCTGGATCTTTGGGGCTTACGGTACGCTGCCTCAGCAATGGAACGAGGGAGCCGACGGCAGCCTGGAATACGGTTCGGTAAATCCTGCTATGAAGGAAGGACTGCTCAAACTGAAGGAGTGGCTGGAAAAAGGATATATTCCAAAAGAAGCTGCGCTTTGGGATGAGAACAAAACGGCTGAACCGGCGGTAGCCGGAACGGCGGGGATTATTCCAGGACCTTATTGGATGAGCGGCTGGCCGCTGTCCGATACGGTGAAGAATGACCCGGATGCTGTATGGAAACCAATTCCGATTCCTGTAGGACCGGACGGTACCGCTATGCGTCATGGCACGCATTATACAAATGGAGTTACGCTGATCAATAAGGATATGGAACATCCCGAAGCGTTCTTTACGTATCAGAACTATCTGTTCGACAATTACGCTTCTGCCGGACCGGGCAGCGAATTTGAGAATGGATTGTTCGAAGGATATGACTATCAGTTGGATGAGAACGGAAAAATGATCCCGAATGACGAGATTGACGGTGGGTTTGTGAATGCACTCCGTTACCTGCTGGTCCGTGACGGTGCCCGCATTCCGGATGCGCAGATGAAGGCGCTGATGAAGCTGGCAGACGGTGCAGAACCGGAATCCCGACTTGAGAAAGAAGTTGCTGTGAATTACGGTAAAGATACGCCGGAAGCAGCCAAGGTACTGCTGTCCCAAGAGGAGATTTCCAAGAAGAACCTCTTTACAGGTCCGACAACGGAAACGATGAAGTCCAAGTGGGATTACCTGACCAAGATCGAGAATCAGATTATGAATGAAATCATTTACGGCAAGCAGCCAGTGGACGCGTTTGATACCTTCGTTCAGACGTGGACAGCGGGCGGCGGTGAACAAATTACGAAAGAAGTTAACGAGTGGTACCAAAGTGTGAAATAAAGCCACTGCATGAGAAGAGCGGTCCGCAAGGGCCGCTCTTTTATCATTTCGGGTTGATGAAAAAGAGATTGGGATTCTGCCATTTATATTGGTTTTGTGGGCTACTTCGAACTTCCAAAGCGCTTCATAATCAAGAGGTAGATTGATATTACGGGAGGATCTTTGCATATGAAAAGGATGAAAAAAACATGGCCGTTTCACGTGATGCTGCTGCCAGCGGTCATCTGCCTGTTCTTGTTCAGCTATCTGCCGATGGGCGGCATCATCATGGCTTTTCAGAATTATAAGCCTTGGCTGGGACTGAGCGGATCGGAATGGGTGGGACTGGACAACTTCCGGTATTTATTTGAAAGACAGGATAGTATGCAGGTCATTTTAAACACACTGGTCATTGCCGTTCTGAAAATTGTATTTAACCTGCTTATACCGTTCGGGTTCGCTATATTGCTGAACGAAGTCCGGAAAACGGCAGTGAAAGGAACCATTCAGACGCTGGTTTATCTGCCGCATTTTCTGTCATGGGTCATCCTTGGCGGGATTCTGATCGAAATGCTGGCTGTAGATGGTTTTGCCAATCGTATTCTTGGCATGTTCGGAGTGGACCCGATCTTCTTCCTGGGGGATAATAACTGGTTCCGATTTACGGTGATCATCTCGGATGTATGGAAAGAATTCGGTTATAACACGATTGTGTTCCTGGCCGCTCTGGCGGGGGTAAACCCGACGCTGTATGAAGCTGCCGAGATGGATGGTGCGAGCCGATTCCGACAGACGCTACATATTACAATTCCTTCCATGCTACCGATTACAGTAGTGGTAGGCACCTTGGCACTTGGTAATGTTTTGAATGCCGGGTTTGATCAGATCTTCAATCTTTACAACCCGCTTGTATATGAGAAGGGTGATATTATCGATACGTTTGTTTACCGGACGGCGATAATCAATGGAGAGATGGGATTTGGAACGGCGATCGGATTGTTCAAGTCAGTGATCTCTATGATTCTGATTCTTGTGTCCTACCGCATGGCCTACAAATGGGCAGGATACCGTATATTCTAGAAAGAAAGAGGGGTTAGCCCGTGTATTACAAATCACTCGGATACCGCGTATTTAATGTGTTTAATATTGGCTTTCTGATCTTCCTGGCCGTTCTGTGTATCGTACCGCTAATCCATGTCCTGGCCATCTCCTTCAGTTCCAAGGCAGCTGCTGATGCGAGCCTGGTGGGACTGTGGCCTGTGGAGTTTTCGATTGAGGCGTATAAAAAAACGATGAATAATCCGGCTTTTCTGCGCTCGATTCTGATTTCTGTGGCACGGACCGTACTGGGAACGGCAGTTACGCTGGCCGTTACTTTCCTTGCTGCTTATCCGCTGTCCAAAGATAATTCGGTGTTCCGCAGCCGCAGCTTCTACTCCTGGCTGTTCGTGTTCAGCATGATTTTTAATGGCGGTCTGGTGCCGTTTTATATTGTGATTCAAAAGCTGGGACTGATCAATTCCTTCTGGGTTCTTGTCCTGCCGGCCACGGTGAACACCTTCCTGGTCATTCTAATGCTGAACTTTTTCCGGGGGATTCCAAAAGAACTGGAAGAGGCTGCGCTGATCGATGGCGCTGGTCATTTCAAAACTCTATTCCGCATTTACCTGCCGGTATCGCTGCCATCGATCGCAACCATTGCGCTGTTCAGCATGGTGTTTCACTGGAACTCCTGGTTTGACGGACTGCTGTATTTAAACGATTCCCGTGATTTTCCACTGGCTACCTTTTTACAGACCGTCATTATACAGCGGGATATGAGTTCAATGAGTATGAGTCCGCAGGAAATGGAGCTGATTTCGCAGACTACGGTCAACGCGGCCCAGATTTTCATTGGGGCACTGCCCATATTATTGGTATATCCGTTCCTTCAGCGCTTTTTTGTGAAGGGAATGACCCTAGGTTCGGTGAAAGAGTAAAGAGACATAATGTAAGACCAAACGAAGGAGGTTTGTTTCATGGTAAAATCCCGAAAATATGACCCGATCAGCCCGCGTGTTCCTCATATGCTGCACGGTGCTGATTATAATCCAGAGCAGTGGCAGCGCTATCCTGAAGTGCTGGAAGAAGATATCCGGCTGATGAAGCTGGCCGGCTGTAATGTGATGTCTGTCGGTATTTTCTCCTGGGTATCCCTGGAGCCGGAAGAAGGCGTGTTTACCTTTGAGTGGCTGGATGAACTGCTGGATCGTTTTGCGGCAAATGGAATCTATGCATTCCTGGCCACGCCAAGCGGAGCAAGACCTGCGTGGATGTCGGAAAGCTATCCTCAAGTGCTGCGGGTTGGGGCTAACCGTGTACGCAATTTGCATGGGTTCCGTCACAACCACTGCTATACCTCTCCTGTGTACCGGGAGAAGGTTACGATTATGAATACCCGGCTGGCCGAGCGATACAGCCAGCATCCGGCCGTGATTGGCTGGCATATTTCCAATGAGTTTGGCGGTGACTGTCACTGTTCTTACTGTCAGGACGCGTTTCGGACGTGGGTTCAGGCCCGTTACAAGTCACTGGATGAGCTGAATCACAGCTGGTGGACCGCATTCTGGAGTCATACAATCACACGCTGGAGTCAGATTGAATCCCCTGCACCGCATGGGGAAACCCAGGTGCATGGCATGAACCTGGACTGGCGGCGGTTTGTCACCGAGCAGACAGCCGATTTTATCCGCCATGAAATAGAGCCGCTGAAGGCTGCCAATCCGGAACTTCCGGTTACGACCAATCTTATGGAATATTATGAAGGATTAAATTATTGGAAGTTTGCTGATCTGCTGGACGTCGTCTCCTGGGACAGCTATCCGACCTGGCATGATCAAGGCGGAGATGATGCGGAGCAAGCGGCCCGTGTTGCGATGATGCATGATATCCTCAGGTCCATCAAAGGCGGCAAGCCATGGATGCTTATGGAGAGCACGCCAAGCTTGACGAACTGGCAGCCGGTCAGCAAGCTGAAGCGTCCTGGTATGCATCTGCTCTCTTCTCTACAGGCGGTGGCTCACGGATCGGATACAGTGCAGTATTTCCAATGGAGGAAGAGCCGTGGTTCCAGTGAGAAGTTTCATGGTGCTGTTGTGGATCATGCCGGTCATGAGCACACTCGGGTGTTCGCCGATGTAAGCGATGTCGGCAGTCATCTGAAGCAGATGGATGCTGTTGTCGGGACGAGTGTTCCGGCGGAAACAGCGATTATTTTTGACTGGGAGAATCGCTGGGCAGTGAATGACGCACAGGGGCCGCGGAACATGGGTGTGAAATATGAGGAGACCGTTCAGGCTCATTATCGCGCGCTGTGGGAATTGGGGACGGCGATTGATGTGATCGATATGGAGCAGGATTTTTCCGGTTATAAGCTGCTGATCGCTCCGATGCTGTACATGGTCCGTCCAGGTGTTGCGGAGCGTATTGAGACATTTGTGCAGAACGGCGGCACCTTTGTTGCGACGTACTGGTCCGGCATAGCCGATGAGACCGACCTCTGTTTCCTGGGAGGTTTTCCAGGTCCGCTTCGTAAAACCCTTGGCATCTGGTCCGAGGAGATGGACGGACTGCATGATCATGATATGAACGGGATCGTGACCTGTGCCGGGGAGGAATTCAATCTGCGGGAAGAGTACGATGCTGTGGAGCTGTGTGATCTGATCCATCTGGAGACGGCGGAGGCGCTGGCGGTCTACCGTTCCGATTTCTACGCAGGCCGTCCTGCACTTACCGTTAATCATCTGGGACAGGGCAAAGCCTATTATATCGCCTCCCGAAACAAGGAGCCATTCCATCGGGATTTCTACAGGAAGCTCGCGGAGGATACAGGCGTACGCCGTGCGCTGCCAGTGGATCTGCCTGCCGGTATCAGCGCTTCGGTCCGGACGGATGGCGAACGGGATTATATATTCGTCATGAACTTTACCGGAGAGAATCAGGTGCTCAGCCTGGGTGAGCTGCCGTACAGTGATCTGTTAAGCGGTGAATCAGCAGGACATGAGGTGGAGCTGGAGGCATACGGTGTGAAGATTTTGACGGGGAGAGCTGCGGAGCAGAAGGAACCGGCCGGGTATGATCCAGCGTTCGCCAAAGGTGCTGACATCAGCTGGGTAATCGGGATGGAGGCTCAAGGCTATACATGGAAAGACCGAGAAGGTACCGAACGGGACATTTTGGACATTTTGATTCAAGACTACCAGATGAATTCGGCGCGAATCCGTGTTTGGGTGAACCCCGATATGAACGATTATCTGAACGGCTATATGAATGCTGAGAAAGCGGCAGAGCTTGCGGTACGTGCGAGCAGCAAGGGAATGCGCATTATGCTGACCCTGCACTACAGTGATTCCTGGGCCGATCCCGGACAGCAGAACAAGCCGAAAGCCTGGCAGCAATTGTCCTTCTCGCAGCTGGTGAATGCCGTGCATGACCATACCGTCAGCGTGATGGAAACCATGAAAGCACACGGGATTACCCCGGAGTGGGTACAGGTGGGCAATGAGACGGATCATGGCATGCTGTGGGATGACGGTAAAGCTTCGGAGCATATGGATCAATATGCAGCTCTAGTGAGTGCGGGCCATCAAGCGGTGAAATCCGTCAGTCCGGTCACACAGACACTGGTACATGTCTCCAACGGATATGATCAGCAGTTATTTCAGTGGAATATCGGCGGTCTGATGGAGCATGGTGCTGCATTTGATGTACTCGGCATGTCCTTATATCCCGAACAGGGAGAAAGCACAGCTAAAGTAAAACAGCTCATGGCCAACGCTGAGCATATGGCAGCATCATACGGCAAGAGCATCATCATCTCTGAAATCGGGATGGACTATAACCTGCCTGAGGAGTGCCGGGCGTTCGTTCATGCTCTGAACCACGAAATCAAAACTATGCCGGAGGGCAAAGGTCTGGGCGTGTTCTACTGGGAGCCGCAGGCCCCTCCGGGTTACAATAACGGCTATAACAAAGGCGCATGGCAGACAGACGGCAGGCCGTCCATTGCATTAGAAGGGTTCCTGGAATAGATCGAAAAAGTCACCTCGTCTTATCGGCGAGGTGACTTTTTTAGTTCTAAAGGAGGGGTATGTGAGTCTTTTGTCGAAGTTAACAGGGTGAAAATTATACAAATTAATGGGAGATAAGACCTATGTCAGATAAATTGTATCGTTGGTTTAAAATTATATACGCCATTCAGGCAAGACCAGGCATAACGGCACCGGAGCTGGCTCTGAAATGTGAAGTTGATGTGCGCACCATATATCGTGATCTCCGTGCGCTCGATACATTAGCACCTATCACGAACGACGGTTATGGGAAAGGCTATACATTCGCAGGCGATTTTGCCGTATACCCATTAAACTGGACGCAGCAGGAAGAGCTGGTGTTTACCATGCTGCCTTCCATTGTGGATAAAACCCAGCTGCCGCCGGGCTTTGACAGTGCTTATGATAAAGTTATGGCCACATCCGTGCGGGAAATGCGCCGGGATCAGGAGATCCTCCAGCATGTGGCGGACATCATCCAGATGGGCTCTCCTGCATACCGTGAGGATTCGCCGAATTATCTATTGGCGGTAATCCAGGCCGTTTTGTCTGGAAGGTCACTTACCGCCATCTATCATACCCAGAGCCGCAATGAACTGACAGAGCGTGAGATCGATCCGTATTATCTCATCCCGCGTGACCAGCGGTTTTATCTGATCGGCTATTGTCATATGGCACAGGACATTCGCACCTTTCGGCTGAGCCGCTTCCGCAAACTTGAGATGACCGCGCGCAGCTTTGAGAAAACAGATTTCAATCTCCAGAGCTATATGAAACACACTTGGTCGATCGAGCGCGGCAATGAACAGATTGCTTTCAAGGTGTTATTCACACCGGAAGTCGCCAGATATATAAAAGAAGAAGAGATGTTTGTGAGACCGCGCATGACGGATCTGAAGGACGGGAGTCTTTTATTTGAGGTCACGCTCAACCATGACCGGGAATTTCTAAATTGGCTCAGCCAATATGGTCCGGATGCTGAGATCCTGGAACCAGTAAGATACCGTACGATTATGCATGAGCGGCTGGAGAAGTGGCGTGCTTTGTACAGCGAGGAAGTCAGGGTGTGATCAGGCGGACGAAATAAGCTTGAAAAACAGCCTTATGTACGGATGAGAGCAGGCCTGCTAGCTCCAATGTTAAAAGACGCCAAACCAAAACTATCAATCTACCTCCTGTAGTGATATACTCTTTCCACGATGTTTTGTGTGTCAGATGAACCCATCCAGAAAGGCAGCGGTGCCGTTCATAGCTTCATTTTTTTTGTAATAAAAATAAGGTTATTTTTTTAATCAAACTCAGGAGGACGAGCGGTCACATGTTGAAGACGGATTTTGTTGATGTGCTGTCAGTCATTTCACAGAAATTATATAACGCAGCGGCCCAGGTGATGGATACGGCCAGCCGGATGATTCCGGCCAATACGTTTTGTATTGCGAACTTGGACGATATCTCCACCAAGGTGCTGAAGGCGTACAACCGCGACAAAATCATTCTGGGAGAGGGACTGGTTGTCGAGAATGCGGAGTCTTATTGTGCACTCGTCACCGAGCATGCCCAGGGACCGCTGGTCATTCATAATAATCTGACCCACCCGTTAACCCGGGAGATGGATGCCACTCAGTTTGTTGGAGGCTGTTCCTTTATCGGCGTACCGATTCGAGATGAGCGGGGCGAGGTGTATGGTTCCCTCTGTTCCTTCGATCAGGATTTTTATAAATATGAAGAGAGAGATGTCGAGCTTCTGCTTTCTTTATCCACTTTTTTTACGGGATTGCTGGAAATGGAAGCCACACTACAGCAGCTGCGGGAGGCTGAAGAGGCCGCTGCCCAAGTCATGGAAGAGAAGAATAACCTGCTTGCCGTGCTCAGCCATGAAATCCGCACGCCCATAAACGGTGTGATCGGCATGGCGGATCTTCTGCAGTCGACAGAACTGACAGAAGACCAGACGCTGTATGTGGATGTGATTCAGAAGAGCAGCACCAGTCTGCTGGGGATGATGGATCATATTCTGGAATATTCCAAAATGGAATCCGGTACGATGACGCTGGATGAACGTGCGTTTACGGTCAGCGACATCATGAATCATGTTCTGCAGTTATTTGCTCAAGATGCGAAGAACAAAGGTCTGAAGCTGCAGGGCATCTTTGACGCTAAAATGGATGCCGCATTGATCGGGGACAGCCATAAGCTCACCCAGATCCTGATTAATCTGCTGGGCAATGCACTGAAGTACACGGAGGCAGGAGAAATAAATCTGCTGATCCACATGTCTCTGGAGCAGCAGGGCACTGCCTCTATTACCTTTGAGGTACAGGATACGGGCATCGGCATTCCTGCAGATCAGCAGGAGCGCCTCTTCCGCTCTTTCTCCCAAATCCGCGATCAAAGGAATACCAAAAAATACAGCGGTGCCGGATTGGGCCTGTCCATCTGCAAGCAGCTGGCAGAGCTGATGGGCGGCAGGGTATGGCTGGAGAGTTCCAGTAGCGAAGGAAGCCGGTTTATGTTCCACATCCAAGTGCCGACGGCATAAGACGAAGTGCCGGACATATAAGCACGATGCAAAACATAGAAACGGATCACATATTCCGATATCGGAGGACAGATCCGTTTATTTTTGCGTGGTCAGGTCTGCTTCTGAATAACGTTTTCCCTGTACATCTTGCGCAGAATGGTGTATATTTCAACAAGCTTGTATTCATAATGGTGACATACACAACACGCAGATTTCACGCCTATATTGGGGCGATCATTATAACTGAAGACTGGCAGACGAAAGGAAGAAAAAAATTGGAAAACGAACCACAAGTAAACGGCGAACAGCCGGTAGAAGACCGCTATAAGGAGCTCAAAGCAGCGGCGAACCGGACAGCGGATTGGCGTGTACGCCTTCAAGCCGTAGCGGACCTGGGGGCACTGGACAATCCCCACGCGGTGGATGTGCTCATGAACCGGATGGTCAACGATCCGGTATCCCGGATACGGATGGCTGCATATGAGCAGCTGAAAGGACTCGGCGAAGAGGTAGAGAAGCCGGCGCATCGTCCGGAGGAGCCTGTCAAAGGACTCACCAAGATGCTGATTCGCATTAAGAAAAGCCTTCCGAAAGACCACAGCTATGAGCTGTTTAAGGAAAAGCTTAAAAAAATGCGAATTGACGTCTACGACACGTATGAAGGTGAAAAAGGCGAAGATTTCGATACATGGCTGGAAGCCAAGTGGGCTGAGCTGCGCACATAGGTTTCGGGCACACGCAAAGCTGGGAGAGGTGTTTCCCCGCACGGGAGATACCTTTTTTGTGTGCGGACTGTACAATTTTCCATTTTCGTGGATTAAGCATAGGATAAGCTGGTATACTGGAGAGCAGAGCAGGATGATTCAAGGGCGGGGTGAGACCATGAGTAAATCTAAAGGTAAGGGCGGAACAGGCCGCGGAACCGGCAAGAAAGGCTGGAACCGCTGGCAGGCCAGTGCCAACCGAGCCAAGAGCGCACCAAAGCCCTACAAGAGCAAGGGAACGAAAAATAAGGACAGTGAGAACGAATCCAGTCATCCAAACGAGGATCGGCCGAATAAGATGTAACGTTGTCCGGAGGTTTAACAAAAAACACTATCTAGGAGTGGTCATTTGAGAAGACATCAACCTATGTCGTTTGACGATTTGCTGAAAGATCTGCAGGGCCAGAAGGACGTTCAGGAGGACCCGAACAATATCTCGCTAAGCAAGCTGTTTAATGATTCCTTTATGCGTAAGCATACCCGTCACCAGAGTTTTGATGAGTTTAATGAAAAAGGCAACTTCCAGGTGCAGACCTACGAAGATGTCTCCAATATTCTGGAAGAGCTGTATGATCGTCATGTGGCGCGCGAGACGGACTTCAGAGACTGGAATCACATGCTGGACACAGCCAAAAAAGAGTACAATCCATCTTAAATAAAGCACCACGTAAAACCCTGTCCTTGTAAAAGGCAGGGTTTTTTGTTGTTGCGAAATTTTCGGGCAGATATCGAACCTTTAGGTCCATCGGGCGGCCCACAGCTTCATTTCTTTACAGATCACGTGCAGATCCATGCCTTTCGGAGTGAGGGTGTACTCCACGGTTACGGGTACGGTTGGAAAAACTTTGCGTTCCAGCACACCCTGATCTTCCAGATGACGGAGGGTACTGGTCAGGGCCCGGGGGCTGACGTCCGGAATCTGCTTCTGCAGCTCACCAAAACGTTTGGTGCCGCAGAACAGCTCGCGGATCACGAGAAATGCCCATTTTCCGCCCAATACGAGCAGTGTTTTTTCAATATTACATTCAATATGTTCCGGCTGTTTCGGGACATAACTGCTGGCCTTATTCGCCAAGAAAATCGCTTCCCTTCCACCTTTTCTCATACTATACCAGAGTATAGCAGCTATCCTCTATATAATATAGTGAAAAACATTTCACTTCTTTTAAAAGAGTAGAAACTGTCATAGAATAGCAGACACAGGTCAGAGCACCATAAATTTTAGGAGGTATGCACAATGAAATATAGAAAACTGGGACGCAGCGGACTAAAGGTCAGTGAAATCAGCTTGGGAAGCTGGTTGACATATGGCGGTTATGTAGAGCGTGAAAATGCGGTTCAAGCCATTAAGACTGCGTATGATTTGGGCATTAACTTTTTTGATACAGCAAATGTCTACGAAAGAGGCGCAGCCGAGGTGCTTGTAGGGGAAACGTTGAAAGCGTATCCGCGGGAATCCTATGTGCTTGCAACCAAGGCATTTTGGCCGATGGGTGAAGGACCCAACGACCGCGGGCTTTCCCGGAAACATATCATGGAACAGGCTCATGCCAGCCTGAAGCGGCTGGGACATGATTATGTGGATATTTTTTACTGTCACCGTCATGATCCGGAAACGCCGCTGGATGAAACGCTCCGAGCACTGGATGATCTGGTTCGTCAAGGCAAAGTGCTGTATGTGGGTGTCAGTGAGTGGCAGGCTTCCCAGATCGCAGAGGCCATGACGGTGGCGGATCGTTATCTGCTGGACCGGATTGTCGTGAACCAGCCGATCTACAACATGTTCGAGCGTTATATTGAAAAAGAAGTGATGCCGCTGAGCGAGCGTGTGGGCGTGGGACAGGTTGTATTTTCACCGCTGGCACAGGGTTTGCTGACAGGTAAGTATACCTCTGCTTCCGATATTCCGGAGGACAGCCGGGCAGCCAAGCTGGATTGGATGCGTAAAGGCATCACCGACGAAAAAATTGAGAAGGTCCGCCAATTGGAAGGAATTGCGAAAGAACTTGATGTATCGGTAGGCAACCTGGCTTTAGCCTGGATTCTGAGCAAACCGAATGTCGCCAGCGCGCTGGTTGGCGCAAGCCGTCCGGAGCAGGTGACGGAGAATGCAAAAGCATCGGGTGTCTGCTTGAGCGCTGATGTGCTGGAGAAGATTGAGGAGATTTTGAAGTAGAAGCTGTAGTGATTATATAAGGAGGAGATCTCATGACTAAGGTTGTGGTAACCGGCGGCAGCGGCATGCTGGGCCGATGGGTGGTCCGGCAGTTTGTAGAGCACGGTTATGAAGTGGTGAACGTGGATACCCGTCAGCCCGAAGAACGGTTATGTCCGACTCTGCTGGTGAATCTGGAGGATCTGGGCGAGACTTACAGCGCGCTGGCAGGTGCGGATGCAGTCGTGCATCTGGCTGCCATACCCGCTGCGCATATCCGCACACCGGAAGTAACGTTCCGCAACAATGTCATGTCTACCTACAATGTACTTGAAGCGGCAGCAGGTCTTGGCATCTCCAAGGCCGTCATCGCGTCCAGTGAGTCGTCATACGGGATTGTGTTCGCCGTACATCCGCCAGCACCGCAGTATGTGCCTGTCGATGAGAATCACCCACAGCTTCCCGAAGACAGCTACGGGCTGTCCAAAGTGGTCAATGAGCAGACAGCAGAAATGTTTCACCGCCGGACCGGTATGCAGGTTGTATCCCTGCGGCTCGGTAATGTCATTCCGCCGGAATGGTACGAACGGTTTCCGTCGTTTATAGACAAGCCGGAAGAGCGGGAGCGTATTCTGTGGAGCTATATTGATACCCGGGATGCAGCCGAGGCTTGCCGTTTGGCTGTGGAGGCGGATGG
This sequence comes from Paenibacillus lemnae, assembly GCF_012933385.1. Lineage (GTDB taxonomy): Bacteria > Bacillota > Bacilli > Paenibacillales > Paenibacillaceae > Paenibacillus_AQ > Paenibacillus_AQ lemnae. Next base: position 222,274 of record NZ_JABBPN010000003.1, read on the forward strand.
GTTAGGGGCTGTGGCTTTAAACATCACGGCTGATGAGACCAGTATGAATATTGCCAGCCGTGAGCTCATGGCGGCAAGATATCCCGATGTCACCGATCTTCGTGGTCCAATGGAAGGCTATGAAACGCTGCTGTCCAACGCCAAAGCCAAGCAGCTGCTTGGCTGGCAGCCGAAGTACAGATGGCGTGAACAAATATAGTGTAGTAGACGTGGAGTACTGTAACGACTTCACGAGAAATGAGCAGCCTGCGGCTTGTGCGCGCAGGCTGTTTTTTGTGCTGCGTGTGTGCTGTCCTTATTTGCCCAACTGAAATCCAGTGGTCCACCATTAGCAGCGGCCCGAACTGAAGTAGAACAGTAACCCGCCCAAAGCAGCGGTCCGAGCTGAGGTAGAATAGTAACCAATTCAGAAATATGCAGTTTCATGCCTTTAATGGACATACAGTCCGTTAGAGGCATGAAACTCCAAGGTTTTACCCGCTAACGGACCCTCAGTCCGTTAGCGGATAAAATTGCAGCATTTATGGCTGGAAATCAGCTCTAACGGACTGAATGTCCGTTAGATTTCCTGAGCCACCCAAAAAGCCGCGCTAACGGACTGTATGTCCGTTAGCGCGGCTAGCTCCGGCGCTCAACTAAGCGCAAGAAAGAATAAGCTAAACGTGAATGCTGTATCAATACAGCGAATAAAGAATGTACTCCATGAGGAAAATAAGAAAAACCATTGTGGAGGATATGACATGTATAGTACAGCAAAATGGAGCTTGTTCGCCATCAGTATGATGATGCTGGTGAGCTGCAGCAGCAACACGGCATCCAATCAAACACCTAACGAAACACCTAAGATCAAACAAGCTCCACAAATACACCAAATGAGCACGGAAGAAGGCCACATTCCGGTGGTCCGCCAGCAAGGAAGACAATTCGTGGATGCTCAGAAGCTGGTGAAGCTCCTCGGCTATCGTATGATCAAGAAAGATGGTGCTTACCTTATTGGAGATACAGGTGCAGAGTACAGCTTTAAACTCAATGAACAGAAGGCTTTGCGGCAAGGAAAGCCCATGAAGTTAAGCCAAGCACCAACGGCTATTGATGGGCAGCCTTACTTGCCGCTGGCAGCTGTAGAAGAGCTGTTCGGGCAGGACATGTCCTTTCATTTCGCGGACGGACAGATGCGGGCAAAGCCAATTGGTGAAGACGGGAATGCAGATAATAATAGCAAAGGCCAGCACGACAACATGAATGGCTTCGCCGATGATCCGATGGCTTCCAGCTTTAAGAAGATGGACAGCAGCCATGGCGGCAAGTCACTAAACGGCAGGCTGCAAGCCCAATCACAAAATAATGTTGATGTTGATCAGCTGCTGAACACCGCCAGCAAATATCTGGGGGTCAGGTATGTTTTCGGTTCAACCTATCCGGAAGACAAGGCCTTTGACTGCTCGTCTTTTACCCAATATGTGTTTGAACAGCACGGCGTGGATCTCCCGCGGACAGCACGGGCCCAAGGTGAGGTAGGAACGACGGTGAGCAGAAAAGCTTTGCAAAAAGGGGATCTGCTGTTCTTCAAAGTCCCGAGCCGCTTCAAATCACAGAATATCCCGGGACATGTCGGAATTTACATCGGGGACGGGAAGATGATCCACGCTTTGGACGAGCCGGAAGACGGCGTTCAGTACCGGAGCATCGACATCCCATTCTGGGAGGAGAACTTCCTGTGGGCGAAACGGGTGGTCCATTAAATTTTGCCGCTTCTCCAGAATCACTTGTCACCTCCGCTGTAGAATGGGTAGCGTCTTAACTTCATTCTATATGGGTCTGATGAGAAAGACCGCCGCTTGATCGATGGTGATGAATCACTTCCCATCGATCAAGCGGCGGTCTCTTTAGTGTGTTTTGTTTATTCCGATGTGATCACTATTTTCGTTGCTGTACCTTGGGCTGGATAAGAGTGATTCATGTTCCCGGTGGTCCATACATCAACTTGATCACCTACTGCGTAGTCCGTCTCTTTGCTACCACTAGGCAGCCCCAGCCATACTGCATCTGGAGAAGCTTTTTCCAAAATTTCTTCCATGCTTAGTGTTTTTATATCCTCTTTCACAATGGAACCTCCGGCAACCAGGATTTTATCCTTTGAAATATCAATGATATATCCGCGAAACTCGGGAACAGCCTTTTCTTCAGAGTCTCCTGGATTTGCACAGCCTGCACAAATGAGAATTAATCCAGAGATGATAATTTTGATTATTCGCATCATAATGTCCCTCCCTATTGTACAAACGGTTAAGGAACAGGATAAGTTGCGAAGCGTCTCACGGCTGGAGCCCATGGGACCGCTTAAACTGCTCGGGCGTAACACCCTCCAGCTTTTTGAACACCGTGCAAAAATAACTTCCATGCTCAAACCCCGACTGCCGGGCAATCTCGTGAATTTTTAATCCGGGCTCCTGGAAGATCAGCTGCTTGCTGCGATTAATGCGCTCCCGGTTCACGTATTCCATGGGCCTCAGGTTCATGGTGGATTTGAACAGTGAGCATAAATACTGTGGTGTAATACCGGCCTGCTCGGCCAGCTGCTGGATCGTCAGTGCGCGGTGGCAATGCTCACGAATGTAATTCAAGACAGGCTGCAGCCGCTGTACATGCAGATGGACTTGATGACGGTTTGTACTGATGACCTTATCCAGGTCCAGCAGCAGGGAGTACAGCAGCTTGGAAGCACCAGCGGCATCAAACGGTCCCTCCTCATTGACGGAATCCAGTATCGGCATGAGGTCAGCATGTAATCCTTCCGGATCACTGACCGTATAAGCACCGGAGCGGTGAATGCCGGCCTGCTCCAGCAGCGGGGCGCAGAGGCTGCCTTCAAAAGCAATAAACAGCATTCCCCACGGTTCGATATCTGCTTCATAACGATGAGGAACGTTGGGAAACAGGCAGATAACTTGACCGGTTTTAACCGGATAGGAATGTCCGTCTGCATGAAGTGTACCTTCACCGGATAGCGGGAGCAGCAGCTGATAGGAGGCGAAGCCTTCCGGACGCTGGACGGGATCCTGATTACCCCACTGCCCTGCGCTGGTCAGGTAAAGCGGAAGATGCCGGTCCCGCTCAGTCACCAATGTGAAAAATACAAAATCCATAATCTCACATCTACTTTCATATTTTTTAATGGTAATGAAAATTGTTAAATAGAAAAGGAATATTCCTGTGTTTATAATGTGAATATAATTATATTATAGCAGGGAGTGGACGATGTTGAGCAAATCGTTACTGACAAAACAAAAGCTGAAATATACACCGCCGGGAAATGGATACCCGGAGTGGAATAATAATCCGGAGATTTTTCAAATCAATCGCTTGGAAGCGCATACGGCTTTTGCCGGCTATGCCACACTGGAAGAAGCTTTGGCAGGCAAGGTTGATGCTGCAGCAAGCCGCCAATCATTAAATGGAATGTGGAAGTTTGCCTGGGCCGAGAATCCGGCCAGCCGCATTCAAGGCTTTGAGAAGCTGGACTATGACTGCAGTTCCTGGCATGAGATTCCGGTTCCGTCGCACTGGCAGCTTCAGGGTTATGATTATCCGCAGTATACGAATGTACGCTATCCGTGGATTGAGCAGGAGGACCTCAAAGCACCTTTTGCGCCGACAAAATACAATCCGGTCGGTTCCTATGTAACAACCTTTACGGTACCGCAGGAATGGGAGGGTCAGCCGGTCTTTATCAGCTTCCAGGGTGTGGAATCAGCTTTTTACATTTGGCTGAACGGAGAATTGGTCGGGTATAGCGAGGATTCCTTTACACCTTCGGAATTTGATTTAACGCCATACCTTGCTCAGGGTGAGAATAAGCTGGCGGTTGAGGTTTACCGCTGGAGTGATGCCAGCTGGCTGGAGGATCAGGATTTCTGGCGGATGAGCGGGATTTTCCGGGAAGTCTTCCTGTATACCGCGCCGGATGTGCATGTTTATGATTTTCGGGTCGATGCCACTCTGGATGACTCGTTTGAGCATGGTAACCTGCAGGTTCAGGCAAAGGTTCATAATTATCATGAACAGGAAGTGAGCGGCGTAACGCTGAACGTGCAGCTGTATGACTGCGAAGGAAACCCGGTATGGGAACAAGCAGGCAGCATCAGCGCATCAGGTGGTGCCTGGAGCCAGCAGCTGCTGGAATATGAGGCACAGGTGCCTTCACCGAAGAAGTGGAGCGCCGAATCGCCATCACTGTATACCCTTGTCCTGCATCTGGTCGATAGCAAAGGCAAAACGCTTCAGTATGTGAGCAGCAGAGCCGGCTTCCGCCGATTTGAAATTGACGGCAACCTGATGAAAATCAACGGTGAAACCATTGAGTTCAAGGGCGTGAACCGCCATGAGTTTTCCCATGACAAAGGCAGAGCGATTGGGTATGAGGAAATGCTGACCGATGTGAAGCTGATGAAAGCATATAACATCAACGCGGTGCGGACATCTCACTATCCGAATCATCCGGCCTGGTACGATCTGTGCGATGAATACGGCTTGTATGTGATTGACGAAGTCAACCTGGAAACACACGGAGCCTGGACATATGGTCAAAAGGAACTTGGCGATACCGTGCCGGGCAGCAGGCCGGAGTGGCGGGAAAATGTACTGGACCGCAGCAAGTCCATGTTCGAGCGGGATAAAAACCATCCGTCCATCGTCATCTGGTCGCTTGGAAACGAATCGTTCGGCGGAGATAATTTCCTGCACATGTACGATTACTTTAAACAGGAAGATTCATCGCGTCCGGTACACTATGAAGGCGTCTTCCATTACCGTCCGAGCGATGCCGCATCTGACATTGAGAGCCATATGTACTCCCATGTGCGGGTCGTTGAAGACTATGCCAAGAATGATCCGAAGAAACCGTTTATCCTGTGTGAATACAGTCATGCCATGGGCAATTCCTGCGGCGGATTAAGCACCTACTGGGATCTGTTTGACAAGTATCCGGTGCTCCAGGGCGGATTTATCTGGGACTGGGTGGATCAGTCGATCCTGACTAAGACGGAAGACGGGACTGAGTATCTGGCCTACGGCGGCGATTTTGGTGAGTCCCCGCATGACGGAACGTTCTGTGGTAATGGATTGATCTTTGCTGATCGCAGCGTGTCTCCTAAAATTTTCGAGGTGAAAAAATGCTACCAAAGCGTCCGCTTTGCATCCGAGGATCTGGAATCCGGCATCATTTCGATCAGCAACCGGTACTTGTTCACCGATCTTGCAGCCTTTGATTTTGTTTGGTCCGTGGCGTTAGACGGTACTGTAGTAAAAGAAGGAACGAAAAAGGTGCCTGCTGCACCAGGTTCGACTGTGACCGTTGATCTGGGTGAAGCGGTGAAGGCTGCATCTGAAGCAGGTGAGGGCGAAGCTGTGCTTACGGTGAGCTATCTGCTGAAAGAAGGTAATGCGTGGGCAGATGCCGGGCACGAAGTAGCCTTTGAGCAGTTTGTGCTGCCAGTGGCCATCAAGCCATCGGTGCGCCGTTTGGAGCCGGCAGGTACAGTCAAGGTATCCGAGCAGAAGGACGGATTGACCGTTGAAGGAGAAGGATTCGCACTCCGTTTTGATCTGGAAACCGGTGAAATGGTCTCTTATCTGGCCGGTGACCGCGAGCTGATTCAGCAGGCGCCTGTGCCGAACTTCTGGCGTGCCCTGATTGATAACGACAGAGGCAACAAGCTGGAAGAACGCAGCAGCATTTGGCGTACAGCCAGCATTGAGCGCAAGCTGCAGGAGCTGACCTACCTGGCCGGCGAGCGCGAAGTGACGGTAAGAGCTCAGTATGTCCTGCCGACGGTACCTGTATCAATCTGCACCATGGTATATCGCGTGAGCGGTGATGGTCAGGTTGAAGTGAACCTGCAGCTGACGCCTGGAGAAGGCCTGCCGGAGATCCCTGAAGTGGGCGTGATGTTTGCGATGGCTGGAGATTTTGATCAGCTGGAATGGTACGGCAAGGGGCCGTTCGAGAACTATTCGGACCGCAACACTGGCGCCAAGCTGGGTCTTTATAGTGGTCTTGTGGGCGAGCAGTGGGTACCATATCTGCGTCCGCAGGAATGCGGAAGTAAGACGGAGGTTCGCCGTGCGAAGGTGACGGACGGACAGGGTGCCGGCCTTGCTGTCGAAGGCGCATCCAAGTTTGAGTTCAGTGCACTGCCGTATACGCCGCTGGAAGTTGAAGGCAGCGACCACGCTTACAAGCTGCCGGTATCAGACAAAACCGTTGTGCGCATCATGAGCAAACAGATGGGCGTCGGCGGCGATGACAGCTGGGGTGCACGTCAGCATCCAGAGCATATCCTGTATGCGAACCGCGGCTACAGCGTGACCTTCACGCTGCAGGGGCTGGCCGGGAAGTAAGCACGAGCTGCAGCTCGTGCACGAGGTAAAACAGGCTGCACAGGGGGAAGTCCCTGTGCAGCCTGTTTTTTAGTGCAGGCTTTTGCCCCGGTGAGCAGAGAGTATGGAGTCGACGAAAGCGGGGCCGCTTCTCTTTTCTCGGGAAAAGGGTATGCGTCAGGCCCATACTTCGTATATATTGGGAATGCATCAATAATACGGCAAGAAGGAAAGGTTTCTTCATCATGAGCATATGGGTACGGGAGAAAAAGTTCTATACAACCTTTCTGTGGCTGACGCTGATCATCGGCCTGCAGAATCTGATATCACTCGGGGTTAATCTGTCTGACAATGTCATGCTGGGCGGGTACAGTCAAACCGCGCTGTCGGGAGCGGCCTTGGCTAACCAGATTCAATTTTTACTGCACATGATGGTGATGGGCGCTTGCGAGGGGCTGGTTATCTTAGGAGCCCGCTTCTGGGGAGGCAAAAAGCTGGAAGGACTCCGCAAGGCAGCTGGCGTTGGCATGGTGCTGGCTTTGGGGCTGAGTATCACGCTGGGAGCTGTTGTGTTTGTATTTCCGCATGAGGTGCTGTCCCTGTTTACAGACGATGCTGCAGTCATTGCTGAAGGTGCACAGTATCTGGTCATTATTTGCTGGTCGTACGTTTTTTTTGCGGTAACAAACACCATACTTGCGCTGTTAAGGAGTGTAGAGACGGTCCGCATCGGCTTTCTCGTTTCTTTATCGACTTTGTGCATTAACGTGCTGCTGAACTATGCGTTGATATACGGCAACCTCGGGTTTCCGGAGCTGGGGATTTCGGGGTCGGCTTATGCCACACTGACGGCGAGAGTGGTCGAGTGCGGGATCGTCATCTGGTATCTGGTAAAATACGACCGTAAAACCGGTATGAAGCTCTCAGGCTTCTTCACCATCGACAAACCGATGTTCAGGCAGTATCTTGCCATTGGGTATCCCATCCTCCTGTCAAACAGCATATGGGGACTCGCGATGGCTGCTCAAACGGCGGTTTTGGGACATATGGGTGAAGCCGCTATTGCCGCAAACAGTATAGCGAACACCATTTTTCAGCTGGTTACGGTTATTATTTATGCTTCAGCCAGCGCTACGGCTGTATGCATTGGCAAGACGATCGGAGAAGGGGGACCCGGCAAGGTAAAAGCCTATGCGAAGACCCTTCAGATGCTGTACCTTCTGCTGGGCCTGCTCACCGGGTTGCTGCTGTTTATGATCAAAGATTTCGTTATCGAATGGTACTCCATATCCGGGGAAGCACGGAGTCTTGCGCTGCAGTTCATGACGATTCTGTCGATCACTGTGATCGGCACCGCTTACCAGATGCCGGCACTGACAGGGATTGTCCGCAGCGGCGGGGATACGAAGTTTGTGCTGTATAATGATTTTATTTTTATGTGGCTTGTGGTACTCCCAGCATCGGCCCTGGGTGCATTTGTGTTTGAACTTTCTCCGGCAGCGGTTTTTATCTGTCTGAAGTCAGATCAAATTCTGAAATGCTTCGTGGCTGTCGTCAAGGTCAACCGGTTCCGGTGGATCCGTGCTTTTGAGTCCTGATCTGGAGTGTGAGTGTCTTTAATTGCTTCCATCCAAAATCCCCAAATCCTGCGCTTTAATCAGCGCCTGGGTACGGGTGGAAACCTCAAGCTTGTCGTACAGCCGTGAGAGATATACCCGGATCGTGCCCGGGGAAAGGGACAGACTGGCAGCCATCTCCTTGTTGGAGGCACCCTGCCGGATCTGGTTCAGCAGATCGAGCTCTGTTCGGCTCAAGGCTTCCGGCAGGAGCGAAGATGTCAATTCTGCGGCAGCAGCCGTTCCAGCCGTTCCCGCTTCAGTGAATTCTGCAAACTGTCTGCCCAGCATTTGAACATAGTCCAGCAGATTCCCTTCTGCTTCAAGATCATTCTGGTCTTCCAGGCGCTCAGCATACAGGCTCAGCAGCTGCTTCATCTCGGGTCCTTCATCCAGAAAGCTTCGGACATATCCATTTTGACTTCCCAGGGCCAAGGCCTCAGAAAGAAAATCCATTCCCCGCGCAGCCTGCCCCCTCTGAGTTTCCAGCAGCGCCTGCAGAATAGAGATTTCCACGAGACTGGCAATCTGCTGCTCCCGAGCGGCCTGAGGTTTTAACAGCTCCAGCAGCTGTAGGGCTTCAGGCTCTTTGCGCTGTCTCCTCAGCAGACGGACAAGGGTTAGAATCTGGAATTCCCGGCTGTAAACAGGTTTATCCTTGGGCCGGATGCCTAAGGCCGCCACCTCTTTTCTGGCTTGCGGTATATTTCGCTCCTGCAGGAAAAGCCTGGCCCGAAATGCACGGAGCTCCAGCACCCATGTATGTTCCTTTCGTGCCAATGCAGATTGCTGAGCTTCGTCCACAATATGATGGGCCACCGTGTACTGCCCTTCCGCTGCAGCCAGCCGGGCTTCGGTAATCCGAAGAGGGACCAGCAGTCCCAGGGTATCCACGCTGCTCCTGGATTGTGCAATTTCTCCAGCGAGACGCCTGCTGTCCTCCAGCCGGTTCCACTCATAATATCCCTCGCACAGGGACTGCTTGACATAAAGATGGATCAGCGAATCTTCCCACCCATGTGCAGCGAGTACGCCGGTGAACATGAGCCCGATCTTTTCGGTATCACGGGAGAGGACACCGTTCAAGCCCATTGAGGTACGCCGGACCAGCGGATCGCGAAGGTTGTAGTCGAAGTGGAAATATACCGGATTGTCCGGGATGATGTTATCTAGAATACCTTGGCTGAATTCAAACCATTTCTCGAAATCTCCATTTCGAAATACCAGGTTGGAACGTACAAACAGCATGCTGCTTTGCAGCTGGTTCCGCCGTTCCGAAGGAGGCATCCCGGCACATACCTGTTCCAGATCCGTGAGCATCTGTTCCGCCTGCTTCATTTCACCCGTCAAAACAAGAACAAAGGCAAGGAACAAGGACAGCTCATGGGACAGCGTATGGCGAGAAGAGATATGGTCCAGCCACTTGCGGAGTGTCGTCAGTTCTCCCCGGCGGAGAACATGTTGAAGATGAGACGACAGATAAGATTCGGCAAGCTCATATTCCTCCGCCTGAATGACGTGGTCCAGCGCCTCATCCATCCAGCCATTGTCCGCAAAATGCTGTCCTGCCAGAGCATGAAGTTTTTTATAGGCTGAAGGATCTTCGAGGAACAGACGGTGCTGCAAAAATTCTGCGAACAGATGATGATATCGGAACCATCGGTTCTGCTCATCCAGCGGAATCAGAAACAAATTCAGCCTTTGCAGCTCATTCAGCACAAGATGGCTGTTGTTCATTTCAGTGACAGCATCGCACGCACCGGAATCAAACCGGGAGAGGATGCATGTTTTTAGCAAGAAATGCTGTGTTTCCTCCGGGAGCTTGGACATCACTTCGCTCACAAGGTACTCTCCCACATGATAGTGATCCCCTCCAATGACGTGCATGAACACTTCATCAGGGCCTGAGCTTTGCAGAGACAGGGAGGCCAGCTGAAGTCCGGTAACCCATCCTTCGGTCTGCTTTGTCATTTCCCGAATCTGCTGATCCGATATGAACATCGAAGTGTAGCTGTAAACGGAACGGAGGTAATCGCGGGTCTCTTCTTCTGTAAATTTAAGCTGGTCTATTGAAATATTGGCAGCCTGCTCCTGAACTCTCCAGCGAATGGTAGAGAACGGCAGTTCAGTGCGGGACGAGAGCATGATGTGAATGTGGGGCGGCAAATAGTGTATCCAATAAGCCAGATCCTCGTGAATTTTAGGGTTATAAATGAGGTGAAGATCATCCAGAATGACATAGGTGTCGCTGGTCAGCCGGGACAGTTCGTAGAGCAGGGCATCCAGAAACATGCCCGAAGAGGTGCCGGGCAGCATGTCGGCAAGGGCCAGAAACCGGTTCTCCAGGCCACCGGACAGCGAAGTGCACAGGGAGTATACGATATAGCGCCAGAAACGAACGGGGTCATTGTCTCTGTCATCCAGCGTCAGCCAGGCGTGCACTTGCTGGTCATGTGTCGTACCGGATACCCATTGAGCCAGCAGGGTGGACTTGCCGTATCCGGCAGGCGCGGTGACGGAAGTGATTTTTCCCTTGCTCCCCAACGTAATCTGTTCCATTAACTGCTGCCTGTATATGAAGTTGTCTTTTAGAACAGGCCGTGAAATTTTCGCCTGTATCATCGGTATGTTATTTGACATGATCATCGTTCCTCGCCGTTAGTGACGTCATATGTCGAACTATTTTGATTATAGGGGAAAAAAGGGAAAAAGTTAACGTTTGTCAATGTTCCTGCCCGTATTCCTTTGATAGCATAGGTTCTAAATCAGGAAGGAAAGGTTCTATTCTGGGCAGGAGGGATCAAGGTTGAAGAGGTTAGGCAGGGTTTTGCTGAGTGTATGTCTGCTGCTGGGAGCGCTGAGCGGCTGGACAGGAGAGAAGGCGGTTTTTGGAAATTCAGGGGCTTCTCCGGTAGATCCTAAGCTGAGTGCTGGGTTTTACCATGCCGTTTCGCTGGTCAGCAGTGGTGAAGTGTATTCATGGGGACAAAATACGAAAGGCCAATTAGGCAATGAATCGACGGTTTCAAGGAGCGGTCCGGTAAGAACGAAAGGTCTCACGGATGTCATTGAGATCGCCACCGGAGCCCGGAGTTCTATGGCGCTGAAAAGAGACGGCACAGTATGGAGCTGGGGCGCGAACGAGCAAGGAGAGCTTGGCATTGGCACCGAAGTCAATGTAAATGTTCCGGTCCAAGTGCAGGGACTTCCTGCCATCCGGGCTATTGCCGGAAGTGTCGGGTATCATATGCTGGCTCTGGATGAAGAAGGTGAAGTGTGGGGCTGGGGCAGGAATGATGATGGTGAGGTCGGGGATGGTACCTTGGTCAAGAGAACATCCCCTGTGAAGGTGCAGGGTTTGAGCGGCGTAGTTCAGATTGCTGCCGGAGAGTACAACAGTCTTGCTCTGAAAAGTGATGGGACGGTCTGGGCTTGGGGACATAACGGGTATGGCGAATTGGGAGACGGTACTCGAACAAACCGATCCCTTGCTGTGCAGGTGAACGGCCTGAATGACGTGAAGTCCATCTCGGCAGGGACTTTTTTCAGTCTCGCCCTAAAGAACGACGGTACAGTCTGGGCTTGGGGGCGCAATATCTATGGCACGCTGGGTGACGGAAGCAGAAGTGACCGGTCTCTGCCTGTGCAGGTGCAGAATTTACAGGATATTACGAAAATAAGTGCAGGAGCACATCACAGTCTGGCCCTGGATGCCGATGGTAATGTGTGGGGCTGGGGCGCTAACAATCACGGACAATTGGGGCAGGGAAATGAACTTTCTACCACAGTGCCTCTTCAAGCTGCAGGCATTGACAGTGTGATTGACATTGCAGCAGGCGGGTATTTCAGTTTAGCGCTGAAGGACAGCGGCATTTTATGGGCCTGGGGATATGGGAGAGGCGGTGAGATGGCGGATAATACGGCGAACAGCCGCAACCTGCCCGCTGTCACCAAGGCAGTGCTGGACACTACGGCACCGGTGCCAAGTGTCAGCCAGTTAAATGTGGTGGAAACAGAGCCCGGTACCGTAGAGGTGAATTGGGATGCCGCTAACGATAACCTGACAGCCACGGACCAGCTGGAGTACATGCTGTACGTCTCAACCAGTGCGGTGATCGATACCGTGGCACGCATAGAACGGCATGGAGCCCCGCTGGGCAGTTATGCACCAGCTTCATTGCAGCAGATGGTATATGGCCTGGAGCCGGGCAAAACCTATTACTTCAATGTCATTGTGAGGGACAGAGCCGGATATAAGGCGGCATATACGGTAAAGCCTTTTGCCGCGGCCAAACCTAAACTCTATACCGTAACCTATGACGGAAATGAAAGCACGGCAGGGAGTGTGCCGACAGATAACGGCATTTATGCAGAAGGTGATGTTGTGACGGTGTCCGGCAACACCGGGGGATTGTCACGAGACGGATATGAGTTTATAGGGTGGAACACAGCAGCGGACGGAACGGGGAATGCTTACACCCCGGGAGACAAGCTTCTGATCTCGGATCATCATGTTACGCTGTATGCCGTCTGGAGAGTTCCTTCGGTCGATCCGCCGGACCCAGACCCTGCAGTAGAGGTTTTCCTGGAGCAGCTGGATCTGGAATCCTCAGCAGGAACGGTTGATTTGACGCCAGCCTTTTCCAGCTCAGTGCATGAGTATACGGCAAGCCTGAGACATGATAGTGATCATGTGTCGGTGACCGCGGATGTTTACGACAGCAGGACAGTGGTCACCGCCGGTGTTTATGGACAGGACGGGGAAGTGATGTCCGGGCCTGTGATGCTGCTCTCAGGTGTTAAGAGTCCCGCGCTCCCGATACCTTCAGGGACCAGCAGTATCAAAGTAGAGGTTTCAGCGGCGTCAGGTGAGAAGTTGGTATACATGGTTACTGTAATAAGGGAGGCTGAGCCTGGCAGCGAGGTTCCAGGAGACGGCGAGGGCGACGGTGTTGGTGACGGAGGCGGCGATAATGACGGAGACGGCTCTGGAGATGATGAAGGTTCCCCGTCTCCACCTGAAACTCCGTCACCGGGCAGCGGAGGTGTTCCGGTGTCAGGTGGATCAGGTTCTCCGGTTCCGGGCGATTCTACAATCCTCCCAGAGCAGTTAAAGATCGTATCGCTTGTGAACGACCAGGCGCTGTCAGGCATCGTCACCGGAACGGTGAAGCAGGAGAACAACAGGACAGCTGCAAGTCTGATCCTCGATGGTACCCGCCTTGCTCAAGCAATGGCAGCGAATACGGGAAATGCTGACGTATTTATTAACGTTCCAGGAAAAATGGACGAGATCACGCTGGATCTGGACAACTCAGCATTGGAACTGCTGCACAGCCGTAAAGGTATCATCAAGCTTTATACAGAGATTGGCCAGTTGACATTACCTGTGCATGAGATCCCGTCTCCGGCAGCTGCAGGTTTATTATTGAAGAGTGTGTCGCCACCTTCTGTGAATCAGGTGCAGGAGAATGCGGCGAGCATTCAATTGTCGGTGGTTGGCGAGGAAGATCAAGCGAACATTTCTCAAGAGGCGATGGCGCAGGGATACCGGCTGCTCGGCGTGCCGGTAGAGTTGGCCGTATGGGTTTCATCGGGTGATGGGTTGGAATCTGTAGCGAACTTTAGCCGGATGGTAGAATTGAGAATCCCGAGACCGGAAGAAACAGGTGGAGGCCGGATCACAACAGCTGCTGCATGGAAGGCGGGGAAAGAACTAAGGCATGTTCCGGCAAACATGAAGCCGCAGGATGGTGAAGTACTCCCAGAGGTGGTGCTGAGCACACTGGCACCCGGTACATTTGTGCTGCTTCAGGAGATCTCCTCTCCCGTCTTCAGGGATCTTCGCGGACACTGGTCTGAGCCTGCGGTAAAGAGCCTGGCATCCAAAATGATTGTTCAGGGTTATGACGGCCATCTTTCAGTAAATTATGCACCAGACGCACCAGTTACACGCGCTGAACTGCTCGCAATTATGGTTCGAGCTTTTGGTCTGAAGTCAGACCCATCCAGTGATACCGGGCTTAAGGCTTCTCCGTTTACAGATGTGAAGGCCAGTGATTGGTTTTATGATGCTGCAGGTGCTGCTTATGAGTATGGTATCGTTCAGGGATATAGGGATGCAGCATTTAGGCCGTTAAGCCCCATCACTCGCCAGGAAGCGATGGTCTTGATGATGAGGCTGTCTGAAACAGCAGGGGGCGGGCTTATGCTCAGTCAGGACCAGGTAGTGTTGACGGGGTATACAGACAAGAATGCTCTTTCTCCTTGGGCAGAGCGGGCTGCGACATTATTGATTCAACATGGCGTGATCCAGGGCTCAAGTCAGCAGCTTCGTCCGGCAGGCATCTTGACCCGGGCGGAAGCTGCGGTCATGACAGAAAGGCTGCTGGTCAAGACCGGACTTATCGAATCCAGGTCCTTCTGACAGGGTGCCCACCAGAGAGGGCATGCTGCTGTAAATATAAACACATGGGGCCGCCTCATTAAGATCTTAGATCTTTGTGAGGCGGCCCCGTTTTGCTGACTAGGTGACGTTGTAGCTGCGAATCAATTCGAGTTACTCTAGCGAAGATGAATAATACAAAGCCGTAATGTGCACCTAACGCGATTCAACCCATTCGTCATGCATTTGTGCACCATGTATGTGGAACACCGCATACATTTCGGCGCGCGAGCAGGGTTTGTGCACTCTACAGCATATTTCTCCGCTGAAAAGCAATTAAAGCATTGTATAGCTGCAGTCTTCGGATCGGCTTAAAAGTCATGAAGCTGAATTGTGACTGCTGTTCATCGTCCAGCCGGGTTCCAATGGGAGCAAGCAGGGAGACAGGAACCCCTTCCTTCTGGAAAAGCATTGAATCCTCTCCATGAAGAAGACTCCGGTCCAGGAGGATGAGGTCGTATGGTTCCGGGGATGACAGTGCCGTTTGCGCCTCCATGCCGTTCTGGACAAACGTACTCTGGATTCCCCAGCAAGTGAGCAGCTGGCCCAAAATGTGACCGCTGGTTTCGTTATCATCTGCGATAAGAACGCGCATCGGTTCAAAAATATCGGGATCGAGATCATGCAGCAAGTTTTCGTAACCCTTATAACGCTTGAAATAAAGAGTCAGCTCAATAGTCGTTCCATGGCCGGGTTGGCTCTTTACGTTGAGTTTTCCGTCCATCAGCTGAATCAGCTTATTCGCAATGGCAAGTCCCAGTCCTGTGCCTCCGTAATGATGGTTTTGATCTTTACGGTGAAGCTGCTGATATCGCTGGAACATTCCATTCAGCTTATCAGGCTCAATCCCTACGCCAGTATCCCGGATCGAAATGTGAAGACATTCCGTATCTTCCGGGGCGCCGCCCTCTATAGAAGACAGCGTAACTACAATTTCGCCTTCATGGGTGAATTTAAGCGCATTGCTCAGAAAATTAAGCAAAATCTGCCGGACTTTAGAGGCATCGCCGAGTAAATAAGTGGGGACATTCTTGTCTACATCGAGCACAACTTCAATGTTACTGCTGAATGCTCTTGGAGAAATAACATACAGCAGATCCTCTGTCATGGAGACAATATCAAAAGGCTCCTCATCCAGCATTGCCTTTCCGGCTTCAAGTTTACTGTAGTCCAGTAAATTATTGGTTAAATCGAGCAGGGCTTCATTGCTGCTCTGCAGCAGCTGCAAATACTCCTCCTGCTCTTCTGTTAAATCTGTTGTTTGCAGCAGGTCTGTCATACCTATAGTTCCATTAATGGAGTTGCGGATTTCATGAGTCATCGTGGCCAGGAAATCCGATTTGCTCTGAGTAAAGTCATTGGCTTCATGCGCTTCCGCCTGAAGGATCTCGACTTGCTCCTCGGCCAGCTGCATGTCTTTCTCTAGGTTACGGCTCCGGTTCATCTGGCGGCTTACCGTCCGATCCAGCTCAATAACATAAGACAAAAATACAGACATGGCTGAGAGTATTTTCAAATCCTGATCAGAGACCGGGACTTCATGGTGTTGAAACATACACAGCGTGCCGAAAGCATCTCCATTATGGTAGGAAATCGGAACACCTGCGAAGCCGAAATCTCCAACTGAAGGGTTAGAGTCCATGTTCCTGGCGGCCGGGTTCTCAGATAAATGATGAATCACCAGCGGGTCCTGCAGGGAAGGTTTGACAAGACTGGAGAAGGACTGTTCGTAAGGCAGGCATGACCCTTCCCGAGCCAAAGTTTTATCACGATTAAACGATTTGACGATCTGGCTTGTTATTCCGTCGTTCGTTGCAATGAATATGGAATCTGCCCGGGTTAAACCGGCCAGTAGTTCAATAATATAAGCGGCAGCATCATCAAAACTGCGGAAATATCCAGATCTGTTTCTGGTCATTGTTCACCTCTCACATGCACGATTAAAACCATTATTAATTATACCTTATGCCGGGTTTCTTGTATAATAATTTGGCAGACGCCTGATAAATATGTGGAATTGTGCAAATAAAAGGCATAATCGACAGATTGCTTTTTTAAAAAACCGAACAATAAAGCGAATGTTGCGTCTTAATGTTCCTTGATTATGTAAATTCACGATGATTTCCTACAAAAAAAGACAGATATGTTCACGAAAAAGCTAAAATTTAGCTTTGACAACTGTTTCTTTATCCCATAGGATTATAGGTATAAAGAAGCAAGCATACTCGAGGAGGTTAATGGCAGGAATGAAAAAGACTTGGTCGACTCTACTAACAATGGTGCTGGTGGTTGGTTTGCTGGCAGGCTGCGGCGATAAACCGGCAGACGACACGAACACAGCATCTGACAATAACAATGGTTCCGGTGAGAAAAAACGCATTGCACTGGTGCTGCCGGAGAAGATCGGCGTCAATCCGTTTTTCGCGCTGATGGACGAGGGCTTGAAGAAAGCCGGTGAAGAGTTCGATGTGGAAGTCAAGACGATTGAATCCACGGATCCAGCTTCTATTGAAACGAATCTGCGTACAGCAGTTGCCGAGAAATACGATCTCATTATTACGTCTACTTTCCAGATGGAAGATGCGCTGAAGAAGATCGCACCTGAGAATGAGGATGTACCATTTGCCATTATTGATACTGTGGTTGAAGGACCAAACATCCGCAGCGTCGTATTCCGGGAGCATGAAGCGGCTTATCTTCTGGGTGCTGCTGCCGGTCTGGCTACCCAAACCGGTAAAGTCGGCAATGTGGTCGCTGATGACATTCCGATTATGCACAAGTATATGACTGGCTTTGAAGAAGGTGCGAAGTCGGTTCGTCCGGACGTTGAAATCTTCGTAAACTATGTCGGCAGCTTTACTGATCCGGCGAAAGCGAAAGAGTTCGCGCTGCTGCAGCATTCGAAAGGCGCTGATTTTGTGGCAGGTATGTCTGCTGTTGGTGACCTTGGCGTGTTTGAAGCTGCGAAAGAAAAAGGCTTCTATGCTTCGGGACAAGATACAGACAATACAGGAACAGATCCGGAGCACATCGTACTGGCCCAGCTTAAAGGAACCGATGCGGTGGTATATGAAACGGTGAAGGACTTTACAGAAGGTAACTTCACGTTTGACGTCAAGGACTACGGTCTGAAAGAGGGCGGCGTAGGGCTCACTTATGTAACACATGAGAGTGAAACTCCGCTGAATGACTTCATCGGACAAGATGTGATTGATCAGCTTAAAGGAATCTCTGAAGATATCATTTCCGGCAAAATCAAGGTGACGAACGCATTGGAACAATAAAGGAGTCTTAACGAGACCGGCTGTCCATGGCAGTCGGTCTTTCATTCATTTCTACAAAAGGAGAGGGAGGATAACGTTCATGCTGCTTCAGATGGAGAACATTACGAAAATGTACGGCGGTTTCAGTGCCAACCGCAGTATTGATTTTTCCCTCCAGCCCGGCGAGGTGCACGCCATTGTCGGTGAGAACGGGGCGGGAAAAACGACACTGATGCGGATCCTGTACGGCATGGAACAGCCCACATCCGGGACCATACGTGTGGACGGCCGGGAAGTGACCTTTGACAGTCCTCTGGATGCGATCAAACAGGGGATCGGGATGGTGCATCAGCATTTTATGCTGTTTCCTTCTTTCAGCATTGCCGAGAACATCGTCATCGGAAGCGAACCTGGAAAAGCGTTGCGCTTTGACCGCAGGCAGGCTGCCGAAATTGTTAAAGGGCTGTGCGAGAAATACGGGATGAAAGTAGATCCGGAAGCTTCGGTCGGCAGTAGTGCACCAGGGGTACAGCAGCGTGTGGAAATTTTGAAAGTGCTGTATCAGGGCGCGGAGGTGATTATTCTGGACGAGCCGACAGGTGTGCTGACACCGCTGGAAGTCCAGGATTTACTTGCTGCGATCAAGATGCTCTCGAAGCAGGGAAAGAGTTTTATTCTCATCAGCCACAAGCTGAATGAAGTGCTTGATGTGGCAGATCGGATTACTGTACTGCGGGATGGTGCGGTAACAGGAAGTGTAGCTAAAGGGGAAACCGATGCCTACCAACTCTCCCGAATGATGGTCGGCCGTGAACTGAAAGAGCTGAACCGTACTCCCGCAGTGCCTGGAGACAAGGTGCTGGAGCTTTCCGGAATCGGGATCAAGGGTTCCCGAAGCAAGGCTGTGCTGGATGATATCTCACTATCCGTTCATTCCGGAGAGATTGTCGGAATCGCTGGCATCTCCGGGAATGGCCAATCGGAGCTGCTGCAGGTGATCTCAGGCTTGATGCAGCCGGATCAGGGCGTGGTCAGTCTGGGCGGCAAGGATGTTACAGGGCTCTCTACCCGCCAGATTCGTGAGCAGGGATTGGCGCACATTCCAGAGGACCGGTATGTGTGGGGAGCGAATCGTGAGGCAACGGTGCTGGAGACCGGACTGATGGGACATCAGCGCCGGATGCAGTCCAGAGGCTTTATGAAGGGCAGGGATATCCGCGAAATGGTATCACGCTGGGTCAGCAAGTTTTCGATCAAGACCGGATCACTCGCCACCAGTACCCAGTACTTGTCTGGCGGTAATCTGCAGAAGCTGATTGTTGCCAGGGAGCTGGAGCAGGGAACCCCGTTTCTGATTGCTGCGGAGCCGACACGCGGTGTTGATATCGGAGCGATGGAGACGATTCATGGCGAGCTGCTAAAGCGCCGGAATGAAGGGACTGGTATTCTGCTTGTGTCCTCGGAACTGTCCGAGGTGCTCAAGCTGTCTGACCGGATTCTGGTCATGTATGAAGGAAAGATTGCCGGAGAGCTGCGCGCAGAGGAAGCGACAGAAGAGAAGCTGGGTCTGCTGATGGCAGGAGGAAGTATACAATGAATAAATGGATGAAAATGCTGTCTCCGCTGGTTCAGCCGGCGGCTGCCGTGCTCGTCGGCCTGCTGGTTGGTGCGGTGGCTATTGTGATTGCTGGCGGCGAAGTCTTGGAGACGTATAAGGAAATGTGGAACGGTGCCTTTGGCGGATTTTATTTCCTGACCAATACGCTGTCCAGAGCCACGCCCATCATACTGGTAGGCCTGGGTGCGGCGTTTGCTTTTCGTGCAGGATTCTTTAATCTGGGTGCACCGGGACAGATGATCTTTGGCGCGCTTGCAGCCTCACTGGTCGGATTGTACATGCCGGGACCGGGATGGCTGGTCAGTATTGCCGCACTGCTTGCCGGTGTAATTGCCGGGGGCTTGTGGTCGGTCATGGCCGGATATTTTGATGCCCGGTTTGCTGTAAATCTGCTCATTTCGACACTGCTCCTCAATTACATTGCGGACCTGCTCGCCGGTTACCTGGTAGCTTATCCGCTGAAGGATACCTCAGGCTCTGCTGCGATGGCACAATCGGCAATGCTGGATAAAAGCGTATGGCTTCCCAAACTGTTTTCAGGCATGCCGCTGCATATCGGTTTTGTGTTTGCAGTCGTGCTGGCTGTCATCATCTACGTGCTGCTGAAGCGCTCGGTGATCGGCTATGAGGTCCGGATGCTTGGAGGCAATCCGCTCTTCGCCCTTTATGGGGGGATTAACCGGGGGACGATGATGCTGGGGGCTATGTTCTTCAGCGGCGGTCTGGCAGGTCTTGGGGGCGCGGTTGAGATCCTTGGCTCCCAGTACCGCTATATTGACGGAGCATTGACTACCGCAGACTATGCCTGGACAGGCATTATGGCTGCACTGCTGGCCCGTTCTCATCCGCTCGGCACACTCGCTGCGGCCCTTTTCCTGGCTGCATTGCAGACCGGCGGACAGGGAGTAGAACGGAATACCGAGGTGCCGCTTGAGGTAGGGGCCATCATTCAGGCTGCGCTCATTCTGTTCATCTCCGCCCGGTTCACCTATGATTTCCTGAAACGCAGAAAGGGGAGTAAGTCACATGGAACAGCTGTTTGATCTGGCACTGCTGAATACGGCTCTCCGTGTTCTGACTCCCATTCTGCTGGCTGCACTGGGAGGCGCGCTCTGTGCGCGAGTCGGACTGTTTAACGTCGGCCTGGAAGGATTCATGCTGCTGGGTGCTTTTTCCGCGATTGCGGGTAATTATTTCTTCGGGAATGTCCTGCTGGCCATCCTCTTTGCAATTCTGGTGGTGCTTGTCTTCTCGTTCATGTTCGCTTATCTCTCGATCAACCTGAAGGCCAACGTCATTGTGGTCGGGATCGCGATGAATGCCCTGGCTGCGGGGCTCACGACATTCAGCCTGCGGGCATTATTTGACGTCAAAGGCGCTTTCTATGATAAAGAGATGGTGGGGCTTCCCAAATGGAACATTCCGGTGCTGGAAGATATACCGGTCGTGGGTCCCATTCTGTCGGGACATACGCCGCTGGTGTATCTCGCCTTTCTGATTGCCGGCGTGATGTGGTATTATTTCTACCGGACGAAGAGCGGCTTCCGCTTTCTCGCATCCGGGGAGAATCCACTGGCTGCAAGCAGCCTGGGCCTTCGGGTGCAGCGGTACCAGTATGGTGCGGTGCTGGCGAGCGGGGTGCTCTGCGCTTTGGCAGGCGCCCAGCTGTCGCTCGGCCAGCTGACGATGTTTACGGAAGGCATGACGGACGGACGCGGATTCATTGCACTGGTGGCAACCATGCTGGGGCAGTCCGGTCCGCTCGGCGTTACGGCAAGCAGTCTGCTCTTCGGCTTCATGGAGGCGATCAGCATCCGGTTCCAGGGGCTTGCGCTGCCGACGCATTTTACACAAATGCTGCCTTATATCGTAACGATTGCCGCGATGTTCTTTTTCAAGGATAAAAGCTTCCTGAAGGACGCACAGAAGCAGGGCTCAAGCTCGAGGTAACCCTGTCTCAAAGGAGAGATACCTATGCATAATAAAGCGGAACGCTTGAAGAAAATGAAGCCCATGCCGCTCGGTAACCTGAGCGATGAGCAGCGTGACAAGCTGCCGCCCGGACAAGCACTGACCGAGAAGTTCCCGATTCTTCATGAGGGTGATGTGCCGGAGTACGATATGCAGGAATGGACACTGCGCATATTTGGTGAGGTGGAAGAAACGGTGACCTTCAGTTATGAGGAGCTGCTGTCCCTGCCGACCGTAACGGTGGATTGTGATATCCATTGCGTCACCCGGTGGTCCAAGTTTGATACAACATGGGAAGGCATTCTGTTCCGGGACTTTCTCAAGCTGCTGAAGGTAAAGCCGGAGGCGAAATACGTCATGTTCCATGCCGATCCGGATTACGATACGAACGTACCAATGGAAGATCTGCTGCGGGATGATGTGATGCTGGCTTACAAGTTCAACGGGGAACCGCTGACCAAGAAGCACGGCTGGCCGCTGCGAACCGTCGTGCCGCACCGGTATTTCTGGAAGAGCGCCAAGTGGCTGCGAGGAATTGAGTTTATGAAGGAAGACCGCCCCGGATTTTGGGAGAAGAATGGTTTTCATAACGAAGCAGACCCGTTCAAGGAACAGCGATTCAGCGGTGAAGCGCTGCCGATCCCGGAAGACGAATGGACACGTAAGGAGTATGACTGATATGCTGATGCCGATTTTGCAGGTGAATACGGAAGATATACCGCCGTACGCGATTGTGTGCGGTGACCCGAAGCGGGCGGAGAAAATTGCAGGTAAGCTGGAGGATATGCGGGAGCTGGCGTTCAGCCGGGAATACCGGACGTTTGTCGGCACCTATAAAGGTGTCAGGCTTGCGGTTACCAGTCATGGTGTAGGATCACCGGGAGCCGCGGTCTGCTTCGAGGAGCTCATCCGTGCCGGGGTTAAGACGCTGATCCGGGTTGGCACAGCCGGCTCGTATCATGCGGATGTACCGGCAGGAAGTCTTGTCATCAGCACGGCGGCGATCCGCACCGACGGTCTGACCCGTC
Organism: Paenibacillus lemnae; assembly: GCF_012933385.1. Lineage (GTDB taxonomy): Bacteria > Bacillota > Bacilli > Paenibacillales > Paenibacillaceae > Paenibacillus_AQ > Paenibacillus_AQ lemnae. The sequence continues at coordinate 244,593 of NZ_JABBPN010000003.1, forward strand.
AGCTCGTGCCGGACGGATTCCCGGCCGTTGCGGATAGCCGGGTGACCGAGGCGCTGCTGCAAAGTGCTATGGCGGCGGGTGAAGGCGTTGTGCGCAAAGGCATGACCGTCACGCTGGATGTATTCTTCAACGGTGTAGAGGAAGTGCCGCATCAGAAATATAAAGCGGCAGGTGCGCTCGGTGTCGAGATGGAGATCGCCGCACTGTATGTTGTCGCTGCACTGCGCGGGGTTCGAGCCGGGGCCATCGTCGCGATGGACGGCTTTGCCGACAGTGATCTGGCTGCCGAGTACGATCCGAACACGGATACGGTTGCCCGCGCGGTTGAACGCGAGATAGCAGCCGCACTGAATGCCGTGGCGGCGTTGGCAGACGAAGAGAACTAGATCTGCTTCTCGCTCAGTGATTGAGCAGTGAGCACTTTGAATAAGATTCCCAGCATGGTAACATACCGGCTGGGGATCTTTTTTTAGATGTGAAGCTAAGGCGTGATTTCTGATTTCGTATTGACATCGAAAATCAGGTATTGTTAAATAAAAGAAGTGTTGGCACTCGCGGCATGTGAGTGCTAAATAAAGATCACTTCCGTTCTGAAAGGAGATTCATCCATGGCTCAGAAAGAATTCAAAGCAGAATCCAAGCGATTGCTCGAAATGATGATTAACTCCATTTATACCCAGCGGGAAATTTTCCTGCGGGAATTGATTTCCAATGCCAGCGATGCGATTGATAAAATCTACTATAAAGCGCTGACTGACGATCAGCTGGTATTTAATAAAGAAGATTATTATGTACAGGTGACCGCAGACAAGAACAACCGGACCCTTACAATCACAGACACCGGGATCGGTATGAATCAGGAAGAACTGGAGAACAACCTGGGTACGATCGCGAAGAGCGGTTCCCTTGCGTTCAAGCATGAGAATGAAGCAAAGGACGGCCATAATATCATCGGTCAGTTCGGCGTCGGCTTCTACTCCGCATTTATGGTGGCAGACCATGTGACCGTAACGACGAAGGCGCTGGGTGCCAGCGAAGCGTACCGGTGGGAGTCCAGTGGTGCGGACGGTTATGTCATTGAAACTGCAGAGAAAGACAGCGTGGGTACCGAGATCGTACTGAAGATCAAAGAGAATACCGAAGATGACAGCTATGATGAGTTTTTGGAAGAGTACCGCCTGAAGGCGATTATCAAGAAGTATTCCGATTTCATCCGCTATCCGATCAAGATGGAAGTCAGCGGACAGCGTCCGAAGGAAGGTGCGGAAGGCGAGTTCGAGGAGTTCACCGAAGAGCAGGTTGTGAACAGCATGGTTCCAATCTGGCGCAAGAACAAGGACGAGCTGACCGATGAGGATTATGACAACTTCTATGCTGAGAAACGCTACGGCTTTGACAAGCCGCTCAAGCATATCCATGTTAAGGCAGACGGCGCGGTGGTGTACAATGCGATCCTGTTTATCCCGGAGAATACGCCGTTTGATTACTACACCAAGGAATACGAGAAGGGCCTGGAGCTGTACTCCAACGGCGTGCTGATCATGGACAAATGCGGCGATCTGCTGCCAGACTATTTCAGCTTCGTGAAGGGTATGGTCGATTCCGAAGACCTGTCACTCAACATTTCTCGGGAAATGCTGCAGCATGACCGCCAGCTGACCATGATTGCGAAGAACATCAAGAGTAAGGTCAAGAGTGCGCTGCTTAGTCTTTTGAAGGAAGAAAGAGAGAATTACGAGAAATTCTACGGCGCTTTCGGCAGACAGCTGAAGTTCGGTGTGTATAACGATTACGGTCAAAACAAGGATGTGCTGCAGGATCTGCTGCTGTTCCACTCCTCCAAGGAGAAGAAGCTGGTTACGCTGGACGAGTATGTGTCCCGTATGCCAGAGGACCAGAAGTATATCTACTATGCTGCAGGGGAGTCAATCGACCGGATTGAGAAGCTGCCGCAGACCGAGCTGGTGGCTGATAAAGGCTACGAAATTCTTTACTTCACGGACGATGTGGATGAGTTCGCGATCAAGATGCTCGTGAACTATAAGGAGAAGGAATTCAAGTCCGTCTCCAGCGGCGACCTGGGCATTGACAGCGAAGAAGACAACAAGGCGGAAGAAGCAGCCGAGAGCGATAACAAGGATCTGTTCGAGGCGATGAGCGGTATGCTGAGCGGTAAAGTGAAGAGCGTCAAGGCCTCGAAGCGTCTGAGATCGCATCCGGTCTGCTTGTCCACCGATGGCGATCTGTCCATCGAGATGGAGAAGATCCTGAGCCAGATGCCGAACAACCAGGGCATTCAGGCAGACAAGGTGCTGGAGATCAACATTAACCATGAGGTGTTCCAGTCCTTGAAGAACGCGCAGCAAAGCGACCAGGAGAAGCTGGCCCTGTACACCAACCTGCTGTACAACCAGGCGCTGCTGATCGAAGGGCTGCCGGTGTCTGACCCGGTTGAGTTCACGAACGATATTTGTAAAATGATGGTGTAATTACTTTTTGTGGCAGCCTTGCCTAGTCACTTGTTTGACCTTGATGTGTTTAAGCTAAATAATATGTATAACAGATCTCGCCCGCGCCTCTGCTTCAAGCGTACCAGGGCGAGACATTTTTATTTTATAGAGTGTTTCCATAATCGCAGGAGGCTGTACACCGAGATCTTATTTAATACGTCGCTGTTTTCTTCTTCTGCACACGATTTTGTACAATCGGGTTATGCGAGCATTGATTTTTTTCAATCGCCTGTTGATGCGCATGACTTTCTTAACAGGCGAACGCTTCCGTAAACCCTTTAGCCCTGACGGACCTTGAGGTCCGGGCAAGCCTTGTGCTCCTGTACTCCCCTGCAGTCCAGGTGCTCCAGGAAGCCCCTGTGCTCCAGGCAAACCCGGTGGTCCGGGAAGGCCTTGTACTCCCGGACTGCCTTGCGACCCAGACAGCCCCTGTGAACCACGTTCACCTTGTGATCCAAGCGGTCCTGGAAATCCTTGTGCACCAGGGGTGCCCTGCGCTCCTGTTGGGCCAAGGGGGCCTGCCGGCCCTGGTTCACCTTGCGGTCCTGGAGGCCCCGGAATCTGGATTTCTCCGATTTTTGCAATAAATGCATCGGAAGAACCGCCATTGAAGGAAATATCATATGCGCCGGGCGTAGCAGGAAAGTTGGCAGAGGCAGTGCTGCCTGTTACATAAGCGGTACCGTATGCATCTAAAATGATGCCTGACCCGAAATCTTGCTCGCTGCCTCCGAGGTAAGAAGAAAAGAGTAAATCGGACCCCGTTAAACTAACACGAGTCACAAATGCATCGCCGCCACCGTTGTAGCTGGTGTCAAATGCACCGGGAAGGGTAGGGAAATCAGAGGAGAAGGTGTTACCAGTTACATAAGCGTTCCCAAAGGCATCGACTGCGATGCTCGAACCTGTATCCAACTCGCTGCCTCCGAGATATGTGGAATAGATGAGGTCAGAACCGTTCGGATTCAGTTTCGTCACAAATGCATCAATGTTTCCGCTATAGGTGGTACTGAAAGCTCCGGATGTGGTAGGGAAATCGGATGAATAGGTACCGCCTGTTACATAAATGCTTTCTGATGCATCGACAACAAGCCCGAATCCAGCATCAGACACGCTGCCTCCGAGATATGTTGAATAGACGAGGGCGGATCCGGCCGGATTCATTTTCGTCACAAATGCATTATCACTACCACTTAAGATGGTAGAAAATGCGCCGGGAGTGGTGGGGAAATTATCTGAGGTGGTAATGCCTGTTACATAGGCATTGCCGAGAATATCTACTGCGATTCCGTATCCTTCATCAATCCCACTCCCTCCGAGATAGGTGGAATAAACAAGTGCGGAACCACTCGAGTTCAGCTTGGTCACAAAAGCATCTTCCAAGCCATTAAATGTGACATCATAAGCACCGGGAGTAGTAGGGAAATCATCCGATTGGGTTAATCCTGTCACATAAGCATTTCCCGATTCATCTACCGCAATACTGTAACTTATATCAATATTGCTCCTGCCTCCGAGATAGGTAGAGTAGACAAGTGCTGAGCCGTTCGAATTCAATTTAGTTATAAATGCATCGCTTTCCCCGCTTGTATCGAACGCGCCGGGAGTGGTAGGGAAATCCGGAGAATTTGTGTAGCCTGTTATGTAGGCATTCCCCATAACATCCACCGCGATGCTGTTGCCTTCATCAATTGCATCGCCTCCGATATAGGTGGAATAGACTAGAGCAGTCCCGTTTGGATTTAGCTTTGTCACAAATACATCGCTTCCGGTATTAGGGGTAGTATCAAATGCGCCTGGTGTAGTGGGGAAATTGATGGAGTCGGTAGTACCTGTTACGAACGCGTTACCGGAGGCGTCCAGCGCGATGCCTGAACTAGAATCATAACCAGCACCTCCAAGATAGGTGGAATAGAGAAGAATCGGATCAATGATCAACGGGTATCCGGGCTCTATCTCCTCCGTTATCTCAAACCCGATGCTTCTGCTCCCATCTAGTTCCGATTGAATCATATAATGACAGCCAACTTGTTTCTGCCCGCTTCCAATTTCCTGATAGGCATATGGTTTAAGATCTGTAAAAGTTCCAAAGGGAGTTTCGATTAATAAGTTTCCATACTTATCCAAATGAATGCTGTCTGCGCCATCATAGAGGAACCGGACATCCTTGACGCGGCTGCCTGGCTGCAGCACGACATCATATTTAAGCTTTCCTTCGGATCCTTGGAACACGATGTCAATACCTGGCCAAACCTGCCGATAAATGATTTTCTGGTACAGCGGCAGGTTTGTATAATAGTTCTGAGGATCCTTGCCATACAGAAAATTGATATTTCCAGTGAGAGGAAGTGCACCTTCTATTGCTGCACCGGAAGAAGCATTTACAAACCGCCAGGCGAGAGTAACGCCTTTGATCCGCCGCTCTTTTTCTCGTTCATCCTGCCCTTTTGAGAAACGATAGGTCCTTGCTCTGCGGCAGAATGAAGGGAGAGGATCAGTCTCGAAAAAAGTCATCCAAATCTGATTTAGTGTAAAAGCGAATTGAAAATTTTTTCCTTGCGAGTAAAATAAGATCTGGTTATCCCTTTGGCCTGCATTAGGGATAAACGCTGGTGGCAGCTTCCCGTACGCTTCCAGTAGGCGCTGTTTTTGATGTTCACAAGGACACATCGAAATCATCCTTCCCGAAGGTTTATTCACAGCAGTATACATTCATTGCAAAGGACCTTATTTGCGGATTTTGCAAGATAGAATAATATATCAAACCACATCCGCCGCCAACACAGCCAGCGGGCCATTCTCCGCGATGATGGGCTGGAGGGTGTATACCGAGATCGGAAACATTGGGATGCCGACGTAATAGGGCGTGATGGCGTACAGCGGATAAAAAAGCACCAACGCTTTATCGGCCAGATAGAAATCCTGATCACGCTGCACGGTGACCGGATTGTTAAGTACCGGCAGATTCCGTTCCTTGATCTGGCGATTGACCTCGGCGATCAATACGGCTTCATAATTGGAGCCCGGTTTAAACAAATCACTCAGACGGTACAGCTGTCCTGAAGCTGTGGAGAAGGTCAGTCCTTTAGCTGCAGTATACCCATGCGCCATTGGCGTTGAATAGGTGTAATTACTGAGCAGCAGGCTGAGAATGCCGCGTTCGTTTGTTTTGATCTCATAATGCACGGTGATCTGTGGGTTGGTGCCGGTTTGCACAGTCTGCTGGATTCGCTCCATCTCCTGCAGGGTCATCGTAATGGTGCGGTTGATCCGCTCCTCAGCCTGGCGGCTGGCAAGCCCCCGCACCTGGGGATACTGGATAAATACATTCGGCCTTGAATAAGTCATGGTCTGGATCTGTACCGGCGGTTCATATGGGCTCATGGCACTTCGCTCCCGTTCGAAATTGATACATCAGCCTATGTCACAGAACTGAGATCGGTTCACCAATAAGAAAAGCAGCATCCGCGAAGGGATGCTGCTTTTCTGCCGGATATGTAAAAAGAGGCGGCACACCCACCCCTCACGTGTATCTGGCCAGCATGCTGCTCAGCTGCTGCCTCATCTCATCGATAAGCTCCGGGGGACCGACCACCTGGGCTTCATCCCCCAGCCCGATGAAGAAGCGGGCGAAATATACCATTTCACTTGCCGGTACAGACTGACGGATGGCACCAGACCCATCCTCATACTTGATCACTTGAGGAGCCGGACGCAGTTCGGCTTCACAGCGCTCGACCCCTTCGGAAGTGAGGTCGACTTCAAGAAGTATGGTGCGCATACTTCTCTCCAAGAACTGCTCCCAGTTCCCCAAGTGAATATGCCGATGATCCATAGGGGTTTGTCCGGTAGGATCGGCCGCAGCAGAGGTAATCCGGTCACACCGGAACAGGCGGAAATCCTGCCTGAGAAAGCAGTACGAGGGACAGTACCAGAACCCGCTGCTGGCGAAGATTCCGATGGGCTGAATCAATCGCTGTGACACATCACTGCCGGATGTATATTGGATCTGGATTACGTTTTGATACACAGCGGCTTCCATCAGAACAGATAAACAGGGTGCCTGCTGCTGTCTCGTGGGCGTATAAATATCCACCCGGTTTTTAATCTGGTCGATCCGGTCCCGAACATCCCCTGGCATGTAGAGATAAAATTTATGCAGTGCTGCTGCAGACTCCTTCTCAAACGGCATGAACAAATAATGGCGCAGCGCATGGCTGGCAAAAAACATAGCCACGGCTTCATCCTCCCCGAAGGCAATGGGCGGCAAAATCCGCTCATTCAGCACCTGATAGCCGCCATGGGGTCCCACCTCTGAATAGAGAGGGACTCCAAGCTCGCTCAGTTCCTGTAAATCCCGCAGAATGGTCCTTTTGGATACGCCGAACTGGTCTGCCAGCTCCTTCACCGTAAATTTTCGCATCCGGTTAACGGTCAGCATCAGCTCCAGCAGCCGTTTGGATTTCGACATCGTGATAGATCCCCCTTATAAATATCCGTAACCATGACAATAACTGTCACTATTATACGCTATAATGAGAAGCATACCTGGATCACAAACTAACTTTGTATACAACCCTTATGGTATGAAACGAAAATAAAGGAGTGTTGGATCATGAATGCCGCCAAAGAAATGAAAAAGCTGTTGTTTGAAGAACTGGAGCTGATTGTCCGGACGACGTCAAACCTGATGACGAAGATCAAAGCAGAGGATTGGGAGTACAGACCCGCCGCGAACATGAGAAGCCTGGAAGAACTGGCTCAGCATCTCGCGGGGGTTCCTTCCGTAGATCTGGAGATTCTGCATGAAAAGAGCGAACCGGACATTCGGGCGCTGGAGCGGGAGATTAACGAGGCGGGACGGGATGCAGACAAGCTGATCGGCTGGCTGCGCAGAGGGACGGACGACCTCAAAGCCTATATGGAGTCGCTGAGTGACGAGGATTTCCTGAACAAGCAGACCAAGCCGTTTTATTTGGATCATGGTCCGGTTCAAGCCAAGTGGCTGATCGAGATTGTCACACACGCCCAGCATCACAGGGCTCAGCTGTTTAATTATCTCAAGGCCCAAGGATATGATATTAACATGTTTGATCTGTATTAATACCTCCAACCTTTACATAAGGCCGGCCATCCGCCGGTCTTTTTGACATCCTGTTCCGAATAAAAATTAAAACTGATTACTAAAATGGAACATTATTCCCCAAGATGATGTTCTATGCTACACTATATCCAATCTTTTACTCCAAAGGAGAGTGAAGCATTGGCTGATGAAAAGCTGGTTTATCTGCCACTGGATGAAAGGCCCTGCAATTATGATTTTCCACAGCTGCTGATCCGGGATGCTGGAATACAGATGGTGCGTCCTGCGTTGGACATGATGGGGCGCAAGAAAACACCCGGGGACACGAAACAGCTTGCGGATTGGCTGGAAGTAGAATGCAGCAATGCATATGGTGCGGTTGTCTCTCTGGATACGCTGTTGTACGGAGGTATTGTTCCTTCCCGCCTGCATGATTTAAGTGAAGCAGAGATACTGGGCCGCCTGGAGAGGCTCCGGACCATCAAGCAGAACCGGCCGGTTCTGAAGCTGTTTGCCATGCATCTGATTATGCGCTGTCCGCAGTATTCCAGTGATGATGAAGAGCCCGGCTATTATGGACAGTATGGACGGGACATATTCCGCAAGGGGTATCTCAGCCACAAGCAGGAACTGGGCATAATAACGGAAGAGGAAGAACAGGAACTGGCTGATATTCTGGCTAACCTGCCGGCTGAAGTCGAGCGCGACTATCTGGAGCGGCGCGCCATAAACCGTATGGCAAACCGGAAGGTACTGGAATACGTGGAGGAAGGTATTATTGATTTTCTGGTGATTCCTCAGGATGATTCGGCGCCATACGGCTGGACGGCCTTGGATCAGCAGCAGGTACGGCAGGATATGATGTCCCGTAACGTAGAGCTGCGCGCGCTCATGTATCCCGGTGCGGATGAGGCGGGCTGTACCCTGACGATCCGGATGATCCACGAGATGAATGGTGAGAAGCCGTGGATTTATCCGCGCTTTGCTGGTTCGGGTGCACCTTATATCACTCCTCTGTATGAAGACCGACCGCTGTTCGAGAGCGTTACGTATCATATTTTGGCTGCAGGCGGCCAGATCGCCGGGAGCGCGCAGGAGGCGGATGTGATTCTGCTGATTAATGCTCCCGGGGCAGGAATGGAGGAAGCGAACAGCCAGCCATCGCCGAATGCTTCCTATCAGGTGCTGCGAAACGTTGTAGAACTGGTAGAGTACGGTCATCAGATGATGAACAGGTACGGCAAGCCGGTGGCGGTGGCGGATGTAGCTTATGCGAATGGCGGCGATCTGCAGCTGCTGAAGCTGCTGAGGCAGAAAGGCATGCTGTTCCAGCTTGCCGGTTATGCCGGCTGGAATACGAGCTCTAATACGCTGGGGACGGTTATCGCCCAGGGTCTGCTGTATCACCGGTATGGTTCAAGACAGGCTCATTTGGACTTTTTGGCACTGCGATATACCGAAGATTGCGGATACTGCTCGGTCGTGCGCAAGGAGCTGTCCGGCGGTGTTATTCAACAGATAGGCTGTGATTATTTTGAGGCCGATGGTCAGCGCGGCAGGGTAGCCGGTATGGTTCAGGAAAAGCTGGAGCAGTTTGTGCAGCAGTATGTGAACACGGACAGGGTGAGCGTCTCGGTTGACGAGGTGTATCTGCCCTGGAACCGGATGTTCGAAGTGGGTGTCAGCACGGTCTGTACGGTCAATTGGCTCAGCAATAAATAATAACAATGAGAAAGGCCTCCGCTATGGTTTGCAGGGGTCTTCTTATTGTGGTGCAAGAATCTGCTTTTGCTTTATGACGAATCATGCTATGATGATATCACCTAACAAAATCCTATGTTTTGTTAGGTGACTATCCAATCATAATAAAATACAAAAATGTTTTTTAAGTAGGTTGATATGATGAAAAAAGTAACCATTCAGGAAATCGCCGATTTTACCGGTGTATCTAAATTTGCGGTATCCCGGGCCTTATCGGGCAAATCTGGCGTCAGCACCCATACCCGGGAGATGATTATCCGGACAGCGGGACAGCTGGGGTATTTTAAAGATCAGGGAAGAACGGCACATCTGGATGTTCAGCCGCCTGAGGAGGGAACAAGAAAAGATAACAAAGCTATTCTTGTTTTGTTTCCAAATGTCAGATATCAGAACATGGAGTCGGTCTATTGGGGACCAGTCTTTAATGGGATATCTTCACGTCTGAACCAGAAAGGGATTGATATTATAACCCTGACGGAACCGACGGCAGACTCCATGTTCTCACTGCTCAATCCCCAGGCCATCGGCGGGATTATCACCGTCGGGTCAGTCTCCACGCAGGTACTGCTGGATATCCGTCAGCTGAATATTCCTGTTATGATGGTAGATCATCTGGATCCGGCATTTCAATGCGACATGATCTTTTCCGATAATTTGCATTGTATCAGGGAAATAATGATGAACCTGATCCGATTAGGCTGCAAATCTTTTCAATTCGTAGGCCCGATTAAAGACGCTCACAGTTTTAATGAGCGCTGGCTCGGATTCAGGTCAACCCTGATTGACTGTGGCTTGGAGCAGCATCAGATTCCGGAACTAGTCGAAGGAGAGAATGAAGATATCAAATCTGCATTAACTTCTGCTGCTGCTGGTGGGAAACTGCCTGAAGTATTGGTGTGCATCAACGATTGGATGGCAGAGTATGTCATTGATATTCTGAAGGAAGTCGGGGTGGAGGTTCCTGCAGATGTGCAGGTGACCGGTTTTGATAATACGCATCCTCATCGCCCCATTTTGGCTACCGTGAATGTTAATAAGGAACAGCTGGGAAGACGCGCTGTCGACCAGTTGTTATGGAGAATGCATAATCCTCAGTCAAATTATGAGAAAATTCTGGTGCAGGCCGATGTGCTGATTAAAGATCGCTTTCTAGCATCTTCTGTAACAGGAACTGGTGCAAGAGAATCATAGAATGGTCCATCTCTGATGAAGAGGAAGAGCCCTGATTGAGTGACTCAGGGCTTTTTGGCATACAATTTTTATTTCTGTTCTACCGTACTGCTGGAATAGGAAAAGTTAGGGGTGTTGTAAAAAAATTGCTATTGATGTATTGACGGTTGTTATTTCAGGTGATATATTGTTTTTCAAATACATAACAAATGGTGGTGATTATACTAATTTTGTTATTATTATGTTTGGTTATCAATTGAGCGTGAGGGGTTCATAAACGTTAATGGGAGGTTTGACAATGAGAAAAATGAAAGGGCTTTCTTTAATCTTGTTTTGTTTGATATTTTTGCTTACCGCTTGCAGCGGCGGGGGATCAACGGCTGAGAATAATACACCGCCGGCACCTGTAGAAAATGAGATCAAGGAAGAGGTAAAAGAACCTGCACCTGAAGAACCGGCAAAAGAAGAACCTCCTGCAAAGGATCTGGGCGGCAGAGTAATCAAAATAGCGGCCTGGTGGGATTTGAAGCCAGCGGGTGCTACCGCTTCCGAGAAAGCGCGGTTGGATAAGATCGCCGAGCTGGAGAAGAAGTATAACTGCAAGATTGAATTTGTAAACGTTCCCTTTGAGGAGTACATGAATAAATTCACCACCAGTGTACTGGCCGGCGAACCGTTTGCGGACATTGTACAGATGGAATATAAAGCGGCTCTGCCAGCCATTTTGAAAGGACAGCTGCTTAAGGTTAGTGAGTTCACGACAGAGCAGAACAATATTAACAAGGATGCAGATCTGATGACGAAATCTCCGTCCATCGGCGGTGATGAATACGGGTTTGACAATCCGGGTTCTCTGGGACATGGCATTCACTACAACCGGGATCTCTTCAAAAAGCTCGGACTTCCTGATCTGCAGGAACTGTACACCAACGGAGAATGGACCTGGGATAAGCTCCTTGAAGTCGCCAAACAAGCGACGAAAGACACTAATAATGATGGTAAAACCGATGTTTGGGGTTACTCGGGCTGGGCCATGGATGTGCTCAAACATTTTACGGCAGCCAATGGCGGAAATGTCGTAGATGCTGTCAACGGCAAGGAAATGCTGTCCGACGCCAAAACGATCGAAGCCGCCGAATTTGTGAACCGTCTTTACAATGTTGACAAAGTGGTCAAAGTGAAAAGCGGAAACCCAATGGACTGGGAAGAGACCAACACGTTCAAGGATGGAGATGTGGCAATCTTCTTCGCAGCAGAATGGATGCTGGGTGACCTAACGTTTGAGGTAGGCATTGTACCGGTACCTAACGGGCCGCAAGGCTCTCCGGATGCTACGTATGCCAATAGCGGTGCAGCCGCCAAGTTTATTCCTAAGGGAGTCGAAGACGCAGCGATCGTATACCAGATTTACGAAGAGACCTTTGACATTCCGCAAACGGAAGAATATCCGAGCCAGGAATACTTAGAGAGCATGTATACCAATCAGGAAGATATTGATATGATCCGCGAACATATTACAGGGACTGGTGTGATTACCCTGGACGATGCTTATCCGGAATATCCGACCGGTGCTTTTGTGGATGATATCATCGTGAAAAACCAATCAGTCACAGCCACAGCAGAGAAATACAAGCAGCAGGCCCAGGCATCTGTCGATAAGCTGGGCAAGTAAATAATTACAGGTCTTCAGGCGGCAACCTTAGCGGGAAAAACAAAGAGGGGGACGCGTGCAGCAGCAGCGTCCCCTTTTCTATGCTTGCCGCGAGTTACATTGAATAAGGGCGTTCGTGGCCAGGCTTCATGTCGCGCGAGGAGGATGGACATTGACAAGAAATGTGAAGGTAAACAAAAGGCTGGGCTGGTATGGGGCTGTGGCAGCGGCAGCTGTACTGCTCCTGTGGATCACCGGCGTTTTTGAAGGAGATACCGAATCGGGAGCAGCAACCGCGGCAGTCCCTGAAATACCGGCAGTAAAGCTGGTATCGGGTGCAGGGAAAAAAGAATCTGTCCTTCCTTATGAAAACTATCTGTCGCAATGGAGCGGCGAGGAAAGTCCGGATATGGAAATTGCCTGGAATGCCGCTGACTATTCCAGAGCGGATAATTCAGATGTTCGTATGCTCCATGATTACGAAGGTCAACCGGGCCCATCCCTTTATACCGGAGAGAGGGGGGGAGTGGAGTGGACTGTCGATGTGCCGAAAGCAGGGCTTTATCATCTTTCTCTGCTTTACTATCCGGTGGAAGGCAAAAGCTCCACGATCGAGCGCTCCTTGAGAATCGACGGTTATCTGCCCTTTGAAGAAGCAGCTTATCTGCAGTTTGACCGGATTTGGGGTAACACCAAAGATGAATTGGAACAGGATAATCAAGGTAATGATCTGAGGCCGAAGCAAAGTGAACGTCCCGGGTGGCGCGAGGCTGTCGTAAGGGATTCGGACGGGTATGTGAGGGAGCCCTTTCAATTTTATTTAGACAAGGGTGAACATGTGCTGACACTCAGTGCTTCACGTGAGCCCATGGTGATTCACAGTTTGAAGCTGTTTCATCAGGCTGAACCGCCTACCTATGACCAGGTAAAACAGCAGTACGAAAAGGACGGAATTCTGCCAACTACAGGCATTTTGCTGGAGATCCAGGGCGAAGAGGCTTACGCTAAATCTTCACCGACACTGTATCCGCTCAGTGAGCGCTCCAGCGCAAGTGTAAGCCCTTACAGTCCTTCGAAAGTGAGGATTAATACGATCGGAGGTTTTAATTGGCGTCTGCCCGGACAGTGGATTGAATGGGAGCTGGATGTTCCCGAAACCGGACTGTACAAGATCGGTTTCAGAACCCAGCAAAATTTCGTAAGAGGCATCTATTCTACCCGAAAGCTGAGCATCGACGGGAAGGTGCCTTTTGAAGAAATGAGCCGGGTTCCTTTCCGCTATCAAAGCGGATACCGCAATGATATTTTAGGCGGTGAAGATCCGTATCTCTTCCATTTGGAAGAAGGTAAGCATGTGCTGCGGCTGGAGGTCAGCCTCGGAGAGTTCGCACCACTGATCCAGGAGGTGGAGAACACGCTGCTGAATCTGAATGCCATGTACCGGAAGATTTTGATGATTACCGGAAACAGTCCGGATGAAGTCCGTGACTATCGGGTTGAGCAGCGTATTCCCGAGCTGCTGGATGTATTCGAGGGTGAGAGCCGCCGGCTCAGGGTTATCGCAGAGCGGCTGAAACAGCTGGCTGGTCAAAGCAGTGATCAGGAGGCGGTGCTCCGGACGATGGCGGACCAGTTGGATGAAATGGTGGATAATCCGGATACCATTCCGCGGAGGCTGAACGCTTATAAGACGAATACCGGTGGTCTTGGCACCTGGCTGCAGCAGGCCAGAGAACAGCCTCTGGAAATCGATGCCATCTATATAGCTTCGCCTGACAGGAAGCTGCCCTCAAAAGGAATGGGAGCGGGAACCAAAGTTAAGCATGAAGCGTCGACCTTCTTCTCCTCCTTTTTCATTGACTATAATCGGATCGGCAACATTACAGATGCAGCCGACCAGCGCTCAGTCACGGTGTGGATCGGAAGCGGCCGGGATCAGGCGAATACAATCAAGTCCATGATCGATGAGACCTTTACGAAGGATACCGGCATCAATGTCGATTTGAAGCTGGTGAACATGGGGACACTGCTTCCAGCCACTCTTGCCGGACAGGGTCCGGATGTCGCGATGCAGATCGGCAATGATCTGCCTGTCAACTTTGCGATGCGAAATGCGGCTGCGGATTTGACGCAGTTCAGTGATTTCGGCACGGTAGCAGATCGTTTCCGCAGCAGTGCGCTCGTGCCCTATCAATACTCGGAAGGTGTATACGCGCTGCCCGAAACCCAGACGTTCAACATGTTGTTTTACCGCAAGGATGTGCTGAATGAGATTGGTGTTGACGTTCCTCAGACCTGGGATGATGTTGCTAATCTGCTTGCAGTGCTGAACAAGAATCATATGGCATTCGGTCTTCCTGTTGTGGCCCAGGCTCCAGACCAGTGGACGACACTGCCTCCGAATTCCATGTATGCCACGCTGCTGATGCAGGCCGGAGGACAATTTTATCGCAATAACGGATTGGAGTCGGATCTGGATTCCAAAATCGGAATTGAGGCCTTCAAGAAGTGGAGCGAGTACTACACAGATTACAAGCTCGAGAGAGAATATGATTTCGCCAACCGTTTCCGAACGGGAGAGATGCCCATCGGGATCGCCGATTACACGACTTATAACCAGCTGACGGTGTTTGCTCCTGAAATCCGCGGCATGTGGGGATTTGTACCTGTGCCCGGCACGGTCCTGGAAGACGGGACACTGGACCGGACGGTTCCATCGGGGGGCAGCGCTGTGCTAATGCTGGATCAGGCCAAGGATCAGGAAGCGGCATGGGAGTTCATGAAATGGTGGACCAGTGATGAGACGCAGACAGGGTTTGGCCGGGAAATGGAAGGGTTGATGGGCGCTGCAGCCCGCTATCCGACTGCCAATATCAAGGCACTGGAACAGCTGCCGTGGCCGGTGGATGATTTCGAAAATCTGAAGGCACAATTCCAATGGGTACAGGGCATTCCGGAGGTTCCTGGAGGGTATTCGACCGGCAGGCATTTATTTAATGCTTTTTACCGGTCGGTCATTGGTCAGGTTGAACCCCGTGAAGCGATCATGGATTCCGTTCAGTATATCCAGGATGAAATCTACAACAAGCAAAAAGAATTCGGTCAGCTGCAGGAGCAGGGGGGGATCTAATTGCAAAATTCCAGTATACAGGAAGTCAAGCGTGCCGAGCCTGCTCAGCTCCGCCTGCCGAAAAAAGATTCATGGTGGTCCATCAAACGGCAGGAAATGAAAGCCAGCAAGCATTCGTATATTCTGCTCGCACCATACATGATCCTTTTCACCTTGTTCACAGTACTTCCGGTCAGTGTTTCTATCATACTCAGCTTCTCTTACTTTAATATGCTGGAGCTGCCCCGGTTTGTGGGCTGGGATAATTACACACGGCTGTTTCTGGAAGATGATATCTTCCTGACGGCCATTAAGAATACGCTGCTGTTTGCGGCGATCACAGGGCCTGTAAGTTATCTGGCCTGCTTTATTTTTGCATGGATCATTAATGAGCTCACGCCCCGGATGAGAGCGTTTATGACGCTGATTTTTTATGCGCCCTCCATCTCGGGCAACATTTATTTTATTTGGCTGATGATTTTTTCCGGTGACCGCTACGGGATCGCTAACGGAATGCTGATGAAGATCGGTGTGATTTTAGAGCCTATCCAATGGCTTAAAACCGAGGCATACATTATGCCGATCATCATTCTCGTTCAGCTCTGGCTCAGCCTTGGCACGGGGTTTCTGGCTTTTATCGCAGGCCTCCAGACGGTAGACAGAACATTATATGAAGCGGGTGCAGTTGATGGGGTTCGCAACCGGTGGCAGGAATTATGGTATATTACGCTGCCTTCCATGCGGCCGCAGCTTATGTTTGGGGCAGTCATTCAGCTGACAACGTCTTTTGCCGTAGCTGATGTGTCCATTGCTTTGGCAGGTTTCCCGAGCGTGAACTATGCCGCAGAAACCGTAGTAACTCATCTTATTGATTACGGTACGACCCGATTCGAAATGGGATATGCGTCTGCCATTGCCACTGTGCTGTTTGGCCTGATGGTCGGCACCAATCTCATAGTCCAAAAATTACTGCAAAAGGTGGGGGGGTAACCATGAAGGCTGCACTTGATGTTCCAGGAAAGCCGATCGGGAGCAAACTTCGGCAGCTGATGCCGATTCGTAAGAAAAGAGTCAACCGATCCTTCATGGGAACCTTTTCGCTGTTCATGCTGCTTGCTGTCATTGGGGCGTTCATGGCACTTCCCCTGGTATACGCCATTAACAATGCCTTCAAGCCGCTGGATGAAATCTTTCTCTTTCCGCCAACCTTGTTTGTGCGAAATCCGACATGGAACAACTTTTCCGAACTTATGAACTTGCTGAGCCAGACATGGGTACCGTTCTCCCGCTACATTTTTAACACCGTCTTCATTACCGGTGCCGGAATTGTTGGTCATGTCATACTGGCCTCGGCGGCTGCATACCCGCTGGCAAAGCACAAGTTTCCGGGAAAAACATTTCTGTTCAGCATTGTCGTACTGTCGCTGATGTTCACGCCGGCTGTTACCGCAACGCCCAACTATATGATTCTCTCCTGGCTGGGCTTGATCGACACCTACTGGGCCGTTATCGTTCCGGCATTTGCCTACTCATTGGGACTGTATCTTATGAAGCAGTTTATGGAGCAGATTCCGGATGCGCTGCTCGAAGCGGCCAAGATTGACGGAGCGAACGAGTACCGTATCTTTTGGTCCATCGTGATGCCGAACGTCAAGCCGGCATGGCTCACGCTCATTATTCTCCTGTTTCAGATCTTGTGGGGAAGTGATGGGAATGGATTTATCTACAGCGAGCAGCTGAAGACGCTTCATTTTGCCTCGAATCAGATCATTATGGGCGGGATTGCACGGGCCGGTGCCGGAGCAGCGGTTGCTCTCATACTGATGAGCGTGCCAATCATTCTATTCGTGTTCTCACAGAGCCGGATTATCGAGACCATGGCGACTTCAGGAATGAAGGATTAAGGGGGATGAACATATGCCAGCCAAGAAATTAATAGCCTTTGTCGCGGCCGTCTCCCTGCTGCTGACCGGCCTCGGATCCGGGGAGCCGGCAGCCGCCTCCTCCACAGCAGCTCCTTATGAGAGCTACAACTACAACTATTGGGAGGAAGCCACTCCGATGCCGGCCGCGTATCTGCCTGAAGGATATATCACCGGAAAAAATCTGGGGATCGGGGAGTTTCTGGAGCCTGCGGATATGCATGTTTCTTCTTCAGGCAGACTGTACGTGCTGGATACCGGCAATCAGCGGATTGTGCAGATGAACCCCGACTGGACGGAGGCTAAGGTGATCACAACTTTTGAACATGAAGGAAAGGAGGATACCTTCAGCAATCCCAGCGGGATTTTTGTGGATCACGATGAAAAAATGTACATAGCCGATACGGATCACCAGCGGATTGTCATCCTGACTCCCGAGGGGAAACTGGCTGGGATGATTCAGAACCCGGAATCGGAGGTGCTTCCGGAAGACTTCAAGTTTATTCCGCTGAAGGTCACCGTCGATAAAGCGAACCGGATCTTCGTCGTCGCCCGCGGGGTGTACGAAGGGATTATGCAATTTGATGAAGACGGCAGTTTTATCGGCTATGTCGGTACGATTAAGGTCAAACGGAATTATGCGGATTACTTGTGGAGGCTTGTCTCCACCAAAGCGCAGAAGGCCCAGATGCGGCTGTTCATTCCGACCGAATTTTCCAATGTGGATATTGACGAGAAAGGCTTTGTGTATGCAACGAACATCGATATTGGTTCAGAAGAGCTGATTAAGCGTCTTAACCCGGCAGGACAGGATGTGTTGAAGCGGCTTGGTTATTATCCTGTTGCAGGGGATGTTTATTTCCGCCGGACGACAGGGCCTTCCAAGTTTATTGATGTGAAGGTGCTGGGAGACGGGATGTACAGCGGACTGGACTCTACGCAGGGAAGGGTCTTTACTTATGACGAGAACGGCAATCTGCTCTACATTTTTGGAGGGAAAGGCAATCAGCTGGGTCTGTTCAAAACGCCGGCTGCCGTCGAAATGGCGGGTGAGAAGCAGCTTGTACTGGACAGGGGGAAAGGAAATATTGTCGTGTTTAAACCGACGGTATTCGGCTCCCGCGTTAATGAGGCTGTTCGGCATCATTACCGCGGTGAAGCGGATGAGGCGGAAACGGCATGGGAGCAGGTTCTGCAGCTGAACGCCAATTACGACATAGCCTATACGGGGATCGGCAAAGCAAAGCTGATGAATCAGGAGAATAAGGAAGCGCTAACTTATTTCAAACTGGGCATGGATCGGAAAAATTATTCTGTTGCCTATAAGAGATACCGCAGAGAAGTGATGAAAGAGCATTTTGGCACCGTGCTTTCCCTCCTGCTTGCCGCCGGGGCTGCCTTTGCGGGATTCAGAATGGTGAGACACTGGAAGCTGAGGAGGGAGAGAAATCATGAAACAGGATTTTAAGTTTCCTCTCTATGTGATCCTTCATCCGTTTGACGGATTCTGGGATATGAAATATGAAAACCGCGGCAGACTGCGGGTAGCGGCGGTCATTCTGTTTCTGCTGGTACTGGCGATGATTCTTCAGAAGCAATATGCCGGATTCCTGGTCAATTACAATGATTTCCGCCGGTTAAACAGCTTGAGCGAGCTGGTTTTTGTGCTGGCACCCTTGCTGCTGTGGTGTATTGCGAACTGGTCTGTGACTACCCTGATGGGAGGAGAGGGCAAGTTCAGGGATATCCTGATGGCCACGTCGTATGCGCTGGTCCCTCTGGTGCTGATTTATCCGCCGATGACACTGTTCAGCCGCTTTATGGTGCAGGAAGAAACCGTATTTTATTATTTGCTGAATACGGCTGCCGTCTTTTGGTTTATCGGCTTGCTGTTTGTCGGAATTATGACCGTCCACCAGTACTCTCCGTCCAAAACCATATTGACGATCTTTCTTAGTGTTGTAGTCATGGGAATTATCGTGTTTCTGGGAACGCTGATCTTCAGCATGCTCCAGCAGATCGCAGAATTCGTGATCAATGTGTACAGAGAGATTATTTTCCGGGCATGAAGGGGGGCGGAACACTGTGAAAAAACGAAAAAAGTGGCTTTTGTTCTTCGCCGGGGCAGTTATCCTGATGTTGGCGGCAGGGCTGTGGCTCACCAGCCGTGGAGCACCTGCTGCTGATTTATCCGCATTTCGCCAAACGCTCGAGGAGCTTGAGCCCGGGACGGAGCTGAAGTCACTGCCGGAGGCTGCAGCCGGTATTCCAGGGATGATTCTGGCGGCCCAGAACGAGGATCTGGCGCTGTATTACAATGAAACTACTGCCGAGGTGGCTGTCAGCGACAAGAGAAGCAAACATATATGGTACAGCAACCCCTCAGAACGTAATGAGGATACCATCGCGTCTCCTTTTGAAAAAGAAGTACTCTCTTCCCAGCTGGCAGTTTCTTTCAGGGACCAGATTGGCACGCTGGAAACATATCATAGTTTCCCCTGGAGTGTAACAAGCAAGAACTTCACGGCAGAAGCCATTAAGAATGGAATTCGTATCACCTATACGCTGGGCGATGTTTCCCTCGGCGTTGATGCGCTGCCCCAGTATATAACAAAATCACGGCTTCAGGAGAAAGTACTGAGCAAGCTGGATGAATCTCTTGCCAATTACGTCGAAACAAGGTATTACCCGACCAAGAACAATCCAGAGGTTTTGGAACGTCTCGATGAACAGGTGAAAAAACCGCTCGTTCTGAAAAAAATGCTGTCCGCTTTTGAGCAGGCTGGTTATACAGCAGAAGATCTCGCTGCAGACAATGCAGAGAATGGATCAGCGGCAGGCGGTGAATCTACAAAGCCCAGCTTTACGATTCCGATGGAGTATCGTCTGGACGGCAGTACACTGCTTGTAAGTATACCGATGCATCAGGTGACAGAGAGTGAGAACCACCGGATAGCCAGCATTGATCTGCTTCGCTTTTTCGGCGCAGCAGGCTCCGAGGAAGAAGGCTACATGCTGGTGCCTGACGGAAGCGGGGCTCTGATTCGTCTTAACAACGGGAAGATTCGTGAAGAGCAGTATGTGCAGCAGGTATACGGACCCGACCCGAATGACAACAGCTGGGGCCGGGGACAGGTAGCTGAAAAGGCAGCCATGCCGGTGTATGGATTGAAGGCAGATGATGCCGCCTGGTTCGCTGTCATTGAAGAGGGCGACGCCGCTGCCCGCATTGCTGCAGATATCGGGGGAAAGCAAAGTTCCTACAATTATGTATACAGCAGTTTTGCTGTGCGCGGCGAAGATGAACTGGAGCTGTACACCGGATCCAAGATTCAGGAAATCAAGCTGCTGAGCGAAGAGCTGTACCGTGGAAATCTGTCGGTGCGCTACAGCTTTTTGACAGGGGGAGATGCCAGCTATTCAGGAATGGCGAAGGCCTATCGCAGTATGCTGGTGCAGCAGAACAAGCTGACACCTCTGGCAGAGGAACAAAAACTGCCGTTTTATGTGGATATGCTCGGCAGTCTCGATAAACAGAAATCATTTTTGGGTGTCCCTTATGATGCGGTGATATCCATGACGAGCTTTCAGGAAGCCGGTGACATTGCGCGGAAGCTGTCAGAGGACGGGATCTCCAATCTGCGGATGCGCTACCTGGGCTGGTTTGGCAAGGGCGTGCATCACAAAGCACCGGTATCTGTAAAGGCAGATCGCGTGCTCGGCAGCAAAAAAGAACTGAGCCAGCTGCAGGAACAGCTTCAGCAGAGCGGCGGCGGCTTATATCCCGATGTAGCATTCCAGTACATCTACCGGGATGGAGCGGGTTTCAACCCGTCCTCCGATGCGGCGCGCTTCGTGACCAGAGAAGCAGCAGAACTGCATCCTTATGATCGCAACATGAACCGGATGGATCCTTATTATGGATCGTATACGCTGCTGTCTCCAGCCAAGCTTCCGTATTATGTGAAGGAGTTTGCACGGAACTATGAGAATTACGGGATTGGGGCACTATCCCTGCGTGATCTCGGCAGTCTGGTGTCCTCGGATTACCGGGTAGGCCGGGTCGTCTTCCGTGAAGATGCGAAGCATATTGCAGTCAGTCAGATGAAGCTTCTGCAGGAACAATATCCGGATGTTATGGTGTCGGATGCGAATGCTTACACATGGCCTTATGTCAATCACATCCTGGATGTCCCGGAGGGTACCAGCCGGTTCAGCCTGACCGATGAAGAGGTGCCTTTTTATCAGATGGTCATCCACGGATATATGGACTATGCCGGGCAGACGCTGAATATCGGTGCCGAGCAGGACATCCGCCACAAAATTCTGGCTTCGGTGGAGCTGGGGGCTGCACCGCACTTTGTATGGTCCTATGAGCCTTCATCCCTGCTGAAGTTCACCCGGTTTGATGATATGTATTCCACACAGTATGAGGACTGGTATGAGGAAGCGGTTACCTACTACAACAGAGTTAACGAGGTGCTGGGTCCTCTTCGGAATACGCCGATCGATGAACATATCCGGCATCAGCAGGGCGTAGTGGAAGTGAAGTATGAAGGCGGAACATCGCTGCTGATTAACTATACCGATAAGCCAGTATCGGTGAACGGCGTTAAGGTGGAGGCGAAAGATTTTACGTCAGGGGGTGACGGGGCATGAAAATAAAACTGACACTGGTCCAGAAACGATCCATGCTCGGTCTGCTGTTTATCGCGCCCTGGCTAATCGGATTCATCTTCCTGTTCGCAGGGCCGCTGGCCCAGTCGATCCGTTTCAGCTTCAATAAGCTGATGGTATCACCGGGAGGGTATGAGCTTCAGAACGTCGGTTTGCAAAACTTTCAAGATGCGCTCTTTGTGGATGCCAACTTTAACCGGATATTGACAGAGTCGATTCTCGGCATGTTGGTGGACGTACCGCTGATTCTTTTTTTTAGCTTGTTCTCAGCAGTACTGTTAAATCAGAAGTTTCGGGGGCGGGGACTTGCCAGGGCGATTTTCTTCCTGCCAGTCATTCTCGCATCCGGGGCGATTGCTTCTGCGGAGAGTGCGGGTCTCATCAATCTTGTCGGGAATGCCCAGGTGGCGGAGCAGCTGGGTCAGGCATCTTCCCAATTCAATGCCCGGTCTATGGTGCTTCTGTTATCCGAAGCCGGGTTTCCGCTCGCTGTTACAGACTATATTGTGGATGCGGTTATGCGGATTTATGAGATCATCAGCAGCTCCGGTGTGCAGATTCTGATTTTTCTCGCAGCGCTGCAGTCTGTTCCTGGATCCATGTATGAGGTGGCCAAAATCGAAGGTGCAACCGCTTATGAATCCTTTTGGAAAATTACCTTCCCGATGGTCAGTCCGCTCATTCTGACGAACATCATTTATACCATTATTGATTCGTTCTCGGACAGCAGGGTGACCCAGACGATTTACGAGACGGCGTTCAAAACACAGAATTTCGGTTTGAGCGCAGCGATGGCCTGGTTGTACACGATTCTGGTCAGTGTGCTGTTAATTGTCATGGGCGTCATTGTATCCAGAAAAACCTTTTACCACAACTAGGCTGAGAAAGAGGGGATTGTTATGGCTATCGTTCGGGAACGGTGGGACGAGGACTCACACAACCGCATCAACCGGATCAAGAACAAATCACTGAACTCGCTGTGGTCCATATGCCGGTTTATGCTGATATTAGGCATTACTTTTATCATTATCTATCCGATTCTGACCAAATTCTCCATGGCTTTCAAGGCGAAAGAAGATATTTATAATCCGACAATTTATATGATCCCGGTACATTTTACTCTGGATAATCTGAGTGTAGCTCTGAAGCTGCTGGATTACTGGCCGCTCTTGCTGAACACGATGGTGTATGTGTTTGTGACGATGCTGCTGACCACCATGTCGACAGCGCTGGCAGGTTACGGTTTCGCCCGCTTTCAATTTCCTGGAAGCAATATTTTGTTCGGGCTGGTCGTTTTGACCATTCTGATCCCGATGAGCACGCTGATGGTGCCCATGTATCTGCATTTCCGGAGCTTTGACGTTTTAGGTGTGGTACACCTGTTTACGGGAAAAGACGGCATTAACCTGTTAGGTACATATTGGCCGTCAGTTATTACCTCAGCCACGGCGACAGGGCTTAAAGCAGGGTTGTTTATTTATATTTTCCGCCAGTTTTTTCGCGGCCTGCCGAAGGAGATCGAAGAAGCGGCACTCATTGATGGCGCTGGAGGGATCAAGACCTTTTTTAGCATTATGCTGCCTAATGCCATTCCGCCGCTTATTACCGTAACCCTCTTCTCCTTCGTCTGGCAGTATAACGATACGTTCTATACATCACTCTTTATGAGTGACAGCGCGCTGATGCCGCTCAAGATCGCCTCCCTGCCGGCGGATGCCAGCCAGTTCCTGCCGGGACTAATGGGGATTTCCAACTCGGCAGAAGCAGATCCCAACTATGTGGCGCTGGTGGTGGATACTGGCATTCTGCTCGCTATCATTCCGCTGATTCTGCTGTATCTGTTCGTGCAGCGTCATTTCGTAGAGAGTGTAGAACGTACTGGAGTCGTTGGATAAGTGCTCGTGTATCGTCGTATTAATGATCAGCGATCAGCCATCATCATATGAGGAGGCTTGTTCATGGCAGAGCAAATCGTAAACCTTGACGACACCCGTTATCAAGTGCAGCCGAAACTTATCCATCCCCATCCCTCCTGGGAAGCGGGCGGACTGATGGAATACCTCTGCAGTATGTACGGCAAAAAAATGCTGACAGGCCAGCAGATTGGCGTTACCATGACGCCGCCGGAGCTGGATTTACTGTATGAATATACAGGGAAATATCCAGCAGTCGCCGGCTTTGACTTCATGGATTATTCCCCCTCCCGAGCAGAACGGGGAAGGGTATGCCGGGATACTGATCTGGCAGTGGATTGGTGGAGAGAAGGCGGGATCGTCACGTTTTGCTGGCACTGGAATGCTCCCAAGGATCTGATTGATCTTCCCCCAAATGCAGCCTGGAACAGCGGATTCTACACCAAGGCTACTACGTTTGATGTGGCAAAAGGTATGAGTGATCCAGCGTCAGAAGAATATCATCTGCTCCTTCGGGATATTGATGTCATTGCCGGTCAGCTTAAAGTGCTTCAAAAAGCGAAGGTTCCGGTGCTGTGGAGACCGCTGCACGAGGCCTCGGGCGGGTGGTTCTGGTGGGGGGCGAAAGGCCCCCAGCCCTGTATTGCACTTTGGAAGCTCATGTATGAGCGGATGACAAAGCATCATGGCCTGGACAATCTGATCTGGGTATGGAATGGGCAGCATGGAGACTGGTATCCCGGGGATGAGTATGTGGATATCATCGGAGAGGATATTTATTCACCGGAATGCGATTATTCATCTCAGAAGGAGCGGTTCCATACGGCTGAAAAGTACAGTACGGCCAGGAAAATCATTGCGTTATCCGAAAACGGGGTAATTCCCGACCCGGATGAGATGTTGAAGGATGGTGTTCCATGGGCCTGGAATTGTACCTGGTATGGAAGCTTTGTATTCCGTGAAGAAGGAGGCCGCAGATTTTACTCAAATCAATATACAGAGCTGGCGCAGCTGATCAAAACATACCAGCATCCTTTGACTGTTACACGGGAGGAACTGCCGGTCTGGAAAGAATATATGAAGTCTTCTTCAGATGTCAGTAAACTTTGATATTCAAATAATATTTAATGTTATTTTGTTATTTTCTGTTTGTTATTCATTGGGGAAAAGGGGTTCTTTATAATGCCTAAACAACTGATCATTCAAGACTGGAAATTTAAAGAAGTGGAAGGTCAGGATTGGCTTCCTGCCAAGGTTCCGGGATGTGTGCACACGGACCTTTTGCGTCACGGGGTAATTGCTGAACCTTTTTATGGGACCAACGAGCATGACCTGCAGTGGATCGATAAAAAAAACTGGGAATATGAAGCTGTTGTAGATGTAACAGAAGAGCTTGCGGCTGAAACCCATCTGGAACTTGTGTTTACTGGGCTTGATACCTATGCGGACGTTTATGTGAATGGAGAGCATATCCTCGCTGCCGATAACATGTTCCGCTCCTGGCGGGTTGACGTGAAACGGCATTTCCAGCCGGGAAACAATGCGCTGCGCGTGGTCTTTCGTTCACCCATTCAGGAGGATCTGCCCAAGCTGGAGAAGCTGGGGTATCCGCTGCCGGCAACAAATGACCAGTCGGAGCTTGGAGGGCTGGGTGGTCATAAGCTCAGTATATTCGCTCGTAAAGCGCCTTATCATTACGGCTGGGATTGGGGTCCGCGGTTTGTCACAAGCGGCATTTGGCGGCCCGTTATGGTGGAGGCATGGTCCGGTGTACGGATCCATGATCTGTTCATTCGTCAGGATGAGGTGAATGCAGCAGGTGCAAGGCTTACGGCGATTGCCAGTATTGAAGCTGACAGCGCACTGAGAGGACGCTTTACAGTATCTGCAGAGGGCTACCAGTGGTCACAGGAATTGAGCTTGAGTGCCGGCCGTCAGAGTATTGAGCTTCAGCTCGAGATGGAAAATCCTAAGCTGTGGTGGTCGCGTGGACTCGGAGACCCGCATCTCTATAGTTTCGAGAGCGTTTTCGAGTGTGGGGAGGGTTCATCAGCATCAGCCTCGGTAAAAACCGGCCTGCGCAGTGCCAGATTGATCCGGAACAAGGATGAGCAGGGCACTTCATTTTATATTGAACTGAACGGGGTACCGGTATTTGCCAAAGGGGCCAATCACATTCCGAATGACAGCTTTCTGACAGAGGTGACGGCAGATCGTTACCGGCATGAGATTGCTTCTGCGGCAGCATCGAATATGAATATGCTGCGTGTATGGGGCGGCGGGATTTATGAGGAAGATGTATTTTACGAGCTGTGTGATGAGTATGGCATTATGGTTTGGCAGGACTTTATGTTTGCCTGCAGTATGTATCCCGGCGACGAGGCATTTCTCGGAAATGTAAGGCTTGAGGCAGAGGAGAATGTCACACGCCTGCGCAATCATCCGAGCATTGTCCTTTGGTGCGGCAACAATGAAATCGACACCGCTTGGTCGCACTATGATGAGAACGCCGGGTGGGGCTGGAAGAAGGAATACAATGCACAGCAGAGGGAGCAGATTTGGAGAGACTATGAGGCGGTTTTTCACGAGATTCTTCCTGAGGCTGTGAATGCCTGCGCACCTGGGGCGTATTACTGGCCTTCCTCTCCGATGGTGTCCTTGAGCAATGATGAACACCAGCACTCCAATCCGAATACGACGAGCGGGGACATCCACTATTGGGGAGTGTGGCACAATACAGAGCCGTTCGAGAATTATAATCGTCATGTCGGCCGCTTCATGAGCGAATATGGATTTCAGTCTTTCCCTGAACCGCGCACAGTCCGTACTTATGCTGAAGAGAGCGACATGGAGCTGGAGTCCAAGGTCATGCTGGCTCATCAGAAGAACGGTGCCGGAAACCGTTTGATAAAAAGCTACATGGACCAATACATGAACGAGCCGAAAAACTTCGAATCCTTCCTGTACATGAGCCAGATGCTTCAGGCGGAAGCGATGAAAACCGCGATTGAAGCGCATCGCCGCCGCATGCCTTACTGTATGGGAACGCTGTACTGGCAGATGAATGACTGCTGGCCTGTAGCTTCATGGGCCGGGATGGATTATCTCGGAAGATGGAAGGCGCTGCAGTATACGGCCAAGCGCAGCTTCAGGGATGTGAGTTTGGTGATAGATCGTGAGGATGATGTGCTGTCCGTGACCCTCATCTCCGATCTCTCCAAAGATGGGGACGGTGTTCTGGATCTGCGGCTTCTGAGCTTCACGGGAGAGCTGCTGTGGAATGATTCCCGTCTGGTGAGTGTATCTGCTCGGCAAGCCCATGTGGTCTATCAGGTTGATACAGAACAGCTGCTGGGAAGTCATGATGAAAGCAGCGTGGTACTGCTGGTTGAACTGAAGGAGCAGGAGCATGTCATCGACAGCAAAACCTGGTTTTTTGTCCAGGACCGCGGTCTGAAGCTCAGCCTGCCTGAAATCACGTTGACGGAAATACAGGAAAGTGAAGGTACAGTCTACCGCTTGGAGACCAGCACCTTGGCGAGGCATGTATGGCTGTCCTCAGATATTGAGGGAATCTTCAGCGATAATGACTTTGATCTCATTCCCGGTGAGCCCAAAGACATCACTTTCTCCCGGCGCAGCCAGGGGACTGATGCGTTTGAGCGTGAGCGCGCAGGCAATGTGGAGATCTTGTCTATGGCACACTGTATCCAGCCCGAAGCAGTAACCACAAGCTAAGCTTTTTTATGAAGATGTGCTGTGATTAGCAGGTCACCCTTTTGAATCCTAGAGCCGGGCATTTAGTCCGGGTTAGGCCAGGGGATGCAGCCTATTCGCATCCTTTGTGATCGCGTTGCTGACATACATCGAGCATAAAAAGAAGTAACCCGCCACAGGTTGAGCGCTCACGATTCCAACCTTGATGTCCGGCGGGCGGCTGTTAGATCTCGCCAATGTATCTGCAACCTTGTGGAGCTTTCGATCAATCGTCTTCCGGACGCCTGATCGAAAGCTCTTTTTTGTCATGCGCATGGCTGGGCAGAACCTGAAAACTCATGTGATTATTTATACTATGACAGCAGGAACCTGGGTATTAATAGCAAATACATATATAGATTAAATGAAAAAAATACCTTTCTATAGTGGAGGTGACAGCGGTCGTAAGAACATTTGCCATCGCGGCCGCCAGATAGGTAGCATAATCTCAGTCTAAATTTGGAGGATGATTATTAATGCAGCTGCATGAGAATGATATCGTACTTTTTCAAGGAGACAGCATCACTGATGCCGGACGAAATCGGCAGGACCCTGACAGCCTGGGCACAGGATATCCGCAAATGGTTGCCGGTCTGGCAGGCCTAAACCACCCCGAGCTGAATTTGAAGTTTCTGAACCGGGGGATCGGCGGCGACAGAGTCGTTAACCTGCAGGACAGATGGCAGGAAGACTGCCTGGATCTTAAACCAACATGGGTATCGGTATATATCGGGATTAACGACTGCTGGCGCCGTTATGATTCGCAGGATCCTACAAGCACAGAGCAGTTCAAGTCAGGGTACCGGAAGCTGCTGCAGCAGACACAGGAAAAACTGAATGCGAAGCTGATTCTAATGGAGCCGTTCGTGCTTCCGGTTCCTGAGGACCGGAGAGGCTGGCGTGAGGACCTGGATCCGAAGATTACCGCGGTCCGTGATTTGGCAGCCGAGTTCGGAGCGCTGCTCGTGCCGCTGGACGGACTTTTCAACGCGGCAGCTGCCCGCAGGGAGCCGGCTTATTGGGCATATGACGGTGTTCATCCGACGCCGGCCGGTCATGCACTCATCGCGAGAGCATGGATGGATACAATGGGTATTCGCTGTTAAGATCCCGCCTGCTTGACTGCGTTAACGTACAAAATAAAAAAGTGTTGACTCCCCTGTTTAAATCCGATAGGATTACTTGTAATAAAAAGAGATATGATTTGAGGGGGAGAAACACATGAACACAAGAAAACCATGGTACAAGCTGTCCGGCTTGCTGTTATCAGCAGCCATTCTGGTTGCAGGATGCGGCCAGGGTTCCGCAGGGGATAGCAAGAACGGATCGAGGGCGGACATCGAAAACCTGCCGGCAGCGATTGCTGAGAAAGAAGACATGAAGCTGATGGTCATCCGCAAGATCGGCGGAGATGATCACACGGCACAGTTCCTGGCTGGTGCGAAGCAGGAAGGTGAAGCTTTAGGTTTTAAAGTAGATACATTTACCGCGAATAATGATGCAGCCAAGTTCCACGATGCGATTGCCCAGGCTGCAGGTAACGGATATGACGGTATAGTGCTGTCGCACGGCGATGACCCTGCCACTGTAGAAGACGTCAAGACACTGAAAGAGAAAGGAATTCCTGTTGTCGCATTTGACTCTGTACCGGAGCTGGCTGAGATTGAAGGCGTGACCGTCACTTCCCAGGATGATGAGAATCTGGCCAAGCTGTCGCTGGATCGCCTGGTAGAAGAGCAGGGGTCAGAGGCCAACATCATCTATTTGTGGGTTGACGGATTTCCGCCAATGGTTCGCCGTAATGCAGTGTATCAGGAAACACTGAAGAGCAATCCGGGAATTAAGGAAATTGAGCGCTTTGGTGTTGCCAGCAGTGATACTTCGGTGGAAACCCAGAATGCGGTAGCTGCGATGCTCACCAAGCATCCTAAAGGTGAAATTGATGCGATTTTCGCCACCTGGGACGCATTCGCGATTGGGGCGGCAAGAGCCCTGAACGAAGCCGGCCGCAATGAGATCAAGATTTACGGGATCGACGTATCGAACGCGGATCTGGAAGTTATGCAGAAGCAGGACAGTCCTTGGACGGCTACAGCTGCTGTGGATCCAAAAACAATCGGTGCTGTGAATGTGCGTCTGCTGGCGAAGAAACTCGCCGGGGAAGAAACACCTTCCACCTTCAGCCTGCCAGCTACACTGATTGATCAAGTCAGTCTCTCGAAATCTCAAGAGGCTGTGAATATGAGCAATCTTGCAGATTTGATTCCAGGCTGGGGTACCAGTACGGATTTTGAAGAAGAATGGATGAAGTCTTTAAAAGAAGTATACGGTGAATAATTTGCCGCCTGGCGCTCTTATCCATCTGGATAGGGGCGCCCATTTTAATGAGGGGAGAAGGTGATGCATCATGTCAGTCACAAACCCGTCTGGAGTTCAGGTTAAGCCGTCAACGGCTGCGCCGCTGCTGCAGATGAAAGGGATAACCATTTCATTCCCGGGCGTGCTGGCTTTATCCGAGGTCGACTTTGAACTTCAAGCAGGTACGGCTCATGCACTTATTGGAGCGAATGGTGCCGGCAAGTCGACTTTGATGAAAATTTTAGCAGGGGCTTATAACCATTATCAGGGTGATATTCTCGTGGACGGAGCAAACGTGTCCATTTCCTCGCCGAAAGACGCGAAGGATCTCGGCATCCAGGTCGTGTATCAAGAGGTGGACACCGCGCTGATTCCCAATTTGACGGTCGCAGAGAATATCATGCTGGAATCTATGGTTCATGATATGAAAGGCAGCCATATGATCCGCTGGCAGAAGATGCATGAACAGGCGAAGGCTGTTCTGGCACGTATGCGTATTCATATTCCAACACGCAAGCTGGTCCAGGAGCTGACGCTGGCCGAGAAGCAGATGGTGCTGATTGCAAGATCTGTAAGCAAGCAGTGCCGTATTCTGGTGCTGGACGAACCAACCGCGCCGCTCAGCCGAAGTGAAACCGAGCAGCTCTTCAAGCTTGTCCGGCAGCTGAAGGGCGAAGGGGTCAGTGTGATTTTCATCTCTCACCGGCTGCCGGAATTGTATGAGATCTGTGATGAAATTACAATCCTCCGTGATGGTAAACGGGTCGCATCCGAAGCTATTCGGGATCTGTCTCAAGAGGAAGTTGTGGAACACATGCTGAATGCCCGGATGGAGCAGCAGTTCCCGCTTCGCAAACGTACAGTAGGTGAGACCGCCTTTGAAGCGCGGGGCATCAAGGACACCGAAGGCAAGGTCAATGATGTCAGCCTGCAGCTGCGCAAGGGTGAAATTGTAGGTCTGGCCGGACTTGTGGGTGCCGGTAAAACGGAGCTGTGCCGGGTATTGTTCGGAGCCTCCAAGCATTCGGGTGAGCTCAGGCTGAACGGCCGTAAACTGCGCATCGCTTCACCGCATGATGCAGTCCGCCAGGGCATTGCCCTGGTGCCGGAAGAGCGGCGGCGTGAAGGGATTTTTGTGGAAGAGTCCGTCTCGGTCAATCTGACTGCTGCTGTGCTGTCCAGGTTCTGCCGTTTCGGCATCTGGATGAGCTCCCGCAAAGAGAACAGTTCATCGAATGTGATTATCGATAGTCTGGGCATCAAAACACCCGGCGGCCACACGAAAGTGGGCAGCCTGTCCGGGGGGAACCAGCAGAAGGTTGCTATTGGCAAGTGGCTGCTGGTGGATGCTGACGTATATATTTTTGACGAGCCGACCAAGGGAGTGGATGTTGGAGCCAAACGGGACATTTTCGACCTGGTGGCAGAGCTGGCTTCCCGGGGCAAGTGCGTGCTGTACGCATCCAGTGAGCTGTCCGAGATTGTGGGCATCTCGGATCGTGTGTATGTGATGTACGACGGCAAAATTGCCAGGGAGCTGGACACAGCGAACAGCAGCGAGGAAGAGCTGCTTCTGTACTGTACTGGAGGGGGATTGACATGAATACACCGGCTGTCACCCGGGAGAAACCGGCACAAAGTGCTTTTGACTTTTTATATAAATATGGAACATTGATTACGGTGGTGGTGCTGATCGCGGTTTTTGGCATCATGAACGATAATTTTCTCAGCTCGGGCAATGTGATCAACATCCTGCGCTCCATTTCGATTGTTACTATTATTGCAGTGGGTCTGACGGTTTCACTGGCGGTAGGAGGATTTGATCTCTCTGTCGGTTCCACGGCCTCACTGGCCAATGCTCTCGTGATTTCTTTTTTTGTCTGGCATGGCCATAATATCGGTGCCGGCATTGCGTTAACGCTGGTCTTCTGTCTCGCTGTAGGGTTAATTAATGCTTTCCTTGTTATTAATTTTAAAATTCAGGATATGCTGATGACCCTCGCAACCATGTTTGTGTTCCAGGGTGTTGCCTTGACGTACACGCGCGGCGCCACAGTGTCCCAGAATATGATTATGCCGAGCGGAGAATATGCGGAGGGGAAGATTCCAGCGCTGTTTGAAAAAATCGGACAGGTCCCCTGGATTATTATCATCATGCTTCTGGTCGTCGTGATCGTTCACTTGTTCCTTACCTATACGAAGCATGGCCGGTATATGTACATGATCGGCGGCAATCGCGAAGCGGCGGAGCTGTCTGGTATTGCAGTCAGCCGCTACCGGCTCACAGCGTATCTGATTTCCGCCCTGTTCGCAGCGGTGGGAGGAATCATCCTCGGTGCGCGCGTCATGAATGCTGAGGTCAATGCAGGAGGCCCTTATTTGATGGATGCTGTAGCTGCTGCCTTTATCGGTTACTCCGTGCTGGGATCAGGCAAGCCGAATGCACTCGGCACATTTGTCGGTGCTGTATTGATCGGTATTTTGCAAAATGGTCTGATTATGATGTCGGTTCCCTACTATGCGATGGATATTGTAAAAGGCTCGGTGCTGGCGCTAGCGCTGGCGGTTACCTACTATAAGAAGAAGCATTAACCTTTCGAATGGAAGAAAAAGCAGAGGCCTGCGTTACAGGTTTCTGCTTTTTTTGTTGTGTTACATGATTGACGGCTGCCAGCTTTTTTCATTATGCTTGTAAAAGAACAATTTTTTGCATGGCCGCTTACTGAAAGGGGACAACCTGTGAGAAAACAGACCTTTATACAGCCGGATCCTCAGAGCTGGCTGCAGACATTTCATTTTTCATTTCCCATCAAAATCCGATATTGCGAGACGGATATGCTGGGGCATGTCAATAATGTGAGTTATTTTATGTATTTTGAGCAGGGCCGGATTGAATATTTCGAGCACCTGAACCTGACAGACGAGTTGTTTAGTCAGAAGGCCGTATCTGTGGTTGCGGATCTGGAATGTCAGTACCTGGCACAGATGTACCTCAAAGATCCTTTGATCCTGCATGTGCGGGTGGCGGAGATCGGCCGGTCTTCCATGGAAATCCAGTATGCGATTATGGTTAAGGATCAATTGAAGGCAGCAGGGCGGGGAACGATTGTACTGGTCGACACCGCTAGCGGCAAAAGCACGCCCATTCCGGAGGAAGCGCGCAGGGTCATCTCTGATTTTGAACAATGGCCCGGGCAGCTTACATAAGAGAGGATGACTTTGAATTGTTACAGGTTCGATTCGGTATTATCGGTACCAACTGGATTACGGAACGGTTTATTCAAGCGGCGATGGAGAGCGACCAGTTTCGGTTGACAGCAGTGTATTCACGTAGCCAGGAGAAAGGCTCGGCTTTTGCAGCAAAATATGAGCCTCGTCCTGCAGTGTATACGGATATTTCCGAGATGGCGGCAAGCGATGAGGTGGATGCTGTATATATCGCCAGCCCGAATTCGTTTCATGCAGAGCATGCGATGATCTGTATGAATCACGGCAAACATGTTCTGTGCGAAAAGCCTATGGCATCCAATACCGCTGAGGTTCACGCTATGATGAAAGCGGCTCGAGAGAATAATGTTCTGCTGATGGAAGCCCTGAAGTCGACCATGATGCCGAATTTCAAGGCTGTGCGGGATAATATGTACAAGCTGGGACGCATTCGCCGCTATTTCGCGGGGTACTGTCAATATTCTTCCCGGTATGACGCCTTTCAACAGGGAACGATTTTGAATGCATTTAACCCTGAATTTTCTAACGGTTCTCTGATGGATCTCGGTGTCTACTGTATCTATCCCATGGCGGTGTTGTTTGGCAGACCGGAAGCGGTGAAGGCGGAAGGTATTAAACTGTCCTCCGGTGTAGATGGAGAAGGCAGTCTGCTGATCCGTTACCCGGACATGGATGCCGTCATTATGCACTCCAAAATCAGTGATTCCTACCTCCCGGCCGAGATTCAGGGCGAGAACGGCACTATGGTCATTGACAAGATCAACCAGCCTTATGATGTGAAAATTTATTATCGTGACGGCACCATCGAGGATATTACGCAATCCCAGACCCATGAGTCCATGTTCTATGAACTGGAGGAATTCATAGGTCTCCTGGAGACCGGGAAGCGAGAGAGCAGCATGAACTCGCATGAAGCCACATTGGTCACGGCAGAGATTGCAGAAGAAGCCAGGCGGCAGATCGGTCTCGTGTACCCTGCCGATGGGAAGAACCGAGTTAACTGAACCGGTATCGAAATGGGCCAAAAGGTTGAAATCAAGCCGTTTCTGTTTGGGATGGTGAACCCAGGAAACGGCTTTTTTGCATGCACATAATGATTTCCTGTATAAGGATATACAGGGCTTGTTTTACATGCAATATGACATTTGTCATATGTGTCACTTGACGTTTGTGACTGTGTGTCATGACACTTTTTGGTTACACTAGAGACAGAGAAAGGTGAGCTGTACCGGTAATCTATCTGTCAGCCACGCGTCATAATGAGGAGGAAAACATCATGGCCCAGTCCAATTCACTGTCCCATCTAAAAAAACATGTCGCTCCCTATGAACATAATGATATGAAATCAAGCATCCGGCAGATGCTCAACACACTGCTGCCTCTAGCTTTACTCTGGTATGCTGCTTATTTGAGTCTCTCGGTATCCTACTGGCTTACACTGCCGATCGCGATGGTAGCATCAGGCTTTGTCGTGCGGACCTTTATTATTTTCCATGACTGCTGTCACCAATCATTCTTCAAGAGCCGCACTGCGAACAAGATTCTAGGTACGATTACTGGTGTTTTGACGCTCTGCCCTTATGAACAGTGGAAAACCAGCCACTCCATTCACCATGCAACAAGCAGCAACCTCGACAAGCGCGGAACCGGCGATATGTGGGTGCTTACGATAGAAGAATATGAACAGGCTTCGATCTGGACGAAAATTGGCTACCGTATTTATCGGAACCCGCTGGTTATGTTTGGACTTGGACCCATCTTTATTTTTCTGATCGATTATCGCTTTAACCGTAAAGGCGCAAAACGCAAAGAACGCATTAACACGTATGTGACGAATGTGTCGCTGGTTGGCCTGTATGCACTGCTGTGCTGGGCTATCGGCTGGCAGGCCTTTGTACTGGTACAGGCACCGGTGTTCTTCTTCTCCGGAATGCTGGGCATCTGGCTGTTCTATGTTCAGCATCAATTCGAAGATACGTATTTCGAACATGATGAGGAATGGAGCTATGTTAATGCCGCGGTAGATGGAAGTTCTTACTACAAGCTGCCGAAGCTGCTGCAGTGGATTACCGGAAACATCGGATTCCACCATGTGCATCACCTGAGCCCGAAAGTACCGAACTATCACCTGGAAAAAGCGCATAATGCCTCACCGCCGCTGCACAAGGCAACGACCATTACGATCCGTACCAGCCTGAAGGCGCTGAGCTTCCGTTTGTGGGATGAAAAAGGCAAGACGTTTATCAGCTTTAAAGAGCTGAAAAAGCGCAGACGTGAAGAAAAGCGGAATCCGGATCTCGCCGTATCAGAACTGAAAACCGGAACCGGCTGATTTGTATTCGTAAGACCTGAAGAATATGTTATGATACAGTAGATGAAGCTATGAAGAGGTGACGCCCTATGCAGAAATGGTATCAGATATTTCAGAAAAGCACAGGGCTGAATCCTTATGTATGGGTCGTCTTTTATATCCTGCCGTTTTACTTTATCTTCCGCTCCACGTCCACCTATCAGGTTGTGATCGGGATTGTGATGATTCTAGTTTTTTTCGGCTGCTACGTGCTGTCCTTTCTTTCGAAAGGGTGGCTCGTTTATTTTTGGACCAGTGTACAGATTCTCATATCCATCACGATGACATTGCTCTTCGGATATGTGTATTTTGCGCTGTTTCTGGCGTTTTTCATAGGAAATATCAAAAACAGAGTCGGTTTTTTCACATTGTATACGATCCATCTGATGACGACCGTACTGACCGTGAATTATGGCTTTGTCACCCGCAACCCTTGGTTCATCACCCAGCTGCCGTTCGTCCTCGTGAGTGTCGTGGCCGTCGTTCTGCTGCCGATCACCACCTTTAACCGGAACAACAACGACAGGCTTCAGGGCCAGCTGGAGGATGCCAACAAAAAGATCTCCGAGCTCGTCAAGCTGGAAGAACGCCAGCGTATTGCCCGGGATCTCCATGACACACTGGGGCAGAAGCTGTCTCTCATCGGTTTGAAGAGCGATCTTGCAGGCAAGCTGATCACCAAAGACCCAAACCGTGCCCATGAAGAAATTCAGGATGTCAGGCAGACCGCAAGGGTTGCGCTCCAGGAAGTACGCGAGCTGGTGACTCAGATGAGAGGAACACGACTGGTGGATGAGATGTTTCGGATCACACAGATTTTAAAAGCAGCCCAGATAGAGTTTTATCTTCATGGAGATCCCGATGAGGTGAACCTCTCACTTATGAATGAGAATGTACTCAGTATGTGTTTGAAAGAAGCGGTCAACAACATCGTGAAGCACAGCAGCGCCAGTGAGTGCTCCATCACACTTGCCCCCGCGAGAGCAGAACTCGTGGTGACGGTGAAAGACAACGGGATCGGCATTCCCGGGGACAAGGCATACTCACGGGGCAACGGCCTGCGCGGCATGTGGGAACGGCTTGAATTTGTCAACGGGAGCATGAACATTCAATCAGATGAAGGGACAACCTTGATTTTAAGGGTGCCCCATGTGCTCAAAAAGCCCGAGAAGGAGGCAGGGGAATCATGATCTCAGTTGTCATTGCGGAAGACCAGAGAATGCTGCTGGGGGCTTTGGCTTCCCTGCTTGACCTTGAAGAAGACATGCAGGTTGTCGGCACCGCAGGTAACGGAGAGGATGCTGTGAAGCTGGTTCATCTCCATCAGCCGGATATCTGTATTATGGATATCGAGATGCCTGTGAAGAGCGGACTGGAAGCGGCAGAGGAGTTAAAGGGACAGGGCTGCAAGGTCATGATACTGACGACCTTCGCCCGCCCGGGTTATTTTGAACGGGCGCTGAAAGCTGGTGCGCACGGATATCTCCTGAAAGACAGTCCCAGTGAGGAACTCGCTACGTCGATCCGCAGCATTATGGAGGGCCGCCGCATCTATGCCCCTGAGCTGGTGGATGAGGCTTACGGGGAAGAAAATCCGCTGACCGAGCGGGAGAAAGAGGTCCTTGGACTGATCGCTGACGGCAAGAATACGAAGGAAATTGCAAGTGAACTGTATTTGACAACAGGAACAGTCCGGAACTACATATCTGTCATCTTAGACAAACTTGGGGTCAGCAACCGGATCGAAGCCATTACGCGCTTTAAGGAAAAAGGCTGGTTTAAATAGTCAGGAGGCGAATCAACACATGAGTATGATCAGAGAGTCTGATCTGCCGGGCATTGGCAAAAAATTTCAGATCGATACGAGATCCGACGATAAGCTGGTGGTGGTCATCCATGATGACGGCCGCAGAGAGATGCATCATTTTGATTACGATGACACTAGCGAGAGTATTTCCACGTTGACACTTGAAGATGATGAGGCTCGTCAGCTGGCAGGTATTATCGGTGGAATGACCTACAGACCGACAGCGCTGGAGAACGTTGAAGTGACGCTCGAAGACCTGGTGATTGAATGGTGCCGTGTGGAGTCAGGACATAAAGCCGCAGGTAAGTCGATTGCCGAGCTGCAGGTCCGCCAGCGCAGCGGCGTTAACATTCTGGCGATCATTGGGGAGAATGGCCAGAAAATTAATCCGGGTCCTGACGATGTGCTGGAAACCGGGGCCATGATTGTTCTCGCAGGGGAACGGAACCAGATTAAACAGATGAAAGAGCTGCTGGTCAACGGTTAAGTTATAAGAAGTTAAAGTTGAATCAAGTTGTGTAAAAGAGAGCGAGCCACATAAAAAGGCGTTTCCCCGGACCTGTCGGTGGTCTGGGGAAACGCCTTTTTTGTGCTGCCCATCAGCTACATCAAACGTGACAGCACGATGGCACCGTAGGCGAAAGCAGCCAGGATCACAAGGGCCGGATGGATTTTGCGGATATTCATGGCCCAGAAGGCGACGGCTGCGATACTCAGGGTTTGAACCGTACCGATAGAAACGATAGAGCTTGAGGTCATCTGCCAGGTAAGCATCAGCATCATGACCGCAATGACGGGCTGTACCAGCAGCGTCATTCCTTTGACAACGGGGGAGCTGCGGTATTTCTGAAGAAGCTTCAGCAGCAAAATCAGTGCCGCTGCGGACGGAATCACAGTGGCTGCAAGTGCTGCCGTAAAGCCTCCCCAGCCGGCGACACCGTATCCTACAAAAGCGGCAATTTTTGTGGCAATAGGACCCGGCAGCGCATTGCCCAGAGCCAGCATATTTGAAAACTCATGATCGCTCAGCCATCCCCGACGTGTGACAATGTCCTCATACATTAGAGGGATGGAGGCAGGACCTCCGCCGTAACCCAGCACGTTGGAGATCAGAAAACTGATAAATACCTGAACCCATTCCATGAATCAGGCCCCCTCTCCGGATTTGCGTTGTTTTCTCATTTTGGAGAGGAGCTTGAAGTGAAGGGCCCCGTAGGTCAGAAACAGTACGATAACGATAGCCGGGTGAATGTGTACGGTTTCCAGCAAAAGAAAAGCAATGATGAAGGATGCCGCTCCTGCATACCAGCCGAGGCCTTTCACCGCCTTTTCACCGAATTCGTAAGCCATCGTGCCTAGCATGACAGCGATGACAGGCGTCACACCGGCGATCATACCGGCAATGATTGTAGAACTGCTGAGCACCTGGACTGCCGAGAAAAGAACAATCATAGCAAGGGCCGTCGGCAGGATGTGTGCAAGTACGGCCACGACGGCTCCGGCCGCCTTTTTTTGCTGATAGCCGAGATAGGCTGCCATTTTGGTGGCGATTGGGCCTGGGAGGGCGTTGGCGAGTGCTAGGGTTTCGCCGAACTCGTCATTGGACAGCCACTGGTATCGGTGAACCGCTTCATGCCGGATCAGCGGAATGACGGATGGGCCTCCTCCGTATCCGAGAATACCGGTCCGGAACATGGAGAGGGTCAGCTGCAGGTAAACGTTGGTTTGTGATTTCAAGTCAAGAATCCTTTCCAGCACTAAAGTTATGTAGATCGTATGTATATAAATATATAGATGTGTGCATTAGTTTTCAACGTTATCCATATCCTGTGCTGAACTTGTGCCGAACCTGTTAAGCCTAAGGTGAGCCAGATTTCATGAACCACAGCTTGACGTGCTCCACATCTGCTTGTTCCATTCCCGTAATCTGCCCGTTATACTGACTCGAAATGAGGCTGACTTCGAATGATAATAGTTTGCGGCGGCGCTGCCATCGGCTTCCCTTAACGGATAAGCTGATGACCTGCGGACGCCGGACATAGCGGGTGTGCCTTGCGAGTGTCCGTGTGCGAAGAATTAACTGCTTCTCATGCAGGGCCATGCCGGTATCACGGTGTGTCCAGTATGCATAAAAAATGGACAGCGGAAGCAGCAGAAGCGACCACAGACCAGGTGTCTTGAAGTACCAGATACAGCCGGCGCATATTGCTGTAGTAAACAATGCTTCCAGCCGGAGATACAGCCACAGGGCTCTGCGCGGAGAACGAGTGTCCACGGGAAGAGCTTGGAAATGCGGAACCGTTTTGTGCAGTAAACCGTGAACTTCTTTTAAAGGGAGCATTGGATGCAGCACCAGGTGCTTGTCAGAATCCGAAGTCAGCACATGGAGCTTCACCTCGGCATAACCGAACGGCTGGCGCAGAAGACCTTCTTTGACGGAGACGGCCTGAACACGTCCCGGCGAGAAGAACATCTGCTTTCGTTCCAGCAGTCCACAGGTTACCGCGATCTGCTGGCCGACACGCTCTACCGTGAAGCCGGCATACTTCACGGTATATAGAACCGCAGATAACAGCCAGGCAAGAATTAAAGTAAGAATGATAGCAGCTGTCCATCCGCCGGAAAGCAGCTGTCCTGCTTCCTTGAACAGTACGGTATACAGCTGATCCGGCAGCAAATCATCGGCAAAGGAAGCGATAGCCGCAGCAAAGGCGAAGGCGAGTGACAGGTTAAACGAAGTCAGAGCGGCGAGCAGCAGACGTCCAGCAGAAAGCTTGAGCAGCACGGTTCGCTCTTCTGCCGGCAATTCGGCATCTTTCCGGCAGGAAGTGTCATTTCCCGGGAAAAGTTCGTTCTTTTCCTCAATTTGTTTTACTATGGAATCATCCTCATGACGAATGTGAGTACGTTCCCGGAGCCAGCGTTGAAGATGCTCGGCTTCACCATGCGAGATTGCGGGCAGCTTTCCGCCGTCTTCATTTTTCCCGGAGGTGTCAATCTTTACCTGAGTCAGACCGAAGAGTCTTTGAGCAATCGGCTGCTCCATATTCATGGAATGTATGCGGCCCGTATATATGGATTGTTCCTCCCGCAGCCAGATACCGCGGCGAATGACGATTTTGTCATCCTCCAATACATAAGTGAACCGTCTCCAGTCCATCCATCCTGTCAGCAGCAGGAGCAGAATGATCCCGCCGGCTCCTGCTGTCCAGGGCCAGAGTGCAGATAGTAACCCGTTTTCTTGATTGAGACGGAACATAAAGAAAACCGTCAGAGGCAGAAGAGCCTTTAGAAATCCGACCAGTGGAAACAGGATGAAGAGCTTATGAAGCCGGCGGACGTTATGCTGTTTACTCATCATGATCCACCACTTTGGCAAGCTCTCCGATTCGGAATTTGAGCTGTTCTGCCTCGGTTTTTTCTAAAGCCTTGATGACATGGGTTTTGGCGGCTGTAACGACCTTCACCTCGGCAAGACCGTACCTTCTCAGCAGTGGTCCGCTCTCGAGCTCTACGTGCTGGACCCGTGTCATGGGAACAACGGTATCAGAAAGCCAGATATAACCTGAGGCAAGCTCAAGCTGCTCCGGCGACACCTTAAAGCCGAATGTACGATAGGTGAGACCTGGTTCGATGCAGGTAAACCAGATGAACGCTATGATAAAAAGAGCCAGCGCCGCCCAGCCGGGAATTAGTGTCCATCCTTTGCTTTGCGCCAACAGCAGATAAGCCGCAGCAGCGGTCATTAAAGTTACACCGCCTATAATTCCGGAAATACGGGATACCTTCACGTAATCCGGATGGCAGCGGCGCATATCCCGTAATCGTTCTTCGATCATGTGTCATTCCTCCTGGCTATGTATGAAGCGATATTCTTAGGTGTCAGTCCTGTTATTGTAGCACAGCTTATTTAACGTCAGGTAAAGGATACTTGAACGATGTCTTACGTATTTTGAGTGAGTTTAATGAGAGTTAAGATAAAGAAGGAGAAACTATGAAAATAGATCGATTGCTTGGTATCATTGTGCTTATGCTAAATAAAGGCAGAGTCAGTGCCAGAGAGCTCTCGGAACGATTTGAAGTGTCCAGCAAAACGATTTACCGGGATATGGATACGATCAGTCAGGCAGGAATCCCCGTTGTAGCTTACCCGGGCTTAAGCGGAGGATTTGAAATTATGAAATCTTTTATGATCGACAGATACTGGCTGTCGGTAGAAGAGATGGGATCCCTGTTCACAGCGGCGAAAGGAATCCATCAAGCACTCGGCAGTCCGGAAACAAAAGCTTTGCTTGATAAAATTCAAAATTTACTTAATAAGGCCAAGGTTGGGCGGATTCCCGAGGAAGACCACATGGCTTTCGAACCGCTCATTATGGATTTGAATCCATGGGGACAGCGGGAGGGGATTCGAGAGCAGCTTGATCTCTTACGAGCATGCATCGCCCAAAAACAACGAGCTATCATTCATTATGTATCCTCCGGTGCAGATTCTGTAGTTCGGAAGCGGGAGGTTGAGCCGGTTTCGCTTATATTGAAGGGGAATGTATGGTATGTTCAGGCATACTGTTTATACCGCAAAGATCATCGTCTTTTCCGGATATCCAGAATAGAGCAGATTAAATTGCTGGAAACTCGGGCTCAGCCCCGTTTGAGACCCCAATTGGATGCTTTAAGCTGGAATTCGGTCTGGTCAGAAGGCATGCCTTGTACGGTTACGCTCAGGTTCACACCTTCTGCACGGCCGCGAGCGGCCGATTGGTTTCATCCTGAACGCTGGATTGAAGCAGCGGATGGTTCGGTGGTCATATCCACAGTGCTTAAAGTGGATGAATGGTTATATGGGACATTGCTGAGTATGGGAGATACTGTTCTGGTTGAAGGACCTTCTTGGGTTGCAGAAGAATTGTCACGGCGAGCGAAAAAAATTGCCGCACAGTATCGGAACCTGGACACATAGCTGTCCACATTCACGGTTTACACTGGATTCATCACGTTTGGAAAAGAGGAATATACAGGATGAAGAAACCAGAAACCGAAATAAAACGAGTCACAAGACCAGCGTTCCGGCTGGCAGGAGTATTGGCAAGAACTTCAAATTCGCTAGAGGCAGGTCCTAATGGAAAAATCCCGGGATTATGGGAGCAGTTTTTTTCCTCAAACATGGTTCAAGATCACACCATGGAACGAAGTTTCATCTATGGACTATACACAGAATATGAAGAAGGTGTGCATGGTGACTATACGCTGCTGATCGGGTATGAAGAAACCGAAGGCCCAGAAGTCGAAGAGTCGGCCTCCTATGCTAAAGCCAAAGTTCCCGCTTCGGATTATCTGGTGTTTACCAGCAGCAGAGGCCCGATGCACCAGGTGGTGCCGGAAACTTGGCAGAGGATATGGAGCTACTTCTTACATAGTGATGAAAGACGAAGCTATACAGGGGATTTTGAACTTTATCCGGTTTCGGTAGAAGGATTTAACCCGGTGGATACACAGGTAGAGGTTTACATCGCGGTGCAATAGAAATCATTTAAGGCCGAGCTTTCATCGAGCTTGGCCTTTTTTGCGCACCCAAGTCCGCGGACCAAGAGTCCGCGGACTGTTTCAGATAGTATGTCCTATTCGGTGTCAGTGCTCCTTTAACTCCGCAAGCGCATCCTTCAGCTCGGGATAGCGGAATATAAAGCCGTTTCTCTCGGCCTTGGCCGGTATGATTCGCTGTCCCTCCAGCAGAATGAGGGATAATTCCCCGAGAACGGTACGCAATAAAAATGCAGGAACCGGGAACCAATGCGGCCGGTGAAATACCGCAGAAATCGTGCGTCCGAATTCGTCGTTCGTTACTGGGTTCGGTGACGCTGCGTTCACAGGACCCGATGAAAGATTGTCGTTTGTAATGCAGAATTCGATCAGTCTGACGATATCGTCGATATGTATCCAGGACATCCATTGTCTGCCGCTGCCGATTCTACCGCCTGCACCAAGCATGTAAGGGAAGAGCATCTTGGGAAAAGCCCCGCCCTCACTTCCAAGCACGACACTGATCCGGAGCTTGATCAGACGTTCTGCCTGAATTTTATCGGCCGCTTCTTCCCAGGCCTGCACCACACGGGAGGGGAAGTCCATGACCGTGGCAGGACTGCTCTCATCAAAGGTTTCGGTTTCCGAGGTTCCGTAGATCGCCATCGCGGATGCCTGGATGACGACCGGCGGCGGCTGTGTCAGTGAAGTCATCAGTTTGGCTGCAGAGGCAACGGTCTGTTGGCGTGAGTTCATGATGCGTTTCTTGGCAGCATCGGTCCAACGCTGGCTTAAGGAAGAGCCGGCGAGATTGACTAAGGCATCCAAGCCCTCGAACAGATGCGGCTGCTGATCCATATCATTCCAGGTCAAGTAGATTAGCTTTCGCTCCAGTTCACTTCGATCCTCCGGGGCCGGCTTGGAACGTGTGACCACAATAACCTCATGGCCTTCTTCTATCCATTTCTCACACAATGCCTGGCCGATAAATCC
Organism: Paenibacillus lemnae; assembly: GCF_012933385.1. GTDB lineage: Bacteria > Bacillota > Bacilli > Paenibacillales > Paenibacillaceae > Paenibacillus_AQ > Paenibacillus_AQ lemnae. The sequence continues at coordinate 288,401 of NZ_JABBPN010000003.1, forward strand.
TGTCCCTCCACAAATCGCGACTTTCATGTGCCTCACCCCGCAATGTGTTTTATACTATCATAGCTGATCCGCTGAGACACAATCAAATGACAGTATGCTTTATATATACACAAAAAAAGATGACCCTCATACATGCAAGAGCCATCATTCTGAAATAGTAGTTGAACCTAAAAAAACGCCATGATATAATCTGTAGCGTCATTGACAATTTTATGAAAATATGTATGAATTATCTTCCTAATTTAATTTTACAATTCTTACGTTGAATTGTCAATGACCATTTTTGCGAATGGGGGATGAAGCAATGGGTACTTTTGTGCTTGGTTTTCAAGACATCGACAAAACGAAACGTATGGTGGCTGGAGGTAAAGGTGCGAACCTGGGAGAGCTGTTTAATATGGAGGGGATTACTGTACCAGAGGGCTTTTGTATTTCTACAGCAGCCTTTCGAAAACTCATGGGAGAAACCTCATCGCTTTACCATTTGCTTGATCAATTATGTCATCTCAAGGTAGAAGACCGGACCAGCATCGCTCAGTTCAGCCATGAGATTCGCCGAATTATCGAAGGTATACCCATTCCTCAAGACTTGCATGAAGAAATCGACGCTGCTCTCTCCCGGCTTGGGGAACAGGATGCTTATGCTGTACGTTCCAGTGCAACGGCAGAGGATTTACCGGCGGCTTCTTTTGCTGGCCAGCAGGACACGTATCTAAACATCATCGGAAAAGAAGCTATTTTGAAACATATCAGCAAGTGCTGGGCGTCGTTGTTCACAGAAAGGGCCGTTACGTACCGCAACCAAAACGGGTTTGACCACCGTAAAGTTGATCTGTCTGTTGTTGTTCAGAAAATGGTCTTTCCCCAGGCGGCGGGAATTTTGTTTACTGCGGATCCCGTCACTTGTAATAGAAAGAACCTATCCATTGATGCGGGTTTCGGGCTTGGCGAAGCATTGGTCTCCGGCCTGGTGAATGCGGATAATTATAAAGTGCGTGAAGGCAAGATTATAGCCAAAAAGGTGCCCGCCAAGAAACGGGCTGTTCTTCCCTTGAATGAGGGAGGAACGAAGGAAGAGGCGGTTGATCCCGAGCGGCAGAACATGCAGGTGCTGAGTGATGAGCACATGCTCCAGCTGGAGCAGCTGGGCAGAAAGATCGAAGCACATTTTGGCTGTCCGCAGGATATCGAATGGTGTTTGGCGGACGGTTCCTTTTATGTTGTGCAAAGCCGGCCCATTACAACCCTATACCCTGTACCTGAAGCAAAGGATAAAGACAATCACGTCTATTTATCTGTCGGCCATCAGCAAATGATGACAGACCCTTTAAAGCCGCTCGGAATGTCTTTAATGAAACGCTTATCGACTGGTCAATGGTTTGAAGCGGGTGGAAGATTGTTTTTTGATGCGACACCCATGTTGGCTTCACCTGAGGGAAGAGTAGTGATGCTTCAAAATATGAGACAGCTCGATCCGCTTACCAAAGATGCCGTCATGACTATCATCGAGCGGGATTTTATAACTTGTTTACCTGACGATAAAAAAGAGCAGAACGCTGGTCAGACCGGAAACAGAAAGCCTTCCGCTGGACCGCCTCCAGCACAGATACAATACGACCCATCCATTGTTTCTGATCTGATTAGAAAAACGGAAAGCTCCATAGAAGCCTTGAAAGGCAGCATTCAAGGGAAATCGGGAGCGGATGTCATTGATTTTATAGTGGAAGATGTGGAGGAGCTCAAAAGAATCTTGTTCGATCCGACAAGTACAGCTGTATTTACGGCCGCGATCAATGCTTCGCTGTGGCTCAAAGATAACATGAGCGACTGGCTGGGGGAAACAAATGCAGCAGACGTCCTTTCTCAATCTGTACCGGGCAATATTACTTCGGAAATGGGTATGGCGCTGATGGATGTGGCAGATGTGATCCGTCCTTATACCAAAATCACGGAATATTTACGGGGTGTAAAGGACGACACTTTTCTCGAAACAATAGTGGAGTTTGACGGCGGGCAGGAAGTCCGGGATGCCATCCAATCGTATCTTGACAAATACGGCATGCGCTGCAGCGGAGAAATCGATATGACGAAACCGCGCTTCAGCGAAAAACCAACTGCGCTTGTACCTATACTGCTCAGCAGCATCAAAATGTTCGAGCCCCATGAAAGCCGGCGGAGGTTTGAGCTAGGACGACAGCAAGCCATGAAGAAGGAACAAGAGCTGTTGGAGCGATTGAGGCAGCTGCCGGATGGTGAGGAGAAGGTCAAAGAGACCAAGGAAATGATTGGCGTATTGCGAAATTTCATTGGTTATCGTGAATATCCCAAATACGGTATGGTCAGCCGATATTTTGTTTACAAGCAGGCTTTGCTCAAGGAAGCAGACCGGCTTTTGCAAGCCCATGTTATTTCTGAGAAGGAAGATATCTATTATCTCACTTTGGAAGAGCTTCGCGAAGTCCTAGTTACGCATAAAGTGGATGATGAAATCATCAGCAAGCGAAAAGAAGAGTACAAATCATTTGAAAAGCTGACACCTCCGCGTGTGATCACCTCTGAAGGTGAAATCATTACAGGGAAGTACAGCATGGAAAACATTCCCGATGGGGCGATGGCAGGCCTGGCAGTGTCTTCAGGCGTTACAGAGGGGAGAGCACGGGTTATCCTGAGTATAGAAGACGCAAATTTAGAGGAAGGCGATATATTAGTCACCACCTTTACGGATCCGAGCTGGACGCCGCTGTTTGTGTCCATAAAAGGTCTCGTTACCGAGATTGGCGGACTGATGACCCATGGAGCGGTGATCGCCCGAGAATACGGCCTGCCGGCCGTTGTCGGCGTCGAAAATGCCACCAAGTTGATAAAAGATGGGCAGCGAATTCGCGTACATGGAACTGGAGGCTATGTAGAATTTCTGTGAAAAGAAGGCTGTCGAGATCCGTCTCGACAGCCTTAGCAGGCAGCGAAAATAAATAATACACGAAAAAGCCTGACCCTGCCGATACTACGGCGGGTCAGGATTTTATATGACAGGCTTTTCAGTTAAATACCCTGCATAGGCCATCCGGTCAAGGGTGCCTCTGCTGAGATAGCGGTAGAGCTGGTCTCGTTGGCATTGCCTACTGCCAGAATCACTACTTTATAGCTGCGGTTTGAATCTTGCAGCGGCGCACCCAGCACATTGTTAACGTTCAGAGGCAGGTTAACACTAATCGTTCCCTCTTGAGGATCAACTTCTGTATAATTGCCTTCCGCAACGGCTGCGGCTCCCGATTCACCGAAGCTTTGTTCCTGCGGAACAACCATGACGCGGTACTTCCCGACGTTGACGGATGAGGAGACGGAGAAGGAAACAGCAACATACTGAGCGACCCCGTTCTCGGAATAGACATTTGCGCTTACATTGATTGGTGCGGCCACTTTCGTACCCTCCAGAGTAATGGAAGGATACGGTGGACCCGACAGGCTGTTATTGGCCGCAACCCCGTCACTGCTGACGGATAGTACAAACACTTGATAGGGGGTCATGTTGCGAATACGGTCACCATTTACATCTCTGGAATCCGACGTCAAGCTCTGATTGAAATCTCGTCCGGTTTTGTCAAGAGACGTATAATTCTGCGGGCTCACTGCATTGGCTGAGGCCAGTGTAAACGTCTCTGCATTGGCAACCTTAACGACATATACACGATATCCACTGATGCGGGATTCATTATCGGCTTTCTTGAACGATATGATTAAATCCCGCCCGTCATTGTTGTTACCATCATCGGCGGCTGTAACATTAGTAACAGCAGGAACTGCTGTATTGCCCGTCAGCGTGATCGAAGGCGAATAGGAGGACAATGCATAGGTGCCTGCATAGCTGCCGCTGCCAACAGACAGGACGAATACCCGGTATGCAATTCCATTTTGAATCTGGTCACCGTTCACATCTCTGGCCGCCGATGAAAGGTTAGCAGTCAAATTGCTGCCTGTTTTGCTGACGTAAGTATAATTGCTGCTGCCTACATTGTTCGCCCAGGATAGGTCAAAACGTCCGGCATCACTATTCTTGACGACGAGAACGCGATAGGAATCGATGACCGTTTCATTGGCAGCACGGTTGAAGGTGACGCGCAGATCTCGTCCGTCATTGTAATCGCTGATGTCATTGACCGCAATGTTCGTGACTGCAGTGACAAGCTGATTTCCTGTCAGGGTGACATATGGTGAAGACGATGAGAGTGTATTGCTGTCAGCATTACTACTGCTTACAGAGAGCACGAAGATCCGGTAGCTGCTGCCGCTGCGGATATAATCACCATCGGTATCTCTGGTTACCGCAGAGAGCGTCTGGCTGATATTATAGCCGGTTTTGTTGACCTGCGTATAATAGTAGCTCGACAAGTTATTGGCGCTGTTCACGTCAAAGCTGGAGGACCTGTTGTATTTCACGGCAAATATCCGGTAATGACTGATATTGCTTTCATTGTTGGCCCGGTTGAAGGATATCCGGAGATCCCGTCCGTCATTGAAGTCGCTGATATCGCTGGCGGCTACGTTCGAAACCGGGTCCACTCTATTACCGCTGAGCAGCATAATTTCATTGGAGGCAGCTGAGAGAACGTGGTTCGCCGCTGAACCGCTGCTGCTTACAGCCATGACATACACACGATAATAAATTCCGTTACGGATGGCTGCTCCGTCGACGTCACGCGATCCTGAGTTCAGAGCATGAGTCTGATTATTTCCGGTTTTGCCGACAGTTGTATAATTGCTGCTGGATATGTTGTTCGCTCTGTTCAGGTCAAAAGATCCTGAATTGGTTGATTTCACAACGTAAATACGGTAAGAACTGATGCTTGATTCGTCAGTCACTTTGTTGAAGCTGACTCGCAAATCTCTTCCATCCCCATAGTCGCTGATGTCAGTAACCTGTGTAATGACTGGTACAGCGGAAGAGCTGCTGTTCAGCGTCAGCGATGAAGAAGGAGATGAGAGCTTGCTCGGCATGGTGTTCTCATTGCTGCTGACGGACATCACATATACGGTATACGGTACACCGCTGCGAATCAGTTCACCCGACGTGTCTCTGGCCGAAGAGCCGAGATTCAAGGAGAGTGTGGTGGAGCCGGAACTGGTTCTTGATACATTGGTATAGGATGTACTTGGCAAGGACTTGGCTGTGTTCAAATTAAATCCGGAAGCATTCTGTGTCTTTACGACAAACACACGGTAGGTAGAAATATTGTTTTCCGATGCCGCACGGGTGAACGATACCGAGAGGTCGCGTCCGTCCCCGAAATTGCTCACATCCGTCGCCCGTACATTACTTACAGCATCTACGGCACGCTGGTTCAGCAGTGTCAGGGGTGCGGACGCTTTGGACAGCTGGGAAGAGCCGCTGAACTTGCTTACAGCCAGAACATAGGCGACATAAGCCTGGTTCTCACGAATCATCTCGCCGTCCGTGTCACGGGAGGTTGCCGTCAAATTCAGCGATGGATCGCTGCCATTCGGAAATACGGCAGCATAGCTGGAAGGCGGCACATTGAACGCGGAAGCCTCATTAAAAGCAGATGCTTTTGAGGATTTTACGACAAATACCCGGTACTGGGATGCCTGATGCTCATTGTCAGCTTTGGAGAAGCTGACCTGCAGATCCCGGCCATCTCCGCTGTCTCCGATATCTTTTAACGTGATGTAAGTGACAGGCCCGAGACTGTTATCTGGTGCGGAGCTGTCCGATGTCGTGACGGTAACGGTTTGTGTTCTGGAGTTCCATCCGATCTTTTCACCGAGTGCTTCACTCACAAAACGGACCGGTACCATGGTTGTTCCTTTCAGGTTTTTGGCCGGAACATCCAGGGCTGTAAATTTGCCGTTAATAGTTGCTGTTTTGGCATTAATCTTGAGTACGATGGTGGAGTTGTCTCTTACGGCTGTTACGGTTTGGGTCTTTTGGTTCCAGGTTACTTTTGCGCCGAGCTTCTGAAAAATAACCCTCATCGGCAGCATAACCCGGTTCTGGATCATGATGGGCGGCTGTGGCGAAGACAACCGGACTCCGTCAATGACAACACTGATGGGAGCTGCTGCCTGAGCCTGCCCCTGAAATAACAGCGGCAGAATACAGACGACTGTCAGAATGACAGCCCAAAACTTTTTCACACACTTGACCTCCTTAAAATGCTGAATCAATTGGTTAAGATTACCTCTATTATATGACAGATCGGACAGGAGTAAAGTTTCAGAAGATAAGACGATATTAGAAAAATATTTTTTATGTGGGGCTTTTTATTCCTGTGCTAGAGCGGCTTTTCACGGGTTATGTCATGGAATTGGCTTGATGGACATGGTATAGTGGACACGAAAACCAAACAGGATGGAGCTGCAGCATATAATGGATACACCGCGCTCTTCAAATAAGAAGAATAATCAGAGAACCAACCAACATAAAGGCCGTTCAGACCGTGCAAAAACACCTCTTCGGGAGTCGGGAAAAAGCGACCTCATGCGTGAGAGGGACCTTCAGCTGCGTAAGACAGAGCATTCGGAAGCTGGTAGTAGGTCGCAAAAGGAGCAAAAGCCGGTAATGCAAGTTGGACAGAATCCAGGAGCACAGAATGGAAAAGCTCCGGCTGGGGCGTCAGGGAAAAGCACTCGAAAGGCTGCCCCTTTAGGGAAACCGGCAGGTCAGCACGGCCGACCCAGCAGCTTTGGCGGGGGGAGAGGCGGTGGTAAGGGGAAAGGCGGACAAGCTCCCGCACCCTCCCGGCTGCGCCCGTCCTCCCGTGACAATGCAGAGGAGCTTGCGCCCGGTGATGTGATCGTGGTCACAATAAAACGGCTGGGTATCAATGGCGAAGGTGTGGGCTACTACCGCCGCAAGGCAGTATTTGTGGACGGTGCGCTTACGGGAGAAGTCGTCAAGGCCAAGGTACAGGAGCAGCAGCCGAAGTTTATGAAAGCCCAGCTGCTGGAAGTGGAAAAGCGCTCCCCGCAGCGGATCGAGCCGCCTTGTCCCGTGTTCGGCATTTGCGGCGGGTGCCAGATTCAGCATATCTCGTATGAAGGACAGCTGCAGGCGAAGACGGACATGGTCCGTGAGGCGTTCAGCCGCTATGCGGGTCTCGAGGCTGTTAAGATCAAGCCGATGCTCGGCATGGAGCATCCATGGGATTACCGGAATAAAGCCCAGCTTCAGCTGAAGCGCAGGGGCAGTAAGGTGATCGCCGGCCTGTATCAGGCCGAAAGCCATGACATCGTGGATATCAGCGGCTGTCCGATCCAGCATCCGAAAGTGAATGAAGCGGTAGAGAAGGTTAAAGCCGTGCTGGAGGAGCTGAACATTCCGCTGTACAAGGAGAATGGAAGCAAGGACGGGGTGCGGACGGTCGTTGTCCGTCACGGCTTCCAGTCTGGCGAGATGCAGGTAACGCTCGTCACTGCGGGAAACAAGCTGTCAAGGCAGGAGGATGTGGTGCAGATGCTGCGCCTCGCACTGCCGGAAATCAGCGGGATTGCGCTTAACATTAATCCGAAGAAAACATCGCTAATATTCGGTGACCGGACCATTAAGCTATGGGGAGCAGATACGCTGCAGGAGTCACTGAGCGACCTGCAGTTCTCCCTGTCACCGCGGGCATTCTTCCAGCTGAATCCGCAGCAGACGGTGAAGCTGTACGAAGCTGTGCGCGGCGCAGCCGGGCTGACCGGCAAAGAGAGCGTGATTGACGCATACTGCGGCACAGGCACGATCGGACTCTGGCTTGCGCCATATGCAAAGGAAGTGCGGGGCATCGAGATCATCCCCGAAGCGATCGAGGATGCGAAGCAGAATGCCGTCCGCAACGAACGGGATAACATCTCGTTCCATGTGGGGGAGGCCGAGGAGCTGCTGCCGCGCTGGGTCAAGGACGGCCTGTCACCTGACGTCATCGTCGCAGACCCGCCGCGGACTGGCCTGGATGCCCGCTTCCTGGACACCGTGCTGCGCACCAAGCCGAAGCGTTTCGTCTACGTGTCCTGCAACCCGTCCACGCTCGCGAAGGACTGCAAGGTCCTGCTGGACGGCGGTTACAGCCTGAAATGGGTGCAGCCGGTGGATATGTTCCCGCAGACGAGCCATGTAGAGTGCGTGGCGCTGCTGGAACGATAAGTGGAAGAGTCCGAGAATCGCTATGAGGTTCTCGGACTCTTTTGCCTGAATGCGGTTATCCACACACAATGAACTCGAAAGTGGCTTGTGCTCTGGAATGTATGTGGTTTTCCACATACATTGAGCTCGAATGCCTCTAAGCTGCCTGCTATGATTGATCTTTTACGCGGCCTCATGGACAATAGTGTTATGGAAGTATCACATCAATCCATATACCAAAAATAACTCACGTATCAACTTAGGAGGAACTATGTCCTGGAGCAAATTAAAACAGCAGCTGGAGAGCTTTCTCAGTCCGGCGTTACAGGGGAGAGTCGAGTATCGTGCTGCCGGTTACCGGTATTCACCCGACAAACCCGGACTTTGTTATATCTCAGTCGATAAAAAGAATGTACTCTATATGGGTGACAAAGCCAGCGTTATCAGATGGTATGAGTCAGAGCTGGACGTTAAGAATGATGCAGATATCCAGATTCCGATCACCGGTGAGGAAATAGAAGCGGTCAGAACAAGTGCCCAGGGGAACGTTCCGGAGGATCGTTTACACGTCATTGCAAGAAATCGAAAGATGACTAAACTTGCTAAGGAGCTTTTGTCCGCCCAGACCACATTAAGCAAATCTAATTTTATCGTTACAGCGAACAAGTTCTTATCTACTTCTATAGAAGAAAGCTTGGAGAGCCATGATATCTTGTTGAATATTCTAGCCTTGGCGGACCGTCGGGTTGGGAAAAAGCGGATCTTGAACATGACGGACTCGATAAAGTCCAAGCATCCCGCTGTGCAGTATTTTTATAAACTGCGGTTGGGTACGTGTTGATCACTACATAGAGAGGAAATACGTATGCAGAACCTATATAAGAAGTGGATCTTGTTAGCAGAGAGAAGAAGCCATCTCGCTTTATGGAGCACGTTTTTGAAATGGATTGTGCTGGGCGGGGCAGTAGGCGTGCTGGCTGGTACAGCCTCGGCTTTTTTTCTGAAAAGCCTGGATTACGTTACCAATGTCCGGATGGAGAATGGATGGCTACTGTTTCTGCTGCCGGTCGGCGGTGCACTGGTAAGCTATATGTATATGAAATATGGTCTGAACAGCGCCAAAGGAAACAATCTGATCCTTGAGCAAATTGGTGAGGGGAAAGAGACGATTCCGCTGCGCATGGCCCCATTGGTGTTGTTTGGTACATTGGTGACCCACTTGTTTGGCGGTTCAGCCGGGCGCGAAGGGACCGCGGTTCAGATGGGCGGCAGTTTAGCCGAATGGTTCGGGAAAATCATACGAATCGACGCGGTCGATCGTAAAATCCTGCTAATGTGCGGTATCAGCGGCGGATTTGGCTCCATATTCGGGACACCGCTTGCCGGTACGATCTTCGGTTTGGAGGTCATCGCCATCGGCCTGATCAGCCACCGAGCGCTTTTACCCTGCTTCACGGCCAGTTTTATCGGCGACCTGGTTGCGACGCGCTTGTGGGGGGCTCATCATATCCATTATCAGATCGGTTTCGTTCCCGCCATAGAAATTCCGATCGTGCTCAAGGTCGTTCTTGCCTCCATTTTATTCGGACTGGTCAGCCTCTTGTTTAGCGAGCTTACTCATGCACTGAAGCGGGTATATGCCTACTTGTTCAAGAACGCAGTATTTAAAAGCGCTGTAGGAGGCTTGCTGGTGATCCTCCTGGTCAGCCTTACGGGAAGCCGGGACTATCTTGGACTAGGTCTTCCGTTGATCGAGGAATCATTTCAGAGCGACGCTGCCCCATTTGCGTTTCTGTGGAAGCTTATATTTACGTCGGTCACGTTAGGGGCCGGATTTCAGGGCGGTGAGGTTACTCCCTTATTCGCAATCGGAGCTACAATGGGCAACAGCCTTGCGGACATATTAGGGCTGTATGCACCTTTTCTGGCTGCGCTTGGTTTTATCGCTGTTTTTTGCGGAGCGACAAACACGCCAATCGCTTGCTTTATTATGGGTGTCGAATTGTTTGGTTCGGAAGGAGCCGTTTATATGTTTATCGCATGTATGGTCAGCTTCCTCTTCTCCGGTCATACCGGTATTTATACATCTCAGCGGATCGGTGTCTCCAAAAGCCGCCTGTTAACTATTCCAGAGGGAACTACGCTCACTTCTGTAAAGAATCTGCGGCGGCAGCAAGAGAAGAAGGACTAACCTTTTGTGCAACCAGGGTAGTCATGGCATGCCGGTGCGGAATACCTGAAGAGCAGCAGTCAAAAATAATTTCCGCACTGTCCTGAATCCGCCAGTCCCGGTAATGCGTAAGCAGTTCACCGGAATGCCATGGGAATGCGTATGGCTCTTTTTCAGGCGGCGGCGCGATAAAAGGTTTATCCACAAATACATTCAAAACATGAATACCGTTAGGACGGGTAAACCTTTTGTAATTATCGAAGATGTCGCTGCGGTGCTCTGGCTTGATATAATGCAGCACGCCGCTGGAGAAGACGACATCGTAATATGTATCCAGCCGGTAGTCCAGAATATCTGCTTTCACGATATGAATTTGGACCCCGGCCTTGTCAGCTAGCTGCTGCGTCTTGCGAAGACCGGCATCCGAAACATCCAGTGCGGTAACCTCGTATCCATTTCGGGCAAAAAAGACAGCATCCTTCCCTTCACCGCAGCCGAGATCCAGCAGTTTCAGCCGTCTGACCGGCGGCATAAACTGCAGTACCTGGAAGCACGCTGCATTCGGCTCAACTCCCCAGTAATAATCCTCAGTTTTGTATGAGGAGTGGACAATAACCTTGAAATTGATCTTTAGATAAGATTCTACTGCTGGTTGAGCAGGACGGCTGTGCATAAGTCTTCAGCACAGACTCACTGCCAAGCTCTTTTTCTTTATTGGAAAATATGGAATCCATGTTTATGATAGATATAGCTTCTCATCATGAGCTGTCATAAAAACAAGAAAGGAATGTTGGTGTGAGAGGGGCAACAGGACTGCTGCTGGCCGTATGGATTCTTCTCATGGGCTATCAGTATTTTACCGTTGAGCCAAAAGGGTTTGACGGAGTGATGATTCACTACATAGGCGGGTGTCTTTTATTATTTCAGCTGATCGCGTGGATGTTCGTGTTCAAGGTCCCCAAGGTGACCTGCGGATTTCTGGTGTTTCTGGGATTTGTATCGCTGGCTGTGGCGCTGGTTATGAATACTTCATATTATCTGTTCGCAGTGATTAACGCGGTTTTTGCAGTCATGAGCTATGGTGGTCACAGGGAACTGGTCAGGGCAAGCTAGAAGAGGACTGCTGAAGCTGATGTATAGCTTTGAAAAGCCTTGACCGGAATATGACAAAGAGCAGCTTCCATTGCGAAGCTGCTCTTTGTCATTTAATTTATGCTGCCGTGCACCACACTTAGAATGTGTTCTTTGTTCTCCTGCACTTGAAGCAGGAGCGAAGAAGCCTGCGTCTGGTATCGGTCCTTCATCCCGGAGTCGTGCAGAGACGGAAGGTTGATCTGTACGGTCAATAACCCGGCTTGAGCAGCAGCTTCGAACAGAATGGCTCCGATGCCGAGATCGGAAGCGACATTGTGATTGGAGGCTTTAGCAATACGGTAAGCGCAGCGGGATCCGTCCCGACAGGCTTGCATCAGGCGCAGCGGAACTTCAATGGCCTGGACAGCGGCTTCATGGATAGCATCACGACGGCTGTGCTGTTCTTTCTCGGTCTCTTTGGGGAGCTTCATAGCTTCTACCAAGGCACCAAAGGAAGAGATATCATCCTGCATAAGCTCTTCGCACTGCTGGTATAAATCTTTCATTTGATCCACGGCAGCCATCATCTGCTCCTCAGCATGTTCAAATGATTCTCCTTGAGAAAAATTCCCGACCATGGAGGTCATAGCGGCACCAAGCGCCGTGACCAAAGATGCGACACTGCCGCCGCCCGGAGTTGGCTGCAAGCTTCCGGTCTGCTCCAGAAAATCCTGTATCGAATGGTTCCATGACATTGATTTCATTGTCTGCGGCCTCCTTAGCGTCGATTATGGATTTTTTTAAATGCTGCTGCATTCCTATAGTTATATATAACCGATCACGGACTTCATTTTCAGACGTCTTGTCATATATGTTAAAATTGAAGTCGCTGTTCATTCTGCTGTCATCCTGAACCGGGATAAGACGTGCTCTTACAAACGCAAAGGAGGAAAAAATGGATTTAATCAAAAATTGGCTTGTCAATCTGGGAATTGAAGGTGCGATGGTCAACTATCTGGCCACTGGGATCATGATCGTGGTCATCGCCCTGCTGTGCATCTTGGCAAATTATATCACCAAAAGAATTGTTCTGAATGTGCTGACCTACTACATCACCAACAACCGCTATCAATGGGACAATTATTTATTGGAACGCAAGGTCTTCCACAAGCTCTCACATGTGGTTCCTGCCCTCATCATATATTATTGTTCTTATCTGTTTCCGGGGTATCAGCATCTGATCGAGAAGGGTGTCGCCCTGTATATGATTGTTGTTGTGCTCCTGGTATTGAGTGCGTTCCTGAATGCGGTAAATGATATTTATAACACCTATGAGATCTCCAAAGCTAGACCGATCCGGGGCTACATTCAGGTGGTCAAAATCTTCATTTATATCATTGGTGCGATTCTTCTCATCGCTAATATGATGGGAGAAAGCCCTGTAATTCTGCTCAGCGGGATTGGTGCACTGTCCGCTGTCATTATGCTCGTCTTCAAGGACTCCATCCTGGGACTGGTTGCAGGCGTTCAGCTGACTTCGAACGATATGGTCCGTGTGGGAGACTGGATTGAAATGCCGAATTACGGTGCAGACGGAGATATTCTGGATATTTCCCTGAATACCGTAAAAGTCCAGAACTTCGATAAGACGATTACAACGATTCCAACCTATGCGCTGATTTCAGATTCGTTCAAGAACTGGAGAGGGATGCAGAATTCCGGCGGCCGGCGGATCAAACGATCCATTTATGTGGATATGAACAGTGTCTCTATCTGCAGTCCGGAGATGGTCGAAAAGTTTAAAGGCATTCACTGTCTGCAGGATTATATTGCCCAAAAAGAAAAGGAAATTCAGCAGTATAATATCGAACACGGAATAGATGGTTCCAATAGAGTTAATGGCAGAGCGCTGACGAATATCGGGACATTCAGGGTATATATTCAATGTTATCTCCAGCGTCACCCTAAAATTCATAAGGATATGACCTGTATGGTCAGACAGCTGCAGCCCGCTGAAAATGGATTACCTCTGGAAATTTACGCATTTACCAATGACATAGATTGGGCTGTCTACGAGTCCGTTCAGGGCGATGTCTTTGATCATATTATTGCGATTGCGCCGGAATTCGGGCTCCGGGTATTCCAGAATCCGTCAGGCCATGATATGCAGAGTATGTTAAAATCCGAGCCGCTGGAGCGAGGGTACTCATAACTCAGAACCAGCAGTTGTAAAATAGTGCAGTGTCAAAAACCTTTCTCTCCTCAAGGCCAGATCTGAGGGTGAGAAAGGTTTTTTAGTATATTCCGCTTCATTGTATCGTACTATTTCGTTCATAAATTGCCCATTGTGCAATATTGCATTATGGGCAATAATATAATTATTCTGTTCGTAAGGCGGGTGAAGGAACATGAATGCAAGCTTGCGTGATATTAAGAGAAAAGCAACCGCAGATGCTCTTGCAGACGCTGCATACGAACTGGCGGTGGATCGGGGATTGGACGGTTTTATCGTGGACGATATCGTACATAAAGCGGGCTACTCCAGGCGTACGTTTGCGAATCATTTTTCCTGCAAGGAAGAAGCCGTAGCAGCAGCTGCCGTATCGGTCAAAAGTGCCAGTGAAGCTGAAACCGTACTGTCCGAGATGGATCAGAATATCACTCCGCTCGATATTTTTCAGCGTTTGATGAAGCTTCAGCTTGTGACAGAACATATCCGGAAAATGCGGGATTTGGTGGCATTATCGAGGCGTTATCCTACGATAGAGCCTTATATTCTCAGCGCTTTTCATCAGCTGCAGCTGTCTGCCCAGGTGGCTGTAAGCGGGGCCGTGAATGGACGTTATTCGGATGCTTATGTTCACATGCTGGCGGGGGCGGTATATGGAGCTGTCATTCCTTTACTGACCGGAAACGTCAAGGTGCTGATGCCTGGTGAATCGGCGATTGACCGTCCCGGAGCAATTACCATTGAGCAGTATGTAGAAACCATGTTCGGATATTTGCGCACCGGCTTCCAGCCGCTGTAATCAAAGTTGGATACAAAGGAGAGAAACGTTTAATATGTCAACCTTTCTTTACAAAGTGGCTAAATCAGCCTTCAACAAACCTTGGCATTATATTGTCAGCTGGGTCGCAGTCTTAGCCATTGTTATTGCCATGATCGGGATTAACGGCATGCATTCCAGCTCGGATATGAAGATTGAAGGAACCGAAGCGCAGAAAGTATTGGATCAATTGGCGGAAGAACTTCCAGCAGCCTCAGGCGGACAAGGAAGCGTGGTGTTCACGGCCTCGGAGGGTGAACGTCTGGATACACCAGAGCGGTTAGCTCTGATTAGTAAAGCAGTCAATGATGTATATAACGAAGAGTATGTCATTAATCCTGCTGAATTGGCTGCACAAGCTGCGGCCGCTGGAATGACAGCCGATGGCGGAGCTGATCCATCCGCGGCACCTAGTGCGTCAGGTGAGACGGGCCAAACAGACCCTGCCGCTGCGGGTCAAGCGGACCCATCTGCAGCAGGCCAAGCGGACCCATCCGCGGCAGGTCAAGCAGACCCATCTGCAGCGGGTCAGGCTGCGGCACCGCCCTATGGGCCGCTCATCGTGGACGGTGTTTCTGTGCCCGGCGTGCTGGTGGCGTCGGATGGGAGTGTGGCCTTGTTCCAGTTTCAATTCACGGTGGCGCAGACTTCCGTTCCTAAATCGGTGCTGGATTCTATCGTCAACTCGGTGGAGGCAGTAGAAGAAGGAAGCTCCGGTATCACCGCACTGCCTGGCGATACACTGGAAGCCTTGAGCCTGACCAGCCCGACGGAAGCCATCGGTATTGTCATTGCAGCCGTTGTACTCTTTATGACACTGGGCTCCCTTATTGCTGCCGGACTGCCGCTTTTGACCGCGATCCTTGGCGTAGCCATCAGTGTGGGCGGAGCTTTCGGAATCTCCAAATTTATCGTAATGACCGACATTACCCCGGCGCTCGCGCTTATGGTCGGCCTGGCGGTCGGTATTGATTACTCCTTGTTCATCGTTAATCGTCAACGCCGTATGATTCTTGATGGTAAATTAAATGCTGAGGAAGCGGCAAGCCGGGCAGTCGGAACGGCCGGCAGTGCTGTATTCTTCGCAGGAATGACAGTCATTGTCGCACTGTGCGGCATGCTTGTCATCGGAATTGAATTTTTGTCAACGATGGCCCTGGTGGCTGCCGCGAGCGTGTTTGTTAATGTCTTGATTGCTCTGACATTGCTGCCGGCACTGCTTGGTCTGGTCGGTGAGCGAATTGTCTCCGCGAAGGCCCGTGCCAAGTATAATGAGCATGCAGCAACCTCCACCCGCGAAGGTTTTGCTTACCGCTGGGTTAAAGGGGTTGTGAAACACCGCATTCTTGTCATTATCGGTTCTGTTGTGCTGCTTGGGGCAGCTGCCATTCCCGTGGCAGAGATGAAGATGGGGATTCCATCCAGTGATACGGCCAACCTGGATACGACCGCCCGTCAGAGCTATGATGCAGTAGCTGGGGCGTTTGGTGAGGGCTTTAACAATCCCTTGATCATTGTGGCGGAAAGCCGTGATGATGGAAAACCTGTTGCGCCGGAAATGTTGGGCGGAGCGCTGATGGAGCTCCAGAATTATGAGGATGTGGCTCTGGTTAGCCCTATGGGCATGAACGCAGATGGATCGATGGCCATTATCAGCCTGATTCCTAAATCCGGTCCGAATGACGAAGCGACAAAAGATTTGGTGAAAGCTCTTCGGAATCCGGATGCTGACCTGGCGAAAAACTTTAATCTATCGCTTGGCGTTACTGGTATCACCGCAATTAACATTGATATGTCAGAGAAGCTGGCTGAAGTGTTCCCGCTCTATATTGGCATAATCGTCATTCTATCGATTATCATTCTTCTACTTGTTTTCCGCTCCATCATCGTACCTATCAAAGCAACGATTGGGTTCGTACTGAGCGTGCTGGCTACATTCGGTATTACGACAGCAGTCTTTCAATGGGGCTGGCTTCATTCGCTGTTCGCTTTTGACACTGGCGGTCCGCTGCTCAGTTTCATGCCGATTATGGTTACTGGCATTTTGTATGGCCTGGCAATGGACTATCAGGTATTCCTGGTGAGCTCCATGCGTGAGGCTTATGTTCACGGTCACCGAGGATCAGATAGCGTGGTTCTTGGATATCAGCAGGCAAGTCGTGTCGTTCTCGCGGCTGCGGTCATCATGGTATCCGTCTTTGCCGGGTTTATCTTCTCCCATGATGTGATGATTAAGCAGATTGGTTTCGCGCTTGCGATCGGTATTCTGGTGGATGCTTTCATCGTACGTATGATGCTGGTGCCTGCACTAATGTCAGTATTCGGGAACAAAGCCTGGTGGCTGCCAAAATGGATGGACCGCCTGCTGCCAAACCTGGATGTCGAAGGTGATAAGCTAATTGCCCAGCTGAAGAGCAGTGAGGGTCAGGTCCGTAAGGCGAATAAGTAAATATACACTCTAAAAGAAGCTGTTCCAAAAGATCATCAGATCTTGCGGAGCAGCTTCTATTTGCGTGGGTCCGGCATACGGGCGAGTCACTCGGCGAACACGGCGGAAAAAGTTCACTGCAAGCTTGCAGTAGCCAATGATTGCACATATTCGGGAGACAGTTGGTGTGTGTCAGTGAAGGCGCGCTGGAGATAAGCTTGAATTCCAAGCTTATTTCAATCATTTTGCTTGCTGAGTGCAGCTTAAGCTTGAAAAACAGTCTTATCAAAAATGTTAGGCGGGATGCGAAGGCAGCTTACCGAAAGAAAGCAATCACCTCAAGAGCGTGGCAGCTGCTGCTGCCTGCCCGCAGGCCCTATCTGCAGTTCTCGCGAAAGGCAGAGGGGGTCTGCTGCAGATGCTTTTTAAACTGTCTCATAAAATGGATCTCGTTATTGTACCCGCACATCTCGGCAATCTTCTTGACTGTTATATCTGTCGTAGACAGCAGGTATTTAGCATGCTCGATCCGGCTTAATATGACATCACTCATCGGGCTCACACCGAACAGTTCCTTATACAGATGCTGAAAATTAGACCGGCTCATCGTCAGCTCTCCGCACAAATCATCGATCGTCCAGGGGTGAGAGGGCTGGTTGAAGATTTTGGTGCGGACGATGGACAGTTTGTTGTAATGGGAGCTTGGCGTCTCATTGGAATGCTGGTGAAGCCGCTGGCTCAGTTTGATGAAAAAAAGCTTCATGTACAGCTCCACCGTTTCGGGCTGGCGGGAACCTGCAGCATACCTCTCGTAGCACATATGGTTAATAAACATCGACAGTTCGTTCAGATCTCCGAGAGGTACAACCTGATCCATCGGGATGCTGAGACGATGAAACCATGGCAGATCCTGCGGCTGCAGCTCGAAGTGAAACCAGTCGTTAGAAAACGGGCCGCCTTCTGCCCGGTAGAACTGGGGAGTGTGCTCATTGAACAGAATAAAAGAATCTTTTTCGGCAGTATAATCATCACCGTGCAGGGTGAAGACGGCCGAGCTTTTAAGCAGCAGCAGCAGATAGTCTCCGGATCCTTGAGGACGATGGATATGAAAATCTGCATGATGACTGTGATTGTATCCGATATTTACGATATGCATGGTCATCTCTCCATAGAGGTTGATGTCCTCATTGTAGAGCTTTGACAGAAAGGGTGCAATCCTTTCGTTTGCACAATAGGTTAGTAGATAAGGACGATGTGTAATTGAACTCTGGCAGCGCCTTCATTATGCTAAAAAGATATAATAACAATGAATGTAAAGGCGGAAGGTGACCTTATATGAAACTTCAAATTACAGATAAGCTGGGCGCTGGCATTAACCCCGGCATGATTGGACTTTTTTTCGAGGACATCAATTACGGGCTGGACGGCGGCCTTCATGCAGAAATGATCGAGAATCGTTCATTCGAATTTCTGGAGATTACGGGAGAGTCGCATGATGTAGTGGAACGCTTTGACGGGCTGTATGGATGGAGTGCTTACCCTTCGAATGACAGCGGTGCTGAGATGCAGATTGAAACAGAGAACCCGCAGAATCCCGTGAATGTGCATTATCTGAAGTTTACCGCTTCTGGCAGCCAATTGGCATTTACGAACAAAGCCTATGATGGGATCTATATGAAATCGGAGGTATCCTGCCGAGTTTCATTCTACGCTCGCACAGAAGACTACGCAGGAAGCATTGATGTATGTATCGCCAAAGAGGGGGCTGTTCATGCAAGGGCAACCGCTGCAGCATCGGTCACAGGAGAATGGGTGAAGTATGAAGCAGACCTGGTCAGCGATCAGGATGTGTCCGGCGGGGATTTCATCATTCAATTGAGCCAGCCGGGAACTGTGTGCTTTGATTTTATATCCATGATTCCATCCGACGCAGTACTGGGGCTGTTCCGCCGAGATCTGACAGAGCTGCTGAAAGAGATGAAACCGGGATTTCTTCGCTTCCCTGGCGGCTGTATCGTAGAAGGCTATACGCTGGACAACCGTTATCAATGGAAAAATAGCGTCGGCAAATCTGAGGAGCGTCCAATAAACGGGAACCGCTGGGCGGTGCACGGGAACTCCAAGGATTTTGCCAGCCCGTACAGTCATTACAACCAGACGCTGGGTATTGGATATTATGAATACTTCCTGTTAAGCGAATATCTTGGCGCCAAAGCACTGCCGGTCGAGAATGTAGGCCTGGCCTGTCAGTTCCACTCGCACGAACAGGTCGGAATGGATGATCCTCATTTTCAGCAGTACATTCAGGACACGCTCGATTTGATTGAATTCGCCAATGGACCAGCTGATTCCAAGTGGGGACGCATCCGCAGTGACATGGGACACCCCGAGCCTTTCAATCTCGAACTGCTGGGGATTGGTAATGAACAGTGGCAGACCGACAAGGTCGATTTCTTCAAAAGGTATGAGCTGTTTCAGCAGGCTGTTCATCAGCAGTATCCAGACATTAAGCTGCTGGGCTCTGCCGGACCGGATGTCACTTCCGAGAAATATACGAAAGCCTGGGATTTCTACCGCACTGCGGCGAAGGAGAACGAGAACTTTGTATACGCGGTAGACGAGCATTATTACGTAAAACCTCAGTGGCTGATCGACAACGTGCATTTTTATGACGAGTATCCGCGGGATGTTAAAGTATTTGCCGGCGAGTATGCGGCACATCATACCAACGGGATGAATAAGCCGCATCTGAATGATTGGGAAGCTGCCTTGGCTGAAGCTGCCTTCCTGACAGGGATCGAGCGCAATGCGGATGTCGTAATTCTCGCTTCGTACGCACCGCTGTTTGCGAGATTGGGTTATGCCCAGTGGTCGCCGGATATGATCTGGTTTGATGGTGAGAAGGCTTACGGCAGTCCAAGCTATTATGTGCAGAAGCTGTACAGCACTCAGATGGGAACAGATCTCGTACAAGTGAGTCATGATGAGGAAGAAATTCCTTACACCGTATCGTATGACAAGGAAGCCGGCGTGCTTTATGTGAAGCTGGTCAATACACTGGACCGAAAAGTATCGGTGCGCCTGGAATCTGCCTATCCGCTGAACGGCAAAGGTGAGGTGCAGGTGATGCAGGGCGAGGACCGGGATATCAATTCCATCGACAAGCCATTTAACGTGGCACCTGAGGTGCTCAGCCTGGAAGTCAGCCCGGAGATGGATTACATCGTTGGGCCGAAATCTTTCCATGTGCTTAAATTGAACGTTTCGCAAAACTAAAATTAAAACAGCTTTACCATCAAGAAGATGATGGTAAAGCTGTTTTTTTGTGCCTGATGATACGTCCAGATCTTATTATTTTCTTACCCGTGTTATTGATCTTTATTCAAACCGAACACATAGGATTCCAGCATGTCCCTCAGCGCAGCAAAGGACTCCGGTCTTGCGCTGAATTTTTCCCGCTCTCCTTGTTTCTTCAGGTGCATCCGGAGAAGTCCGGCAGTTTTTAACAGAGACAAGTGATAGTGCAGGTTGCTTTTGGAGAGTTTGGTTTTCTGCTGCAGTTCGGTGAAGGTAACGGGTCCGTCCGCCAAAATATGAAGCAGGATCAGCCGCTTCTCGTCCGCCAGGCTTTTGATCATGCGCAGCATTTGGGTGGTTGGCGTATCCTTATCGGGCGGCTGCTCATCTGCGGCATAGCTGATCACAAGCAGCTTGTCGCTCATCATATCGATCCGGTTGAGCGGCTTGATGTGATAAGCAGGAATCAGCAGGATAAACTCCAAATCCTCCTCCAAGTCAAGAACCACACCATTGGTCGCTTCATCAATCAAATCGGTATAAGAAAACGTCTGACTCAGTTCCTCGATTCGTGTGGCGGAGATCTTCAGCGTGTTCAGGATTTCTTCGGAAATGAGGCAGGCCTGCTGCCAAGTGTTCAAGATATCCAAGCTGCGGTCCCGGAATGCTTTTAATCCCATACCGATCCCATCTTCCAGATAAGGGGACAGCATCTCATAGATTTGGCCTTCTCCTAGTCCGCCCAGCCACTCCAGAAAAGCGGTGATATCATGCTTCGCCGGACTATCCAGTATTAACAGATGAAGGTAGGAGATCGTATCGCATAAATCAAGCTCATCCAACCGGTCGTCAAAGGAATCCGGCAGATGCTTCTCCACCTGCTTCCTCCATTTGTTTCCTAAATCATGAAGCTGATTTTTTTTGTCGCTATAGGCAAACAAGCTTGTCACAAGCTCGTGTACGGGTGAATAATCGATTACAATCCGGGTCATAACATCGATTCTCTCCTTCAACTTTAGTTCAAAAATCATTTTATCACATTCTAGATAAAAAAGTGTTGAACTTTAAATAAGTTCATGTAATATTGAACTTAATAATAAAGTTCTAAAAATTATGAACTGTAATCGAGATCGGAACATGATAAAGCGATAAAGACTGGAGGGATACAAAAATGAATGATTGGTTTAGTGTGGAATATTTGATTACGGAACAGCAGACCGAATTGGAGAAGAAAGCGTCAGAGGCTTGGAAATACAGTCGGAAGAGGCATGACACGAGGTGGTCAGCAGAAGTTACAGGCTTATGGCGAGCTTTATGGGAAATATGGCCCCGAAAGAGAAAGAGCAAAGTCGGGGGAGTGTAATGATGACAGCTTGTCTGGAAAATAGAAATGTCTGCCCCTCAGAAGGAGGTCAGGACATTTTGTTGTCGGCTATATTATCCCTGCAGGAAACTTTGAGCCAGCCGATGTATCTTTACTATTATGAAGGATTCAGCACCCAGGAGATCGCCAAGGTCCTTCAAATCCAGGTCAGCAATGTTCGAAACCGGATGTGCCGTGCCCGCAAGAAGGTAAAGCTGATGCTGGGGGAGAACATGGGGACTTTGGCGGACGGGAGGAGACTAAGAAGAATAGCTGGAAGGTGAGTAATAAAAAGGAGCTGTCCGCAGGATCGAAGGATCGATCGTGCGAACAGCTCCCGGATATACTTTGTTAGGCCAGTAATGCCGCTTGGCGTTTGAGATGATCCTCAATGACCATGCAGGCCATGGCTTCGATCACTGGAACTACTCGCGGGCAGATACATGGATCATGCCGGCCAATCGTCTTGATCTCACGGTCATTGCCATGAATATCTACCGTTTGCTGCGGCAGCGAAATCGAAGAGGTCGGCTTGACAGCTACACGGAACACAATCTCCTGGCCTGTACTGATGCCGCCGATAATGCCGCCTGCATGATTGGTTTTGAAGCCTGACGCATCCATCTCGTCATTGTGCTCGCTGCCGCGCATGGAAGCCGCTTGAAATCCTGTGCCGAATTCAATACCTTTAATCGCGCCGACAGAGAGCATCGCCTTGGCCAGCTCGGCATCCAGTTTGTCGAATACCGGCTCGCCCAAACCGGCAGGAACGCCGCTGATCCGGCATTCCACGATGCCTCCGCAGCTATCGCCTTCTGCGGCAAGATCTTCGATTTTGCGAACCATCTGCTCTGCTGCAACAGGGTCACAGGCCCGAACCGGATTGGCTTCAATTGCAGCCGCGTCAAAGGTTTCGCATTTGATGCCTCCAACCTCTGTTGTGTAAGCGAGCACGCTCACGCCCTTCAATTCCAGCAGCTTCCGGGCTACAGCACCTGCGGCTACGCGGCCTGCAGTTTCGCGCCCGGAGGCTCTGCCGCTGCCTCGGTAATCTCGGATGCCGTACTTTTTATCATACGACCAGTCCGCATGACCAGGCCGGTACATATTTTTGATATCATCATAGTTGGAAGGACGCATATCCGTGTTATTCAGCATGATGCAGAGCGCAGTCCCTGTCGTCATTCCATTGAAAATTCCGGATACAATACGGATCTTGTCATATTCCTTACGGGGTGTGGTTACTGAAGACTGTCCAGGTCTTCTGCGGTCCATCTGCACCTGAATATATGCCTCGTCGAGTTCCACTCCTGGTGTCACCCCTTCGATAATTACGCCGACGGATTCCCCGTGGGATTCCCCGAATGTGGTCATTTTAAACCTTTCTCCAAATGTACTTCCTGCCATATGAATGCCTCCCGATGCTTTAAGTTTCTTTGCATTCATTATATCAGTATAATTGAAATAAATGAAATTGTGATAATCAAGGTTTGTCATAGAGAGGATTGATGACAAAAATGATGATAGCGAACATGGAATGGTATCGTGTGTTTCTGTATGCGGCAGAACTGCTCAATCTTACCAAAGCTGCGGAGAGGCTGCACATGACACAGCCTTCGGTAAGTTATGCGATCAAGCAGCTCGAGGAGACGCTCGGGGTTATGCTCTTTGAACGGCTATCCAAGGGAGTGCGTCTGACACCGGAGGGCGAGGTTTTATACCAGCGAGTACAAAAAGGGTTTGCAGAGCTTGAGCTCGCAGAGAAGGAAGTGCTCCGATTGAAGCAGTTCAAGGAAGGACAGCTTCGAATCGGAGCGAACGGGGCCATCATCAAGGACCTGCTCATCCCTCTGCTTGACGGCTTTCATCTGGGCTATCCCGGCATTCGGATTCAGCTGGGACAGGAAAACACCGGAGCTGTGGTGAAAAGATTAAAGGAGGGAACCTTGGATCTTGGATTTGTCCATCTTCCGGTCAATGATGAAGAGATTGTAATCTGGAAATACAAGACACTGCCTTACTGCGCCGTAGTCGGGAACCATTTTCACCAGTGGACGGACCAGCCGTTGTCAGCCGAAAAACTGGCTGAACTGCCGCTGTTAATGCTCTCATCCGGAAGCTCTACACGCTCCTTTATAGAGAAATGGTTTCTGTCTCAGGGAGTTGAGGCTCAAGCAGATATGGAATTGAACAGCCTGGATATGCTGGCTGAATTTGCTGAACGGGGATACGGGGCTACCTTTATGCCCAGAAGCTTCGCGGAAAGGCGTATCGAACAGGGAACTCTGCTGATCCTGAATACCGAAGTACCGCTGCCGGACCGGCAGATCGGTATTGCCGTTCGTAAGAGTGGAGCGCGGTCCCTTGCGGCAAAAGCATTCTTGAAGCATTTGGGAATAGAGGGTTTTGATAAGGACAGGGAGACGATTTGAATGATGAAGCTATACAATGAACGAATACAGTCGATATTACAATACATTGCAGAACGGTACACTCACAAAATAACGCTGGATGAGCTTGCAGCACATGCACATTTTTCGAAATATCATTTCAGCAGGATTTTTGCATCCATTGTGGGCGAAACGCCCATGGCTTATGTGAATCAGGTACGGCTGGACCGAGCCGGGGGATTTTTGGCCGATACCGAGCGCACGATTCTGGATATTGCTCAGGACTGCGGTTTCGAATCGATTACGGCATTTCATACTGCTTTCAAGAAAAAGTATGGGATAACCCCCGGTGAGTTCCGGAAACAGGCTGAGGCAGACCGCAATTTTACGTTATCCTTCAGCAAGAATCTGAACGAAACGGCTCTCTCTGCAGATTATGATGAATCCAGGCTTCATCAATCTTTTTTCAGGAGGGTATGGGATATGAACATTACAATTACAGAACTGCCGGAACACAAGGTGGCTTATGTCAGACATGTCGGAAGTTATTTGGAGACGTACCGTGCTTGGGAGGCGCTCAATCGGTGGTCGGCGATACAAGGGCTGTTCCCGCCGAAGCAGCAGTTCATCGGGATTTCACTGGATGACCCGGCGGCAGTAGAGGAAAGCGAATGCCGCTATGATGCCTGTGTGACTGTGCCAGATGGGTTTCACACGGAAGGGCAGCCAGAGAATATCCAGTTTCAGAGTCTGGCCGGAGGTACTTACGCCCGATATCATTTCTATGACACGGTAGATAAGTTGACGATGGCTTATCATAACTTGTTCGGGCAATGGCTGCCGATCAGCGGGTATGATGCGGACGACCGGCCTTGTTTGGAGTTTTGTATGAACAATCCGGCACAAGACCCGGAGGGCAAGGCCAAGGTGGACTTATATATACCAATTGTAAGCAGATAATGTAAGCTTGAAGAAGAACTATGTTGAAGGAGGTGTCCAAAATGAAGCAGAACACCAAGTCGATCGTCCTGCTGGTCACGGCAGCCTGTATTCTGATGGCAGTTGTGGATGCTGTGATTACTCCGGACTACTTATACAAATCAATCATCAAGGTCATGCTCTTTTTGACACTTCCGGTGCTGTACGCCCGAATCAGCAAAGAGGTTTCCTTCAGGCCGTTATTTCGTTTTGAGAAAAAAGGACTGCTGTTCAACTGGCTGAATGAAAAGAACGGCAATATCTATGCGTCCTGGATGGTGCATATGTGTGCCAATCTGGCGATTAACACGATCGGATTTATGCTGTTTGAAATATGGTGATAGCAAGAAAGCCCCTCCTTCCATTGCATTTCACCCCGCCCAAAGGCTACAATAGCAGGACCACAGTCAGCTGGATTGTGAACTATAAGATGAAGCAGGAGGATACATAAGATGGAGCGCATTGAAACAAAGCAGCAGTACGAGGATCTGATCAACCGCGACGGATTGACCGTCATTAAATATGATGCAACCTGGTGTCCGGACTGCAGGACGCTGGAGAAATTTATGCCGGATATTATGGCCAAACACCCGGATAAGGAGTTTTATGCTCTGGACGTAGAACAGCTGGAGAATGTAACTGCCGCTAATGAAGTGCGCGGAATTCCAAGCTTGCTCGTTTACAAAAACGGGGAGAAGCTGGCTCACCTTCACAGCAAATTTGCCAAAACTCCGACACAGATTTCAGAGTATCTGGAGACGCTGGAGTCCAAAAATTAAAGCGGCATAGCATGAAAAGAGAAGTCCCGGGGTGATTAATCCCGGGGCTTTTTTAATGCTGTGAATAAGTCGAATATGTCTTATATAAAAATTAATTACAAAAGTATAGTAACTTATTAAATTTTGATGTATAATCACTGACGAAGCCTCATTAAATTTCTGTAAATTTTCTGAATTTATTGAAATTTTCATGATATACTTACATTAAGTTTTTTGCTGAATACAAAATAAATGAATATGGATCTTCGGGGTAAGGTGAAATTCCTGACCGGCGGTGATGGTGTGCGAATCATATTCTGCATGCTTCAGCCCGCGACTCGCTCTTGCGGTTATTTACGTGAGGCGACTGACCTGGTGCAATTCCAGGGCCGACGGTATAGTCCGGATGGGAGAAGATCAATCACAGGTTTGTGATGTCTGTTTTTCAATTAACAGGCAGCAGGCTTGTTTGGTCAGCCCCCGAGTGTCGATCCGTATGGATGAGACGCCGGGGGCTTTCTTAAGGTAAGACTCCGTATTCAGAACGGGAGAGAAAGAATATGGCAAATATCAGTGCAAGCATCAACTTGAAACAGAACATTCGGGACAAAGCGGGGAGCCGGGCGAGAGGCGGTTTCTGGCTGGTCGTGCTGGGAGCTGCATTATGGGGAGTAGATCCGCTGTTCCGAATTATCCTGCTCAACAATATGACCTCCTCGCAGATTGTTCTGCTGGAGCACCTGATTATCGCACTCATAGCTGCACCGGTGATTTGGAAGAACCGAGTGGAGTTCAAAGGAATTGGCTGGAGGCATGTCGGGGCGCTGCTGTTTATATCCTGGGGCGGTTCAGGCATCGCGACGATTTTGTTCACCATGGGATTGTCGAGCGGTAACCTGAATGTTGTACTGCTGCTGCAAAAGCTGCAGCCGCTGTTTGCCATCATTTTGGCCAGTCTGATTTTAAAAGAAAAACTGCCGCGGCATTTTGCCATGCTGTTTCTCGTCGCCATGGCCGGCACGTACCTGCTGACCTTCGGGCTGGCGCTGCCGATCGGACACTGGAGTGAAGTGGTGCAGCTTGGAAGTCTGCTGTCGCTCGGGGCTGCGGCACTGTGGGGCGGTTCCACCGTCATGGGACGTTTGATGGTTGGCCGGATGAAATATGAGACGGTGACGTCACTGCGGTTTGTATTGGCGCTTCCTTTGCTCAGTGTTATTACATGGACCGAAGGTGCAGCCTGGAATCTGCCGGCGGCAGGAACCTCGGATATGGCCTTGGTGATCCTGAACCTTGCAGGTCAGGCGCTGCTGCCTGGACTGCTCAGTCTGCTCATCTACTACAAAGGCTTGACGACGACCAAAGCGTCTGTTGCGACCCTGGCCGAACTCAGCTTTCCGATGGTTGGTGTCCTCATTAACTGGATCGTTTTTCGTGAGATGATAACGTATGCCCAGACCGCAGGATTTTTGTTAATCTGGCTTTCACTCTACCTGATTTCCAGGCAGTCTCAGCCCGTAACTCGTGCGGAAGAAACCCAGGTATAAATCATAACAAGACAACTCAGGAGCAGCGCATCCTCCATACGGGGGAGAGCGGTCTGCTCCTTTTTCATTGCTTTTGGGATATACACAAGCACGGTCCTATACTATAATGAACCACAAAAAGAATGGATAGCCATTCCAGCAGAGGTGATTTAATGACAACAACGATTCGTAATGCCGCAGAAATAAGACCTTCAGAAAGACAGCTAACTGTACAGAACATGGAGTTTTATGCATTTATCCATTTTTCTATGAACACGTTTACAGACGAAGAGTGGGGGGACGGGACGAGTGATCCGGTACTGTTCGACCCGTCAGAGCTGAATGCAGACCAGTGGGTACAATCCTGCCTCGATGCAGGCATGAAAGGGTTAATCCTGACGTGCAAGCACCATGACGGATTCTGTCTCTGGCCTAGTCAATATACAGATTACTCTGTAAAAAGCAGCCCCTGGAAGAACGGACAGGGAGATGTGGTCAGAGAAGTATCAGATGCCTGCCGCAGGCACGGATTAAAGTTTGGCATCTATTTGTCACCGTGGGACAGACATGAGCCTTCTTATGGTGATTCCCCGAAATACAATGATTATTTCATCAGCCAGCTGACAGAGCTATTGACCCAATATGGTGACATCTTTTGTGTCTGGTTTGATGGGGCTTGCGGCGAAGGCCCGAACGGGAAACGGCAGGAATATGACTGGGATGCCTATTATGCCCTGATCCGAAAGCTGCAGCCCGGCGCTGTCATCTCTGTATGCGGACCTGACATTCGCTGGTGCGGAAACGAAGCAGGACACTGCCGAAAATCCGAATGGAGCGTTGTACCAGCTTCCCTGCGGTCGAATGAAGCCATTCAGGAAAAATCCCAGCAGGCAGATGATCGTGAATTTGCGCGCCGGTATGATTCGCAGGATGAGGATCTTGGCAGCCGTGAAATTATAGGCAGTGAACCAGAGCTGGTCTGGTATCCGGCTGAAGTCAATACATCCATCCGGCCAGGGTGGTTTTATCATGCAGCAGAGGATGATCAGGTCCGCTCACTGGAGGAACTGCTTCACATTTATTACGGCTCGGTCGGCGGTAATGCTACATTCCTGCTGAATCTGCCACCCGATCGGCGGGGGCTGATTCATGAGAATGACCGTACCCGGCTTCGGGAATTAGGAGATACGATCCGCGGGATTTTTTCGAATAATCTGGCAGCGCATGCAGAAGTCAAGGCATCTGAAGCTGTGGAAGGTCATGAAGCCAAGGCGGTTGTGGACGGAAATCCGGATACGTACTGGTGCCCTCAGGAAGGGACAGAGCAGGCGGTTCTGGAGGTGGATCTTAAATGCGATACCCTGTTTGATCATATCGTGTTAAAAGAATATCGTTACAGCCAGCGTATAGAGGGCTTTGAGGTGGAGGTTCAAGCAGATGGCGGAGCATGGACGCCGCTGTGGAGCGGTACAGTCATCGGGCGGAAGCGAATCTGCCATTTTAACACCGTTTCTGCCCGGAAAATACGGCTAACCGTAACTCAATCCAGATGGTGTCCGACACTTTCGGCATTTGAAATATACAAAAAATAAAAGAAATGTGTTGTTAAATGAAAAGGAATATGATCCTCTTATGGCGAATTTAGTCGAAACAGATTATTTTCATAGGATGGATAGGTGTAAGAATGATCTTTCGTTTGGATATGAACACAGTTTTTATATGCCTCGTTGTGGGTCAGCTGTTTACGGTACTGCTGTTATGCGCCTATCGTAACGGTCACAACAGGGATCGTGCGGTTAACAGTTTTTATGCGGCAAAAATTCTTCAAGCGGCAGGATGGCTGCTGGCCATGTTTCGGAATGATCTTCCAGACGGATTGACGGTGTATGCAGCGAACACGTTATTGTTTCTTGGAGCAGCACTGGAAGCATCAGCCTTCCTTCAGATCACGGGGGCATTTGGCCGGAAGACCGCACGCTTTTATATGGGACTGACCCTGGTATGTGCTTTTGTTTTTTGTATGGTTGCATTTATGACAGGCAGTGAACGATACCGTATTGTGGCCGCTTCGCTCGGCATGGCGTTGTTCTTTGTCCTTCCGGCTGTGAAGATGCTGGGGGTTAAACCGGGTTCTTTGCTTATGAAGATGACCGGGTACATGAATGTCCTAATTTCGGCAGGAACATGGATCCGGGGTATTGTCGCCTGGACGACATCGGATTCGGCTTCCTTATATGAGCCGGGCGTTTTTCAATCCTTGTCTTTCATGTTGTTGTTCTTGTTAATGTTCATGGGGAATGTCGGTTTTGTGCTGCTTTCGAAGGAACGATCTGACCGGGAGCTGCTCCGGCTGGCGAGCTATGATGATCTGACCGGAGTTCGAAACCGGAGAACTTTTATTCTGGAGGCCAAGCGTACACTGGCGCTTTGCCGGAGAAAGCGCGTCCCCGTTTCGTTCATGCTCATGGATATTGATGATTTCAAGGACATTAATGATACTTATGGTCATGACCGGGGGGATCTGGTGCTGCAGGAATATGCCGCAATTGTACAGCGGTGTCTGCGGGAAGGAGATCTTCTGGGACGTTATGGCGGTGATGAATTTGCTGTTCTGTTGTCCGGTTCTGACGCAGAAGCATCCGATTTCTCAGCAGAAGCTATTCGCCGTGCTGCTGAGGAGGCTTGTGTGGAGTCGTCCATCCGGTTTACACTCAGCATTGGCGTGGTTACGGTTGAACCGGATCATATGCTGTCCGTAGACAAGCTGTATAAGCTTAGCGACAATGCGCTTTATCAGGCCAAACAGCAGGGGCGCAATCGTGCTACCCGCAGTGTTCCGGATTCTTCATGGCCGACGAGTTCTGCTGCAGGATAAGGCAGTCACATTCATTTATACGCGCAAAGGTCGAAGACAGGCTCGCCAAGAGCTTTTGTCTTCGGCCTTTTTTATGGGATGCGAGGCGATGTTTAGGGTAAAACAAGATAAATAGACTGAAGTTAGATATTACCCATCGCTGCAAGGAGTGATCACCGTGAAAGCATTCGACTACTCGCTGAATTATAAAGAGCTGAACCTTCGGGAGCATCCCGAGCTGTATACCGTGGGCCGCGGAGAACAGGGAGTACTGCTTGTGGAACCCTACAAGAGTGAAATTTTGCCGCACTGGCGCTTTAAGACTCCGGAGATCGCGAAGGAATCTTCAGCAAAGATTTATGAGCTGTTTCTGGATTATAAGGAGCAGGATGACTTTGTCGGCATGGATATGGCTCGTAAATTTCTGCAGATGGGCTATACCCGGGCACGGCGGTACACAAACCACAAAGGCGGACGTAAATATTCCAAAGAAGACGGGTCGGTGCTGCCATATCAGAATGACGAGGTAAAGGCTGAGTCGGCAGCCATTTTTAAAAAACAATGGTATGAAGCCAAAACGGACCCGGATTATGTCCGGATGAAGGATGAGCACCGGAGTAAGTACGAAAGCGAGGAATAGGCGTCAGCAAAATTTAATGATCTGATCCCAGTCACATATAATCATAAGGTTCAACCAGTAGTTCCATACCGAAACCGCTAATGGCAATCAGGAGGCAGACAGCAGGGCGGGCCTTGATTTGAAAAAGTCATGTTTTGTGAAATGCAAGAACTGATAGGAGCACGACCAGAGGATAGCTGAATGCCTGCACACCCTGATCCTGAAACATAAGACCCAGCGATCGAGAAGCAGAAATGGCAAATCCGAGTGTGAATAGCAGCAGCGGAATACGAAGCTCATATTTATGTTTCAATATGGAATGCATGTTCATAGAGAGTCTCCTTTTTTTTCATGGTCTCAGCAAAAATGCCTGTATTCTTTAAACGTCAGAGAGCGTGTAGAAGTTACGGTTCAATGTAACAAAAAAGCCCCCGCAGTTCTGCGGGGGCCTGACTGGTGAATGGTTTAGTACCATGCAAGCAGCTGTTTATTTGTTTTCTAAGGAATCTTTGTACTCCTGGGCCTTCTTTTCAAGATCAACCGGCTCATAGTCATAGGTTACGGTAAGCTGGTCATAAATATCCTTGGCTTCTTCGCGCTTCTCTTCCTTGATCAGCTGGATGAGTTCATTAAAGAACACCTTCTGTTCATCAGAGAGCAGTTCAACCGTGATCTCCATGACAGAGGTCATCGTATCTTTGGTGCCCTGGTCGAAGGTCGCGTACTGCTCTTCAGGTGTATCAAAGTACATCTGGGCTTGCTGCAATAACAGGGTTCCAGCTTCCTGATCCTTTCCTTCCGGTTTTGGAATCGATCCTCCGGTTGCTGGCATGTCAGCTTCTTCGCTGCCAGATTCATTAGACTCCATGTTGTCTTCATTAGCCGGGGTGTCCGTCTCCCCTGTGTTCACGTTATCTTCTACTGGTGCCGGGTCGGGTGCAGCTGTATCATTTTTCCCATCCCCGCAGGCGGTCAATGCGATCATCGATGATAGGAGTAAAGCGTTGAACAGGGTTTTGATTTTTGTCATAAGGCACCTCGTTAGTGTTATTTATATTCAGCTTACATTAACCGCAAAGCGCGGGATTGCATCATTCTTGTAGAACCTGACAAGCACCCAAAGCGGAATCGTGAAATGCCAACCAGCTTTTTATGTCTAATCGGGTGACAAAATACGTTATAATGGACATATATATATCAGTGGGACGAACCAACCTAGATACTAACGAGGCCTTCACATAGAGAGAAATGCTGCATCTGAAGGCCTCAGTCGGAGGAATGTACATGGGCATAGTCTTTACTTTTTTAAAGAAATACCGGGTTGCCGCGTCAGCGGCGCTGCTGCTGATGCTGATTGAGCTTTCCGTCGAGCTGGTGCAGCCGCTGATCATCTCGAAAATTATTGATGAGGGCATCCAAAAGTCGGATCTAGGATTGGTGTGGATGTGGCTGGGCGTATTGATTGTGACCGCAGTTATTGCGTTTGCAGCCGGCATAGCAAGTTCCTTTTTTGCTGCACATACCAGTCAGGGCCTAGGTTATGACATGCGCGAAGAGCTGTATGACAAGGTTCAGTCATTCTCGTATTCGGTGTTTAACCGTTTTGCGACATCCTCGTTAATCACGCGATTAACAGGAGACGTCACGCAGATTCAGGATACCATCTTTATGGGCCTGCGTTTTATGACCCGGGTGCCGCTGGTGGTTACCGGAAGCATCATGATGGCTCTGTTTGTGAATGTTCGTCTCGGTTTGTGGCTGGCTTTGACGGTGCCGGCTCTATTTATCTTCATTGCTTGGGTCATGAAAAAGGCGGCCAGTTCATTCAGCAAGGTACAGCGGCGTCTGGATTCTGTCAATGGCGTCATTCAGGAGAACCTGACGGGAATCCGCTTGATCCGTGTGTTTGTGCGGATGGGTCATGAGATTCGGAGGTTTGCATTATCCTCGGAGCAGTTGATGAAAGGTACCGTATCGACACTGCGGATGACGGAACGGACCATGCCTTACATATTGATTGTGATGAATGCCGCCATCATAGCTGTACTGTGGTTTGGACGTTACGATATTGCTGCAGGAAGCGCTTCAATTGGTGAAGTGGTCGCTGTGCTGAACTATACCATGCGGTGTATCGGAGCCATGTCTGCGCTGTCAGGTCTGGTCATGGTCCTCTCCCGGGCACGTGCTTCAGCTCAGCGTGTACAGGAAGTGATGGATACACAGGATGACGCTGTTCAGTCGTCAGACTCTTCATTCACTGCAATGACAGACAAGGCTGCTGCACGCAGTGAAGCGGCCATTCAGGGAGATGTAGAGTTTGATCATGTCAGCTTCAGTTATCCCGGAAGCAATATCGCAGTTCTTGAGGATATCACGTTCCGGGCCTCATCCGGTGAACGAATTGCTATTATGGGTGCAACGGGTGCGGGTAAATCTTCTCTGGTGCAGCTGATTCCTCAGCTGTATCAGGAAGCTTCCGGTACGGTTCGCATTGATGGACAGGATGCCGGACAATTTGACCCGGAATCTCTTCGCCGGAACATTGGCTATGTGCCGCAGGAAGTCCTGTTGTTCTCCGGAACCGTGAAGGACAACATCGCCTGGGGACGTGAGGATGCCAGTCTTGAGGACGTGATGGAGGCAGCTAGAAAAGCGCAGATTCACGATACCATCGAGTCTTTGCCGGATGGATATGATACCATGCTCGGCCAGCGGGGCGTCAATTTGTCGGGCGGGCAGAAGCAGCGTTTGTCGATTGCCAGAGCGCTGGTGCGCAAGCCGTCTATCCTGATTCTGGATGACAGCACAAGTGCACTGGACGTCCGGACAGAAGGCGCGCTGCTGGATGCACTTACCGATATATCCTGCACGACCTTTTTGATCACACAAAAGATCAGCACCACGACTTCAGCAGATTTGATCCTGCTTCTGGATGACGGAAGATTGATCGCCCAAGGCGGACATGAGCATCTGATGAGACAATCTTCGCTGTATCGGCGTATTTATGAGTCGCAGTATGGGGAGGAGGCACAGCATGTTCAAAACATTCATTGAACCGTTCCGTCATCCCAGACCCAAATTTGAGCTCGGCAAAGGGAAAGGGATTTTCAGCCGGAAGAGTAATACCAAAACCAAGAACTTGCAGGGAACGCTGAGGCGAATCTGGTCTTATCTCGCGCAGCGCAAAGGAAAGCTCGCCATTGTGCTGCTCATGGTTCTGCTCAGCTCTGCGCTGGGACTTCTGGGACCGTTTCTATTAGGCGTGGCCGTGGATGACTTCCTGGAAACCGCACGGTTGACAGGCGGCGAAGGAGGGCCAACATGGATTTATTTTCTGGCCGGTCTTGCCTTGGTCTTTGTGCTGCAGGCGATCACGACCTGGCTCCATAATATATGGATGATCGGCATCGCCCAGGAGACGGTATACCGGATGAGGATGGATTTGTTTACACATCTGCACAAACTTCCGATCCCTTTTTACGGCAAAAGACAGCAGGGTGAAATCATGAGCCGTCTTACAAATGACATTGAGAACGTCAGCTCCACATTGAACAGCTCGGCGATTCAGATTTTCTCCAGTGTACTGACCCTGGTGGGTACCTTGTCTGTGATGTTGTGGCTCAGTCCGCTGCTGACCGTGCTTACGTTTACCGTGGTACCGCTCATGGCTTTGGGGCTGCGCTGGATTACAAGACGAACCGGTCCGCTGTTTAAAGAGCGGCAGCGCAACCTGGGAGAGTTGAATGGATATATTGAAGAGACACTCTCAGGCCAGCGGATTATTAAAGCTTTTTCCCAGGAAAAAAGAGTCATTCGCGAGTTTGAGGAACGTAACAGCCGAATCCGCATGTCCGGTTTTTGGGCCCAGACGATTTCCGGCTTTATTCCGAAATTGATGAATGGGCTGAACAACCTGAGTTTTGCGATTGTGGCCGGTATTGGCGGCATCATGGCTATTAAGGGATATATTTCGATTGGGGTTGTCATCATATTTGAAAGCTATGCCAGACAATTCACCCGTCCGCTGAACGACTTGGCGAACCAGTGGAACACGCTGCTGTCCGCCATGGCAGGGGCGGAGCGCGTGTTTGAAGTGCTGGATGAAGAAGTGGAGTCACGGGATGAAGGCGCAGCGGTCAAGCTGGACCAGGTGCAGGGGGCAGTATCTTTTCAAAATGTATCTTTCGGTTACGATGAAGGACGCAATACGCTGGAAGGGATTACGTTTGAGGCAAAACCTGGCGAGATGATTGCCCTGGTCGGACCGACAGGAGCTGGTAAAACGACACTGATTCAGCTGCTGTCCCGATTCTATGACCCTTCCGGCGGGCAGATTTTACTGGACGGACGGGATCTCTCGTCAATACAGCGGGAGAGCCTGCGATCACATATGGCTTTTGTACTCCAGGATTCCTTTCTGTTCGATGGTACGATCCGGGAAAATATCCGGTTTGGACGCCTCGATGCGACCGATGAGGAAGTGGAAGAGGCAGCCAGGCTGGCGAATGCACATTCATTCATCATGCGTCTTAATGACGGGTATGATAAGGTGCTGAAGCATGGAGGAAGCGGGATCAGTCAGGGTCAGAAGCAGCTGCTTGCAATTGCCCGGGCAATACTGGCGGATCCGTCCATGCTGGTTCTGGATGAGGCCACAAGCAGTATTGATACGGTGACAGAGATCAAAATCCAGGAGGGGCTGCAGCGATTGATGCAGGGCCGTACCAGCTTTGTCATCGCCCACCGTTTGAATACCATTCGTCAGGCAGACCGCATACTCGTATTGAAGGACGGCCGTCTGCTGGAAAATGGATCGCATGACGAGCTGCTGGAACAGGGCGGATTTTACAGTGAACTCTATCACAGCCAGCTGAAACGTGCAGCTATGTAAGGTTAACACCGGAAGCGCTCATAAGAGCCTTCCGGTGTTTGTAATTTCTCAGTATTACAATAGCAGACAGGATCTGAAAGGGAGGTGACTTATGATGATGAAGGAAATGTTTCAGCTTGATGAGATGACAGCTGCGGTGAGTCATCATCCGCTGTATGTGCTCATGCTGAAAACACAGCACTGCGGCGTATGTGAAGCGGTTCAGGCCAAGGTGGCCGTAATGCTGGATAAGAATGAGAGCGTATCAGGAGGGTATGCCTATCTCGAGAAGGTTCCGGAGGCGGCGTCTGTATATATAGCGTTGACATCCCCGGTAGTATTGGTCTTTTTTGAAGGAAAGGAAGTGTACCGGGCCGCCAGGTTTGTGCGAATGGACGAACTGGAGCAGGTGCTGATCCGGTATGAAGAAGTGCTCGGAATGGAATCTTAGGGATTCCTTCCTTACGGCATTGGGCTGAGAAGGTTGAGTGTTACATTACCCATCCATTGAAACAGGAATAGGGCCGTCAGTATGAAAGAGCAAAGGCCGGCTGCAGGTTTGTTCATTTTTGGGATAAAAGTAAGAACTTTATACAGCAGAGCAAAGCCAAAGCATCCGGCTGAAACAAACAGGATCAGGGGCAGCCACATATTATTCACTCCATTCTTTTTTCTTTTATTAAGGGTGGTTTACTCTATTTTACACAATATTACTGATCTGAACAGTCTTGTATTCGAGCCTCAAATCTATATAGCTATTCAAATAGTTATTTGATACGATGGGGCTGGCAAGCGTTTATTATAAAAACTTCTGATCAAGGAGGAATAAAATGAAAGCGCCATTATTTCGTGATCCCATCTATGACGGCGCTGCCGATCCGGTTGTAATCTGGAACAGGCAAGCCGAAGAATGGTGGATGATTTATACGAATCGCAGAGCGACAGAGACTGGAATGGGTGTAGCATGGGTTCACGGTACGGACCTCGGCGTTGCGTCGTCGAAGAACGGTCTGAATTGGTTATATCGTGGTACGCTCAACGGCCTGGAAATCGAATGGGGCCATAATACGTTCTGGGCACCTGAGGTAATCTGGCATGAGGGGACTTATCATATGTACGTCAGCTATATTCAAGGGGTACCTGATCAATGGGAGTCTCATAAAAGAAACATTCTCCATTACTCGAGCCCTGATCTGTTATCCTGGACCTATCATTCGGAAGTCAAGCTTAGTTCGGACCGTGTGATCGACGCATGCGTGTACCGGATGCCTGACGGCCGGTTTCGTATGTGGTACAAAGACGAGGATAATGGTTCGGCAACCTATGCGGCAGACAGCTTGAACTTGCATGATTGGGAGGTAGTTGGTCCCGTTCTGACGCATCGCTCTCATGAAGGCCCAAATGTATTTGAATTTAAAGGATACTACTGGATGATTGTTGATGAGTGGAGGGGTCAAGGTGTGTTCCGCTCGACAGATCTGGAGCAGTGGGAACGAAATGGGCTCATTCTCGATAAACCGGGTACTCGGGAGGATGACGGTACGATCGGTCTGCATGCTGATGTTGTTGTGCAAGATGATAACGCATACATTTTTTATTTTACCCATCCTGAACGTATTGGAACTTATGATCCGGATCAGACATATGGCATGCGGCGATCTTCGATACAAGCTGCACGGCTCGATGTGGTGGACGGTAATCTGGTTTGTAACAGAGACGAAGACGTTGAGCTGATACTGCACCCGGAATCTACAGGATAGGTAAATAACATAAGCTTGGGAGGAGCATCTAAGATGAAGGAAGAATATGCTGTGCTTTCGAAGAAAGGATACTGGGGAGATCAAGGGGACGGTACTTATGTGAATCCAGTGCTGCCTGGGGATTATAGCGACCCGGATGTGATAAAAGTCGGCGACGACTATTATGGTATTTCATCTACGCTGCACTGTTCCCCGGGGATGGCGGTGCTGCATTCGAAAGACTTGGTTAATTGGAGCACAATTGGACACGTCGTAAACGATTTGACAAGGATCGGACCGGATTACCGTCATGATGTAATGAATCGCTATGGAAAAGGAGTTTGGGCAGGAGCGATCCGATTTCATCAGAATAAGTACTGGGTTTATTTTTTTACGCCCGATGAAGGGCTGTTTATGAGTACGGCTGCAGATCCAGCGGGACCATGGGAGCCGCTTCACTGCGTTTGGGAAGTGGAAGGCTGGGATGATTGCTGCCCGTTTTGGGATGATGACGGTCAAGGATATCTGGTTGCCACACATTTTGCCGATAACTATAAAATTCATCTCTTTCAACTGAGTGAGGATGGGAAAACCCTGCTGCATGACAGTGCGAAGGTGATCCATCAATACAAAGGCAGTGAAGCGAGCAAGCTATATAAAATCAACGGAAGCTATTATTTATTTCATAGTGAGATCCGCGAAAAAGAGGTTGGGGAAGTTCGTGTCGTCATGATGTTACGTTCTAAGCATATATACGGCCCATATGAGGAAAAAGAGCTAATCCATACCCATGGCATGGAAGTCGATCGGGAGCCCAATCAGGGTGGACTTGTTCAGACGCCTGCGGGAGAGTGGTATTTCATCAGCCATCAAGGAACAGGCGGTTATCACGAAGGTAGAACACTTCACTTGCTGCCTGTGACATGGGTGGATGGATGGCCGATCATCGGTGAGGATACCGACGGTGATGGCATCGGAGAGATGGTATGGGGCGGCCGCAAGCCAATCCATGGCTATACCTCATCTGCTCTAACTATGAATGACGATTTTGAGAGTGCTGTTCTCAAGCCGCATTGGGAATGGAATCATCAGCCAAAGGCCGGCAAGTGGTCGTTAACGGAGCGGCATGGTTATTTGCGGTTATATGCATGTGTGCCTTCCGAGCGGGGCGATTTCTTCAAGGTATGCAACACCATTGCCCAGCGAGCGTATCGCACGGTGCACAACAAGGCCACGGTCAAAATCGATCTCAGCGGCATGGTGGATGATCAGGAAGCAGGCCTCTGCCATTTTGCACAAACTTTTTGTACGATTGGTATCCAGCAGCAGGAGGGGACCCGTGTTCTGAAGTATAACAACTCAGGCATAATGGAATGGGGACCTGCCATCGATTCCACCTCAATCTGGTTAAGATCAGTTTGGAATTTAGACGGTGAGAGCCAGTTTGAATACAGCGTAGACGGAGACCATTACATAAGTTTTGGTGGTGTCTATCAACTAGGATGGGGGAACTATCGGGGCGACCGGATCGGGATCTATGGCTATAACCACGAAAGGGAGCAGGGCTATATCGATGTGGAGAGCTTTTTCCACGAGTCTGGTGACCAGGCAGGCCCGGCGGAATAAATATATCCAACGCAAGGGAATACCGCGTGAACATGTTTGGTATTGAAACGGACAGGAGAGATGGGGCTGCCTCATAAGATCATAGATCTTTATGAGGCGGCCCCGTTTTGTGGAAAACCACATACAATCGGACGAGCGAGCGGGTCATGGGCACAATGTATGTGGAAAACCACATACAATCCGACAAGCGAGCGGCGCATGGGCACAATGTATGTGGAAAACCACATACAATCCGACGAGCGAGCGGGTCATGTGCACATTGTATGTGGAAAACCACATACAATCCGACGAACGAGCGGGTCATGTGCACATTGTATGTGGAAAACCACATACAATCCGACGAACGAGCGGCGCATGGGCACAATATCTTACCTGTCTGCATGTGGAAACCGAAATTTGATTATTTACGGTCTTTAACCTCAATGGTTAGCTCTTGTTTCCCTGAAATCTCTCCAACTAGAAAGAGGACACGCCACACTTGATGGCCTTCATCATAGTCGACACTTTTCACCACAGGAACTCTGTGCTCTTTCAATTTGTCAGATGCCAGTGCCTGGCGGACGGCTTCTGCTTCACTCATCACAGCCCCTGAAGGAGAAATCCGGGGCAGCATGTTTAGCTTCTCGGCACTGGACTGCCCGGGATACGACTCCAGCACATGACTGTACCACACCTGCACTTTTTCTCCCAGCGAGACCTGCTCACTCATGCCCCGAAACCAGATGGCGTCATAAAATTCCTCAGTGCCTCCACGAGCGCTGAAGTTCTGAGCCTCGCTGCTGACGACGAGAAAGCGGCCGTCTTCTTTTTGCACCACGTATCCCTCTATTCCAGGCTCTCCCCATAAAGGTGTATAGGAGGTTCCCACCTGGCTGTTTGAGTAGAGAAGTGACAGCAGCAGGATGAGCGGAGTAATGATTTTGGTCATACGGTCAGCTCCTTTCGTCTACATAGACGTCTTTGCCAGCTCAAAAGTTCCCTTTAAACAGAAAAATCTATATCAATGCTCCCAGGCGTGTTTATTGTATTACTTTATCGAAAAAGTCCTTAACTTCCTGAATATCCTGTGTTCTTACAATAATTTTTTTATTATTCGTTATAATCATTGTAGGGAAATTATTGACTTCAAGCTGCTCAGCTCTTAATTGGTTATCTTCTGTACCAACATCATATAACTGAATGCCTTTCATAACCCTCAACAATTTATCGCTCGAATTCATATATTCCAACAACTCATTTTCTAAATTTGTTCGATGATCGTTGAATAAATGGACCATAAAAGTTCCTTCTGAATCTGATAGAAAAGGCGTTAAATTATCCTCTTTAGTGGAACAACCGATTAATATTACCAGGAAAATCACCAGTGATATTTTTTTCATTTTATTCACCTCACTTGTTAGATGCTCAGTCTCTCTACTACAACGTCTTATTTAACGTGAAAGTTTCCTCTAAACAGTAAGATCTTGGGGTACGTGCAGACACCCCTCAAAAAAACTTCTTGCCACCTCTGGGTGGATCTGGTATTCTGTTGTCCTTCTCTCTTTTTCGCCTTGTCTGAAGTGACGGGTCCGCCGTCTCAATCAACTTATCGGAGGTGTCACATGCTTTATTTCACCCTGGCTTCCAAAGCCTATTCACGCAATTTGCAGTACCGCGGCGCGCACATGATACATAATATCGCCAGCGCTGTTTTTGGCTTTTTGTACGCCTGTATCTGGATTGGGCTGGGAGCCGACTACACGCTAGGGGAATATGGGACCCAAGGGATGGTCAGTTACATCGCCTTTACGCAAGCCGCACTATGGGTTTCAAGCTTCGTTACGAATGGTCTGGGCATTCCACAATCCGTCAGGACAGGGCATATCTCGCTCGATCTGATGCGCCCCGTCCACCTGTTCACCCATCTTATGGCCAGGGAGTGGGGGCAGATTGCCTACCAGTTTCTGTACAAATCCATCCCGATCTATGTTGTTTACTACTTCGCGTTCTCCTTAACCTTCCCGTCTCAGCTTTCATTTCTTGTCTATGCCGGATTATCACTGGCAGGTGCGGCTTACATGTCCATCTGCATCAATTATCTGATCGGCGCATCTGCCCTTTGGACGACAGAATCTTCCTGGCTCTATTGGGGCAATCATGCCATGATCAATCTGCTTGCCGGATTTTTCATCCCGGTGGAATGGCTGCCTGAGTGGCTGCAGAACATCGCCTGGCTGTCACCCTATCCATATTTGCTGTATGTTCCGACACGATTCTACCTCGGTTTAGGCAGTGTGTCTGCGCTATGGGGCACGCTCTTTTGGTGTGTGCTGCTGACCGCAGTTTGTCTGCTGGTGACAGGAGTATTGCGCCGTAAAGTGGAGGTGCAGGGCGGATGAACCATAAAGCCTGGATTTCCCTGTACGGTCTCTTGATTCGTACCAGTATCCGAAGCCGCATGCAGTACAAGTTTAATTTTATTCTGGCTTCTTTTCTGGCTGCACTGATCCAGATCTCTGAATTTCTAATGGTAGCCATCGTACTGCACAAGTTCGGTGCGATTCAAGGTTGGTCGATGTATGAGATCGGCTACTTGTTTGCTGTCATGATCCTCTCCAAGACGTTGTACCGTACTTTGGCCGATGAAGTGCATCATCTCGAAAAATACCTCGTAACCGGTGATCTTGACCAGCTGTTGACAAGACCCATGCCTGTGCTGCTTGCGCTCATGCCGCAAAACTTCCGGATCATGCTCGGAGAGGTTCTGCAAGGGGGATTTCTCCTCATTTGGTCCCTTGGCGGCATGATGGCTGCTGGGCAGACAGGGTGGGAGGCCATTCCCCAAAGCCTGTACATCATTGTGACAGGTTCAATCATATTGTTCTCGATCGGGCTGGCTACTGCAACCCTTGGTTTCTGGACAACGCGCATCAGCGAGCTGCAGAACATCACGGAAGACGCGGCCGGGACGGCTGTCCGTTATCCGCTGACCCTGTACCCGAAATGGATGTCGACACTGCTGCTGACCCTTTTACCTGTCGGTTTTGTCAATTATGTGCCTTCTCTGTACATTCTTCGCGGAGAACTCGGGCCCTGGGTGTTTGCGGCGGCTGCAGCTGCTGCGGGAATCAGTCTGGCCTTGAGCTTGAGATTCTGGAAGTACGGCATCACCAAATACCAGAGTGCGGGAAGCTAGGAGGAGACAATGATGATTCATATGAAAAATATACGTAAGGAGTTCAAGACCCCGGTCGTTCGTGAGGGCCGCTTTTCGGGACTGCGGACGCTTTTCTCGAGGGAGTACATCACGAAAGAGGCGGTCCGGGGCATCAGCTTTGAGATCGACAGGGGTGAATTCGTGGGCTATATCGGACCGAATGGTGCGGGTAAATCGACCACGATCAAGATGCTATCGGGTATTCTGCATCCCACTTCTGGTGAGGTAAGCATTGGCGGACTCAATCCCCATGTAGATCGCCGCAAGGTTGTCAAGGGACTGGGTGTGGTATTCGGCCAGCGAAGCCAGCTGTGGTGGGACCTGCCGGTGAAAGACTCATATGATATTTTGGCCAAAATGTACAGCGTGGATGATATCGACAAGCGGCGGAGGCTGGGTCAGTTGTCCGAGCTGCTGGACCTGCAGGCGTTCTGGGACACGCCGGTCCGGAAGCTGTCACTGGGTCAGCGCATGCGCTCAGACCTGGCGGCAGCGATGCTGCATGATCCGGAAATCCTTTTCTTGGATGAACCGACAATAGGTCTTGATGTGAATGCCAAGCGCAGCATACGGGAGTTTTTGGCCCGGCTAAATCAGGAGTTCGGCAAGACGATCCTTCTCACCACGCACGATATGGATGATATTGAACAGCTGTGCAGCCGTGTGATGGTGATCAATCATGGTGCGGTAACCTACGATGGAAGCATTCCTTCGCTGCGGGAAACGATCGGGCTGCCGACGCTCATTACCGTGACTTACCGCGGCACTTTTCAGGTGCCGGCGGCCTCGGACTTGGCACAGCTGCCGATAAGCATCATTTCAGCCGAAGGAAGCACGATTAAAGTTACAGCGAACCGGCGTGAGATCAATACCCTCGAGGTTATGAAGAAGCTGGGGGAGTGGGGAGAGCTGGATGATATTGAGATGAAGGATCCTGATTTTGAGGAGATCATCCATAAAGTATATTAATGTAAAAATGACTCTCCTAGGGGAGGAAAAAATAAGCCTGAATTCCAATCTTATTGAGCTCATTTTTCGACTGCTGTGGCGTTTAAGCCTGAAAAACAATCTTAAACTAGCTGATAATGGTATTATAGATAAAAAGCAGGCTTGAACTACCAAAATAAGCCTGAAAATCAGTCTTATCGGAACATTTGTTGCTATTTTTGAAGAGATAAGCTTGAAAAACAGGCTTATTTAAGAACAGCAGGCTATCCTGCCCGCTGAAATATGTAATCGCCAAGAAATCGGGGTGGCAGTCGCTGGATACTAAAGGGCTGCTTCATAAGGAAAAGAAACTTCCTTATGAAGCAGCCCTTAATTATTCTTCCTCTTGCTCTTTGATGATAATGAATACAGGATTGGACAGGGCACTGCCGGGATCTCTGCCTCCGCCTGGAAGGACGAAGATGAATGCTAGAGCGGCACGGTTCTCGCTGAGTGCCTGCGGTGGAATAAAGCGGGCGACAGCTTCAAAGCTGACCTGCACAGATTCCCCGGGAGCCAGATTGCCAAGGATAATACCTGCTGCCGGATTTGCCAGCGGCTGCTGTGCACCGCGAATCCGGACACTGCCGTGAACATATTCCAGACCTGCCGGCGTGGCATCTGTCAATAGTAGGTTTTCGAGTGGAACTCCCGTATCATTGATGACTGACACGCTAAACAGTACTCGTTCTCCGATATCCAGCTGCGTCCGGTTCGCGGTTTTTCTGACCGTTGGTGCTGGCGGAACAATTGGCGGCTGCGGCGGCTGCGGCGAAGGCCCTGACGGTACCGGAGGCACAGGCGGTACAGGCGGTACAGGCGGTATGACCGGAACGAAGACCGGGTTCGTCTCCAGGGATTGTTCAATGACACGGCCGTCTGGCAGTGTGAATGCGTAACGAATGGTGGCTCGGTTGACCACACGGCCGCCTGGCGGAACGGAAACGACCCTCACATGAAAGACGAAGGTGACCGTCTGTCCCGGACTGACCGTTCCAATAAAGACGCCATTGGCCGGATTTTCACCAGGCAGGGGCTGCCCATCCAGTTCGACGCTGTTTTCTTCAAAGACGGTTCCTTCAGGAATAGGATCTATGACAATGACATCTGTCGTTTCACTTCCCGAATTGGTAATCGTAATAACGAAATGAACCGGATCACCAATGGTGACAACATCCTGCTCCGCTTCTTTGGTTGCTGTGAGTATAGGAGACAGAATCTGCACACTGGCGGGGTTAGAGACGCCGGACAAATTAACCGTGCCGGAAGTGTAGGTGACAAAGGATTGGTCGTTGATGGTTGTGGTTTCCGGTACGAACAGAACCTGTTCCTGGAAAGTAATCACTGCGGTTTCACCCACGGCTAATGTTCCGATATTTATACCTTGGGTTGGATCGGCTCCTGGTACAGGCGCCCCGTTTACCGTGACGCTGCCCGGCACGATAGCACCGCCCGGCGTTCGTTCGTCCCGAACGACGACGTTCGTCAAAACGGCGGAACCGGTATTGCGGACCTCAATCGTATCGGTTACGACGTCACCTACGGTGGCTGTCGTTCTGTCCGGGGTCTTAATGATCTGAATATCGGTAACCGGATCCTGTACAATAACGGTATTGGAAACTACACTGCCTGTAAAGGTTCGACCGTCCGGAAGCTGGAAGGTGAAATCGGCGGTGATGGCATTGGTTATGATCTGGTCCGGCGGTGGGGTTGTCAGTACAACATCAAAGGACACTTCTGCTGCTTCTCCCGGCGGAATAACGCCGACCGGAATGCCGGTTACCGGGTCCGCGCCAGGGACCGATGTGC
Organism: Paenibacillus lemnae; assembly: GCF_012933385.1. GTDB lineage: Bacteria > Bacillota > Bacilli > Paenibacillales > Paenibacillaceae > Paenibacillus_AQ > Paenibacillus_AQ lemnae. Next base: position 333,254 of record NZ_JABBPN010000003.1, read on the forward strand.
CGTTAACCGTGACACTGCCCGGAGTAAACGTAACGAAAGGAGATAACGGATCGGTAACCGTAACATTTAGCGGTACATTTCCGGTGTTCTCCAAGAACGCACTATAGGTGATAGTATCTCCAACCACAACACTCTGTGGATTTGCTGTTTTTACGTTTTGAAGTGCTGCTTCGAAAACCGGGATAATTACTGCATCGGAACTGCTCGATCCAGCAGCCGCCCCAATAACAAAATCAACCCTCGACTGATTCACAAGTTCCGGCGGTTCCGGCAGACTGTTCACCGCAGCCTGGAAGGTAACCGTTGCACTGCCGTTCCCTGGGATCGTACCGACAGGAATTCCGGCCGCCGGATCTGCAGCAGGCTGCGGCACACCATCGACCGTCACGCTGCCGGGTACGAACTCGGCACCCGCAGGCAGCGGGTCAGTTAATACCACCTGATTGATCGGTGCTGCATTATTATTCTGGATGACAACGGTATAAGTGATCGTCTCTCCGACAACAGCTGACGCTGGAGTCCCGCTTTTCGTAACAGTCACCACCGGAGAAGAGACCGGAATATCCACAATATTGGAGTCTACATTCCCGCTGCCTGTTCTTCCGCCAGGTGTAGTAAATGTGAAGGAGGCCAGACCTTGGTCCGTGATGACATTGCCAGGAGGGGATGAAGTGACATTCACCTGAAAAGTAACCTCTGCGCTTTGACCGGGCTCGAGTCTTCCTACATTAATGCCGCTCGCCGGGTTGTCACCGGGCTGTGGTGTTCCATTGACAACTACACTTCCGGGTACGAATGAAGTTCCTACCGGAATGGGATCGCTGACAGTAACGTCAATGGCAATATTGCCTGTATTGGTAATCCGGAGTGTGTATTCGATCGTATCGCCGACCAGCACCTGGCTTTGGTTTGCGCTCTTGACGAGCTCCGCGGCAGGTTCAAATACAGGCACCCGGACCAGGTTGGAAGGGACCCAGACACTCAGCAGCGGACTATCCGGTGTAGGGCGGAAGAAAAAAGCATCTCTTGCTTGATTACGAAGCTCCGGCGGTTCCGGCAGCGACACAACGCTGGCCTGATATGTCAGCGTTACTGTATCTCCGGGAGGAATATCGCCGACAGATACCCCAAGGATCGGATTATCCTGCGGCAGCGACACGCCGTTGACCACAACGCTGCCATCCACAAATGCAGTGCCCTGAATAGCTTCATCAAAAATTACGTTGTTTTGAGCCAGTACCTGACCTACATTAGTGACAACAATGGTGTAGGTGACAATGTCTCCTACAAGCGCTTCGCCGGGTTCAGCGCTCTTTCTCACATTCACCAGAGGCGGATCAATATTGACCTGGATCCCGTTCGCATTCACTAAATAGCCGTCACCGGATGTAGTCAATCGAAGTATAGCTGAAGTCTGGTTTCTCCGGAGGCCTGCCGTTCCATCAACATTGGTGATGTCATAGCCCTGCCTGCCGCCGACAATATTACTGCCGGGAGTACCGTTAATCTGGTTGCGGTTGCCGAATGTACCCGACGTATCCAGCAGGCCGTTGTTACCGTTGATTTGGGAGGCGAAGAAGTTTCTTGCAAAGTTGTTGGGCCCGGATAAAACGGCTAGCGTGCTTAAATCAGGTCCAAACAGGGCCTGATCACCTGTTTTGTTAGCATCACCCTCTTGGGCACTCAGAAGAATACGCCCGCTAATCGTTCCCGACAGGGGTGTAGCGAACCCGGTAATTACCGTATCTTCGGGTCCTGAAGTCGCCTGAATAACCGCAGCGCCTACACGGATAGAAAGGTTGCGCAGCGGCAGCGAAGGATTAAGATAGGCGACAGCCAGCGTCCAGCCTGCATGATTGGAGGTCGGGTCGGGTATGACAAGCGTGCCGACAACCCCGCCAGTGGTGTAGGTGCCGGGACCGCCCAGGGTCACCAGACCCGTCACATCCGCAGACCTGGTAAAAGCAAAACCATTCGGAAAATTAGGACTTACAGATAGCAGCACCTCAAAAGACGTCTCGGGATCCGGACTCACCTGATAAGTACCAGCTGGTGTGGTGAAAGTAACGGGCCGATTGATAAATTGACTGAGATTGACCCGGTTGTTGATGTACATACCGCCCCAGACCAGCTCTGCGTACAGGATCGTGCTTCCAGCAGGTATATCGAGCACCGCAGACGATGAATTCAAGATGAAGTCATCCGTGGTGCCGGGGGGATAACTGCCGAATTGGCTGGCCGTGTTGGTTGTAATAAACGCCCCGATACTATCTACCGTACCCGGGATGCCAACCCGCTCTGACCGGCTTAATCCCAGTGTGTTTCCGGTGAAGGAGAGGGCCCCCGTTTCATTGGCGAAAAAACGGTTCACAAACGTCATTCCATCACTCCTGTTCTTTGCATTGCCACATATATATTCATTCTGCTCCGATAAAATGCTAATACATGACATAATTTGCAGCTTGTCTATGCTTTCGCTTCAAGTTTTCTCGTGCGCCTTTCGTGCTGGACAATTCCTTTTCTTTTGTTCAATATAGGAGATACACTTCATAAGCTTTTATAAACTGGACGTATTTTTCTTCGAAGGGTGAATCTCTATATGATATGGATGGACAGGATATGGCTTTGGATGGGCAAGCAGTACCGCAAGAAGCAGGACCTGGAAAAGGCGCTGCAGTATATGGAGAAAGGCCGGAGTGCAATACAAGCTCTGGACGATCAGATGGGATATATCGAGCTTCTGCATCATACCGGCCGATCGGAGGAAGCGCTGTTGTTTCTGGGGGAAGTCATAGATCAGAGGGGCGCGGCCAGAGCTTACGAGCGGCGTGCGCATATTCTGCGTGAACTGAACCGGGATGAAGAAGCGATTGCAGATTTGAATGAAGCGATCGGGCTGAATCGGGACTATTATATGAACTGGTATACCCGGGGAGTCACCTATAAAGATTTGGGGGATTACGAAAAGGCGGCTGCAGATCTCAAGGAATGCATCAAGCGCGAAGCCCCGGAAACCGTAATATCTACGTATTATGAACTGGGCATGACGTATTACGAAAGCGGTAACCCTGCCGCCGCCATCGAATGGTTTAGAAAAAGTCTGCAGGATGCCGATCGCAGCATACCGATGTATTATTTTATGCTTGCACGTTGTCTTAATCTGACCGGGGAAGCTTCCGAAGCGGAGGAGGTTTTGCTTCAAGGGACAGCTCTGGCCGACAAGTATGAAGCAGAGCCGGATCAGGGCTATACTCTCTTCGATCAGGCAACGAATTATAGCCGCGGCGCCTTTATGACCTTTCAGCGGCAGATGAAAGAGACCTACTCCTTCCGTCTGCTGCTGGCGGATCTGTATCTGCAGCTGGGACGGCATGAAGACGGTATAGCTGCCCTTACCCAGGGGCTGGAAAAATACCCGGGTGCCGTAGATTTATATCTGAAGCGGGCACAGCTGCAGGCCGATTGGGGCAAAAGTGACGAAGCCAGAGAAGATTTGGAGCTGGCTTTGCATCAGGACCCGGATGAACTGCGGGCGTATGCTGAGCTTGTGCGGCTGCTTCGGGAAGGAGGAGAGGAGGAGCAGGTGCTGGCACTGCTCTCCAAGCTTTACCACCGGCAGCCTGAGACACCGATTGTTTGTTATTGGATGGCGGACAGCCTGTACCGATTAGGGAGGTATGAAGAGGCGATGGTCATGAATGACCGGCTTTTAAAGCTGGAAAATGATGATCCAGCCAATTACATTCAGCGTGCAGATATCGGGATAGAACGGCGGGAACTGTCTTCTGCAGTAGAGGCTTTGGACGAGGCGCTGAAGCTGGAGGATGCACCGGAGTTTCACAACAAGCGGAGCTATGTGTTTTACCTGCAGGGCCGGAATGAGGAAGCTTTACTGGAGCTTCAGAAGACGATCGAGCTGGATCCGGAATATGAGCAGCATCCGGCTTACTTATCTGCCAGCGGGCATATTTATAAAGAAATGGGCATGTGGGATCTGGCTATTCAATCCTACAGCAGGGCGATCCGGGCTACCCCCGGACATGTGAAGCTGTATGAATTCAGAGCCGGATGCTTCCTGGAGACAGGCCAGCTGGAACAGGCAGCATCCGACTGTACCCACGGGCTGGAACTGGATCCGGCAGCTGCAGAATTATACAGTCTGCGAAGCAGTGTCTATTATGCGATGAAGGATTACAGCAGAGCAAAGCATGACGTATTGGAATACCTGCATGTGTATCCTGCGCATGCGGGCGCATATTATCGGCTGGGTCAGATCCACTTTAAAAATAATGAAGAAGACCAAGCGCTTGAGGCATTCAATCAGGTGTTGGACATCATACCTGAGCATGCGGAAAGCTATCTGTATAAAGCTCATATTTACTTTGGGCAGCTTGAGCACGAGCAGACGGTTCAGCATATCGTGAACTGGAGCTTGTTCTATGAGAAGGAGATGCCAGTAGGGGATAAAATTAAGGGGATTCAATCTCTGGATGGTTTTACTGAGGACATTTTGGATGAGGCTGCAGAGCGGCTGAGCAGCATGTATGGTCAAAATATGTATCTGTCCTAAAGGAGCAGGATGACAGGTTGAAGAACCTGGCATCCTGCCCTTTCTTTATTCTGTTCAAGATATTCAAGCTAAAGGCAATGAGATTGTGAAAACCGTCCCTGACCCGGGTTCGCTCTGCGCCTTTACAGTGCCTTGCATGGAACGGATCGCCTGGTAGGAGAAGGTTAACCCCAGTCCCGTACCCGTGCTTTTCGTGGAATAATAGATCGATCCGAGACGGCTGAGCTGTTCTGTGTTCATACCGACACCGTTATCGCGGACTTCAAACTGTACTTGTCCTGGAAGGATTTTGAGGGAAATGCTAACTTGAGCATTGGAAACCTCAATGCATGCTTCGATCGCATTTTTAAGGAAATTCATGATGAGCTGCTTCATTTCGGTAGAGTTGCCCGAAACCATGACAACAGCTGCAGGAAAATCGGCCTGGAGGGATACATTGTGCATCGTCGCATAAGGAGTCATGACTTCTACGACGGTTTTCAAGTGGGAGATGAGGTCAATTTGCTGCCGGCCTACACCGAGCGGTTTGTTCATGGATAGATAGTCAGACAAAATCTGTTCGGTGCGGTGTATCTCTTCGATACTGATATCGATAAATCGTTCGATTTTCTCACGAGACTGTGCATTGGCACGGATCAGCTTGAGAAAGCCCAGGACAGTAGTTAAAGGATTGCGCACCTCATGAGCGAGTGATGCGGCCACCTGGTTGATCGCTTCAACTTTATCGTTCTGAATAAACTTCAGATACAGCTCTTTATCGGTTACGGATTTGGTGAACAATGTGACTAGAAGCCAGATGCCAATAAAGTTTTGGACAGGTATGGCGAGGATATTGAAAGACAAATATCTGAATACATAGTCGGGTTCGTGGATGTAGAGAAAGGTTAGTGGAAGAGCGGAAAAGCTGATCCCTGCCATGACGGTAACAAGCTGTTTTTGTTTCACTTTATGGTATAGGGAACAGAGCAGAATGGATAAAGGAAAGGTTATTGCCATGGTTAAAAGGGCATCTGCAGCACCCGTGCCTCCCAGATACAGCCGGTATATGGAAAATTCTATAAGGAGGATTAAGCCGGTGAGCAGACCGCCGAACATAAGGCCAAAGTACATAATTACATAGCGCACATCAAAGAAGAGCCCCTCCACCATACTGGATGGAAAGGTCATCGACATGCCCAGTGAAATCGAACAGGTAATCATAATGAACTGCCGGGAGTAGTTGACCTCCAAGTTGCGGTAATACACGTTATACATGACAAAAGGCATTAAGGCAAATAACAGCTGCAGCAGGATATCCTTGAACTCTGACAAAATGCATCACCCTCTAATACAAGAATGCATGGTATGTAAGTTTGTTGAATACATTCGACGCCGGTTGGTAATTTCCTTGGTAATCTTAGGCGTATATGAAAATTTAATTGTCTCAAATAAAAGAACCTTCTTCAAAGCATAGTATCTGCTTTAAAGAAGGCTCCTTGTCTTATATAGAACTGCCCTCCATCGGAGCAGCCAATATTAATTTGCCGCGGGGCTGCTCCCCGTAAGCGTCTGGCTCCACCGTAATGGCGACCGTGTCATAATTGCCTGGCTCGAAAGTATAATACAAAGCACCGATTCCGTCGCGGGCCAAAAACGTGCCGGCATTCTTCTTTTCTTCACCTTTGATCAGCCATACTTGAAAGGCTTCGTTGTCCTGGAGCTCGGGCAGCTTCTCGGCCTGAACGACAAGATGCGTTCCCTGACTGTCGATGACAATCGTTGCCAGGCCTTGGGCTACAATATCTTGTGACACCGGGTCCAGCTTTACGGCTTCTCCCAGCTTTACGGCTTCTCCCAGCTTAAGGCCTTGAGAAGGCTTTAAAGCGGACGCAAGCTGATCTTGGAGCCGGGCTGTTTCAGCCTTGGATGCTTGCAGCTGCTGCTCGGTTTCTTCAGCTATCGCTGTCTGTTCTTTCAGCTCCTTAATTTCTCCACGCAGTCCAGCAGTATATACTCCAATCGCAATAACGGCTGCAGCCAGGCCTGCACTGACAGCTCGCCATCGACCATAATGTCGTGTTCGTGACCTTGGTGTGCCGGAGTTGGCTGGGTAATCTGTCTGATCTGTCTGATCTATCTGATCGTCAATGCTATGATGTACGGCTTCAGCTTCGGTTTTCTCCGGATTCAAAACGTTCCCCAGGATCCGATTTTTCATACCAACAGGCGGTGTAATTGGTTCTGAGGCCATCGGAAGAAAATCCATAACTTGTCTCATCTGCTCCACCTGCTCCAGACATTCCGGACACTGAGTCAAATGTTCCTCGAAGTCTTCTATTTCGGATACGGACAATCCCCCAAGTACATACAGTTCAACGAGTTCTGACATCGTTGTATGCTTGTCCTTCATATGGTTTCTTCCTTTCTTGCAGTATCCCTTAACAAATCCAGCTGACCCAGACGTTTCTGCAGCTGTTTCATGGCAAGCCTGACTCGGCTTTTTACCGTACCCAATGGGATTTTGAAAGCATCGGAAACTTCATGCTGTGTCATCCCTTGGTAGTAAATACTGCTGACGACAATTTGTTGTTCTTCACTCAACTCTGCTAATGCTTCGGAAACTTTTTCGCCCAGCCATCGGTTCTCTACTTCCTGTTCCGTGCTGATGTGCTCATCTGGAATCAGATGAATGACTTCATTGGTAACTGGTGATGCAGCATGGCGTGAGGACTTGCGTCTTAACATATCGATGGCAATATTTCTTGTAATGGCAAACATCCATGTCATTAACTTTCCCTGCTGACCATCATAGCGCTCAGCATGATTCCAGATTCTAAGGAAAAGCTCTTGCACGACCTCTTCTGCTGTCATGGTATCTTGTACAATCCGGAAAGCAAATGCGTAAATAACCCGCTCATACTGATCATACAACTGTTCCAGTGCAGCAGCATCTTTTTCTATAATTCGCAGCATCAACTGGCGTTCTGCTATCAATTCATTCATCCGGGGGCTCCTTTCCTTGAAACCTCCTTATATTATAACCTTCGCAGGATAAGTTCCAAGGGATTACATTTTATTGAAAAAATTTAGAAAGATGGTCTAGGGACAAAGTACTACTATGGATTATTAACCTAATGAAGAGGGTTTGCCGCATCGTTATCAATAATAATATTCATTTATAGGTCTGAAGTTATGTTCGTCTTTGAAGCGAAGGTATCTATTGAAAGATGTCGAAATACATTGTGAGACGTGATGCGCGGATGCGATCTACAAAAGGATAAAGGGGTTACGATATCGCTATGGATACAATTAAGCTGAAAAAAATTGAATTGGAAAACTGCAGTCCTGTTCCAACGATGGATGAGAGTAAGCTGAACAAGTTCTGGGATGAGGTATTACGGGGGTTTGAAGATCGGCCGCTGGAGATACAGTCATCTGAAGAAGAGACACCTTACCCTGGCATGAAGGTGTCCAGGATTACTTATAAGGGTTTTGACGAGACGCCGATCCACGCTTGGCACATCAGACCGGGATGGATAGAACCTTCCACAGAATATACAGCACCCTGTGTTGTGACTTTTCCGGGGTACACGGGGGATCGCGGATATCCTGAGCGATATGCACATTGGCTGATGCTTGGCTATAACGTATTGGCTGTGGATGTGCGCGGTCAGCTGGGAGAAACGGGCAGTCTGCTGCCGCTGGATTCTGGTGCTGTAAAAGGCTGGGTTTCTCAAGGGATTACAAATTTACAACAATCCTATTATATGGCTGCCGCAATGGATGCTGTGAGAGCGGTAGAGACCGCAAGTCAGCTGCCGGGCGTTGACACAAAAAGGATTGCCGTCGTCGGCGGAAGTCAAGGCGGAGGACTTGCTTTGTTATGTGGAGCACTCAGTCCGTTTGTGGCTGCAATTGTGGCGGATATCCCCAACATGTGCCGAATGGATTACGGAGTTCTTCACTCGGCCAGCTCACTGAACGAAATTGCAGCATATATTAAGCGCCATCCGGAGCAGCTGGACTTGATTCTGTCTCATCTGGCCCACTTTGACATGCTGAACCTTGCTCCGCGAATCAAGGCTCCTGTATTGGTTTCGGTAGGATGGAAAGATAATATTTGTATGCCGGAGACGGTTTATGCAGCATATAACCGAATTCAGGCTTCTAAAGAAATCAGGGATTATCCATTTTCCGGCCATGAAATCAATGAGTATCAAAAGCGCGAAGCTGTTTCGTTTCTAAGTCGTTTGTTTGAAGCGTCTTCTTCAGCAGATGGTAAATCGACGTAAACTAATGTTACGCATAAATTTATTTTGTTAGATTAATTAACATTAACTTATTGACTTTAGGCTTGTTTTGCCTATAATAAAACACAAGAAGCAGCTGAATCATTATAAAATGGTTTAAAACTTCGATTTATGTAATTATATTTGACATGAAGGGTGTTTTACTTGATGACCACGTCAGGCGAATTCAAGCAAGACATTTTGAGGGTTTACAACGCGATAAATAAAAAGATATTTAACGTGGGCGTAAGACAGCAAAAGGTCGATTTCGTCGGCAGCAAAATTATCATCGTCTCAAGAAATACCCGGGTTCCTGTTCTGAAGCTGCTGGACGAGAATTATCCGCAGTCCACCCGGCAGCTGGATCATCTATTGTTTCAGGTGCTGAAGCAGGAGATCAAGCAGGCTTTTGAAGAACAGCTTCAATTGAATATCATCACGATTCTTAAAGATTACGATGCAGAGACCGAGTATTCCGGTACCATCGTATTCCTCGATAAGGACGTGGAATGTTATCTGAACGACAAGCCGGAACTCCATTGAGAGAGCGGGCCGATCGTCAGTTTGGTACTCGGGATGCACATGTGTATGTGCAATCCTGTGACTGGACTGGCGATTTTTTATTATCTATTCTGAAACATTCATGAATTTTCAGAAAAAAAGGAGGAAGAAGCATGACTCAGCATAAAATCGAAATTTCAGGGGTCAGCAAGTGGTTCCGCAGAAACGGGGAAGAGATCGCTGCCATGCGTGAAACCAATCTTTCCATTGAAGCTGGACGGTTTGTCAGTATTATCGGTCCCAGTGGCTGCGGCAAGTCAACACTGTTCAATATCATCGCCGGATTAATGCCGCCATCTACAGGTAAGGTGCTGGCAGACGGCGAGAACATCATCGGAAAGACAGGGTATGTCGGCTATATGCTGCAAAAAGACATGCTTCTCCCCTGGCGTACGATTTTGGACAACATTATTTTAGGTATGGAGGTGAGAGGGGTTCCGTATCAAGAGGCGGTGCGACGCGCTCTGCCCCTTATGGAGAAATATGGACTGAAGGGATTTGACAAGCACTATCCCAAAGAGCTTTCCGGAGGGATGAGACAGCGGGCCGCTCTGCTTCGAACGCTGCTGTATGACCGGGATATTATTCTCCTGGATGAGCCATTTGGAGCGCTGGATGCCCAGACCCGGCTGACCATGCAGAACTGGCTGCTGCAGATTTGGCAGGATTTTGGGAAGACCGTCCTGTTTGTCACACATGATATTGATGAAGCGATTTATCTGTCAGACGATATTTATGTATTCTCTTCCAGGCCGGGCCGGATTAAATCAAAAATTACTGTGACGATGGATCGCCCGCGCAAAACGGAAGATATGACCTCCCCGGCGTTTATGGAATTGAAGCATCATCTTATGGATCTGTTATCGGCCGGGCATGAGGAAGAACCGATTTCCTCGTGACCGGAAAGTGCATCACCATACGTGAAAAGGAGTGGAATCTATGGAAACTGCACGTAAAGAAGCATTTGTGGTACATGCCGTTCCCTCATCTGAAGCTTCACCGGGAACTGCCAAACGTCCTGAAGTCGTTCCGTTCATTTTAGATGAAGAGGGGATCGAGAAACGCAGAACCCAGCATGTACTTTGGGGCCGAACGGCGGCGGCGCTACTAATCTTTCTGGTATGGGAGGTGTTTACCCGAATAGGTCTGCTGGATCCTTATTATTGGAGCAGTCCGGGCGCGATCCTGCAAACTACCTGGATTCAGCTGACAGAGGGATCATTGCTTAACGATATTGCTTATACATCGGGTTCTACCGTTCTCGGATTTATTTTCGGAACACTGCTTGGAGCGCTGATTGGCTTATCGTTCTGGTGGTCCAAAACCTATGCCGGCATCAGTGAACCTTACCTTATTATTTTGAATGCCATGCCGAAGCTGGCGCTTGCGCCGGTACTGGTCATTCTGCTTGGCATCGGATTTTTCTCCAAAGTTGCCCTGGCGTTTTCTATGACGGTTGTTGTGTCGGCACTTTCCGCCTACAGCGGGGTGAAGAGTGTGGATCCCGATATGGAGAAGCTAATGTATTCCCTGGGCGCGAAACGTCGTCAGGTGTTTGCCAAGGTTGTCATTCCCTGGTCCATGCCCTGGATTATCAGCAGTCTGCGGATTAACATTGCACTTGCGCTTGCAGGAGCCATTGTAGGGGAGTTTATAGCTTCAAGCCAAGGAATCGGCCGCATGATTTTGTATGCGGGCACGATCCTGGATATCAATCTCGTTTGGGTTGGCGTCGTGGTGTTGTCACTTCTCTCGATGGTCATGTACTGGGGGGTGGTTGTGCTGGAACAATGGCTCTCCAAAGGTCTGGCCAAACAATAATTCCAAATGTCTCGCCCACTCTATTTAAAAAAGGGGAATTCATATGAACAAAAAGATGAAGAGACTGTCGCTGATCATGGCTGCTCTTTTGATGACATCGCTGTTGAGCGCTTGTGGAGGAGGGAGCTCGAAAGAAGCTGCTGTCGCAGCATCCGGACAAGGGAGCTTGAAGAAGATTGTCATTGCAGAACCGCTGCACTTAACGGGTTATTTGCCGCTGTATGTGGCGCAGCGTGAAGGGTATTTCGAGAAGAGAGGTCTGGATGTGGAGGTAATTCAGGCTGCGGGCGGCGCACATGTTACAGCTGTGGTCAGTGGTGATGCATGGGGTGTCATTGGAGGAACCGAATCGAACGCACTGGCAAACAAGAATAACTCGGATCCCATTATTTCAGTTGTGAATGTGGTGAATCGGGCTAATGTATATCTCATGGCGAAGAGTGGAACTGCCCCGGTCAGTCATTCCCCGGAAGATCTGAAAGCTTTTCTGCAGGATAAAAAATTAAATGCCGGCCGTCATGGCGGCACACCGAACTTGTTGACACGTTATCTGCTGATCGAGCTGGGGCTGGATCCGGAAAAGGATGTGCAGCTGCTGGAACCGGCAGACGGTTCAACTGTTGTGACCATGGTTCAGCAGGGAGCGGCGGACATTGCGAACGGAGCCGAACCACAGATTAGTGACGGGATGGCAAAAAAGGTGTGGGATGAACCTTTTTACAAATTTCATGATCTCGGTGATTTTGCCTATTCGGTAGTGAGTGTCAAGAAATCGACGATAGAGAAAGATCCGGAAACGGTTCAAAAATTCACAGATGCGATGATCGAAGCTCTTGAGGCTGTTCAAAGCGACAAGGAGCTCGCGACCAAAAATTTGAAAGCTGAATTTCCAACTCTGTCGGATGAGGCACTTCAGGCTTCAATGGACCGGGCATATGAAGATAACCTGTGGAGTCCGGACGGGATGATCTCAGAAGAAGCCCTGAAGAATGATATGGATGTCATGATCAAGACTGGCATTTTCAAAGGTGACTATACTTATGACGAACTGGTCGATATGCAGTTCGTGAAGCAATCCAAACCCGAATAGAGATAAAGGAGAGGTTTCTATGAAGTCATTAGATGAGTTAATGCAGCAAAGTAATACTGCCGTTATTGTGGTCGATGTGCAAAATGATTATTGTCATCCGGATGGAGCCCTGCCTCTTACCGGAGCTGATATTAGCGGAGTCAAGGAAATGATGCCAAACCTTCATAGACTGCTGAAGCAGGCGAGGGAGGAAGATGTGCCGGTCATTTTTATCCAGACATTCCATGAAAGGGCGACGGACTCTGAGGCATGGACGACTCGTTCCGCCGGCCGCTCTGCCGGGGTATGCCGCACAGGCAGCTGGGGTGCACAATTCTATGAGGTAAGCCCGGAAAAAGAGGACATTATCGTCAACAAACACAGATACAGCGCTTTTGTAAATACCAGGCTGGATTCGGTCCTCCATACATTGAAGACGGAAACCCTCATTATTACAGGTGTCAGTACCAATGTATGTGTGGAATCCACCGCAAGAGACGGTTTTATGAGAGACTATAATATTGTGCTCGTTCATGATGCCTGTGCGTCTTATTCCAAGAAGGCGCATGATATGACGCTGGAAAATATTGAAGGATACTTCGGGAAAGTTACTTCTGCCGATGGTATCATTCAGAGCTGGACGGAAGGGGGCGCAGGCAAGGCGGCGGGGGCTCTCACAGCACATCCGGCTGTAAGCTGACCAGACGGTCGGAGCCAGATATGTCTTCCGGATCCCGTTATCTGACCCCTTATACGATCTGTTTCGGAGCTCTGCTCTCCAATCTGTCTGCCGGAATGTTCAATATTGCCTTGGTGGATATTGCAGACTCTTTTTCCTCAACACTGTCTTCAGCGCAGTGGATCGTTACGGTGTATCTGCTCGTCATATCGATACTGCTGCCAATTATGGGGAAGTTCGGTGACCTGCTGGGCAGGACCCGGATTCACAATGCAGGTTATTTTATCTTCATGGCCGGAGCACTGGGCTGTGCATTGTCACCCTCCTTGAAGCTGTTGATTCTGTCGCGTGTGGTACAGGGGATCGGAGCTTCGATGTACCAGGCGACCAATATGGCACTCATTGTCCACGTTTTTCCGAAGGAACAGCGCGGCAGGGCACTGGGAATGATCAGTACATTTGTAGCGGCCGGTTCTCTGGCCGGTCCCGGCCTTGGAGGCTTCCTGATGGAATGGCTTTCGTGGCGCAGCAGTTTCTGGATTCTGGTTTGTCTGTCCTTGACGGCATGGATTCTGGCACGGCGATTCATTCCGAAGGACAATCCGGATGGGGGAAGCCGGCTGGATGTTCCCGGGGCGGCTCTGTTCGCCGTATCCTTGACGGGTTTCGTGTCAGCCATAAATATGGGCGGGACATGGGGATGGGGCTCCTGGCAGGTAGGTCTGCCCCTGGCTGCAGCTGCAGCAGGAGGCGTGATTTTTGCAGCCTGGTGCAAATCACCTCGCCGGCGCTGGGGAGAGCCGTTTATCAAACTGTCACTCTTCCGCGAACCGGGTATGGCTGCCGGGATTGGCATCACGGTAGTTACATATATGGCTGCCTTTTCCGCTCAACTCGTTCTACCCGTGTTTCTGCAGATGGAGCTTGGATTCGGCCCCGCTGTGGCCGGTATGATCATGATGGGATATCCGCTGTCTCTGGTCATTTTCTCGCCGCTGTTTGGAGGTTTGTCGGACAAGCTGGGGATTTTCCCTCTGCTGTCTGGAGGGCTGTTGTTAATGACCGCCACACTTGGCATGCTCGGGTTTCTGTCGGCTGATTACTCGGTCGTTCTTTTGATTATTCTGATTGTGCTCCTTGGCGGAGCGATGGGGATGGTCACCTCTCCAAACAATTCTCTGATGATGGGACGCGTTCCGAAAAAGGAGATGGGATTAATCAGCAGCCTGATTGCGCTGTCCCGAAACCTCGGTATGATGTTTGGTACGGCTGCCGGGGGGATCACGCTGGGTGTAGGGAATCCAACCATGAGTTATCGGCTGGTATTTATACTCTGCATGCTGCTGACCTTGATTTCTTATATGACGATGCTCCTATCCTTCCGTTCTGTCCGTCAGAAAGAAACGCTGTCTTCTTAAATAAAACCTCTTATCTCAGGCTAAAACAAGCCGTGGTAAGGGGTTTTTCAGCGTGTATATACATATTGTTTAGAAACGCGTTCATGAGAGGGGCTTTTCTTCCGATAATAAAAGTATAGTTATCCTCAATGAGAAGGAGACCACTGTTTTGAGTCAAATGATGACAGAAGGAACTTTTAAAGACAGTATGGAACGATACCGGCAGCTGGTTGAACTTTGTCCTGCAGGTATTGCTGTTTTTAAAAGAGGGTCAATGATTTACCTGAATCCCAGCGGAATGAATCTTCTAGGCACGGATCAGCTGGTGGATGTGATCGGCACCCGCCCCTGGGACTGGGTTGTAGAGAATAAGAGAGTCATGAAGAGAGAAGTTTTTGGAGAAATACAGAAGAACGGCTGTGTCAAAGGTAAAGAGCTAATCATCCGAAAAGTGACGGGTGAAATTATAGATATAGCAGCAGGTGTAATATATGACCAATCGTCAGGCACACTGGAAATCGTATTTGAAGACATAACGCAAAGGAAAAGGGATGAAGAAGCACGGAGAATGGCGGAAGATCTGATTCGCGAGAGTGAAGACCGGTATTTCCGCCTGCAAATGAGCCTGGATCAGTTTTCGTCCGGATTGTTTGGCACGATTGAAATGGAAGATGTGAATCAAAGGTTTATAAAAGAAGTTTCACACGTCGTGCGAAGCCGGTCGGTGAGCTTGGTTGAAATGGGAGATCAAACCGGTCTTAAAGTTATTAGCGGAGATCCTGTCCTGCAGACGAGCATTGTAAGGATGATGCAGGAGATGGGGCCAGATGCGCTGCCGGTATGCCTGCTGATGGATACGTTGGACGGACACTTTTTGAAAATAGCAGAAATTCAAGGGAAAAGCTTCATCTTGTGCATTAACGAGAACTGCTCTGAACTTATTGTACAAGCGGTCAGAATATGGCTGGAGACGGTTTCTCGCTATGTCAGTGTATTGTATGATAATTTCCGTGTCATCGGAGATTTACAGCATGAGCTGAACCAGCTGTCAGAACATCAATCCTCGCCGGTCTGGGTGCTGCGTCTCATGTTTCAGCTGTCGGAGAAGGAACGCAGGAATCTTGCCCAGGATCTTCATGATGCTGCCCTGCAGGAGCAGATTGTATGGTACAGGAAGCTGGATGAGGTTATTTCAAGTGCTGGATTATCGGACTCTGTTGAAGCTGAGTTAGAGCAGATCAAGCAGGGGCTGCTGGATGTGATGTATCAAATCCGAATCACCTGTAATGAACTGAGGCCGCCGCTGCTGAAGGAGCTGGGGATTGAAAAGTCCCTGGAAGAACTTTTTGCATTTACCCAGCTTCGATCAGATTACACGATCACCTTTCATTGTACGCAGCTCCAACGCTCGCTTAGCATTGATCTGCTGCTCCATCTTTACCGTATTGTTCAGGAAATGCTCGCCAATGCCTCAAAGCATTCGAATGCCTCAGAGGTCGAGATAGTCTTAAACGGTTCTGGTTCACGGCTCTTTCTTAGTTACAAGGATAACGGAGTGGGAATGAATCTGCGGGGTTCTGATCACCTTCATACGAAAATGGGAGTTTACGGTATTAAGGAACGGGTGAGGAGTTTGCAGGGAGACATCAAGTTTACATCCGAGCTGGAACAGGGATTGGAAATTCATATATCGATTCCAACAGCATAGATAATGACGAACGAGAAAGGGGAAACAAGATGTATGAAGTTTTGTTGGTTGATGATCATCTATCGGTTATGGAAGGCACACGGCTGCTGCTGGAACAGGAAGGGGATATGAGAGTAACCTTGGCAAGCTCGGCGGAAACAGCATTGGAATGCTGTGCTGCTGGGCATCGGTTTGATGTTATGTTGTTTGATCTTCACATGCCGGATATGAATGGCATTGACCTGGCCAAAACAATGATTCATCAAAGGCCTGATGCTGTGATCCTGATGTATACCGGACATGATTTCAGCAATCAGATGAATTTGATGCTGGAAACTGGGATTGCCGGATTGATCTCGAAAGCTTCCAGCCGTGAACAGCTTGTAACAGCAGTTCGTTGTGCCCTTCGAGGGGAAGTCGTACTGCCGCTGTCTCTATTCCGGCAGATGAGAAGAGTGACAGGGCAGTCTTTAGAGAGTGGTCAAAATAATCATGCACAGGGAGCCTCTCTGATTTCGGAAAAGGAATATCATATACTGAAGCAGATTGCTGGCGGAAAAAGCAATAAGGAAATTGCTGAAAAAGTGATCATGAGTCAGCGGTCTCTTGAATACTGCCTGACCCATCTGTTTCAGAAACTGAAGGTGAAATCGCGGATTGAAGCGGCCATAAAAGCCAAGGGCTTGGGGCTTTTGTCTGATGGTGATTTTATTGCCCGTTAATCTATCAGTGTGCACGGCCTGTCCTCTTTTGCGGACAGGCTTTTCTTGTTTTCGACAAATATCATCATAATACCGCAAAATTTTTGCGGGGGCGCGCAAATTAATTTCGGTTACTGCTTTTTATGAGCGAGGTATGATGGATTTATCAAGAAATTACTAGGTCTTTATTCATGGTTTTTAAGAAGGTGTAGTTCTTGGGAACGGCATGAAAAAACACTAGAATTGATGAGACACGAAAAAATGGGGGATAAAAAATGCAATGGTTTAGAAATTTGAGAACATCAGTGAAACTGATCTCTGCTTTTTTACTGGTATCTGTGCTGACGGTGACTGTAGGTTATTTTGGGCTCAATGGTTTGAAAAAAACGAATGGACTTCTGGATGGTATGTATAGTAACAATTTGAAGCCTGTTACATATGTTTCGGACGCACTGTCCACGTATCAGCGAATCCGCATTAATATCCGGGATATGAATACAACGGATGTACGAGCAGAGAAGGATGAGAAAGCAGAAAAAATTAATGGCTTTATGTCCAGAATCGAAGAAGGGATTCAAAAATATAAAGATACCGAATTGACTGAGCAGGAAGAACAGCTTCTGGGCCAATTCCCGGTCGTGTGGCAGGAGTATTTGGCGGTTTTAGAGGAAGCCAAAGAGCTTGCCTATGCAGAAGAAGCCGGACCGTTTAATGTACTGTTAATGGGCGACCTTACGGTTTCCGGTAATAAAGTGTCGGGACTGTTTGATGAACTGATGCAAGTCAATACAACACTTGCGAATCAGCGATTTCAGGAAGGAATAGAACAATACGACAAAACCCGGTGGGTACTGATCATTTGTACACTGGTGGCGGTTGTATTCAGTATTGCTCTCGGTATTATCATCTCCAGGATGATCTCGGTTCCGCTTGGCCGTGTGGTAAAGCTTGTAGGCAAAGTTGAGAGCGGAGACCTGACAGAAACCACGAAAGTAACATCTAAGGACGAAATTGGACAGCTTACCGGATCGGTCAACAGTATGGTGCTGAGTCTTCGTTCTACTGTAGAAGGCGTGATGCTCTCTGCTGAGAACGTCGCGTCGGCTTCACAGCAAATTTCGGCCAGTACCGAAGAAGTGGCTGCAGGCAGTGAAGAACAAGCCAATGCTACCCAGTCCATCCATGAACTCTTTGGGGAACTGACATCTGCCATGTACTCTGTGGCCAAAACGGCGGAGCAGGCTTCGGAACTTGCCGGTGAAACGATGAGCATTGCCCGGCAAGGGGGCGACGTCATCAAGGCATCTGTCGATGGCATGAATGTGATCAACGAGCAGGTTGTGAAACTGGAACAAGATTCCAATCAAATTGGTGAAATTATTGACGTCATTGATGATATTGCAGAACAGACCAATCTTCTCGCACTGAATGCTGCTATTGAAGCTGCACGTGCCGGTGATCAGGGACGCGGCTTTGCTGTCGTCGCAGATGAAGTGCGCAAACTGGCGGAACGAAGTGGTGAAGCCACCAAGCAGATCACACTTATTATTAAAGGTATGCAGGAAAATACACGGAACAGCGTCAAAGCGGCACATGAAGGTGCTGCGTTGTCGGGGCAGACCGGAGAAGCCTTTGACAGAATCATATCGAAGGTGAACGAATCTGTAGACAGAGTGAACGAAATCGCTGCCGCCAGCGAACAGCAGGCTGCTCAATCCACAGAAGTGCTCACGGCTGTCCAGAGTATATCGGCCGTTACGGAAGAAGCTGCTTCTAGCAGCGAAGAGACAGCAGCCACGGCCCGTTCACTTGCAGATTTAGCGGAGGAGCTAAATCAGGTGATATTCAAATTCAAGGTTAAGTAAGTTTAAGTCACGTGAAGGATGCGATGAGAATGCAGACTGCTGTAAATGAGCAGTACATTGAGTTTGGAATTCAGCAGGAAAAGTACGCTATCCGGATTCAGGAAATTCAGGAGATTGTTAAAATGCAGGAGATTACCCCGGTTCCAAGCATGAATAGTTTTGTTAAAGGGGTTATCAATCTGCGCGGAAAAATAATTCCGGTGATCAGTCTGCGAAGGCTGTTTGATCTTCCGGATGCCGAATATACAAGATCAAGCCGGATGATTGTTGTGTATCACATGGATGAAACTATCGGCATTGAAGTGGATTATGTCAATAAGGTAACGCGTTTCCCGGATGTTCAGCTTCCCGGCGATCAGGTTGGCAGCGTGACAGGAAGATATTTTGCAGGAATCGGTATGTCGGATCACGGACTTACCGGAATTCTGCAATTGAATGATCTTCTGCTGCAAGAATAAGGAGGAAGACATCATGCAGTCGGAGTACAGGGAGCTGTTTCTTGAAGAGTTGGATGAGCAGCTGGAGGTCATGGATCATGGAATACTCAAGCTGGAGCAGGAAACGGATAAGAAGGAAGCTGTTCAAAGCCTTTTTCGGGCGGCTCATACTTTAAAGGGCTCGTCAGCAGCTATGGGGTTCGAGTCCATGAAACTGCTGACTCACGAGATGGAACATTTGCTGGATAAGGTGCGCAGCGAGAAGCTGCTGGTATGCCCTGCTCTGATTGATCTGCTGTTCCAGGTGCTGGATCATCTCAAACTTCTTAAAATGGAAATAGTAGAAGAAGTGGGAGGTTATACAGATATTTCCTCCATACTGCTGAAACTTCAACGTTTTGAAGACGAATTTTTCTCAATTAAGAAATCTTCGGCCTCCAGTACGGTCAGAAATCACGGAGTTAAACCAAAGCTGGATCAAGCAGACTGGATGAAAGTGACAGAGTATGTGCAGCAGCAGCTGCACGTACACTGGATTACAATCCGAATATCTGCTGATTGTCTCATCAAAGGGGCGCGTGCCTATATCATCCAAGCCGGGCTCGCGGAAACAGGTGAGATGATCCTGGTTTCACCTGATGCAGCAGATGTGGAGGAGCATACGGATGCTCCTCTGGATCTTGTAATTCTTCATGCGTGCGCTATGGATGCGGAACAGTTGATGGAGTACCTTTCCGGATATACAGATATAGAAAGTGCATATGTTGAACCACTGCAGCCAGAGGAAATCGAAACTTCACAATCTCAATCTCAGTACGAATTCAAGAATACAAATGAAACCTCTGCCCCGGTCAAATCTAAATCCCAGACGGTACGGGTCAGTGTGGAACGCCTGGAGCATTTGATGAATCTTGTCGGTGAGCTCGTCATAGACCAGAAGCGGATTCATCAGGTGGAGCAGATTCAGAAAAGGCGTTTTTCTGACGATTCCGTCAAAGAGTTATCCCACATCTCAGATCATCTTTCTCGTGTAATCGGTGACCTGCAGGATAGCGTAATGAAAGCCCGAATGCTGCCTATTGAGCATTTGTTAAATCGATTTCCTAGGATGATACGGGATTTAAGCCGTGACCTGGGTAAAGAAATGGATCTCATCATTGAAGGAAAAGAAACTGAATTGGACCGGACCCTGATCGAGGAAATCAGCGATCCATTGATTCACTTGATTCGCAATGCAGCTGATCATGGCATTGAGACATCCGAGGTCCGCTCTGCTTGCGGCAAATCCCCTAAAGGAATGCTGCGGATCCGTGCTGCTCACGAAGATAATCAGGTTGTTATATATGTAGAAGATGACGGAGCCGGAATTCATTCAGATAAAATGAAAGATTCCGCGGTTGCCAAAGGCGTTCTTACACGAGCAGAAGCAGAAGCACTAAGTGATCGTGAAGCGGTAGAACTTATTTTCCGTCCAGGCTTTTCAACCGCAAGCAGGGTCAGTGATGTTTCCGGCCGTGGTGTAGGAATGGATATCGTCAAGAGTCATATCGAAAAACTGAATGGACTTATCGAGATTGAAACCAGCCCGGGACAAGGCACTCAGTTTAAAATCAAGCTTCCGCTCACGCTGGCTATTATTGAAGGACTGCTGTTCCGAACTGCGGACCAGACCCTTATCATTCCAATGAGCAACATCGCTGAAATTGTCAGAATCAAGACAGACGATCTGATTTTATTGAGAGGTAAACCGGTCATTCGCTTAAGAGACCAAATCATTCCTGTGAGCCGTCTAGAAGAGCATTTTCATATGAAATATACAGAAACTTCATTGAAACAACAATACTCCCTAATTATTGCCGGATCTGCAGAAAAAAGAATAGCACTGGTGGCTGATGAGCTGCTTGGAAACCAGGAAATCGTCGTTAAATCATTGGGTCAATATATCGGCAAGGTTCCAGGTATTGCTGGAGGGACAATTTTGGGGGACGGAAACGTCGCGTTAATACTGGAAATCTCTTCATTAATAAACCGTCGGGAGAAGAGCCGCATGCAGGGAGGGCTGCTCGATGAGCGGCAAAGAGCATAATTCAGAAATGAAAGGCCGAACCATAAAAGTATTGGTTGTAGATGATTCCCTCTTTATGCGCAGATACATCAAGCAGCTCGCGGAAGAAGATGGGGCCATTGAGGTTATTGGCACTGCAAGAAATGGAAACGAAGGCATTCGAATGGTTATGGATCTTCGGCCGGATGTCGTGACAATGGATGTTGAGATGCCGGGCATGAATGGTTTGACGGCCCTGTCAAAAATTATGGAAGAACTGCCGACTCGTGTTCTCATGATCAGCTCGATGACGCGCGAAGGCGCTGATAGCACAATCCAGGCTCTCCAAAGCGGAGCGGTTGATTTTATTGCAAAACCTTCTGGTCTTGGTCCTGATATGGAAGGAATTAAGCAGGAGATTATTTCTAAAATCAAGGCAGCTGCCCGGACCCCTTTATCCTCCCTGATCTCAGCCCGAAGAAAGAATCGTGTGAATCAAGTCACCGGCACCTGCCCCAAAACAGCTCGTGGGGCCTGTAAGTTTGACCAGATCATAGCGATTGGCACTTCTACAGGAGGCCCGAAAGCGCTTGAGACGGTACTTGGAGGGCTTCCGGAGGGGTATCCTCACCCTGTGCTGATTGTCCAGCACATGCCTGAGAAGTTCACGGCATCGCTGGCTGAACGCCTGAATCGGAACTGCCGTATTGTTGTTAAGGAAGCGATATCTGGAGAGCGGTTGGAAGGTGGAACTGCCTACATCGCCCCGGGAGGTTACCACATGTCCGTTCGTGTTACACAAGGGAAGTATGAGATTATTATTTCTCAGGAAGAGCCTCTGAATCGTTTCCGTCCGTCGGTAGATATGCTTTTTTATTCCGTTGCAGCGCTTTCGAATCTGCAGCGTCACTTTATCCTTATGACCGGCATGGGCAGTGATGGTGCGAAAGGCATGTCTTATGCCAAGCGGCATGGAGCGGCCTCTACCATAGTCGAAGCACAGGAGACTTGTGTTGTATTTGGCATGCCAAGGATTGCCATTCAGCTGGGATGCGTAGATCATATTTTGCCGTTGACGATGATTGCGTCTAAAATCAGACAATTGACTCTGGAGTAGAATGCTGTAAAGAGAGTATTTCTTTTCGCCCGGATCATATATTTGCTACACTAAACGTATGTTCTTCAGCTGCAGGCCAGGAGGTAAGCATATGTATGGTAGTCTGTTTCAAAGAGAACTGATGAAAGGGGGGTACGGCCCCCATTTTTTTGCCTATTATTATAAACAGTGGAACGGTTATGAGATGCCGTATCATCAACATGACGCTACGGAGATTATGTACATAATTTCCGGGAAGTGCAGAGTGGACGTGCTGTCTGGCGGGAAGACGGAGCATGTTGCTCTGCGCAAAGGTGATTTCATCCTGCTGGATGCCGGCGTCTCTCACCGGCTGCTGGTTGAACCGGAATCATCGTGCCGGATGCTGAATACAGAATTTGGATTCACCGACCTCAGAGGAGGTGCACCTTCACTCTTTCCCCGTGCAATTGAGGAGAAGGAGCTGAGCTCCCTGCTGGCCGTGCCTTTTACCCATTTGGTGCTCACCGGCCAGGAAGAAGTGTATCCCGTTCTGAAGAGCCTGGTACTGGAGCTGGACCAGCGGGGGACGGAGCGGGGGATGATGACGGATTTACTATTTGTTCAACTGCTGGTGCGGATTGCCCGTCTGTATGCAGAAAAACAAAAAAGCGCGCAGCAGCATAGTGAGCTATACGTGAAGCGATGCGTTGATTTTTTACACCAGAACTACGACCAGGATATTCGCGTCCAGGATGCCGCAGAAACCGTCAATCTGCACCCCTCTTATCTGCAGCGTATCTTCCGGAAGGGAACCGGAAAGACACTGACCGCGTATCTGACCATGATCCGTATGGAAAAGGCCGCTATGCTGCTGGAACAGACCGATATTCCGATTCACGAAATTTCTGAATATGTGGGCGTCGGGAGCCGGCAGTATTTCCATCTGCTGTTTAAAAAATATAGTGACCAGACACCGGTAGAGTACCGGATGTCCAAAGGGAAGATGGCTCGCCATTACGAATCGGAAGCAGAATAAGTCAGAATTTTTGACAGCTGTGACGGGTTTTGGTCATCATATTGATAACGTTTACAGCCCTCCAACCTTTACAATGAATGTGAATTGAACAAGAATGTGGAGGGATACGAATGTCATTCAAAGTCGCATTTATCGGTGCGGGAAGCATCGGGTTTACCCGGGGACTTCTTCGTGATTTGCTGAGCGTACCGGAATTCAAACATGTGGAGATTGCCTTTACCGATATCAGCCGTCACAATCTGGATATGGTAACCCAGCTTTGTCAGCGCGACATAGAGGAGAATGGGCTGGATATCGTCATTCAGGCCAGCACGGACCGGAGGGAAGCCCTTCGGGATGCGAAGTATGTCATCTGCACTATTCGGGTTGGCGGATTGGAGGCTTTTGCCGCCGACGTCGATATTCCGCTCAAGTACGGAGTAGACCAATGCGTGGGAGATACTTTGTGTGCAGGAGGTATCATGTACGGACAGCGGGGTATCCCTGAAATGTTGGCGATCTGCAAGGATATCCGTGAGGTTGCTGCAGAAGACGTACTGCTGCTGAACTATTCCAATCCGATGGCGATGCTGACCTGGGCCTGCAATCAATACGGCGGTGTCCGTACGTTAGGGCTGTGTCATGGCGTGCAGCATGGTCATCATCAGATTGCAGAAGTATACGGCCTGAACAAACAAGATGTGGACATTGTCTGTGCCGGAATTAACCATCAGACCTGGTATGTCCAGGCATCCCACCAAGGGCAGGATTTAACGGAGGGGCTGCTGGAAGCCTTTGAGAAGCATCCGGAATACAGCCGTACGGAAAAGGTTAGAATTGATATGCTCCGCCGGTTCGGATACTATAGTACAGAATCTAACGGACATTTAAGTGAATATGTGCCGTGGTACCGCAAGCGGCCGGAGGAAATCAAGGACTGGATTGATCTCGGAAGCTGGATCAACGGCGAGACTGGCGGATATCTTCGCGTATGTACAGAGGGCAGAAATTGGTTCGAAACGGACTTTCCTAACTGGATGAAAGACAAGCCGATGGAATTTAAACCGGAGAACCGGGGAGAAGAACACGGATCCTATATTATTGAAGGCCTTGAAACCGGAAGGACCTATCGCGGTCATTTCAACGTCATCAACAATGGGGTCATTTCGAACCTGCCGGATGATGCAGTGATCGAAGCACCGGGTTACGTAGACCGCAATGGTATCTCCATGCCTGTGGTCGGAGACCTGCCTCTAGGGCCTGCCGCTGTGTGCAATGTCAGCATCTCGGTTCAGCGTCTTGCCGTGGAAGCTGCGGTTCATGGGGATGACCAGCTGCTTCGTCAAGCTTTTATGATGGACCCTCTGGTGGGTGCGGTCTGTAATCCGAAGGAAATTTGGCAGATGGTAGACGAAATGCTGGCCGCTCAGGAAGAATGGCTGCCGCAATACGGAACGGCCATTGCCGAGGCCAAGTACCGTCTTGCGAATCACACGCTGATTCCGGTGAAACAGAATGAAGGTGCTGCCAGACTCAAAGTGAAAACGGTGGAAGAAATGCAGCAGGATCGTGAAGCGGCCAACCGAAATGCCGGGGAGTCGGATAAAGGCAAGGAACGCGAAAAGGTGTAACACAGTGATCATGTATAAAGGCCGAAGACAAGCTCCATGGGGTGCTGTCTTCGGCCTTTTTTTACAGCGTGGTACGATCTCTCCAGAATGCTGTGTCTGTTTTGTCCAAGCTGCGTATACTTAAACTAAGCGTGTACGAACATCCAGAAAGGGGCGTATGGCAATGAAGATTGGTGTACCCAAGGAACTGAAAAACCGGGAAAACCGTGTCGGCATGACGCCGGGAACGGTTCTCCGCTTTAAGCAATCAGGACATGAGGTGCTTGTACAGAGAGGAGCCGGTACAGGCAGCGGCTTTACAGACGAGGAATATCAGGCGGCAGGGGCACGGGTTGTGGATACGTCCGGCGAAGCATGGTCAGCAGAGATGGTCATCAAGGTTAAGGAGCCTCTGCCGGAAGAATACCCGTATTTTAGAGAAGGACAAATTTTGTACACGTACCTCCATCTAGCTCCGGAAGCCGAATTGACACGGGCCTTGGTGGAAGCGAAGGTGACAGCGGTCGCCTATGAGACGATTCAGCTGGAAGACGGCAGCCTTCCGCTGCTGACCCCGATGAGTGAAGTTGCAGGCCGGATGTCGATTCAGATTGGAGCACGTTTTCTTGAAAATGCGAATGGGGGTAAAGGGCTGCTTCTGAGTGGTGTTCCCGGCGTTGCTCCAGGCAGCGTAGTCATTATCGGAGGAGGTACAGTCGGTACGAATGCGGCACGAATTGCCATGGGTATGGGGGCTGATGTCTCTATTCTGGATAATCATGCACCGCGCCTGAGGCAGCTGGATGATTTATTTCAAGGCAGGGTGAAGACGATTATGTCTGATCCGTATCATATCGCACAAGCCGTGAAGCAAGCCGATCTGCTCATCGGGGCCGTTCTGATTCCAGGCGCTCGAGCGCCGCGTCTTGTCACAGAAGAGATGGTCCGTTCCATGACACCCGGCTCCGTTATTGTCGATGTGGCGATCGATCAGGGAGGGTGCATCGAGACGATGGATCGGATTACGACACATGACCAGCCGGTGTATGACAAATTCGGGGTCGTACATTATGCCGTTTCCAATATCCCCGGCGCCGCTGCACGCACTTCGACGCTGGCGCTCACCAACGTAACAGCACCATACGGTCTGGAAATTGCCAGCCGGGGTATAACGGAAGCAGCCCGGTTCCGTAAAGAACTGGCCAAGGGCATTAATGTCATGAAGGGCAGGGTCACCCATCGGGCAGTAGCAGAAGCGCTTGGATATAACTATACGGCGGCAGATGACCTATTGGCAGACGGTTGAGTGGAGAGGAGAGGTGAGAGGAGAGGCTGATTTTCCTCTCTTCTCATATGAAGTGGTCATATGAACCCGGACGCTGCACTACATATCCTGCCACTGAGACTCTTCATCTGCAGCGGCCTGGATTTCATCTGAGCCAATGTTGATGTACCTGTATCCTTCTTCCATATATTTGTCCAATGCCCTTTCTTTGATAAATTTGGGACTTGCCTCACCATTATCCTCATCATATACTAGAAGAATTCCGTCACTTTTGCGCAACAAAAGCTCATCCCGCGCTTTAAACTGCCAGCTTCCCTGATAAGCCTCTTTACTGACCGATGAATAGAAATCCACCTGTTTTACAAGCTGCTGGAAATATTCTTTCTTCTCATCATTCCACTGTTCTTCCGGATGAGCGTATGCTGTAATAATGGAGCATTTGAGATGAGGATATTGGGACTTTAAAGAAATTGCCGCTTCACAAGCCCATAAGTCTACTCCATACTGCCCCGGTGATAAGACCCACTCCAGTCCTTCTTCCACCAGGGGAATCAAGCGTGACTCGATGGCTTTGCGGATATAGGGAATGCCTTTATGCTTGTTATTGTAAACACCTAACTCGTGTGCCCGGTATCCGGTAACGAGGAGATTTTTCATATTTTGCACTCCTTGAGATTATACATATCTGGTTTTACTATAACATAAAGCATTCAAGACAGTTTGCAGGCAAATGTTACAGATGTTGCTCATTTGGGTAATAAGACAGGAATAAAATTACACAGAGTAGGCAGGAGGAACCAATTTTGAAAAAATGGACGACAGGACTTTTAAGCGTAATATTAGTAATGGGAATGACAGCTTGCAGCAGTGATAACGAACCCGAGGATGCGGGCAGCACAACGCCGCCAGCAACAGAACAGCCAGCTGAAAACGGCGGTACTGAAACAGAAACCCCTGCAGTGGAAACACCGGCAGAAGATGAAACAGCAGCTGTCCCTACAGTGGACGAGCTGATTCAGAAAAGTGCGGAAGCCAGCCAGGAAATGAAGAGTTTCACTATGAAATCCGATATCAAACAAGATATCACAATGGGTGAAGAGGCACAGAATATCAGCATTCAAATGACTGCTGATACGACAGTAGATCCAATGGAAATGTATCAGGAGATGACTATGGATATGGCCGGTCAAGGCAGCCAGGACATCAAACAGTACATTACGCAGGACGGTGTCTATTCCGAAGTTGAAGGTCAATGGTACAAGCTGCCTGAAGCTGAAGCGAAGCAGATCATGGACAGCATGGCAATGACCTCCCAAGGACCTGAACAGCAGCTGGAGCAGTTTAAGTCCATTGCTGAGGAAACCGAAGTTACGGAAGACGGTGACAACTTTGTTCTGACTGCAGATGTTTCCGGCGACAGTCTGAAAGAGCTGGCTAAGACTTATATGAGTCAAACTGGCGGAACGGATGAGCAGACTGCTGCGATGCTGGAGCAAATGGACATTAAGAGCATGAAAATCGTTTATGGTGTTAACAAAGAAACATACCTGCCAACCATGTCCAATGTAGATATGGTCATGGAGATGACTGAAGGAGAACAAACCGTGCAGCTGGACATGAAGATGACCAGTGATTTCACCAAGCATAATGAAATCGACAAGATCGAAATTCCACAGGATGTTGTGGACAATGCGCAAAGCATGGATGGAGCAGCTCAGTAATTGTCATGAGGGAACTAGGAGCCGTAGCTGAAGCAGAAATGCTTCAGCTACGGCTTTTATTCTGATAAGCCCAGTTGGAAGGAGAGAGTGGTATGGGGTTGTACATAAAGGATAACTTTTTTAATGCAGGTGAAACCGAAGTGCGGAACGAGGCTGGTGAGCATATCGGAAGTGTTGATCTAAAAAGCGCATGGGGCTCGTCGCTCGATGTGTATAATCAGGATGGGCAAAAGGTATGCAGCGGTAAATTCCGTTTCTTCAGCAATAAATGGGAAGTCATGAATGCAGATGAAGCTGTGTTGGGTGTGCTGAGGATGAGAATCAGCTTTTTCTCTAAAAAGTACGAATATGATGCAGGTGAACGAGGGACTTATGAGATTGTTTCGCCTGTTTTTTCCAAAGAATATGAAATTCTGGACGAAGGAGGCACGAAGATGGCCAGCTTCCGGCGTGTCAGCGGCTGGTTTCAATCCGGTGCTTATCATTTGGAGAATCACAGTCCGGCATTGGGAGATTGGGAGCTTGCAGCAGTGGTTATGGGGGTTCATGCCATCCAGAAGCGGAAAAATAACTCGGCTGCTTCTTCGACTTAAGGAAGGGGAGATGTTTTCTCATGAATGAGGTCAGTGATCATTTGGATTATGGTCTTTCTGCATTGTTTATCGGATTCAACCCCAGCCTGCGTTCCGGCGAAGTCGGACATCATTATGCGAATCCGCGCAATAACTTTTGGCGTATTCTTCATCAGTCCGGCCTGACCCCCAGGTTATATGATGCATCTGAGGACGGCGAGCTGTTGAAGCTTGGATATGGCTTTACGAATATTGTAGCCAGACCGACTCGGGGAGCAGAGGATATCACGAGAGCCGAATATGATGAGGGCCGGGTCGTCCTTAAGGATAAACTGGAGAAATATCAGCCGCATATCGCTTGTTTTGTAGGCAAAGGCGTATATACGGAATTCAGCAGGCGGCCCAGAGCTGGCTGGGGATTTCAGCCAGAACCGGTGCTGCAGGAAGTGCGGGAGTTTGTGGCCCCCTCCTCCAGTGGATTGGTGAGAATGAAGATGGATGATATCGTCAGCATCTATCGTCAATTGAGCTGTTCAATCCGGGAGGACAAGGACCCCAGAACCGGATGAGGAGAGGGTCTTCTAATCACTCCTGACATCACTTACTTTAACAGCTCCGGGGAAATGCGGGGCACCAAGCCTTCTTCGGCCGCCCTGTTCAGCAGTGAGGCAATGGCGGCATAGCCGTCCTTGCCCAGGTTAGCCGTAAATTTGTTAACATAGAGATCGATGTGAGCATCAGCGACAGCTTCATCCATTTCCTGCGCATGCTGCATCACATAATTCCGGGATGCCGAAGGATGGGACCAGGCATATTCAACAGAAGCCGTGATCCATTTGGCGATCTGCGTTACATCCAGGTTGCGGCGCGCAATAATCGCACCTAAAGGAATCGGAAGACCGGTATCTTCCTCCCACCAGCTGCCCAGATCGGTCACCAGCTCTAACCCGTATGAAGGATAGGTGAACCGTGCTTCGTGTATGACCAGTCCTGCATCAATCTGTCCATCCCGGACTGCGGGCATGACTTCGTGAAACGGCATGACCACAATGTCACCGACACCGCCAGGCACCTGCTGTGCAGCCCAAAGGCGAAACAGCATATAGGCTGTGGAACGATCGCTGGGAACTGCAATCCTTCGTCTTGACAGGACGGAGGGGTCTACAGTGGTCTTGATTTCATCCCTGCTGCGGGTCAGCACTAATGGCCCGCAGCCCCGGCCCAGCGCACCGCCGCAGGGGACAAGTGCATAATCATCCAGCACCCAGGGCAGCGCAGCGAAAGAAATTTTGAGAACATCATGGTGCTTCGGATCATTCCCGGCAGCCCAGTGGTTCGTGATATCAATATCGGCATAGGAAATATCCAGTTCTGGAGCCCCTGGAATCAAACCGTGTGCCCAGGCGTGAAAAACAAAGGTGTCATTAGGACATGGCGAGAAAGCAATTTTCATGTAAATACCTCCGTTAGTATGGAACAGGCGGCTTCCAATTTCTGCAGGGCTTGAGGGATTTTCCAAGCATCCCGGTCTCGTGGACCAACTCTGTTGGAAATCGCCCGGATTTCAAGTGCGGGCAGTCCGGCGTCTGCTGCAGCCTGTGCCGCACCGAAGCCCTCCATACCTTCAGCTGCCGCTCCGGGAACGCGGGAGAGGAGTACTTCAGCCGACTCCCGCGTTCCTGTCGTCGTGGAAACCGTCAGGATGGGCCCGGTGACTGCAGGAAGGCCGGCTGCCTGCAGTGCTGCTGTAAGCTGCCGTACCTGTTCAGCCGGTGATGAGATGACTGATGAGCCGAAACCGAGCTCGTCCACGCTGAGAAATCCATCACGCGTCTCAGAACCGAGATCAGCTGCGATGATGCGATTTGCGATAACAAGGGATTCGATTTCTGCCACTCCCGCAAAACCGCCGCCAATTCCGGCACTGATCACGAGCTTATAGGATCCGCCGGCCAGAGTTCTGGCTGTCCCTGAAGCGGCTGCAGCAGGGCCTACGCCTGCGAATATAACTTCAAATGTATCGGTGTTTCCCAGACCTCGAAGTACCGCATCGCGTTCTGCTGCTACAGCGGTAACAATCAGAATTTTTTGAGCCGGGTTGTTCATGTTCATGATAGGTCACTCCTTATTCATCCGGCAATCTGCCTTATGCTATTAACGTTATATCGTTCTTGGTGGATTGTAAAGTCAGCTCCCTGCTGACACGACATAAAGCCGCGGACCTCGGGGTCTGCGGCTTTATGTCGTGTTGTGTTACATAATGGAAAGACAAGGGTAAAAAATTTACTTCTCGTGCAGCTCGGGTGTGTAATCACTGGAAACGTAGGTCACAGCCCAAGCTTCTTTCATGTCCGCAGGATAAATGGCTGCCGGATCCGGCAGGGTCAGAGAATAAAAAATGACCGCCTTCATATCTGCTGTGAATTCAATGCTGTCGATGCGCACCCCATAACCTGGTGCGGGCAGTTCACTGCGGGTCACGATCACTTTGTTCAGCTCATCATTCACTTTCTCGACAGACAGTTCAATCTTGGCTTCGCCCTGTTCCTGTTCAAGCTCATTCACTGGCTGATGACTTGCGATAAAATCCGCTGCCTTGGACACCATCACGGCGGCTTCCAGACGAGTTATCGGTTCATCGGGTCTGAAATACCCTTTGCTGTCCAGCTCGGCAATCCGGGTCAGCAGCAGGAACTGAATGGCTCCGCTGTATTCACGGTCAATCTTCGCCTGATCTTTGGCTTCAATGTACATCTTGATCGTAGGGTAATCACCGGTAGCTTCAACTCCATGATATAGAAGATCTGCGAATTCCTCGCGGGTCATCTTGCTGCCCTGTTTCCAGGAAGAGTTCACCGGGAGACCGTTTTCAGCAGCAATGCGAAGGGACGAGGCATACCATGCCGATTCCGGAATCTGATCGGTCCACTCCGGCGCTTTACCGGTTGTTTTCAAATCCAGTGCTTTCACGACCAGATGAACCGCCTGTCCTGCTGTCAAATTAACATGGGGTGCGAATTTATCCTTGGAAACCCCCGAGATGATCCCTTGCTGCTGCAGGGAAGTCACCCGGTCCCCCTGTTCTCCATCGGGCAGATCGGAGAAAGCAAATGCCGAAGTTCCTGTAAGGAGTAATGATGCTGCAGCTAAACTAATGATAGATTTTTTGAGTTTCATATTTGTTCCACCTCCTGCTTACACTGACGCTTAACAGGCATCCAGGGTTGCAGTACCGGAGTAATATTAAAAAATGTTGTCGCTGGAGAATCGCGTATGTCTGTATTTCATCGCTTCCATCGTTTCATGAGCGTCTGCCGGCGGACGTTCACCGCGTTTCAAATCACGAAGTGTCAAACCGAAATCCATTTGAAGATGGGGATAATCCGGAAAGTGGTCCCAGTCGCCGCCCCATTGAAAACCGAGGTCCTTAGCGATGGCAACCACTTCCATCCAGTCCGATTTGCCATTGCGATTACCGTCATGCTCCAAATCCCAGATGACGCGGCCGTCATCGGTTCGCAAAGCAAAGTCGATAGCGAGTCCATAGTTATGCATTGACTCACCGCCTCTAGCATGGGTTACGATCTGTCCCACGGCGGTTCTTCCCTGCTGGTACAGCCGGTCCTGTTCCTCGTGAGTGCGGAAACCATCGGTGATCATAATTTTAATGCCCAGTTCCCGGGTTTGGGCAACAAGGCGGTTCTTTTGGGCAAGTACGGCAGGATGCAGATCTGTGACGGGAAGGGCCTCCTGCTGATTATTGAGATTAAGGTCGGGCAGGATATCCTGTACATTATCTTGTAATTGTATATAAAAGATCGCCAATATTGCTGTGATAACAATCCATGAAGTAGACTTTTTCCGTTTCACTTTTGCCATAATTCTTAACCGTCTACCTACCTTCTGAAATGTAGTCATATATGATAGAGTTATTCATATTATAGCTTTCATCTCAAACGGCATCCACCCGCCTTAGGGCTAGTTTTGGACTGTGAGATGTACAAGGAGGCAGATATCATGAACATTACAGATCCCTGGTTTACGGTCACAGCCATTACCCCTGATACATTTGCAATCAGTGAATACGGGCATTGGGAGAAGGTGCATTCTTTCTTGCTGCTGGGTGATCATAAAGCGGTGTTGATTGATACAGGGCTTGGTATTGACAATATAAAAAGAGTGACCGATCAACTGACGAACCTTCCAATCGATGTCATTACAACCCATGTCCATGTCGATCACATCGGCAGTCATGGCCAGTTTGAACGTATCTTTGTCCATGAAGGAGACCGGGATTGGCTGGTTCATGGTATACAGGGACTGACGATTGAACAGATCCGAAAAGATATGAGCAGAGATATCACCAAGCCTGTGCCGGATAGCTTTGACCCGTCCAGCTTCGAGCCTTTCCGGGGAGCCCCGGCCGGTTTACTGCATCATGGAGATGTCATTGATCTCGGTACGCGCAAGCTTACGATCTACCATACACCGGGACATTCTCCAGGCCATGTCAGCGTGTTTGATCATCTCCGAGGTTTTCTCTTTACAGGAGATCTGCTGTATGATGAGACGCCGATTTATGCGTTTTATCCCTCCACGAGTCCGGAGGATCTGGTTCGCTCTCTGCAGGAAATCGCGGATATTCCGGGCGTAACCATGGTGTATGGATCTCATAATACATTGGGATTGGAACCTGGAATTCTAGATGAAGCAAGATCTGCTGCAGCCTACCTGCTTAGGCATAATCTTGTCTCATTCGGTACGGGGATACATACCTTTAACGGATTCAGTGTCCAGTTTTAATGCGTCTTACCTCGTAATTGTATAAATTACATGCTATCTTCACAACCTATAACCTAAAAATAGGAAAAGGGGAGACGCCAGTGAACAGCAACACATCATTATGTGATAAAATCGGGCAGCTGTCTGTTAGTCTGGCTGGCTTGCAGCAATCACAGGATGTAGCGGTAATGGATAAACTTACACAGGACATCAGCCAGCTTCATGGAGAACTATTAAGTCTTCAGCACAATGGTTCTGCCGGTAAAGTGGAGGAAACACGCCAAGAGCTTGTGCAGTGCCGGATGGAACTCCATCGTTTTTTGGGACAGGTATCTGACTTCCGCTCCCAGACGGCAGAAAGCTACCGGCAGATCCTTGGAGAACGGAAGGAAACCTTCGAGCAGCTGGATCAGGAGGGTCAGAAAACGGATGATCCGGATGCGTACACACTCAGACAGCTGTTTCGGGGTATGGATGAAATCAGCACACAGATTCATAGGTTAAACGGAGCGATGCTGGATGCAGGACATCAGATGGAGAGAGGCTTAGGCGGATCTCTGTCCATAGAAATGGCAGAGACAGGTTCCGCAAGCATGATGGCAGATAACGCTGAATCGAACTTAACCTGAGTGTCTCAATAGAACAGAACGCATTTCTTGAAGACAGCTCAATAAATGGTCAAAATAAAGAAGTGGCATATCGTCTGATATCGCCACTTCTTTATTTGGGTCTATTGCCGGTTCTCTAGATCAGCGTTTAAACGCTGCGGCGCGCGGAGATGGCCTGGTTCAACCGGGACATAGCATCCTGCAGGGTAGCTGATGTGCATGCCACGTTCATACGCATAAAGCCGTTGCCCGTGGTTCCGAAGGAAGCGCCGTTGTTCATGCCGAGCTTGGCTTCCTTTACAAGGAACTGTGTCAACTCTTTATCATCCATCCCGAGACCCCGGAAATCAAGCCACAACAGGTAGGTTGCTTCAGGAAGGTGTACCTTGATTTCGGGAAGATGTTCAGCCGCATAATCGCGTACATATTCCATGTTTCCGCGGATGAAGGTCAGCAGGCCGTCCAGCCAATCTGCGCCTTCTCGATAAGCCGCTTCCGTAGCTGCTGCTCCGATCGGTGTAATGGAGCCGAGCGCGTACTTTTCAAGCGTTTTTGCAAACGTACGGCGCATGGAGTCATTCGGAATGATGAGATTCGCCGTATTCAGACCTGCAATGTTGAACGTTTTGCTTGGCGCGGTGCAGATGAGCGACCGCTGTTTGGCATCGTCCGACAAAGAAGCGAAAGGAATATGGGTATTAGGTTCAAACACGAGATCCGCATGAATCTCGTCTGAGACCACGAGGACATCATGCCGCTGACACATGTCCGCAAGCCGTCCCAGCTCTTCCCGGGTCCACACCCGGCCGACCGGATTGTGAGGACTGCACAGAATGATCATTTTGGTTCGCTCTGAAGAAAGGCTGGCCTCAAGGTCTTCAAAATCGATGGTGTAGTTCCCCTCGTCGTCCAGCTTCAGTACATTCTCGACCAGTTCTCGTCCATGGTCTTTTATTACGCGATAGAAAGGAGGGTACACAGGAGTCTGGATCACGACCCCATCACCAGGCTCGGTGAAGGCTTCTACAATAAGGCTTAGTGCGGGCACAACACCTGGACAGAACTGAATCCATTCCTGCTGGATGTCCCACTGATGACGATGCTGCATCCAGGATGCAACAGCCTCCCGATAACCTGGGCTTAACAGAGTGTAGCCAAATACTCCATGCTCTAAACGTTTGTGCATCGCCTCAATGACAGCTGGCGGCGCGGCAAAGTCCATGTCGGCCACCCACATAGGCAGTGCATCTTCTACACCAAAAATAGCAGGTACATGATCCCATTTCAGGGACGAGGTTCTTTTGCGATCAATACTCAGTTCAAAATTCAATGACATTTCCTCCTTGCCATAATATTTACAAGCCGGGCAGGTCTATGCGACAAGTTTGGCCAATGTGATTAATCCGGTAATCGTAAACACATTCAAAATTGTGGAGAGCAGCACCGTTTGAGCGGCAAAATCCGGTTCATTCTGGTATTCTTCGGCCAGTATGGAAGTGTTGACACCGACCGGCATGCCGGAGGCAATAATGAGCGCCTGAGCTGGAATGCCTTTCATACCGAGCACAAGCACGACTCCAATCCCGATTGCGGGAGCGGCAAGAAGCCTCAATAAGACACTGAGATAAACCTCTTTACGGTGCAGCCGGAGCGGGTACTTCATGATTTGTGCCCCCAAGGTCAGCAGAGCAATGGCAACCAAAGACTGATCCGCATAGATCAGCGGCCTTAACACAAATTCAGGAAGTGGCACATATAGGGCATGAAGCACCAGACCCAGAATGAGCGCATAGGGAACCGGCATTTTCAGAAAACCAATCAGTGCCTGCCGGTACAGTCCCTCCGTCTTGGCGCCTTGAATGGAGATCACGCCATAAGTAAAGGTCAGCAGGCTCTGGAGAGACATAATCAGTGCTTGGACGGATCCCGCCATAGGGTCTCCCCGGAAAGCCAGATCGTTGACAGGCAGTCCATAGTTCCCGGAGTTATCCAGGATCAGGCTGTTGGTAAATGCGGCCTGCATGCCGCGGGTAAACTTCAGGCGTTTGGACGTGAATCGTCCGATAAGATACAGGATCAAAACATAAATAGTATAAAACAGAACGACAGTGCCGAGCAGTTCAGGTGACATTTCAGATTCATACATACTCATAAAGACGGCGGCCGGTGTGATGTAGTAGAAGTTAATTTTAGCCAGTGTATAAAGATCAAGCTGAAAAGCCCGCTGCATCAGCACCCCGAAGCCAATCAGGATAAAGATGGGCAGGATCACTTCAAGTAGGATGCCGGTAATCATGTCAGTACATTCATCTTCTTTCCCAAAATATAACGATTGTCAAACAGTCATGCCATTATACCATGCCTGTGCTGGAATTCACACAGAGATGGAGAATGCCGCGCTTGCATAATGAAAAAGCAGCCGCCCTCGTAAATATAATGAGGACGGCTGCGATCGCAGCTTACTGCGGATTGGTAGTCCAGAGACCGGCGGATTTCACGAAAACTCGGGAAGGCAGTTTTAATGCTGCCACAGCCAGCTCAGCTACATCTTCCGGCTGCATCATATGCTCTTCATCTCCAATTTTCAGCCCGTTATTGACCGCGAGATCGGTGTTAACCGTGCTCGGCGTCAATGCGGTTACACGGATGTTATGCTTGCGCACTTCCTGCAAAACGGCTTCTGTCAGTCCCATGACTGCGAATTTGGAGGCATTATAGGCAGAACCGGTAGCAAAACCGCGTTCACCTGCAGTAGAGGAGATGTTAATGACATCACCCTGTCCGCGCTCGACCATGCCCGGAAGCACCGTACGCAGCATATGGTATGTACCCATAAGATTAATATCCACAATCTTTTTCCATTCTGCAGATTCCATGTCCAGCAGATTTCCGAATTGGGCAATGCCTGCGTTATTAATCAGGATGTCTACCGCGCCCAATTCCTGGCTGATGACGGCATAAGCAGCCTCGACTTCGCTTTCTACCGAGATATCTGCTGTAGCTCCGATGGCTTTGACGTCATATTCTTCTGACAAGAATTTTCCGAGCGACTGCAGGTCCTCCGCTGTACGGGCGATGAGGCCCAGATGCACGCCTTCCTTGGCAAGTGCGATGGCTATCGCCTTTCCGATTCCTTTGCCTGCCCCGGTAATAATCGCTTTTTTGTTTTTCAGACTCATCTTATCCACTCCTAGTACAGTATGGTAGCTCTCTTTATTAATATACCCAGCGGGCGTTCATCTGACCAATCTCCATGCCGCCTCCTGCCGGTTTCTGGTATAATGCATGCAGATTAACCAAGCATCGTGTAGATGAAAACGAAGGGGAGTGAGTGGATTCATGCTGCAATCCTTGGAAGCGATACAACATTTTCGGCAGAATGAACAAAACGCGGCTTCAGCGTATCACTGGCTGAGACTTTTGGTCTCGGCGGAAGAGCGAATCGTAAATTTGGAACGGATTGCTTCGTTGGGTGAGCTGGCAAAGGCGAATCCCGTACTGGATTATGTTGAGAAAACACTGGTCATTCTAAATACTTTACCGGTCTCATTCTGGGTCCGGGAGCTGCTGGAGGAAACACTGATCTGGTCCGAAACCGCCAAAGGCGGTACCATACGGGAGCGGATGTCCTGGCAGGCTTCCGGGATCAATCTTTTTGTTCATAATGAGGGCTCTGCTGAGCTGTATCGAATCCATACCGGGCATGCCGGCGAGCCGATGAGCATACGTGAAAATATTATACACACCCTGATCCGGACGCACGGGCTTATTGGCCAGTATATCCGGGGTGAGGTGGTCTTTGCAGAAAATGAGCCGCTGACAGCACTGGTCCGTGAAGGTCTGATGACAAGCGATGAGCTGATTTCTGTGCTCCTTCCGCTGAACCAATGTATTATCGGCGGGATTTCACAGTCCTTATGGGAATCCGTGAAGGAGGAAGCGGCTGACGTTATTCATGCAGTAGCATGGGATCAGAAATATGAGGAAGAGGGCATTGTGCAGCGCCTGACCCGATTGAGGGAAGGAAGCATACGCCGGGGCGAGGACTTCAGCCGCCAGCTTTCAGAGATGCGGCAGGTTATTCCTATAGAGAGCGTATTAGCACCCTTGTCTGACAAAACGTTGTGGTTCGTGGAAGCTGCACTGCAGGATTTTTCAGCAGAGGAGTTCATCAAGGTGCTTTTGCTTAGTATTAGCAGCAGGGATTCGGTTCGGCATTTGAGCTTTGAGCGGCTCATGAATGATATGTATTACGACTTTAAAGGAGTCAAGAAACTGAATGTTTATAAAAAACGGATGATTGAAGCCTATCTCCGTGAAGTATCACTGAATGAGTGTGTAGAGGGAACAGCAGCCCCGAATCCGCACTTACACTTTTCTCTGGATCAAAAAGAAGGATTGCATGATACCGTCTTTTTTACGTTTGCCTTTTCACCGGCCGCAGAGAAGCTTATACAGTTCTGTATTGAAGCTGAAAAGTCGCCGCTTTACGAGAAGGCCGTTCTTATGTTGTTTGATCTGTTTGGCCTGCGGCGGGATGCTTATGACCGCTTTCATAATGAAGAGAATTATTTGAACGACATGAACGGCTCGGGTGACTATAAGGCAGTCCTCCTGCAGTACGTTACAGGGAACACCGTGATAGATATTGGACCTGGCGGCGGGATTTTGCTGGATTTGCTGGAAGAACGACTGCCAGAAGTCGAGGTTGTCGGAATTGATATCTCATTGAATGTAATTGAAGCCCTGGAGAAGCGAAAACGGCTGGAGGGACGCCGCTGGAACGTGATGCAGGGAGACGCGCTGAACCTAAAATCCTATGTGGAGCAGGGAAGTGTGGATACCATCATTTTTTCTTCGATACTGCATGAATTGTACTCCTACATTGAATATGAAGGATCTCGGTTTAATCCGGCAACGATTGAAGCCGGTCTCGTTAGTGCCTATGAGGTACTGGCCCCGGGCGGAAGAATCGTTATTCGTGACGGCATTATGACAGAACCCAAGGAGCAGATAAGACATATCACGTTTTTGGAAGACGGCGGAATGGATTGGTTGATCCGGTATGCGGAGGATTTTAAAGGGAGAAAGATCCGATATGAACAGATCGGGGACCAGAAAGCGGCCATGCCGGTTAATGATGCGATGGAATTCCTGTACACCTACACCTGGGGAGAAGAAGCGTATGTGCATGAAGTGCAGGAACAGTTTGGTTATTTTACCCCATCACAATTTCACAAGGTCATTGGACAATGTCTGGGGAGTGAAGCCAACATTCTGGTGAGCC
The DNA here is from genome assembly GCF_012933385.1 of Paenibacillus lemnae. Lineage (GTDB taxonomy): Bacteria > Bacillota > Bacilli > Paenibacillales > Paenibacillaceae > Paenibacillus_AQ > Paenibacillus_AQ lemnae. The sequence goes on from NZ_JABBPN010000003.1 coordinate 372,311, forward strand.
GCCATTATCTGCAGGAGGGGTATAGTGAAGCGCTGGCCGGGAGGGTTGAAGTCACGGATGAGCACGGGTATCCAGCAGACCTGCCGGACAGTACCTGCTTGATCGTCATTGAGAAGCCATTTATCTCATAAAAATAAACCCCGTTTACGGATGTTCAGTCCGTGAACGGGGTTTTCCGGTTTGGTTTGGAGGGTGAAGATCAGTTACTCTTTTACTGGCTCCGGATACTCTATGCCCAATGTGTCTACGGTCACCTTCTTCAAGGTTGGCATTGGATTAAAGGGACGGTAGGTCTTGGTTGCTACTGGCAAGGCCGCGATCTCATCAACGACCTCCATGCCTTCTGTTACTTTCCCGAATGCAGCATAGTCCGTGTCCAGATGGGGCGAATCCCCATGCACGATGAAAAACTGAGATCCCGCAGAGTTGGGGTCACCCGTTCTCGCCATCGACAAGACGCCGCGGGTATGCTCCAGATCATTGGCAAAGCCATTGGATGTAAACTCACCGGCAATGCTGTAGCCAGGTCCGCCTGCTCCTGTGCCTTGAGGGTCTCCCCCTTGGATCATAAATCCTGACATGACCCGATGAAAGACAAGGCCATCATAGAAGCCGCTCTCGATTAAGGAAATGAAATTATTAACCGTATTGGGAGCCATTTCAGGATACAGCTCTGCCTTGATGATTTTGCCATTGTCCATCTCCATGGTTACGACAGGATGGCTGGCTTCTGGATCCGGTACATTTTTTGCGGGCTCCTCGGGTTTTGTCTGCTCGGCAGGAGCGGGTGCAGGTGCAGCGCCGTTTGTACCGCCGCTGTTTCGGGTTGCATCGTTACCGCAGGCCCCCAGCACGAAAACCAGAATCAGAATCATCATCCAGGCCGTGCCGCGTTGAATATAATCTCGCATTATTAGGACTTCCCCCTCATGTGATATGTCCTGATTTTATCACATTTAGGAGGGACAATGGTATCTCGGCAGCGGCTCAGGAATGGCCGGTGCCGTCTTCTCCGTCATCCGCTTCAGGTTTATCCTCATGGTTCCGGGTGCCGTCCGGGTATTCATGCTCCATTCCTTCCGGGAGGGGCGTGCCATCCGGGTAGGAATCTTCTGCAAACAGGCCGGACTCTTTATTGATGTCCCTTTCATTTACGAGGGAATGCTCACGTTTTGGGTCAGGTTTTTTCATAATCGAATCCTCCTTATTATGGCGTTGTTTTCATTCTTACCCGATATAGTGGACTCGAATCAACGGATTATGGAGCAGGGATAGGGGTATTAATAGATGTAAGCGGTCTAAGCGTAGACTCTATGAAAAGGGAGGAGTGTATTATGGCAGATTCAAAAATGCATGATGATAAGCCTGACGTGCTAAAACGCAATATGTTATCCGGCATTTTATTCGGAGTAGGCCTTGTCGCTTTTCTAGATGAAATGGTGTTTCACCAGCTTCTGCACTGGCATCATTTTTATGATCAATCAACAACCGAAGCCGGTCTTGTGTCCGATGGTTTTTTTCACGCATTCAGCTGGCTGGCAACGATCGGCGGGCTTTTTCTGTTTGCTGATCTTCGCCGCAGGAATATATTCCAGCGTCAAGCCTGGTGGGGGGCCGTACTTCTGGGAAGCGGCTTGTTCCAGCTGTATGATGGGACGATTCAGCATAAATGGATGCGGATCCACCAGATTCGGTATGTCGAAAATGTGGGAGTTTATGATTGGATATGGAACCTCACGGCGGCAGGCTTGATTATCGTCGGCGCTGTGCTTGTCCTCCGGTCCCGCCGGCTGCATCAGTCGAGAGGGGAGAGATAGGCGATGGCTGCATCACATCAACATCACACGGTCAGTCAGGGCGCAGGTCTTTTATACGGCATGCCGGCCGTATTGATTCTGTGTCTGCTGCTTATTGTGCTGTACACAGCCGCAGCATATGATTCGTCACGTCGTTACCGTCGCTGGCCGATGTACCGGACACTTTTGTGGACATTGGGTGTTCTGGCTGCAGGTTCAGCCGTCGGAGGTCCGATTGCCTACCGGTCACATGATATGTTCACTGCCCATATGGCGGGTCATCTGCTGTTGGGCATGCTTGCACCTTTGCTGATGGTATGGAGTGCACCGGTCACCCTTCTTCTCCGGACGCTGAGTGTATCTGCTTCAAGAGGAGTCACACAGTTTTTAAAAAGCCGGTATATTGTGTTCATAAGCCATCCTGTGACTGCTTCATTCCTTAATGTGGGAGGATTGTGGATCCTGTACAGCACCGATTTATTCGCTCTAATGCATGAACATCTTTGGATACAGGTTCTCGTACATGTGCATGTATTTTTTTCGGGATATCTCTTCACAGCTTCTATTATTTACATAGATCCGGTTTCGCATCGTTTCAGCTATAAGCTGCGGATTATTGTGCTGCTGATGGCTTTGGCGTGGCATGGCATTTTGGCAAAACATCTGGTAGGCAGCCCGCCTGCAGGTGTACCTGCAAATGAGGCGCTCGATGGCAGTATGCTGATGTATTACGGAGGCGATGTGGTTCATGCTATACTGATCACTCTGCTGTGCTATCACTGGTACCGGTCCACGAGACCCCGGGCAGCCGCGACAGATATATCAAGGACTGTCACATAAGATCATAATGCCACGATGCGGCACGCGAGCAGGGTTTGGGTGTAATGTATGTGGAAAACCACATACATTCCGGTGCACGAGCCCGATAATAGGTGTCGAAATAAAAAACAAGCCCGGAAACCGGGCTTGTTTAGGCATTCGTCTGAAACTCCCGCATGGTATAATCCATACGGGAGTTAATTTAAGATAATATATTCAGAGTGTATCCGTATGGTCTCAAAAATCTTCAGGAAGCTTTCGCTCGGTATCACCATGTGCTCCGCCGGCACCATTCAGCACATCAATACCATGCTGGTCCGGATCTTCTGGAACAGAGGGGTCTACAGGGCTGTCTGACTGTATCACATCAGCATCCGGTACATCTTCAAGCGGGACATCTTCAGCATCAGCAGGATCGTTGTCTACTGCCAGATCCGGATCCACATTGGAGAGATCTGGATCTTCATCAATCTCAGCTGCCGCACGATTATAAGACGGATTATACCGGGGGGCTCCGTCAGGATATGTCGTATTTGCATCTTCACCGAGGGAAGATGAAGTTTGAACAGGCAGATCTTCCGCCAAGCGAATAGAACTTCGTTCTGCCCCGGTGGCATCCCATGCTTGCAGCGAGCTGGCATCGGGATTAAGGTGTTTCCCCAATTCCCCGTCTGCAGGACCTGCTTCATCCTGGCTGAATCCGGAATGATCTGCCTGCTCGCTGCTGAGACTTTGACTGGTCGTTGCCTCTAGATCACGGGTTTCGTCCTCTGGAATATCAGTCAGCGGATCTACAGGATCCATCGTTTCATATTGTCTGCGTACCATATCTCCGAATGTACTGCGGTTGAATTCATCGCGCATATCACTCATCCCTTTCTAGGATTATAAATGTCATTGGATGTTTCCGCTTTCTATATATCGATTTTACCCGCTGGCCGGGGTTTGAATCCGAGGCAGCTTTGCCAATCTGTACATGATGTGGTTACTTTGCCCCCAATCCACATGAAAAAATCCCTTTCCGAATAAATGTTCTGAAGACATTTATTCGGAAAGGGATCCGACAAGAATGAAGGAAAGTATTACCTTTCTTTAGCAGAACTTCTGTCATCCTGGCGTGCCAGGGATTTGCCTGATAATTGAATGGACCGCTGCACAAGCACATCCATCGCATCAATGGAGCATTCCTGATAGAAATCACTGAGCGTAATGCATGACAGTTCTGTGCACGCCAATATGACACATCGGCACTGCCGTTCGTACACAAGCTGATGAATGAGAGCCTCCAGCTTCGCCGGGCTTACATCTTTGAGACCTTTGACATCCTGATAAATGATTTCCATGGCTCTGTTCTGGATGTCATCATCCGGTTCAAGCAGCTCCAGGCCATATTTTTCACATGTTGTACGGTAAATTCCGCTGCTGATCGTGCCGTTGGTTGCCAGAATTCCTACTTTACTATCTTTGCCAAACCGTTCATATACTGCCTTTACCGTCTCATCAACCATATGAATCAGATTCACCGTGGTCAACTGCTGCATGTCCTCATAGAAATAGTGGGAAGTATTGCAGGGGATCGCGATATTGGACACTCCGGCTAACTCCAGCAGCTTGAGATCGTCCCGTACGGCATCCAGGAATATTTCCTTTTTACCTTCCAGAATCACTTTTGTGCGGTCTGGCAGCGCGGTATGGTTGAGAATGACCATATTAATATGATCCTGATCGGTGTTCGCAGCGGTATTCTCAATTATTTTTTCAAAAAAAACGGAAGTAGCCTGCGGACCCATTCCGCCAATGACACCTAATTTCTTATTTTCCATGGTTCAACAGCTGCCTCTTTTTAAAATTCCGGACAATTTCGCCTTCATGAAAAGGGATTTCCGTATTACCGATAATCTGTGTTGTTTCGTGTCCTTTTCCTGTAATAAGTACAATATCATCCTTTTGGGCGGCTGTGAGCGCGTATTCAATTGCTTCCTTGCGGTCTACAATCGTCTTGAACGCTCCATTATGTTCTTTCATCGAAGCTGCAATGTCCGAGATAATCGCATCGGGATCCTGGTCTTTTGGATTGTCAGAAGTAATCACAGACAGGTCTGCGTGCCGGGCTGCTACTTGTCCCATGGATCTTCGCTTGTCCAGTCCGAGCTCACCTGGAGCGGCGTACACACCGAATACGAGAATGATCCTGCCCTTCGTGTAAGGTCTTAATGTGTGCAGCACTTTTTCGAGACTGTCTTCCGTGTGGGCGAAATCGACAATGACTGTATTGTGTTCGTCCCGGTATACGACTTCCATGCGACCTTTAATCCCTTCAACCGCCTGGATTCCTTCCTTTGCCGTTTCAAGCGGGATTCCGCTGCAATAAGCCCAGGCCAAGGCAGCCAGGCTGTTAAGCACATAGATATCTCCAGGAAGACGAACCTCCAGCTCTACTGAACCTGCCGGAGTATGGGCTGTGAACCGCGTCGAGTCAATGCGATACCGGATATCCGCTGCATATACATCCGCTGTCTGTTCCATCCCATAGGAGACGGCTTTAGCGGTCAGGGACTGCACTTGATCCAATAACCGGGCTCCGTATGGATCATCAGCGTTAATAATATTGTAGTGAGAGGTCAGCTGGAACAGCTGGGACTTGGCTTCGAAATATTCTTCCATACTGCCGTGAAGCTCCAAGTGATCCGGTGTCAAATTGGTGAAAATCCCGGTATGAAAGCGGCTGTATCCAACTCTTTTCAGACTTAGTGCATGAGACGAAACTTCCATCACACATGTTTCTACATTTTTCTCTACCATTTCAGCGAAAATTTGCTGCAAATACAGCGCCTCTGGCGTGGTGTTCTTGTTTTTTCTCAGTTCCCCGCCGATGAGTGTACCAATGGTTCCGATGATACCGGCGCTCTTACCGGCATGATCAAGTATTGATTTGATAAAATAAGTAATGGATGTTTTACCGTTCGTGCCGGTAATTCCCACCATATTCAAATGCTCGGTAGGTCTGCCGTAAAAATTGGAAGAGATGCGCGCAAGCGCATCCCGGGTATCCTCCACTCGAATGACCGTTACAGGAAGGTCCGGTGTCTCAATGTCCTTCTCCACAACAATGACAGACGCCCCCAGGCTGATGGCTGTGGATATAAACTGGTGGCCGTCAACCGTGAACCCGGAAATGGCAACAAAAATGGCACCGGAGACCACTTCCCGGGAGTCGAAAGCAACGGCGCTGACCTCAGCATTCGGATCACCTTGCATCAGATGATACGATAAATCCTGCAGTACAGATGATAATAACATGATTTTTGAAAGCTCCTTCCCCAGTATGTCGTGCTTTGAATACCGTTCATTGATCGGTTCTATCTCTATGTGTTCTATCGTTTGAGGATCTTTTTGAAGGTTATCAAAATATAATAATACTTCTTGTCCTGCAGGAATACAAATCAATTTGGCACGCTGATTTCGATTTCATGATATATTGATACTGACACGAACGATGTCGAATAGAAAGAAAGACTGGGGTGCTTACCGAATGAACGCTGTGCTTCATCATTTCATTCAACGGCTGCGGACGGTTTTGCCTGCAGTCTTGCTTCTGCTTATTTTTCCGTCCAGCGTGGCAGGGCAAGCAGCACACACATTTGTGCCCGATTGGCAGGTCATCTGGAATGTAAACGGGACAGCCTTAAGCGAAATACCAGTTGTGCCCGGCTCCCAGGCAAAGTGGGAATCCCTGACTACATACAGGCAAGACGGGATGGACAGCGGTCCGGCAGAATCTGTATGGTTTCAAACCGAGCTGCCGTCTTTAACGTGGGAGCAGCCCGCCATTCTGCTGGATGCCATTGAAGGAAAAAATGTAGCGGTTTATATAGATGGTATATCCATTTATCAATCGAATCGGGATTATATGTATACGAATCACCGTCTGCTTCTTCCGATCCGGCCTGAGGATTCCGGAAAAACCCTAAATCTATGGGTGGAGGCTCCATTGAATTCAGCAGGAATTGATGAAGAAATTTCAATCGGAGATTATGAAAGCATGCGGGGAGCGTTCATTCGTAAAGATCTAAGTGATTTCGTAATGGGGAGTTCCTTTATATTCATTGGTCTGCTCATGTTTTTTTGTCTGTTCTTTCTGCCGCGTAACAATCGCTCCACATGGCTGGCTCTGACACTTGTCATCGCTTCATGCGGTATATTGCTCGTGACCTATTCGCCGTTTCTATATACATTTTACGAGGAGTATGGCCAGATTTGGGTCACTTCCTTTGATATCGCACTGTTTATACTGCTGCCTGCACTGACGTTTTATTTCCAAAAAATATACGGGCCAGGACCCTTCGGCATCACACGCTGTGTTGTGATCTTTCAAACCGTATATTCTCTGTTGTGCATCTTATTTATGGTAGTGCACAAGCTGAATAACGGCCAGTATTATGATGCTTACTATTTATTCAGCGTGCAGATTCTCGGGATTTTTATTATTCTGCAGATGCTGCTGCTCATCGGATTAACGATTATTTCAGCCGTTCGCAAAAACAAGGACGCCTATATCTCTTCCATTGGCTTTGGTCTGCTGTCAGCAGCATCTCTGGGTGATCTGTTCTTTTTCTATGCGAACAATGGGGAGTATCATTTCTATTATTGGAAATGGGGAGTACTTGCTTTCATTATTACTTTGATTGTTATGCTGGGCCGAAAGTTTATCCGGAGTCATGAACAGGTGGTTCAGTATTCCAAGGAACTGGAGCTTTTCAACAATGAACTTCAGCGATCCGAAAAGATGGAGATCATTAGCGAGCTCGCAGCTTCTGTAGCACACGAGGTACGCAATCCGCTGCAGGTGACCCGAGGCTTTATGCAGCTGCTGACCGAGAGGGCGGAAGAGGGGCAGAAAGAATACTTGAGCCTTGCCCTGAAAGAACTGGACCGGGCTTCGGGCATTATCACGGACTTCCTGACCTTCGCCAAGCCGGAATTGGAGCATATTACCGTTCTGGAGCTGGGAGATGAGCTGCGGCATGTGGCAGGCATCCTGAATCCGCTTGCAAGCCTGAGTGGAGGAGTCATCAAGCTGGACGTACCACATCAAATTTATATTGATGGCAATTCCTCCAAGCTGAAGCAGGCGATGATCAATCTGGTCAAGAATAGTATTGAAGCCCTGGATGGCGATGGAACGATTAAAATATGGGCAGTTAAAGATAAAGATTATGCCGTCATCTCCATTCGTGACAACGGAATTGGCATGGATATGAACGAACTGTCGCGTTTAGGAGAGCCTTATTTCTCGAACAAGACCAAAGGAACGGGACTGGGTCTTATGGTAACCTTCCGGATTATTGAGGCGATGAATGGCAAGATTCAATTTACGAGTCATAAAGGGATTGGGACAGAGGCCGTGATCCGGATTCCTCTCTCAGACACGGAACAAATGGAAAAAAATTAAAGAAAAAGAAGGTGAGCGCACGCAATCTATAGAATGTATAAACATCTGTTTTATATGACATCATGACATTACTATTTCCTTATGGTTGAGGTGTGGCATGAGAATGGCATTCATTGCAAGAGTACTGCTTCTATGTTTGCTGATAACAGGAATGTTGAACGGTGCAGGAGCAGAATTGGCTTACAGTACTGGGCGTTCCGATCAGACCCAGGATGTGTCCGCCTGGAGTTTGTTGTGGACTCGATCGACCGGAGTTACACCGACAGAGCCTCCGCTGCAAATTCCAGAGCAGGCATGGCAGCCTGCAGGATCCGGACGTGACGGTCCATCTTCACTCAATGCGGTCTGGGTACGCTTTAAACTTCCGGATTTTCATGACCCCACACAAGGTATTCTTCTCGAGAAAATATACGGCAAGCGGGTTACGATCTACGCAAATGCTGAACGGATTTATGAGTCGAACTATAATTATCAGCTGAATCAAATCCTCCTTCCACTTCATTCCACAATGTCTAGTCAATATATCTATCTATGGATGGAAACCGATAGTGCCGCTCTCCATTTGGAAGACCGGGTTCTGGTCGGAGACTTTCACCTTTTGTTTAATCGATTTGTTAAAAGTAATTTAGCGGACATTATTTTGGGCAGTACCTTCCTGTTTTTAGCAAGTGTTATGCTGATTTGGGGCTTTTTCATCAGCCGTCGTTACCGTCTCAGTGTACTATCCCTCTCCCTTGTTATTCTATCTGCTGGTGTTCTTATATTTACATACTCACCATTCCTCTACACTCTATTTGAGAACAGAGGAGAGTTGTTTACCCGTCTTTATGACATTTCTCTTCTGATTTTGCTGCCGTTCTTCAGCCTGTTTTTCGAGAGTATATTCGGTCCCGGGTTTAAAGGTTTCCTGCGAAAAATGCGTAAAGCCCAAATGGGATATTCGTTATTCTGTCTATTGTTTCTTGTCATTAATCAGCTCTCACAGGGCCGTTATGATGAATGGTATTATTTTTTCACCGTCAAGGCTTTGGGGATAATTATGATTTTTCAATTTATCGTGCTGGTAGCCAGCTCCATTATTTTCTCACTCAAAGGGAACCGTGATGCTGTGATCTTCAGTGTGGGACTCGCTTTTTTTGCCGGAATAAGTCTCGGGGAGCTTCTTCAATTCTTTATCAGCAGCGGGGATTATACGTTGGTGTACTGGAAATGGGGGGCAGCCGGGTTTGTGATTATGCTGATCATTATATTGGGCCGTCTCTTTGTGCAGAATCATGAACAAGTCATCAAATACTCACAGGAACTAAACATGTTTAACAGGGAACTTCAGCGCTCTGAAAAAATGGAAATCATTAGCGAGCTGGCAGCCTCGGTCGCTCATGAAGTTCGAAATCCGCTTCAAGTAACAAGGGGGTTTATCCAATTGATCAGTGGAAAATCCAAACCATCCGAGAGGGAGTATCTTCATTTGGCGTTAGTGGAACTGGACCGTGCTTCCGGAATCATTACAGATTTTCTTACCTTTGCCAAACCGGAACAGAGCAGAACCACGATTCTGCGGGTCTTTGATGAATTCAAGCATATTGAAGGGATTCTGACGCCGCTTGCCCATCTGCAAGGGGGGAGAATGGTGGTGAATATACCGGATGGAATTTGGATTCGGGGAAATTCCTCTAAATTCAAACAGGCTCTGATTAATATTGTTAAAAATAGCATTGAAGCACTGAGGGAAGACGGGCAGATTGAAATTCATGCCTTTCTCTCTGAAAATAAGGTGCACATCCAGATACGTGATAACGGTGAAGGTATGGGTGAGGAAGAACTTGCTCGGTTAGGAGAGCCCTATTTCTCGAACAAGAGCAAGGGGACAGGACTTGGACTCATGGTAACCTTTCGAATTATTGAAGCCATGGACGGAAATATCAGTTACAGCAGCAAAAAAGGAGTGGGGACCGAAGCCTTGATCACTCTCCCCGCGGCAGAAGGTTAGCTGCCGGGGAGAGGGGCTTGTCCCACTCCTTTTTTACAATGTATGTAGTTTCAGGATGTCATAATTACATTTAAGTCTTGATCTGCGGTTGAGTTTACCACATGGCCTTTTCTTTGGCCTCTGACTTGATGACTCCCGAAGGATCTGGTGGAATGACCAGATAAAACTCGTTGGAATTCTCTTCCACGGTTTTTACCTGAATGTGGTCGGGAATCCACACACCAAGCACTTCCTTGATGGCGGCTTTCGGATCAGCCAGCAATTTTGCCTTAAAGCTAGGATCCTCCCATGCTTTCTGAATCAGCTGTGTTTGAAAGATGGCTTCTGTCGTCATTAGAATCACCCTTTCAAAATGGTTATTTATTACTTCTAAAGAATAACATGTAATAAATATAAAATCTATTACTTTTTACTTGAAATAGACAAAAAATAATGAAGACCTCCATGCTTCAGCATTTGGCGTCCATTTTCGATATTACGGGTTTCTGATTCAAGTTCTTGTACCAAGGTTTCATGGAAGTTTAACAAATGAGGTGCGGCATGAGCAGCAAGCTGAAGCTGAAGGTGAATGGAGGAGGCGATAGCGGTATAACGGGACAGCGCTTCATTCAGATAGACGGCCTGATGAATATCGGCTTCAGTCAGTGGGTAGTCATTCGGAAGTTGACGCTCGGAACGAATAAAGGAAAGCAGACAATTATAGCTGCCATCTGCAAGATCCTGCTCCCAATCCGCCCAATCATCCATCATCTGCAGCGTGACAAGCACATGATCCATCATTTCAGATGTCTGGGGAATAAGCTCATCACAGCCGGCAAGCAGGAGTACGGCTGTGCTGCCCAGTTTTACGGGAGCGGCTTTCTTGGCGATATCAAGTGTGTGTGCTGTGAAATACTCTTGCCTGCTTTCAAAGAGGATTCCTTCGCACCATTCGTGTACATAGAGATTGAAGTAATGCCAGAAACGGCTTTCTGCGGGAAAGAGCTGACGGTAGATGGCCAAGAATTCACAGTGGAACAGATTGGCCAAGGCGAGCTGCATTCTCCAGTTGTTTTTTTCATGATGATACTCAGAGCTGTCCATAATATCATCCTGGATGAAAAAGTACAGCATTCCAAAAATGTTAGCTGCGGACAATTTGCGATACACCGATGGACTCAGAGAGGTTGAGTCTTTCAACCAGAAGGGAAGAAGGTAACAAATATAATTCTTCGCACTTTCCTGCTCAAAGACATGAAACTTGCTTAAATAGAGGAGCCCTGATTCGTTCAGGGGCGGAGGAAAACCGGAGATTATTTGTTCACAATCATGAAACACCTCCGCTAAGTCTTTTTCATAGCTTTCAAACCATTTTATAGCTTCACCCACCTTGTCTTTATTATGAGCGTCAGCGAATATCCATGAAGTTAACTTGCTTCCTGATCATATCACAAATGTATTTAAAGTTAAATATTTACAAAAGTTAGTTTTGCTATATTAAATGTTTGACAGATCCATCTGGCGTTTATTAAAGAGGAGAACAGCAATACGATAACGCACAACAAATTCAGGAGGTTAACCAATATGACTCAAAAAATTGTTGGAGCATTTAATACAGAGCAAGAAGCTACTCGTGCCATTGAAGATTTAAAGCAGCATGGATACAGAACAGATGAAATTTCTGTCATTGCGAAAGATCGTGATGAAGTGTCTGCGATCACAGATGAGACAGAAACAAAAGCTCCGGAAGGTCTGGCATCCGGTGCAGCTACCGGCGGTGTCTTGGGGGGGCTGACCGGATTATTGGCTGGTTTGGGAGCGTTGGCAATTCCCGGGATTGGACCTATTGTAGCAGCTGGACCTATCGCAGCAACGCTGACTGGAGCAGCTGTAGGTGCAGGTGCCGGCGGCTTGGTTGGCGGATTGATCGGACTGGGCATCCCAGAAGAACAGGCAAAGGAATACGATGAGTTTGTTGAAGAAGGACGAATTCTCGTTCTGGTGGACGCAGATGAAGAACGCTCGAATGGAGTGTATGATGTGTTCCGCCGCAACAATACACTGAACACTCATCACTATGAGGGCTCTGAGAATTTTAACAGCAATGCGGCCAATGATAATCCGGCTCGATCTAATGTAGGGAGTACCGGGGACCATATTGTCCCGGGCCGCTCCGATGCGGATGTGAGTGGAAACCGCTCCGGTACAAATGGTGACAACCCGATTGGAGATGCCGCTTATAGCGGTGCCGGGAAATCTTTTGATCATAATCCTGAAGCTGCCGCGGCAGCTGAGGAAACGGCTCAAGATCCCAACCTCTGGCAGGGAGATGGTGCAGGGTATGGCGGTGCTGCAAATCCGGATCCGGACGCTGATGAGTATAAAGGCGTAGTGGATGATACCGACCGTAGAGGTGCTGCGGCTGCAGCGGACAGCTTGAACAATCGCAGAGACCGCACGGATCGCTCGGATCGCTAATAGCTTCTATAAGCAAGCAGACCACCCGGATGTGTTATCCGAGTGGTCTGCTTATTTTGGAGTGAACGGATTTTAAGATATAATTAGATATATTGCAATCCTGAAGTATACGGAAGTGGAATCAAAGGTATTGCGGGCTTGTCGGCATTTGAACCGGTCTGCCGGAAAGAAGATTCGGGGTCAAACAGCAGGGACAATAATCCCTCATCATCCAGTGCAATGTGCTGACCATCTGCTTGATTATAATGGTATGGGCCATGATCTCCTTCAGCCTGCAGTATTCCTTCTGTTTCTTCAGGCATCAGCGGCTGAAGCTGATTCAAAAGTTCCCGGCCGTTCACCACATATACGGTTCCTGTATTGCGGACATTCTCTCCCGCTGCGCCAGCCTTTTCCAAAATGGATGCTAGCTCCCGGTCCTGCCAAGGAAGTGAAACGACCAGCTCATTCAAGGAATAACGAGAAAATGATTCTGCAAGCAGCGAAGCGGCCGCCTGGCTGTCACCCGCCCATTCAATCATGGTGGATGCTCGGGATGGAGTCATGGCAGGGCCAGGTACCCCTACTATTACAGCGGCAGCAAGAATACCATTTCTAAAGGCTCCGAGCACTTTCTGCTCCAGACGAATGACATTGGCGAACGCGCTGGCTTCAAGCAGTCGTCCGAGTTCAGCAGGACTGCTGTCATAAACAGCAGAACGACTTTGAAGCAGTCCGTGGAGACGGAACAGATCTTCTGCGGCTAGCTCCCGAATCTCTATGTCGGATTCCTGAGTGCTCTGTATGGACCTGGCTGCATCCGGTGTCATATGATGATCTGATGCTCTGCCGAACGCTGTACAGCCAATCCGTGTATAGAGGGAACGGGCACCCGAGACAAAGATGAGGGAAGCCCCTGATTGTTCAGCATGCTGTATGCACTTGCTTAGTAACTCGCCAGCCAGCCCTTTTCCACGGCTGTCCATATCGGTGCAGACGGAGCCGATCGAGAACACATTGAGCTCAGCGCCTTTAATCTTCATTTTAAAGGGGACGAAACCCATGAAGGATGCTAACTTGCCATTTTCCTCATAAGCCCCGTATGAATGACTGATGCCTGGGTCAAAGATGTAGGGAAAGGACTGGCCCATTGATGGCTGCTCCGGTTGTTTTAAAAAGATCCGGTCTGACAGTTCTACGGCTTCCTTTAAACGTTCTGAATTCATTCGAGTAACCTGCATGATGATTCCTCCTATTTATTAAAGTCCACTTATGAACCACGGGATATATTTAGTATAAAGTGCCTGTCGTCTTATGGAAATCAAATCTTTCTGAACGGAGGAGTGCACCTTGTTAAGCTTTGTAGATTCCGTTATCATTTCTGCGGCGCTTCTGCTGCTAACAGGAGTTTTAACGACTAAATTTTCTTCCCGTTTCGGCATGCCGGCACTCGTATTGTTTATTGCCATAGGGATGATACTGAGTCGCTGGATTTATTATGATGATGCTGAGATCACACAATTGGTCGGAATATTCGCATTGATCGTAATATTGTTTCAAGGTGGAATGCAGACGGAGTTTAAAGAAATCAAGCCGGTGCTTGGCCCGGCGCTGTCGCTCGCCACATTAGGCGTGCTGTTGACCACAGCGGTCATCGGCATCAGCGCATCATGGATCATGGGTATCCCATTGGAACAGGGTTTACTCATCGGAGCCATTGTCGGCTCAACAGATGCAGCTGCTGTTTTCTCGGTCCTCGGCGGATTGAATATCAAGCAGAAAATAACGGCTACGCTAGAAGCTGAATCGGGCAGCAATGATCCGATGGCTGTTTTTTTGACGGTTTCTCTAATTGAGTGGATTCAAAGGCCTGAGATCGGTCTGCTGGGCATGCTGCTTTCATTTGTCCGGGAGATGGGACTGGGTCTGGTCGTAGGTGTTTTACTCGGTATGCTGTCCGTATTTATTATCAATCGGATTAACTTCGATTCTTCGGGATTGTACCCCGTTATGGCATTAGGCTTCGCGATATTCACTTACGGGGCAGCCGAGGTCGTTCAAAGCAGCGGTCTTCTTGCTGTTTATGTCATGGCATTGGTGGTGGGCAATGCAGAATTGACCTACCGCAAGACGATCCTCGCCTTTAATCACGGATTTGCCTGGATGATGCAAATTGTGATGTTCGTTCTACTGGGACTGCTTGTGTTTCCGAATCAGCTTTCTGATGTGGCTTGGCAGGCCTTGGTTCTTTCGTTGCTGCTGATTTTTGTCGCCCGCCCTGTCGGTGTTATGGTCAGCCTGTTATTTACGAAATTTGTATTTAAAGAAAAGCTGCTGGTGGCCTGGGCAGGGCTTCGCGGAGCGGTTCCGATTGTGCTCGCTACATATCCGATCCTGGCTGGGATCGAAGGGGGCCAGATGTTCTTTAATGTTGTATTCTTCGTTGTATTGACATCGGCAGTCATTCAGGGCACGACGATTGCTCCGCTCGCTCTCAAACTTAAGCTGGTGAATAAGGATAAGCTGCAGCAGCCCTCGCTGCTTGAGCTCTACGCCCTTGGCAAGACCAAAACAGAGATCAACCATGTTCAGGTACAAAAAAACATGCCCATCATCGGTATAGAAATTCAGGACTTGAATCTGCCGGATGATATTTTATTTACCGCGATCATTCGAAACGAACAGATTATTACGCCTCGGGGCAATACGGTGATTGAAGAAGGGGATACCCTTTATGTCATGAGTTCAAAGGCGAAACGTAAAGAAATGAAGTCCATTCTTGGTCTGGAAATCGTTGGGGAGGCGAAGCCATGAGGATGAAAGAGAGCAGGTCCCAGCTGGAAACCGAAATGCAGGAGATTTTGAAGTGGGAGAAGGATCAGAAGAACGTTTTCTTTTGGGAAAAGATCGGTAGAATTCCTTTTATGCTGCTGGACCGGCTGACTCCCAAAATCGTGAGGAATAAACTGGGGCAGGCTCTGAACGAAGTAGGGGGATTTGTCCAGACCGGCGGGAAATATCTGGTCAGACAAAAGACGGTCCTAAACCTGTTGAAGCGTACCGCTGAGGAGGGATCACAGCAGCCGGAACTCATCGATGAACTGGAGGGAGCGGATGAACCCTCGCTTCAGCTTGAAGAAGCTTCTAAACTGCCGCTGTCGGTGATGGACGATGCTGCAGATACCCTTATCGTTAAGCGGGTAAAGTTCGCTGCAGCCCAGGGAGCTGCGACGGGAATCGGCGGCATATTTACCATGGCAGCCGATATTCCCCTTGTGCTTGGGCAGTCGCTGAAGCTTTTGCAGGAAATGGCTCTTTGCTATGGTTATGATCCTGACGATCCGCGGGAACGGGTATTCATTGTAAAGTGCATGCAATTTGCCTCGGCTGACATTGTAGGGAAGAAGGCCATTTTGGAAGAACTGGCGGCCTTTGATGAAGGAAGCGAATCACAGCAGGTTTTCTCCCAGCTTCAGGGCTGGAGGGAAGTGCTTCAATCCTATACGGACAGTTTCGGTATGAAAAAACTGTTTCAGATGATACCAATCGCGGGAATCCTGTTCGGTTCCATTGCCAACAAGAACACGATGCAGAATGTAGCGGAGGCAGGCAAGATGCTGTACAAAAAGCGCCGGATCAGCTGGCGATTGAAGCATATGGAGTATCCATTGTAGCGGGTTAGGCGCTGTGCAAACTTGACGTTCCTGCGGGACGCTCGAAAGGCGCTGCGCAAACGAAATGTTCCTCCCATCGCTGTTGTGCTCTAATTTTCTGAACGAATTATATTATTGGAGGAACTAGAGCACAAAGCATATGCTTCTGATGCATTAAGTTACAATGTCTCTACATACCTCGCATTGAATCACCATGTATCCACTGCTATGTCTGAGAGCGTATGACGTTTGAGAAGCGAGAGGCACGAGAGGCGCTAGAATAAGCTTGAAAAACAAGCTTATTTCTCATGTTTTTCCTGACAAATTTCATTTAAGCCTGAAAATCAATCTTAAATTAGCTGAAACTCTGACTGCGGATAAGAAATGGACCAAAATTGAAAAAATAAGCTTGGAAATGTACTTAAGTCAATAAAGTGGACACAAAAATTAGGTTAGGCGGCTCGTTTTAATTGTTTATAATACTGAGACTCGAACCGATCCGGAGACAGATAACCGAGCTTGCTATGTGTTCGTTTTCGGTTATAAAAAAACTCCAGGTACCAATATATTCGCTGTTGCGCTTCTTGCCGTGTTTGAAACTTGTAGCGGTAGACTAACTCCCGTTTAAGAATGCTGTGGAAGGACTCGATACATGCATTGTCATAACAGTTTCCTTTTCGGCTCATGCTCCGAATCATGTGGTAAGTCTTTAACTGTTCTCGGTACTCTGCTGACGCGTACTGGGATCCTCGATCCGAGTGATGAATCAAACCTTTAGGTGGTTTTTGAGCCGCATAGGCATATTTGAGGGCATCTAAAACCAGATCAACGGTCATGCGAGTTCCAAGCTGCCATCCTACGATTTTACGGGTAAACAGGTCCATGACGCTCGCCAGATATATCATGCCTTGACGTGTACGGATGTAGGTGATGTCGGTTACCCAGACTTGGTTTGGCCTTGTACACACGTTGAAATGCTGATTTAACCAGTTGTGAGCGATGGGCAGGGAATGCTTTGAATCGGTGGTCTGCACCCTGAATTTCACGGTGGCCTGGGAACGGATTCCCTTCTCTCGCATGATTCTCCCGACCGTCTTCACGCCTACCCGGTGTCCTTCTTTTCGAAGCTCGTTTGTGATCTTGGGGCTTCCATAGATGCCGTCCGAGTCATAGTAATGGTATTCAATTCGCTTCGCTAATACTTCCTTGCGTTTCTTTTGCTCGCTGCGAGGCGTGGTTCGCCATTTGTAGTAGCCGCTCCGGGACACTTTGAGTACCTGGCACATCTTCTCGACACGGAATTCGGAGCGATGTTCCTCTATAAATTGGAACCTTACTTCCGGTCTTTGCTGAAGATGTGTAACGCCTTTTTTAAGATGGCCAGTTCTTCTTCCAAGTCTTTGTTCCGCTCTTCCAAGTCTTTGACGATTTGATCGTGGTTACGTAAGTTACCACTTCCTACAAAGGGCTCATCTGGGAACTGCCGGTATTTCGCCACCCACTGACGCAGGGTGTTGACAGGGATATTCAACTCTTCTGCGATCTCCGTAAGCGGTTTGCTGTGCTGCTGAATATATTTCACCGTTTCTTCTTTAAAGGTTTGATTATAACGTTGACGGGATTCACTCATCTCAGACACCTCGTATCTAGGGTTTGGTTTATTATCTAGCACCCTTTTCGTTGTGTCCACTGTTTAGTCTAATTGCAAAATCAGTCTTATTGGGTCGATGACGCTATTTTTTTAAAAAATAAGCTTGAAAATCAATCTTATGCACGATGCTGCACTACGAACGGGTAAGCACGGGTGGTGTGAGAGTCGGCTGCTTAATTAGTGGGCAGCCTCTTACTCGATTATGAGTTCACCTTTGGTAAAGTTATAGTTCGGGAAATTAGAGTGCAATTGTAAACATTACGTTTGCGAAGCGCCTACCAGCAGAAAGGAACTGCCCCAAGTCTTTCGGGACAGTTCCTCTTCCTAACGGTTATCTACCTTTTCCGGGTACATATCATGATTCATTAGCCGATGTGCTGCCATTTCCTCATATTTCGTGCCTGGACGTCCATAGTTGCAGTAAGGGTCGATCGAGATGCCGCCGCGAGGCGTGAACTTGCCCCAGACTTCAATATAACGGGGGTCCATAAGCTTGATGAGATCGTTCATGATGATGTTGACACAGTCCTCATGAAAATCCCCGTGATTTCGGAAGCTGAACAGGTACAGCTTTAATGCCTTGCTCTCCACCATTTTGATATCAGGCACATAGCTGATGTAAATCGTGGCGAAATCCGGCTGGCCTGTTATCGGACACAGGCTCGTGAATTCCGGACAGTTGAACTTTACGAAATAGTCCCGGTAGGGATGCTTGTTATCGAAGCTTTCCAGAATACTCGCGTCATACTCAAAAGTGTAAGTTGTTCCCTGGTTCCCCAGGAGTGTGATATCTTCCATTTCATCATGCTGTCTTCCAGCCATGCCTTATATACCCTCTTTCCTGTGCAAAATATCAAAATATGCTAAATATTAAACACCGCGCTTATTGCTCCAGATCAGTGTGTGAAGCTGGGGTAGTACACGTACGTCATTCAACCGGTCTGATGCCATAACAGCCTCCACTAATTGCTCATAACGGGCAAGCAAATCCGCAGCATGTGCAGCCGGATCGGTAGATCCCGTGTCCGGATTCCCGGTTTGAAGATAAAACGGGACATTGGGATAACGCTCATGCACCGTTTTGGCGTATGCCAGATCGGCCTCATCGAAGATGACGACTTTAAGGCTGAAGGATCTGACAGGTTCACGACCCGACAAGCGGGAGATCATATCGTCAAGCCGTAACCAGTCCGTGTCCATCCCGGAACTCGGGGGTTTGGGCGAGATCGTAACTTCGTCAATATCCATAAGCCAATCCTGCCAGCGGGATCCCTGCGTCTCGACAGCTACCGTGATACCCCGGCTGTGAAGCTTATCCACAAGTCCGCCCATTTGGGACAGAAGTGCAGGATTGCCGCCGGAAATCGTCACATGGTCAAAACGCTCTCCGCCAAGAGACAACAGCTCTTCCCAAATCTCATCGGGACTCAAACGCCGGATACTGTCTGAAGCACTGCCATCCCAGGTAAAAGCGGAGTCACACCAGGAACAGCGATAGTCACAGCCTGCAGTACGTACAAACATCGTTTTGCGGCCAATAACCATGCCTTCTCCCTGTACGGTAGGGCCGAAAATCTCCAGCATAGGAATCGGCCGCTCTGTGGCCTGAGCCGACGGCAGGCTTTTCTCTGGTCCTGAGGCAGCCGGCGGTGTCTTCAAGCTATTCATGCTCCATCCACTCCCGTCTGACTTCGGCATAACTGGTCGGCGTTTCGTATAGTCTTACAAATTCCGTCCGAGCTTCCTGCTCGTGATAAGAAGGATCCGACGTAAGAGCAAGCTCCATTCGTTCATACAGCCAGACGACCATATTCTCTGCCGTTGTATTCATCGGAGGAAGCGTCTCGTTCAGGTATTGATGGTCCAGATAAGGTTCAATCTGATGCTTCCAGACTTCCTTGATCTGTCCGAAATCAATGGTGATGCCGACCTCGTCAGGCTTGCCTGATATGCCGAACACCACTTTGTAGGTGTGTCCATGCAGGTTCTTACACTTGCCTTCATAAGCATGCAGATGATGAGCAGCATCAAAGGTAAACTCTTTGGATACGAGTACCCGCCTGCGGTGATAACGCAAATTTTCCGGATGGATATCTTCACCGAATTTTTGCAGCTGTTCCACAATGCGGAATGTTCCAGGTTGATGGTTCATCACAGCGTGCCTCCTTTCAGAGCTGTTTCTCTGCGTTCCAGATATTGATGAAGTCCGGCACGGCGCAGCTTGCAGGCAGGGCATTCTCCGCAGCCGTCTCCCATAACCCCGTTATAGCAGGTCAGCGTGCGTGTGCGGATATAATCCAGGACATGCAGATCGTCGGCGAGCTCCCATGTGTCGGCCTTATCCAGCCACATCAGTGGCGTATGAATGACAAACGGATAATCCATAGCCAGGTTTAAAGTTACATTCAATGATTTAATAAAGCTGTCCCGGCAGTCCGGATAGCCGCTAAAGTCCGTTTCGCAAACCCCGGTAACCAGATGCTTGGCACCGGCCTGTTTGGCGAGTACGGCGGCAAAGCTTAAAAACAGCAGATTACGGCCGTCCACAAACGTGGTGGGTATCCCGTTCTCTCCCTCTTCTATAGCAATATCGCTGCGTGTCAGGGCATTGGGGGCCAGCTGGTTCAGCAGGCTCATGTCCAGCACGGTATGCTTGACGTTTTGTTCACGGGCAATATTCTGGGCACACTGGATTTCAAGGTTGTGGCGCTGTCCGTAATTAAAAGTTACGGTCTCCACTTCGGCAAACTGCTGTTTTGCCCAGAACAGGCAGGTGGTGCTGTCTTGACCGCCGCTGAATACGACGACCGCTTTTTCATGTTTAAGCATAAAAAAAACCTCTCATTCTTCTATAATAGCTGGCGGCTGTGCCGACCGGAAGAAAGAAAGGTTCTTGAACTGAGTCATTAAAAAACAAGCCTTATCTATGTTGAAAAATAAGACCGTGTAGTTTTTTATAGAGGGAGTTCGCGAACCTCTCCCATGCACGAGGGCATGGATTGTCTTCAATTGTAGGCATAGTTAACAACCGTAGTTGTAACCATACGGGCTCATTATAACAGATAAACGTTATTTGATAAATACCCCACCGAATGGAATGACTTCCCTCAGGAATCTCCTTACAATGCTTTCATCATTCATTTCTTCAGTCAGCCGGCGGTTTTGTCTCCCTGCCTGAAACAGCACATAACCGTGACCAGTCAGCTTCCAATGATAATTCATATGCTGACTGGCCAAATGATTGCCGTACACCGTTAAATCAAGGCTGGCGTTCTCCGGATAGGCGATGATGCTGCCTGCATCTACATAGAGCGGTTCCGTAGGGTGCAGCTTCGCCTGACAGACCGTACCTTGGGTTAAAATACCGATACTGCCGCTGCCGCTGAATTTCATCTTGACGGCATCCCGGGTGACCAGCATGTTCTTGACCTTCAGAAACCGGGTCTGCATGCTGACACCCTGCGTGTAGAAAAAAACATGCCGAAAATCGTACAGCATATCATCCTCTTCCTTCAGCGGAATTTCTCTCATGCTGAACCCGGCGGGGAGTGCTGCTGTAAACTGACTGGGACCGCTAAGATCCGCCCTCAGCAGTTTTTTTTTGCGGTACATACCCTTTATATTCATAAATCGGTCATTGCGCCCTGTTGAAGGGCCTCGAAAAGCTACAATTTGGTCCGGGTGCAGAACATGAATGAGATCCCCTTCCTGAAGAGAGAAGGTCACGGCCTGTCCCGCTCCGCCGCCAGGGGCTTCTTCCAAACGGATTTTCAATCTCACTCCTCCTTTATATTCTGCGATTAGTGCGGCGCATACCGTATCTTAAAGCGCGTGTCAGAATGAAATATCCTGCAAGGAGTCCGGCCGCCGTTATGGCTGCAGTTTTTATACGATCGGCTGAACGCTTGCGGGCTTCCTCTGCCTGCTGCCTGGCTGCTTCGGATTGCTGCAGCTGAAGTACCATTTCTGTGAGCTGCTTGTTCTGGTTAGCCAGCTCGGCACTCTGCTGACGATACAGCTCGGCATCGGCCCGCGCCTTGTCCAGTTCCTGAAGGGTTCGTTCATAATTGTTCTTAAGTTCATTGATTTCCTGAGGCAGCTCTGAAAACTGCTGGAAATTCTGATAGGCATCATTAAAGATATTGGCATGAACAGTGCGTTCGCCGTACTGGAACAGAAAACCGGCTGCCAGCAGCAGGGGAACGATGGCTTTCATTCTGTAAGAATGGGGCTTGTCCACGGGACCACCACCTTTACCATAGTTGTCAGGGCCATTATACGATAAAAGCTCCTGACATGTTTCTACATATTATTAACCTTTTTTGGCTGTTTTGAAGGAATGGACAACCAGACCACGCGTTTCGAAGACAAAAGCGATGGGTAATTACATAACGTGCCAATGACAGATCATAAGCACCAAACTGCGTATTCATTAACTTTTTAATCAAATAATCAATCCATCCATTCTTTCATATAAGGAACCGGACTAATAAAGGAGAAATTAACATGATGAATGACAATAATGTAAAGAAAATTATGATTACAGTAAACGGGAAACCTGTAGGTAACGGGCTGCTAATCGACAAAGTGACGTATGCTCCAGTGACCGGAGCTGCTGAATATAGTCTTGACACCCGGAGTGCTGCTTCGCAAACTGCCGTGAGCTAACCCAGTTTCATAAAAAAAGGCCAGGAGGTGAACCTCCTGGCCTTTTTTTGCGTTAATTTTGTCGAAAAAGAAATCAAGGAACACATGTTCCGTGACAAGAAAGCTGTCCATGCGTATTGGTACAGTATTAGAAGAAGAAGGAAAGAGGTGGGAGTGTTGCAGTCTGGCTTGTGCACAGAATTTACATGGAGCAGCGATCACATAGCCGCAAGCGGATGTTACCCTGTCTATTTGCTGGTAGAATGGGAGCTTCATCAAAGTCATCCGCGTGACAGGAGAAGTAGAGATATCCATTTGGGAATAACCGAAGTTAAGCTTCATATCCAATTGAAACCGGGTGTACAGCTTATCGATATCTACGGGTACAAAACAGAGTGGCTGAGTGATTATCATTGTGTGATCTCCCTGGGCTCTATATGTTCCGATGTGAGAAAACAAGCAGTGATCGCCTTTCATATGGATGGAAGAACATCAGGAATCCATCCCATGATCATCACACATTGGAGTTATCGAGATGACGGCAGGGTCCAAGTCATGACACCTGCATCCGAACAAAGTATTCAGTTCAGCAACCATACTTCAGTCATGCAGTGTCATCTTAACAACAAGGTGGATAAGTACTTGAGGCTCCTTCAAAATCCAGTGCTTTTGGAAAAAGCGCTGCAATATTTCGAACAGGGGGAAATCATGCTGGGTGAAGACCTGCTGCTAAGGCGCGCAGATGAGATGCTGTTATGTGCTTTACGCTGGAATGACGCGGATATGCTGCAGGATGCCGAGCTTTTGTATGCGCTTGCCCGCAGGTGGGTGGATACCTATGCCTATGTATCGCAGATCGGGTAGGGCTTGTATAATAAATATATATATAAAAAATAAGACTTTAGACGTATTCCAATCTATTCATTATCAGTAAAAATAGTTCTATATAAATAGTCGGTGAAGAAGGAAAAGTTTGCGTAAGGGTAGAATGTACTATTATGATGGTTGTGGATGTAAGTCTAATTTACTAGATAGATAGGGAGAATGGATATGACAGACCGACTGATCCGACTGATGAAAATTATTACACTAGTACAGGCAAGACCCGGCATTCTAGCCAGAGAACTTGCAGAACGCTGCGGAACGAGCGAGCGAACGATATACAGGGATATGGATGCCTTGAGCGCCATGCATATTCCGATCAGCCATCAGGGGCGAGGAAGAGGATATATCTTTATAGGTCATTTTGCGATGTACCCCCTGGGTTTGACGGATGAAGAGGTACAGGCGTTATACAGATTCCTGCCGTTAATGGACGAAATCAAGTTAGGGTTACCAGAAGGGTTTGAAAGTGCATACGAAAAGGTCCTTGCCGCTGTCTACAAACAGAGTACCGAGAGAAACGATAATTTCGGTGACCGGGAAGAGCAGTATGAAATATGATCACGACCAAGTAGTTACCGCTTCGTACCTACAGGCTGCCGATATAACGGGCAGCCTGTTTTTGCTGTGTCCATGCCGTCTCACAATGGAGGCCATTGACCATGATCCAGCAAATAGCGGGCAAACGCCATGGGCTTTTGATAGGATTCCTTCCAGATATCCGGCATGCCGGCCTCCCGAAATCCGTAACGTTGATCACGGCCATTGCATTCAATAAAGAATAAACGTCCATCTGCTGTGACCCCGGCATCGATTCCGTAATCAGCGGCGTAAGGCAGACGGCATGAGAGGGATTGCGCAATCTGAATACCGAATTCCGCTGTTTTTTGTATCATCATCTCGGGATGAATGCCCGGTATTCCATGCCGAAAAGGTTCCAGAACAGGGATAGGAATGCCGCCCTGCGCAATGTTGGAGACGAAGGTGCCCTTTGGCGTTGTTCTCGCAAACATGCCGGTCAGTTCCCAGTTCCCGCTGCCCCCTCTTTGAACAGTGATCCGAAGATCGAATGGGCTGCCTTCATATTCAGCCAGCGGAATACGTTCCTGTACCAGAAAAGGCAGATATCGTATACGTCTTCGCAGCAGCAGAGGCAGATGACCCTTCGGAATCCGGAGGCTCCTCCAGCCTGAGGCCGATGGCGTAGATCTGGAATACGTGAATTGATCATGCAGCAGGGTTCGGCGCAGCCGCATAATTCCCAGGCCGACACTGCCGCGGCAGGGCTTCAGGATGACATCACCATGTTCCCGAAGCATATGACGAATCAAACCGGGCTTGGCACGAACCGTTTGGGGAAGTGAGGAGCGGAGCATCGGGTCATCTGTCAGCATATGATGAACGATATCTTTTCCATAACGTGTATGAGCGTTGAATATGAATATCCCTGAGGAGATGAACTGCTCGATCAGCCTTCTTGCATACGGATCACTGTGTATGGCGCGGTTATGGATGACTTTTGGAAGAGGGATGGTCTTCTGTACATAGCCTGACGGACTGCACAAATAAGCTGTTGTTGTAAGGGTGTCCAGTGAAATGTCCCGGATCCGAAAATAACATGGAGTCAGTCCCACCATGGCGGCAGCTTCTTCATAATTGGAAATGGATTCGGTACCTGTCTTTCCACTCGGAATACCGCGGTGTGTGCTGTCATTAAGCAGAATGCCGACATATTCCGGCTGCATGGGTAAGCCTCCTTTTCTAATATGATCTCTATCATGGTATGGGAGATGAGCCTGTCCCGGGTGGACGGGTGTCATCAAGCCGGCGGCCTAACTTTTATCATCTTCAAAAAGAGAATCGTAAATGCGAAAGGTAAGGGGGGAGGTCATGAGAAAAGTCGCTGTTGTCACACCGGGTTCTTTTGTCATTCCATCGGTCAGAAGCAGTTCGGTGGAGCGTGTTATTGAGCAGGTGGTGCCGCTTGCTCGTCATGAGCTGGACATCCGGATCTACGGTACGATTGGCAAAGGACTGCCATTAAAAAGTGAACTGCATGGTGTACCATGTATCCGGCTTCCTTCCGGTTCTTATCTGCAGTCCCTGGTGCGCAATCTGAAGATGTGGGGTCCGGATGTGATTGAAGTGAACAACAGGCCCTTGGCGGTACAGAAGCTGAAAGCTAAAATGCCTGGAGTCAAGGTGGTTTTAAATCTGCACTCCAACACATTCATCCGCCCGCCTTATCTGAGGCAGATCCAGCTTCAGACCGCCCTGGAACAGGCAGATGGCCTTATTGTGAACAGCCGCTACCTGAAGGAGTTTGTCGAGTCTGGTTTCAGGGGGGAACGGCCTCAAATTTTAATCAATCCGCTTGGTGTCAAGCTGGAGGACTTCTCTCCGCGGCATACCCCGGCTTCGGAAGCTATTCGGGCAGCCCGTTTGGAGAGACTGGGGCTTTTGGGGAAGAAAATCATCCTGTTTGTCGGAAGATTGATGCCGGAAAAGGGTGTTCATCATCTGATTGCTGCCATGCCTGATATTTTAGCTGAACATCCGGACACCCATCTTCTGGTCATTGGAAGTGCGGGATACAGCTCAGACAGGGAAACCGCTTATGTGAAAAAGCTGAAAAGTGCTGCCCGGCCGCTCAAATCATGGATCACCTTTCTTTCCTATATTCCATTTCCGTCCTTGGCATTATGGTATACCATGGCGGATCTTGTGGTGGTTCCTTCCTCGACAAGAGAGGCGTTCGGGCTTGTCAATGTAGAGGCTATGGCTGCGGCCGTCCCTGTTGTCGCTGCCCGTTCGGGAGGAATTCCGGAGGTGATTGAAGAGGGAGTCAGCGGGTTTCTTGTGCCGCCGGAAAGCCTGCCCGAAGGACTTGTCCAGCCGATCACCCGGCTGCTTGGTGACGAGGAACTGCGTTGCAGACTCGGGACGGCAGGCAGAGAGTCCTGCCGACAGCAGTTTCGATGGGATTTAACAGCCCAGCGGTGGGCGGATTTTATGCAGCATATTTAGTTCGGTGGCAGCGACACATCCAGCGGAATAGGATAGATCTAACGAATGCATGCAAAAGGAGCGTACCGCCTGTGAACAAAGTCACTCGAATGAGCAGGAGAAGGGGACGAAGACCGTTTCGGAAACACCTTGGAATTCATGACAAGGCGGCATTGACAGGAGATGTAGATTCGTCAAGTTTGTCTTTGTCCAGGGAGACGATAGAGAAAGAAGAGTCAGCCGGAAAGATTACGCTGGATCACCGCAGTATCAAGAGTGAGATGATTGACAACTTTGCTGTATACAGTATTCATGTCTCGAATGAAGCCATCACGTCCACCAAGATTGCGCCGGAAGCTGTACAGCCTGTTCATCTCGGATTTAATCCGGTTCAGGGATTGCCTGGGGGCAGTGTGCACCAGCAGTTTGGAAAACACCCCTTTTCCTTTTCTGACAAGGAGTGCAATAAGGAAGTGACCGTGAATTTATCTGTACCATATAAAGGTACAGACTATGTGTTGATTTCGAGCTGCAGTAAATCTGAGTTTCAAGCCTGTACCGTGCTGCAGGAGGAGAATCAAGCGGTAATCCGGATATCCCGTCTGCCCGAGAGCAGGGAGTCGGAAGGATGGCTGTCTTGGATTGCGGTTGGCATATCCGGTTAGCCAAATTGTATAAGAGGCACAAGGATGACCCTGTCTTTGTGCCTCTTTTTGTCATGTTTGTGAGTACATAAGCCGTTGCGCCGGAAAAGTCCAGACATACAATAACATAGTTTGGCGGGCAGTATCCGAACGCCGCAATTCATCATGGGAGGATCTGACATGAAGTCATTGAAAGCTGCGGAGCCTTCAGGGACATTCCCGGAAGTTTCCGTCATTATACCGGCTATGAATGAATCATCACGAATTGCATCTGTCATTCGGGAGGCCCGGGCGGTGCATCACAATACCGAAGTCATTGTGCTGGCCAACGGGTGTTCCGATAATACAGCGGAAGTGGCAAAGGCTGCCGGCGCGATAACATTATGTTTTCCCGAACCGCTGGGACATGATGTTGGCCGAAGTATAGGAGCCCGGGAAGCCTGCGGAAATATTCTGCTGTTTATTGACGGCGATATGGTGATTCACGCACGGGATCTGCGTCCATATGTACGCGCTGTAGCTGGCGGCATCGATGTAGCGCTGAACGATTATACAGGACCGATTCATAGAAAACCGGTGCACCGGGTTATTCTTGCGAAGTATGCACTGAATGCCATGTTAGGAAGACGGGATCTTAAAGGTGCGTCCATGACAGCTGTACCTCATGCTATAAGTCGAAAAGCACTGGAGGTTATACGTTCAGAAATGCTTTCAGTTCCCCCTAAAGCACAGGCTGCGGCGATCGAAGCAGGTCTTACCGTCAAAGCGGTTCACAAGGTGGAGGTTGGAAAACTTAATCCGAGGCGGGTACGAGGCTACGATCCACTGGAAGCGCTGGTGCTGGGCGACCATCTGGAGGCTCTTTCCTGGGTGATCACACAGCGGGGACTTCGGGGAGGATTTCAGGATGAGGAAGACCGAAGAGGACGGATTGAGGTGAAGTTATGAAGAGAAGAAGGAGAAAAATGCTCCGGAGACGGCGAAACGTGAACAAGAGGACCCGAGTAATGCCGCGCAGATATGGAGGCGCATCGGTCTCCACTCAAGAGTGGTCTCGTGCGGCCTGGATGGCGGGACGCCGAGCCGGAAGGAGCATATCGGATCCGCAGCGGGCCTCTGAAGCATGGACACAATGGATTGAGGAGTGTTCCGTGCCGTCAAAGCCGCTGTACCGCCTGCTCCCGGCACTGGCCCAGTCTTTTCGGGATGGCTTTGAAGAAGGCAGCGGCAGGAATCTAGAGCATCCGCTGCTGCCGGAGGCAAGCCGCAGAACCTCTGCCGTCATATGTATTCATAATGAAGCTGAAGCCCTGCCGGACATTATGACTGAATTGAAGCAGATGCGGCTTCATGAGATTATTGTGGTCGTGCATGGCTGCAGTGACGACAGCTTTACCGCTGCACGGTCTTTTGAAGGCGTCACCGTCATTCATGTTCCTGAACGGCTGAGTGATGAAGCGGCCAGAGCGCTCGGTGCAAAGATGAGTACTGGCGATAACATTCTCTTCACAAGCAGTGACCAGCGGGTTCCTGCCGAGGAACTTGGTGTGTTTATCGCCGCCGCCAGCCGCGGGGTGGATGTCGCTTTAAACGACATCACCGCCCGGCTCCCCGATTTTAAGGATCAAGATGCCGTCATCCGCTGCCGAAGCTTCCTGAACCGGATGCTGGACAGGGATGATCTGGAGGCCAATTCCATGGCGGATATTCCTCATGCTTTAACGCGGCGTGCCATAGAAACGATCGGAACTCACAATCTGGCCATCCCTGCCAAAGCCCATAGTCTCGCCCTGGTGAAAGGGCTGCGTGTGGAAAGCATCTATCCGGCAGGGGATTTCAGTAACTTCGGCCAGGGAGACAGCAGCCGTGACTTGAAGCATGATGAGGCGGTCACTGTTGGTGATCATATCGAGGCTGTGGGCGGTCTGATGGAGGAGCTGGGGCCGCGTCTTCGGTGGGGGAATCTGCCGCGCAGCAAGTGGTCTGCATGGAGGAATGGATGATGAATATCATGTCCGGAACGACCAGCATCATCATCCCTACCTATAATGCGCTCGGACTGCTCCGGACCTGTGTAGAGCATATCCGTGCCTATACAGAAGTTCCTTACGAAATTATCGTCGTTGATAACGGTTCGAATGACGGCACGCCGGAATACTGTGTGCAGGAGGGACTGCTCCTGATTTCACTGCCCGAGAACCTGGGATTTCCCTCTGCCTGCAACCGGGGTATGAAAGCCGCCGCTGGGGATTGTCTGCTGCTGTTAAATAACGACGTGTTTGTATCGCCGCGCTGGCTGTCCCTTATGCGGACCGCTCTATACAGCCGTTCAGATATTGGAATTACGGGTCCGGTGACCAATTATGCCAGCGGTATTCAGCAGATATGTGTCGGCTACAAGGATCTGGCCGGATATCTGATGGAAGCGGAGCTTCATAATCACACCAATCCTGACCGCTGGCAGGAAGTAAAGCGGATCGTTGGTCTATGTTATTTGATCAGACGGGAAGTGATGGACGCGGTCGGTCTGATGGATGAGCGGTTTTCACCAGGCCACTATGAGGATGATGATTATTGCTACCGGGCCCGGAAAGCCGGCTTCAGGCTTCTGGTGGCAGGAGATGTGCTGGTTCATCATGAGGGAAGCGCAACTTTTCGCAGCCGGTATCCAAGCGGTGTAAGACAGTTAATTCGGAGAAATCGTAATTTGTTTATCAAAAAATGGGGCTGTGATCCCCGAACATTTATGAATCGTGGAGGCGGTGCGTGAATGAAAGGAGTGCTGCTTGCGGGCGGAAACGGCACCCGTCTTGCGCCTTTGACCAGGCTGATGAACAAGCATCTGCTTCCGGTGGGCCGACATCCGATGATTGCTTACGGTGTTGAACGCCTGCGTCAGGCAGGAGTCACCGATCTGCTGCTGGTAACCGGAGCACGCTCGCTCGGTTTATACGGTGAGTATTTTGAAGACGGACGTGATTTTGGCGTGAGGATCACCTATCGCGTTCAGGAGCAGGCGGGAGGCATTGCCGAAGCCGTGGAGCTGGCGAAGGGCTTTATCGTACCCGGTGACCGGTTTGTGGTGCTGCTCGGAGATAATCTGTTTCTGGATGATTTAGATTCATACATCTCTAATTTTGTTAGGCAGCCAGCCGGAAGTGCACGTGTGCTGCTGAGTCCGGTTGAAGATCCTCACCGGTACGGCGTACCCGTATTCGCCTCTGATGGCAGCGGCCGGGTAGAGCGTATCGAGGAAAAACCGTCGCAGCCCCAAAGCGGATATGCGGTCACCGGTATTTATATGTATGATCATACGGTATTCGATCTGATTGAAGTTATCCATCCATCTTCCAGGGGGGAACTTGAAATTACGGATGTAAACAACCTGTATGCCGTTCAAGGAAAGCTTCAATATGACATTTTGTCAAAATGGTGGTGCGATGCCGGAACCTTTGAATCGCTTCAGGAAGCATCTGAACGGATGAAAGATGTCCTGCCATGAACAGGAAGAAAAGCTGGAGAAGGAGACCGCTGCAGGATGTGCACAGGCATGGGGATGTATTCTACCAGGCGGGGTGGGAAGAAGGGTATCGTGCCGGTTATCGCAGGAGCCAGTCAGGCACTCCTTCACATTTCTCCGGTACGAGTATTATCATTCCGATTGGATCAGAGAATGAATTCAGTTCCTCAACACTTCGAACTCTGGCAGCAGCTACTCCGCATCCCTATGAACTGCTGCTGGCTGATTACAGCATATCGGGCTCCGTTCGTGCCTATGCGGCTCGTAAGAGCGGCTTGGTACGATATGTGGATTGTAGAGATTCCGGCAGCTTAAACGGGGCTCTGGATCAAGCGCTTGCCAGGGCGCACGGAGCTTATATCTGTATTTTGTCCCCCGGAGCAGTGCCGCCCCCGGAATGGCTTGCCGTGCTGATTACTATCTTAAAGAGGGATCAGGCTGAGATCGTTTGCGGCCGTTTTCGGAACAAGGACAGGAATGAACTGCAGATCGTGGATTGTCTTGTATTTCGGCGTGAGATGTGGAAGCCGCTTGGGAATCAGGAGCAGGTGGACTCCGGCGAACATCATCTCATGTCGTGGTTACGTAGTTCAGGATTAGCAGATTTGAAGATGCTGGATGCCAGTGACCAGTTTCATAAACGGAAGGATTTATGAAACTGGCGTATCCTCTTTCCCTGGCGGCACCATGCAGGGCAGCGATGCATATGTTAAACCGAAGCGGCAGATCGGGCAAAAACCGTACCAAAGGTTATTGCCATGTCTAGGAGGAGCTGTATGGAACATAAAATAAACGAGATCGTTCATCATCTGTCCCATTCGCAGCAGCAGATGGCCCGGATCCTTGAAGCCCAGCGGCATGCGGCCGTTCGTATGGCTCAGATTATACATGCAATGCCCGACAGCATGGTTCCCCGTGTCTCGGATACTGAGAAATCAGGCCTTCATATTGAACAGGTGAACGGAAGTATAGCCTCCTATTTGAATGCGATGGCGGATTTTCAGCAGACGGCTGCGGATCATCTGGAGATCGTCATGAAGGAGCTTCGGGGCGGAGAGAACGAGGAATAACCGGGATGTGTACCGGAGGGCAGAGGCGGAGGCGTTTATGAGCAGAGAAGAGTCGTTAATGCGGATGCTGGATGCCGCGGTATCCATCCAGCGTGAGACAGCTTTGATCTTGGCGGGAAAAGCCGTTGAAGCGGAGAAAGTAAGGCAGTGGGTTCTGCACTATGAGACCGATCGGGAAACGCTGAAGGAGCCTTTGATGATTCATGAACAAATCGTGGAGCAGATTGAGGGACTGACCCGAATCGGTACCGGTCTTTGCCGCAATCTTCGTGCTGTGCTGGAGACTGGCGAAGAGGAGGACGACGATTCCGATTTTGAGGGATTTGATTTTGGAGACTCAGACGGATGATGTCACGTATTCGCAGAGAACAGGAAGCCAAGACGGCACTCATCACATCCATCGCGCGCAGCCAGCAGGCGCTTGCCAGTATTCTGGAACAAATCGCAGAGGTAGCCTCCTGCTCCGATGTGACGGCCAGGAAGCTGGCTGAAAATATTCGAGTCCTTTCCTCCTATCAGGGTGTCATGTGTGAGACGCTGACAGGTATTACATTGAACCGGGTACAGCAAGGCCGCCCGGTGAAACCTTTTATACAAGAGCATTGCCGGATTTTTCGTCCATGAAGAGCGGAAGGATTTCAAATGGAGGTGGAATCATGAAAGCAGCCCGATCGGCAGGCGGCACGAACAGAGTTAAAAGAGCCAGACAGAAGGCTGCCGCTGCAATGCCCAAGGGGCGTTCGGCTCGCCGAGGCCAGGAAGGAAGGCGCAAAGCAGCTGCCGCACGTGCACTTCTGGCCAGACGCAGGGGGCGTCAGGGGCTGAAACGCTCCGTTCCCCGCGGCCCCGGAGGGCAGAATATCGGAAGTCTTTTTTTTACCCCCACCTACAGCAAAGGGTACACACAGGCATATGAAGAGGGGTTCAACAGCGGATTTGCCAAAGGGTATGAGGATGGTTTAACGGTGTAACTAAAGTAATGTTCTTAATAAGCTCGGTTTCCGGGCTTATTTTTTTTCGTTTCAGAGGCGGCCCTCAAGATACTGAGGGCATTCGCCAATTTCTGAACAGAGAGGACAATCGTCCATGATGCATCCGTCCTGCTGGCATATAGTTTAAAGAACCTATCGTAAACCATCGAAGCAGGGTGAACAAGATGAGTCTAAAGCCAAAACACTTGGAAGAACAGGCCTACATGAGCGGATATGGGGAAGGGTACCGTTTGGGAGCATGCCGGGCCATATGCGACCGGCTTCCGAATCCCGCTTCTTCCTATTTTGACATGAAGCTGCTCTACATCCCCCAGGGCTTCGAATCCATCGATGCAGGCATTGCAGGAGCGCTCCGCGGTATGGTTCGGGATTTTGTACAGGGAAGTCCCGATACCATGATCGAGGCGGCTTCCCGGGAGAAACCGGATGTCATGCTGGTCATGAACGGGCTTCATGTATTTCCGAAGGATCTGATTCCCCAGCTTAAACAGATTCGGAGTTCGGGCATTAAAACAGCGGTATGGTTCGTAGATGATCCCTATTTTACGAAGGATACGTCTGAGCTGTGCCTGCACTATGACATGGTCTTCACCCATGAACTCAGCTGTGTAGAACTCTACAAATCTCTGGGGGCGCGAAAAGTCCATTACATGCCGCTGGCTGTTCATCCCGGTCTGTTCTGCCCGATGCGGGCAGATGCAAACTACCAATCCGACATCTGCTTTATCGGGAATGCCTTTCGGAACCGGGCGGCTCTATTCGATGAACTTGCCCCGTTTCTGGCGGGAAAGAAAGTCAGAATTATCGGAGGATTCTGGGAGAGGCTCGCCCGGTACAAAGAGCTGTCTTCGTTTATCCAAAGCGGATTTGTTCCGCCTTCCGAAACGGCTAAATATTATAATGGCGCGAAGATCGTGATCAATCTTCATCGTCCCACAACGAGCTGGGATGATAACCGCAACAGCCTGAATCTGGGTGGGAGATCCATTAATCCGCGCACTTTTGAGATCAATGCCTGTGGAACACTGCAAATGACGGATATCCGTGAAGATTTGTACCAGTATTATGAGCCGGGCCGGGATATTGAGACCTTTGCTAATGTCCACGAACTTCGCTTCAAGCTGGAACACTATCTGTCCCGGGACCAGGAGAGACAGGGGATTGCCTTACGCGGCCTGAAAACGACGATGTCCCATCATACGTATGCCGCGCGTCTTCCCATGCTCTTGCAAAAGCTGCAGGCATGATGAACGTCATTTTCAAACGCAGGGAGAGTGAAGTGTATGCAGAGGAAAGCTCTTTCTCCTCCGGCTTCAGCATCAGGAACTTATTATCAGGGCAGAGAAGCGGGCCACCGAGATGGCTTTGAAGAAGGATATTTTCGGGGGAAACAACAGGCATATGCGGCGAGAAGCCCTTTCATACCCGCGGTGCGGGATCTGCACGTCCTGTACGTGACCTCGGGAAAAGGCTATCCGTATTCCCCCATCGACGAAGCGGTATTTGCCACACTGCAGGGAATGGTCCGTCAGGTTACGATTTCAGATGCCCGTCAGGATGTTACTGCATGTGCCGCAGACTGCAAGCCTGACATCATGATCGTTCTGGACGGGATGTTTCTGCCGCCGGATCATGTGGACCGGGTACGCAGTATGGGGATACCTGCGGCCGTCTGGATGACAGATGATCCTTATTACGCAGACATGGCCCCGGGGTGGGTGACCCGTTATGATTTCGTGTTTACGCTGGAGCGGAACTGCGTGGCCCATTATCAGAACATGGGATGTCCGCACGTATTTTATCTGCCTTTTGCGGCGTTTCCTGGACATTACCGACCTCTGCAGAGGTCATCTGCTGCACGCAGACAGGTCAGCTTTGTCGGGACAGCGTA
This sequence comes from Paenibacillus lemnae, assembly GCF_012933385.1. GTDB lineage: Bacteria > Bacillota > Bacilli > Paenibacillales > Paenibacillaceae > Paenibacillus_AQ > Paenibacillus_AQ lemnae. The sequence continues at coordinate 406,760 of NZ_JABBPN010000003.1, forward strand.
TCCCAAGCGGATCGAGTTTTTTCAGCCGATCATGGACCGGTTGATGAAATATGAAACATTGATCAACGGAAACTGGTGGGAAAAGCTCCCGGGTTACGCCAAATATGGCAGCCGGATTGAGATGAACAAGTGGATGGGACCCGGAGAAACCGCAAACGTCTACAACAGCGCCAAGATTGTTATTAATTTGCACCGGGCGTTTGATGACCAAGCGATCAATCAGAATTCATTCCGTATTCCTGCGGCCTCCCCTAATCCGAGAACGTTTGAGATTAACGCTTGTGGAACGCTTCAGCTCTGTGATGAGCGGGAGGATTTAGCGAGCTTTTACACACCGGGTGTAGAGATTGAAACGTACCGAACGCCGGCAGAGCTGCTGGAAAAGGTGGATTTTTACCTGGCCAATGAAGCGGTACGGAAAGACATTGCACTTAAAGCGCTGGATCGTACGTTTAAAGAGCACACCTATGGTCATCGGCTGGACACGATGCTGTCGATTATTCGTCCCTGAAATAGTCAATTGGAGGGGAACAAGCGTCGTTACGCAGCCTTTGTCCCCCTAATATATTGTACCAACCGGGTGAAAAGGAGGTGGATCCGCACGCTGCGTATCAGCACATTGCAGCGGGTGTGATGCCTTATGATATTGAAGCCGAAAATGCTCTTATTCTCACACCTTTCAAATCCAACAAGTATTACAGGTGCGGAAAAGCTGCTGTTATTCTTCTGCCGGGAATTACTCCCTTATTTCGACTGTGTGCTGGTCGTACCGGGGGAAGGACGGTTAACCGCCCTGGCGAGGCAGTCAGGTATACAGGTCCGGATTTTTCCGCTTCCTCTGTTGTACAGCATTTATACCCCGTCGCCCGGGCTGAACAAAGAGGCAGCAAGATTGAAAGATAAGCCGCTGTACCGGAAGCTTCTTCGTTTCATTATGCGGGAGTCGCCTGGCGTCATCCTCACCAACACCTGTGTTCATTACCTGCCTGCAGCAGCCGGTAAGGATTTAGGGATTCCGGTCGTCTGGAAGCTGACTGAAATGATGACCGATAACGGTCATCTGAATGAATCGACAGCACTCATTGATCGTCATAGTGACTGGATTCTGAGTATATCCGAATCTGTCGCCCAAGGTTTTAACCCTGGCATCCGACAGTCCAAGGTATCTGTCCTGTATCCTTCCTGGAACGAGGCAGAGCTCAGGCGAGAGGCCTGGCCGGAACTCCGAAACGCATATCGCTCTGAACTGGGAATCGGACCCGGCACGCCTCTCATCGGCGTGGTCTCCTCCTTTCTTGTGGAGAACAAGGGGATTCTGGATTTCATCGACATGGCACTGGATGTTAAGGATTCCTATCCCGATGCGCGGTTTCTGATCGTTGGCAGTGTACTGCACGAGGATTATCATATGCGCTGCACTTCCAAAATTGCTGCAGCCGGAGCCGAGGACCGGGTTATTTTTGCAGGGTGTCAGGATGATATTGAACGTGTGTATTGTGCACTGGATATTATTGTTGTGCCAAGTCTGGTGGGTGAAGGCTTTGGCTTGACAGCCATGGAAGGATTGGCGCTTGAAAAGCCGGTAATTGCTTATGCATCGGGAGGCTTGAAGGAGCTGCTGGATGCGGCAGGGTGCTCGCATATGCTGGCAGAGCCCGGTAACCCTGGGTCGCTCAGTGAGAAATTACGCAGCCTGCTGGATGATCCGGAACTGGGCCGGTCGCTCGGAGAACAAAACCGGGGCAGTGCCCTGGCGGCACTCGGTCCAGATATGTACCGCATGAGACTTCATGAGCTGGTCACAAGGTGGCAGGGTGAACGTCCAGGATGGTTCCACACGCCGGTTAGACGCGCTGTTTCCCGTCACACTGTTTCTGGCCGCCAAAGATCCAGAAAGAGCAGAGCGGGCCGAAGGGTGAGATCCATCGCTGTCCGCCGCACGCCAAGACGAAGCCGATTAACAAGCAGATCAAGAAAAGCATAAAGATCGTCATGAAGCATGGTCGATGCTTATGCGAGCCAAGACAATATTTCACAAGGGAGAATTGCAGATGAAAGTCTTAACGATCCTGGGAACAAGACCTGAAATCATTCGGCTTAGTCTCATTATTCCTTTGCTGGACCGGTTCGCTGAGCGGCATGTGCTGGTTCATACGGGCCAGAACTTCACCTCTACGCTGAGCGGATTGTTTTTCAAGGAGCTCGGTCTTCGAAGTCCCGATTATGTGCTTCAGGATCGTCAAGCTTCGCTTGGAGGGCAGCTTTCTGTCATGTTCAGCCGGATGGAAGAAATTCTGAATCAGGAAAAGCCGGACACTGTGCTGCTGCTGGGAGATACGAACAGCGCCTTGTGTGCCGTGCTTGCAGAGCGGATGGGATACCCGGTCGTTCATATGGAAGCGGGCAACCGCTGTTTTGATCTCGATGTCCCGGAGGAGAAAAACCGCAAAGTGATCGATGCGGTCTCTTCTATAAATATGCCGTATACCGAGTACAGCAGACAGCATCTGCTGCGGGAGGGAGTTCCCAGTCACCGAATCGTCTTATCCGGTAACCCGATCTATGAAGTCATGAGTCACTATCAGCCCAAGGTACAAAGCAGCCGCATTCTTGAAACGCTGTCTCTCGCATCCCGGGAATATTTCCTGGTGACCATTCACCGGTCAGAAAACGTGGACCGTCCCGAAAGTCTTCGGGAGATTTTGAAGGGGCTGAATCAAGTCGCGGAATCGTACGGCAAGCGCTTGATCTGCAGTCTGCATCCGCGTACGGCTTCCCGCCTGAAGGATGCCGGCACGGTGATGCATGATCTGGTGGAGTTTCATGAACCTTTTGGATTTTTCGACTTTGTACGTCTGGAGCAGGAAACACGCTGTGCGATTACAGACAGCGGTACGGTTCAGGAGGAGTGCTGTATTCTCCATGTTCCTACTGTTACGGTACGGCGCACAACCGAGCGTCCTGAAACGGTCGACTGTGGAAGCAATATCGTATCCGGTGTGGATGCACAGAGCATCCATGATGCCGTTCGGCTGATGACAGAGCTCAAACCGGCATGGCAGTGTCCGGATGGCTATTTGACGGAAAATGTGTCGCGTACTGTCGTAAAATTTGTGCTTGGAGGGAAAGTGAATGTTTAATAATCAGCGTATTTTAGTGACGGGCGGCACAGGATCGTGGGGACATGAATTGATCAGTCAGCTGCTGCCGCAAAATCCGAAACAAATCATCGTATACTCCAGAAGCGAGGCTACCCAGGTTGCGATGGACCGTGAATTTGAGGATCCGAGACTGACCTTTCGAATCGGTGATATTCGGGATAAAGAAGCCTTGACGGCCGCCTGCCAGGATGTAGATTATGTGTTCCATCTGGCTGCGCTGAAGCATGTTCCGGTCTGTGAAGAGCATCCTTACGAAGCGCTGAAGTCCAATGTCGTCGGCACCCAGCATGTTATTGAAGCTGCCATCGAGAACAAGGTGAAGAAGGTCATCTATATTTCAACTGATAAAGCAGCCAATCCTTCCAACTTCTACGGCATGACCAAGGCGATCGGTGAAAAGCTCATTGTCTATGCCAACCTGCTCAGCTCTGATACCAAATTTGTTTGTGTCCGGGGGGGTAATGTACTGGGGACAAATGGAAGTGTTGTTCACCTGTTCATCAACCAGATTCGTCAAAAAGGACAAATCCGCATTACGGATCTGAAGATGACTCGTTTCTTCCTGACGTTGAAAGATGCAATCTCTCTTTTGTTCAAGGCATCGATTGAGAGTGTAGGTGGAGAGATTTTTGTGATGATGATGCCGACGTGCCGGATTGTGGATTTGGCTGAGGTTCTGATTGAGGATTCCGGGAAAAAAGATGTAACTTTACTGGAGACCGGTGTTCGTCCTGGCGAGAAAATCCATGAAATTTTAATGAGCGATTTTGAAAGTCTTACAACGATCGCATATGACGATCAGTATCTGGTGATCCTGCCTGCCCTTGATATACCAGGGATTAAAGAGCATTACGCCGACAAAGAGCCTGTAGAGTTTAAAAGTTTCAGTTCGGAATTCAACCTCATGACCAAGCAGGAAATTCGGGACATTCTTAAACGCGGAGGATTTTTGTCATGAAACTGCTTATTCTGGGAGGCAACGGCATGGCCGGGCACGTGCTTGTGGATTATTTCCGCAAGCACGGCCACCAGGTATTTTATACGTCCAGAGATATGACAGATCCCGCAGGCTTGGTACTGGATGTGTCGGATATCAGTGCTGTGGAGCACACGGTTCGATCGGTTCGGCCTGACATCATCATCAATGCGGTAGGGGTCCTGAATCAGTTTGCAGAAGAAGATAAAATCAATGCGTACAATATTAACGGATTTCTGCCGCACCGTCTTCGTCATATGGCAGAGCAAATATCAGCACGGCTTATTCACATCAGCACGGACTGTGTGTTTCTGGGCAGCCGCGGGAGCTATCGGGAGGACGATGCTCCCGACGGCACTTCGGTCTATGCCATTACCAAAGCACTTGGCGAGATTCATGATCCTAATCATATGACAATCCGCACGTCGATCATTGGTCCGGAAATCCGAAAGGACGGGATCGGACTGTTTGGATGGTTTATGAGGCAGCAGGGACTGGTCCGCGGTTACCGCAACGTGTGGTGGAATGGTGTAACGACGCTGGAACTGGCAAAAGCTATGGATTACTTCATGAAGCAATCGTTCGGCGGATTGATTCACCTGGCGCACCCTGAACCTGTCAGTAAACATGAACTGCTGCTTCTGTTTCAGGAAATCTGGGGCAAAACCGATGTGTCGATTGAGCCTGATGACAATATGGTTCAGGACCGGACGCTGGTGTCCACCAGAGAAGACATTGCATATACATTGCCTGCTTATAGACAAATGCTTCAGGAGATGCGCGAATGGCAGAGCGGAGCATAAATCCCGATATTCTGATCACGGGTGCCAGCGGATTTACGGGCAGGCATGCCTGTGCTCATTTTGTATCCAGAGGCTGGAATGTGACAGCTGTCGTTCGAAAAAACATGGCAGCACAAAGTGATGCAGGACTGAACTTCAAAGTCTGCGAGCTCCAGGACCGCCGTCAAGTCTGTGAGTTAATTGATGAAACAGCACCTGATTATGTTCTGCATTTGGCGGGAAAAAATTCAGTGCCGGAATCATGGAAAGACCCGGCAGGCTTTATGGAAGCCAACCTGATGGCTCCGGTCTACCTGCTGGAAGCGATGCGGCAGGTCCGTCCGGATGGACGGATGCTGCTCGTTGGCTCCAGGCTCGGTGTGGATCCGGCTGCAGGGGCAGCGAATGTTCCGCATCCTTACAGTTTGAGCAAGACGCTGGGACGATGGGTGTCTGAAGCGTGGGCGGCTCTTTTCAAGATGCCGGTGCTGATTGCAGAGCCTTCCAATCTGGTGGGACCCGGTGAATCAACAGGCTTTTGCATGCTGCTGGCGAAGTACATTGCAGGTTGTGAGCAGGGGAGGGAACTGCCTGTGTTTCAAATCAGTTCAAGGAATACTTCTAGAAATTTCCTCGATGTGAGGGATGCTGTTTGCGCCTATGAGAAGCTGCTCATCTCAGGGACACCTGGCAAAGTGTATCCTGTAACCGGTAGTGTGGAGTGGACACTTGGCGAGATTGCAGAAGTGATGCTTCAGGAAGCGAAAGGGCCGGTTCCTGTAAACTGGGGTGATGATGACGAAGCGAAAGCTTCTTCCCGGGTGCAGAAGGAAACGGAGCATCCGTCCATCGATCTCATACATCTTGGCTGGAGACAGAGCCTGGAAATGAATGCTACTCTGAACGATATTCTTGCTTATGCGCGCTCTGAGTCCTGAAACAAATATCTTGCAAGGCTGCCGGGGAAGACTCCTGCAGCCTTTTTGAGCGTGGTTGTGCTGGTATGCCAAAACCTTTCAGCATACGGCTCCTGCTGCCCGGTCATCCTATACCATGTCAAGCACACCCACAACAGAGATGGAGGATGAAATATGAAGAAGAGCAAAGCAGCCCTCAGTTTAACCCTGTCGGCAGCATTGATCGCAAGCATGGCCGGTTTGGCAGGATGCGGTAACACGAATGATGGCAATACGACGAAGGCTCACAATATTAGCACGAAAAATAACGGCCGGATTGGCAAAAGCCATGTGCTTAACAACAGAAATGACCGTTCAGGCATGCAGCAGCATGATCTCAGCAATCTGAAATACAGCCGTGTGCTGTCCAACAAAATTTCAAAAGTTAAAGGTGTAGGGAACGCCCACGTATTCGTAAGCAAAAACAACGCTTATGTGGCTCTGTCTCTGGACAATCAGAAAAATACCGGTACGTCAAATATGAATCCGGGTAACGGAATGGACGGACGTACAAATACAATGTCTAACCGCGGACGTATCGGAGGTATGGGTACGAATGGCCGCAGTGATGGTCTCTATGGAGCATCCGGTACAGGCAGTGCAGGCCTGCTGCGCGGTATGAGCGATCCCCGCGGTAACCTGGACAACAATACAGGCCTTGGCCGCAGCGCAGGATACGGCAGCTATGGTTCGAGCCGTTACAACACGATGGGGGACAACTCCGGAGACAACGGAATCATGGGTAACAATGGAGCAACGATCGGTAACCGCGGCCGTTATGGCACACTGAACAACAATGCCGGCACAGATATGAACAATGAGAACAGTGTACCGTCAGACATTCGTGAAATGATTAATAGCAAAATCCAGAAGACCGTTCCAAACTGTGATCAGGTTTATGTTTCCGCCGATTCTGGTTTTTATGATCATTCAGCAGGTTATGCAAATGACAATACTGGTAATGTTACCGGCACCAATGCCAACAGAGACGGTAATATTGTCGGCAACATGACAGAGGACCTGGGAGCATTTATCAATCGTATTTTCCCGCTGGGCCGGGGCAACGGCATCATGCATAACTCCACCAACCGTGACGGCATGTTTAACGACAACAACAATATGCTCAACAACAACCGCGCCAACCGTTAAGATTAGCTTGCCATGATGGGTGGCTGATTATGTAAAAAGCTCCTGCCGTTGTTACTTCGGTCAGGAGCTTTTTTGTATGAGGTTAATTCATTAAAATTTATGGCGTCCCTGTACCCAGACTCCTTCAATGTCGAGCTCTGCATTCAGCAGCAGCACATCTGCGAGCAGTCCCTGCTGAAGAGAGCCGGTGCGGTGGTCAATGCCGATCCGCTTGGCGGGATTCAGGCTGGCAGCTTCAGAAGCACGCGGAATACTGAGACCAATCTCTTGAACCAGGTACTTAAAGCCTTTGATCATCGTCAGCGTGCTGCCGGCGAGGCTGTCTCTGTTCATCTTTAATGTAGCAATACCCTGCTCCACTACGACAGCCAGATCGCCCAGCATGTAATCTCCATCGGGCATGCCGGTAGCAGACATGGCGTCCGTAATCAGGATCAGATTGCTTCCCTGTTTCATGCGGGCCAAGATGGCTACTCCCGCAGGATGGACGTGGATGCCATCGGCAATGACCTCAGCACTGAGCCGGTCATCACTGAGCATAGCTCCAGCTGTTCCTGGCTTGCGGTGATGGAGCCCTGTCATGGCGTTAAACGTATGAACCCCGTGGCTCAGGCCTGCTTCGACAGCCTTGATCACCTCATCATAGGTAGCATCCGTATGGCCCAGTGCAGCCACAATGCCGTGTTCCTTCAGCCATGCAATGGCTTCCAGGGCGCCTTCGCGCTCTGGAGCCAGAGTCACCTGTTTAACCAGGTCTGGATACTGTTGTTCCCATTGCTCCAGCCAGTTCACATTGGCAGTAACAATATGCTCGGGATTCTGGGCTCCAGGCCATTTTGGGCTTATAAATGGACCTTCCAGATGCACGCCTTCCAGCCGCGTATACGGCATGTTCGTACTGCGGTATTCGTGAACGGCTTCCAGGACAGCGTCAATGGCTGCTTTTGGCGCAGTCATGGTTGTTGCCAGCATCGACGTGGTGCCTTGGGAGCAGTGATAGGATGTGATTTTATCAAGGATTTCCGGATTTGAATCCATGAAGTCCCCGCCGTTTCCGCCGTGAACATGAATGTCTACGAAGCCGGGAATGATGTATCCGTTCTCTGACCGGGTAACACCGCCTGCCGACTGTTCCAGTTCAGGCGGCAGACTGGAGGCTTCACCGGCGTACATAATGACATCACCCTGCATGGCAAGAACACCCTGTTCTACGAGCCCATTTGGTGTAAGAACCTTACCATAAAGCAGTGTGGACGGCTGCTGCTGGCTGCTCATCGGAAATATCTCCCTGCGCCTTCATCCAGAAGGACGACAACGTTAGGATGACACTGCAGCAGAGATGCCGGACACTGGGTGGTGATCGGACCGGTCAGTGCGCGATGTGCAATCTCAGCCTTGTCTTCGCCACGGATCAGCAGCAGAATTTGACGGGATTTCATGATCGATGCCACACCCATAGTGATGGCATGTGTCGGCACTTCATCCAGGGAATCAAAAAACCTGGCGTTGGCGAGTCTTGTTTCCTCCTGAAGGGGCACCACATGCGTTCCTCCGCTCAGATCAGTGCCAGGCTCATTGAAGCCGATGTGGCCGTTATGACCGATACCAAGCAGCTGTAGATCGACTGGACCATTCTCATCCAGCATCCGATCATAGCTGCGGCATTCTTCTTCAAGATCAGCTGCATTGCCGTTCGGTACAAAAGTACGTTCCATATTAATATCGACATGATTAAACAGCTTTTCATTCATAAACGTGCGGTAGCTCTCAGAATGATTTTCCGGTAATCCGACATACTCGTCGAGATTGTAGGTTGTCACGCCAGCAAAGCTGACAAGGCCGTTGTTGTGCATCTGAATCAGTTTGGCGTATAGCCCCACCGGCGTGCTGCCGGTAGCGAGTCCTAACTTGGCACGTGGTCTGCTGGTCACAAGACCGGTGATGAGACCAGCGGCTGTTTGTACGAATGCTTCTTCATTTTGTAGAGTATAAATGTTCATTTAATCAAGACCTCCTCGGCTTTTGCGGTAATTTTTCACATTGAGGTACGACTGTTCCAGCCTTGGCACATAGGTTGAGAAATCACGGCTGGCCATGCCCATGAATAAAATATCAATGATGTGCAGCTGGGCAATGCGGGACGCCATGTCACCGCGGCGCATGCCTTCTTCCAGTGAAGAGGAATACAGCGCAATATCGGACAGCGCGGCAAGGGCGCTGCTGCGATAGGACGTGATGCTGATCGCAAACGCGCCTGCATTTTTGGCAACGGAGAGTGCATCAATCGTTTCAAGCGTTTCCCCGGAGTAGGAGATGGCGATGGCGGCATCCCCGGGCCCCAGCGTGGAAGCAGATGTAACCTGCATATGGGAATCTGCAAATGCGGTACAGTTCTTGCCGATTCGTATCAGCTTCTGGTAAAAATCCTGAGCGACAATAGAAGAAGTGGCAACACCGTAAAGATCTACCCGTTTGGAGCGGCATAGGACGTCGACTGCCCGTTCCAGCTGTCCCAGATCCAGCAGGGACGTTGTGTCCTGGATGGAGGTGAGGTGATTGCTCTCAATCGCCTCGACAATATCGGCGAGCGGTTTACCCGCTACGATGTCCTGGTATTTCGTCTGGCCGGACCGAGACGTCTTTTCAGCATGGGCCATTTCAGCCGCCAGCTTTACCTTGAAATCAGGATATCCCTTACAATCGAAGTTTTTGCAAAAACGGGTGACAGTGGCCGGGCTGACCTCACATTGCTCTGCCAGTTCCTTAATGCCCATATGTACAATCTCCGCGGGGCTGTCCAGGACAAAATCCGCTAGCCTTCGCTCCTGCCGGGGCAGGCGTTCTTTCTCCACAGCTATGATGTGCAGGACAGGTGCCATAATCGGGCCTCCTTTGACGGCAGTCATCAGGGCGCCGTGACATCCTCTGCCGTGGATTGTGAAAATAATTTTATTTTTATGAAAACAAAAAAGAAAATAATTTTTATATTGTTCATGATAGAGCAATCCGGACAGGGAATCAAGGGTGAATTGTACGGCGCTTGAACCATATGCCCATTTTGTTTGCGTTAGCGCACCAAAGCCTTTAACTATTCATATGATGAGTTGACTGTATCCCTTAACCTTGTTAGACCACACATACCCGGGCAAGGAGGGGTGACACCATTGAAGGGAAATGACCAACACAGCAAGTTCTTGTTAACCCACCGTGAGCGAGAAGTATTTGAACTGCTGGTTCAGGACAAAACGACTCGCGATATCGCCGGGCAGTTGTTTATCAGCGAAAAAACGGTGCGAAATCATATTTCCAACGTGATGCAAAAGCTGAACGTCAAAGGCCGTTCGCAAGCCGTCGTCGAATTGATCAAACTGGGAGAACTGAAAATCTGACGTTCTGCTGAGCATAAGTTGTTTTTTGACGACAGCCCTTCTTTCCCGCCCTTCCGGGAGAGAGGGGTTCTTTTGTGTCTGATCTTGATTGGCCCTGCTGGCGGCAGGTGCCACGATAATATATTGCCAGTTCTGCCATTCCAGCTCGTTTCATCTATGAAGAATCCCTTAAATAACGGATTCCTCCTCTTTATTATTCGCCCATGTCATTTTTATCAGACAAATATTTCTTGCGGTAGGAGCTGGCAGAAATGCCATAATGCTTCTTGAATGTTCTCGCAAAATGGGGGTAGTCGGCATACCCCACCTTCTGGGAGATTTCATAGGTTTTCAGGTCGGGCATCTGCAGATATTCGGATGCCCGGCTCATCCGGTACTGGGTCAGATACTGGATGAAGGTGATTCCCTTCTCTTCGCTGAAGCTTCGGCTGAGATAAGAGATCGAGACGCCAAGCCTCGCCGCTGTACTCTTTAAAGTTAAGGTTTCCTCCTGGTAATTGGATTCCAGATAGTCTACGGCCTTTTCTACCACTTGACGGCTTCCCCAGCTTCTCGAACGGCGAATGTCATTCATGAGATCCACCAGCGTCTGTTCGAACCAGGAAGGAAGCTCCGCAATGTCCCCATCAAAATCCCCTATCTCCGAACGAAGCTCGATCTTCCATAAACTTTTTCGCGCAAGCTCCTGCTTCACGAAGTGGAGCAGTTCCATGTAATGAGCCGTGGAGGTCCCAAGTCGAATCGCTTCTTCCGAGGCCAATACCTCACGAATGATCTCCAGCTGTTCGCTTAGGGCTGTACTATCTGTGTTCCATAACAATTCGCTCAGCAGCGATCCGTACTCCTTGCATCTCCACACCCAATCGATCCTCGGGCTGGGAGGGGCTGCTGGCAGGGTTTGCAGCTTGATGTAAGTCCGGTCTAAGGCAGCATAAAGCTGATCAACTTCGACAGGCTTTAATAAATAATCGACGGCTCCCATCTGCAAGCACTGTCTCGCATATTCGAATTCCGCATAACCGGTAAGCAGGATAATCTCTGCTTGGTCTTGTCTTGCTTTCAGAGCCTGTATTAACTGCAGTCCGTCCATAACCGGCATTCGAATATCGGTAATGATGAGCGCGGCTTGATGCTGCTCCTGCAACGCCAAAGCTTCCTGGCCATTGCTGGCGATCCCGGCGACTACAAAGTGTGGATGGTCTTCGATTAATTTTTCCAGGCTGTACTTGATCATGCGTTCATCGTCTACCACGATAACTGAATACATAGAAGTCCTCCCGAATGTGAATTGTATTATTTTAATGGAAGACGAAGCTCGACGACCGTGCCTTTGTTTGAAGATTGAATGATTGAAAGCCCGTTAGGTGCACCAAAATGCAGCAGGATTCTGGAATGGACATTCCAGAGGCCGATTGTGCCCGTATCGGCTCGTACAATGTCCTCTGTCTCTTCGAGGCTGCTGCGGCTTACCGAGGGTTCAAACTGTGCATTCAATGCCTCCATCTTCTCAAAGGACATGCCATAGCCGTGATCCTTAATACGGATACAGCAGGTACCGTCTGCTATAAAACCTTCAATACCGATGTAGCTCGGAGGAAGCATATGTTTATCATAGCCGTGCTTAAAAGCGTTCTCGATCAAGGGCTGAAGCGTGAATCGGGGGACTTGGACCTGTTTAAAATCCAGCGGTTCTACCTTGATTTCGGTGACCAGCTCAGAATAACGTTCTGTCTGAATCGAGAGATAGGTCATGATATGCTTCAGCTCTTCTTCCAGCGTTACAATCGGACTGCCTTCTTGGCTGTTATACCGGAATAATCGGGCTAGAGAGGCGGTCATCTTGCTGATAGAGGGGCTGCCTTCCAGGATCGCATAAGAATTAATAACTTCCAATGAGTTATAAAGAAAATGCGGATTGATCTGCGATTGCATCGCGATCAGCTTGGAGTCCCGCTGCTGAATCTGGAGCTCTTTCTCTTGAAGCTGCTTCTTATAGATGACCTCGTTCTGCTGTTGAATACGGTCCAGCATTTTGTTGAAGCTGCGATTAAGGCTCCCTAGCTCATCATTGCGCCGGTCATCTGCACGTGAGGAGAGATCGCCGTTCTCGGCCCGGTTCATATGGGACTTCAACCGCAGGAGTACCCGGGTTAAGGACACGGAGTAGCCTCCTACCAGCAGCAGCGCAAGTCCGATCAGGGACAGTCCCACAATGAGAGTCATGCTGCGAAGACGAATCAGAAACCCCATCATCTCTCGAATCGGATAATAGGAGACGGTCGCCCAACCAGTGCGGTCAGAACGATGATAGACGACCAGTGTCTGGATATCATTTATTTCTTCGAGATAATACCCCGTCTGCCCGGTACGAAGGCGGTCTGATAAGGAAGCCGGAACTGGCATCCCCCACTGTTCCTGTTCCGGGTGATAGACATAACGATACGAGGTATCCACAATAGAAACGGGTGCTGCCGTGTCATCATCGTATTTGAAATTGTTGATGATTCGGGTGATTTCGGAGAGGTTTAGGTCCAGCACCAGTACTCCTGAAGACTGAAAGCTCTGAGTGCTGGAGATTAATCGATAGACAGACATCACAGGAACACCCTGCACCCGGCTGATCCCCTCAATGCCGAAACGTTCTCCGGTTTGAGCCGCTTCATAGTAAGCCTTGGCGCGTTCCAAAGATTGTGCAATACCTAGACTGCTAGTCGAAATACGGTTGGTATTCATCATAATAGTGTTATGGATGTCCTTGCGCCCGGCATTCAGTGCAGGGAATAAGTTCTCTTGAATCTGCTTGGTAACATTGAAGCGCTGATATTCCTCAGACGGCACCAGCTTCATAAACTTCTGCGTAAGATGATGCGTGAGGTAAGGAAGCGTCAGATTCTCAAGCCCTTCGAAATAGGAATCGACTCCTCCGCTAATTTGCCGGACTGACTGTGTGCCGGTGTTGACGGCATTCTGCTCCATCAGCTGCACCGATTGGTCGTACCACAGTTTACCCAGGATCAAGAAGGGGACGCAGATAAAGAAAAGGATAATCGAGACAAGCTTCATCCGAATGGTGAGCCGTATCGGAAATTTCATAAAGTAGCAACCCCATATCTATGTAATAGAAAAACTGGCTGGCTGTATTTTTCATTTTAGCATAGGAAGGATTTCAATCCAGTTTAATTATGGAAGCGCTTCCTTCTTCGAAAAAGATCCGACAACTCAGACAAATATATTCATATTCAGTCCGTTATGGCGAAGGTAAGATGGGAAGTGCCACAACAAAGAAGAAATAAGCGGAAGGAGGAGCAAGCTTGCACAAAAATTACTTTCTCAAACATTGGGCCTTATACTCCATGATTCTGCCCGGAGTCGTTTTTTTCATCATCTTCAAATACATACCGCTGATGGGGAGCATTATTGCATTTCAGGATTACAACGTATTCAAAGGGATATGGGACAGCTCATTCGTAGGGTTAAAGCACTTTGATAATTTGTTTGCTTACCCGGAATTTTACAGGGTGCTGAAAAACACGATTCTGATCAGCTTGTACAAGATCATTTTCGGGTTCCCGGCACCCATCATTCTGGCACTGCTGCTCAATGAAATCCGAAAAATGGCATTTAAGCGTACAATTCAAACGGTCATCTATTTGCCGCACTTTCTGTCCTGGGTGATCGTTGGCGGATTGGTGATTAACCTGCTCTCGCCTAACTATGGAATTTTGAATGAGCTTCTGCGCTACTTCGGCTTCGAACCCATCTTCTTCTTGCAGGAGCCGGGCTATTTTCGATCAATTATTGTAGTTTCGGGAATCTGGAAAGAAGTAGGCTGGAGTACGATCATCTTCCTGGCAGCGCTGGCTGGTGTGAACCCGGACCTGTATGAAGCAGCGGAGATGGATGGGGCAGGCCGCTTGCGAAAGGCAATCAGCGTTACCCTGCCATCAATCATGCCGACTGTAGTTGTTCTGCTCTTGCTGCGGATCGGAGATTTCCTGGACCTCGGCTTCGAACAGGTCTATATGCTGCTGAATCCGCTTGTCAAATCTACAGGTGAAATCATCGACACGTATATTTACGAGGTGGGCCTGCTTGGAGCCCAATTCAGTTATACGACAGCCATCGGAATATTCAAGTCTATAGTCGGCTTGATCTTGATTGTCGGGGCGAATGAACTCAGTAAACGCTATACCGATCATTCTATCTATTGATCATTTTTTACAGAAAGGAGGCATGTGCCACATGAAAAGATCGGGACGCCCCAGCACCACATTTGACAAAATTAACGCCACATTCATGGTTCTGCTGTCAGCGACAATGCTGTTCCCGTTTCTGTACATCGTCGCGGGCTCTTTAAGCAGCGGTACGGCGATTCTTCAGGGCAGAGTATCGATTTTCCCGGTGGAATTCACTTGGGTGAACTACCAAGCGGTGTTTAAGAATGCGGCCATCTGGAATTCCTTTGGTGTGACCGCTTTTGTCACAGTTGTCGGAACCTTTTTTAATCTGCTGTTAACATCGCTCATGGCCTATGGACTCGCACGCAAAGAGCTGAGGGGAAGAACGTTAATTATGCTCGCGATTATCTTTACCATGATTTTTCCGGCTCCCCTTATTCCTTCGTACTTGCTGGTTAAATCACTTGGGATGCTCAACTCCCTTAACGCGCTCATCATTCCTTCGGCAATCAGTGCGTTCAACCTGATCATTATGATCTCCTTCTTCCGCGGTCTGCCGGATGGCTTGCTGGAGTCAGCGAGAATTGACGGGGCGGGAGAATATCGTACATGGCTGAGCATCGCCATTCCGTTATCGCTGCCATCGATTACGACGATTGGCTTGTTCTACGCCGTGAACCATTGGAATTCATACTTTGCGGCGATTATCTATATTCGCGACCCCAAGCTGTATCCGCTTCAGGTGAAGCTGCGGCAGCTTTTGGTGGAAAATGACGCAGAGCAGATGATGCAGGCGGTTGAGGTGAATTTGTCATCCCTTGAAGGCATCAAGATGGCGACAATTATCGTGGCGACGCTGCCAATTTTGTTCATCTATCCGTTTATTCAGAAGCATTTTATCAAGGGCAGTATGCTGGGCTCTATTAAGGAGTAAGGCTCGGTTTGATGCATATAAATACAAGAATAAAAAAGGAGAGGTTTACAGTGAGAATAAAAAAAATGGCTGGTGCTGCTGCATTGTCTCTGATCTTGATCACGACGGCATGTTCAAGTGGAACGGATGGCAATGGACCGACGTCCGGTTCTGCGAACCAAGGGTCAAATACAAGCGAGCAAACGGCAGAGGCGCCGAAGATCACCTTCGGGGTAACTACGGCAGGCTCTCAATATGTAGAGGGATCTGCGAATATGAACGAGGATATACATGTCAAGAAGCTGAGAGAGATGACAGGCATCGATGTTCAACTGGAAATGATCCCGTATACCGATTACAAGCAAAACATTACCCTCTTATTTGCGGGAGGCGATATGCCGGATTTGCTGCAAACTGCTGGAGTGACAGCTCCGGAGATTGCTCCAGCCTTCGAGGCTGACGTCTTTATGCCGCTGAACGATCTTATCGATGAGCATGCTCCGAACCTGAAAAAGCACATACCGCAGGAAGCCTGGGATTCGCCTCGTGTCAGCAGCAATGGAGTCATTTATGCGGTTCCATCAATTAAGGCCAGCAATATCGCTAACGTCACTTTTATGCGTAAGGACTGGCTGGATAAGCTGGACCTGCAGGCACCAGAAACCGTTGATGAGTACATCGAGGTTTTAAGGGCATTCCGCGATAAAGATCCGAACGGTAACGGGAAGAAAGACGAGGTCCCTTATACCGCAAGAGCAAATTTCACCTTCGGTGAAGCATTTTTCGGGGCATTTGATGTGCCGATTTCGGGATGGCGATATACGGACGGAAAGCTCATGCCCAACTACGTAAGACCGGAGATGAAGCAAGCACTTGAGCTTTACAGCCAGCTTTATCAAGAGAAGTTAATAGACAATGAGTTTTTCGTGCAGCAGGGGAAGGACTGGGATGCCAAGATCAAAGGTCAGGCGATCGCGGGAATGTGGACGCATGTGCCGGAATATCCGGATAAGTGGCTGACGGAAGTACGGCAGGCAGATCCGAACGCAGAAATTGTGATTGTGCCGTCTCCTAAGGGAGCGGATGGTAAGGGCGGCACCGGGTATGGTACAGATCCCGTCGGCGGTATGGTGTATATGATCCCGCAGGGAAGTGAAGATCCGGTATCTGCAATCAAGTTCCTTGACTGGTTCTACACACAAGAGGCGATGGACTTCTTCGCTTACGGCATTGAAGGACAGGATCACACGGTTGAGAACGGCCAGATTAAATATAAGTACCCTGTCACGCAGGAAGAAACTTATCTGCAGTCGATGCGCCAGTACTGGCTGCGCTTCATCGGACCGGATCCGATCACCAATGAAGAGTTCATGAAGGAGAAGCCGAACGGAGAGTTGGTTCTGGATGCGCTGGAAGTGGCGGATAACGAAGGGGTTATTAATGACGGCAGCGGTATGCCGAATATGCCGACCTTGACTGAGAGACCTGAGCTTGGAAGAAATGGCCTCTTCCTGGAGACAGCCGCCAGAATTATGACGGGTGAAGGAGAATTGGATGAGTTTGATGCCTTCGTAGAGAGCTGGATGAAGCGCGGCGGCGACAAGCTAATTGAGGAAGCGACAGCCTGGTATGAGAATAAGTAAGACGACAATTGGGGTCCCTTTGTGGGACCCTGGTTCATGAACAGGAGGTTGAAGGGGTTGAATAAAATGATTCAGGATATTGGCCCGACCGTGCACAATACGTATTTGTATCATTATGATTTTGTGAAGACCCTTGCCGGGGACACGGTGCTGGTTACGGTAATCAACGGAGATCCAGCTCAGTTATGCGTCATGGATGCAGGCAGTTTTGAATTGCTGGCCAGTTATCCGCTGCAGGGAGCGAACGGAGCTATGATCGTGGAAGGAGCGCCAGATGGACAGGTCATCGTCGGTTCCTTCTCGAACGGAGCGCTCTACCTGCTCGATCTGGAGCGGGGTGTCGTGCGAGAGCTTGCCGCGCTTGCAGGTGGATTGAGCTTTATCTTCGCGGTGTGCTTGATCGGAGAGGATCTGTACTTCGGAGGCTATCCGGGCTGTGTCTTGTACCGCCTCCATCTCCCTAATCATGAGGTTACGGAAGTAGCCACAATACATCCGGAGGAAATGTATCTCCGATCCATTCATGTCGTGGATGGTAGCCTTCTTATTGGCTGCGGCTCTCATGTCCGGTTGTACCGGTTTCATATCGCCACTGGAGTTTTAACCTCCTTCGATCTCGGGGAGTTAGAGGGCTGCTCCGGATTTCTCACGAATCTCCAGGAGTATAACGGGAAGCTTGCCGCTCGAATTGAATCCATTGAGTCAGTTATGCTTTGCGATATGACCACAAGATCTCTCATTAAAGTGTTCAAGGGCTTCTCTCAGTTCATTGTGGTGGATGAGGAGCTGTATCTATTCAACGAGGAGGGAACTTACCGCTATCTAGAACAACAGGATCGGATTGTACACCTGTCCAGCAGTTTCACAGTGGGTTGGAAGATTATGAAGGCTGCCAGGCTGGAGTACGACACGAAGCTGAGCCGGATGACAAGAGAGGGAGAGCTCAGTCTTTTATCCTTATCGACAAATAAAGTGGGGACGGCCCGGCTGCCTCTGCCTGCCGCTGCGTCAATCATCCATACAATCCACGAAGCGCCGACAGGCGCAATTTATATCAGCGGATACCAGTCAGGGGGTCTCTCCATTTATGATCCTTCGGCAGATACGGTTTTGGAGTACAAAGGGATTGAGCAGGTTGAAGGTATGGTTTTCACATCCAACAGAGCATACCTTGGTGCTTATCCAGGGGCATACATTTATGCCTGGGACTACGAGGATGAAGGCCGCACCGAAGCAGTGCCGAAACTTCTGTTTCAAATCGGAGAAGACCAGGACAGGCCGTTTGCAATGGCTGCTGATGATAACCGGCTTTTCATTGGGACGATTCCGGACTATGGCAAGCTGGGAGGCGCACTCACGGTGTATGATGTGTCCAGCAAAAGACATGTCACGTATCGGCATGTCATTGAGGATCACAGTATATCAGCACTGGTGATTCATCCGGGCAATCCGAGATACGTGTATGGCGGAACGACGATTTGGGGGGGACTCGGGCAGCAGCCAACACAAAAGCATGGAAAGCTGTTCATCTGGGACACTATGGAGCACAAGGTGCAAAAATCATGGATTCCCCTTGAAGGTGAGGAGGGCATTGGATGCCTCGCGTTCGATGAGGAGGGAACTTTATGGGGAGTTACCCGAGGGACGTTGTTCCAGATGGATCCTGTGAGCGGAGAACTGCTTCGTAAGAAATGCTTGGTTGACAAATATTGGAAAGGACACTTCTGGAGAGGTCCATTTCTGAGGATATTAAGCAATGGGGACATTCTCGTGAACGTGGATCGCACCATCTACCGCCTTGACAAGGCGACTTTAAATGAAGAAGTGTTATGCCGGGATGCATTGCTGCTGGCTATGGATAAATCGGGAGACAAGTTGTATTTTGCAAGGAGTGAAAGACTCTTTAGTATGCCATTAAATTAGAATGAACAACGTATATCAGCAAGAGAATGCTTGCAGCAGCGTAAGGGGGAAGCCGACAAAAATGCAAAATCGATATGAAAAATTATTGGCGGAATGTGACCCCAACCTGAAACCCGGCAGGAAGGTGGAAGGCACGCTCAAATGGCATTCGCCGTTGGATCAGCCCTTTCATATAGCAGGCTTTGGATGGTTTGCTGGTGAAAGAAAGTACCGCAGGCTGCCAACCCTTGCGGAGGGTATGGTGCCAGAAGCTGTTGACAGGCTGGCAAACCATACGGCAGGCGGTCAAGTCAGGTTTCGTACGGATTCCACAAGCCTGTCGGTTAGGGTGAAGCTGAAGGGGAAAGCGCATCTGCCGCACATGGCTCCGACAGGTCAATGCGGTGTGGATTGTTATGTAGGGGATTTCGGCGCGCTTAAGTTTGTAAGCACGACAAAATTTGATTTCACGCTGGACGAATACGAAAGTTCTTTGTTTGCAGGATGGAGTAACGAGACACGCAGCATTGTGCTGAATCTGCCGCTCTATCAGGGTATTGAGGAAATATGGATAGGCTTAGATGAGTATGCCTCTGTTATGTCCCCGCCTGCGTACGCTTGTAATAAAAAAGTGGTGTTTTACGGAACGTCGGTGACTCAGGGCGGCTGTGCTTCGCGCCCCGGCATGCTTCACACGAATATTCTAAGCCGGCGCATACCGCTTGAGTTCGTGAATCTTGGTTTCTCAGGCAGTGGGAGGGGAGAGGCAGAGGTGGCCCAAGTCGTATCCCGAATCGAGGATCCAGCCTGCTTTATTTTGGATTATGAAGGAAATTGCAAGTCCACAGAGCTGTTTGCCCAGACGCTGCCTGAATTTATCCGCATCTGTAGAAGCAGACATCCCGATACGCCGATTCTCGTGCCTTCACGCATTAGATACGCCCGTGAAAGTGAGCATGCATGGCTGTATGAGGCGAGAACAGAACGTAAGGAGCTACAGCAGGACGTAGTTCATCACCTTCGCGCTCAAGGGGATCACAGCATATACTTCTTCGACGGCTCGGAGCTGCTGGGAGAGGATTATCGGGAGTGTACCGTAGACGGATCTCACCCCACAGATCTCGGCTACATACACATGGCGAATGGATATGAACCGGTGTTGAGAGCCCTTTTGCTATGATGGTGAAATGGAACATGCTTGATGTATAAGGGGGATCTGAAATCTAATGTCTCAGAACACTAACGACATTACGAAATATGACGCGGGTATGAGGGTGAACGAGAAGGTAGAAGACAAGATTACTTGGTATTCCCCGCTGGAGGAGCCATTCCAGGTAGCTGGATTAGCATGGTTCGCGGAGGAAAAGAAGTATCGGAGAATGCCCGTCATGCCGCTGGGAGAGCTTCCTGATGCCGTAGAATATTCTGCCGATCATCCTGCCGGCGGGCAAATCCGTTTCCGCTCGGATTCCGGTTCTTTATCCGTCAAGGTGAAGCTGACAAACAGAGCAGATATGGTCCATATGCCTGCAACGGGACAATGTGGTATTGATTGCTATGTTGGAGATATTGGCGAGATGAAGTATGTGGAGACGACAAAATACAATTTTTCGCTTACAGAATACGAATGTGCACTGTATCAGAAATGGCCGGATACCATGCGAACTATCACGTTATACTTGCCGCTTTATCAAGGGGTTGAAGAAATATGGATCGGTGTCGATGAACGCGCTTCTGTCAGTGTCCCGTCTGATTTTGTCTCGAATGAGAAAGTGGTGGTTTATGGGACGGGGATTACACAGGGAGGCTTCGCCTCACGACCAGGGATGTCTTACACGAATATCTTAAGCCGGAACATCCCTCTTGAGTTCATCAATTTAGGTTTCGCAGACGGCGGGAAAGGTGAACCGGAGATGGTCCAGATCATTTCAAGCATTCAGAATCAGGCTTGCTTGTTGCTGGATTATGAAGCAAATGGTGTAAGCAGGGAGAAGTTCAGAACTACTCTGCCGGGATTCATCAAAATCTATCGCAGTATGCATCCAACCTCCACTATTCTTCTCGTTTCCCGCATCTCATTCGCTCAGGATGAGCATGATTCTGCATTACTCACTGAAAGAAAAGAACTGAAATCATTCCAGCAGAGGCTCGTCCATAGGCTGCGCGACGAAGGCGACCAACATATTTTTTTCTTTGACGGATCCACGCTGCTGGGCGGGGATGGGGATTATTTCGAATGCACGGTGGATGGCATGCATCCGACGGATTTGGGTTTTATGAGGATGGCAAAAGGGCTTGAACAGACATTAAAGACATTACTATTGTAATTGGGGTTACACTCATTTTCTTTTCGGTGAGTGTGCCTTTTTCTTTTTTGATATGCTCTGGATGCCCTAGGTTATGAAACAAGACCAGCAGTACATACAATAAACCAACGTTATGGGATAGAAGAATGCCCGATGCCAAGGGATTTAAACAAACCTTACCGCATTCAAATTCAGGCTGGAGAAGGGAACCTGATTGAAATGCTCCATGAAATGGCTAGGCAGGTTGTTCACAAAAATATGGAGGAATCATTAATATGCATTTTAATATAAAGCAAATCCCTTTGGCATATCGTTACTTGTCAGAGGGATTTGCTTTATATAAGGGGAAGGATTCCGCATGATAAAAGCTGCGATATACGTACGTGTCAGTACGACCAAAGACAGCCAGAAGGATAGTCCTGAGCATCAAATTTCCGCATGCAAGCACTACGCAGAGGATATGGGCTGGGAGACAGGCGAGGATATCGTATACGAAGACCGGGAGTCAGGAGCCAACATTACGGACAGACAAGCGATTCAACAAGTCGTTAGAGATGCGCAGCGTGGTGCTTTTCAGGTGATCATATTTGCAGCACTGTCTCGTTTCGCTCGTGATATAGGGGATTCGATCAGTTTGAAACGGAAAATGGTTAATGCGTTAAACATCAGATTGATTTCTATCGATGATCATTATGACTCAGATCGAGATGATGAGATGTTATTTTCCATTATATCCAGTGTCAATCAATCGGTCAGCGAACAGATCAGCCGCAGCTCCCGCCGCGGCAAACGTGAATCAGCATTAAAGGGAAACTTTACGGGCAGCCGCGCACCTTATGGGTATAACAGAGAGATTAGACACGGATTAAAGGTGCTTGTGCCTAATGAACAGCAAGCTGCCGTTGTTCGGGGTATCTACCAGCTTTATACTGCAAATAAAATGGGTGAAAAAGCAATTGTGAAGTACTTGAATGATAAGGGGATCCCTTCACCCAAAGACGTTACGTGGGGCATCACAACTGTACAGCGCATTCTTCAGAATGAGGCTTATATTGGGAAAAACCGTTCCTCAAAGTATGAGACCAAGACGTCAACGATACATCGGAATATGAGCCGAAATGGAGATGTTCAGGTCATGATGACCTTCGGACTGCAACAATAAACTAATCTGTTGTTAGAAGTCAGCGAGAAAATTTTTATAGAGACAAGAGAACTGATCCTTACCGAGGAGTTTAAGGAGACTACAATAGAAAAGATCTATTTTAAACATTATGCTGAAGGTGATGACCAGCGCTACCCACACATTATCATTCGATTTCACAGCAATCAAAAAGATAAGGCGAATTACGAATATATGTCCTCTTATTATGGTCCTGGGATCGAGGGAGTGAATGACACAGATCGATCAATAGATAATTATCAAACATGGTACTTTGATGATTATGAAAAAACACCTGTAATTGTTACGCCGTAAAATGCAGCAAACCTGAATTAGGTTAATCCTCCTTTTATCTCTTCTCGGTGTGTTTCAAACCACATTTCCAACGTGATGCAAAAGCTGAACGTCAAAGGCCGTTCGCGAGCCGTTGTCGAATTGATCAAACTGGGAGAACTGAAAATCTGACGTTCTGCTGAGCATAAGTTGTTTTTTGACGACAGCCCTTCTTTCCCGCCCTTCCGGGAGAGAGGGGTTCTTTTGTGTGCTGCCGCTGGATGCTTCATTTACAAAAGTAGGATATACTGTTGTTAACCGTATAATGGTATAGGAGGAACAAGCATATGCGCACAAATGCTCCTTCGGAAATAAACTCGCTAACTCAGCAAGAAAAACAAGCATTAATACAGCTGCAGCAGCGACTTGCTCTTGTCTTTCAACTAAGTGAGTTGATTATTTTTGGTTCCAAAGCAAGAGGAGACTATGATGAATGGTCTGATCTTGATGTATTGGTTCTTGTAGAGGATGAGAAGAGCTGGCATCATCGTGAGCTGCTTTCCGATATTGTTTATGAAATAAACTTGCAGTATGATACTCAATTAACATGCATCTTGGAAAACGCCACCAAGTGGCGGTCTGAGGAAGATTCTATTTGGCTCCCCCTTAAAGACAATATTGTTGAGGAGGGAATCATTATTGCGATATTTTAAAGCAGCTGATGCTGCCTTATTCCAAATCGTGAGTCAGATAGCTATCCGTTAACTGATTTGCAATTTTAACAGCTTCTTCTCTGCTTGCGGCAGGTACCACGATAATATGGCCAGTTCTGCTATTCCAGCCCGTTTTATCTCCAATGAGTATAGCTAAACTGCTCATATCCCCGTTTGTGAAGAAACCCTTATATAATTGATAATTATTGATATTTTCGTTAAAAGGATCGTAAAAAATATTCCCGAACCCATTTTTTCCAAACTTAATTTCAACATCTTGTAGTGTTTGTGAGGTAACATCATCATCTCCAACAAGGATCATTATAGTTCCGGTAAATTCTCTTGTTCCATTGAAATTCTTCTTGAATGCTCCATCGATTTTTAATTCCGTGTAATTGGAAAAGTCTCCGTTACTTTGACCTAACCTAAAACGCATACCTGTAATGGTTTGTGTGATGTTTTTTGGGGTGAGGTGGTAAATGCTGCTCAAAATAACTGCTGCTAGCAAAAAGAGGAGAACCAATCGCACAGTTCTAATTTGTTTAATATGAGACACATCCTTTTTGGTTTTCTTGTCTATACAGAAGATTTATCTTACATTATATGATATGGAGTATAGCCAATGCAGTAACAGCGCAGTAAAGGAGTGAATGAGATCATCCACCCCCAGATCAGTTATTTTGTGATGAAGGAATGTTCCCCAAGCTGGGAGATTCAGCAGCAGACGATTTCTTTTTACGACTTGGTCTTTGTTCTGGAAGGAAGCGCAGATTATATCGTTAATGGCGAGGCGCATCATGTGCAAAAAGGAGATCTTCTGTTCATCAAGCCGCAAAGCGTCCGCAGTGCCACAACCACAGGCATGGTCTGCGCAGCCGTTGACTTTTTGCTGACAGCTAACGAAAAGTTCGAGCTGCCGACGGTTTCCCATTGGGAGGATTTTACCGATATAGAGCGGATGTTGAAGGAAATAAATTATGACTGGCTTCAAAAGAAAGAAGGCTACAAGATGAAGTGCCAGGCGCTGCTTATCCTTGTTCTTCATAAGCTTTTGTATGAGAAACCACATCAGAAAATCAATATTCACGTGGAAGTGATCAAAAGGTATATTGTGGACCACTATGATCAAAAACTGACCGTAAGCACTTTGGCCCGGGTGGCCAATATTAGTACCGTTTATTGTGGAGCCTTATTCAAGATGACAGAAGGAACATCCATATCTGCTTTTATCAATCAGGTCCGAATACATAAAGCGGCTTCTTTGCTGGAGTCGGGGGAATACAATGTCGGTGAGGTGGCGGAGAGAACGGGCTTTAAGGATGTTTATTATTTTAGCAGCACCTTTAAACGTCTAGTGGGCGTAAGTCCAAAAACATACCAAAATCGTTCTCCTGTTATTTATAAAAGACTGTAAGAGAAAAAGAGAACGCTTCCAACGGCAGAAGCGTCCTTCTTATACAGATTGGATAACTACAACTTAGACTCTTGAGCCTCACGGCTGTAGCTGCTGCCTAAAGTGATATCCTCGTTGGAACCTAGGTCTGTCAGTGACTGGGCTTTCTCATAAAACCGGGGCGCGTTATCTAAAATCCCCTCGGTTTTATAGTAGGGATCATCAGGCGCAATGGGCAGCTCCACCGATTTTTGCTGAAAACCGGCTTTATATATTGCAGTAATCAGCTCGATGGTCATGCGTCCGCTTTCCCCGGTAATGAGCGGCTTGGCGCCTGTTTCCAAGGCGGTCAGGACATTGTCGATCTGGCCTTCATGACCGCTGTATCTTAACGGTGGAAGGCTGTTATACACATCGTGAAGCTCTTTTTCCAGCACTTCATTTCGTATTGGAAATCCGTTGTCCAACGAAGTGGAGGCGTAGACTTTCCAAGGTGCAGATATCCGGGCATACTCTCCTTGAAAAATAATCTGCTGTTCCTCACCATGGTGAATAACGGAACTGGTAACCTGGGCCACGGAACCTTGATCATACTGCAGTGCAGCAATGGATATATCCTCGATTTCGGCATTATCATGGGAGGCGTTGCTCAGGAGGGCAACTACCTTTTTGGGCATTCCCATCATCCAGCCCAGCATGTCAATATGGTGAACTGCATGGTTTAAAGTACAGCCCCCGCCTTCCTTGGACCATAGTCCTCTCCACCATAAATCATAATAGCAGTGTCCCCGCCACCAGTGGGAATCAACCTGAGCATGAACAACCCGTCCGATTTTGCCGCTGTCCAGCATATCTTTGAGATGCATAACGGGATCCAGGAAACGGTTCTGGGCAACGACAGACAGTAAGGCTCCGCTTTTTTCGGCTGCGGCTATCATACGGTCACATTCCTCAAGTGAGGTCGCCATGGGCTTTTCCACCAGGACATGCTTGTTATCGCTCAGTAAGTCAACAGCGATATCGGCGTGACTGAACGGAGGCGTACATATACTGACCAGATCGATATCCGTTCGACCTAACAAGTCTTGATGCGATTCCAGGATTTCGACCTCCAGGTTAGACTGGTTCGCTCTGCTGCGGGCTTTCTCAGTATCGATGTCAACAAAGGCGGCAATTTGGCACCGCTCTGGAAAAGCAATGTAGGCCCTGATGTGTGCCGTTGAAATATTCCCCATACCAATAATTGCAACACGTATCATAAAGCTGTAACCTCCTTTTAACATTATTATAAAAAAGGAAATGGGCTAAAAAGAATGTGCTGATTAAATGTTATTTGTGATAACTAAAGAAGTTCAAAGCTCTTTCAGGAAATGCCAGCCGGGTATTCACTGCAGAGGGATTAAGTTATACTAAATATTAATGGATGTATTTTTAAGCAGGAGGTCTTTGCATGAATGAACTCCTTATCTATATTTTGCCGGGTGCAGCAGTTCTTGCGGGCTGCTTGTTCTATGTACGTCGGAAGCGGACGCGAAGGCACAGCGAAAACGTCATATCGATGAACGCAGTCTCGAAAAAACGCAATAAAAAGGGCCAAGCATGCAGTAAGTGCAAGCAGCGCGGCGATTTGATATTTTACGCCAATGATGCAGGCATTGTACGGGGATTATGCAAGGATTGCAGGAAAAAGGCGGAGGTTCATGAAGAGCTCTATCCGGTTTAATAAACCATTTCCTTGACTTTGTTCCTTGGGCCGATGTAAAGTATGTTCAAATTATAATCCGTTAACAACCTGGATCAAGGGTATAAGCTGCAATAACGGCGCGTCAGAGAGGAGGCCCCCCGGCTGAAAGGCTTCTCGCGCACGACTGTACGCCTCCTGCCTTGTAGTTGCAACTCTGCTGTGTCCAGCAGATGCCGGTTCGGCCCGTTATTGCCGGTATGAGGACTTGTTCGTACGTTGGCAGGTCAAACACAGGGTGGTACCACGAGCACATTCGTCCCTTATGACGAATGTGCTTTTTTGCGTTGTTGCGGTGACAATAGGAGGGTGAGACTCATGCGGCAAAGCCGATTATTTATGCCTACACTTCGGGAAGTGCCTGCGGAAGCAGAGGCGCTAAGTCATCAATGGATGCTGCGGGGCGGATATATCCGTCAGACCGCTTCCGGAATGTATACGTATCTTCCTTTAGGATGGAAGGTGCTGCAAAAGATTGAACACATCATTCGTGAAGAGATGGATGCTTCAGGAGCCCAGGAGCTTCATATGCCTGCCATTCAGCCTGCTGAATTATGGAAGGAATCCGGGCGTTACAACGTATATGGTCCTGAGCTGATGCGGCTGCAAGACCGCCATGACCGGGAGTTTGTGCTCGGTCCGACGCACGAAGAAGTCATTACGGCTCTGGTGCGTTCAGATATATCTTCATACCGCAGCCTGCCGCTCAATCTGTATCAGATTCAGACCAAGTTTCGTGATGAACGTAGACCGCGCTTCGGTCTGCTTCGAGGACGGGAGTTTCTGATGAAGGATGCTTATTCCTTTGACCGTGACTGGGAAGGGCTGGACGTTACTTACCGCAGCATGTACGAAACCTATGAACGGATTTTCCATCGCTGCGGCTTAACCTTCCGCGCTGTGGCAGCGGACAGCGGAGCCATTGGCGGACAAGGCGAAACACATGAATTTATGGCACTAGCTGATATCGGTGAAGATACCATCGTGTCCTGCAGCGGATGCCGTTATGCCGCCAATCTGGAGACGGCGGAGTTCAGAGTGCCCAACTTGGACAGCGGGCTGGATCTGGACCC
Source organism: Paenibacillus lemnae (assembly GCF_012933385.1). Taxonomy (GTDB): domain Bacteria; phylum Bacillota; class Bacilli; order Paenibacillales; family Paenibacillaceae; genus Paenibacillus_AQ; species Paenibacillus_AQ lemnae. Next base: position 434,467 of record NZ_JABBPN010000003.1, read on the forward strand.
TGCAGGATCATATGCAAAGCAAGCAGCAGCTCCGCCAGAAGTTGTTCATACTCCAGACGTCAGGACGATTACGGAGCTCACGGAATACCTGCAAGTCACTGCACATGAAATAATTAAAACCCTGCTCTACGTGGCAGACGGCCGGCTGGCTGCGGTACTGGTCCGAGGGGACCGGGATGTGAATGAGATTAAAGTGAAAAATAAGCTGCAGGCCGATACCCTTGAATTAGCATCCGCCGAAGATGTAATGAAGGCGACGGGAGCGGGCATCGGATTTGCTGGGCCGGTGGGCTTGACATTCAACATTCTGGTGGATAACGAAGTGGCAGGCATGACTGAGGGAGTCACGGGAGCGAATCAGGATGATACCCATCTGCGGCATGTAGTACCCGGTGTCCACTTTTCATTAGAGTATGCTGGCGATTACCGGAATGCGGAAGAAGGAGATCAATGCCAGCACTGCGGAAGTGCACTCGAATTTCACCGGGGCATCGAATTAGGACACGTCTTTAAACTGGGAACCAAATACAGCGAGACTTTAGGGGCTTCTTTCCTGGATCACGACGGCCGGGAGAAACCGTTTGTCATGGGCTGTTACGGGATCGGCGTCTCGCGGATTATGTCAGCTGCAGCAGAGCAAAGTATCACAGGAGAACGACTGCTCTGGCCGAAGGCTATAGCTCCTTTTGATGTACATATCATCGCGGTGTCGGTCAAGGATGAAACACAGATGAACGCTGCAGAACAAATGTACCGGGAACTGAGCTCTGCCGGACTTGACGTGCTGCTGGATGACCGTAACGAACGTGCCGGTGTTAAATTTAAAGATGCTGACCTTGCTGGTGTTCCTATGCGTATTGTTGCAGGGAGAGGTGCTGCTTCCGGTGAAGTGGAATGGATGGGCAGCGACGGTGAGAAGGTAGTGGTAACCGTGAAGGAAGCTGTAGAGCGAGCCATTAACGGTGCACAAAAAACAGAACAAACCGGAGGCGAGAGAAGGCCATGACCGAATGGTATGAAAAAAGCTTTGGAGAAGATTATCTGCTGGTCTATCAACACCGCGATATGCAGGGAGCCGAACATGAAGTGCACAACATGGTGGCATGGCTAAAGCTGGAAGAGCACGCCAAAGTGCTGGATCTCTGCTGCGGCATGGGACGCCATTCCTTGGTACTGGCGGAAGCCGGAAACCAGGTGACAGGGGTGGATCTGTCAGATGAGCTGCTTGCGGAAGCGAAGTCGGAAGATGAGCAGGGGCAGGTCAGGTGGCTGCAGTCGGATATGCGGCGTATCCCTGTCCAGGACGGTGAGTTTGATGCTGTGCTGAATCTGTTTACTTCTTTCGGATATTTCACCAACGACAAAGAACATATCAAGGTGCTGGAAGAGATCAGGCGGGTACTGAAGCCGAATGGAAAATTTATTATCGATTTTCTAAACCCAGCTTATGTGAAGCGTCATCTTGTACCGGCATCCTCCCGTGAAGCGGAAGGACAGCAGATTGAGGAGCGGCGGGTCATCGAGAACGGCTATGTCAAAAAAGAAATTACGATCACCTCAACCGAAGGCGGCGGTGAGCCCAGACGTTACAATGAACGGGTGAAGCTGTATACCTGTGAGGAGTTCAGGGATATGATTCATGAGGCCGGCCTGATTATTGACCAGATTCATGGCAGTTATGATGAAGATATGTATGATCCAGAAGAGTCGCCGCGTATGATATTTGTAGGACGGTGTCCCGGGGAGCGTGCTTGATGGAGTACACTGTACTTTCGCGTGAGCCGGATATCGTCTCCTGGAATCAAAGCGGCCTGATCCAAATCAAAATCCCGCTGGATAATCCGCTGCGGTGGGTCAACAGCTATCTTCTCCGAGATGGGGATGAAGTTACATTAATTGACCCTGGGCCTCGCACGCCAGCGGCGGAGCAGGAATGGCTGGCTGCCTTTCGTGTGTTAGGCTTGCAGCCGGCGGATATAAGCTTGATACTGCTGACTCACCATCATCCCGACCATTATGGATTATCGGGCTGGCTGCAGCAGCAGAGCGGCGCTCCCGTCCGAATGTCGGAGCGTGCCGAACTTGAAGCTCAACTGATGTGGGGCAGCGGCAGTTCGATGGATGAGGATCTGCCATCTTTTTTTGAAAGTCATGGTATGCCTGCTGTGTGGCTGGAGCAGTTGCCAGGACATTTGAACATCTTCATTCCCCAGGTCACCCCAGCCCCCAAGGTGACGCATCAGCATGATGGTGAGCAGCTGGATATGGGAGGGCGAAGCTGGCAGGTCATTCAGACGGCAGGCCATGCGCCGGGGCATCTCTCGCTCTATCATGAGGGCAGCGGAGATTTGATCTGCGGCGACGCGGTGCTGCCGCAGATCTCCCCGAACGTGAGCCTGCTGCCCGGCAGCGATGCAGCGCCGCTGCGCCTGTACCTGGAGGGGCTGCGCCGCCTCCAGACACTGCAGGTCCGGGCTGCGTACCCCGGACATCGACACCCGTTCACGCATTTTCGTGAACGGATCCAAGCGCTCCTCGAACATCACGAGGAGCGGCTGAACACCACGGCCGGCCTGCTGGCGAGCGCCGGCCCCATGACCGCCTTCGAGGTCTGCACCGCCCTCTTCGGCGGCAAGCTCGGCATCCATCAGCTGCGCTTCGCCATGTGCGAAGCGCTGGCCCATCTCGCCGAGCTGGCTGCGGTCTCGCGTGCAGAGCTGCGCGAGACCGAACAAGACAAATATGTCTTTGCAGCACCGGGGTCCTAAAGCCCGGTCCTGCAAAGAATACCTCACACCTCTGTGACACTAAGGTTTACGGATCACGGCAACTTCGAATATCCTGAGAATAGATGATGACATCTGTTATGAAGGGTCCGATTCCTCTGCCGTGATCAAAATCTTGCGGAGTGCTAGCAGAGACCTTCCTAATGATCACTTTTCTAGTCATTTTTATCCCTGTAATCATCGGTATGTTTAAGGTTTAAGTGTAGGTTGTGCCATTTTGCTCGCATGCACCTAATATGTAGGGCATAGAGTGTCCCATAACATGGATGAGCGAGATGCTGTAGTAATGGTTTATACTCAGATTATAAATACGATTTGTTGATTATTTCAGATTATGGGCACGTCTTACAGTTTAAATATGAGTATTAGCTGTACAGCTGCCATCTTGCCGTTGGCAGCTGCTACATAACTGATTTCATAGAATCACTGTAGGTCCCACGCATGATCGTTTAAAAATTCAGGTTTGTTGATCACTGTCTGGTGCTGCGGATCACTGTCTGGTGCTGCGGTAACGGAGTTGGGGTTGAAAATCAGGGATTCTTGGGGCAGCAGGTGTGGTGTAGATCGATGTGTACTTGCACTGATAGCGATGCGGCAAGTCTAACGGACCCTCAGTCCGTTAACGGTGGGAAATCAGCGGTTTGTTATATTTAACGGACATTCAGTCCGTTAGCGTACCGGCAGCAGAAATCAGTGCCGCAATCGCCAGCCGCAGTGCTGCCGCTCCACAATCGCTGCGTGCCCGCGCTGCTCGCAGACGTACTACCTGCGCTGCCACACTCGCGCAGCTTTGCACCCGCCACGGGCCCTCCCGCAAGGCGTCCCACTCGCGTCGCAATCGCCAGCCGCAGTGCTGCCGCTCCACAATCGCTGCGCACCCGCGCTGCTCGCAGACGTACTACCTGCGCTGCCACACTCGCGCAGCTCTGCACCACCCGGCGCCACCGCACTCGCGCTGCCGCCCGCCGCCTGCACCGCCCGCCGTCCCAAAGCCCACCAGCCGCACCGCCACCGTCACCCGCTGGCCGCGGTCTGAAAACCATACTCAAAGGAGAATGTCCATGAAACGAAAAAAAGTGGTTGCCATGCTGCTCGCCGGAGGACAAGGAAAGAGACTGAAAAGTCTGACCCGGACGCTGGCGAAGCCTGCTGTATATTTTGGCGGTACCTATCGGATTATTGATTTTCCGCTATCCAACTGCTCGAATTCCGGTATTGACACGGTAGGCGTTCTCACACAGTATGAACCGCTTGTGCTGCATTCTTATATTGGGGTGGGCAGCGATTGGGACCTGGACCGAAAGAACGGAGGCGTCTTTGTTCTTCCGCCTTATGAACGGGAGGATGGAACAAGCTGGTACCGCGGAACGGCCGATGCCATCTACCGGAACCTGAAGTTCATTGAACAGTATAACCCGGAGCATGTGCTGATCCTGTCGGGCGACCATATTTACAAAATGAATTATGATACCATGCTTGATTATCATATTGAGAAAAACGCAGACTGCACCATTTCGGTCATCGATGTGACACCGGAGGAAGCTACACGCTTCGGTATTCTGAATACCGAAGAGGATTATCGAATATACGAATTCGAGGAAAAACCGGCGCAGCCGAAAAGCACGCTCGCTTCCATGGGCGTCTACCTGTTCAAATGGGAGATGCTTCGCAATTATTTGCTGATGAATTTGAACAATCCCGATACGAGCCATGATTTTGGCAAAGACATCATTCCGCTCATGCTGGGAGAAGACCGAACCTTATATGCCTACCCATTCCAAGGCTATTGGAAAGATGTGGGGACCATCCAAAGCCTGTGGGAAGCGAACATGGACCTCCTGTCTGAAAATCCGAAGCTGGATCTGAATGACCCGCGGTGGCGGATTTATACCCGGAACCCGAACCAGCCTGCCCAGTATATTGCCCCTGAGGCCAAGGTGCGCAATTGTATGATTAATGAAGGGTGTCAGGTGTATGGTGAGGTCGATCACTCGGTTTTATTTTATGGCGTTGAGGTTGGGCAAGGCAGTGTCATTACCGATTCGGTCATCATGCCCAAGGTGAAAATCGGCCGCAATGTGACCATTCACCGTGCCATTGTGTCTGAAGGCATGGTTATCCCTGACGGGGCCGTCATTGGGACGGACCAGGACAATGATCAGGAGATTTCCCTGATCAGTGAAGATGAGATTGGGAATTTCTCGGCAAAGGTTTCACCGAGTCTGTAATCATTCATTACGCTGTGATTTTTAAGCATGGCCAATTCAAAGGGGACGGTGTATGCAATGAAACAACTCATGGGTGTGATCAATCTGGATCATGAACTGGATGTACTGAGTGAGCTAACCTATTTTCGATGCGGGGCTGCCGTACCTTTTGCCGGACGCTACCGGCTGATTGATTTCGTTATGTCCAACATGATGCACTCCGGCGTGGAGGATATCGCATTGTTCGTCAGACGGAAATACCGCTCCCTGCTGGATCATCTGGGCGAAGGCGGTCCGTGGGATTTGGACCGGAAGCGGGGCGGGCTGTTTATACTTCCCCCGGACTGGAATGATCCTTCCGATGTTTCCGTAGGCGAGCTGCAGCATATCTACAATAACCAGAACTTTTTCGCAAGGGGACCGGCCCAATATATTATCCATTCCGGCAGCCAGCATTTGAGCAGCGTGGACTTTTCCGAGGCCTATGAATATCATATAAAGCAGGGTGCGGATGTGACGTTAATCTATACGAAGGCGGAGGAACTGCTTCCCGAGCATCGTCCTTGTGTCCGGCTGGATGTTAATGAAGAAGGTATCGTGACCGATATTCATCATGAGCATGATAATACTAACATTTATATGGATATGTTCATTATGGAAAAAGAGCTGTTTCTGCAGCTGATGAAGCAATGCATCGCGCACCAGGAAAGCCATGTGTTCAGGGACGCGATTCAAAAAAACCGCCACAAGCTGAAAATTGCCGGCTATGAATATCAGGGATATCATGCAGTCATCAACTCGCTGGAGAGCTACTACCGCAACAGTCTGGATCTGCTGGAACAGGAGAAATACCAATCCTTGTTCAGTGCGCAGCCTGTGCTGACGAAAATTAAATATGAAGTCCCTGCCAAATATCTGGAATCTGCCGATGTGCGGCATTCGCTGGTCGCCAATGGCTGTCAGATCGACGGGACCGTGGAGAACAGTGTCTTATTCCGGGGTGTCAAGGTGAAGGAAGGCGCACGCATTCATAATTCGATCATTATGCAAAAATGTGTCATTGAAGAAAACGCGGTGCTGGAGAATGTCATTCTTGATAAAGACGTCGTCATTACAGCCGGCCGTAAGCTGCAGGGCGATACACGAAAGCCCTATGTGGTGGCCAAGGATATGGTGATCTAAACTTTAGTGTCAGGAGGACCCTTCCTTTGTTTAACAATAAAGAGTTGTTTAAAGTCTCGTTTCAGGAACAATTGATCAGCCGGCTCGGTAAAAGTATGGATGAAGCGACTGCCGGAGATATTTATAAAATCCTCGGTTCCCTCATCCGTGAAAATATTGGACGTGATTGGGCGGAGAGCAACCGAATCAGCAACATTCAGAAGGAGAAGCAAGTCTATTATTTCTCCATGGAGTTTCTGATTGGACGCCTGCTCGGCAATAATCTGCTCAACCTGGGCATGCTGAATACGGTTCGTGAAGGACTAGCAGAACTGGGATGGGATCTGGATGAGGTGGAAGCCCAGGAGCCGGATGCAGGTCTCGGAAACGGTGGACTCGGGCGTCTCGCAGCCTGTTTCCTGGATTCTCTGGCCTCCCTGCAGTATGCGGGACACGGGTGCGGAATCCGGTACAAATATGGCCTGTTCGAACAGAAAATCGTAGACGGACATCAGGTGGAGCTTCCCGATGACTGGCTTCAAAGAGGGAATGTATGGGAAGAGCGCCGGGCGGATAAGAAGGTGGAAGTTTCCTTCTGGGGCCGGGTAGAGGTAGAAGAACAGGACGGGAAGACCGTATTTACTACCGTCAATGACGAGAAAGTCTGGGCGGTCCCCTATGATGTTCCGGTCATCGGCTACGGAGACGGGCGTGTGAATACCCTTCGGCTGTGGAGTGCAGAGTCTGCGGTCGACCCTGTCAAAATGGTTCAGGACGGCCAGAACAGCTACTATCAGTTTCTGGAGTACAGCCGTTCGGTAGAGTCCATCTCGGAGTTTCTTTATCCCGATGATTCCGGGTACGAGGGCAAGCTGCTGCGGCTGAAACAGCAGTATTTTCTCTGCTCCGCCGGGCTTCAGAGCCTGCTGAGAACATTCGAGAAGCTGGAACTGCCGTACAGCGAGCTGCCGGAAAAAGTGTCTGTTCATATTAATGATACTCATCCGACGCTGCTGATCCCCGAGCTGATGCGGATTTTGATGGATCATAAGGGATACGGCTGGGAGGAAGCATGGGATATTACCACCCGGACGGTATCCTATACGAATCATACCCTGCTGAGTGAAGCGCTGGAGAAGTGGCCTGAAGGGATGGTTCGTGAACTGCTGCCTCGAGTGTATATGATTATTGAGGAAATCAACAAACGTTTTTGTGGCAGTTTGCTTGAAGACGGTATCTCTCAAGAGGTCGTTTCACAGGTCGCGATTCTGGAGAGCGGGCAGGTGAAAATGGCTCATCTTGCGATTGTCGGCAGTTACAGTGTGAACGGAGTGGCCGGGCTGCATACAGAGCTGCTGAAGAGTGATGTAATGAAGCCTTTTTATGAGCTGTATCCCGAACGCTTTAATAATAAAACCAACGGAATCACGCACCGCCGCTGGCTGATGCATGCCAATCCTGAGTTAAGCAGCCTGATTAGTGAAAGCATCGGCACAAGCTGGATTACCTCGCCGCACAAGCTGCTGGGGCTGGAGACATTCAAGGATGATGCTGTATTTCAGCAGAAGATCATGGATATCAAGCGGAACAACAAGCTTCGGCTGGCAGAGTATGTCCATCAGAAGCAGGGTATCGCGGTGGATCCGGATTCTATCTTTGACGTCCAGGTGAAGCGGCTTCACGGCTATAAAAGACAGCTGATGAACATTCTGCACGTTATGCATCTGTATAACGAAATCAAGGATAACCCGAATGTGGAGCGGGTGCCGCGGACCTTTATATTTGGAGCCAAGGCCGCTCCTGGATATTATCTTGCCAAGAGCATCATCAAGCTGATCAATGTGGTTGCCGATGTGGTGAATAAAGATCCACAGGCCTCACAGCAGCTGAAGGTGCTTTTCCTGGAAAATTATTCAGTCTCTTTGGCTGAAAAAATCATTCCGGCTGCAAATGTCAGTGAGCAGATTTCTACTGCCGGCAAGGAAGCGTCGGGCACCGGCAATATGAAGTTTATGATGAATGGTGCTCTAACCATCGGTACACTGGATGGAGCCAATGTAGAAATGTTTGACATGCTGGGGAATGACAATATGTTCCTATTCGGCCTGCGTTCTGAAGAAGTGCTGGATTATTACCGGTACGGAGGATATTTGTCCAGGGATATGTACAGCCAGCATGAAGAAATCCGGCGGGTGCTGGACCAGCTGATCTCCGAAGGGCCGTTCTGCTGCCATGAGCGGGAATTTGGGCTTATCCGCCAGTCGCTCCTGGATCATAATGATGAGTTTTTCGTTCTGCGTGACTTTATGGATTATGCTGCCAAGCAAAAGGTTATAGAACAGGCATATATAAATAGTCAGGCGTGGGCCTCAAAGTCTATTGTTAATATTGCACACAGCGGACATTTCTCCAGTGATTGTACGATCAACCGGTACGCCTCCGAAATCTGGGATGTTGCTCCGGTTAAGGTGGAGATCTATTGACAGCTAATGCAAATCATGGTAATATCTAGCTAGTTCAAAGGCCATGCAACCCTAGGGTTCAACCTCTTATACAGGAGGTTGAACCCTTTTTGCATTGTCCCACAGAGGAAAGGAGAATGGTCATGACCGTAGAAAGCTTGCTGCTGCAGCGATTGAATCAAATCGGTGAATCATTGGAGAGAAAAGAAGAGGCACTTGCATTATTTGGTCTTGGCTCTGTTGGTGTCGAGACCGGACGTATTGATGAATTTTCGGACCTGGATTTTTTCGTCATTGCCGCCCCGGGCCGGAAGCAGTCCTTGATCGACCGATTGGATTGGCTGGAAGACATTTGCCCGCTGGCCTATCAATTCAAGAATTGTGAGCTCGGCTATAAATTTTTGTATGAAGACGGCATATATGGGGAGTTTGCTGTGTTTGAACCGGCGGAGCTGGACAGCGCGCTGTATACAGGAGGAAGAATGGTATGGAAACGGCCGGATGTCCTGAATGATGATATTGCTGCAGGGAAGATGCCGCTTCCCGCTATACGTGCTGTCTCTCTAGATCATGTTGTCGGTGAAGCTGTTACAAATCTGTATGTGGGATTAGGCCGCTATCTTCGCGGTGAGAAAATGTCGGCGTTCAAATTCATTCAAGGATATCCGATCGATGGGCTGATGTCGGTCCTGCATATACTGAAGCCCGAAATCAACTATTTCCCTGATCCTTTCGGCAATGAACGAAGGCTGGAATCCCGATTTCCCGGCTTTTCCGAGGTGATCGGAAACATGCTTCAGGGTTATGACAAGACGCCGGAGTCCGCGCTTCACCTTCTTGAATTTCTGGAGAGCATCTATCCTGTAAACCCGAGAATGAGCCAGGAAATTCGCAAGCTGGCCGAGCGGTGTCTTTCCAAGACATGGGGTAGGGAAGGCATGTAGCTTGTTTAACAGGAGGCTGCTGCGATCCGCAGTTTCATGACTCAGAAAAAATCGGCCCGGGCGCTGTATTCCCGGAGCCGATTTTTAATAGGTTACAGATTATTCCCTTCAATCGTATCACCGGTGATTTCGATCTCTCGCTCGCCCTGCTTGCGGTGAGCAATACGGCTGCTGGCTGCGGCAGCTACGGCGCCGACGATATCATCCAGGAATGTATGGATGTTGTTGTCCGACTTGTCGTTAAGGCGTTCCAGTACGCCCGGCTTAAGCTTGTCGATATAACCATAATTCGTGAAGCCGATGCTGCCGTAAACATTCACGATCGAGAAAGCAAGAATTTCATCCACGCCGTAAAGCCCTTCATCATTCGCGAGCATTTCCTGAAGCGGAGAGAGCAGCTTTCCCTCTTCGGCCAGAAGATCCAGCTGAATGCCTGTTATCACAGCGTTCTGAACCTCGCGTTTTGCCAGAACACTCTCTACATTCTCGATGCATTCTTCCATCGTCAAATCCGGGTAGTACTTTTTCTGAAGCAGCATTACCAGTTCGGCGATTTCGAGCATGGTCACTCCGCGCTCGTGAAGAAGACGGGTAGTCGCTTCGGCGACCTTTTTGCTGTTTAAGCTGTAGGGCATTTTTGCGTCCGCCATATTCTTCCTCCGTTCTTGGTCTGGTTGACAATACATCTGATCCATTTGATTTTACGTTTTTCAGGAGTACTTTGTCCAGAAGTCTCAAAATGCGGTCATGTTTTGAAAAAGGGCTCGTATACATAGGAGTACAACCTGTACAAAATGTAGGGAGGAACAATACACATGACACGTAAACATCACATTCGGGGACTTTCGGCCGCAGGCCTGCTTGTGGTCCCCATTATGCTGGCCGGATGCAGTCCTTTTGGCGGTAAAGAGTCGGGGGCGATTGATCCGCCGCCTGCCCAGCAGGAAGCCCAGATGATCAACTCCGTTTCTGCTCCTCCTGCTTTGGGGGAAAACGGAATGCAGACGACCGTGTACTTGTCGGATCAGAAAGGCCTGCTTGCTCCTGTTACTCTTGGTATACCCAAAGATGTGGAAAAAGACCCAGTGGCCGCTTCTCTAGCTGTTCTGGTCAAAGGCAGTGCGTTTACGGGTTATATTCCAGAAGGATTTAGCGGTGTCCTGCCGGCAGGGACCGAGATTAAACATGTGACGGTAGATGCTGAGCAAAAAATGGCTGTGGTGGAGATGAATCAGGCTTTTGAGAACTACGAGGCAAAGGATGAACGTAAGATTCTGGAGGCCATTGCGTGGACACTGACCAGCCAGGAAGGGATACAAAAGGCGGAGCTGTGGGTGGAAGGCGAGAAGCTTACGGAAATGCCAGTGAACCGTACCCCGCTTGACCGGCCGCTTTCCCGTGCGCTCGGCATCAATCTGCAGAAGGCGGATGACACACAGTACAGCCAGTCTTCACCGGTTACCGTTTACTTCTCCGGCGTCACTCCGGCTGGCATTCAATATTATGTACCCGTGACTCGTCTGGTAGCATCGGGACAGGATTCCGTGCAGGCAGCGGTGCAGGAACTTATACGGGGTCCGCAGTATGGAGACGGGCTGGAAATGGTCATGACCGGCGGAACAACGCTGTCTGGTGTGGAAAAGAGTGAGGACGGCTCTCTCACGGTCGCTTTGAATGACAGCATGTTTGATCAAGGTGAAGAAATTCCGGCCGAACTTCTGCAGGCTGTTGTACTGACCGTGACGGAAAACGCGGGAGATGCCAAGGTCAAGATCAAAATGAATGACCTGGCCGAGGTGAAAGGTACGGACAGCGTCAGCTACAGTGAGCCGGTCAGCCGTCCGGAACACATCAATGAGATTCCGATCTAGAACCGCACAGGGTGCTTTTATGCCGGTACTTTGATAGAATAGGGTTTGCTTAACCAGTACTGCGACAAGAAGTAGGAGGCAAAAAAACATGAGATCTAACGGACGCAAGAGTGACGAGCTTCGGCCCATGAATGTATCGACCCATGTAAATAAATATGCGGAAGGCTCCGTGTACATCGAGATGGGAGAGACCAAGGTGCTGATAACAGCTACCGTGGACGAGAAGGTTCCCCCATTTCTGAAAGGACAAGGAAAAGGCTGGGTTACAGCGGAATACTCCATGCTGCCTCGGGCGACACAATCCCGAAATCAGCGTGAAGCCAACCGCGGTAAGCTCAGCGGCCGGACGATGGAAATTCAGCGGCTGATCGGTCGGGCACTTCGGTCTGTTGTGAATCTGCATGCATTGGGCGAGCGTACGATCACCCTGGACTGTGACGTCATTCAGGCGGACGGCGGAACTCGTACCACCTCCATCACAGGTGCTTTCGTTGCGATGGCGATCGCGATCAATAAGATCGCAGAGCAGCATAAACTGAATGTGTTCCCCATTACCGATTATCTGGCTTCCATCAGCGTAGGTGTGGCAGGAGGCCGGACGCTGCTGGACCTGAACTATGAAGAGGATTCCAAGGCCAAGGTCGATATGAATCTGGTCATGACCGGAACCGGGAAATTCGTTGAAGTTCAAGGTACAGGGGAAGATGCTCCTTACTCGCGCGAGGAGCTCAATGAAATGCTGGAGATCGGTGAAAAAGGAATTAAGGAACTGATTGCGAGACAGCAGGAAGCGCTGGGTCCGATCGCGGATAAAATCGGCAAAGTGAACACCAGAAGCGGAGTATAACAAGATGAAGCTGACTGGTGAAACTCTCATTGTCGCGACCCGCAATCCAGGCAAAGTAAAAGAATTTTCCCATGCTTTTGCACCGTTCGGATGGTCTGTCAAAAGCATGTTTGATTATCCCGAGCTGCCCGATGTGGTGGAAGACGGAAACACGTTTTCAGATAATGCTTATAAAAAAGCGAAGACGATTGGCGATGCTCTGGGCATGCCGGTGCTCGCAGATGATTCAGGTCTGTGTGTGGATGCTCTGGGAGGCGATCCTGGTGTCTACTCCGCCCGATATGCCGGGGAGCATGGAGATGACGTGGCCAACAATGACAAGCTGCTGACAGAGCTGAGCCGGCTGCGGACCAGTGATGCTTCGAATGAGAATGAACGGATGCTTAGTCCGGCTCAGTTCGTCTGTGTGCTGGTGCTGTACGATCCCCTATCGGGTGAGCATGTGGAGACCCGGGGAACAGCAGATGGATGGATCACTTCGGAGCCGCAGGGTGACGGGGGATTCGGATATGATCCTCTGTTTTACCTCAAGCAGTACGGTAAAACGATGGCTCAGCTGACCCTGGATGAGAAGCAGGCGGTCAGTCACCGGGGCCATGCGCTGCGGCAGCTGACAGAGAAGCTTTCTGCATTTCAATAAAATAGTTTCTTCTATATAAATGAGATAAAGGCAGAGCCGGAATTGAGGGCTCTGCCTTTATTTGAGTTTAAGGGTGCAGCTGCCATTCACCGGATAGATACATGATAGTCTTTCAGCCAGAAATTCACTTGAGCCAGGTATGCAAACAGCTGCGGTCCCGACATCAGCTGTCCAAACCATGGGAGGTTGGAGGAAGCGTCCGGTGAGGATGCTAGTTCCCTGATTTTTTTGGTATTAATCAGCGGCAGGATGGGGGAAGAGGGGTCATCCAGAATGGACAGCACCTGCTGCTTCACTGTAGATAGATAATTCGGATTATGTGTCTTCGGATAAGGACTTTTCTTGCGGTAAAGAACATCATCCGGCAGCACGCCTTCCAGCGCTTTTCGAAGAATACCTTTTTCCCGGTTGCCTGACATTTTGATATTCCATGGAATGTTGAACACATAATCAATCAGCCGATGATCGGTGTAAGGCACACGAACTTCCAATCCCACACCCATACTCATGCGATCTTTGCGGTCGAGCAGGGTCGGCATGAAGCGGGTGATATTCAGATAGGACATGACACGCATTTTAGCCTGCTGTGCGTCTTCGCCTTCTAATACAGGAACTTCAGCTACGGCATCGCTGTAACGGTCCCCGAGATATTCCAGAGGGCGGATCCATTCCCGGATCTCGGGCGAAAGGAGGCTGTCGCGCAGCTGAGGGGCAACCGACCAGGGGAATGTGCCGGAATTGAGTGCATCTTCCCGGTGGAACCAAGGGTACCCTCCAAAAATTTCATCCGCAGCTTCCCCTGAAATGGCGACGGTTGCTCCTTTTTTGATTTCCCGGCAGAACAGGAGCAGGGAAGCGTCCACATCGGCCATCCCCGGCAGATCCCGCTTTTGGGTGGACAGCTCCAGCGCTTCGACCAGCTCGGGGGTATCGAATTCGATCCAGTGATGGCGGGTTTGCAGTTCTTCATGCATGCGCTTGATCCAGGGGGCGTCTGCTCCCGGCTGGAAAGCATGGGATTTGAAATGCTTGTCATTGTCAACGTAGTCGACGGAATAGGTATGGACCTGCCCTTGTCCTGTGCGGGTATAGTAATCCACGGCCAGTGCAGAGAGTGCGCTGGAATCCAGGCCGCCGGACAGCAATGAGCAGACAGGCACGTCAGACACGAGCTGCCGTTCCACCGTATCCTGAATCAATTCCCGGAGATGTGCAGCTGTCTGCTGTTCATTATCGGGATGGGGGCGGCTCATAAGCTTCCAGTACGTATACGTATGAAGTCCTTCCCGTCCGAATATCATGGCACGGCCTGGCCGGAGTTCTGATATGTCGCGGTACACCCCATGTCCCGGTGTTCTGGCTGGGCCTACAATAAACACTTCGGCCAGTCCTTCCGGCCCAACGACAGGCTCTACTTTCGGGTGCTGCAGGATCGCTTTAGGTTCTGATCCGAAAATCAGTGTGCCGTCCACATAACTGTAGAACAGAGGTTTTACACCGACCCGGTCCCGGGCTAAAAACACCTGTTCTTTCACACTATCCCATATGGCAAAGGCAAAAATCCCGTTCAGCCGGTCCAGGCAGTCGGGTCCCCATTCGATATAGGACACCAGGAGCACTTCCGTGTCACATTTTGTATGGAAGATATGTCCCCGCTGAACCAGCTCGTTTTTTAATTCTGCCGCATTATATAGCTCTCCATTATATACAATGGCATAGACATCCTCTTCCCGATGAATAATCATCGGCTGGGCCCCATTCTCCGGGTCGATGACGCTGAGTCTCCGATGCCCGAATGCGCACGGATTGGAAATCCATGTTCCTGAGCCGTCAGGTCCCCGGTGGGCCAGGCTTTCCGTCATTTTCACCAGCAGCTGGGAGTCCTGGGTCAGGTCGCCGCTCCATTGAATAAATCCGGTTATTCCGCACATGATGGTTCATCCTCTCTTTGTCTGTGATCTACGCTGACCTTTTGGAATGGACTGAATTTGCAAAGTGATAAAGATATATGCCGAAGGAAGGCATAAAATGTCTGTCCTTAAACGAAAACTACAGGGGAGAGCATCGTTAAGCGAAAGGGTGACAGCACCTTGGACAAGTCGGTTTATTATGTGTCAGTTCACGGTCGTTCCGTGCTGGCTGAACGCGGGGCAAGTGCTTATGAATGGGAGATTCAGGCGACGGCAGAGGAAGCAGAACAGCTGCGTATGCAGCTGGAACGGCTTCAGGAAAAAGAGGAGGAGGCCTTCCCCGGCTACGTATTCCCCTGGCCGGATACTCCCGAGGAGAGTACGAACGCCTTGTTCCAGTCTTCACTGGATGGGGTCTATTCAACCATTCATCAGCTGGGAACGCCGGAAACGCGTTCACAGATGGAACAGTTCAGATTGTTGTCGCAGGATACAGAATCCATCTAATAAGGAGAGATCAGCATGTATCAGATCAAGGAAGCAAAAATCCGGAGAATGACAAACCTAAACGGGAGCCCCTGTGCTGAAGTGGAAGTATACTCTGCAGCTGGGGAGCCGAATGTGCTTGCTTATTTGGTGTCTTCCCCGTCCATAGACGGATATGAATTAGTGAAAGTGGTGCGCAGTGATGCTTCGATGGAGTATGACTGGTATGACAACAGCTTTCATACCGCTTTTGAGGATGTCACAGAGGGGGCATTCGAGAACAGTCTGACCGCTACAGCTGAGGAAGAAAAAGAGACATTCAGACAGCAGCTCCTGTCTACCGGTTCGCTGAACAAACAGCTGAATGAACGTTTTTTCGGCAATGGAACGGTGATGTGAATATTATCTCATGTGAATATACTCCTCAGAAAACCCATGCCGAAAAGCATGGGTTTTTTAGTTTGTATGGTGTGGAATAACAAGACTCAAGCCTTTCATGTTGCTGTAATCATATCATGCTGAGCATTAGGATAATCGGCACGATATAGTGTGGCTTATAGGATTGCCGTTTCATGAGTACGGCTTAATTATGTAAAGTGATAAATAGGGCTTTGCCTCTATTTGCGGACGTCACAACTGCCCCTATAATTTGGATTTAGTGTCGATGTTAGCGCTGAATTGGAAAAAAGGAGTGTTGAGATTTGAGAAGAACATGGATGCGTATACTGGGAACCGGCATACTTGCTATTGCAATCGCTGCTGCCGGGCCGCTGCATCAAACCGTTCACGGGGATATATCTTCAAATACGTCCACAAATGTGACGGTGATGGAATCATCCTACGCGCTTGAAGGAGGAAAGATGCGGGTCCGCTTCGATGTCCGTAATGGAGGTTCTGGAACTGAGGCTGGTTTTGTCGTCCTTGGTTATGATGCTTCGGGGAAAGTGATTGAGGCAATTGGAGATTCTGCTTATTTGATGAGCAATGAAATCGAGACGTTTGAAGTGGACCTGGATGCTGGCAGTCTGGTGAACAAGGTAGAGGTCAAGCCTGCCGGCCAGGCTGGGGACCGAGCGGTGCTTCTGGCTTCCGGTCATTATGAGCAGAACGGAAAAATCGAGGTGACGGCTGTGCTGCAAAATGCAGACAGCGGACGAAATGCCGGAGTTCTGGCAGTGGGATACGACGCTTCCGGAAAAGCAGTGGAAGTGAAATCCGCGTCCGGTTATCTGATGAGCAGTAATGTAGATACGTTTAGTATTCAGCTGAAGGCAGCCAAACAGATCAAAAGCGTGAAAGTAACCGCTGTCGATACACCGGAAGATGCCGTAAAGCTGCTTTCCACAGGAAGCCGCCTGGAGAACGGCAAGCTGATTGTATCCGGGGCTATTCAAAACCGGAATGAAGGCGGAAGAGTCGGTGTCATTATTGTTGGCAGCCAGGCGAGCGGTAAAGTACTTGAGGTGAATACGACCTCCGGCTATCTTTCTGGAAAGGAGATCGGCAATTTTGAGGCTGAACTGACAGCAGGGAAAGCGATCAGCGGTGTGAAGGTTTATTTGACTGGAGGCAGCCAAACTCCCAAGATTATTGCAGAAGGCCGGACCAGAATCAACAATAAGCTGGTTGTCTCGGTGGGCATCGAGAATGGGGACAAAAGTCAGAAAATTACGATGAAATCTTCAGCCTATAATGCTCAAGGGCGCTTACTGGGCTCCGATATCGATTCTATTTATATGACGGCGCATGAAGCTACAACGCTTCGGATTGATTATTTGGACAGTCGTGTCGCCAGTGTCAAGCTTAAATACTTTGATGAAGCAGGACAGGAGATTGGTGCCGTTCCGATTCGCATCAAAATCAACGGACAGCTGCAATCCTATGCACAGGCACCGGTCATGGTTAATGGCAGTGTGATGGTGCCTATGAGGCCTATTTTTGAATCTTTGCAGGCTTCGGTAAAGTGGAATCAGCAGACACAGACGGTTACCTCCACCAAGGGCTCGACGAAAATCCAATTAAAGCTTGGTTCAAAGCAGGCGACCGTGAATCAGAAATCCGTTAAGCTTGGTACAGCACCCCGGTCGGTGAAAGGGACGACGATGGTCCCTCTTCGTTTTGTAGCTGATGCGCTGGGTTGTGATGTGAAATGGGATAAGGAGCAGCAGATGGTTCTGATTACGACAAAGTAAGACGAGACAGTGCCTGCAATCCTGGTATCACAGTGATGCATGGTTGGAATGAAAGAGAGCCGGCTGCTGGGGCAGCCGGCTCTCTTTATGTTTGGATGAAGTGACTCTTATATATGCAGAGAGGAGATATGCAGCACGGTTTATATGTAAGAGCTTAACGTGTTAAGCGTATGCCCGCAGTACGTGAAGGCCTTGGATAATGTTGTACACAAATGTACCGAAGTAAATGACGGCAAACAGAATGATATAACCCATGACAGCGCCAAACGACCCCGCACTCAGAGCCATGATCAGCAGAAGAATACCTGCTGCCACCGGAAACATATGGGTCAAGAAAGCGCGCTTCGCATGCTTCTGAACTTCATAATCCTGAGATAAAATCCACACCGCAATCGGCAGCACAAAGGGAGCGAAAAAAATACTGAAATAGGATAAAGAAGATAGAAGCTGACGCATAACATTCCTCCATAATAAGTAATAGGTAATACGGCTATCCCTACATATTACCCGCAGCAGGAGAGAGCGATTCACGCCCGCGAGGCGAGTTGCAAAATTTTTATTTGAAAAATCCCCAAGATACGCTATAATGAATTTCGTCACAGTTTCAGACGTAATACATAACCATGTCCCAGTAGCTCAGCTGGATAGAGCAACGGCCTTCTAAGCCGTCGGTCAGGGGTTCGAATCCCTTCTGGGACGTAAATAACAAAACCGCCTCTGGGCGGTTTTGTTGCGTCCAGGGATGAGAAGCCCAGGGGGGCGTCGGAGCATGGGCTGCGGTAGGGGTGCATCGCAGTCCGCCCGCAGGGCGTAATGCCCCTGGTGAATTATGGAGCCCCCAATGTTACTCCGTGCCAGTGAGCCGGCCATCCGTGGTAATTAGAAATAAGCCTGAATTTCAAGCTTATTTCTCTCATTTTTCTCGCAAAAGATACTTTAAGGCTGAAAATCAAGCTTATATTAGCTGAAAATCTTATAACAGACCATAAAATGGTGCGAATTAAAAAAATAAGCCTGAAAAACAAGCTTATGAAGAAAAATGCATCTGTTTTTATAGAAATAAGCTTGAAAAACAAGCTTATTTGAGGAATCATCGGTAGCGTCAAGAACCTCGCTGAGAGAATCGGGGGTAAGAACCCCGATTCCTTACATGCGCTCAGGTGCAGGCAGCCCCAGCACCTCCAAGGCTTCTCCCAGCGTATTCTTGAAAAGAGCTGTCAACCAGATCCGCAGCTGAAGAACCTCTCCTTCGGATTTGAGTATCGGGCAGGCTGCATAGAAGTGGTTAAATAAAGATGCGAGCTCATAGGCATAGTTGCATAATGCGGTTGGAGATAGTTCTTTAGCAGCCTCAGCAAGTGTGTCGTTCCAGCTGCTCAGATGCCGGAGAAGCGCATGCTCCTGCATTTCGAGTTCTGGTAACATGCCGGGAACAGCCGGAACCGATTCACCAACTCCGGCTTTGCTCAGTACCCGGACGGAACGTGCGTAAGCGTATAGCAGATAGACACCGGTATTTCCGGAAATTTCGGTGGCCTGCTTCAGATCAAATACTACCTCGGTCTGCAGGGCAAATCGAAGCAGATAGTACCGGATGGAAGCTGCCGCGATGTCACGGCTGGAAATTCCGCTTTTGTCGGCACGGGTCTGTTCTATGAATATTTCCACACGACGGATTAACTCGGTCACTTTAATGCCGATTCCCTGACGCCCCGACATGGCATAGGATGCTTTGCCATCTGAGGTGTCAACGTCCAATTCAGCCGCTGCCGCGGGACTGAGGGAGACCACGCCATAACTAACATGCCGCAGTTTCTCAGCTTCCTTTTCAAATCCCAGAACGTTTAAAGCCTGTTTGACCATTTCCTGCGGATACTGCTGTCTGTAATCAATGACGTTGATAACGGCACTCGCTTTGCCAAATGGCTTGGTCTGCCCGTTCCCTCCAGGACTTGTGGTCCACACGTCTTTGGTGAAGCTTTTATAAGTAAAGTCGTTGTGCAGCAGGCCGTACTTCCACAAGTGATAAGCAATATCTTTGGCAGTGTATGTCAAAATCCCGTTCGAGCGGATCAGTACCTTGTCGGTGCTGTGATCCTGTTCGTGGTCAGTAATCTTCGTTTCAGCGTATTCTTCATTGTCTGTTTGCTGTTTTAAAACCCAGCAGCCTGCCAGCTTACCTTCCGCCTCCTGATAAAACAAAGGTGTTTCCTTCAGCAGATCGAAAGCGGAGGACCAGAAGCCTTCTTTTACAATACTGCTCTCCCATACCAGCAAATCATAATCAATACCGAACTGCTTCATTTCTTCCAAATGCTCGCGGACGATCCGCTCCGCAACGACCAGGCCCAGCCACGACTCGTTCTGATGGCCTTCTTCAAGCGCATGCAGCACCTCGGTTCTTTTATGAATAAGCTGCGGATCTTGTGCATAGACCTTGTTAATTCCTGCGTAAACATCCCAGCAGTAATCGCCGAAACGTTCATGATCTCCGGTCATGGGGAGCTGGAGCAGGCCGACAACCGTGTCAGCAAGCTGATTGCCCAGATCATCAATGTAGTTGTGTACTTCGACGTCATACCCGTTTTTACGAAGAAGGCGTACAAGAGTGTCTCCGATGCAGGAATTTCTCAGATGGCCGATATGGGCGGATTTGTTCGGATTAATCGAGGTATGCTCGATGACGACTTTTTCACCGGATGCTTTCGGAAGATCAAAAGAGGTTTGCGCCCAGGCCGCCCAGTCCAGCTTGAAATTGATGAACCCTGGCGGCACGACAGTCGTTTTTTTGACGATCCGGGTGAATTCAGAATTTTGCTCAAGCCCCTCACGGATCTGTTCCGCGATCGTTAATGGCGGTTTACGAAGGATTTTGGCCAGCTGCATGGCAATGTTGGTGGAGTAGTCCCCATGCTGCATATTGGCAGGCTGTTCGATGTTAACATGCCACATGGGCAGCGATTCACCTGAACCCGCCGGCGGCAGCAAGGTTTGAACGGTGCGAAGAATGGATGTTTGTAAAAACTGGCTTAGCATGATAGTTCCTCCCTTTGAAAAATAAAAAAAGCCCTAATCTCTATTAAAGAGACGAGGACTTTAACTCGCGGTACCACTCTTGTTGCTGATCACTTGGATCAGCCGCTCCATACGATAACGGTGTAGGCCGGGATTCCCTACTGCATTCAGAAATCCTTCTCCCGGGTCCGGTTCGTGAGTATACCTGTACCGGCTCCCACTCTCCCGGCTCGCTTGGACATCAATAAGACTCATTACTCTCCCGATCATTGAACATTGATAATTATGATTTTTCATATTACAACCAATCCATTCAAAAAAGCAACTATCTTTTTACAGCTGCAATGCGAAGTCGTTTGTAGTCCGCGTAATAGGTATCGTTTCTCCACAGCAATGGCTTAACTCTTTCGCTGATTTTGTAAAAAGCCTCCTGCTGGTCCTGCTGCTCCATGCCGGTAAAAAGCATGCCTCCGAAATGCTTCAGCCAATGCTGTATCCCGAGTATGCCCTCCGGAAGCGGGGTGGGGCGATCATAATGTACAGCTTTTGTAACATGAAAGCCTGTTTGTTCGAGCAGGTTGGCGTACTGTCCAATGCTTGGAAAATACCATGGGTTACGTTTATCGGCATTGATGCCATAGTCTTCCTGCAGAATATCCCGCGCTGCCTGATAGATAACTTCGACATTGCCTTGACCGCCAAATTCTGCGATCAATCGCCCGCCCGGCTTTAAACAACGATACATTGATGCTGCAGCACTCTTCGTATCCTTCATCCAGTGCAGTGCGGCGTTAGAAAATACAGCATCGTATGAAGTCTCTGTGGTGAAATTCTCGCCGTTACCTTGAAAGAAGTGAAGATGCGGAAATTTCTTCGAAGCATGAGAGACCATCTCCTGTGAAAAATCCATGCCGGTGACGACAGCGCCGGATTTCGAGATTTCATCTGCTAATTCACCGGTACCACAGCCTAAATCGAGAATATACTCACCTTGCTGCGGGGAGAGCCAGTCGATTAATCCTTTTCCGAAGCCAGAGACAAAGGCCATATTCTGGTCATATTCTTCGGGTTTCCACTCATGGGTGCTCTTCATGCGATCGCTCCTTACGAAAGAGTTTTTACCATTATCCACCGTATGTTTTATAAAAAGAAATACTTAGTGACTATGTTGTTGATAGGTTTTAACTATAATTGATCGCTATGATCTCTAACGGACTGTATGTCCGTTAGAGCAGTTCGCGCCTTGGCTCGCCATCACCACAGTCATAAAACACAGAATTCGTAAGATGAGCTGCATACCGCGCATCCCAGAAGGGATGCCGCCTTGCGGGCGAACTGTGAAGTAACCCTATCGAAGCCTATGCCCAGGCGCCCCCAACGGGCTTCTCATCCCCGGACGCAACAAAGCCGCCCATCAACGAGCGGCTTTGTTATGTACGTCCCAGAAGGGATGCCGCCCTTCGGGCGGACTGCGAAGTAACCCTCTCGAAGCCTATGCCCAGGCGCCCCAACGGGCTTCTCATCCCTGGACGCAACAAAGCCGCCCATAAACGGGCGGCTTTGTGATATGTACGTCCCAGAAGGGATTCGAACCCCTGACCGACGGCTTAGAAGGCCGTTGCTCTATCCAGCTGAGCTACTGGGACATGTAATTTTTTCAAGCAGAAAATATCATATCACAAACAGATTAGAAATTCAACAATTATTTTAATAATTAGGCAGTCGGCTGTTCATCCCGGCGCCATACCAAACATGCGAAACACTCAGCGAGCCATCATTTTTTTACACGACAGGGATATGCTATAATCAACAAAAATGAAATCGGCATGAAAGGAGGTGTCCTTATAAAGGACTCCAACTCCCCCAATCAAGAAGATAAAAATATCATCCTGTTTCCGAAAACGCTGGATTACTATCAGATCCAGCTTACCGTTATGCTCGAAAACGAACGTTACGGGGAGGCCAAGGAGCTGCTGGCATTTCTTCTGCAATGTCAGGGTCAGGATGAGCGCCATTATGAAGAATGGCGGTCGCTTCTAAGCTGGCTTGAAGCTGCGTTTCCAACTTCTGTGGAACCCGCCGGACATGAACCGGAAGACGAGGCGGACGAAGCAGAGATGACGCGCCGAATGGTCCAGGATAAGCTCGCCCAGGACGAGGGATATACGGACAAACTGCTGGATACGGTGATGAACGGGCCGCTCACTGAGCAGACGGTACTGGCTCTGGAGCAGCTTGCCTATCTGGAACGACCGGAAGTAGATGAGGCGCTGACTGCCTGGATCAAAGAACAGCCGCTCCATCCGCTGCTGCAGTTCCGCGTTCTGCAGACGTTGAGACGCAGAGGGGTAAGCGGTATGGTGTCTTTAATACGGGGATCGGAAACCGTCAGCGTGGATGTGGAGGAGATTCCACTGGGTCCGGGTGATTATCCGGAAGTGCTGCAGCAAATTTTGCAGCGGGTAGCCGAGAAGACAGAGGTGCATGAACCAACGCTTTTTTATTTTGCACAGGAGCTTTGGTCGCAGTTCATCATGGCTATTTATGGAACGAGCGATTATTATTCTATGCTGGATAATGAGGAGGCTACCCTTGACATATGGGCAGCAGCCCTTCATGATACGGTATCGGAGAGTTTAAAGGGAGTTCGCGACGAAGAGGAGATCCGCAGCCTCTATGGCATAACGGATACGATGCGTTTTCGGTATGAAGGGGCCTATCGTTCTATTAAGCAGTTTGTAGCTGCCGGCATGGACGAATGATCCGGAAAACGCTTTTCGCTCTGATCCTGTAAGGGTTCGCCCTTGAAAAAGAAATTAATGTTGTTTATACTATAGTGGTTATTCGGTACGTGATAATTTATCTGCGCCGACCACGTG
Source organism: Paenibacillus lemnae (assembly GCF_012933385.1). Taxonomy (GTDB): domain Bacteria; phylum Bacillota; class Bacilli; order Paenibacillales; family Paenibacillaceae; genus Paenibacillus_AQ; species Paenibacillus_AQ lemnae. The sequence continues at coordinate 457,867 of NZ_JABBPN010000003.1, forward strand.
AATTTTGGAGGGGAAAGTATAAATGAAAGCAACTTGGGAAAAAATAGAGAAGAACCTTGGCGTTCTTGATGTCGAGGTTGAAGCGGACCGCGTAGCGGCTGCGCTGGACAAAGCTTTTAATAAAGTAGTGAAGAAAGCAAACGTGCCGGGCTTCCGTAAAGGTAAAGTGCCTCGGCCGATTTTTGAAGCACGCTATGGTGTAGAGAGCCTGTATCAGGATGCAATCGATATTCTTCTTCCTGAAGCTTACGGTGAAGCTGTGGACCAAACCGAAATCTTCCCGGTAGATCGTCCGGAGATTGACATCGAGCAGTTTTCCAAAGGCGAATCCTTTAAGTTCAAAGCTAAAGTGATCGTGAAGCCTGAAGTGAAGCTGGGCGATTACAAAGGCGTTGAAGTTGCTGCTGTAACATCAGAAGTAACTGACGAGGAATTGGGTCAGGAACTGGAGCGTATGCAGGAGCGTCATGCTGAGCTGGCTGTCATTGAGGAAGGCCAAGCTCAATCCGGCGATATCGCGGTTATTGACTTTGATGGTTCTGTAGACGGCGAGCCGTTTGAAGGCGGACAAGCTGAACGTTACTCCCTCGAACTGGGAAGCAACAGCTTCATCCCAGGTTTCGAAGAGCAGGTTATCGGAATGGCTACAGGAGACTTCAAAGACGTTGAAGTAACATTCCCGGAAACTTATCATGCTGAAGAGCTGGCTGGAAAAGCAGCAGTTTTCAAAGTGAAAGTTCACGAAATCAAGCGGAAGCAGCTTCCAGAGCTGGATGACGAGTTTGCAAAAGACGTCAGCGAATTCGACACGCTCGAAGAATACAAATCGGACCTGAAAGCTCAGCTTCTGAAACGCAAAGAGCAGGAAGCTCAAGGTGTGCGTGAGAACGAAGCGGTGGAAAAAGCGGCAGCGAACGCTGAAGTTGAAATTCCGGAAGCTATGATTCAATCCGAAGTTCAAAACATGATGCGCGATTTTGATAACCGTCTGCGTCAGCAAGGAATGAACATTGACATGTTCCTCAGCTTCTCCGGACAGTCCAAGTCCGATCTGGAAAATCAGATGAAGGATGATGCCGAGAAACGCGTGCGCAACAACCTGGTTCTGGAGCAAATTGCTAAGGAAGAGAACCTGGAAGTGAGCGAAGAAGATATCAATGAAGAGCTTGGTAATATGGCGGAAACGTACAAGCGTCCTGTTGATGAGATCCGCAGCATTCTGGCTTCGAACGGTTCTTTGGACAGCCTTCGTGAAGAACTGGTTCTCCGCAAAACGATTGATTTGCTGATCGAGAACAGTGTAGAAGGACCTCCAGCACCTAAAGAAGAAGAGACATCTACAGAAGAATAGCAGACTGCAGGCAGACTGCAGTGAAGTGATACGATAAGGCACGTACTCTTGAAGACGTGCCTTATTTTTACCCTCTCACATCCAGATAATGACTAAATATGACACGAAATGGTTTGTGATATTGCGCGAGTTTGCATACATATAAGCTTCAAGACAGACAGGATATATTTCTTTAAGTGTTCATAGAATGTATACATGGTTAAAAAATGACATGACGCTTTGAACGTGTTAGAATAACTTTTGTAACGCTGAAGTATACTTTTTCAAGGAAAAGAGGTTGGTCGCATGAGTCTTGTGCCTATGGTTGTGGAACAAACCAATCGGGGAGAACGTTCTTATGATATTTATTCCCGGTTACTCAAAGATCGCATCATCTTCCTCAGTAATGCGATCGATGACGATGTCGCCAATCTGGTTATGGCCCAGCTGCTTTTTCTGGCTGCGGAAGATCCCGAGAAAGACATCCATCTGTACATCAATTCTCCTGGTGGTTCTGTAACGGCCGGGATGGGTATATATGATACAATGCAATTCATTAAGCCTGATGTATCCACCATTTGTGTCGGTATGGCAGCCAGCATGGGTTCATTACTGCTTACAGCCGGAGCACCAGGCAAGCGTTATGCGCTGCAGAACAGTGAAGTGATGATTCACCAGCCGCTGGGTGGTATTCAAGGTCAGGCCTCTGATATACAAATTCACGCAGACTGGATCATCAAGACTAGGCAGAAACTGAACCGGATCTATGTGGAACGTACAGGTCAACCCCTTGAAAAAATCGAACGCGATACAGACCGCGACTTTTTCATGAGCGCCGAAGAAGCGAAATCCTACGGGATTATCGATGATGTTCTGTCTTCACCGATCAAATCTTAAGAGGTGGTAATAGCATGTTCAAATTTAATGACGACAAAGGGCAGTTGAAATGCTCCTTCTGTGGTAAATCCCAGGAACAGGTCCGTAAACTTGTGGCCGGCCCTGGTGTTTATATATGTGATGAGTGCATTGATTTGTGCTCCGAAATTGTGGAAGAGGAACTCGGCCACGAAGAAGAAGTAGATCTCAAGGATATTCCGAAACCACGCGATATCCGCGACATTCTCGACCAGTATGTCATCGGTCAGGAAGCAGCCAAGAAATCCTTATCGGTTGCCGTATATAATCACTACAAGCGGATTAATACGCAGAACAAGATCGAGGACGTAGAACTGCAGAAAAGTAATATTTTGCTGCTTGGACCTACAGGCTCCGGTAAAACGCTGCTCGCTCAAACGATGGCTAAAATTCTGAATGTACCATTCGCGATTGCGGATGCTACCTCGCTGACTGAAGCAGGTTATGTAGGTGAGGATGTAGAGAATATCCTGCTGAAACTGATTCAGGCTGCTGATTTCGATGTGGAAAAAGCAGAACGCGGCATCATTTATATCGATGAAATCGATAAAGTGGCACGTAAATCCGAGAATCCGTCCATTACCCGTGATGTTTCGGGTGAAGGCGTACAGCAGGCCCTTTTGAAAATACTGGAAGGGACGGTTGCTTCTGTACCTCCACAAGGTGGACGTAAGCATCCGCATCAAGAATTCATTCAAATTGATACCACCAATATCTTGTTTATTTGCGGTGGTGCATTTGATGGATTAGAGCAGTATATCAAACGCCGGATCGGCAAGAAAGTCATCGGTTTTAACTCAACGACGACAGAAGGCCAGAAAGAACTCAAAGCCGGAGAATATCTGACGATGGTTCTCCCGGAAGACCTGCTGAAATTCGGTTTGATTCCGGAATTCGTGGGACGTTTACCGGTTATTTCCACATTGGAGCCTTTGGATGAGCAGACGCTGGTACGGATCTTGTCCGAACCGAAGAACGCTTTGACAAAACAGTACCAGAAGCTGCTGGAGCTGGATAATGTCAATCTCAAGTTCGAGCAGGAGGCACTTCAAGCCATTGCGCGTGAGGCGATCAAACGAAACACCGGAGCCCGGGGACTTCGCTCGATCATTGAAGGCATTATGCTTGAACTGATGTATGAAGTACCTTCACGTGATGATATTACAGACTGTGTCATCACGGAACAAGTAGTTCAGGACAAAGTCGTACCTGAGCTTCAAAACAACAGCAGTGATGACAAGAAACAAGAAGAGAGTGCCTGAACCGGCAGCCCTCTGAAATAAATTTTGGCGACCATTTCTCCACTCCGTTACCGGTACCTTTAAGGCTTCCGTTAGCGAAGTGGAGCTTTGGCGTTATATGGGAGAGATTGATCCATGTTTTTGAGACAGGACACACGGCCCGTAAAAGTGGGGAATCTCACAATTGGCGGCAGCAATGAAGTCATCATCCAAAGCATGTGCACGACCAAAACAGCAGATGTAGAAGCGACAGTTGCTGAAATACTGCGCTTGGAAGAAGCCGGATGCCAAATTGTGAGAGTCACAGTCAATAATGAAGAAGCAGCTGATGCCATCAAGGAAATCAAGAAGCGGATTCATATTCCACTGGTTGCAGATATTCACTTCAACTACAAGCTGGCGCTGGCCGCTATTGAGAACGGCATTGATAAGGTCCGTATCAATCCAGGAAATATCGGCAAACGTTCTAAAGTAGAGGAAGTTGTCAAGGCTTGCAAAGCGAAAGGGATTCCGATTCGGATCGGTGTGAATGCAGGCTCTCTGGAGAACCACCTTCTGGAGAAATACGGTTATCCTACCCCGGAGGCTATGGTGGAGAGTGCGCTGTATCATATCGGCATTCTGGAAGAGCTTGATTTTCACGATATTATCGTATCGCTTAAAGCTTCCGATGTTCCGATGGCTATCGCTGCATATACTAAAGCTGCGGAAGTTATTCCTTATCCGCTGCACCTTGGTATTACGGAGGCAGGTACGCTGTTCTCGGGCACGATTAAAAGCGCGGCAGGACTGGGAGCGCTGCTGTCCATGGGAATTGGAAGCACCGTGCGGATTTCCCTGAGTGCTGATCCTGTAGAAGAAATCAAAGTGGGCCGGGAGCTCCTGAAAACCTTTGGTTTAATCTCGGATGCACCGACGCTCATATCCTGCCCGACCTGTGGTCGCCTGGATATTGATCTGTTTGCTATTGCAGGTGAGGTCGAGGAGTACATCTCCAAATTGAAGGTTCCTATCAAAGTATCGGTGCTCGGATGCGCCGTGAATGGACCTGGTGAAGCCCGGGAAGCGGATATTGGCATAGCCGGGGCCCGTGGTGAAGGGCTGCTGTTCCGGTATGGGGAAATGATCCGGAAAGTGCCTGAAGAGATTATGGTGGACGAACTCAAAAAAGAGATTGACCACATTGTGAAAGTCTATGAGGAAACGGGTGAAATCCCGGGACGGAAGCATAAATTAGGTGTGTAATGTACATGAGTTTTCGAAAAGTCGTTGATACGGGGGATCTCCGTTCAGCGGCTTTTTTTTCGCGTTTCCTTTTACCTTCTGAATAAACAGGCAATACTAGCATGTATTAAAAGCTGTATATCAGAAATATTGGTGAAACGGGAGGAATTACTCATGAATTTCAATGTGATTATCATGCTGGTTCAATTGTTTTTTGCCGTCATTATCGGCGTTTATTTTTGGAATCTCCTCAGAGGACAAAAGACGAGCAAAACGGCGGTAGACCGTGAATCTCGCAAAGAGCTGGATAAGCTGCGCAAACTGCGTTCGATCACACTGACGAAACCACTGGCGGAGAAGACCCGGCCTCAGAGTATGGGGGATATTGTAGGCCAGAAAGACGGTCTGCGTGCACTGAAAGCAGCACTGTGCAGCAGTAATCCCCAGCACGTTATTGTATACGGACCACCTGGGGTGGGTAAGACGGCTGCGGCAAGAGTTGTGCTGGAAGAAGCCAAGAAAAACCCGGAATCTCCTTTTAAATATGACGCCAAGTTTACCGAGATTGATGCAACAACTGCCCGGTTTGATGAAAGAGGCATTGCGGATCCATTAATAGGTTCGGTACATGATCCGATATATCAAGGCGCGGGAGCGATGGGTGTGGCGGGTATTCCGCAGCCAAAGCCAGGGGCAGTGACCAAGGCGCATGGCGGAATTTTATTTGTGGATGAAATCGGGGAATTGCACCCCATTCAGATGAATAAACTGTTAAAGGTGCTTGAAGACCGCAAGGTGCTTTTGGAAAGTGCCTACTATAATTCAGAGGATGCCAACACGCCAGCATACATTCACGATATTTTTCAAAATGGACTTCCTGCGGACTTTCGCCTGGTTGGAGCAACGACCCGCTCCCCTGATGAAATTGCCCCTGCCCTGCGTTCCCGCTGTATGGAGATCTTTTTCCGGCCTTTACTGCCAGAGGAGATTGGACGTATTTCGGAGGATGCGATACACAAAATTGGGCTCCAGCCTTCACCGGAAGCGGTTGAAGTTGTGAAACGTTACTGCACAAACGGCCGTGAGGCTGTGAACATGATTCAACTGGCCGGCGGTCTGGCGCTCACCGAGAAGAGGGAGACGCTCAGTGCTGTTGATGTCGAATGGGTAGCGAGCAGCAGCCAGCTGCAGCCTAGACCAGATCGGAAAATTCCGGAGCATCCTCAAGTAGGATTTGTCAATGGTCTGGCAGTTTATGGACCCAATATGGGCGCTTTGCTGGAAATTGAAGTGTCCGCTGTGCGTGCGGAAAAAGGCCGTGGTACCTATAACATTACCGGTGTGGTTGATGAGGAAGAGCTGGGAGGGGGGGCACGAAAACTGCGCCGCAAAAGTATGGCCAAAGGGTCTGTGGAGAATGTATTGACGGTGCTGGGCTTCATGGGCTTTCAGCCGAAGGATTATGATCTGCATATCAATTTTCCCGGCGGTACACCGATTGACGGACCTTCTGCGGGCATTGCAATGGCTACGGCGATTGTATCGGCGATCAAAGGTGTCCCTGTGGATAATAAACTGGCTATGACCGGAGAAATCAGTATCCATGGAAAAGTTAAACCCATCGGAGGCGTGATTGCCAAGGTAGAAGCGGCTTTTCAGGCAGGAGCTACCACGGTGATTATACCCAAAGATAACTGGCAGACCTTGTTCCAGGATCTGAATGGCCTGCGCGTGATTCCGGTAGAGTCGGTGGATGAAGTGTTTGCTCAAGTCTTTAAGGGGGATGTCACTGCAGACGTTCATCTCATGCCGCAGGCCGAGTCTTTTCCGTCTGCCTCAGCAGCGCTGCTGCAGGCTACGCCGCCGCGTCCGGGACAAATTACCGATGCAGGAACGTGTTAGACGCCGCTGTATTGGTTTTTTATACGAACATTTGATAAAATAGGATTCGTGTCAACATTGAGAGCCATTGGAGGTGTGAAAGCGATGGGACCCCATAAATCGAAAGGTCGTCGTTTTCCTTTGCTGCCTTTACGAGGACTTCTTGTCTATCCAAGCATGGTGCTCCATCTGGATGTCGGTAGGGAAAAATCGGTGAAGGCTTTAGAAAAGGCGATGGTCGAAGATAATCTGATTCTCCTTTGTTCTCAATCGGAAGTGAACATTGAAGAGCCTACACAAGATGATATTTTTAGAATCGGAACGGTCGCCAATGTGAGGCAAATGCTAAAGCTTCCGAACGGTACCATACGCGTTCTTGTAGAAGGTATGGAACGTGCGGAGATTATTGAATATACGGACAATGAGGATTTTTATGAAGTCATTGCCCGCGAGCTGCCAGAAGAAGAGAGTGATAATTCCGAGATCGCTGCACTGATGCGAACGGTTCTTGGGCAGTTTGAAAACTATATAAACCTCTCCAAGAAAGTAACACCGGAAACGCTCGCAGCGGTTTCAGATATCGATGAGCCCGGCCGCCTCGCGGATGTGATCACGAGCCATCTTTCCCTGAAAATCAAAGATAAGCAGGAAATCCTCGAAACCATCGATGTTCATAAACGTTTAGAGAAACTGCTGGATATCCTGAACAATGAACGCGAAGTGCTGGAGCTCGAACGGAAAATTAACCAGCGTGTGAAGAAGCAGATGGAGAAGACCCAGAAGGAGTACTACCTTCGGGAGCAGATGAAGGCGATTCAGAAAGAGCTGGGTGATAAAGAAGGCCGTGCCGGCGAAGTGGAAGAGCTGCGCACGCAGCTTCAGGATCTTGAATTACCGGAGCCTGTACGTGAAAAGGTGGAAAAAGAGATCGACCGCCTGGAGAAAATGCCGGCCAGTTCGGCAGAAGGCGGAGTCATCCGTAACTATGTGGATTGGCTGCTCACACTTCCGTGGACGGTGGAAACGGAAGATGACCTGGATATCAAGAAGGCCGAACAGATTCTGGATGAGGATCATTACGGTCTGGATAAACCGAAAGAGCGCGTGCTGGAGTATCTGGCCGTTCAGAAGCTTGTCAAAAAACTGAAAGGCCCCATCCTTTGTCTTGTCGGGCCTCCAGGCGTTGGTAAAACCTCGCTCGCCCGCTCGATCGCACGTTCACTGGAACGTAAGTTTGTCCGGATTTCCCTCGGCGGCGTACGGGATGAAGCTGAGATTCGCGGTCACCGCCGTACGTACGTAGGCGCGATGCCGGGCCGAATTGTACAGGGGATGAAAACGGCAGGCTCACGCAACCCGGTCTTTCTCCTGGATGAAATCGACAAGATGGCCAGTGATTTCAGAGGTGATCCGGCTTCTGCACTGCTGGAGGTACTGGATCCTGAACAAAACAATACGTTTAGTGATCATTTCATTGAGGTTCCGTTCGATCTCTCTCAAGTGATGTTTGTAACGACAGCGAATGCGCTGCACAATATTCCGCGTCCTCTGCTGGACCGGATGGAAGTGCTGTATATTCCGGGTTATACGGAGCTGGAGAAGCTTCAGATCGCCGCACGCTATCTGCTGCCCAAGCAGAAGCGGGATCATGGTCTTGAACCGGAACAGCTCGAGCTGGAGGAGCCTGCCCTGCTTAGAGTGATTCGTGAGTATACCCGCGAATCCGGTGTGCGGAATCTGGAGCAGCAGATCGCTGCACTGTGCCGGAAATCGGCCAAACAAATCGTAACCGATGAATTGAATGTGATTACAATCGCAGAAGAAGATGTGAAAGACTATCTGGGTGTTCCAAAATTCCGATATGGAATGGCCGAGCTTGAAGATCAGATCGGCAGCGTGACAGGACTTGCGTGGACGGAAGTCGGCGGAGATACGCTGACGGTTGAAGTCACCGTAGTACCCGGATCCGGGAAGCTGACATTGACCGGCAAACTGGGGGATGTTATGAAAGAGTCCGCTCAGGCGGCATTCAGCTACACCCGGTCCAAGGCGGAAGTGCTGGGTATCCAGAACGATTTTCATGAGAAGCTGGATGTTCATATTCACGTTCCCGAAGGTGCCATTCCGAAAGACGGCCCTTCTGCAGGCATAACCATTGCAACTGCACTGATCTCAGCCCTGACGAAACGTCATGTTGCACGGGAAGTTGCCATGACAGGTGAGATTACGCTGCGTGGACGCGTACTGCCGATCGGCGGTTTGAAGGAGAAATCCCTCGCTGCCCATCGTGCCGGCTACAAAAAAATTCTGCTCCCGAAAGACAATGAGCGGGATTTACGCGATATTCCGGACAGTGTAAAGAATGATGTTGAATTTATACCGGTCTCCCATATGGACCAGGTACTCCAGCATGCTTTAGTTGAACAGGCTGGAGTACATTAGAGAGGAATTGCTGCCATCATGAAAGTGAATCAAGCCGAATTTGTAATCAGCGCCGTACGTCCTGAACAATATCCTGATGACGCCTTGCCGGAGATTGCTCTGGCAGGGCGTTCCAATGTTGGGAAATCCTCGCTGATCAACCGATTAATTGCACGGAAAAACCTAGCCCGGACAAGCTCGACGCCCGGGAAAACCCAGCATTTGAATTATTATCGTATTAATGACGAAATCTATTTTGTCGATGTTCCTGGTTACGGTTATGCCAAGGTGTCCAAGACCCAGCGGGCTGAGTGGGGAGCGATGATTGAGAGGTACATGCTGGAACGCGTGGGACTCAAGCTCGTGCTGCTCGTGGTAGATTTGCGGCACCCGCCATCAAAAGATGATATCAGCATGTATGAGTGGCTGCAGCATTATAACCGGCCAATCTGTGTCGTTGCGACCAAGGCGGATAAAATTCCGCGAAGCCGATGGCAGAAGCATATAAAGGTTGTTAAGGAAACGCTGAATTTTCGTCAAGAGCATCAGCTTGTGATGTTTTCATCCGAGACCGGGATGGGTAAAGATGAGTTGTGGAGCATTATTCAGTCATATACTCATGAAACCTGAATCTTTTTATCACATACCGCAGGGAAACGGTGAATTTGTGATGGGATGATGAGAATCTCATTGAAATTCTTGTGAAGATGGAAGCTAAAAGCGGTTTTTTATGAAATATGCTGTTTAATCTCAATTGGATGACAAGAAAACCTTTGGCGTCTGCTGTATAATGGACGTAAGGATTGTTAAAAGAATTGAGGAGATTTTTATGGCTCATAAGATAGCCACAGAATACGTTAACGCCACCATGCAAATGACGGATGTTCAAATGGATCAATTTCTCCACGGCACCACAGCAGCCCAGTTTAATATACGGGTGAAAGTGGTTGATGGCGGAGGGCATGAATTTATGCTCGAAGATGAAAGCGGTGAAGAAGTTCATTTGCCCTTTGAACGCAAAAATGGCCTGTACATCTGTGCGTTGTCGTGCCGACTGGTGACCCCTGGGCTTACGAATGCGGTGCGCAAACTGTTTGCTGCATTTAAAGGCAGCGGCAGGGTGAATCGGATTTATCGAGGGTTTACCATGAGCTATGACTATTTTGACGGCACAGTACAGCGTATTGCCCAGCTGACTGACGGGGACTGCAGCCTGGTGTATCAGCATAAGGATACAGTAGGGGAACTGCAGCGTTTGTTTGACAATCACGCAACAGAAAGGGAAATCGAATGTATTCAGGGACGCATTAATGATCTTTTGGATCAGCGCCTGCTGACGTCATCGCTTTCCGAAATTCAATGCATCGACGAACAGCTGCGGAATTATAACCAGCGTTTATTCATATTAGAAGCTTAAGCACCATTTCAGGTCTTCCGGATTCCGGAAGGCTTTTTTGTTTGGATAATTTTTTTGTGAATCGGTGTATCAGCATGCCTGGCTGCCTCATATGCTGATCTGTAAAATATTTATCGCTATAATTTTCAAAAATGTATTGCAATTCGCCGTCATAGATGTTATTTTTAATCTCGTTGAAAAGAATATAGGAACCAGGATTCACTCAGGACATGTAATGTTGCGAGAGATTATTCCCTCGGGAAGTGAATGACGTAGGTCCTAGCGGATGAAATTTTTCAAACATTTTATTCCTAGGAAGGGGGAAACCGGAAGATGGAATACTCAACTTTCGGAAGACACGTTGCTGTTGATACTTGGGGAGTCGACTTCGAACTACTGAACAATGCTGAATACTTGCAGACTCAGATGGTGGAAGCTGCTGAAGCCTGCGGAGCAACGGTAATGTCCGTCCAGTCCAAGCAATTTGAACCACAAGGTGCAACGGTGCTTGTGCTGTTGTCGGAAAGCCATCTCTCTATTCACACTTACCCTGAGAGAGGTTTTGCTGCAATTGACTGTTATACCTGCGGAGAGACTGTAGATCCGCAATTGGCAATTGATTACCTGGTATCCGCTTTGAAGCCTGAAAAGTGTTATGCGAAGAAGCTTGTCCGCGGTTTGGGCGAATTGACTGTTGAAACACCCGAGATGAAGCAGGTTGAATTGGTGTAAATCACCGTACCGCATGTGTATACTGATAACCATGGAATCCTCCATGGTTATTTATTTTATAAGGGACTGTATGCTCCTACTGATCTTTGTATAGATCTATTTGATAAATAACACAATATAAAGGATCAGTGTGTGTGAAGATTCCTCATGAAGAATATGGGGAGTTCATGAACATTTCATAAAAGGGACAGGTCCGTTCGACAACCTATGATATAATTATTTCATAGTTACCGGATATCATCAGACATTTTTAATAACCTTTAGGCAGGTGAACATGAAATGCACATCGTCGTTGTTGGATTGAACTATCGCACAGCGCCTGTCGCGGTGAGAGAGCGGTTTACCTTTTCGGAGCAGGATCTTTCCGAGGCGCTTTCACTGCTGAAGTCGACCAAGAGCGTACTGGAGGGCGTCATTGTCGCTACCTGCAACCGTACCGAGATTTATGTAGTGGTCGACCGTCTTCATATGTGCGGATATTTTATCCGCAGCTTTATGGAGCAATGGTTCGGAATCAAACGCGAAGACTTTACAAAACATTTATATATATACGAAGATGAGCAGGCGATTTCCCATTTGTTCAAAGTGACCTGCGGACTGGACTCCATGGTCATCGGAGAAACACAGATTCTAGGTCAGGTGCGTAATGCCTTTCTGAAATCACAAGAAGAAAAGGCAACCGGAACTTGGTTTAACATGCTGTTCAAACAAGCCGTTACGCTAGGGAAGCGTGCTCACTCGGAAACCTCGATCGGAGAAAGTGCAGTTTCAGTAAGCTATGCTGCGGTTGAGCTGGGAAAACGTATTTTCGGAGTGTTCCATAACAAGAAAGTGATGATCCTGGGCGCCGGCAAAATGAGTGAGCTCACGGTCAAACATCTGTATGCGAACGGAGCAGCTGAGGTCATTGTAGCCAACCGGACGCTCGCCCGTGCGGAAGAGCTGGCTGGAAAGTTCAAAGGTACACCCTGCACCATTACCGAGGCCATGAAGCGGCTGGATGATGTGGATATTGTCATCAGTTCGACCGGAGCCAATGATTATGTGCTTCGTCCCACCATGGTTAAGGAAAGTATGCTGAAACGTCAATCCAGACCTCTCTTTATGATTGATATCGCTGTACCTCGTGATATTGACCCCGCTGTAGGTGAGGTTCAGAACGTGTTCTTGTATGACATTGATGACCTGGAAGGTATTGTTGAGAGCAATATGGAGATGCGCCGGGCAGAGGCGGCCAAGATCGAGAAGATGATCGAAGAGGAAATGGATCATTTCCATAACTGGCTCAGAACGCTCGGTGTAAGACCGGCAATTCGTGCACTTCAAGACAAGTCCAGTGTTATTTACGAGGAAACGCTCGAAAGCATGTTCAACAAACTGCCGGAACTTGACGAGCGTCAGCGTAAAGTGATCCGCCGTCTGACCAAGAGCATCGTTAACCAGATGATGCATGATCCGATTAACCGGATCAAGGAAATGACAGGCGGCAAGCAGTCAGCAGAAGCACTGGATTATTTCACCCAAATTTTTGCTTTGGAGGAAATGGTACAGGAAAGTGAACAGGGATCGCAGCGCAGAGTACAGAACAAACCAGCAGTCCTGGGAACAGAAAGCGTGCCTGCACCTGAAGATCAGCAGCCCAAGGAGCGGAAAACGGTTCAAGCCTCATTTGCTCCTGCCGCGCTGTAAGGCGGTGAGTAATCATGCCGCTGAATTTAATTTATGATATCGGCATTTATATCTATGCCCTGAGCCTACTGTTTTACATTTCGGATTGCGTTTACCGCAGTCGGACAGCGAAGCGGACAGGCGCAGGGCTTCTTGTCGTTGCGGCCTTAGGACAGATTATAGTGGTGAGTATGAGGCTGTTTGGCGCCTCTGCGCTCCCGGTGTTAACCACATTTGACTTTTTACTGTTCTGTTCACTCAGCCTGAGTATCACTTCACTGGTACTATCTTTTATCAAAAGGGCGGATCTTGCTCCTGCCCTGCTCAGTGTAGCAGGTTTTAGTGTGACCGTTCTGAACCGCATGCTGCTGACGACCGAGTTTAAGCCGCTGGAGATGTGGGGGATGTGGTATACCGCCAAAGGGCTGCTTGTGCTGCATATTACACTGGCCAGCATCAGTTTCACCTCATTAATGGTCGGAGCGGTATTTGCAGGCATGTATTTGTTTCTGCACAGTCGTCTCAAACATAAGAAATGGAATGATTTAATCCGACGACTGCCGAGTCTGGAGATGCTGGATAAATACTCTTATGCTGCCATTCTGTTTGGAATCGTACTGCTTGTCCTGTCTTTGAGCATCGCTGTAGTTTCCTTGATTCGGGAGGGTCAGGTACTTCTTCTTGGAGATCTGAAGGTCATTACCACCTTTATTGTGCTTTGTGTATATTTGAACTACTTTGTCAGACGAACTATACAGCAGCGGTCTGGACTGGAAACAGCCAGGTGGGCTTTGATCGGTCTGGCATTTATAGTATTGAATTTTCTGCTGAATGCCTGGTCCGGATTTCATGGTTGGTCGGGAGTGTGATGTAACATGGTTCGATATGTCCCTGTTATGCTGAATTGCGAAGGACAGCGCTGTATTATATTCGGCGGTGGTTCGGTGGCTGAGCGTAAGGCAGGCAGCCTTCATCAGGCCGGAGCCTCCGTACATATTATTAGTCCCCAGCTCACTCCGGGACTTTCAGCCATGGCGGCTTCCGGAGATGTAGCCTGGACATCCAGATTATACAGAGAAGGCGACCTTCAGGGAGCCTTTTTGGTGTATGCAGCTACCGGGCAGGAAGACATCAACGAGGAGATTGCCTCCGAGGCGCGCCGTTTGGGGATTATGGTAAATGTAGCTCATCGCGGTGAGAGCGGAGACTTTATCAGCCCTGCTGTGCTGAGGCGCGGACGGCTTACCCTTGCGGTTTCGACCGCGGATGCGGGACCTTTGGCGTCGCTTCATGTATGCAGAAGGCTTTCAGAAGAGTTTGGAGAAACCTTTGATGCCTATCTGGAGTTTATGTCTCAGATGAGGACGATCATCAAGGATAAGATTGAGACACCATCGACCCGTCATCGCTTGTTACGCAAATTATATGAGCAGGATTTTTTGCGTGATATGGAACAAGGTGTTTTTACGCCATGGAGCATGGATCAAATAGATGAATGGATTACTTACAATCAGGAGGATTAGGCATGCGGACAATTGTGGTAGGAAGCAGACAAAGCGCACTGGCGCTGACCCAGACCGGGCAAGTGATTGATGATTTGACCCGGCTGGCTGAAGAACACGGACTGAACTACAGGTTCGAAGTTAAGAAGATTGTAACCAAAGGAGACCGTATCCTGGATGTCACCTTGTCCAAGGTAGGGGGTAAGGGGCTGTTTGTCAAAGAGATCGAACAGGCTCTGCTTGATGGCGGCATTGATATGGCCGTACACAGCATGAAGGACATGCCATCTGTTCTTCCGGAAGGCCTTACGACGGGTGCGGTGCCAAAACGCAAGGATCCCAGAGATTGTCTGATCTCGTTGATCGCGGGCAGCCTGGACGAACTGCCGCAGGGAGCGAAGGTCGGTACAAGCAGCCTGCGCCGCTCGAGCCAGCTTAAAGCATACCGGCCGGATCTGCATATTGAATGGATTCGTGGCAATATCGACTCTCGTCTGCGCAAGCTGGAAAGCGGTGAATACGATGCCATAATTCTGGCGACTGCGGGTCTGCAGCGTATGGGCTGGGAAGACAAAATTACGGCATATTTGCCGACAGAGATATGTCTGCCAGCCGTAGGGCAGGGCGCTCTGGGTATTGAATGCCGACAAGAGGATGCTGATCTGCTGCATCTGCTCTCGCTGTACAATGACACCGAAACAGCGCTCACCGTTGCAGCAGAGCGCAAATACTTGTATGAGCTCAACGGTGGCTGTCAGGTGCCAATTGGAGCCCATGCCGTTCTGAAACATGAACCTGCCGGCTATTCTCAGACCGGGCAAAACATTATACAATTAACCGGAATGGTAGGTTCTCCTGAAGGAGATGTGATTTTAAAGGAGTCTTCTGAGGGAACCGAGCCGGAATCTCTGGGCATTGCCGTAGCTGAAAAGCTAAAAGCCGGAGGTGCCGAGGAGATATTGTCACAAGTTAGGGGATGATAGGATGGCGGGCAAGGTTTATCTGGTGGGAGCGGGTCCTGGCGACGCACGTTTGATTACGATTAAAGGCAGAGACTGTCTGGAGAAGGCAGATGCTGTCGTTTATGATCGGCTGGCTTCACCCCGGCTGCTGAGATGGCTAAAGCCTGGAGCCCAGAAGATCTATGTCGGGAAGCTTCCGGACAGGCACACCATGAAGCAGGAAGAAATCAACCGTCTCCTTGTAGATCTCGCTCTTGAGGGGAAGACCGTGGTGCGGTTAAAAGGTGGAGATCCCACCATATTTGGAAGGGTAGGCGAGGAAGCGGAGTTGCTATACCAGAATGGCATCTCCTTTGAGATTGTCCCTGGGATCACGTCATCGATCAGCGTTCCCGCTTATGCCGGCATTCCGGTAACACACCGGGATTTGGCTTCTTCTTTATCCATCATTACCGGACACGAAAGTCCGGACAAGCTGGATCGGATGATTCAGTGGGATAAAGTAACCCATGCTACGGGGACACTCATTTTTATGATGGGTGTAGCCAAGATCGGTTACATCAGCCGTCAGCTGATTGATCACGGAAGATCACCGGAAACCCCGGTTGCGCTGATTCGATGGGGTACAAGGGCTGAGCAGGATACGATTACCGGAACGCTGCAGGATATCGAGAGTAAAGTCACAGCAGCGGGCTTTCAGCCGCCGGCTGTCATCGTCGTCGGTGAGGTGGTCCTGCAGCGCAAGCATCTGAAATGGTCAGAGCAGCTCCCGCTCTTTGGCAAAAGAATTCTGGTCACACGATCTCGAAGCCAGGAAAGCGCCTTGGTGAAGCAGATTGAGGAACTGGGCGGTGAGCCTTACGAGTTTCCTGTCATTGAAACCGTCATGCCGTCTTCGGATGCCAGGCTTGCTGAAATCCGGCAGACCATGGAACGTCTGGAACGGTATGACTGGGTGTTTTTTACAAGCGTTAACGGTGTGGACTTCTTTTTCCGTCATCTGAATACATTCGGGCACGACATCCGTTCTTTGGCAAAAGCCAGGATTGCGGCGGTGGGTCCGGCAACCGGAGCCGCGCTGCGGGAACGGGGCATTTCTGCTGAAATTCTTGAAAGCCATTTTCAAGCTGAAGGTCTGATAGAAGCATTCGGCAGCGAGTTGACACAAGGCCAGTCTGTTCTGCTTCCCAGAGGAGACCTGGCCAGAGACTGGCTTCCTGGACAGCTGAGCACGATGGGGCTTCATGTTACGGACCTTGTAACTTATGAAACAATCCTGCCCGTGGAGCAGGATGACGAACTCCTGAGACTGCTGAACGAAGGCGGCATACATGCTGTGACCTTTACCAGTTCTTCTACAGTAACGAATCTGCTTGCCCTGATCCAACGAATGGGGGACAGAGATCCGGTTCAGCTGCTGCAGCACGCAGCTGCGGCCTGCATTGGACCCGTAACTGCCGAGACGGCTCGTCAAGCAGGCCTTCAGGTATCCGTACTTGCAAAAGAAGCCACCATGTACAGTCTGGTGGAGGCACTTTGTGAGTGGAATAAGGACGAGCCGAGACGGTTTCGTGATTGACACAGCCAATGAACAATACAACATGGAGGGGATAACATGAGTTTTCCAATCGTAAGACACCGCCGTCTGCGCCGGACTGCTGCCATGCGCAGTATGGTCCGGGAGACGGTGCTGAACATAGAAGATCTGATTCAGCCGGTATTTATCAGCTATGGCAGCGGGGTGAAGAATGAGATCACTTCCATGCCGGGAGTGTTCCAGTTTTCGCTGGATACCTTGAAACCCGAGATTGATGAGATTGTTTCGCTGCGAATCCCGGCAGTTCTGCTGTTTGGCATTCCGGAAAGCAAGGATGGCATCGGCTCCTCTGGATTTGCAGATAACGGTATTGTGCAGGAAGCGACCAGACTCATCAAATCGTGGTACCCTGATCTTATGGTTATTGCAGATACTTGTCTCTGTGAGTTTACCGACCATGGTCATTGCGGTATGGTGCATACCTTTGAGCGTGACGGTCATACCTGCGGCGATGTGATGAATGACGAATCTTTGGAGCTGCTTGCCCGTACTGCAGTTTCCCAGGCAAAAGCCGGTGCTGATATCATTGCACCCTCCAATATGATGGACGGTTTTGTGCAGGCCATCCGCTCTGCGCTGGATGACGAGGGTTTTGAACATATTCCGATTATGTCTTACTCTGTAAAATATGCTTCCGCATTTTATGGCCCGTTCCGCGATGCGGCTGATTCTGCACCGCAGTTCGGTGACCGCAAAACATACCAGATGGACCCTGCCAATGTGCGAGAGGCGCTGCGGGAAGCCGAGAGCGATGTGCTGGAAGGTGCAGACATGCTTATGGTGAAGCCGGCTCTTGCTTATCTGGATATCGTACGTCTGCTGCGCGACCAATTCGATCTTCCGCTCGTCACTTACAATGTGAGCGGTGAATATTCCATGGTCAAGGCGGCTGCCATGCAGGGATGGATCAACGAGAAAGCCATCGTCATGGAAATGCTGACCGGCATGAAGCGTGCAGGTTCGGATATGATCATTACGTATTTTGCTAAAGATGCAGCAGGCTGGATCAAGGACCGTTAAACAGCAACTGTCATTGGACAGATAGGAGTGTCGAGAATGAGCCAAAACTTACGAAAAGAAGAAGCTTCACGTGCGGCCTTTGAGGAAGCAAAACAGGTTATCCCGGGCGGAGTTAACAGTCCGGTACGGGCCTTCAAGTCCGTTGGGCTGACGCCGATCTACATGGACCGGGGAGAAGGCAGTCGTGTATTTGATATTGACGGGAATTCCTTCATGGATTATGTAGGATCCTGGGGACCGCTGATTATGGGACATGCCCATCCCGACGTTGTAAACGCGCTTCGCGAAACGGCGGTAAAAGGAACGAGCTTTGGCGCTCCGACGCTGCTGGAGACGGATATGGCCAAGCTGGTATGCCAGCGGGTTCCGTCCATTGAGGTGGTGCGGATGGTCAATTCCGGCACAGAGGCGACCATGAGTGCGATCCGGCTGGCCAGAGGTTATACAGGCCGGAGCAAGATCATTAAGTTCGAAGGTTCGTATCATGGACATGCGGACAGCTTGTTAATCAAGGCCGGGTCCGGCATAGCGACCTTGGGTCTGCCTGACAGTCCGGGCGTACCGGAAGCTGTTGCAAGTAATACAATTGCAGTCCCTTATAACGATCTGGAGTCCATCCAGCTGGCTTTTGAACGGTTTGGTGAAGAGATTGCAGCCATTATTGTGGAACCGGTAGCCGGAAATATGGGGGTTGTGCCTCCACATGAGGGCTTTTTGGAAGGACTGCGCAAGGTTACTTCCGATTACGGCAGCCTGTTGATTTTCGACGAAGTGATGACAGGCTTCCGCGTGGATCTACACTGTGCCCAAGGCCGGTACGGCGTGACTCCTGATTTGACTTGTCTTGGCAAAGTGATCGGCGGCGGTCTGCCTGTCGGTGCCTACGGCGGAAGACGTGATATTATGGATCAAGTCGCCCCATCCGGTCCTATTTATCAAGCCGGTACCCTCAGCGGCAACCCGCTGGCAATGGCAGCAGGGTATACGACACTGAAGCTGCTGACCCCTGAGGTCTATGCCCAGCTGGAAGAGCGCGGCGCCCAGCTCGAACAAGGGTTTGCGAAGAATGCACGGGAGTTTGGTATACCGCTGTCCATTAATCGGGTTGGTTCCATGGTCTGTCCATTCTTTACCGATCAGCAGGTTGTAAACTTTGACACGGCAAAAACCAGTGACCTGGATCTGTTCCGCCGTTATTTTGCCGCTATGGTTCAGGAAGGGATCAGCGTTCCGCCTTCTCAATTCGAGGGAATGTTTATCTCAGCCGCACATACGGCAGCAGATATCGATGAGACAATTGAAGCCAATTACCGCGCGCTGAAAAGCCTGTGAGTTATCAGGGCAACTGGACCCGGCGGGGAGAATGGCTGGAGCTGATGCCGGGAAAGGCGCTTTTATCGCTGCCTGACCGGGATGAGGCTGTATACCAATGGCTGGTGGATTCGCTCGGAATGCCTGAAAAGTATGTTCGGAAGCTCAGGCATCATAAAGCGGTGCAATGGAAGGCAGACCGGCTTCGCCTCGGTATTTTTCCTTCGGTGGAAGCTGGAATTGAACCCCGGTGGAGTGACCTGGAAGTGCTGTACGAGGATGATTTTTGTCTTGTAGTGAATAAGCCTCCAGGAATGGCGGTTCATCCCGATGACCATAGTAATGAGCTTACGCTGAATCATGCGGTGGCAGCCTATTATGAATCTACCGGTGTCCAGTCAGCGGTGCGTCATGTTCACAGGCTGGATAAAGATACAACCGGGCCTGTGCTGTACGCCAAGAATGAATATGCCCAGTTGAAACTGGACGAGGCAATGCGGCATAAACAGATTGTACGTATATACGCGGCGATTGTTCAGGGACGTGTCGCCCGTAATTTAAAGGTGATCGATCTGCCGATTGGCAGGGACCGGCATCATGGTCAGCGGCGCAGAGTTTCACTGAGCGGCCAGCATGCTGTGACGCGAATACTCTCGATGGAAGTGTACAAAGAGGCTAGCCTGCTGTACCTGAGCCTGGAGACCGGCCGTACCCATCAGATCCGGGTTCATTTAAGTCATTTGGGTCATGCCATTCTGGGAGATTCTCTCTACGGCGGCTATGCCGTCGCTTTTCAGCAGCAGGCCCTGCATGGCGCCCGATTGGTTTTCCGCCATCCGCTCACCGGTGAGGAAATCAACGTTGAAGCGCCTTGGCCGCAGGATCTGCTGGAGTTGAAAGAGAAAGTGCAGAGCAAGCCGCTTCTGACATAGGACCGCCACGGCGGTCTTTTTTTGTTGTCACCTGATTGAATCAACAGAGAAGCTTCCACCTTCTATTCAAAAATGGCATGCCCGATCATTTTCGGCATATAGATAGGTTGAGTGACCATAACGGGCTCATGCCGCGGGAACTGCCGCGGATAGTATATGCCAAAAAGGAGGACGTTCCCGTGTTCGACCAGTCCTACGGATTGCGGTTTGATATTTACGAGCGCATCATTTTAGCGGAAGATCTGCCGGGAATTGAAGAGCTGGAAGAGGCTGAGCTTATTCCGCACATCAAGGTGATTCATCAGGGGGAGCAGGCGGCGCTGCGTGGCCATCTGCTGTTAGCAGGACTGTATAAAGGCGACACCATAGATCAGGAATCCGAGCCGCTGGAGCACTGGATTCCTGTGGAGATTACAGTTCCTATGAACCGGGTCACAGCACTCGAGGATATTGCTGTAGAGATTGAGAATTTTGATGTGGATCTGCTGTCCAGACGCAGCTTAAACATTACCGGTGTGTTGTCGTTGAAAGGCATACAGGCTGGAGCTCAGGGATATGCAGGCCAAGAGATGTGGAAAGATGAGGAATTTACGGTCGTTCATGCTCCTGCAGACGTATTGTCAGAGTCTGCATCGGAAACCCGCATTGAGGATGCAGAACAACAGCCTGAGGAGCTCATGGATGTTAATGTCTCGGCTGACGATGATGAGTTTAAAGCGGCTCCAGCCTTCATCGAGAACGGTGCGGATTACATTCGAGACTTTCATGAGCCCCAAGACCGGATCGAGATGACAGAGCCGGAGCATGCTCCGGACTTTTCCAAACCAAGTGTCTGGAACTTTGAACGGGGAGAAGAGACTGCACAGGGCTGGCAGAGGGCTTCGGATTTCGATGAAATTAGGGAAGAGCAGGAAAAGACAACGGATGCTGTCCATGCTGAAGTTCAAGAGGAATTGCTGACAGAACAAGCGCTGTTGGGTGAGGATGAGGAAGAGTCTGTGGAGACGGCAGCAACAGAGCATTCGGAGTTGACGGAGGCTGCTGCGAAACCGGGGCTAAAGGTAGCTTTTTCAACCAAAAACAGCACGGCAGATCAACCTTCGGGAGTCGGATTTTCCTCCTTGCTCCATTCCAGCCGGTCCATCCAGGAAGTGGAGTCAAGCGCGGCTCCGGAGGAGGAGGCTGCTCCGCATGAACTGGAGACTCAGGCTGCAGACGATGTGCAGTGGAAGTCTTTGTTTTTAGGAAGCCGGCAGGAGGATACTCCGTTCCGGAAAGTACGGTTATGTATCGTGCAGCGGGAAGAGACACTCGAAGTGATTGCGGAAAGGTATCAATTGAGTCCGCGGGAACTGCTGCTGTACAATCGCTTATCTGAACAGGGGGTAGAGGAAGGACAGATTCTGTATATTCCCTGAAGATTGATCACGCGGCATTCATAAGGTTATGATGTGAAGCTGTTCTATGGCAGGTGATCTGCTGAGGACAGCTTCTTTCTGCTTGAAACATTGACTATAAAGCATAAAAAAGGTTATAGTGTTTCTAGTTAATACAGAATACATGACAACTATCAACGAGGAACGGGAAGAGTAGGAAGACATGGCCTAAAGAGAGTGGAATTGCAGCGCTGAGAGATTCCACAGGAACCAGCTTACCCAAAGTCGCCCGTGAGTTGCTTGCTTGAGCTTATTTCTCCAGATGTCGACGGAGTAAGTTAGAGTATGCCGGCCGCGGCCGTTATCCGTGCAGAGTGTCGCGATAGCCATGATCCGTAAAACCAGCATGCAGGCATTTTTCACTGCCTTTTGATGATCATCTATTGCGAAACAAAGGTGGTACCGCGAGAGAACCGAAGTCTTTCGTCCTTTGAGGGCGAAGGGCTTTTTTTATTGCCGATGATGCGCTGATTACCTAATAACGGCTAAAACTCATTGGCTTGGAAATGCTTACTAAGTAACGGAGGTAAGAGATGATGGAACCTAAAGAAACGACGAATACGTCACAAATGCCAACTACGTATGATCCAAAATCTGCAGAACAGAAATGGTACAGCTACTGGAAAGATGGTGGCTTTTTCAATGCAGGGAAGCGACCTGACGCGGAGCCATACACGATTGTAATTCCCCCGCCTAACGTCACCGGCATGCTGCACATCGGTCACACCCTTGACTTCACGCTTCAGGATATTCTAATTCGAGTAAAGCGCATGCAGGGCTATGATGCATTGTGGCTCCCTGGATCTGACCATGCGGGGATTGCGACACAGACCAAGGTAGAGCAGAAGCTGCGCGAGCAGGGAGTGACACGTTATGATCTCGGGCGCGAGAAGTTTCTGGAGAAGGTATGGGAGTGGAAGGACCAGTATGC
The DNA here is from genome assembly GCF_012933385.1 of Paenibacillus lemnae. GTDB lineage: Bacteria > Bacillota > Bacilli > Paenibacillales > Paenibacillaceae > Paenibacillus_AQ > Paenibacillus_AQ lemnae. The sequence goes on from NZ_JABBPN010000003.1 coordinate 480,366, forward strand.
CAATACAATCCGGGAACAATGGGCCAAAATGGGGCTGTCTCTCGACTATTCCAGAGAACGGTTTACGCTCGACGAAGGGTTGTCCAAGGCTGTACGCGAAGTGTTCGTCAAGTTGTATGACAAAGGACTGATTTACCGCGGCAAACGGATCATTAACTGGGATCCTGCAGCTCGTACCGCATTGTCTGATATTGAAGTGGAGTATAAAGAGGTTAACGGGCATTTGTACCATCTCAAGTATCCGTTGAAAGACGGAAGCGGCAGTATCACAGTAGCTACAACCCGCCCGGAAACGATGCTTGGCGATACCGCGGTTGCCGTACACCCGGAAGATGAGCGCTACAAGGACATGATCGGCAAAACCCTGGTACTTCCGGTTGTGAATCGTGAAATTCCGGTTATAGCTGACGAATATGTAGAGAAAGATTTCGGCAGTGGTGCGGTTAAAATCACACCAGCGCATGACCCGAACGATTTTGAAATGGGACTGCGTCATGATCTTCCTCAGATCACCGTCATGGATGAATCAGGAACGATGAACAGTTATGCCGGTAAGTATGAAGGACTGGACCGCAGTGAATGCCGGAAACAGATTGTCAGTGACCTGAAAGAATCCGGTGTGCTGATTACGATCGAAGATCATGTCCATCAAGTAGGCCACAGCGAACGCAGCGGTGCTGTAGTAGAACCTTATTTGTCTACACAGTGGTTTGTTAAAATGAAGCCTTTGGCAGATGCTGCCATCGACGCACAGAAATCTGGAGACGGCGTCAACTTTGTCCCGGACCGGTTTGAGAAAACATACCTGCACTGGATTGAAAACGTACGCGACTGGTGTATTTCACGGCAGCTGTGGTGGGGTCACCGCATTCCAGCCTGGTACTGTGAATCGTGCGGAGAAATCCATGTGTCCCAGCAGGACATTACAGCCTGTGCGAAGTGCGGAAACGAGCAGCTCAAACAGGATGAAGACGTTCTGGATACCTGGTTCAGCTCTGCATTGTGGCCGTTCTCGACACTGGGATGGCCGGAAGACAGCGACGATTTCAAAAGGTTTTACCCGACGAATGTGCTGGTCACCGGCTATGACATCATTTATTTCTGGGTGGCCCGCATGATCTTCACGGCACTGGAGTTTACAGGCGAAAAGCCGTTTCAAGATGTGCTTATGCACGGACTCGTGCGTGATGCGGACGGCAAGAAAATGTCCAAATCGCTCGGAAATGGTGTCGATCCGCTGGATGTTATCGAGCAGTACGGTACCGACGCTATGCGCTACATGATCTCTACGGGCAGCACGCCAGGGCAGGATCTACGTTTCCGCTGGGAGAAAGTGGAGCAGGCCCGCAACTTTGCCAATAAAATCTGGAACGCATCGCGGTTTGCTTTAATGAACCTGGAAGGCGTGAAATACAGCGATATCGACATCAGCGGGGATCTTGGGACGGCTGATCGTTGGATCCTGCACCGCCTGAACGAAACTTCCCTCGACATCACGCGTCTAATTGATGGCTATGAATTTGGAGAGACCGGTCGTCTGCTTTACAATTTCATCTGGGATGACCTGTGTGACTGGTATATCGAATTCGCGAAACTCTCTCTTTATGGTGAAGATGAAGCCGCCAAGAAGAACACGCAGTCTGTCTTGGTCTACGTTCTGGACCGCACCATGCGCCTGATCCATCCGTTTATGCCTTTCATATCCGAAGAGATCTGGCAGCATCTGCCGCATGAAGGGGAAACCGTTATGCTGGCATCCTGGCCGGAATATGATGCCGCTTTGGAGAATGCCGATGCTGTAGCTGAAATGGAAATGCTGATGGATGTAATCCGGGCTGTGCGTAACATTCGTGCCGAGGTGAATGTGCCGATGAGCAAGAAGATCGAGCTTATGCTCAAACCTTCTGACGAGCAGGTTCAAGGTATTGTCCAGCGCAATGAGATCTACATTCAGCGTTTCTGTAATACATCTCAATATGAAGCGGGACTGGATCTGCAGACCCCGGACAAAGCTATGACAGCCATTGTAACAGGCGCGGAGCTGTATCTTCCACTGGCAGGACTGATTGATATTGATCAGGAGATCACACGTTTGGAAAAAGAACTTCAGCATTTGAACAGCGAAGTGGAGCGTGTTGATAAGAAGCTGAGTAATCAGGGCTTTGTGGCCAAAGCTCCGGCGAAAGTGATTGAGGAAGAAAAAGCGAAACAGGCCGATTACAGCGACAAGCGTGATAAAGTCATTGCCCGCATCGCTGAGCTGAGAGGCTGATATGATGAGTAACATGACAGGGTCCAGCCAAACGGCACCTCTAATCCATTATTCGGAAGCTGTAGATTGGATTAACGGTCTGATTCCATTTGGAATCAGACCGGGACTTGAGCGGATCCAGCAGCTGCTGGATCGTCTTGGCAACCCGCACCGGCGCCTGAAATTCATCCATGTAGCGGGGACGAATGGAAAAGGCTCTACCTGTGCGTTTTTGACCGAGGTTTTGCTGCAGAGCGGTTATGAGGTTGGTACATTTACTTCACCATACATTACGAAATTTACCAACCGGTTTCAGTTCAAGGGTGAAGACATTGAAGAGGAAGTGCTGCTCAAGCTTGCTAATCAGCTGTATCCGCTGGTACAGGAAATAGCAGGCAGCGAGCTGGGATCTCCAACAATGTTTGAGGTGTCTACTGCGCTTGCCGTGTTGTTCTTTGCCCATGAAGCTGTAGCCGATGTGGTGGTTTGGGAAACGGGTCTTGGAGGCAGAATGGATGTAACGAACATTGTGAATCCGATCATTTCCATTATTACGAATGTCGGCATGGATCACACGGATATTCTGGGAGATACGATTCAGGAAATCGCCGCCGAGAAAGCCGGCATTATCAAGCCTGCGGTGCCTGTGGTGACAGCCGTGTCCCAGCCGGAAGCGCTGGACATTATCCGTCATACGGCAGCGTCCAAACGCTCTACCCTGTATGAGATGGGAGATCAGTTCCGTTATGAACACCTGTCCGGCGACGAGAACAGTCAAACCTTTCGATTTGCCGGGCCGTTCCGGGAACTGGACATTGAAATCGGCATGCAGGGGGAACATCAATGCGCGAATGCAGCATGTGCTATGATGGCAGTGGAGGTTCTTCGCCATTACTTGGCGTTCATTATTGAACCTGAGGCACTGCTGAAAGGATTTAAGAACACAAGGTGGGCTGGGCGATTGGAACAGGTGAGCTCTTCGCCGAGGCTGATCCTCGACGGAGCGCATAATCCTGAAGGTGCAGAATCGCTCGCTAACAGCCTGACAAGAACGTATACGTACCGGAAGCTGAACTTGATGATGGGAATGCTGGCAAATAAGCATCATGATGACTACCTCAAGCATATACTGCCTATAGTGGATACGCTGATCATTACCGAGCCGGACTTTCGGAGAAAAATGGACGCCAATGCCTTAGCGGATATAGCGGAACGGTTAAGGGAGCCCTACGCCAAACAGTCACTTCAAATCATCTATGAACCAGACTGGAAAAAAGCACTTGAAATATTGAAGTCACGGACGGAAGCGGAGGATCTTGGGGTCGTATCAGGCACGTTATATCTGATTGCCGATGTGCGTTCAGACCTCCTTGGCCTTTCCGATGCTGAAAAAGGTTGGTGAAAATTGTTGAATACATCCGAACATGTTCATTTTATAGGAATTGGCGGCTACGGTATGAGCGCCATAGCACGTGTGATGCTGGAAATGGGATACAAGGTTACGGGTTCTGATGTAGCCTCCCAGGAACTGACAGAGAAACTTGCGGCCAAAGGCGCACATATATATTTAGGCCATACGGCGGAACAGATTAAGGGAGCGGACCTGGTCGTATATTCCACAGCACTTTCCAAAGACAACGTAGAACGCGTGGCGGCAGAAGCACAGAATATTCCTGTTCTTCATCGTGCCCAAATGCTTGCCAGGCTGCTCAATGAACGCAAGGGAATTGCTGTTGCGGGTGCTCATGGCAAAACCACAACATCATCCATGATCGCACTGGTGCTGGAGGAGTGCGGGGTCGACCCGACCTTCATCATCGGAGGTGAAATTATGAATGTCGGAACGAACGCCAAAGCAGGACAGGGAGATTATGTGGTGGCAGAGGCGGACGAGAGTGATGGTTCATTTCTGCAGTATCACCCTTGGCTCGGCGTTGTTCTCAACATTGAGGCCGATCATTTGGAGAACTATGATGGAGACTTTAACGCGCTTAAAGCGGCCTATGTGCAGTTTCTGAGCCAGATCCGTGCGGATGGACTGGCGGTAGTGTGTGCCGATGATGAAAATATCCAGGCCATTCTACCGGAACTGAACAATCAGGTGACCACATACGGTATTCATCAGGATGCCGAATATTCGGCCCGTGATCTCATACTGGGTGACCGTCAGGTTTCGTTCACCATGGTCCACCGGAATGAAGTGATGGGCACTGTAAATCTTTCGGTTCCTGGCAAACATAATGTGTATAACGCGATGGCAACGGTTATTGCCTGTATGAAAGCAGGCGTTCCATTTGAGGACATCACGAAAGCGATCTTCAAATTTAACGGTGCGAAACGCCGTTTCCAGGTGCTTGGTGAAACCAATGATATTCTGGTTATTGATGACTATGCGCATCATCCGACAGAGATTGAAGTGACGATCAGCGCTGCAAAGGCAACGGGAAAACGTATTGTGGCTGTTTTTCAGCCGCAGCGTTATTCCCGGACCTTCTTTCTGCTGGATGCGTTCAGCAGGGCATTCAGCGAAGCGGATGAGGTCATAATTACCGACATCTATGCCCCCGCTGGAGAAAAGCAGATCGAAGGCATCAGTTCTGCCAAACTGGTTGATTTGATCATCCAGAACAGCAACGCAGGTGCCAGATATTTGCCGACCAAGGAAGATGTGCTCAAGGATCTGAAAGAGCGTGTTGCACCAGGGGATCTTGTGCTGACGATGGGTGCAGGAGATATCTGGAAAGTCGGAGCCGCCCTGGCAGAAGCCATCAAGTCATAAATGGCTGAAACTGCATACAGCTTGCTGCTTACGCAGTGATCATTCAAATAGCCGTACCCCCTGATGACGGAGGTACGGCTATTTTGTGTTTTGCCTACTCAGGGCATAACTTGTTCAGCTTTTTCATAGGTATGGGTAGTACAAAGAGGAGATCAGTGAGGTGAACTGGACCATGAACAAAGCACGGATGACCATTCGTCTGCACAATGAACCGCCAATACAGGAACCGATACATGAGCTGACGCAAGAGGCGGTGCAGGAGCTGGAGCGGGAAGTGATGAAAGAACTGCCGCTGGAAGTGATCCCCCTGCATATTCGAGATGAAGTATACCGTGAACCACGGAACAGTGATTTCGTGATGGAGCATGATAACAGCATAAGCCTGTATGATGGGGAGCCGCAGGGCGGCTATTACCGGTCGAGAAGTCCTGGTACACCATTTTGGAAGCTGGCAGGATCAATCACAGCAGCCGTGCTGACAGGGCTGTTGTTCGGTTCTGTCGTCATTCGGATGTTTGGAGGAGATGAGAGCCCTGTCACGATCCCTCAAACAGGAACGCCAAGCAGAATTCTGGAGAAAGCTTCGTTAGGAGCGGCAGAGGGACAAGGAGATCTTTCTGTACCAGTGGAGGCAGGCGTTACAGCGGTCGTAAACATTCCGGAGAAGACATTCTATATGCTGCAGTACGGTGTGTTCAGCACAGGGGAAGGGGCCAGTCAGGCAGAGGCGGAGCTGGAGCAGGCCGGTTTGGCGGCATTTGGTGATTTAGCCGGGGAACATCGGGTATATGCCGGCGTATCTCCGGACAGGGAGCAAGCCAAGCTGCTCAGCAGTCAGCTTAAGGGCGAGGGGATCGAATTATATGTGAGAGAAGTCCTCTTTCCCGGTGCGCAGTCTGCTGTTTTTGCAAATGAGGCTGTCGCGCTGGATCTTTTTTTTGAAACAGGAGGAAGTCTGGCTGCTGAGCTCAGTACCTTGTCAGCCTCAATGCTGGGTAAGAACACGGGTGAAACTGTAGATCCTGAAATGATGAAAAAGATGACAGATTTGCACCTGCAGTGGACAGAAGCGCTCAAACTGCTGAACAGCGGCCTGGGCCCTCAGTCGGAAGAGGAACTCAAACATATGGAGCAAAGCATGAACAGTGCGGTTACCGCGCTTGCGGAATATAACAAAAACCGATCCAAAGGGCATTTGTGGGAAGTGCAGTCAGGGATGATGAACTATATCATGGGTCAAAAGAATCTGATTCAAAGCCTGTGATCTCTTGAATACCCTGTAAGGCCTTTTTACAGCAGGTGGAGCTGGAAATACTTCCCCCTGCTGTATTTGTGTTTGTATTGCTTACCGATACGCCTTATAATAATGTAGGTGTCAAAAAATGGCGAGGGAAGATGAGTGATGAAGAAAAACGCAGGAGTGCTTTTTTTGTTCATACTGCTGGGATGGCTGACCGGGACATGGATTGCCAAAGTGCTGCTTCCCGTCAAAGCTCTATCTTTTTTAACTGCCTCGACAATGATCAGGTGGTCGCCAGAGGCACAACTGGATATCATTAACTATGACATTAACATTGAAATCAAACTAAGCCTGCTCGGCTTGACAGGCATGATTACAGCGGTCTGGCTGTATCGCAGGCTCTAAATTAAGGAGAAATCCCTGTGACTGAGAAGGTAACGCGCCACATTGTGCTGGCCTCGACTTCACCGCGGCGGCAGGAATTGATACGAATGCTGGGCATACCGTTTGAAGTGATGCCAAGCGGGGCGGACGAAGATACGCCGGCAGATTGGAAGCCCGGCAGGGTTGTAGAGACTTTGGCGCTTCGAAAAGCGGAAGCTGTCCGCGATGAGCTGGGTCATAACACCAAGGGCTCGGTAATTGTGGGCAGCGATACGGTCGTTGTTCTTGACGGGGACATTCTGGGCAAGCCCCGGAATAAACAAGAAGCCGTCACCATGCTGAACCGGCTTCAAGGACAGAAACATCAGGTGTACACTGGTGTCGCCTGTATAGATACGGAGTCGGGAACAAGCGATATCCGGCACCGGGTTACTTCCGTTTGGATGAAGCCGCTGAACAAGGATGAGATTCAGCATTATGTCGCAACAGGTGAGCCTATGGATAAAGCGGGAGCTTACGGAATCCAGGGTCTTGGAGCCGTGATGGTGGAAGGCATTGAAGGCGACTATTTCAATGTTGTCGGCCTCCCGCTCTCCCTGCTTGCGGATATGCTGTCAGTTTTGGGAATTCGTGTCCTGGGACCGAGTCAGTAGCGGGAATAATTATCGTGACGTAACAAGTGATGGATGATATTGAGGAAAGTAGGGGAAACGATGGAATCGCAAGCATTTATGCTGCGCGATATCCCCCATGATGAACGACCTAGAGAGCGCATGATGTCTTATGGGGCGAGCGCTTTAAGCCACGCCGAGCTGCTGGCGATTATTTTGCGGACAGGCACCCGCCAGGAATCTGCGGTGCATGTGGCACAGCGGATTCTGAAGCAGGCGGGAAGCATTCGCCAGCTGTCTGATTTAAGCATCAGTGAGTTGACACAGATCAAGGGAATTGGTACTGCCAAGGCCGTCCAGTTGAAGGCAGGTATAGAGCTGGGCCGCCGGATGGCGGGAGCGAGACACGGTGAACCGGTCGTCATCCGCAGTCCCCATGATGCGGCGGAGCTGCTGAGCGAGCAGCTCCGTTATCTTCAGAAAGAGCATTTCGTATGTCTATTTTTAAACACAAAGAATCATGTCATTGCCCAAGAGACGCTTTCAATGGGAAGCTTGAACGCTGCGATTGTGCATCCCCGCGAGGTGTTTAGAGCTGCAATCAAATGCAGCAGTGCATCCCTGATATGTGCTCATAACCACCCTAGTGGAGATCCTACACCGAGTCCGGAAGACATTTCGCTGACCAATCGTTTGGTGGAAGCAGGCAGCATTATCGGTATTGATGTACTGGATCACGTGATCATCGGAGACGGACAGTTTGTCAGTTTGAAGGAACGGGGCTTGATGTAATATAATAGTTCAGATTGAGGAAGAAAGGGAGATTACAGCATGTTTGGTGGTTTCACGAAAGATTTGGGAATAGACTTGGGGACGGCGAATACACTCGTTTACGTCCGGGGAAAAGGCATCGTTGTCAGAGAGCCTTCCGTTGTTGCACTACGTACAGATACTAAAAGTATTGAGGCAGTGGGTGAATCTGCCAAAAAAATGATTGGACGCACACCCGGTAACATCCGTGCGATCCGTCCGATGAAGGACGGCGTTATTGCCGATTTTGATACTACAGCAACGATGATTAAATATTTTATTCGCCAAGCGCAGAAGCAGCGCTCGATATTCCCGCGCCATCCGAACGTCATGGTATGCGTTCCCTCCGGTATTACGGCAGTGGAGCAGCGTGCAGTGGAAGATGCAACAAAGCAGGCAGGAGCCCGCGAGGCTTACACGATCGAGGAGCCTTTTGCAGCGGCTATTGGAGCTGATCTTCCTGTATGGGAGCCGACCGGCAGCATGGTTGTCGATATTGGTGGAGGTACCACGGAAGTCGCTGTCATTTCTCTGGGCGGTATTGTTACAAGCCGTTCTGTCCGTGTTGCTGGTGATGAAATGGATGATTCTATCATCTCGTATATTAAACGCCAGTATAATCTGATGATCGGTGAGCGTACAGCCGAGCAGCTCAAGATGGAAGTTGGCTCTGCTATGCCGCTTGAGACGGTGGAAACGATGGAAATTCGCGGACGTGATCTGGTAACAGGACTGCCGAAGACAATATCCATCACTTCAGACGAGATCAGTGAGGCACTGGCCGATACGATCAATGCGATTGTAGAAGCAGTCAAGGTAACGCTGGAGAAATGTCCTCCGGAACTGGCTGCGGATATCATGGACCGCGGCATCGTGCTGACCGGCGGTGGAGCTCTCCTCCGCAATCTGGACAAGCTGCTCGCTGAAGAAACCGGAATGCCGGTCATTGTAGCGGAGAACCCGCTGGACTGTGTAGCGATTGGCACGGGTAAAGCGCTCGATAATATTCACCTGTTCAAGACCCGCAGCAGCTCTGCCATTCGTTCCAAACGCTAGGCTGGAATTCGAGGTGCTGATCTGATAGACGGGATCGATAACAGTAACGTTAGAGGGTGTTAAGAACTGTTTAAGCTGCTAGGCAACAAACGTCTGTTTATTATGCTGATCGGACTTGTCACGTTTATAGCACTCATGGGATTTACACTTGGACCTCGGGTGGGGCTGACCTGGCCTGAGAAGTTCGTAAGGGATTCGGTAGGCTTTGTGCAAGGCGTATTCTACAAGCCCGCTTCTTACATAGCGGGCTTCTTTGAAGATGTGCGCAGCATGAAAGAAGTCTATGCGGAGAATGAGCGCCTGAAGAAGGCGGTCGCCCAATATGCCAGAGAGAGTGCAGAGTATCACAGTATCAAAACCGAGAACGAGACCTATATGAATCTTTTAAAATTTACAGAGGCTCAAAAAGGCAAATATGATTATGATTTCCGTCCAGCCAATGTACTCAGCGTGAATCAGGATCCGAACAACCACACACTGGTGATCGATTTGGGCTCCAAGGACGGCGTACGGGCCAATATGTCGGTCACTTCTGTAGAAGGTATGGTGGGCGTGATCAGCCAGGTCGGTAACTTCACCTCAACGGTGAAGCTGCTGACGACGCTGGATCCACAGGATGCCAAGCGCCAGCAGATTGCTGCGACCGTATCAAACAAGGATACGTTTGGCATCATTGAAAGCTATGACAAACAAACAAAAATGCTCAAAATGACCCGGATTCCTGAAGATGACCCTGTCAAAGACGGCGATCTTATCGTATCATCCGGCAGCGGCGGCGTAATTCCGCGCGGCATGATCATTGGTAAGGTGGATAAGGTCGAGGATGGCGAATTCGGCTTGACCCGAACGGCTACGATCGATCCTGCTGCCAGCTTCCAGGAATGGAAGACGCTGCTTGTGGTGTTTACGCCAGAGGAGCCGCAGGAATGAAACGCCAGCATGTTATGATTCTGCTGCTGTTTGTTTTGTTTATCCTGCAGGGGACCATTGGGTTTTGGCTGACCCCGCCGTCGCTCCAAGGCAAGGTCTCGCCGAATCTGCTGTTTGTGGCGATCCTGTTTGCAACGATCTATTATCACCGTCATACCGGTTTGGTGCTGGGTTTGATTTTTGGCCTGCTGCATGATGTGGTATATTATGGTGAAATGATCGGTACATACTCTTTTGCCATGGGGGTCTCGGCCTATATTATCGGCCTGATTTTCAAAACACCAAGAGCTCCGCTGCCTGTGATGATGACTGCTGTCATTTTGGGAAGTCTTCTATTTGACAGTATGCTATTTGGTGTATACAAGCTGTTCAGAATTAACCCGGACTCCTACAATTGGGCTTTGCTGAATCAAATGCTGCCCGATCTTCTGATTCATTTTGCGTTTGCCCTGCTCATTTATGTGCCTGTTCGCAAACAGCTGGACTTGATTGCGAAAGATCCCAGAAGAAGCAAGGCTTCCTAATAACGCAGATCCGACATTTTAACTAGACCAGCAGGAACTAAAGGGTCTGACCGCGAAATGTATTTAGATGGGAGGGACAGGCATATGGCTGTAAAATCCAATCATGTGACGATTAAGGGCATCAAAGATGGCCTGGTATTCCTGCTTGATGATCAATGTGATTTCGAGGAGCTGCTCACTGAGCTTCGATACAAGCTTGAACACAGTCACCAGAATATACTGACCGGGCCTATTATTCATGTCGATGTGAAGCTGGGCACACGCAGTATTAATGATGACGAGAAGCAGACCATTCTTGATATATTAAAGAAAAAAGGCAATCTTCTTATCCGCACCGTAGAGTCGCCGCCGATTGGACCGGAGGCAGAGCCTTTGACTGGACCTGTGGTCATGACAGGAATGGTTCGGTCTGGACAGGTTTTGCACCATGAGGGGGATTTATTGTTTATGGGGGATGTCAATCCCGGTGGGACGATCACGGCTACCGGGGATATTTATATATTGGGGGCCCTGCGGGGAACGGCACATGCTGGTGTGGAAGGCAACGAGGAAGCCATTATTGCGGCATCGTATCTTGCGCCCACACAGCTTCGGATCTCGGAACTGATCAGCAGACCGCCGGATGAGTGGGAAACCCGCGAGACTGTGATGGAATATGCTTATTTGCAGGATGGTGTCATGAAGATTGACAAAATCAGCAACATCGCTCGTTTGGGCCGGGATTTTAATGTGTTTAAAGGGGTGTAGAACATGGGAGAGGCAATTGTCGTAACATCAGGCAAAGGCGGAGTCGGCAAAACGACGACCTCGGCAAACATTGGAACGGCCCTGGCGCTTTTGGGCAAAAAGGTTTGTCTGGTGGACACGGATATCGGACTGCGGAATCTGGATGTCGTGATGGGTTTGGAAAACCGGATCATTTATGATCTCTGCGACGTAGCGGAGGGACGATGCCGTCTGAATCAGGCATTGATCAAGGACAAGCGCTTTGATGAGCTGTACATGCTGCCTGCTGCCCAGACCAAGGATAAGAATGCCGTTTCACCGGAGCAGGTGAAGGATATTGTCCTGGAACTGAAAAAGGAATACGAATATGTCATTATCGATTGTCCTGCCGGTATTGAACAGGGCTTCAAGAATGCAATTGCCGGAGCAGATAAGGCAATTGTGGTCACTACCCCCGAGAATGCAGCTGTACGCGACGCAGACCGGATTATCGGGCTGTTGGAGAACTCTGAAGTGGAATCACCGAAGCTTGTGGTGAACCGGATCCGGCCCAATATGGTGAAATCGGGAGACATGCTGGAGATTGAGGATATTCTCCAGGTGCTTAACATTGATTTGATTGGTATCGTACCGGATGATGAGATGGTCATCAAGGCGGCCAACAGCGGTGAGCCTACGGTGATGAATCCTAATTCCCAGGCAGCCATTGCTTACCGGAACATCGCCAGACGAATTTTGGGTGATACGGTTCCCCTGATGCAGATTCATCAGAAAAAAGGGATGTTTACACGTTTCAAGAAATTTTTCGGCATGGGTTAGGCATCATTATAATTATAGAGTTTCGCCGGTGAGGGAATGCCTCACCGGTTTTTTGTATTTTCCAACTCCCGTTTCAAGCAGCTTCATCCAGATAGGGGTTCTCTCATATGTCCTTTCCTCGATGGCTTGTTCTAAACCTCTTTTCACGTTTCATAAGATAGAGTAAAACAAGCCCCAAGGGGGAGAGTTTGAATGGATATTCGATCTTCGGTAAGACATAGAAGGCAGGCACGGATCAAGGAGTTATTGGATGACAAAAACCGCGAAGAAGTTTCGGAATTATCATGGCCTGAGACTGTTCCAGGCAGCAATAAAGGGCCTGCACACCAGCCGGCTGCTGCTGCCTTGCCAGAATCTCAAATGAAACCGCCCGAGGAACGGGATCCTGAAATATTATGGAAACAGGGATATAGAAGCTGGTATGACAGTCCGACAGATCACCCTAAACCGCCTAAAACGTCATTCATAGGAAGCATGCTGAAGCGCTGTTTGGTCAGCGGTATATTGTTTGGTGCCGTCTGGGGGGTGTTTAAGTTGGAGGAACCATGGGCATTTCGTGTCCAGATGTTCGTCCTTGATGGACTAAGCCGGGAGATGGATTTTCAAGCGGCACAGGTCTGGTATGAGGATCATTTTGGCGGAGCACCGTCATTCATTCCGATTTTCGGACAAGACAACCCGGAGTCGACCAAGGTCAATGGTGGAATCTCATTGATTCCTCCATTAAACGGAAGCATGGTGCAGCCGTTTGCTGTGGATATGAATGGCGTGAAACTCGTTCCCGCCGAGGGTTCTTTATACGCCAGGGAAGTGAAAAGCGTGGATTCCGGTCGTGTGCTCCAGGTGAGTACATTAAGCGACGGTACGCTGGCTGTTCAAATCCAGCATACCAACGGAAAGACTGCGCTCTACAGCGGATTGGGGGAAACGTCTCTTAAAGTGAGCAGCTGGGTACAGGGAGGGGAAGTGGTAGGAATACTGCCATCGGTCTCAGGATCTGAGCAGCAGCCGGTACTGTACTTTATGCTGAAAGAAGGAGACCGCCCCATGGACCCGGCAGAAGTGATCTCGTTTTGATTACCATCAGGGGGACGGTATTATCGCTGCACCCTCTCTTTGTCATCATTATGCTGGCTTCCGTGGTCACCGGCAATTTCCTGGAGCTGCTGACCTTGTTTACCATTGTATTTATTCATGAATTAGGACACGCGGGCGCTGCGGCGGCCATGGGATTCAAGGTTCGGTCGATCCAGATGCTTCCGTTCGGGGGCGTCGCTGTCATTGAAGACAATGGTCGAATGAATGCATACCGGGAAATGGTGATCGCTCTGGCTGGTCCGCTTCAAAATGCCGTTATGATTGGAGCCGGCATGCTCTGTCAAAGTATGGGGTGGGGAGATGCCCAGTTTCTGGGTTATATTATACAAAGCAATATTATCATCGCATTATTCAATCTTCTTCCGATTCTCCCGCTGGACGGAGGGAAGCTGCTTCAGGCAGCTATCAGTTTGTTTGCGCCATATCATTCCACGCTCATTTGGACTTCGAGGGCAGGTCTAGCCTGCAGTGTGATCATGCTGGTTTATGCTCTGCTGCCTTTGATACATGGGAAGGGCGTGCAGCTAAACCTGATCCTGATCGGATTATTTCTCGTTTACTCCAATTTCGAAGACTACCGGAATATTCCGTATCGCTTTTTGAGATTTTTGGTGAATCGTAACCGGAGTTATGAGGACCAGGAGCAGGAATCCGGAGCAGCTCAGCCAATCGTTGCGGATTCATCGAAACCTTTGGATGACATTTTGCGTTTATTCAAAAGAGAGAAATATCATCTGATCTATGTCATGAGCCGAAGCGGAGGTCTGTTGGCGGTTTTGCCGGAACAGCAGGTGATCGCTTCCTATTTTTCAACCAAAAATCCTCCGCTCAAGAGATAGTCTGCTGCAGTGTGGTGTATGATAGGGTGATATAAACAGCAGTCTTCTATAAAGAGGTGAAGCCATGAAGCAAATGATCATTCACAGTGAGCCTGAAATTCTCCAGCTTGCCCTTATGGAAGACGGCATACTCGTTGAATATGCATCAGAACGAAGCCCTGAGCAGAGCGTAGCCGGCAGTTTTTACAAGGGCCGGATTGTTAATGTTGTTCCGGGAATGCAGGCAGCATTTGTCGATATTGGATTGCGCAAAAATGCTTTTTTATATGTGGATGATATACTGCACCCTCATTTGGAGAAGCAGCCGAAGAATAAGCCCCCCATCTCTGAGCTCCTCTCTACAGGACAGGAGATGGTCGTTCAAGTCGTCAAAGAATCCAGAGGTGGCAAGGGTGCGCGGGTAACGACTCATTATTCTCTGCCGGGCCGATTTATGGTGTATATGCCGGAGTCCGGTTATGTGGCGGTATCGAAGAAAATTTCCCGGGAAGCAGAAAGAACCCGTCTTAAGGTGCTCGGAGAGTCTTTGAAACAGGGTAATGAGGGAATCATCATGCGTACTGTAACAGAAAACGAGACATCGGAAGCGATTAGAGGCGATCTAGAGTGGCTGCGCAAGTTGTGGAACCGAATTGGTGAACAAGCCCGCAAACATCAGGCTCCCTCTCTGCTTCATAGAGAGTCGGGGATTGTACAGCGGTTCATCCGGGATGCATTTGATCCGGGACGTGACGAGCTGGTGGTGGACCGGGCTTCAGAGGCGCAAGCCATAAACGATTATCTGGAGATGCTTGTTCCAGGCAGCAGGCCATGTGCAAGGATATATGGAAGCAGTGAGCCGATTTTTCAGGCATTTGGTGTAAAAGAACAGCTGAAAGCCGCATTTTCAAGGCAGGTGGCATTGCCTGACGGGGGGACCATCGTGCTGGATCAGACGGAAGCCCTAACTGTCATTGATGTAAACACGGCAAAATATACCGGAGGCAGCAATCTGGAGGAAACCGTAACCCGGACTAATATAAGTGCCGCCAGAGAAATTGCCAGGCTGCTGCGTCTGAGAGACATTGGCGGTATCATCATCGTAGATTTTATTGATATGATCGAAGAAAACAGCCGTGCTCAGGTGCTCCAGGCGATGGAAGAAGGAATAAGCAAAGACCGGACAAAATGTGTCGTTCTCGGCTGGACCAAGCTGGGATTGCTGGAGATGACGCGAAAACAGGCGAGGGAAAGCCTGGCCGACCCTTTTCAAAGAACATGCAGGACATGCGGCGGCACTGGAATCCTTTAGCGTGATTTAGAAGGATAATTGTTGACCATGGGATTCATTTATGTTAAGATCATCAGGTATGTGTCCAGCGAAGATTTGCTGCACATGCTGTAACCGCTCCGGTCAGGTCGACAAGGACGGTCAATGATATTGATCGGACACCTGAATCAGGCGAGTCTGAGACATGAGGAGGTGCAAGCAAATGTACGCTATTATCGAAACTGGTGGTAAACAATACAAAGTCCAAGAGGGCGATGTGCTGTTCATCGAGAAACTGACTGCAGGTGACGGCGAAAGCGTGACTTTCGACCGTGTACTGGCCGTATCCAATGGGGATGGTCTGGTAGCGGGTACACCGGTTGTATCCGGAGCATCCGTAACTGCAAAGGTAGAGAAGCACGGTAAAGGTCGCAAGATCGTTGTATACAAATACAAGCCGAAGAAGAACTACCATAAGAAGCAAGGTCATCGTCAACCTTACACTAAAGTAACGATCGAGAAAATCCAGGCGTAAGAAGGTGCGGTAATTGATTACTGTACAGGTTCATCGCAAGGAGAATGGAAACATTCATGGCTTTGAAGTCAAGGGACATGCAGGTTATGCTGATCCTGGGCAAGATATCGTGTGTGCGGGAGTATCCAGTGTGACTGTAGGTACAGTGAACTCCATTGAAGCACTAACGGATACGGTCATGGATGCTGAGATGAAAGGTGGATTTCTAAGTGCGGTGCTGCCGCATAACATGAATGAAGCAGTATCAGATCAGGTCCAGCTGCTTCTCGAATCTATGGTGCTGATGTTGCAAGGAATTGCAGATTCATACCGTGAGTATATTCAAATACAAGAAAGTATCATTAAAAGAAGGAGGTAGGCTGATATGTTGAAATTGGATCTTCAGTTATTCGCATCGAAAAAAGGTGTAGGTTCCACAAAGAACGGACGGGACAGCCGCTCGAAGCGTCTTGGTACGAAGCGTGCGGACGGTCAAGCTGTTTCCGGCGGAAGCATCTTGGTTCGCCAGCGCGGAACGAAAATTCACCCAGGCACAAACGTGGGCATCGGTAAAGACGATACACTGTTTGCGAAAGTCGATGGCGTTGTGAAATTCGAACGTTGGGGTCGTGATCGCAAGAAAGTGAGCGTCTACCCGGTTGAGGTCGCTCCTGTAGCGGCTGCGGTTGAGGCTTAATCGTCTCAGGACTGGCTTACAGTTAAAGAAGTCTCCGGCACTATGCCGGAGACTTCTTTTTTTGAATAGGGTCTATTGTTATTTACATTACGTGATGAATCCCCAATAAAGTCTATGGTATACTGGGAATTGGTGAAAGTAACCAGTAGAGGAACGGGGAGAAGTCATGAATTCCTGGAGATGGATTGCAGCCGGGACAGGTCTGACGACACTGCTGCCTGCTGCGTTAATGTACTGGCATCCTTCGCTTGGCTCTGCTGCAGCGGTAGTGATGTGGTCGGCGGCCGCTTCAGTTATAGCTTTTTGGATGTCCCGGCGCAGGGAGCAGCAGCACATGGCATCGGAGCTTGTAAGGCTGGAAGAAGCCGTGAAAGATAGAGCCATTCAGACATTAAATCATCACCGGCATGACTGGATGAATGAGCTCCAAATTATGTATGGATATATTCAATTAGGTAAACATGATAAATCCGTACTGTGTGTGGAAAGAATAAAAGAACGGATGCTTCAGGACAGCAAGGTATCCAAACTGGGCATTCCTTCACTCGTATTTTATCTGCATGCATACCGCAGTTATAACCCGGCGCTGCCGCTTGAAGTTGAGGTTGTAGATCAGGTGCATCTCAATGAAAAGCTCCCGGTCGAAACCCAGCAGGCGCTGACGGAAGCCGTCATTACAGTGGTGGATAGGTATCAGCAGGCAGGTATGTCATCTTCTCCTGAAGAAGAGAAGCAGTTAATTCTGACGTTCTGGGAGCAGGAAGACGGATGCATCGCTGAGTTTGAGGGTGAAGGGGAGTTCGGAGACCGGCTGACGCTGGAACAGCAGTTACATGAAGCAGTGAATAATACAGTAATGCGGGTGGAGCAGGTGGATACGGGCCATATGACGTACCGTCTGTGTGTACCGTATGTGACTTGAGGAAGGTGAAATCAATCTCATGTTCGTAGATAAAGCAAAAGTATTTGTAAGAGGCGGGGACGGCGGAGACGGTCTGATCTCATTCAGACGAGAGAAGTATGTGCCCAATGGCGGCCCGGCCGGAGGAGACGGCGGAAAAGGCGGCGACGTGATTTTTCGGGTCGATGAAGGTTTGAGAACACTGATGGATTTCCGTTACCAACGGCATTTCAAAGCCAAACGGGGAGACAAGGGACGGAATAAAAGCCAGCACGGGGCGAATGCAGAAAATATGGTGGTGCGCATTCCTCCCGGTACGGTACTGGTGGACGATGATACAGGCGAGGTCATCGCAGATTTGACCCGCCATGGCCAGCAGGTCATTGTAGCACGCGGAGGCCGTGGGGGGCGAGGTAACATTCGTTTCGCCACTCCAAACAACCCGGCTCCGGAACTGGCTGAGAACGGAGAAGAGGGCGAAGAGCGGTACGTGACTCTGGAATTGAAGGTTATGGCAGATGTAGGCTTGGTCGGATTTCCGAGTGTCGGCAAATCCACACTGCTGTCTGTCGTGTCGGGTGCCCAGCCGAAGATCGGGGCATATCATTTTACGACGATTACTCCGAATTTGGGCGTGGTTGAAGTCAGTGATGATCGTAGTTTTGTCATGGCGGATTTGCCGGGTCTGATCGAAGGTGCTCATGAAGGCGTTGGACTGGGGCATGAATTCCTGCGTCATGTAGAACGGACACGCGTCATTATTCATGTTGTGGATATGTCGGGTTCTGAAGGAAGAGATCCTTTTGAAGACTGGCAGAAGATCAATGATGAGCTCAGACTGTACAATCCGGTGCTTGCCGAAAGACCCCAGATTGTAGCAGCTAACAAAATGGATATGCCGGACTCTGCAGATCATCTGGAGATTTTCCGGGAGCAGGTTCGGGAGGTTCATCCGGATCTGGAAATTATGCCGATCTCATCCTTGACCCGTCAGGGGATTCAGGAATTACTGTATCGTGCGGCAGCTCTGCTGGATGCCATTCCAGATGAAGTGGCTGTAGAGGATGTGCCTGAAGTGGCTGAGCGTAAAGTGTACAAGTTTGATAAGAAAGACGACAATACCTTCACAATTACCCGTGATAATGAAGCCTACGTGGTTCATAGTGAGCGGATTGAGCGTATGCTGAAACGGATGCAGATGAATTCCCATGATGCCATCCTGAAGCTCGCACGAACCATGCGCCATATGGGAATTGATGAGGAGCTCCGCCGCCGCGGGGCGGTTGACGGAACCATTGTGCGTATTGCCGATTTCGAATTCGAGTTTGTGGAAGGCAGCAGCTACTATTAAAACGATGAACCGCCGGATTCTCTGATGAGGAACCGGCTTTTTTTATGGTTATTCCCTGAACTTTTGGCCTCTTTAAGGTATAGTGGTATAAAATAGTCCCATATGTATTGCTCTTATGACCGTTATCCCTTATAATGTCCACTATACGAAAACAGTAGTCTTTGAGGAGAGGACGTTTTGTGAAGGAGCGTTATTATTTAGTCCGTGAGGATATTTTACCGGAAGCCGTTGTCAAGACGATGCAGGTAAAAAAACTGCTGGCTGCTGGTGAAGTGAAAACCGTACATGATGCCGTAGAGCAGGTAGGACTAAGCCGGAGCGCCTTCTACAAATACAAGGATGGCATCCATCCGATCAACCAGCTGGATCGGGACGAGATTGTCACCATTTCTATCGATATGGAACATCGTTCCGGTATGTTGTCTGGCGTGCTTGGACTTGTTGCGGGTGAGGGAGGCAATGTGTTGACAATTCATCAGAGCATCCCCCTGCAGGGTATAGCCAATGTCGTCATTTCCGTTGAAGTATCAAGATTAAATGAAGAGCTGGATGATCTGCTTGTCGGCATGCGCCGGATTGCAGGCGTGAGAAAGGTCCAGATGATTGGACAAGGCTGAGATACGGCCGATAAGAGGATAAAGAAAGATAAGTGTAATACAGGAGGGGTTGTGCAGATGAAGCCGGTTAAAGTGGGATTGTTAGGATTAGGTACTGTAGGTACAGGTGTGGTACGTATTGTTGAAGGTCATCAAGAGGATTTGAGCAGCCAGGTGGGTTCTCCCATCATCATCGAGAAAATCGCTGTGAAAAATACGGACAAAGATCGCAGTGTGGCTGTCGATTCCAGCAAATTGACGACAGACCCTTGGGAAGTGATTCGTGACCCTGAAATCGACGTCATTGTAGAAGTTATGGGCGGAATCGAGCAGACTAAAGCGTATATGCTGGAAGCTCTGGAACTCGGGAAACATATTGTGACCGCGAATAAAGATCTTATGGCACTGCATGGTGCTGAAATATTGGCGAAAGCGCATGAGAAACAGTGTGATGTTTTTTATGAGGCCAGTGTAGCTGGCGGGATTCCGATTATCCGGACACTGATCGAGGGCTTTTCCTCCGACCGGATTACAAAAATTATGGGGATCGTCAACGGCACAACCAATTATATTTTGACCAAAATGAGCCAGGAAGGCGCTTCTTATGAGGATGTCCTGGCAGAAGCACAGGCTCTTGGTTATGCAGAAGCAGACCCGACTTCCGATGTGGAAGGTCTCGACGCAGCGCGTAAAATGGCTATCATGGGAACTTTGGGCTTCCGTACGAATGTTGAGCTTCAGGACGTAACGGTGAAAGGTATTTCACAGGTTAGCAAGGAAGACATCCAGTATGCCAAGCGTCTGGGCTATGAGATGAAGCTGCTCGGTATCGCTGACCGGGAGCAGGACCAGGTAAGCATCAGTGTCCAGCCAACCATGGTTCGTACCAGTCATCCGATGGCTGCCGTGAATGGTGTGTTCAATGCCGTTTATGTATATGGTGAAGCCGTAGGCGAGACCATGTTCTACGGACCGGGTGCAGGTGAAATGCCGACCGCCACTTCGATCGTTGCTGACCTTGTGGCTGTAATCAAGAACTTGAAGCTCGGGGTTAACGGACTGCAGACGATTGCGCCTTATAAAGAAAAGAAACTGAAGAGCGATGATCAGATTTTATCTAAAAACTTTATCCTTCTTCATGTTGATGACAAGGCAGGGGTACTGGCGCAAATCACTCAGGTATTCGCTGAATACGGTGTAAGCCTGGAATCGGTGGTACAGCAGCCGAATGCGTCGACGCCGGAAGCAGAGATCATTATTGTTACACATAATGCAAGCAAGTCGAGTATGGATAAAGTACTGGATCATTTTGAAGGCCTGGAAGTGATTCGCGGTATTAAAAGTGTGTACCGTGTAGAAGGGTAGTTCCTGCCGGACTGTAATCTTATTCATTTTTATAACAAAAGAGGAGCGTTTAACTATGCCTTACGAAGGATTACTGCAAACTTATAGAGAATACCTGCCTGTCAATGACAATACCCCTTTGCTCACGCTGAAAGAGGGCAATACACCGCTGATTCGTGCTGAGAACCTGTCCAAGGATCTGGGCATCGACCTTCATTTTAAGTTTGAAGGCTTGAATCCTACCGGTTCCTTTAAGGACCGCGGCATGGTCATGGCGGTAGCCAAAGCGATGGAAGAAGGAAGCAAGACGATTATGTGCGCCTCTACAGGCAATACATCTGCAGCGGCTGCAGCTTATGCTGCTCGCGGCGGCTTGAACTGCATCGTGCTGATTCCGAATAACAATATTGCACTGGGTAAACTGGCGCAGGCTATTATATATGGTGCTAAAGTCATCGCGATCGATGGTAACTTTGACCGTGCTCTGGAAATCGTCCGTGAAATTACCGCCAAGCATCCGATCACATTGGTCAACTCCGTGAACCCTTACCGGATTGAAGGTCAAAAGACAGCCGCGTTTGAAGTGGTTGATCAATTGGGTAAAGCTCCGGACGTATTGGCGATTCCTGTAGGTAATGCAGGCAACATCACTGCGTACTGGAAAGGCTTTAAAGAATATCATGCAGCCGGTAAATCCAGCTCATTGCCGACCATGCTCGGTTTCGAGGCAGAGGGGGCCATGGCGATCGTTAAAGGCGAGCCAATTGCTAATCCGGAAACGGTGGCTACGGCTATTCGTATCGGTAATCCGGCCAGCTGGAAGACGGCGGTTGCGGCGGCTGAAGAATCCAAGGGACAAATTAATTATGTGACCGATGATGAGATTTTAGAAGCTTATCGTACGATCGCATCACGGGAAGGGATTTTTGCCGAGCCTGGATCCGCAGCATCGATTGCCGGTGTGTATAAAATGAAGCGGGAAGGTTACTTTAAAGGCGGAGAATCGGTTGTTTGCGTACTGACTGGTCATGGTTTAAAGGATCCTAACATTGCGATCAAAACGGTAAACGCAGAGCCGCTGGTGGTATCTGACAGTGAATCTGCTGTCATGGATGCCATCGCACAGCTTGAAGGAGCTGCACAAGTATGAGCTTGAAGGAAGGCGTACGAATCAGGGTCCCGGCCAGTACAGCAAATTTGGGACCCGGCTTTGACACCTTGGGCATGGCACTCTCACTGTACGCCTGGATCGAGCTGCGTCAAAGTGACCAAAGTGTTTTTGAACTGCATGGAAGTGAGATGGACGGGATTCCCCGGAATAAGGAGAATCTGATCTATAAGGTGGCCCAGATGGTGTTCGAGGAGGCTGGCGTTTCGGTACCGGAACTGCATGTTGGTATGTATTCGGAAATTCCTCTGACACGTGGACTTGGTAGCAGTGCTTCTGCTATAGTCGGCGCTCTTGCAGCAGCTAATGCGCTGATCGGTTCTCCACTGCCTTCCAGCAAGCTGTTCGACATGGCTGCGGGCCTTGAGAAACACCCTGATAATGTTGGTGCTTCCTTGTTTGGCGGCTTCATTGCTGCAGCCTGGGACGGAAAACATGCGGATTATGTACGTATTGACCCGCCTGCGGAACTGGAAACCCTTGTTTTAATCCCTGATTTTCAGCTTTCCACATCCAAAGCAAGAGGAGCTCTTCCTGCACAAGTTCCCTTATCGGATGCGGTGTTTAATATTAGCCGTTCTTCTCTTCTGACGGCCGCATTATCTACAGGGCGTCTGGATCTGATTCGTTCGGCCATGAACGACCGGATTCATCAGCCTTACCGGGCGGAGCTTGTACCAGGGATGACGCAAATACTGAAGGAAGCTCCTGATCGGGGAGCCCTTGGAATCGCATTAAGCGGAGCGGGTCCTACGCTCATTGCTTTTGTGAAACGGGGAGAACAACAGACAGAACATTTGAAAACGTACCTTTTAGATACGATGGGCCAGCACGGGATTACAGCATCGGTGATGCTGTTGAGCCCGGATCAAGAAGGTGTATGTGTCCTGGACTATGACCGGAGCACCTCCCTTATGGACATGATTAGAGGTGAAGTCAGAATATGAAACGGATATCACTGCTGCCTTCAGGATCGGTATCCCATGAAGCGCTTCTGTATCTGCTAAATGGAGAAACGGTTGAACTTGTACACCATAAGTTGATTTCCGATGTGTTCATGTCAACGGTGGATGGAAACAGTGATTATGGTGTCATCCCGATTGAGAATACCATCGAAGGATCTGTCAGTCTTCATATGGATTGGCTGGTGAATGAAATTGATGTTCCGATGCAGGTGGAATGGGTCTACCCCTCCATCCAGAATTTAATTGGAAATCGGTCGGAATTTCTGAAGCCGGACGGCAGCTTTGCCTTTGATAAAATTACCCGGATATACTCTCACGCTGTTGCCACCGCTCAATGCCGGCAATTCCTCGCCCGGTATGTTCCAGTGGCGGAATTGGAGCCCGTAGGCAGTACCTCGGAGGGCGTCAAGATTGTCAAAGACAATCCCGGTAAAGGCTGGGCAGCTATAGGAACAACCTTGGGGTCGACCACCCATGGGCTGGATATATTGTCTTCTTCCATTACAGACCATGACAATAACTACACGAGGTTTGTACTGATTGGCAGAGAACCCCTGGCGCTGCCGCGTACGCCGGAGCATACAAAAACCAGCGTACTGGTTACACTGCCGGAGGATGTACCTGGAGCGCTGCACCAGGTACTGTCCGCTTTTGCGTGGCGCAGACTGAATCTGTCCCGCATTGAATCCAGGCCTACGAAAAAGAAGCTGGGGAACTACTACTTCTATATTGATGTGCTGGAATCTGCAGATTCGGTTCTGTTGACAGCCGCTGTAGGAGAGATTGAGGCGCTTGGCTGTCAGGTTCGAATCCTGGGCTCTTATCCGGGGTTTGCTTATGAAAAAGAGAAATCACAGGTCAAATAAAACCTCTGATATAATCCCTTCGCTTTAGGTGGAGGGATTTTTTTTGTCTTTTAGATGTCAATCGCCCATATTCTGCATAGGATGTAGTATCGAATGCGGGCGATAACCTAACGGTGGCCTAGAAGAGAGTGTAGGAGGTTTTAACAGCGTGAAGATACACATCGTCAAACAGGGCGACACCCTATATGAATTGTCAAAAAAGTACGGCGTTTCGTTAGAAAAGATCATTGACGCCAATCCTCAGTTGGTAGATCCCAATCAGCTTGAAGTGGGTGCCAAGATCAAGGTCCCGACAGAGCCAATACCTGTTCCCGGCGAGACGGCTCCAATCATCCACAAGCATACAGTCAAGCAGGGGGACTCCCTCTGGAAGCTGTCCAAAGCGTGGGGAGTATCTTTAAAGCAGATGATTGATGCTAACCCTCAGCTTAAAAATCCCAATGCGCTTTTGGTAGGGGAGGTTGTTAACATTCCTTCTTCCAATTCCTCCAACTCGTCAGGTACAACAGAGGCATCCAGCCCAGGAACGAGTACGGGAGCAGCAGGCAAAACGACTCCGGGGAGTAAAACATATACAGGTCCTAAAGAAGTGATGACAGCTCCAGTGCTCCCAACCCCGCCGAAAATGCCCGAGGCTTCGAAAATGGAAGAACAGGAAATGGAAATTGAATTTTCGCCTGAGATTACTGTGGTTCCCGAGATTGTAGTAAAACCTGAGATCAATGTGACCCCGGAAGTTATTATGATGCCATCTAAACCGGAAGTGATTGAGAAAACGATCGTCATCGAAAAAGAATGTGAGCCTATCGTTCATTATGTAGCGGAACCGCCGTGCACTGAAACACAACCAATGATGCATCCACAGTTCTGTGAACCGATCCCGGAGTGTCCGGAATTGTACGCTACACCTATGCATCATTACGTCCATCCAATGTATGAACAAATGTCTCATCAGTTTGCTATGTCTGGTGCACCATGCGGCTGTCATGAAAGTTCACCATTGTCATATCATCAAGGATGGGGCCCAGGGCAGGCTTCCATGCAAATGAATCATATGCCGCATACTTATGGGCTGCCAATGGAAGCTCAGAGTTCACCAGGATCATATTATCCTGGGCTGACGGATCATCACTCTTCGGGAGAATATTCCCACGGTGTCTATGCAGGAACTGGCCAATATCCGGTATATGATGCCATGCAGCCTGTCCCTTGCGGATGTCATGGGATCATGCCGATGGCCGTTCCTTATGGACCGCAGTTCGGAAACCAACCGATCACCCAATCCAATCCGGCTCACTTTCATCAAATGTACGCACCACAGCAAGGTATGGTGATGGGGACTGCTTCACAACCTGTTCAGTCTTGGTCACCGTACGGGATGCCAATGATGCAGAGTTCTGGGGCAGGAATGTCTTCAGGGATTCATGCAAGCGGCCAGTATGCATCAAGCGGAGAAGCTGGCGTATATCCTCAAAAAAACTGTGGATGCCATGGTCGTCAGGATGAAAACGTCCAGTTCAATCAATCAGTAAGTACATTCCCTGAGTTTCAGATCAGCCCGGAAGTGAATGCTGACGATGAAGAGCAATCCATACAGGAATCAAAAGCGGTTAAATCTACAGCCAAAGTTTCGAGACAGAGTGCGGGACGTAATAAATCGAAACCTACTCGTAATAGTAAGCCTTCCGGCGTACGTCAGCGCAAAAACCCATGGATTAAAAACTAGAAGCAGAAAGATAGACAGGAAAGGCAGGCGGCTATCGCCTGCCTTTTTGAATTGGTATATTTTATGTGTTGAAACAAGTTGGAAGCCTGTGATATATTATAAATCCGGTCGAGATAAGCAGTATTATCAATAATCGATCGTAAAGTTTGCAAGGATTAAAACTTATGAAATAAAAAGCTTGCAAATGAAGATGGAACATGATAAGATATAAAAGTTGCTGAAGCGAGAGAACGCGAGGCGACATTAAAGAAGTTGATCTTTGAAAACTGAACAACGAGTGAGTTAAACCGATCTTGCTTTTAGCAAGATCAAACATGAGATTATATAATCTCGTCAGTTTTGAAATGAGCTTTTAAACTCATCGGTCGGATATTTTCTCGGAGTCATTTGGGAAAGTGTTCGCTCGATAAATCCTATATGGAGAGTTTGATCCTGGCTCAGGACGAACGCTGGCGGCGTGCCTAATACATGCAAGTCGAGCGGAGCTGACGGAGTGCTTGCACTCCTGATGCTTAGCGGCGGACGGGTGAGTAACACGTAGGCAACCTGCCCTCAAGACTGGGATAACTACCGGAAACGGTAGCTAATACCGGATAATTGATTCCTTCACCTGAGGGGATTATGAAAGGCGGAGCAATCTGTCATTTGAGGATGGGCCTGCGGCGCATTAGCTAGTTGGTGAGGTAACGGCTCACCAAGGCGACGATGCGTAGCCGACCTGAGAGGGTGAACGGCCACACTGGGACTGAGACACGGCCCAGACTCCTACGGGAGGC
>NZ_JABBPN010000040.1 GCF_012933385.1 Paenibacillus lemnae
AATACTAATCGGTCGAGGGCTTATCCTAAATATCCCACCAAAGTGAAGAAGCGCTTCGCAGCGGATTCCGAATACTTTGGCGGGGCCCAGAAGATCTAAGGATCGGAAGGGACGCTACGGAGAAGATTTCTAAACACGCACATTCGTTTCGTATCTAGTTTTCAGGTGATCAAACATCTGAAGCAACTGTGGTGGATATCATGGATTGATATTTTCTCGCAGCGATTTCAAGGAGCGAAGCTCCGAAAAATCATGTTTGGTGGCGATAGCGGAAGGGTTCCACGCGTACCCATCCCGAACACGACCGTTAAGCCTTCCAGCGCCGATGGTACTTGGACCGAAGGGTCCCGGGAGAGTAGGACGCCGCCAAGCGAAAGACCATCGTCGATGTTATCGACGGTGGTTTTTATTTTTTCGATATGTGTATGGACTGAGTGTCGGAAACTGATGAAGATTTTGTT
This sequence comes from Paenibacillus lemnae, assembly GCF_012933385.1. Classification (GTDB taxonomy): domain Bacteria; phylum Bacillota; class Bacilli; order Paenibacillales; family Paenibacillaceae; genus Paenibacillus_AQ; species Paenibacillus_AQ lemnae. The sequence continues at coordinate 462 of NZ_JABBPN010000040.1, forward strand.
ACCGAATATGTTTTTAAATCAGTATAATGGAATTAGTACAAATCAGGTAATACGTCATTATATAAATTCAGAAATATGCAATGCATAGGTTATACGGTCTATGAGCTGCAGCCTATCCACAACATGCTACACACACGATCTGATGTGGAGGAACTGCAGTTTTGGCTAGGAAGGAGGTTATCTCATGTGGAACAGCAGGATTCGTCTTGCAGGGGGGATCTGCGCAGGGGCGATTTTGCTGATTGGGTCTGGATGTGGTGCATCGGAAAAACCATCATGGGAATTGTTTGACGGGGCGGCGAATGTTAAATCTTTTCCGGTACCTAAAGAGGCTAATCGGACAGAACAGGCAAAAGGCGCTGGAGATCTTGATTATGTACGTTATACTTTACCTGGCTTGAAGGAGAAGGACAGTCTGCCTGAGCCTTACTTAGAGGAGATTAGATCCTGGGGCTGGCAGGAGAAGAAAGACAAGCAGAACAGCTCATCCCTTATTTTTGAAAAAGGAAAAAACATCGTCCATCTATCCGTACACGACGATTCTTTAATAATTACGATACCTGCAACTATACAGAAAGATATACAAGGCCTCGAAAGCAAAAAGTAAAAGACCTCATCCATATATGGACGGAGGTCTTCTTCTTTTTCTATGTATGTAACATCATTGTGAGTAATAAGAAACATCCTGACTTCCGAATCGCAGCATGCCGTCTTGCGGTTGGCCGGCAAATCGCAGCAGAAAGAAATAACGCGGAGCGATCAGCCAAAGATGCCAGAAGAATATGGAGACGGTAAAGGATACAGGTGACCAAAAGGCCATTACGCCAAGAAGCGCAGTCCCGATCCATAAAGTATGCCACTGCACTTGACGAAACCTTTGACGATTAACATACTGCTCCGGCATATATCCAACCCAGGGAGTCTGGAGGCTGAAGCGCCATTTTTTAGTATAATGGGAACCTGACAGATGTAAGACCGACCGGCCGATAACAAAATGAATCCAGAGGACAAGCATGAAGGCCAGCAGAAAGAAGAAAAAGCTGTCCCAGGACAAGAGAAGCATCTCGGAAGCGACAGCAGCACAGGGCAGGAGGAGGTAAAAACTCAGCATTGTGCGGGAGAGATTGATTTTTTTTAGTAGTCGGTACTGGTAAAAAGTCGCTTGGCTAAGAGATTGTTCGGCCATCGCGCTCACGGGCCTCCTTTTGGCGAGCATTCATAAGAACATGTACGTATCTGTATCTGTTTTATCGGATAAAAAAGATGTTTTGTGAAGCTTTGACGTACAGACACCTATTCAGCAGATACACATATATCATAATATAGAACAAAAGACGACACTATGAAAAGGTTTAATATGCTAGAAATGGTGTCATACTAATAGTAAAAGGATTAAGGTGGGATGGCTGATGGAAGAAATGACCGAAAATGTCTGTATTGTATGCAGCCAAGCGAAGAAGGATGGGATCACAATAGTATCACAGTTTGTGTGTGAAGATTGTGAATCTGAAATTGTGCATACGAATGCGGAAGACGCCAAATATCGTTTTTTCATACATCGGTTGAAACAGATTGCGGTTTCCAAATAAAGGCCTGAGAAGGCCTTTTTTTTGTGAACTGTGCAGAGAAAAGGAGCAGAACCATAGGCGAAGGTTGTATTATACGTTAAAATAGGATTATGCCGCGAAGGCTTGGAAGGAATATAGCCATGTTTGACGATAGAGCAACTCATGAGATTCATAGTAAGGAAAAGGCGCCGCTGTGGGAAGCGCTTCTGAAATACCGGGATGAGCGCAAACGATCTTTTCATGTGCCTGGGCACAAAAATGGGGAAGCCTATTCTGGTGATGCTGCAGCACAGCCGTTTCGGGAGATGATGGCGCTGGACGTTACGGAGATTACCGGAATGGATGATCTGCATCATCCGGAAGGGGTAATTCAGGAGGCACAGCAGCTCGCAGCAGATTGTTTTGGAGCCGAGGAGAGCTTTTTTCTGGTGGGAGGAAGTACTTCAGGTAATCTGGCGATGATCTTGACGGTGTGCTGCCAGCAGGGGGATCTGCTGCTGCTGCAGCGGAATGTGCATAAATCGGTACTGAACGGTTTGATGCTCTCCGGGGCGAAGGCAGTTTTTATGGAATCGGAGCAGGATTCGACCAGCGGGCTGGCTGTAGCACCTTCGCCTGAGACGGTAGCTGTGGCTTTAGCAGCTCATCCGGAAGCGAAAGGCGTGCTGGTCACGATGCCGAATTATTATGGCATGGGGTCAGACCTCACCGGGATGGCACAAATCTGTCATGCACACGGCATTCCGCTGCTGGTGGATGAAGCACACGGTGCGCACTACGGGCTGCATCCAGATCTGCCGGCACATGCGCTGTCCTGCGGCGCCGATATAGTCGTGCAGTCCACGCATAAAATGCTGGCTGCCATGACGATGGGCGCCATGCTGCACGTGCAGGGCCCGCGCATCGACCGCGCGCTGCTGCGCGGGCGCCTGGCCATGGTCCAGAGCTCGAGCCCATCGTACCCCTTGATGGGCTCGCTGGACCTCGCCCGGCGCCTCGTGCACGCGCCCGGCGCCAGCGCCTTCACGGCAGGCTTCGCTGCCGTGAACACCTTCAAGCGCGGCCTCGCACAGCGGCTGCCGCGCCTCGGGCTGCTGCAGCCGCCGCAGCCCCGGACCGCCGCTGGCGGCGCAGCAGCGCCCGGCGGACAAG
>NZ_JABBPN010000041.1 GCF_012933385.1 Paenibacillus lemnae
CCCGATAGATATATTCCGCTTCCAGGCTGCCGCCCGTCCGCACCTCTTTGAGCTGGTTATCCTGGTTGTATATATAGGTGGCAGTGACTCCGAACGGATCCTTCATGGTTTTGCGCAGGCCATTCTTATAATAGGTGTACTCCAGCGTCTTTCCATCCGGATAAGTAACCTTTTGCAAAAGATTGTCGTTCTGGTACACATACTGCGTCGTTCCGGTTTCATCCGTCATCGATTTACGCAGACCGTTCTTATAATACGTAAAGCTGCCGTTCTTGTCTCCACTGCTCCAGGCTTGAAGACGATTTCGTTCATCAAACTGATTCAGGACCGACTTCGCGTTTCGAGTTGTCCCTCCCGTGATGTTGTGGTTATCGTCATAGGTATACATCTCCGTGCCCAGCACCGAGTCCTGCTTGGATAACCGGCGGCCCAGTTCATCATAGCTATAGGCTATATTGGAGAGGTCCGGAAATACCTTGGATGTCAGGCTGCCCAGCTTGTTATATTGATACGTGGTCTGAAGCTGCTGCTCATCAACGGATTGGGTCACATTTTGCAGACGGTGCAGTCCGTTTGCGGTAAAGCTTGTCACGCTTCCTTTTCCATCGGTGGTTTGGGCAGCAAACGGATCGCCGTTCACTTCATACGCTGTTCCATGGCTAATGGTACTGCCCGTACTGCCATCCTCCCGCTTCATTTCTGTTTCCCGTCCAATGGCGTCGGTTGTCGTCGTGATTTTCTCACCGTAGTCTGTGGTGGTAGTTGCAAGGTCAGTTCAGTTGCGGACAGAATCAAATAACCTACAAGTTTGCCGCCCTTACTATGAATAGTCGTGTTATCCTTCCTAAAGATGCGCCTTCCTATTCACCCTCTCTATCAGTATGAAGTATTTTACAGTTGCGATTCATTTTTGAAAAAACGCGAGAAAGCGAACATAACAAAAAACTGGTTAATCCTGGTGGTATCTGACCAAAATGGACCTATCCAACGAAAAGGAATACCGTTATTTAGGTATAAAATTCAAGCATTGCATGTACGTACAGGCATTTAGAAGGATATTGAGTTACGTTCGTTCAGGACGTGCCGCCCGCTTCATTCGGCACTGGAGGGGTAAAAGAAAGACCTTGAGCTTCTTTGCCTCAAGGTCTTAGTGACTAGGAAATCCCTAAGTCATGTTTAATTTTTTTTAATAAATCAAGAACTTTTGTTAATTTCTCCGAAGTAATTTCAATGACTATAGGTTTGTACCCTTTCATAAACTCTTCAAAAGTTATGACCACCTCATTTTCTATTGGTTCTAAATAGTGCCACCTGTAACTAGGACTAAGTTCGACATAAGATTTACCACCTTTCTGATAAACCCAGGTTTGAAAATCTCTACTAGACCAAATCCAATATTGTTGATATACATCTTCCTCGTCTTCGTCTACTTCATCCGATAAGTCATTCGTCCAAATATTCCACTTTTCCCCCACTCTACCGATGTCTAAAGTTGAATTAAGTGTCATTTGATTTGTTACACATTTAGATAGACCCCTATAAATAGTAGTCACAGCCTCTTGAATTGTATCTCTAAAAATACACACTTCATTGTTCTTTTCTTTAAAGATTACAGATATTTCATCAAGTTTGTTTTTTAACGGATACTCAGAATATAAGTCAAATTGAGTATCCTCGGTCAACTTAATGGAGCAATAAATACTCATTTCATCCTACCTTTCTTATCCACAAGCCTTTCCTTCCTGAGAATAGCTTGCATTGTTGGAGTCAGTTCACTCCAAGACCTAACATGCCCATGGTATAGCCCATCGCTTGTTTTATCAAGAACAACGAACTCACCGTTACTAATAGCTATTCTTCGGTCAGTATTTGGTCCAATAGACATTGAATTATTTAATGCATTTTGTCCATTATTCGGCGCTTTATTCTTCACACTATTATTTGTAGTTCCATGATATGGTGCATCCTCATACTTTCCAAATGGACAATTCGTATTATGCACCCAAATCCCCAAATCTGTTACATAATACGTATGATAGTCAGCAACTGTAAAGTTATAGACCGTAACAGGCTCAACCAGTTTAATAAACTCTACCTTGTCAATCGTTAGATTGCTTCCGTCAGCCTTTTGGAGTTTGTCGCCTGCTCGAAGTTCATCTGCGAAGATCCACCCTTTACCTTCAACCCAAAACGGATGGTTGTCTGTCGTCTCGATGATTTGCTCCCCAACATGCAACTTAATAATATCATCACGTTGGTTGCGGTATAAAGCTGTTACTTCCTTGTAAGCTAACTCACCGTTAGAATCATATTCAGACTTAGCGAGAACCTTATCCCCTACCTCAATTTCCTCGATAGGTTTCTCCCCTTCGTCTGTTAACACTTGGGTCCCAGCAGTAAAGCAGTTACATGGATTCACGGCTTTCGAAAGTCCCTTGGAAGCAGACTTAGACATCTTGCCATAAGGGCTCATACCAAAAAGAAGTAGTCCTGCCCTAGCAAAATGCTCGGCTGAATAGG
>NZ_JABBPN010000042.1 GCF_012933385.1 Paenibacillus lemnae
GTGGTGCTGACAAGTGCCTCTTTATTTTTGCATCTACTTGAGCATTTTTACGCTGCGATTCTCGGCATTCTTAGTATGCAATAAACACGTATCTACGAACCCGAGAGGCTTAAGGCGCGAAAGCGCCGGGTCCGACGGACTTAGCCTCGCAGGGTTGTCTGCTGAATTCGCTTCCCGAATCACATCTTGCAGACCAAGCGGCCGAATGGCCCGCAGCGTAGATACAATGTTAAGTGATGTTCCCGCTTCATTGAAATACTAACTTAAATTGTTTTAATTGGTGACTTCCAAAATTCATTTGGACTTGTAGTAGTTATTCTTATACTTGTTCCTTCATCAGATTTCATGTTATTGAGCTCTAATGGTATAAAGTAATCGGGAAGTAAAAGATAATAGCTTTTATTGTTTGTCGACTATTCAAAATTAAAAGTGCTTATCTGTGGAGTTACAAACCAGAATAGATTCTTTGCCATGTAACCGATATAGAATTTTGTCCAGTCTGTTTCCACTGGATTTCCATTGACCCAAACGGGTTGATTATTTTTAAGCCGTTCTCGGAATTCTAGTAAGCCAAGTAAATTACCTGTATCATCGGTTACATATACGTTCCAAGATGGATCCAAAAAAATCCACTTATTCATAGATTCAAGAAAAACGGAGGTTACGACATGACTGTCCAGGTCGTATGCATCATATGAGCGGCAATGTAGTCTACGAGAGTAGAACCCTAATGATAACAACATTTCATTTAGTACAGTGGCTAACACATAACAGTTCATCTTAATGTGTTTATCCTGAGCAAGATCTAATATATGTATTGCATTACACATTTTCGGTGGGGCTACGTTATCATGTTTAACTTTCTCATGTAACCAACTCATTATATTTAATACCATGGATATATCACTATTATCCCCTGCAACTTTAGTTAACTCATATTTATTTCTTATGTAACTTAATTCTTTGTTGTCCTTTTCGTACACAAAGTCCAATGAATCATTACGATTTAGAAGATCATAATTAGTGAATTTCAATAAATTAAAATAATGATCTTTGAATTCTGGCATATAACCGAACAAATATATCCCCTCCCACGTTTTTTATGACGGGAATTTCACTTAACGTTACCGTATTCACGACGCGAGCCGGCCTTAGATAGCTCTTATCTTAGGCCGGCTCGTGTGTCGTCCGATTTACCTTCTATGATTATACATCGGACGACCAAGGGGCGTAAGCCCCGCAGCGAGAATATATTGTTATACGAAGGGACCTTGAGTTACTTACCAATGCTTATAACAAGAGCTTTTGAATATTCTTTAAATTCTCTTTCAATAGGTTTAAAAATTCACTATCGTAATCAAAGGATCCCTTCAATGTGGTTTCAATCAATCGGTTTTGTGAATATCTTATTTTCTTAATCAAATAGGCAATTTCGTAGTGCCCCATTCTTTGATTAACAAATGTCACTTCTAATTCTTCTTGACTCATTGCTTTTAAACGGATCTGTTCGACTTCGCTATTTTCAGATTTTAAAATCCCTTCAATAAAGTGATTGAATTCTTCATGGTCAATCCAGATATCAACCTGCCCTGCAAACAGATCATCCTTTACATTCACTAAGTAATTAATAGATTTAGATCGTTCTAATTCAATGTCTATAAATGAAAAAATAATATGCGATTTTGTATTTTCGGATTGAATAAAAAAATCGTAATGATCTAGTGGTTTATTAAATATCACTTGCTTCGGTCCTTTCGTATAACGTTAATGTGTTCCAGACGTCGAAAGGCTTAAGATGCTTTAGTCTATATGCGAAGCATAGAGTATTGCCGGGTGGCTCTGCCACTTAGCCTTGCAGATGTGTCCGCCTGTCTTCCCTCTTTGAAATTCCTCGGGCGGACCGAGCGACGCATGTCGCGATGCTGGAAAACGGTGTTATCTGCTGGATCTGCCCCACTTCTTCGAATGAAGACAGGACGTCGACCCACAGCATTAAACATCTTTCAACCATTTCTTCTTTACTGAATCTTGCCACGCTGGCTTCTTGATCCACTTACTCGTCGGGTATTGCTTTGCTGAATCTTGCCATGCTGGCTTCCTTGATTCACTCACTCATCGGGTATTGCTTTGCTGAATCTTGCCACGCTGACTTCCTGGATTCACTTACTCAACCCGTCTTTATCAACCCGTCACTTCTCTACTTCAAGCAACAGGACGTTGCGGACGTATAACCTTCAAAAAGTCACTTTGGGGCAGATCTTGTAGATAACGTTATTGTATTCACGACGTCCCACCGACTTAAGGCACCGTCAGGTGCCGGCCGCGATGCGGTTAGTCGGTGCGGATGTGTCCG
>NZ_JABBPN010000043.1 GCF_012933385.1 Paenibacillus lemnae
CTGTCTCAACATCTGAAAGTCTCTTAAAGGCGAAAGGGGTTATGAAACTAACATTCTGCATGCTACCCACGAAGTAGAGCGAAGAGCCATAAATCTTTTATTGTCCCTACAACATCCATAGTAATTTCTCCTCTTTAGAACTTTTAATTTTTTGTATTATAATTCAATTTCATTCTGGTATTTCACATAACGTTACTATATCTACGAACCCGAAAGACTTAAAGGAGCGCAGCGACTGGGTGGCTTCGCCATTTAGTCTTGCAGGGTTGTCTGCCTGATTCGCTTCCTCGAAAACCCTCGGGCAGACCAAGGAGCGTAGCGACGCGGTGTAGATATGATGTTATAAGATGTTGTCGCCTTCGTCGAATATTCTAATGATCTCTTATGATAAAAACTCAATAATTTCTTTGTTAATAATATCTGATTGCTCATGGTTTATTGCATGACCTGCATCCTTAATAATTTTATAATTTATCTTGTTATCCTGTAATCTCTTTATAGCTTTAGAATGATTGGACAATCTGTCATATTGTCCAATCAGAAACATTACCTTGCCATTTAATATTGTTAATTCTGAGTCCTTATGTATTTGAATTTTATGTTGCATCATTGATCTATTATTGAAGTATTTCAATAAATAGTACCAATGCTTCATCAATATTTCATTCACTTCCAATCTTGAATAGTATGGGCCGCTCAATTTCTTCAACAACTTTCTACAATTTTTCTCTGTGGGAAACAATGCTTCAGGTAAAAAGGCTGCCAACATTCTTGACATTACCTCGAATTGACTTGAAGGAATTCCTCCTGCCAAACACACAATTTTATGTACTCTTGACGGTCTCTTTAGAGTATAGAAGTAAGATAAGTATGCGCCGTAAGAAACTCCACATATATTGGTCTGTTGAATACCTAATCCAGCTAATATCTCGTCGATCCAGATAATCTGGTTAAACTGTTTATAATAATCTGCATTGGGTTCACTTTTCCCTGAACCTCCGATGGCATCAACTGCAAGTACATAGAACTGCTTAGACAACTCCTTAATATTGTAAACCCACATCATGGCTGAATTGTCAGCAGTACCATGAAAAAGTAATAGTGGCGGCCTTTGAGGGTCACCAGCTACAATGATATGAGTTTGTCCATATGAAGTCTCTATATCTTTCTCTTCAAAATCAGTTTTCCATGACTTTAACAATGTATTGTACGAATCATAGATCAATTGCCTTCCTGAAGTATTCTTATATCTCTTCATCGTTCTCATCTCCTTATATTTAATGATTTGCGACAATTTCTTATAACGTTCCCGTATCTGTTTTTTGCAAGTGAAAAATGCTGAGTTTTGCTGCGAAAAGTGCCGAGGTCACTTGCCAGCATAATCGTTACTGCGGAATTCGGTCC
>NZ_JABBPN010000044.1 GCF_012933385.1 Paenibacillus lemnae
AAGTCGTAACAAGGTAGCCGTATCGGAAGGTGCGGCTGGATCACCTCCTTTCTATGGAGAATCGTCCTCTGCAACGAGGACATTCAAAATATCATTCGGTCGGCGCAAGCCGCCGGATATAGCTTTGCGTAAGCAAAGCAACAACCGACTCACTCGTTGGTCAGTTTTGAGAGTTCAACTCTCACACGCAGAGAAGATCTGCGCTTGATCCTTGAAAACTAGATAACGAAACGAATTTGCGTTTTAGAAATATCCTTCTCAAACGACTTGTGTCATGTATATGACCAAGAAGCAAGAAAAACGTAGCGCGCGAGGGTTTGAGGATATGAGATCCTTTGTGAGTCTGTTTCCACCTTTGGTTCAATCCAATCAAGAAACAGGCGAGCAACAGAGCGAATAGCCGCAAACCGGAGCAAGTTGGTTAAGCTACTAAGAGCACACGGAGGATGCCTAGGCGCTAGGAGCCGAAGAAGGACGTGGCGAACAACGAAACTGCCTCGGGGAGCTGTAAGCAAGCTTTGATCCGGGGATGTCCGAATGGGGAAACCCGGCTGGTGTAATAGCCAGTCACTCATAACTGAATACATAGGTTATGCAGAGGCATACCAGGGGAACTGAAACATCTAAGTACCCTGAGGAAGAGAAAACAAGAGTGATTCCGTCAGTAGCGGCGAGCGAACGCGGAACAGCCTAAACCGAAGAGCTTGCTCTTCGGGGTTGTGGGACGTCTCACATGGAGTTACAAAGGAATGTATTAGGCGAAGAGGTCTGGAAAGGCCCGCTAGAAGAGGTAAAAGCCCTGTAGCTGAAAGTACATTCTCTCCGAGACGGATCCCGAGTAGTGCGGGGCACGTGAAACCCCGTATGAATCTGCCAGGACCATCTGGTAAGGCTAAATACTCCCTAGCGACCGATAGTGAAGCAGTACCGTGAGGGAAAGGTGAAAAGCACCCCGGGAGGGGAGTGAAATAGAACCTGAAACCGTGTGCTTACAAGAAGTCAGAGCCCGATTCTTAAGGGTGATGGCGTGCCTTTTGTAGAATGAACCGGCGAGTTACGTTCCCAAGCAAGGTTAAGGTGAGAAGCCGTAGCCGCAGCGAAAGCGAGGGTGATGGCGTGCCTTTTGTAGAATGAACCGGCGAGTTACGTTCCCAAGCAAGGTTAAGGTGAGAAGCCGTAGCCGCAGCGAAAGCGAGTCTGAATAGGGCGATTTTAGTTTGTGGACGTAGACCCGAAACCGTGTGATCTACCCCTGTCCAGGGTGAAGGTGCGGTAACACGCACTGGAGGCCCGAACCCACGTACGTTGAAAAGTGCGGGGATGAGGTGGGGGTAGCGGAGAAATTCCAATCGAACTCGGAGATAGCTGGTTCTCCCCGAAATAGCTTTAGGGCTAGCCTCGGAAATGAACAGTCGTGGAGGTAGAGCACTGATTGGGTGCGGGGCCCGCAAGGGTTACCAAGCTCAGTCAAACTCCGAATGCCATAGACTGATTATCCGGGAGTCAGACAGTGAGTGCTAAGATCCATTGTCAAAAGGGAAACAGCCCAGACCATCAGCTAAGGTCCCCAAGTGTGTGTTAAGTGGGAAAGGATGTGGAGTTGCACAGACAACCAGGATGTTGGCTTAGAAGCAGCCACCATTTAAAGAGTGCGTAATAGCTCACTGGTCGAGTGACTCTGCGCCGAAAATGTAACGGGGCTAAACACACCACCGAAGCTATGGCTTGA
>NZ_JABBPN010000045.1 GCF_012933385.1 Paenibacillus lemnae
ACTCGGGATCCGTCTCGGAGGGAACAGAATTTCAGCTACAGGGCTTTTACCTCTTCTAGCGGGCCTTTCCAGACCTCTTCGCCTACTCGATTCCTTTGTAACTCCATATGAGACGTCCCACAACCCCAGAGAGCAAGCTCTCTGGTTTAGGCTGTTCCGCGTTCGCTCGCCGCTACTGACGGAATCACTCTTGTTTTCTCTTCCTCAGGGTACTTAGATGTTTCAGTTCCCCTGGTATGCCTCTGCATAACCTATGTATTCAGTTATGAGTGACTGGCTATTACACCAGCCGGGTTTCCCCATTCGGACATCCCCGGATCAAAGCTTGCTTACAGCTCCCCGAGGCAGTTTCGTTGTTCGCCACGTCCTTCTTCGGCTCCTAGCGCCTAGGCATCCTCCGTGTGCTCTTAGTAGCTTAACCATGCTACGTTTTTCTTGCTTCTTGGTCATATACATGACACAAGTCGTTTGAGAAGGATATTTCTAAAACGCAAATTCGTTTCGTTATCTAGTTTTCAAGGATCAACCGATGGAATTGAATGGTGGAGCCAAGGGGGATCGAACCCCTGACCTCCTGCGTGCAAGGCAGGCGCTCTCCCAGCTGAGCTATAGCCCCTCAAGTTCCATCAAAACTGAACAAATGAATCACGTTAAGTTACAAGCTTTTCGAAGTATCTACTTCGAAAGCCTGGTTGTTGCTTTGCTTACGCAAAGCTATATCCGGCGGCTTGCGCCGACCGAATGATATTTGAATGTCCTCGTTGCAGAGGACGATTCTCCATAGAAAGGAGGTGATCCAGCCGCACCTTCCGATA
>NZ_JABBPN010000046.1 GCF_012933385.1 Paenibacillus lemnae
AAACTATAAATTGATTCTCCAGTATCATTGAATCGACTATTCATGGATTTATAACTCCTTCGGTTTGGCAGTGGTTTCATATAACGTTGTTGTATCCACGAACCCGAGAGCCTTAAAGGAGCGTAGCGACTGGGTCCGCTAGGACTTAGGTTCGCAGGGTTGTCTGCCTGTAACTTCCTCTTGGAAATGCCGCGGGCAGACCAAGGGCCGCTAGGCCCGTAGCGTGGATACATTGTTATGTGAGGTACCAGACATCGTTGAAATACAATCAATTTATTTGCTGAGCTTTATTTTTATATCTGCTTCTCTATAAATTGAAATGATTGACTCTATAATATCTTTACTTGGATATTCATCGTCTCCATCAAAATCATTCTGATAATATCTTAAATCAGCACTTGATTGGGAAATCAAATCAAGAATTTTAGACCTGTATTCTGGATTTACGGACTCTAAATATGGAGAATTAGTCAAGTTCTTTCCGTTGATATTTACAAGCTCTAATCCTTCAATTGCCAATTCATATCCTTGCTCAATCAAATATTCATCTTTATATCTAGCATCTTCTACCTTGTAATAGTATTCAGTAAGTAGGCTAATTACTTCCTGATAAAATCTAAATTCGTTTGAATTCTTATCCTTTCTTTCTTTACGTGCTGTTAAAAATAAATCTGCTTCGTCGCTATACCTTGTGGCTTAAAGTCTGAATCATAGAAAAATAGTCAATACTGCTTGTATTACGTTAATAGGAGCGGATTGAC
>NZ_JABBPN010000047.1 GCF_012933385.1 Paenibacillus lemnae
TTCCACATTGGTTGCGGGGGCAGGATTTGAACCTGCGGCCTTCGGGTTATGAGCCCGACGAGCTACCGAGCTGCTCCACCCCGCGTCAGTATTGTATTATATGGTGGAGGCTGAGGGGATCGAACCCCCGACCCTCTGCTTGTAAGGCAGATGCTCTCCCAGCTGAGCTAAGCCTCCAAAACAAAACCGAATTTTATCTTAACAGAATACATAAAATTACGCAAGTAGTAAAGAAAGTGGTGACCCGTAGGGGATTCGAACCCCTGTTACCTCCGTGAAAGGGAGGTGTCTTAACCCCTTGACCAACGGGCCATATAATATGGCGGAGAGAGAGGGATTCGAACCCTCGAGACGCTTTTGGCGCCTACACGATTTCCAATCGTGCTCCTTCGACCAACTCGGACACCTCTCCAAATGGCTCCCCGAACAGGACTCGAACCTGTGACAACTCGATTAACAGTCGAGTGCTCTACCAACTGAGCTATCAGGGAATATACTTTCAGATGTTTGATCACCTGAAAACTAGATACGAAACGAATGTGTGTGTTTAGAAATCTTCTCCGTAGCATCCCTTCCGATCCATAAATCTTCCGGGCCCCGCCAAAGTATTCGGAATCCGCTGCGAAGCGCTTCTTCACTTTGGTGGGATATTTAGGATAAGCCCTCGACCGAT
>NZ_JABBPN010000048.1 GCF_012933385.1 Paenibacillus lemnae
TATCGGAAGGTGCGGCTGGATCACCTCCTTTCTATGGAGAATCGTCCTCTGCAACGAGGACATTCAAATATCATTCGGTCGGCGCAAGTCGCCGGATACTCGCTTTGCGTAAGCAAAGCACCAATCGACTCACTCGTTGGTCAGTTTTGAGAGTTCAACTCTCACAAATATGCGTTTGGTAGCGATAGCGGAAGGGTTCCACGCGTACCCATCCCGAACACGACCGTTAAGCCTTCCAGCGCCGATGGTACTTGGACCGAAGGGTCCCGGGAGAGTAGGACGCTGCCAAGCGCATGATTTGGGCCCTTAGCTCAGCTGGTTAGAGCGCACCCCTGATAAGGGTGAGGTCGGTGGTTCGAGTCCACTAGGGCCCACCATTTCAAACTTAATATTTCTATCCTATATGGGGCTATAGCTCAGCTGGGAGAGCGCCTGCCTTGCACGCAGGAGGTCAGGGGTTCGATCCCCCTTGGCTCCACCATATAATCTATGATCTTGATATCCAAAATATTCAGGTTGACCTGAATATAATGGCTTGATAAGATAATATTCCGGTCGAAAAACCGGAACTTTGATCCTTGAAAACTAGATAACGAAACGAATTTGCGTTTTAGAAATATCCTTCTCAAACGACTTGTGTCATGTATATGACCAAGAAG
>NZ_JABBPN010000049.1 GCF_012933385.1 Paenibacillus lemnae
AACCAATGTGGAACTGTGGTGTAGAGGCCTAACATGCCTGCCTGTCACGCAGGAGATCGCGGGTTCGAATCCCGTCAGTTCCGCCATTCAAAGCAAGCTACACGGATGAGAATCCGATAAATATCTAATGATAATATAAGCTAAGAGCCATTAGCTCAGTTGGTAGAGCACCTGACTTTTAATCAGGGTGTCGAAGGTTCGAGTCCTTCATGGCTCATATTTGTTATGCGGTCGTGGCGGAATTGGCAGACGCGCACGGTTCAGGTCCGTGTGGGCTAACCCCCGTGGAGGTTCGAGTCCTCTCGACCGCACCATCTTTGCGGACGTGGCTCAGCGGTAGAGCATCGCCTTGCCAAGGCGAGGGTCGCGGGTTCGATTCCCGTCGTCCGCTTAGAAACCAACTATATATCGGGACGTAGCTCAGCTTGGTAGAGCACCTGGTTTGGGACCAGGGGGTCGCATGTTCAAATCGTGTCGTCCCGACCATATTTTTTTACAATCGATCATTGTGAAGTTTATGAAGACTTCGTACAATGATTTTTTTGTTATTATAAAATGACAGATTGTAATATGAAGTGCGACACCTAAAAAGAAATAGCCCATGGGAACGATTCGTGTAGAATGAAGTTACCACACACCATTCAC